>NZ_JACVPJ010000002.1 GCF_018881975.1 Polynucleobacter sp. JS-Safj-400b-B2 | reverse complement strand
AGGCAAAATGCATTTCAGAGGAAGGTGCAAAAGCGGTCACGCTGATTCTGAAACAGGTGGTCACGCTCACTCTGAAATGACCGGTCATTTGCCTGAAATGGGTGGTCACGCTGGTCTGAAATACGCAGAAAGTACTAAAAAACTATGAATAACAAAAATGAGGATTGCGCTGAGCATAAAAACATCAATACCTCCGCCAAAGATATTCTCAGCATAAAAATTGAGTAGCTTGAGTGGGTTTTGAAAATTAGTCATGTTCTGTAGTTAAGAGACGTTATTTGAGTGAACTTGCTAAGGGCATTATTTAGCTTCAGCGCCCTTCTTTGAATCGTAGACTTTATTTTGGCCTGCATTTCGACAGGCTCCTGCTGGGCATAGGAGAGATCTAAAAGGAGCGATATCACTCTTTGTTGCACTCTATTAATCCTATTGGCAGCACGTAGCTCATTACACGGGCCGCCAAGTCCATACCCAGAAGCGGAGAGTAACTCTTCAAAAGATTCTGACTCTGCTTTTAGCGCCATTGCCTGATCGACACCTGCCAAAGTGCTAAGTTGAAAGAGATTCTTGGAAATACTAGCTGCAATTTTTTGAGTCGACTCTACTAACTCAACTCTGGCATTACGGACTCCATATACATATTTTTGAATAAACAAAAATAAAGTGATGCCCGCTAAAACAGCCATAAAACGTGCAATGAGAAACGATATTGGCTCAAAAGAGGTAAATGGCAGATTCATATATTCAAAATTAAGACAAATCGCCACGGTTACAACCATAATGAAGTAACGATAGTTTTGCTGAACAGCAAACCCCAACACATAAGCCAAAATAATGCCCACAAGAAACACAAGCTGATTGTTATATCTTAGGAATATTTCCAAAACTGTGGCTATTAGCAATCCAGCAATGGTGCCTATGATTCGGTTGCGGGACTTTTCTATTGTCAAACTTGCGCTAAAGGGTCCAATGATCGCAGTCACCGATACTGCTACCCATAATCCTTGATCCCACTGCAAAACTTGAGCAACTAGAAGTGAGAGAACAATTAGCCCCACGACCTGCAAAATTCTATTTTTAAAATTTAGGCTAGGCATTTTGAATTCCAATACTCAGCTAGATCTTTTATGGTAGCGGCCAATTTGGCATCTCTCAAAACCTCAGTGCTCTGCGTCAGCTTATCTAGCTCTATTACACGTGATTGGCAGATAGAACGATGAATTACATCAAGCACATCCAGCGTGGATTTGGCATGTATTTTTTGAGCAAATGAATTACCCCTGATCTGGAGCTGGAGTGACTTGAAGAATGGCATTAATCCATAGATGGCTGGCTGAACTTGCTCAGCCTGGTTTTGCATCGCCAACAAGCTCATCAAGGTCTGATTATCAAACTTGTTCAAATTTGAATCGCCCCCAATAAATTGGCGATCAGCCTCTATTAAGCGAAGCGCTGCACTTTTAATAACCCGATCATGAAGATTTGGAAAAAGAAGCAAAGCAAATAATCCTGCAGCAGCATATTCAAAATAGAATAGAGCGTGATTAATCACGCCATTAAGATCGGTTGCAACATCTCCCTCAAGCGAGACGATTCCGATCAGAATCAATATACCCACTACATTCGCGCTCATGCCATCTTTAGCAATGAGGCGGTAAAGAATCAACGACCATACTCCTACGCCGACCAATAAACCCCACTTGAAATAGGAAGCCAACCCAAAAATAGAGTTGGTAATGACGCAAAGTATGGCGATGCAAATGTAGCCTAGGACCTTTTTCTTACGGGAATTCATTGGCGGCAATTCAGTTGCTGCAACGGCAACAGCCGTAACTAGCATTTCTAGAACTGGAACTGTTGGTGATTTAAAGAATGCATTAACGATAAAAAGCACAACCCCAACATAAGCCACTTTTAAGGCTGACAGGCGGCACACCCAATAAGGGTCTGCCCGATCAAATAAGGGGCTACTGACCGCGTATACGAACATACGCAGACATCCCATTCTCAAGAGGATACTTAGGATCAGTGCTTGTTATTTCAATAATTACTGGAAGTCTTTGAGGAAGTAAAAGCCATTTATTTTCTGTGGCAATAATTTGATTACCCGTGAAGGGTTGGGTAATTTGCCTAGTAATGCCAAATGGATTGCTAACAACAACCCCTTCGAACGATTTGCTTCCAAAGTAGATTCTTGGGTATACCGTTACTTTGTCGCCCTGCTTTACGCCAGCCAAATCTGTTTCTTCGATATTGGCTTGGACATATACATTGCCGCCATTTACTAGAGTAAATAACGTTTCTCCGGGCGCTATATTTTTACCAATACCTAAAAAGACGTTTTGGACTTGACCATCCGTAAGAGCCTTAATTGTGGAATCATTTAAAACAATTTCTGCCTGATCTCTGGCGCTCTTTAATACTGTCAAATTATTTTTAGCCATCTCAACTTCGTATTGATCTATTTCCAGCTGATCTGCGAACCCTGCTGTGATATTTGCTTGAGCCTCAATCTTATGCTTCAAATCAGAGAGCTCAATTTGTGGAATGCCGCCTTTCACTGATGGATGATTTTTTTGGCGATATTGATTTTTAAGAATTTCTAAATTCTCTTTGGCTGCCTGCAAGTTGTGCTTTGTAAGATCAACTTTTTTGGATAGGGCTTTAATACTGGTTAAGCCTTTTTCATATTGCGCATCTGCAGCCTCAAAGAGTAATCTGTAGTTATCCGAATTTAGCTTTACTAAAGTATCTCCCGGCTTAACTACCTGCCCATTCTTAACCAAAACCTCAGCAACTGATCCGGCCACTTTCGAAGAAACTGGCGTTTGAATGCGGACAATGTAAGCATTGTCAGTTAATGTAAATAAAGAAGTTAAAAAGTATCCGATGGCAAGCAATCCACCCAAGGCGAAGATTGCTGTAGCAAAGTTGACCCTGCCCAATTTCTGACGCAAATTGAGCTGGGCAAGTTTACTTTTGAGTAGGTCGTACTGTTCCGTTAGATATTTCAAGATTTTGTTCTTCATAAATTGATCCACCGCCCATGCTTTGATATAACTTAGCCATTGCAATTAACTCAGTAAGCTTTGTCTGCGTTACTGCAGCATCTACCAAGTTATATTGGGCTTTATTTTCAAGAAACTGCGATTCAGAGAGTAAACCCTGCCGATACATTGACTCTGATATTTTCAAATTATTTTTAGCTTTAACAAATGCTTCAGTGTCATGCCATAGCTTTACTCTTTGGGCATCGTATGCAGATAACGCATCATCAGTTTCACGTAATGCAGAATTAACTATATCAATGTAAGCAATAGCAGCCGATCTATAAACTGCATTACTGGAGCTAATAGCCCCGATTATCTTAGGGTCAAGCACCAATGCAGCGTACGCAGCCTGAAAATTAGCATTTGAGCTGGCGTTTGATCCGTTCTGAGTGGTTTTTATATTAGTCACCAATGCGTTTAAGCTAATTGATGGAAACAGCGAACTGGCAGTCGCGGTCACCCCATAGTTTGTAGCATCTAATCTTGCCCTTGCAGCAGCAACATCTGGTCTAGTAGACACTACAGATGCCGGCATATTTCCTGGGGATGGGACATCGGTATTAATTTGATCCAATGATTGCTTGGTTTTAATTCGACCAATTCCTCTGCCCACCAGAATTAAAAGAGCATTTTGCGCAGCCTGATGATTTGCGTAGTTTTGTGCAAGCTGGCCTGAGATTGCATTTAACTCCAGCTCCAATTGATTCTGGCCATATTGAGTACCTAGGCCTCTTGCAGATAAAGAAGAGGTGATTTGAGCACGCTTTTTTAAAGACTCCTGCATATCCCGCAGTATCTGAGTCTGGCGTTCGGTTACCAGTACTGCTACATAAGCGGTAGTTACTTGGGCAATCATCGCCGTTCTAACCGCAAGGTAGTCGGCCTGAGAGGCCTCCAGTATTTGCCCTGCCTGATTTTGCCTGGCTGGCTGCTGCAATAAATTCACTACATAGGTGGGCAAAAAGCCAACAAAGCCTCCTATATTAGCTACTGGGACAGACAGTCCTTGGAAAAATAGCGTGGTATTGCCATTGATTGATCCCCCAAAAAAATTGAGAGAAGGTAGCCAGCCAAGTTTGATCGTATCAAGTTGTGCCTGAGCTTGCTCGATGTTATTAATAGACTGGAGTACTTGACGGTTATTTTTTAGACTCTCGCTGACGAGTTCATTTAACTCATCGCTTTTGAGCTGTTGCCACCATGGATACAGAGGCAAAGACTGTTCTTTGGAAACGTTTTGACTTGCAGGCCATTGATCTGGCAATGTAACCTGAGGTGGCGTACCGTCGCCATACATCATGCAACCATTTAAAGCGGCACAGATGACGTAGGCAGAAATGAATTTTGTCGTAGCAAAGACTTTGGGGGACATGCTCAAATTTAGGCCATCTAATGCAGGTTTATGAGTAATTTATTACCAATTATGACCCGCTTTGATAGAACTGGCTCTGCTCCTTTGAATAGTTTTCCCCAATTTATAAGTGGATTCTCTACTCTGCTTAAGCTGCCTTTAATGCTGGGGGCAGGATCTTAAAATACATCTCATCTGGAGTCATTCTATCAAGACTGGAGTGTGGCCTTTGGGTGTTGTACCAAGCAAGGAACTCCAAGATCTTACTTCTGGCATCGGCAACGGATTCATAAGCATGCAGGTAGACGTGGTCGTACTTCAGAGTTTTCCATAGTCTTTCAATGAAGACATTGTCCCGCCAATAGCCTTTGCCATCCATGCTAATTTGCGCCCCTGATTGGGTCACCAGACTAACAAAGGCTTCTGCCGTAAATTGACTGCCTTGATCGACATTCACGATTTGTGGATAGCCATGCTTTTGATAAGCCTCTTCTAGCACTTCTACGGCATGGCAGGCTTCTAGCGTAATAGCCACCTTAGCCGCCAATACTTTACGACTAGCCCAGTCAATCACGGCAGTCAGATACACAAAGCCTTTGGCCATGGGGATGTAGGTCGTATCTAAGGCCCAGACTTGATTGGCCCGGTCAATTTTCATGGCGCGTAGCAAATAAGGATAGATCTTATGTCCAGGATGCTTGGCGCTCGTGTTCTTCTGGCAGGATAGCGGAACAATGCCCATCTTCTTCATGAGCGTGGATACATGGCGTCTGCCGACCTTAAAGCCTTGGCGGTTTAGTTGATCGCGCAGCATCCTTGCTCCCATGGTGGGGTGTTGTAGATGTAACTCATCAATGTGGCGCATGATTGCCAAGTCTTTACTTGAGGCGGGTTTTGGCAAGTAATAGACCGTGCCACGGCTGATGTTCAAGAGTTTGGCTTGGCTACTAATGGGCAGTTCGTGATCTGGAGCAATCATTTGCCTGCGCTCAGCAACCCCGCTTTGCAAAGCGCGCTTTCCAAAAAATCATTCTCCAGTGCCAGCTGACCAATCTTGGCATGCAGCACCTTCAGATCCACAGGCGGGGTATTGGGTTCACCTCCAAAGACATCGGCTGCCCGGTCTACGAGCTGACGTTTCCATTCAGTAATCTGGTTGGGGTGGACATCATGCAGCACTGCTAGCTCTGCGATGGTCTTATCCCCAACAATGGCTGCTAGCGCCACTTTGGCTTTTAACTTAGGTGAGTGGGTACGTCTTGGTCGTCTTGCCATTTGCTCTCTCTACTTTCTGGCCTAAAGGGCCTATTAAAATAGCAGAGAATTCACTTATGGGGGTGTTCAGATTTGTGGGGCCAGTTCACTTGGAGTGGTACTAAAAATCAAAGCGGGTCATTTATCTGTCACGATGAATCGTAATGTGTGGTCACGATCGCTGAAATAGGCAGCTAGCCCATTCTAATATTTTCAAATCCCGTGCTACCTTTCGGGGTTGTCAAAGACGTTTGTCGGCGCGAAGAGTGGGTTTTGAAATTCCCCCCCCCCATAAGTATGGGATAGACAAGAGCAGAACCGGCCTGTATTTTTACGACTATCTAGACTTTAATGATAAGAGTTTAATGTGCCGAAAATTATTGGGAGTCGCTTCAAACAGGCCAGGGAGTCTCTAAACCTCTCCATTGAGGACTTAGTCAAAAAAACAACTTATTCCAAGCTTCAATTGCAGCAAATTGAAGAGGGCGGCCACAGGGCTTTCTATACTTTAGCAATTCAATTTCAGTGTGCGAAGAAGGTGGCGGATATTTTGGGCCTAAGCCACGAAGAGGCTTTTGAGGCCACCCAGAGTGAAATGCTAACAGGTGTAGACTCAGACTTAAGTTTGAATACATCGAAAATTCATGCAGATGCAATAAATGCCGATTGTAAATTGGTGGAGCTACGTCAACCGCAGAGCCAGCCATCCATGCCCGTCATCGATAACAAGAAAACCAAAAAAACAAGCGCAAAAACTTGGCCACTTTGGAGCATTGCGGTCGCTATGATTGTTGCTGTAATGTGTGCTGCTGTTCCCCCGATTTTAGAGGCTAAGCGGCCTGGGCTAGTTGCGGAAGAAAGCTCCGGGCCACCCCCTCCGGTGGAGCAGGCAGATCCAATGGATGAACTGGCTACGGCCCAGCCAGCCGAACGGCAAAGTCTAGAGCAATCCCAGGGATCTTCTGCTCCCCAAAAAAATACTACATTGTCTTGCCAACTGCCTGAATCACCCAATCTGAGCATCGCGGGGTATATTCCCTCAAAGGCAAGTAAACCAGGCAATCAAATATATGTGCTCAATAAAGGAGTGGCGCAAACCATTTGCTTTGAAGATGTTACCGGGAAGTTGCGCGAGCTTACAGTATTGCCAAACGAAGGCTTTAGTTTTTTTGGACGACCTCCTTTTAAAATTGTTTCAAAGACACTAAATCAATTTGAAATCTACTATCAGGGGTTCAGAGTGAGGCCAGAGCTGCTTGGTCAAGCCATTTCATTGAGCGAGCTTAAGATTGATTAGGATTATTTTTTGGCTAGAATTGCCTCCCCGCAATGATCAAGATCATGGGTAGCCAATCGAGAGGATTGGCAGAGTGGCCTGAATGCATTAGCAATTATGCCGCAACTTTTTTAAACAGGCCGCCACCCTTCATTATACAAAGAATGTCTATGTTTAAGAAAAAAAATTTAACCCTAGGGAAGTCTAATGAAAGTTTTGAATCCATTATTGGGGAATCTTTACGAATAGATGGCAATCTAATCATTAGTCAATGCATTCGAATTGACGGGGTGGTCAACGGCAATATCTTTCAGGAGGAGGGGATGGAGGCGACGATTGCTGTAGCCAAGGGGGCCAAAGTCACAGGCGATGTTCGTGCGCAGCATGTCATTATTTCAGGCGAGGTAAATGGCAACATTTTTTCGGCTAATCGGGTGGAATTATTAAACACCGCTCGCGTTCAAGGTGACATACGTTATGGCTCAATTGGCCTAGAGGTTGGCGCCAAGATTACTGGCAAGCTCGATGAAATAAATCAGCTTGATTATCCATCCTCGAGTGAATTGGTTATTGAGCAGGCTAAGAAAAAAAATCAGCCGGCTAATTAAGTTTTGATATGCAGTTATTTTGGGTATCAGGATCGGTTGGAAAAATTAGAAGGGTTAATCTAACCCTTAAAGCTCTTGGCATTGCTATGCTCCTCTTTTCGGCTTGCTTAATTTTCATCGGGGTGGGCTTGCAATATGCTGGGTTTCGGATGGCGGTTGAATACAACCCAAAGTTAGCTCGGCAACTTGGCAATCTTCATACTGCCGTGGAGATAGAAAACCTCAACTCTTTTTATCGCACTCGCCTAGTTGAAATTCAGGCGGAGCTTGATAGTCACCACAGGAAGGCTATTCAATTGCAGCTAGCTAATGAGAAGCTCATCGCTCTAGCCACTCCGCCAGCCATTATCAAGGAACGTGCTAATGCCAAATCCTTGGGCGGCCCTTACTTGCCCAATCGAGGCAAGGGCAATGATAATTTATCGGGAAGTCTGTTTGATGCTTTTGCAAGTATCTTATCTGGACTGAGAGAGGCAAATAATCACCTTGATCATGCTATTGAGCATGTCAATCAGCGCATTGCTTGGTTGGGTAGCAAGCCAATAGGCTTTCCCATTCAAAGGAATATTGATATCTCAAGCCCATTTGGCGAGCGTATTGACCCAATTAATCGTGGGTATAGCGCTCATCAAGGCATTGATTTTCAAGCCCCTATGGGGGCGCTGATTTTTTCCTCAGGAGTAGGCATTGTTGACAAGGCTGGCTGGGATAGCGAGTATGGCAAAGAGGTCATACTTAATCATGGGGATGGTTATTCCACGCGCTACGCCCATGCCAGTGAAATTTTGGTAACTAAGGGCATGAAAGTAGAGCGCTTAACTCCGATAGCCAAGGTGGGTAAAACCGGCAGGACTACCGGAGCGCATTTGCATTTTGAAATCTTGAAAGATGGTAAACCTACCAATCCAAACCTTTGGCTTGTGGGTTTGCGCCCTGAAGTTGGGCTAGGCGAGGCGACAGGGGACCCAGACAAAGAAAAGAGAGGAAAAGGACCATGAAACGCAACTTAGCCCTTACCAATAAAGAAGGTGAAGTAAGAGAATTGCCTTGCGAGGACTTCAGAGAGTTCAAATCTGCCCCAAGATGCTACCCACATACCTCATGAAAAATAGGGGTTTATGGCCCACAAAAAGCACCTAAAAAGGTGGCGGCTAACATTTGCCTATCACCCGATGCGATTCGGGAGCTCAAGACTGCTGGCGATAGATGGCAGGCTAGAGTTTCTGCTACTTTGCGCCATATCAGTAATGAACGTCCTATTGCTGGATAACATTTTGACATCGAGCAAGGGGTGATGAAATATTTTTTTGGAGTGTAAATTGACAACAAGGTATTGCAGTAGTTGCAACTCGACTCGGTTGATTGACGGTGGTCAAGTTGTGAGTTTTCGTAGCAGTGATGGAGCTATTCGTACACGCTGGCGCTGTCATGTGTGCATGAAGGCGGCCCAGAAAGTCAACACAAAGCTGGGCAAATGCTTTAGGTTGGTTTACAAAGCCTAGCTAACGATCTTCTCGCTAAGGTCTTCGCAATAACAGGGTCCCCGCTGGGTGATCTGAAGGTGGGATTGAGTTAACTTTAGGGGGCACAGAATGGCCCGAATGTTTGGCAATTTCTAACCAAGGATTGGCTATCAGCGCAGCATCGGCATTTGGATTTACCCGAGTGTCGGGTAGCTGATTTGGCAAATTCGGAGGGGCAAAAGGAGGCAACTTGGGTTGGTTTATTGCCTGAGGCTCGGGCAATTGTGGCGTTTGTTCAATTGCCTTAGTTGCTCGACTCTGAGTTTTCGGTAAATGATTCACTCCAATGCTGTTCGGATTTATACCTGAGTGGGCACTTACTTCATTGAGTGATTGGGGATCCACAATGGGGTGTGGCTGGTCTTGCATCTGCGCTGCCATGAGTCTTTCAAAGGCGCTTCCATCCTGGCGGGTCAAGTTTGGAATGAATCGTGAGTACACTCGAAAGAGCATCTCGGTGGTGGTGGTGTGTCCCATCTGACGTGCGATCCATTCGGGGGCTTCTCCAGAGGCCAACATGAGGGTGGCAAAGGTATGGCGAGTTTGATAGGGCACTCGCTTTTTCAGGCCCAACAATCTTAAGAGCGGATACCAAACTCGCTTAGAAATATTGCGATGAGAAATCGGTGTTCCCGCGCTGGTTGCAAAAACATAGACGCCCTGCCCTGTCACTTTGTGTTGAGCCAAGAGTGCATCAAAGACCATCTGAGACATTTGGATGTCGCGTTCGGATTCTCCGGTTTTGGGAGTTTCCTCATAGTCATTCACAATCGTCTCTTTTATGGAAATCGTACGGCGCTCAAAATCGACGTACTGCCATTTGAGGCCATCGATCTCACCAGTGCGAGTGCCGGTAAAGAAGCGAACAATGTAGTAATTCTTAAAGTCGGCCCGAACCGTGCGAAGAATATCTTGGACTTCTTGTATGGTGAATGGCTGAACATCAGTCTTACCCACTCTTAAGGGTTTGATATTGATAAAGGCCGGGGCAAATTCATATCGGTCGGCAGCCTCTGTCAATATCATCCGCAATGGAGTCATGATGTGATTAATGCGGGAAGCAGAAAGACTCTCTTTGTTCTTAATTCCCGGCAACTTAGCTAAAGATGCCCGAAAGGTAAGAATGTCACCCTTTTTGATTTCATTTACTGGTCTAGGGCCAAATTGATGAATTAGGGAGTTATTCAGTACACCTCTGGTGGTCGTTCTATGGGAACGCTTCCACCCTACTTCCATCTCTGAGTACCATTGATTGGCAAAGTCAGAGAACAAGGGCCCATTAGCTTGGGCTTGCACGGGGAGGGTTGTAATAGGGGTTGGTTGAGTCTTAAAAGAAGGGTCAATCCTTGATGGTATTGATTCTGGTGGCGATCCGTTTTCCAGCAATTCGATGGCAAGAAGCTGTTTACTGCCTGGAAAGTAGTCTCGATAGCAAAAGGTACGGCTCTTAATCTTGCCCGTAATTTCATCTAAAACCTTTTGCATCTTTTTGCGATTAAGTTTGGAGTCCTCTAATAGAGACTGCTCACGGCACCGCACCTTGAGGTATTGAAAGTCAAAGTACAGTAGCCCCGTTTCTTTTCTTACGCGGATATTAGGCATATAGGGCATCTCCTTGAGCCATTGGAATTGTCGAGATTGCAGCCATGGCTTTAAACATGTCTTGCTCCACGTTTTCCCAGATATAGAGAATCTTGCGACCTCCAAAAGGGCGGAAATAGTGGCGACCCTCTAATAAGACAGAGTCCTTGAGCTGATCGCGAATCGTGCGGGGGTCATATTTGATGCGAGCCGATAGCTCTTCGGTTGTTAGATAGGTGTTGTTCATAGCGGTAAAGCTCCTTTAAATTCATTACAATCAAATGATCATTTTGTAGTCATGAAGGCTAAAAGTGATCTTCTGTAGATCATTATATGCCTATTATGATCTATTGCAAGTATTTATTTATATTTGAAGATACATAATGATCTTTAGGAGACTATTTTGCGGATTTACCTGGCGCGGATGCTTGGAGAGCACAAGAAGAAGATTTCAGATGTAGTGAGGGACACTGGCGTGAATCGGGGTACGCTAACGCGGATGTATTACGAGAGGGTGGAAAGAATTGAGCTCGATGTGCTCGATATCTTGTGTGAATACTTTGGGTGCACAATTGCCGATTTATTAGAACCCCAGAAGCCAGGGACTAAAAATGACACAGAGGCTTAACTAAGCTAGTACTCAGCAGGGATTCTGTGCCAAATAATTTGTCACAGAGTTGGGCGCAGATTTGTCACACAGACAAAAGAAGAGGCGGAGAAAAAGCCCTGAGATTCACCCAAATTCAATAGAATCAAGGCTTAACGATATTACTTAGTGGTGCGCCCGGCGCGAATCGAACGCGCGACCCTTGGCTTCGGAGGCCAATACTCTATCCACTGAGCTACGGGCGCTAGTGAAAAACTGGTTTCTCTCATATTGTAAGTGCCTATAAGTTTAATCTCTAGTTATAATAAGTGTAAGGCAACCCTTAAAACCGTTAAACGATAAATTCTTATGAGCAACGAGCACGGAAATCTGATTAAGTCCCCAAAACAACTCATCATCATGGTGTTTGTAAGCTTTTTTGTGCCACTCATCATCATTTTGTTGTTAATGGTATTTGTGAACAATGGCAAGCGTGCAGATTCGGCTGCTTCTGCTGATCAAATCATTAAACCAGTTGCGCAATTGAATTTTAAAGATGCTAGTGAGCCTACGGCACCTGCAAGCAACGCTAAATAAATCTTTGACTTCTATAAAAAAGCTGGCCTTGTGCCAGCTTTTTTATTTCCATCTACTCGCTCTTTGCATCTAAGGCAACTTGATACGCCTCTTTCTTGCTGAGGCCTAATGTTTGCGAAAGAACGGCGGCAATTTCTTTGCTGCCGAGATAGGGGCTTAGTGCGCTTGCCCATAACAAAAGAGAGGAATGCTCGGGAGCCTCATCACCATTAGATGAGCGCCCTGCCACCACAATCACAAATTCACCCTTAAGGCTCTCTGCTGTGTCAAGCCAATTGGCAACATCTTGCGCCTGAAGTGATACAAGCTGCTCAAATTTTTTAGTTAACTCACGGCATACTAAAAGTTGACGACCGATCTCTAAATTTTTTGAGAGCAAAACCAAAGTCTCTTTAATGTGATGTGGTGACTCAAAAAAGATGCTTGCCTTTTTGCTGCTGGAAATATCTTGGATAAGTGCATCACGCCCTTTAGTTTTATTGGGCCAAAAACCCAAAAATTGAAAGCGACCTTCCGAGTTGTGCATTACGGAACCGGCTGCTGAAATCGCGCTTGAGACTGCACTTGCTCCCGGAATAGGTATGACTCTTAGGCCTGCTTTTTGAACCTCATTTACCAGCCTTGCGCCGGGGTCTGAGACTCCTGGCGTACCTGCATCTGAAATATATGCCCAACGCTCGTTGTTAGCCAGATGTTGGATAACAGTTTGTGCCCCAGTGATTTCATTGTGTTCATGTAGCGCTAAACATTTTTTATGAATGCCAAATTGCTGCAGTAGTGCTGCGCTATGTCTAGTGTCCTCACAAGCAATCCCATCGACTGCATTTAAAACATGCAGGGCGCGCAAAGTAATGTCACCCAAGTTGCCAATAGGCGTAGCAACCATATAAAGAGCCCCAGCAGGCAAATCTTGTTGTTTTAAAAAATCAAATGAGCTAATTTCCATGGGGGCTGCCTGAAAAGGTTAAACAATTAGCAAGAGGATACGTTGCTTTTGAGATATGCTGATTGCTACTGAAATTAGAGCATCTTTGGCGCATAATAATGCTATGGAAAAAGAGATTAATGAGCGTCTGCGTAAGCGCGCATCCCAGCATTTTTTGGACAGCATTGCTGTAAAGCAGGAGGCCGAAAAACTACTGCCAGAATCTGTTGCTAGGGGCGTACTGGCGATGGTGGATTGTTTGCGTGCTGGCGGCAAGGTAATGGCTTGCGGCAATGGCGGTTCTGCGGCTGATGCCCAGCACTTTGCGGCAGAGCTCGTTGGCCGCTTTGAGAGAGAGCGCCAAGAGCTGGCTGCGATTGCTCTGACAACAGATACTTCAATTTTGACGGCCATTGGAAATGACTACAGCTACGATGAGATTTTTAGTAAGCAAGTTCGAGGGCTGGGAAAAAAAGGCGACATTCTCATAGGAATTTCTACTTCTGGAAACTCAAAGAATGTCATCAAAGCAATTGAGGCTGCAAAGAAGATGGGAATCAAAATTATTGCGCTTACTGGCAATGGTGGCGGAAAAATTGCTCAGCTATTAGATCAAGACGATATTCATTTGTGCGCACCATCAACTCGCACTGCGCGCATTCAAGAAACGCACCTGGTTTTACTTCATGCCTTATGTGATGGTGTAGACCACGTTTTACTAGATTAAAAATTATTGTTACTTCAATATAGAAAAAGCCACATGAAAACCTCACTCATCAGAACATTGTTTCTCACAACTCTTGTTGCAACGCAGATCTCGGGTTGTGCGGTAGTTGCTGTTGGTGGCGTAGCAGCTAGCGCAACCATCATGGCAGATCGTCGAACCCCCGCAGTGCAAGCAATTGACAAGGGCATTGAGCTAGAGGCAGAGAATGCATTGGCAAAACGATTTGGTGATAACGCACACATTAATGTCACTGCATTTAACCAAAAAGTATTGCTTACTGGTGAAGTAAAAGATGATGACATTAAGAACGAGGCTGGCGCTTACGTAAAAGCAATGAAGAATGCACGCTCGGTCTTTAATGATTTGGTTATAGGGCCTAACAGCACCTACACATCACGCGCGAATGATTCCTATCTTGAGTCTAAGATCAAGTCACAAATGATTTTTACTGACCAGCTGCCATCAAACTCGATGGCTATTATTGCTGAAGGAAGCAGTGTTTACTTGATGGGTATCTTGACGCAAAGCGAAGCAGAGCTCGCCAAAAAAGTTGCAAGCAATACTAGTGGTGTAAAAGAAGTTTTCGTTTACTTTGACATCATTTCTCAAGAAGAAAAAATGCGTTTAGAAAAACAAGGTAAGGCCGATCAAACACAGCCTAGCAGCCCACCAAAATTCCAATAATTTTTATAGAGATTGGTGATGTTCAATAAGCGAGCAATCGTAAAAATAGTTTTTCTTTTTACGATGCTCGCTTTTTTAGTGCCGATTGCGCAAGCGACTGTTGAGGATGACAATGCATACGCTATTGCAAAGCAAAATGCCTGCTTAGGTTGTCATGCAATTAATAAAAAAATTGTTGGCCCAAGCTTTCAATCTGTAGCCGAAAAATATAAGAACACCCCAGGCGCACAAGCTTTTCTAAAAAATAAAATTGCCAAGGGCGGATCTGGTTCTTGGGGTGTAGTCCCTATGCCTGCCAATACAAAATTAAGTGACGCAGATTTATCAGCGCTAACTGGTTGGGTATTGCGTGGCGCACCCAGTAAGAACTAATGCAGGAATCGAATTAATTAATTAACGCGCAAGATCAGGTCTGCCTAAGAGCCACCACCATGCTTGGTTGGAGCGCTTGAGATTTTCTTTTAAGGCGTAATCGAGATCAGCCCAATGCACATTGGCAGCCTCTGCCACAATGGTCGCAGGACTCGCTGGCGGAAGCTTGAGACAGGCATCAGCATCACCATAAGCATATTCAACGGTCATCCCAGCCTTTTGTGCCAAATGCATCATCGCCTTGTTGTTGGCAAGGCAGTGCACATATAGAGTCTCTATGCGGGTATTGCGTGAATGCACTGCTGAGCGCTCCAAAAGAGCCGTGCCTAAGCCCTGAGAGCGGCCTTCAGGCAATACAGAGACCCCAAATTCAGCCGCACGTGCTTGACCCTTATGCTCTGGTAGATAGGCTAAATGTGCCATGCCAATAAGCTTAAGATTCAAATCAAACACACCAAAAACAACGTCTTTATTGAAATCAAGGTGTTCAACATAGTGACGAATAACCTCATGAGGGGTCTGTGTGCCAAAGCGCAAGCGCCTATCTTCATCATTTAGTTGCAATAAATGATTCAATATTTCTTGCCTATAACCGGCATGCAGCTCGCGCACGGGTACAGCCTGGCCAGCTGTATAAAGGCTCGAAGGCAAGTGGCTATTCGCTAATTTGTTGTTCATCAAACCATATTAGCAGTTATAGGTGAAAATTTCAGGGTTTTCCCTAGGTTTGTTGGAAAAAGGCTAAATAAACATGAAAAAACAGCATAATTTTTTGGCTGATTGAGGCAAAACACAAAAAAAATTGAAATTTTTTAAAAAAAGGTAATTTTTTTTCGAAAACTAAACCCTTGTTTTTATTGGGTTTATTTCCAAAGAAAGAAAAAACTTCACCTTTTTTAAGTAAAAGACTACGAAAGGTGTTGACGAACCTAAAAAAGTGGGATATAGTCTCACCTCTCTGCTGAATGTTTTACGAAATACGAAATAAGTCAGCCCTCTTTAAAAATTAGTCAACCGATAATTGTGGGTACTAAGTGAAAGCATCCAGTCCTTCGGGACAGATGTAAATAAATAGTACTCATAGACAGTAAAAAGATTTGGTTTTATTACCAAGTCAATTTCTTGAATGAGTGCGACGATCCGCAAGGATCACAGGAATTGAACTGAAGAGTTTGATCCTGGCTCAGATTGAACGCTGGCGGCATGCCTTACACATGCAAGTCGAACGGCAGCACGGGTGCTTGCACCTGGTGGCGAGTGGCGAACGGGTGAGTAATACATCGGAACGTACCTTATCGTGGGGGATAACGCAGCGAAAGCTGTGCTAATACCGCATACGCCCTGAGGGGGAAAGCGGGGGATCGAAAGACCTCGCGCGATTAGAGCGGCCGATGCCTGATTAGCTTGTTGGTGGGGTAAAAGCCCACCAAGGCGACGATCAGTAGCTGGTCTGAGAGGACGATCAGCCACACTGGGACTGAGACACGGCCCAGACTCCTACGGGAGGCAGCAGTGGGGAATTTTGGACAATGGGGGAAACCCTGATCCAGCAATGCCGCGTGAGTGAAGAAGGCCTTCGGGTTGTAAAGCTCTTTTGTCAGGGAAGAAACACCGGCTCTAACACAGTCCGGGAATGACGGTACCTGAAGAATAAGCACCGGCTAACTACGTGCCAGCAGCCGCGGTAATACGTAGGGTGCAAGCGTTAATCGGAATTACTGGGCGTAAAGCGTGCGCAGGCGGTTATACAAGACAGGCGTGAAATCCCCGGGCTTAACCTGGGAATGGCGCCTGTGACTGTATAGCTAGAGTGTGTCAGAGGGGGGTAGAATTCCACGTGTAGCAGTGAAATGCGTAGATATGTGGAGGAATACCAATGGCGAAGGCAGCCCCCTGGGATAACACTGACGCTCATGCACGAAAGCGTGGGGAGCAAACAGGATTAGATACCCTGGTAGTCCACGCCCTAAACGATGCTGACTAGTTGTTCGGGATTTACATCCTGAGTAACGTAGCTAACGCGTGAAGTCAGCCGCCTGGGGAGTACGGTCGCAAGATTAAAACTCAAAGGAATTGACGGGGACCCGCACAAGCGGTGGATGATGTGGATTAATTCGATGCAACGCGAAAAACCTTACCTACCCTTGACATGTCACTAACGAAGTAGAGATACATTAGGTGCTCGTAAGAGAAAGTGAACACAGGTGCTGCATGGCTGTCGTCAGCTCGTGTCGTGAGATGTTGGGTTAAGTCCCGCAACGAGCGCAACCCTTGTCTTTAGTTGCTACGCAAGAGCACTCTAAAGAGACTGCCGGTGACAAACCGGAGGAAGGTGGGGATGACGTCAAGTCCTCATGGCCCTTATGGGTAGGGCTTCACACGTCATACAATGGTGCATACAGAGGGTTGCCAACCCGCGAGGGGGAGCTAATCTCAGAAAATGCATCGTAGTCCGGATCGTAGTCTGCAACTCGACTACGTGAAGCTGGAATCGCTAGTAATCGCGGATCAGAATGTCGCGGTGAATACGTTCCCGGGTCTTGTACACACCGCCCGTCATACCATGGGAGTGGGTTTTGCCAGAAGCCGTTAGCCTAACCGCAAGGAGGGCGACTGCCACGGCAGGGTTCATGACTGGGGTAAAGTCGTAACAAGGTAGCCGTATCGGAAGGTGCGGCTGGATCACCTCCTTTCTAGAGAAAAGATGCTGAATCCTAGTGCCCACACTTATCGGTTGACAATAAAAGCCACGGGTCTGTAGCTCAGCTGGTTAGAGCACTGTGTTGATAACGCAGGGGTCGTAGGTTCAAGTCCTACCAGACCCACCACCAGCCAGAAACAAGACTTAGTGGGACGTTGGGGGATTAGCTCAGCTGGGAGAGCACCTGCTTTGCAAGCAGGGGGTCGTCGGTTCGATCCCGTCATCCTCCACCATCATCTAAATGTCAAAACTAAGCGATCCAACGATTGTTTAGTTTTGCCATTTATGGCTGTTCTTTAAAAATTTGAGTAAGCAAAGTGTCAAATGTTTCTTTGAGAGGACATTTGACAATGTAATAAGGGTAAAGATTGAATCATCAATCAGTAATACAAACGAGTTTTACCAAGTCCTTAACAAAGTACTTACAGTTTGGATTACGGCAAACATGTCAGAAGTAGAAGTAAAACCTATAACGGTTACTAGCAATGGTGCTCGTTATAGGATCAAGTGAATAAGTGCACATGATGGATGCCTTGGCGATTACAGGCGACGAAAGACGTTATAACCTGCGATAAGCCCCGGGGAGCTGGTAAATAAGCTTTGATCCGGGGATTTCTGAATGGGGAAACCCACCACTTTTGTGGTATCCATACCTGAATACATAGGGTATGAGAAGCGAACCTTGTGAACTGAAACATCTAAGTAGCAAGAGGAAAAGACATCAACCGAGATTCCCAGAGTAGTGGCGAGCGAAATGGGAACAGCCTTCTAGTGATATCTCAGTAATTAACAGAATGGAATGGAAAGTCCAACAATAAAGGGTGATAGTCCCGTATGTGAAAATTATTGAGTGGTACTAGGCTAGAGACAAGTAGGGCGGGACACGTGAAATCCTGTCTGAATATGGGGGGACCATCCTCCAAGGCTAAATACTCGTAATCGACCGATAGTGAACAAGTACCGTGAGGGAAAGGCGAAAAGAACCCCGGGAGGGGAGTGAAATAGATCCTGAAATTGTGTGCATACAAACAGTAGGAGCCTCGTAAGGGGTGACTGCGTACCTTTTGTATAATGGGTCAGCGACTTACATTCAGTAGCAAGCTTAACCGAATAGGGAAGGCGTAGCGAAAGCGAGTCCGAATAGGGCGCTAGTTGCTGGGTGTAGACCCGAAACCAGTTGATCTATCCATGGCCAGGTTGAAGGTGCGGTAACACGTACTGGAGGACCGAACCCACTAACGTTGAAAAGTTAGGGGATGAGCTGTGGATAGGGGTGAAAGGCTAAACAAAACTGGAAATAGCTGGTTCTCTCCGAAAACTATTTAGGTAGTGCCTCGTGTATCACTGTAGGGGGTAGAGCACTGTCATGGTAGTGGGGTCCATTGCGGATTACTGCGCCATAGCAAACTCCGAATACCTACAAGTGCAAGCACGGGAGACAGACATCGGGTGCTAACGTCCGGTGTCAAGAGGGAAACAACCCAGACCGCCAGCTAAGGTCCCTAATATATGCTAAGTGGGAAACGAAGTGGGAAGGCTAAAACAGTCAGGAGGTTGGCTTAGAAGCAGCCATCCTTTAAAGAAAGCGTAATAGCTCACTGATCGAGTCGTCCTGCGCGGAAGATGTAACGGGGCTAAGCATATAACCGAAGCTGCGGATCACAGCAATGTGATGGTAGGAGAGCGTTCTGTAAGCCTGTGAAGGTGTCTTGTAAAGGATGCTGGAGGTATCAGAAGTGCGAATGCTGACATGAGTAGCGATAAAGGGGGTGAAAAGCCCCCTCGCCGTAAGCCCAAGGTTTCCTGTTCAACGTTCATCGGAACAGGGTGAGTCGGCCCCTAAGGCGAGGCAGAGATGCGTAGCTGATGGGAACAAGGTTAATATTCCTTGACCATTGTTAGATGCGATGGGGGGACGGATCGCGGAAAGTTGTCCGGGTGTTGGAAGTCCCGGTTCTTGCGTTGGAGATGGCTATTAGGTAAATCCGGTAGCGTAATTCAAGGGCGTGAGACGAGCGAATTTATTCGCGAAGCAATTGGAAGTGGTTCCAAGAAAAGCCTCTAAGCTTCAGTCTAACAAGACCGTACCGCAAACCGACACAGGTGGGCGAGATGAGTATTCTAAGGCGCTTGAGAGAACTCAGGAGAAGGAACTCGGCAAATTTGTACCGTAACTTCGGAATAAGGTACGCCCTGGTAGTTTGACCCTGTACAAGGGGAGGACGAAAGGGTTGCAATAAAAAGGTGGCTGCGACTGTTTAATAAAAACACAGCACTCTGCAAACACGAAAGTGGACGTATAGGGTGTGACGCCTGCCCGGTGCTGGAAGATTAAATGATGGGGTGCAAGCTCTTGATTGAAGTCCCAGTAAACGGCGGCCGTAACTATAACGGTCCTAAGGTAGCGAAATTCCTTGTCGGGTAAGTTCCGACCTGCACGAATGGCGTAACGATGGCCACACTGTCTCCTCCTGAGACTCAGCGAAGTTGAAATGTTTGTGATGATGCAATCTACCCGTGGCTAGACGGAAAGACCCCATGAACCTTTACTGTAGCTTTGCATTGGACTTTGAATCGGTCTGTGTAGGATAGGTGGGAGGCGTTGATAACAGGATGCTAGTTCTGTTGGAGCCAACCTTGAAATACCACCCTGATTTATTTGAGGTTCTAACCTTGGCCCGTTATCCGGGTCGGGAACAGTGCATGGTAGGCAGTTTGACTGGGGCGGTCTCCTCCCAAAGTGTAACGGAGGAGTACGAAGGTACGCTTGGTACGGTCGGACATCGTACCTAAAGTGCAATGGCAAAAGCGTGCTTAACTGCGAGACCGACAAGTCGAGCAGGTGCGAAAGCAGGTCATAGTGATCCGGTGGTTCTGTATGGAAGGGCCATCGCTCAACGGATAAAAGGTACTCTGGGGATAACAGGCTGATACCGCCCAAGAGTTCATATCGACGGCGGTGTTTGGCACCTCGATGTCGGCTCATCTCATCCTGGGGCTGTAGCCGGTCCCAAGGGTATGGCTGTTCGCCATTTAAAGAGGTACGTGAGCTGGGTTTAAAACGTCGTGAGACAGTTTGGTCCCTATCTGCCATGGGCGTTGGAGATTTGACGGGGGCTGCTCCTAGTACGAGAGGACCGGAGTGGACATTCCGCTGGTGTACCTGTTGTTTCGCCAGAAGCATCGCAGGGTAGCTATGAATGGAAGAGATAACCGCTGAAAGCATCTAAGCGGGAAACTTGCCTGAAGATGAGATCTCCCGTAGGTTTAACCTACATAAAGGGTCGTTGAAGACCACAACGTTGATAGGTCGGGTGTGGAAGTGCAGTAATGCATTAAGCTAACCGATACTAATTGCCCGTTAGGCTTGATCCTATAACCAGCACTATTGTGTTGGATGTTTGCCAGATTTAATCTGCATCCTTATTACATGCTTACTCAAATAGAGTTGTTGATTTAATCAGCAACTCGACCCTCTACGCCCGGTGACCATAGCAAGTTGGAACCACTCCTTCCCATCCCGAACAGGACAGTGAAACGACTTTACGCCGATGATAGTGCGGATTACCCGTGTGAAAGTAGGTAACTGCCGGGCACCAATGCGACGCCCAGACCCTCTTAGGTCTGGGCGTTTTTACTTGTGCAAAGCGTTTAGAGATATTGACAGAAACTCCATTTGGAGTCAGAATATTGGGTTCGCGGAGGGGTGTCCGAGCGGCTAAAGGAGGCAGACTGTAAATCTGTTGGCTATGCCTACGTAGGTTCGAATCCTACCCCCTCCACCAGATGTGCGGGATTAGTTTAATGGTAAAACAGCAGATTTCCAATCTTCGGTCAAGAGTTCGATTCTCTTATCCCGCTCCAGAATTTGTTGCATTAGATTTGGCCCATGTGGCTCAGTGGTAGAGCACTCCCTTGGTAAGGGAGAGGTCGGCAGTTCGATCCTGCCCATGGGCACCATGTTTGATTTTATTAATTGTGTATTTCGTGTTTGGTTTAAGAGTTAACTAAAGGCAGATTAAAAATGGCAAAAGAAAAATTCGAGCGGACAAAACCGCACGTAAACGTAGGCACCATCGGTCACGTTGACCACGGTAAAACCACATTGACAGCAGCAATTGCAACCGTGCTTTCTAAAGCATTCGGTGGCGAAGCTAAAGCATACGATCAGATCGATGCTGCTCCAGAAGAAAAAGCACGCGGTATTACGATTAATACAGCACACGTTGAGTACGAGACAGCAAACCGTCACTATGCACACGTTGATTGCCCAGGACATGCTGACTACGTTAAGAACATGATTACTGGTGCTGCTCAGATGGACGGCGCAATTTTAGTTTGCTCTGCTGCTGACGGCCCAATGCCACAAACTCGTGAACACATCCTCTTGGCACGCCAAGTGGGTGTTCCTTACATCATCGTGTTCCTGAACAAGTGCGACATGGTTGATGACGAAGAGTTGTTAGAGCTCGTAGAAATGGAAGTTCGTGAGCTTTTATCTAAATACAAATTCCCTGGTGATGACACACCAATCGTTCGTGGTTCTGCTAAGTTAGCCCTTGAAGGCGACGAAGGCCCATTGGGTAAAGAAGCCATCATGAAATTGGCTGAAGCATTAGATACCTTTATTCCTACTCCAGAACGTGCTGTTGATGGCGCCTTCTTGATGCCAGTAGAAGACGTGTTCTCTATCTCTGGTCGCGGTACTGTAGTTACAGGCCGTATCGAGCGCGGTATCGTTAAAGTTGGTGAAGAGATCGAAATCATTGGTATCAAGCCAACACTCAAGACAACTTGTACTGGTGTTGAAATGTTCCGCAAATTGCTCGACCAAGGTCAAGCAGGCGATAACGTTGGTATCTTGTTACGTGGTACAAAACGTGAAGAAGTTGAGCGCGGCCAAGTATTGGCTAAGCCAGGTTCAATCACCCCACATACTCACTTTACAGCCGAGGTTTACATCTTGGGTAAAGACGAAGGTGGTCGTCATACTCCATTCTTTAACAACTATCGTCCACAGTTTTACTTCCGTACAACGGACGTAACTGGTTCAATCGAGTTGCCAAAAGACAAAGAAATGGTGATGCCTGGTGATAACGTTTCGATTACCGTAAAGCTCATCGCTCCAATCGCGATGGAAGAAGGTTTACGTTTTGCGATCCGTGAAGGTGGCCGTACTGTTGGCGCCGGTGTGGTTGCAAAGATTTTGGCTTAAGTAGTCATTTGTAATGAGTTTTTATAAAGGGGTGTAGCTCAATTGGCAGAGCGTTGGTCTCCAAAACCAAAGGTTGGGGGTTCGATGCCCTCCGCCCCTGCCACGATTTGAACTGAAAGCAAAATGTCTCATCAAACAGCAAGTCATTCTGAAGAAAAAAGCAGCTGGGTCACTGTACTCGCTGCTTTAATCGTCGTTGCAGCGTTAGTTTTGTACTACACGCTCGCTGATCAATCTATATTGATTCGTCTTGCTGTTTTATTTGGCGGCATCGCAGCTGCAGTTTTGATTGTGGCAATTTCTCCTGATGGGCGTCGTTTCATCGCCTACGCAAAAGATTCTTGGTATGAAGTAAAAAAGGTTGTTTGGCCAACTCGTAAAGAGACCACCCAAATGACTCTAGTCGTATTTGGCTTTGTTCTGATCATGTTCTTGTTTTTGTGGATTGCAGACAAATTGATTGAATGGCTAGTTTTTTCAGTCTTTTTGGGCTGGAAGTGAGTAAAAAATGATTGATTCTGAAGTAGCTACTAATCCACAGGCTACCGGCAATATGCGCTGGTACGTCATTCATGCTTATTCTGGAATGGAAAAGAGCGTGAAAAAAGGCCTTGAAGAGCGTATTGCACGCTCTGGTATGCCTGAGAAATTCGGCCGTATTTTGGTCCCTTCCGAAGAGGTTGTGGAGATCAAGTCCGGCACTAAGTCAGTTTCTGAGCGTCGTTTCTTCCCAGGATATGTCCTGATTGAGATGGAAATGACGGATGAAAGCTGGCATTTAGTAAAAAACACTCCAAAAGTGACTGGCTTTGTAGGTGGGGTTCGTAACCGCCCAAGCCCGATTTCCACTGCGGAAGTAGCAAAAATCATGGATCAAATGCAGGCTGGGGTGGATAAACCTAAGCCTAAGACCCTATTTGAAGTTGGCGAGATCGTGCGAGTTAAAGAAGGACCATTTGTTGATTTCAACGGAAATATCGAAGAAGTCAATTATGAGAAGTCAAGATTGCGCGTTTCTGTTACAATTTTTGGCCGCGGTACCCCAGTTGAGCTGGAGTTCGGCCAGGTAGAGAAGATGTAAAAACAAGGACTTAGTCCTTTTTTGCGGTAGCAGTAAAAGTTGTTTTAGATGGTTATTTAGATTTAGTAATTAACCGAGGAGCGGAGCTAGAAAGCCAAAAACTAGCGAAGCGTTTACTCAACAGCGGTCTTTCCTTATGAGGTTAGGCGCGCTTTAAGGAGCACACATGGCAAAGAAGATTATTGGCTTTATCAAGCTGCAGATCCCTGCAGGTAAAGCAAATCCATCACCACCCGTAGGTCCAGCATTGGGTCAACGCGGTCTTAACATTATGGAATTCTGTAAGGCGTTCAATGCTCAAACTCAGAGCATGGAACCAGGTCTTCCAATTCCAGTCGTGATTACAGCGTTTGCTGATAAGAGCTTCACATTCATCATGAAGACTCCTCCAGCGACCATCATGATCAAGAAGGCTGCGAAGATTGAAAAAGGATCACCACGTCCTCATACCGATAAAGTGGGTTCAATTACTCGTGCTCAAGCGGAAGAAATCGCTAAAGCAAAGATGCCAGATTTGACAGCAGCCGATATGGACGCAGCTGTTAGAACAATCGCTGGTAGCGCCCGTTCCATGGGCATCACTGTGGAAGGTCTCTAATCATGACTAAATTATCTAAACGCGTTAAAGCAATTCAATCTAAAGTTGATCGCAACAAGTTCTACTCATTAGATGACGCATTGAACCTCGTTAAAGAGTGTGCAACTGCTAAGTTTGATGAGTCAATCGACGTTGCGGTTCAGTTAGGTATTGATGCTAAGAAATCTGACCAAGTTGTGCGTGGCGCAGTAGTGCTCCCAGCTGGTACAGGTAAGCATGTTCGTGTAGCTGTTTTTGCTCAAGGCGAGAAGGCTGAGCAAGCTAAAGCCGCTGGTGCAGAAATCGTTGGCATGGAAGAACTTGCTGAGCAAATTAAAGGCGGCAAAATTGATTTCGATATTTTGATCGCATCCCCAGACACAATGAAAATTGTTGGTACTTTAGGTCAAGTATTAGGCCCACGTGGTTTGATGCCAAATCCAAAAGTTGGAACAGTTACTCCTGACGTTGCTACTGCAGTTAAAAATGCAAAAGCTGGTCAAGTTCAGTTCCGTGTGGACAAAGCCGGCATCGTGCACGCAAGCATTGGCCGTCGTTCATTTGAGCCAACTGCATTGAAGTCAAACTTGCTCGCATTGCTTGAGGCGTTGAATAAAGCAAAGCCACCTGCATCTAAGGGTATTTATTTAAAGAAGGTTGCCGTAAGCAGCACCATGGGTGCCGGCGTACGCGTAGACCAAGCATCGTTACAGGCGGCAGCTTAATTAGCTTGTAACAAAAAAGAACTTTGGGTCGACTCCCGCTCTTTGGGTGAGAGTCGAACATCAAAGACCGTTGGTGAATTAGTTGCTTGTAAAGAGTTAATTCTTAATCGTTACGAAAGTAATAGCCAGCGCAGATGGCGACCCTGAAAAGATTTTCACAAGAACTTTGTGAACAAATGATCAGACGCTGGTGTGTAACCCCAACTGGAAACAGTTGGTTTTTTAGGAGTTAAACCGTGCCTTTGAATGTACAAGACAAAAAAGCGATTGTTGCTGATGTCGGCGCTCAATTGGCTGGAGCTCAAACAGTCGTGCTTGCTGAATACCGCGGTATTCCAGTAGAGCAGTTGACAAAGCTACGTGCTAGCGCACGTGACCAAGGTGTATATCTTCGCGTTTTGAAGAACACATTGGCACGCCGTGCTGCACAAGGCACACAGTTTGAGCCTCTTGCTGATTCGATGGTTGGCCCCTTGATCTATGGCATCTCTGCTGATCCGATTGCTTCGGCAAAAGTATTGCAGAACTTTGCTAAGACTCAAGACAAGCTAGTCATTACTGCTGGCTTATATAACGGCAAGTTGTTGGACGTAGCGGGTGTTAAATCCCTCGCGTCTATTCCAAGCCGCGACGAGTTGTTATCTCAGTTGTTGGGTGTGATGTTGGCCCCAGTTTCTGCAATGGCTCGCGTATTGGGCGCAGTAGCAGCACAAAAGGCAGAAGGAGCACCTGCTCCTGTTGCAGCACCGATAGCAGAGGTAGTAGCAGCCCCAGCAGAAGTAGTTGCTGAAGCCGCCGCTCCAGAAGCAAGTGCTGAGCCTGCAGCCGCAGCCCCAGAAGCTGGAACAGAAACACCGCAAACCCCTGCCGCTGAATAAGCGACAGATTAACTATTTAAGTATTAGGAGCTAAAAATGGCGATTACTAAAGAAGAAATCATTGATGCAGTAGGTAGCATGTCCGTTATGGATTTGAACGACTTGGTTAAGGCGTTCGAAGAGAAGTTTGGCGTTTCAGCTGCAGCGATGGCTGTTGCTGGTCCTGCTGGTGCAGCTGGCGGCGCTGCTGCTGAAGAGCAAACAGAATTCACTGTTAACTTGCTCGAAGCTGGCGCAAACAAGGTTTCAGTAATTAAGGCAGTTCGCGAAATTACTGGTCTTGGCTTGAAAGAAGCTAAGGACTTGGTTGACGGTGCACCGAAGCCAATCAAAGAAGCTGTTGATAAGAAGACAGCTGAAGAAGCTAAGAAGAAGCTTGACGAAGCAGGCGCTAAGTCAGAAATCAAGTAACACAAACTTTTCTAACGCCTCCCAAAAGGAGTCGTTAGTTACGTTGGGTTTGATCTTTAGAGGTCAAACCCGATTTCATTTCTGATTGAAATCGGGTTTGCCTTCTGATACGACTGCAGAATGCAAGTTTGGTCGGACACTGAATCTATACGATTGAGTGTTGTCCGCCAGTGATTGGTAGTGGCCAATCGCCAAATCTTTGTACAGTCGCTGAATTCGGAGATGAAATGAACTATAGCTTCACCGAACGCAAGCGAGTCCGTAAAAGCTTTGCTAAGCGAGTAAATAACCACCAGGTTCCGTACCTGATCGCAACGCAGCTGGAATCCTACGCTAAATTTTTACAGGCTGAAAAGCCAGCAATGTCTCGTCTTACTGAGGGACTTCAAGCTGCCTTTACATCAGCATTCCCAATTGTGTCTAACAACGGCTATGCACGTATGGAATACGTGTCTTACCAGTTATCACAGCCACCATTTGACGTTAAAGAATGTCAACAGCGTGGTTACACATACCACTCTGCCTTGCGTGCAAAAGTTCGCTTGATTATTTATGATCGCGAAGCGCCTACTAAGGTTAAAGAGGTAAAAGAGAGCGAAGTCTACATGGGTGAAATTCCACTCATGACAGAAAATGGCTCTTTTGTGATCAATGGTACTGAGCGCGTGATCGTTTCTCAGTTGCACCGTTCCCCAGGCGTGTTCTTCGAGCACGATAAGGGTAAAACACATAGCTCAGGTAAGTTGCTGTTCTCAGCACGCATCATTCCTTACCGTGGTTCATGGCTCGATTTCGAGTTTGATCCGAAAGACATTCTCTATTTCCGCGTTGACCGTCGTCGTAAGATGCCTGTCACCATTTTGCTCAAAGCAATTGGTTTAAACAACGAACAGATTCTTGCTAACTTCTTTAACTTTGACCATTTCTCATTAACTGCTAACGGCGGTTCAATGGAATTTGTGCCAGAGCGTTTGCGTGGTCAGTTGGCTAGCTTTGATGTGCTCGACAAGAATGGCGTTGTTGTCATTCAAAAAGACAAGCGTATCAATGCAAAGCATATTCGTGAACTCGAAGCTGCTAAAACTAAAACAATCGCTGTACCAGACGACTATTTAATTGGTCGTGTAGTGGCACGCAATATTGTTGATCCAGATTCTGGTGAAATCTTGGCCTACGCTAATGATGAAATCACTGAAGAGGTATTGGCTACATTGCGCGATGCAGGCATCAAGCAATTAGAAACTATCTACACCAATGATTTGGATTCTGGTGCATACATTTCTCAGACATTGCGTACTGATGAAACTGCGGACCAAATGGCTGCTCGTATTGCCATCTACCGCATGATGCGTCCTGGTGAGCCTCCAACAGAAGATGCTGTTGAAGCCTTGTTCCAGCGCTTGTTCTACAACGAAGATACTTACGATTTGTCACGCGTTGGCCGTATGAAGGTCAACAGCCGTTTGAACCGTCCAGAAATGGAAGGCCCAATGGTTCTGTCAAACGAAGATATTCTCGACACTATTAAGTCCCTCGTAGATTTGCGTAACGGCAAAGGCGAAGTAGACGATATCGATCACTTGGGTAATCGTCGTGTACGTTGCGTTGGCGAATTGGCTGAAAACCAATTCCGTGCTGGTTTGTCACGTGTTGAGCGTGCGGTTAAAGAACGTCTCGGCCAAGCCGAAACAGAAAACCTCATGCCTCATGACTTGATTAACAGCAAGCCAATCTCTTCTGCTATTCGTGAGTTCTTCGGTTCTTCACAGTTGTCCCAGTTTATGGACCAAACCAACCCACTTTCAGAGATCACGCACAAGCGTCGTATTTCTGCATTGGGACCTGGTGGCTTGACCCGCGAGCGCGCAGGCTTTGAAGTGCGCGACGTGCATCCAACCCACTACGGACGTGTTTGCCCAATTGAAACTCCAGAAGGACCAAACATTGGTTTGATCAACTCACTCGCGTTATTTGCGCGTTTGAATGAGCACGGTTTCTTAGAAACCCCATACCGTAAAGTTTCCAATAGCAAGGTAAGCGATGAAGTGGTTTACCTCTCAGCAATTGAAGAAGCAAAGTATGTGATTGCTCAAGCAAACGCAACAATCGACAAGAGCGGTAAGTTGGCCGACGAATTGGTTTCTGCTCGTCAAGCTGGTGAGACCATGATGGTTAGCCCAGAGCGCATCGATTTCATTGACGTTGCTCCTAGCCAGATCGTTTCTGCTGCTGCTTCACTCGTTCCATTCTTAGAGCACGATGATGCAAACCGTGCTTTGATGGGTGCAAATATGCAGCGTCAAGCAGTTCCTTGCTTGCGTCCGGATAAGCCATTGGTTGGTACAGGTTTAGAGCGTATTGTTGCGGTTGACTCCGGCACAGTTATTTTGGCGTCTCGCGGCGGTATCGTTGATTATGTCGATGCTAACCGTGTTGTGATTCGTGTAAACGATGATGAGACAGCTGCCGGTGAAGTTGGTGTGGATATTTATAACCTCATCAAGTACACCCGTTCAAACCAAAATACCAACATCAACCAACGTCCAATCGTTCAGGCTGGTGATCGCGTAGCGCGTGGTGACGTTGTTGCTGACGGCGCATCTACCGATTTGGGTGAATTGGCTTTGGGTCAAAACATGACTGTGGCATTTATGCCATGGAACGGTTACAACTTCGAAGATTCAATCTTGATCTCTGAAAAAGTTGTTGCTGATGACCGCTACACCTCCATTCATATTGAAGAGTTGTCAGTAGTTGCACGTGATACCAAACTTGGTTCAGAAGAAATTACTCGCGACATCTCTAATTTGGCAGAGTCACAACTCTCCCGTTTGGATGAGAGCGGTATTGTTTACATCGGTGCTGAAGTTGAAGCTGGCGACGTATTGGTTGGTAAGGTAACTCCAAAGGGCGAGACTACTCTCACTCCTGAAGAGAAGTTACTACGTGCGATCTTCGGTGAAAAAGCATCTGACGTTAAAGATACTTCTTTGCGTGTTCCATCTGGAATGATCGGTACTGTTATTGATGTTCAGGTCTTCACTCGTGAAGGTATTGAGCGTGATGCACGTGCACAGGCGATTATTCAAGAAGAATTACAACGCTATCGTTTGGACTTGAGCGACCAGTTGCGTATTGTTGAGGGCGATGCCTTCATGCGTTTAGAAAAACTGTTGATTGGCAAAGTTGCCAATGGCGGTCCTCAGAAATTAGCTAAAGGCACTAAGATTGACAAGGAATACCTTGCCAGCTTAGATAAATACCATTGGTTTGACGTTCGTCCAGCAGATGATGAGGTTGCCTCACAAGTTGAAGCAATTAAATCTTCTATCGAAGCGAAGCGTAAGCAATTTGATGAGGCTTTTGAAGAGAAGCGCACCAAGCTTACCCAGGGCGATGATTTACAGCCTGGCGTAACAAAGATGGTTAAGGTGTACTTGGCCGTTAAGCGTCGTTTACAGCCTGGTGACAAGATGGCCGGTCGTCACGGTAACAAAGGTGTGGTTTCTAAAATCGCCCCTGCGGAAGATATGCCATTTATGGCTGACGGACGCCCTGTTGACATCGTCTTGAACCCATTGGGTGTTCCTTCCCGTATGAACGTAGGGCAGATCTTGGAAACCCATTTAGGTTGGGCGGCTCAAGGTATTGGTAAGCGTATTGATGAGATGGTTCGTCAACAAGCTAAGCAAGCTGAACTTCGTAAGTTCATGAAGCAGCTTTACAACGAAACCGGTCGCATTGAAGACATTGACAACTTTACTGATGAGCAGATCACAGTTTTGGCTGAGAATTTACGCCAAGGCTTGCCATTCGCTACTCCAGTGTTTGACGGTGCTACTGAAGCTGAAATCGGACGCATGCTCGAGTTGGCGTATCCAGAAGATGTTGCTAAATCTTTGAAGATGACCCCTTCACGTCAGCAAATGATTTTGTGCGACGGCCGTACTGGCGATCAATTTGAGCGTCCAGTAACAGTTGGTGTAATGCACGTCTTGAAACTCCACCATTTGGTCGATGACAAGATGCACGCACGCTCAACCGGACCTTACTCTTTAGTAACGCAACAGCCATTGGGCGGTAAAGCTCAGTTTGGTGGTCAGCGCTTTGGTGAGATGGAAGTCTGGGCCCTCGAAGCATACGGTGCTTCATATGTCTTGCAGGAAATGCTGACAGTGAAGTCCGATGACGTCGCAGGCCGTACCAAGGTTTACGAAAACATCGTCAAGGGCGAGCACACGATTGATGCTGGCATGCCCGAATCCTTCAACGTGCTGGTAAAAGAAATCCGTTCGTTGGGTATTGACATTGACATGGAGCGCAACTGATATGAAAGCATTGCTCGATTTATTTAAGCAAACGCAGGGCGAAGAGCAGTTTGATGTCATCAAAATTGGTCTCGCATCTCCTGAGAAAATTCGCTCATGGTCTTTTGGTGAAGTACGCAAACCAGAAACCATCAACTACCGGACTTTTAAGCCCGAGCGTGATGGTTTGTTCTGCGCCAAGATTTTTGGACCAACCAAAGACTACGAGTGCTTATGCGGCAAGTACAAGCGCTTAAAGTTCCGTGGCGTAATCTGCGAGAAGTGCGGTGTTGAAGTTACTCTCGCCAAGGTACGTCGTGAGCGTATGGGCCACATTGAGTTGGCAGCCCCTGTAGCGCACATCTGGTTCTTGAAGTCCTTGCCATCCCGTTTGGGCATGGTTCTCGATATGACATTGCGTGATATCGAGCGCGTTCTCTACTTTGAAGCATATGTAGTGGTTGATCCTGGCATGACTCCTGAAGGCGCGATGAAGCGTGGTCAGATCATGTCTGAGGACGAATACATTGCCAAGACTGAAGAGTATGGTGACGGCGCATTTACGGCCATCATGGGCGCGGAAGGTATTCGTGATCTCTTGCGTTCGATTGATATCGATCGTGAAGTAGAGACCATTCGTGCTGATTTAAAAGCTACTGGTAGCGATGCCAAGATCAAGAAATACGCTAAGCGCTTAAAAGTGCTCGAGGCGTTCCAGACTTCAGGTATTAAGCCTGACTGGATGATCATGGAAGTGTTGCCAGTATTGCCACCTGAATTGCGCCCATTGGTGCCATTGGATGGCGGTCGCTTTGCTACCTCCGATTTGAACGACCTCTATCGTCGTGTAATCAACCGTAACAACCGTTTGAAGCGTTTGTTAGAGTTGCGCGCACCAGAGATCATCGTTCGTAACGAAAAACGGATGTTGCAAGAAGCGGTTGACTCATTGCTCGACAACGGTCGTCGCGGTAAGGCTATGACTGGTGCTAACAAGCGTCCTCTCAAGTCCTTGGCTGAGATGATTAAAGGTAAGAGCGGTCGTTTCCGTCAAAACTTGTTGGGTAAACGTGTTGACTACTCTGGTCGTTCAGTTATCGTGGTTGGCCCTACATTGAAATTGCATCAGTGCGGCTTACCAAAATTGATGGCCTTGGAGTTGTTCAAGCCATTTATTTTCAACAAGCTTGAGACTTTAGGAATTGCAACCACCATCAAGGCTGCAAAGAAAGAAGTTGAAAGCCAGACTCCAATCGTTTGGGACATTCTCGAAGAAGTGATTCGTGAACATCCAATCATGTTGAACCGTGCACCTACGTTGCACCGTCTTGGTATTCAGGCTTTCGAGCCAATGCTGATTGAAGGTAAAGCAATCCAATTGCACCCATTAGTCTGCGCGGCATTTAACGCGGACTTTGACGGTGACCAAATGGCGGTTCACGTTCCTTTGTCGCTCGAAGCGCAAATGGAAGCACGTACATTGATGTTGGCTTCGAACAACGTATTGTTCCCAGCTAACGGCGAGCCATCAATCGTTCCTTCACAGGACGTGGTGTTGGGTCTGTACTACGCTACACGTGACAAGATCAACGGTAAAGGCGAAGGCATGGTCTTCGCTAACATTACTGAAGTAGTACGTGCATACGAAGCAGGTCAAGTTGAATTGGCTTCTCGTGTTGCTGTTCGTATTACTGAGTTTGAGATTGTGGACAAGAAGGCAGAGGGCGATGCCCGTTTTGCTGAAAAGACCAAGATCTATCAAACATCAGTTGGCCGTGCAATCTTGTCTGAGATTTTGCCTAAAGGCATGTCTTTCGAGGAAATTAACAAGCCCTTGAAGAAAAAAGAAATTTCACGCTTGATCAACACTTCATTCCGTAAGTGTGGATTGCGTGAAACGGTTATTTTTGCTGACCGCCTCTTGCAGTCTGGTTTCCACTTGGCTACCAATGCTGGTATCTCAGTTGCGATCGACGATATGTTGATCCCGACCTCTAAAGAGCGCATCATCACCGAGGCTTCTGCCAAGGTTAAAGAGTATGACAAGCAGTTCATGTCAGGTCTCGTAACCAATCAAGAGCGTTATAACAACGTGGTTGATATTTGGGGTGCAGCAGGCGACCAAGTTGGTAAGGCAATGATGGACGAGTTGTCACACGTTGACGTACTCGACCGTAACGGTAAGACTGTGCGTCAAGAATCCTTTAACTCTATCTACATGATGGCGGATTCTGGTGCGCGTGGATCTGCAGCGCAGATTCGCCAGTTGGCTGGTATGCGTGGTTTGATGGCTAAGCCTGATGGCTCGATCATTGAAACCCCAATTACTGCGAACTTCCGTGAAGGCTTGAACGTATTACAGTACTTCATTTCAACCCACGGTGCTCGTAAAGGTCTTGCTGATACCGCGTTGAAGACAGCGAACTCTGGCTACTTGACACGTCGTTTGTGCGACGTTACTCAAGATCTCGTGGTGATTGAAGATGATTGCGGCGCAACTTCTGGCGTAACAATGAAGGCGCTGGTTGAAGGCGGCGAAATTATCGAAGCATTGCGCGATCGTATTTTGGGTCGTGTATGTATCGGTGACATCGTTCACCCTGATACACAAGAAGTCATTGTTCCGAATGACACATTGCTTGACGAAGATCATGTTGATCAAATCGTGGCATTGGGTATCGACGAAGTTAAAGTTCGCACAGTATTGTCTTGCTTAACCCGCTTTGGCTTATGCGCTAAGTGCTACGGACGCGATCTAGGTCGCGGTGGTTTGGTGAACGTTGGTGAAGCAGTTGGTGTTATCGCTGCTCAGTCCATCGGTGAGCCAGGCACACAGTTGACGATGCGTACCTTCCACATTGGTGGTGCAGCGTCACGTGCTTTGGTTGCAAGCAATATTGAAGCCAAATCTAACGGTGCTTTGAAGTTCTCTGGCACGATGCGTGTTGTGAAGAACGCCAAGGGTGAGCAGATCGTGATTTCACGTTCTGGTGAAGCCTTGATCGTTGACGAGAATGGTCGTGAGCGCGAGCGTCATAAAGTACCTTACGGTGCAACTCTCTTGTTGAAAGAAGATGCTGCTGTTAAGGCTGGCGCAAGCTTGGCGACATGGGATCCATTAACACGTCCGATTATTTCTGAGTACGCGGGTATCGCTCGCTTTGATAACGTTGAAGAAGGCGTCACCGTTGCTAAGCAGGTTGACGAAGTTACTGGTCTGTCCACTTTGGTGGTGATTGACGGCAAACGTCGCTCTGCTGCAAGCAAAGGCGTTCGCCCAATGATCAACTTGGTTGATGACAAGGGTAACGAAGTCATGATCGCCGGTACTGATCACCCTGTAAACATTGGCCTCCAAGTAGGCGCTTTGATTACTGTTAAAGATGGTCAGAAGGTCGAAGTTGGTGAAGTATTGGCACGTATTCCAATCGAATCACAGAAGACTCGCGACATTACCGGTGGTTTGCCACGCGTTGCAGAATTGTTCGAAGCACGTTCACCAAAAGATGCAGCTGTACTGGCGAAAGTTACTGGAACCGTTTCCTTCGGTAAAGAAACCAAAGGTAAACAGCGTTTGGTCATTACCGATATGGATGGCGAAGCCAATGAATTCTTGATTCCAAAAGAGAAGCAAGTTCTCGTTCATGACGGTCAAGTTGTGAACAAGGGTGAGATGATTGTGGAAGGCCCTGCTGATCCACATGACATTTTGACTCTCAGAGGTATTGAAGAGTTGGCGATCTACATCGTTGATGAAGTTCAAGACGTTTACCGTTTGCAAGGCGTGAAGATTAATGACAAGCACATTGAAGTGATCGTGCGTCAAATGTTGCGTCGTGTGCAGATCACTGATGGTGGCGATACTGCCTACATCACTGGTGAGCAAGTTGAGCGTTCAAAACTGTATGACGCTAACGATTTAGTGATTGCCGCAGGTAAGCGCCCAGCCCAGTTCGAAAACGTACTGTTGGGTATTACTAAAGCATCCTTGTCGACAGACAGCTTCATTTCAGCGGCTTCTTTCCAAGAAACCACCCGTGTATTGACCGAAGCCGCCATTATGGGCAAGACCGATACACTCCGTGGCCTCAAGGAAAACGTCATTATTGGTCGTCTGATCCCTGCTGGTACCGGCTTGTCTTATCGCCGTGCACGCAAGGTCAGAGAGCAATTCGAGCGTGACCGCGCTCAAATGATTGCCGCCGAAGAGGAAGCAATGGCCAATATGCCTGTAGAAATTGAGGCTGAAGTCGTTGCTCCTGCTGGGGAGGCTGATCCGAGCTAATTTGGTAATTCTGGCCAGAAATGGCCAGTTTTTTCCCCATTTGGTTGACGGAAAAGGCTGGCCAAGCTAGAATGCTGAGTTCTACTGATTCAGAAGAGGGTCTTTTTGACCTAGAAATTCTCTAAGTCATTGATTTTCTTAAAAAAAGCAACAAAGAAGTACTAACCGAGCTATTTTATGCCAACAATTAATCAATTAATACGTAAGCCAAGATCCAGGCTGATCGTTAAAAGCAAGAGCCCTGCACTGGAAAACAGTCCGCAGCGCCGTGGTGTTTGTACACGTGTGTACACCACTACTCCTAAAAAGCCTAACTCTGCGCTGCGTAAAGTAGCTAAAGTTCGCTTAACCAATGGTTTTGAAGTCATTTCATACATTGGTGGTGAAGGCCATAACCTCCAGGAGCACTCAGTAGTGTTAATCCGTGGTGGTCGTGTAAAGGATTTGCCAGGTGTTCGTTATCACATCGTTCGTGGCTCACTTGACTTGCAAGGCGTTAAAGACCGTAAGCAATCACGTTCCAAGTACGGTGCTAAGCGCGCTAAAAAAGCTGCTTAATAGCAACTTAAAGTATTTGCAGCAAGTCTTCGTTTGTCAGACTTAAAAGACAAGTAAGTGGTTGTTCCGTCTAAGAATCTTCTTAGATAGTAGGGCAACCGGAGCGGGTGATCCATGTGGGTCGCCCCTAACTGAACTGAAGGAGTAGTTATGCCACGTCGTCGTGAAGTTCCCAAACGGGAAATTTTGCCGGATCCAAAATTCGGTAATGTAGAAGTAGCTAAATTCATGAACGTCCTCATGTTGGACGGCAAGAAATCGGTTGCAGAGCGTATCGTTTACGGTGCCTTTGATCACATCGAGAAAAAAGCAAACAAAGAACCACTCGAAATTTTCTCAACAGCTATGGGCAACGTTAAGCCAATGGTTGAGGTGAAGAGCCGTCGTGTTGGTGGCGCTAACTACCAGGTTCCTGTTGAAGTTCGCCCATCACGCCGTTCTGCTTTGGCAATGCGCTGGGTGCGCGAAGCTGCTAAAAAGCGCGGTGAGAAATCTATGGCTCAACGTTTGGCCAACGAATTATTAGAAGCTGCAGAAGGTCGCGGCGGAGCAATGAAGAAGCGTGAAGAAGTTCACCGTATGGCAGAAGCTAACAAAGCTTTCTCACATTTCCGCTTCTAATCAAATAGTCAAGAAAAGGCACCAACAGTGGCACGTAAAACCCCTATCGACAAATACCGCAATATCGGTATTTCTGCGCACATTGACGCAGGTAAGACAACAACTACGGAACGCGTTCTGTTCTACACCGGTGTTAATCACAAGATCGGTGAAGTACATGACGGCGCTGCAACCATGGACTGGATGGAGCAAGAGCAAGAGCGTGGTATCACGATTACTTCTGCTGCTACTACAACGTTCTGGAAGGGTATGGCTGGTAATTTTCCAGAGCACCGTATCAATATTATTGATACCCCAGGACACGTAGACTTCACTATTGAAGTTGAGCGTTCAATGCGCGTGTTGGATGGTGCTTGCATGGTTTACTGTGCGGTAGGTGGTGTGCAGCCACAATCCGAAACTGTTTGGCGTCAAGCGAACAAGTATCAAGTTCCACGTTTGGCATTCGTAAACAAGATGGACCGTACCGGTGCGAACTTCTTCAAGGTTTATGACCAAATGAAGACTCGCCTCAAAGCAAATCCTATCTTGATTCAAATTCCAATCGGCGCAGAAGAAAACTTCAAGGGCGTTGTAGACTTAGTAAAGATGAAGGCCATCTATTGGGATGAAGCCTCACAAGGTACTAAGTTTACCTACGAAGATATTCCTGCTGAATTACAAGCTTCTGCTGAAGAGTGGCGCGAGAAGATGCTCGAAGCTGCTGCTGAAAGCTCAGAAGAGTTGATGGAAAAGTATCTCGGCGGCGAAGGCTTGACCGAAGAAGAAATTAAAGCAGCATTGCGTCAACGCACTATTGCCAATGAAATCGTTCCAATGTTGTGCGGAACCGCTTTCAAAAACAAAGGTGTTCAGGCGATGTTGGACGCAGTAGTTGAGCTGTTGCCATCCCCATTGGATGTTCCACCAGTTCCTTGTGAATTAGAAGACGGCACACCTGCAACACGTGAAGCGTCTGATAATGCTAAGTTTTCTGCATTGGCATTTAAGATCATGACTGACCCATTCGTTGGCCAGCTCATTTTCTTCCGCGTTTACTCAGGTGTAATGAAATCTGGCGACACAATCTACAACCCAATTAAGGGCAAAAAAGAGCGTGTTGGACGTTTGTTGCAGATGCATGCTAACCAACGTGAAGAAATTAAAGAAGTTTATGCTGGCGATATCGCTGCAGCAGTAGGCCTAAAAGACGCAACTACTGGTGAAACATTATGTGATCCAGATAGCATCGTGATTTTGGAGCGCATGGTATTCCCAGAGCCAGTGATTTCACAAGCTGTAGAGCCAAAGACTAAGGCTGACCAAGAAAAAATGGGTCTTGCTTTGAATCGCTTGGCGCAAGAAGATCCTTCTTTCCGTGTGAAGACTGACGAAGAATCAGGCCAGACAATTATTTCCGGTATGGGCGAGCTCCACTTGGAAATTTTGGTTGACCGTATGAAGCGTGAGTTCAGCGTTGAGGCAACTGTTGGTAAGCCACAAGTTGCTTATCGCGAAACCATTCGCAAAGTTTGCGAAGAGATCGAAGGGAAATTCGTTAAGCAGTCTGGTGGTCGTGGTCAATACGGTCACGTGGTATTGAAGTTAGAGCCACAAGCCCCAGGCAAAGGTTTTGAATTCGTTGACGCTATTAAAGGTGGTGTAGTTCCACGTGAATACATCCCTGCAGTAGAAAAAGGAATTATCGAAACATTGAATTCCGGTATTTTGGCTGGCTATCCAGTTGTAGATATCAAAGCTACATTGTTCTTCGGTTCATACCATGACGTTGACTCCAATGAAAACGCATTTAAGATGGCAGGCTCAATGGCATTCAAAGACGGTATGCGTAAAGCATCCCCAGTGTTGCTTGAGCCGATGATGGCTGTTGAAGTTGAAACACCAGAAGATTTCATGGGTAACGTAATGGGTGACCTCTCATCCCGTCGCGGTATTTTGCAAGGTATGGATGACATTCCAGGCGGCGGTAAGATTGTTCGCGCTGAAGTGCCGTTGGCAGAGATGTTTGGTTACTCAACTGGCTTGCGCTCGTTGACCCAAGGTCGCGCTACCTACACCATGGAATTTAAGCATTATTCCGAAGCACCGAAGAACGTTGCTGAAGCAGTCATGGCTGCTAAAGCGAAGTAATTTATCCACATTAATTTTGAATATTGACTAGCTAAAGAAGGCAGATTAAAAATGGCAAAAGAAAAATTCGAGCGGACAAAACCGCACGTAAACGTAGGCACCATCGGTCACGTTGACCACGGTAAAACCACATTGACAGCAGCAATTGCAACCGTGCTTTCTAAAGCATTCGGTGGCGAAGCTAAAGCATACGATCAGATCGATGCTGCTCCAGAAGAAAAAGCACGCGGTATTACGATTAATACAGCACACGTTGAGTACGAGACAGCAAACCGTCACTATGCACACGTTGATTGCCCAGGACATGCTGACTACGTTAAGAACATGATTACTGGTGCTGCTCAGATGGACGGCGCAATTTTAGTTTGCTCTGCTGCTGACGGCCCAATGCCACAAACTCGTGAACACATCCTCTTGGCACGCCAAGTGGGTGTTCCTTACATCATCGTGTTCCTGAACAAGTGCGACATGGTTGATGACGAAGAGTTGTTAGAGCTCGTAGAAATGGAAGTTCGTGAGCTTTTATCTAAATACAAATTCCCTGGTGATGACACACCAATCGTTCGTGGTTCTGCTAAGTTAGCCCTTGAAGGCGACGAAGGCCCATTGGGTAAAGAAGCCATCATGAAATTGGCTGAAGCATTAGATACCTTTATTCCTACTCCAGAACGTGCTGTTGATGGCGCCTTCTTGATGCCAGTAGAAGACGTGTTCTCTATCTCTGGTCGCGGTACTGTAGTTACAGGCCGTATCGAGCGCGGTATCGTTAAAGTTGGTGAAGAGATCGAAATCATTGGTATCAAGCCAACACTCAAGACAACTTGTACTGGTGTTGAAATGTTCCGCAAATTGCTCGACCAAGGTCAAGCAGGCGATAACGTTGGTATCTTGTTACGTGGTACAAAACGTGAAGAAGTTGAGCGCGGCCAAGTATTGGCTAAGCCAGGTTCAATCACCCCACATACTCACTTTACAGCCGAGGTTTACATCTTGGGTAAAGACGAAGGTGGTCGTCATACTCCATTCTTTAACAACTATCGTCCACAGTTTTACTTCCGTACAACGGACGTAACTGGTTCAATCGAGTTGCCAAAAGACAAAGAAATGGTGATGCCTGGTGATAACGTTTCGATTACCGTAAAGCTCATCGCTCCAATCGCGATGGAAGAAGGTTTACGTTTTGCGATCCGTGAAGGTGGCCGTACTGTTGGCGCCGGTGTGGTTGCAAAGATTTTGGCTTAAGTAGTAAATAGATTCAGGTAGTGGAAGTAAATAATATTTAGCGGTTTGCTAACCGGTGACATCAGTGCTGCTGATGTCACCGAGCTCTTTAGATGTATAACGTGGCAGCACCACAACGCTCTTTGGAATTAATATGCAAAACCAAAAAATTCGTATTCGCCTTAAAGCATTTGATTACCGTTTAATCGACCAGTCTGCAGCTGAAATCGTTGATACAGCTAAGCGTACTGGTGCAGTTGTTAAGGGTCCAGTACCTTTGCCAACCCGTATTGAGCGTTTTGATATCTTGCGTTCACCACACGTGAACAAGACATCCCGTGATCAGTTAGAGATCCGCACCCATCTCCGTTTGATGGATATCGTTGATCCTACAGAGAAAACTGTAGATGCTTTGATGAAATTAGATCTCCCAGCAGGTGTGGACGTCGAAATTAAGTTGCAGTAATTTGTTGTTTCCGGTCTTTTTGCTTGTCAAGACTGGGTTTTCGGGATAGAATCTAAGGCTTCGCTCAATTATTTGGGCGAAAATCTTAGTTTTATCAGCACTAAAAACGTTGTAAGTTATTGATTTAGAAGTACTTTTACTTGTAAATCACTTAAATTAATTTTGCCGACCAATCGAAGTCGGCGTGGAGCATGAATATGAGCTTAGGCTTAATCGGCCGCAAGGTCGGCATGACCCGTCTATTTACGGACGAAGGGGATTCAATCCCTGTGACCGTAATTGACGTGAGCGACAACAGAATCGCTCAAATCAAGACCCAGGCAACTGATGGCTATGATGCTATCCAGTTAGCACATGGCACACGTAGAGCTACTCGCGTTACTAAAGCAATGGCTGGTCACTTCGCCAAAGCTGGTGTGATGGCTGGTAACGGGCTCAACGAATTCCAATTAGACGCAGCAAAAATCGCAGAAATGACGCCAGGACAAGTAATTCCTGCTGACACTGCATTTACTGCTGGTCAAAAAGTGGACGTACAGGGTGTGTCTATCGGTAAGGGCTACGCAGGTACCATTAAGCGTTATCACTTCGCTTCTGGTCGTGCATCCCACGGTAACTCACGTTCACATAACGTACCAGGCTCTATCGGTATGGCGCAAGATCCAGGTCGCGTTTTCCCTGGTAAGCGTATGACCGGTCACTTGGGTGACGTTGCACGTACAGTTCAAAATTTAGTCATCGCACGCATTGATGCAGAACGTAATCTCATCATGGTTAAAGGCGCTATTCCAGGTGCCCCAGGCGGTAAAGTTATTGTTACTCCAGCGGTGAAGACACCGTTGAAGAAGAAATAAGGAGAGCGAATATGGAACTTAAGCTTTTCCAAGACAACGGTACTTTAGGTGCGGGCGTACAAGCTTCACCAGAAGTATTCGAACGTGAATATAACGAAGCCTTGGTACACCAAGTTGTAGTGGCTTACCAAGCAAATGCACGCAGCGGTAACCGTGCACAAAAAGACCGTGAGCAAGTTAAGCACACAACCAAGAAGCCTTGGCGTCAAAAAGGTACTGGTCGTGCACGTGCTGGTATGAGCTCTTCCCCGCTGTGGCGTGGAGGTGGTCGCATATTCCCGAATTCTCCAGAAGAGAATTTCAGCCAAAAAGTAAACAAGAAAATGTACCGCGCTGGTATGAGATCAATTTTGTCTCAGTTGGCCCGCGAAGGTCGTTTGAATGTAGTTGATCAATTTTCTCTTGACGCTCCAAAGACTAAAGTTTTAGCTGACAAAGTTAAAGCAATGGGCTTGGATTCAGTCTTGATCATTGTTGATCAGGTTAGCGAGAATTTGTACTTGGCATCACGTAACTTGCATAAAGTTGCTGTATGTGAGCCACAGCACGCTGATCCATTAGCTTTGGTTCAATACAAAAAAGTATTGGTAAGCAAAGCAGCGATCGCAAAAATTGAGGAGTTGCTGAAATGAGCCAAGTCCGTAAAAACGATCACAGCCTAATGAAGGTTCTACTTGGACCGGTTATCTCTGAAAAAGCCACTATGGTTGCAGAGAAAAACGAACAAGTAGTTTTTCAAGTAGCCCGCGACGCAAATAAGCTCGATGTTAAACAAGCAGTTGAATTGCTCTTCAAAGTGCAAGTTGACTCAGTTCAAATCGTGAATCAAAAAGGTAAGCCTAAGCGCTATGGCCGTTTTGAAGGTCGTCGTGACCATACCAAGAAGGCCTATGTGAATTTGAAGCCAGGTCAAGAAATTAACTTTGAAGCGGAGGCGAATTAATCATGCCTTTGATGAAGACAAAACCGACCTCACCAGGTCGTCGCTCAATGGTCAAGGTGGTCAATCCTGACCTCCATAAAGGTAAACCTTTTGCACCGTTGTTAGAGCCACAGTTTCAAAAAGCGGGCCGTAACAATAACGGTCACATCACTACCCGTCATAAAGGTGGTGGTCATAAGCATCACTATCGCGTTGTTGATTTCAAACGCAACGACAAAGATGGTATTCCAGCAAAAGTTGAACGCTTGGAATACGATCCAAACCGCAGTGCAAATATTGCATTGATCGTGTTTGCTGATGGTGAGCGTCGCTACATTCCTGCTGCTAAAGGTATGACTGTTGGTCAGGCATTGATGAGTGGCTCAGAAGCCCCAATCAAGTCTGGTAACAACTTGCCAATTCGCAATATTCCAGTTGGTAGCACCATTCACTGCGTTGAAATCATGCCAGGTAAAGGTGCGCAAGTTGCACGTTCCGCCGGTGGTTCAGCAGTATTGTTGGCTCGTGAAGGCGTTTACGCTCAAGTGCGTTTGCGCTCTGGTGAAGTTCGTCGTGTTCTGATTGACTGCCGCGCCACTATTGGCGAAGTTGGCAACGAAGAGCATAGCTTGCGTGTTATCGGTAAAGCTGGTGCAAATCGCTGGCGTGGTATTCGCCCAACCGTTCGCGGTGTGGCAATGAACCCAGTAGATCACCCACACGGTGGTGGTGAAGGTAGAACTGGCGAAGGCCGTGTACCTGTATCCCCATGGGGCACTCCAACCAAAGGTTATCGTACACGTCGCAATAAGCGTACAACTTCGATGATCGTTCAACGTCGTCAAAAACGTTAAGCGATAAGGATAAATAGATATGACACGTTCAGCTAAAAAAGGCCCATTTTGCGACGCCAGCTTAGTAAAAAAAGTTGAAGTTGCACAAGCCAACAAAGACAAAAAGCCGATCAAAACTTGGTCACGCCGTTCAACAATCCTCCCAGACTTTATTGGTCTGACGATTGCTGTGCATAACGGTCGTCAACACGTTCCGGTATATGTATCAGAAAACATGGTGGGTCATAAGTTAGGCGAATTTGCCTTGACCCGTACTTTCAAAGGTCACGCTGCTGACAAGAAAGTAACGAAGAAGTAAGGGGATGATGATGGAAGTTAAAGCTATTCACAAGGGTGCCCGCATTTCTGCGCAAAAGACACGTTTGGTCGCTGACCAAATTCGTGGTTTGCCAATTGCTCGCGCATTAAACATTTTGAACTTCAGCCCCAAGAAAGCTGCCTTCATTGTGAAAAAAGTGGTTGAGTCTGCAGTGGCCAACGCTGAACACAATAAAGGTGCTGATATTGATGAGCTCAAGGTATCAACAATTATTGTTGATAAAGGTACGTCCTTGAAGCGCTTCACAGCACGCGCAAAGGGTCGTGGCAATCAAATTGAAAAACAAACATGTCACATTACCGTGACCTTGAGTAACTAAGGAAAGATATGGGACAAAAGATAAACCCAACCGGATTCCGACTCGCGGTAACGAAGAATTGGACATCAAAGTGGTATGCAAACAATACTGACTTCGCAAAGATGTTGAAAGAGGACGTAGATGTCCGCATCTATCTCAAGAAGAAATTAAAGAATGCATCTGTAAGTAAAGTTGTGATTGAGCGTCCTGCAAAGAATGCCCGTATCACTATATATAGCTCACGTCCAGGCGTTGTAATCGGTAAAAAAGGCGAAGATATTGAAGTACTCCGCCGCGAATTACAAAAACGTATGGGTGTTCCAGTTCACGTAAACATTGAAGAAATTCGTAAGCCAGAAGTTGACGCGCAATTAATTGCAGACTCAATTACCCAGCAGCTCGAAAAACGTATCATGTTCCGTCGTGCGATGAAGCGTGCAATGCAAAATGCAATGCGCCTTGGCGCACAAGGCATCAAGATCATGTCATCAGGCCGTTTGAATGGTGCTGAGATTGCTCGTCGCGAATGGTACCGTGAAGGTCGCGTTCCACTTCATACATTGAAGGCCGATATCGATTACGCAACATCAGAAGCTGAAACTACATACGGCATCATCGGTGTAAAAGTTTGGGTATACAAAGGTGACACATTGGGTCGTGGTGCAGAAGCTCAAGTTGCTGCACAAGCCGCTGAACCAGCTGCCGAAGAAAAGAAAACTCGTCGTGCTCCAAGCAAGACAGCTGCTCGTAAACCAGCTGCTGGCACAGACAAGCCATTAGTTGCTGCTAAGCCAGCAGTAAAGCGTGTGCGTAAGGTTGAAACACCTGCCGCAGATACGCAGAAGTCAGGAGAGTAAGTATGCTACAACCAAAGCGTCGCAAGTATCGTAAGGAACAAAAAGGCCGTAACACTGGCGTGGCAACACGCGGTAGTTCAGTTGCCTTTGGTGACTTTGGATTGAAGGCCGTTGGCCGTGGTCGTTTGACTGCTCGTCAAATCGAGTCAGCACGTCGTGCAATGACTCGTCACATTAAACGTGGTGGCCGTATTTGGATTCGCATTTTCCCAGATAAGCCAATTTCACAAAAACCTGCTGAAGTACGTATGGGTAACGGTAAAGGTAATCCAGAGTACTACGTAGCTGAAATTCAACCAGGCAAAGTGCTCTACGAGATGGACGGTGTCGATGAGCAATTGGCGCGCGAAGCTTTCAAGCTTGCTGCCGCTAAGTTGCCTTTACAGACCACTTTCGTGATTCGCCACTTAGGTTGATCGGGATAGAGATTATGAAAAATACAGAATTAGCTTCAAAAGATCTGACAGCTTTAAATGCAGAGTTAACCGAGTTGCTTAAGACCGGTTTCAAGCTCCGCATGCAAAAAGGTACTCAGCAACTCACAAATACCAGCCAATTGGGTAAAAATAAGCGCGACATCGCTCGTGTGAAGACTTTTATCGCCCAAAAGACTGCAAAGAAATAAGGAAAAAGGGATATGACAGAATTATCTAAACCCTTGCGCCGCACCCTCGTGGGCCGTGTTGTTAGCGACAAAATGCAGAAAACTGTGACGGTGTTGGTTGAGCGTCAAGTTAAGCATCCAGTGATTGGTAAGTATGTTGGTCAATCCAAAAAGTACCACGCTCATGACGAAGCTGGCACATACAAGATGGGTGATACCGTTGAAATTGCTGAATCTAAGCCAATTTCACGCACTAAATCTTGGGTTGTGACCCGTTTAGTTGAGGCTTCAAAGGGTATTTAAAGAAATATTGGGGATTTTGGTGAAGTTTCTTCCCAAATCCCTATTTTACGTAGTAGAATAGAGGGCTTCTCTGGTTTTATTGGAGAAGCAGTGTTTTTCATTAATTCCGGGTTTTAACTTTCGTTAAAGCCCATAGACGGAACCAAGACTGTTTGCCTTTGGCCAATAAGTTGGGGATTAGAAATGATACAAACCGAAAGTAGATTACAGGTTGCCGATAACACAGGCGCCAGTGAAGTTTTGTGCATCAAGGTATTGGGCGGCTCTAAGCGTCGCTACGCCAGTATCGGTGATGTCATTAAAGTGACTGTAAAGTCCGCTGCTCCACGTGGCCGTGTAAAAAAAGGTGACATTTATAACGCCGTAGTAGTGAGAACTGCTAAGGGTGTTCGCCGTCCAGATGGTTCATTGATTAAGTTCGATGGCAACGCTGCGGTATTGCTCAACGCTAAGTTAGAGCCAATTGGCACACGTATCTTTGGACCAGTAACGCGCGAGTTGCGTACTGAAAAGTTCATGAAGATCGTTTCTCTCGCCCCCGAAGTTATTTAAGAGGCTGATATGAAAAAGATTCGTAAAGGTGATTCAGTAGTTCTGTTGACTGGCCGCGATAAGGGCAAGCAAGGAACTGTTACAGCCGTTCTCGAGAACAAATTAGTGATCGAAGGCGTAAACATTTATAAAAAGAGCGTCAAGCCAAATCCAGCAGCCGGTGTTACTGGCGGCATGATTGACAAGACGATGCCTGTTCACATTTCTAATGTGGCTGTGGTCGACGGTAACGGCAAACCATCACGTGTTGGTATCAAACTCGTGGATGGTAAAAAGCAACGTTTCCTCAAAACCACCGGCGCAACTTTAAGCGCATAAGGGGCACGGAGAAATTATGAGCACACGTTTTCAAGAGCACTATCAAGCTAAAGTCGTTGCAGATTTGATCGCCAAGTTTGGCTACAAGTCTGTAATGGAAGTTCCTCGTATCACCAAGGTAACCCTGAACATGGGCTTGGGCGATGCAGTGAACGACAAGAAGATTATCGAAAATGCAGTTGGTGATTTAACTAAAGTTGCTGGCCAAAAGCCTGTTGTAACTAAAGCTAAAAAAGCGATTGCAGGTTTCAAAATTCGTCAAGGTTACCCAATCGGTGCCATGGTGACATTGCGTGGCGCACGCATGTACGAATTCTTGGATCGTTTCGTTACTGTTGCATTGCCACGTGTACGTGACTTCCGTGGAATCTCCGGTAAAGCATTTGACGGCCGCGGTAACTACAACATCGGCGTTAAAGAGCAGATCATTTTCCCTGAAATCGAATACGACAAGATTGATGCCCTCCGTGGCCTCAATATCAGTATTACGACGACCGCTAAAACTGACGAAGAAGCAAAAGCTTTGTTGGCAGCGTTCAAATTCCCTTTCCGCAATTAAGAGGTTAACGTGGCAAAACTATCCCTAATTGAGCGCGAGAATAAGCGCGCAAAAACTGTAGAGAAGTACGCTGTAAAGCGTGCTGAACTCAAAGCAATCATTGCTGATCAATCACGCAGCGATGAAGAGCGCTATGAAGCTCGCTTGAAACTACAGGCACTTCCACGTAACGCAAGCCCGATTCGTCAAAGAAATCGTTGTTCATTAACCGGTCGCCCACGTGGCACATTCCGTAAGTTCGGTTTGGCTCGTAGCAAGATTCGTGAAATCGCCTTCCGTGGCGAAATCCCCGGTTTAACCAAGGCCAGCTGGTAAGCGGCGAAAGAATTAGGAGAACTCATGAGTATCAGCGATCCAATCGCCGACATGTTGACAAGGATCCGCAATGCGCAAGCAGTGCAGAAACCCGTAGTCTTGATGCCGTCGTCAAAAGTAAAAGTAGCCATCGCAAAAGTTTTGCAAGATGAAGGCTATATCGAAAGTTTTGAAATCAAAGGTGAAGCAGCTAAGCCAGTGCTACACATTGATCTCAAATACTATGCAGGCCGTCCTGTTATTGAGCGTATTGACCGTGTATCAACACCAAGTCTACGTATCTATAAAGGCCGTCATGACATTCCAGAGGTAATGAATGGCTTGGGCATTGCAATTATTTCAACCCCTCAAGGCGTAATGACAGACTGCAAAGCACGTGCAACAGGCGTGGGCGGCGAAGTTATTTGCTACGTAGCTTAAGGAGCGAAATATGTCCCGCGTAGGTAAATCACCAATTACAGTTCCTAAAGGCGCTGAAATCAGCATCAACGGTGCAAACGTTACTGTTAAAGGCCCATTGGGCACTTTGACTCACAACTTGCATCCTTCTGTTGGTTTGAAACAAGAAGATGGCGTATTGACAGTTGTTTTAAATAACAACTCACCAGAAGCTGGTGCACAGTCAGGTACAGCCCGAGCTTTGGTTAACAACATGGTTGTTGGCGTAACTGCTGGCTTTGAGCGTAAGCTCAGCTTGGTAGGCGTTGGTTACCGTGCTGCTGCTCAAGGTGAAACATTGAAATTGCAGTTAGGTTTCTCACACGACATTATTTACAACCTGCCAAAGGGTGTAAAGGCTGAGACTCCTACTCAAACTGAAATCATTATCAAAGGTTCCAACAAGCAGCAAGTTGGCCAGGTCGCAGCTGAAGTTCGCGCATACCGTTCACCAGAGCCATACAAAGGCAAGGGCGTTCGCTACGTGGATGAGGTTGTGCATCTGAAAGAAACTAAGAAGAAGTAAGCGAGATTAGAAAATGAATAAAGACGAATCCAGACAAAGACGCGCTAGGCAGACTCGTATTCGCATTGCCGAAGCTTTGGCAAATCGCTTAACAGTTATCCGTAGCAATACTCATATTTCTGCTCAGGTTTACAGCCCATGCGGAACCAAAGTTGTAGCAGCTGCTTCAACAATGGAAAAAGATTTGCGCCAAGCGATCAAAAACGGTGGCAACGCTGAAGCGGCAAAACAAATCGGCAAGTTAGTTGCTGAGCGTGCTGTTAAAGCAGGCATTGTTGATGTTGCGTTTGATCGTTCCGGTCATCGTTACCACGGCCGTATTAAGGCCTTAGCTGAAGCTGCGCGTGAAGCCGGCCTGAAGTTCTAATAGGGTTTAGGAAAAAACATGGCAAAAATGCAAACTAAGATGCAAAACGAAGAGCGTGATGATGGTCTTCGCGAGAAGATGATCGCTGTTAATCGTGTAACTAAAGTGGTTAAAGGCGGTCGTATTCTCGGCTTCGCTGCACTCACTGTAGTTGGCGATGGCGATGGCCGCATCGGTATGGGCAAGGGCAAATCAAAAGAAGTTCCAGTTGCCGTTCAAAAAGCAATGGACGAAGCTCGTCGCAAGATGATCAAAGTAACTTTGCGTAAAGGTACTTTGCAGCACACTGTTACTGGTCAGCATGGCGCGTCACGCGTTTTGATTTCACCAGCTAAAGACGGTACTGGAATTATTGCTGGCGGACCAATGCGTGCGATTTTCGACGTAATGGGTGTAACTAACGTGGTTGCTAAGTCACTTGGCTCTACAAACCCATACAACTTGGTTCGTGCAACCATTGATGGTTTGAGCAAGATGAGTACTCCTGCTGAGATTGCTGCTAAGCGCGGTAAATCAGTTGAAGAGATTCTCGGCTAAGACCAAAAGATTAGGAATCTATAAATGACAACATCTAACTCCAAAGTCAAACTGCAATTAGTACGCAGCTTGATCGGTACACGCGAAAGCCACCGTGCAACTGTACGAGGCTTAGGCCTTCGTCGCATCAATTCAGTTTCTGAATTGGAAGACACTCCAGCTGTTCGCGGCATGATTAATAAAGTTTCTTATCTAGTTAAAGTCGTTGGCTAATAACTAGCAAGTAAATAGGCGAAGAATATGCAACTCAATACAATTAAACCTGCAGAAGGCTCCAAGAAAAACCGTCGTCGCGTTGGTCGCGGCATTGGTTCTGGTCTTGGTAAAACTGCTGGCCGCGGTCACAAAGGTCAAAAATCCCGTTCTGGTGGTTTCCATAAAGTCGGATTTGAAGGCGGTCAGATGCCTATGTATCGTCGTTTGCCAAAACGCGGTTTCGTGTCTTTGACACGTCGTCACGTTGGTCAAGTTACCTTGAATGACTTAGCAAAAATCAACTTGCCAGAAGTAGACTTATTGGTATTGAGAGCTCACGGCTTTGCTGGTGAGCAAATCAATGCGGTTAAGGTTATCAAGACTGGCGAGCTAAAGATTGCTGTAACCCTCAAGGGCATCACAGCAACTGCCGGTGCAAAAGCAGCTATTGAAGCTGCTGGTGGCAAATTGGTTGAATTGGTTTAATAGGTCTTTTAGTAGATATGGCATTAGCACCTACCAATAACGCAAACACTGCAGCAACAGGCGGCAAGTTTGGCGAATTACGCCAACGCTTGATTTTCCTGGTGCTGGCTTTGCTCGTGTTCCGTTTGGGTGCTCATATTCCAGTCCCTGGAATTGATCCCGACCAATTGGCGCAGTTGTTTTCTGGCCAAAAAGACGGCATCTTGGGAATGTTTAACTTGTTCTCAGGTGGCGCCTTATCTCGTTTCACTGTATTTGCTTTGGGTATCATGCCGTATATCTCTGCGTCGATCATCATGCAGTTGATGACGATTGTTGTTCCATCTTTAGAGTCGTTGAAAAAAGAAGGCCAAGCAGGTCAACGCAAGATTACTCAATACACTCGCTACGGCACAGTATTTTTGGCAACATTTCAGGCATTAGGCATTTCTGTTGCGTTGCAAGCCCAGCCAGGTTTAGTAATTAACCCAGGCTTGATGTTTGAGCTCAATACTGTAGTTACTTTGGTAACCGGCACAATGTTCTTAATGTGGCTTGGTGAGCAAATTACTGAGCGTGGTCTTGGTAACGGTATCTCCATTATTATTTTCGGCGGTATTGTTTCAGGCCTACCAAATGCGCTAGCAAGCTTGTTAGAATTGGTTCGCACCGGCTCAATGAATATTATTTCTGCATTGCTCATCGTTGTTATCTGCGTAGCGGTGACTTATTTTGTAGTGTTTGTAGAGCGCGGTCAGCGCCGTATCTTAGTGAACTACGCTAAGCGTCAAGTGGGTAACAAGATTTATGGTGGCCAGTCCTCTTACTTCCCATTGAAGTTAAACATGGCTGGCGTTATTCCTCCAATTTTTGCATCATCGATTATTTTGTTCCCTGCGACTATTGCCGGCTGGTTTACATCAGGCGAGCCGACCAATATGTTCAGTAGAGTTATTAAGGATTTGGCAGCCACTTTGGCTCCAGGTCAGCCCGTTTACACGATTTTGTATGCAGCAGCGATTATTTTCTTCTGTTTCTTTTATACCGCATTGGTATTTAATAGCCGTGAAACTGCCGAGAACTTGAAGAAGAGTGGCGCATTTGTTCCGGGTATTCGTCCAGGTGATCAGACAGGGCGTTATATCGACAAGATCTTAGTGCGTTTGACTCTAGCTGGCTCTATTTATATGGTTCTAGTTTGCCTGTTGCCAGAATTCTTGGTCTTGAAGTACAACGTGCCGTTTTATTTCGGTGGTACTTCATTGTTAATTATTGTTGTTATTGCAATGGATTTCATGGCTCAAGTTCAGTCATATGTGATGCAACAGCAGTACGGCTCTTTGATGAAGAAGGCTAACTTCAAGATGGGCGCTTAACTGAATGTCTAAAGACGATGTAATTCAGATGGCGGGAGAAGTTGTAGAGAATTTGCCGAATGCGATGTTTCGCGTGAAGCTAGAAAACGGACATGTGGTTCTAGGGCACATTTCCGGAAAGATGCGGATGCACTACATTCGTATTTTGCCGGGAGATAAGGTGACTGTGGAGATGACTCCATACGATCTTACGCGTGCCAGAATCATTTTCCGCGCGAAGTAAAGATTAAGGTACATATTTTTTTAGAGGTGAGTTATGAAAGTTTTAGCATCCGTTAAGTGTATTTGCAGAAATTGCAAGATCATTAAGCGCAAACGCGTTGTTCGCGTGATCTGTTCTTCAGACGCACGTCATAAGCAGCGTCAAGGCTGATCTGGTTAATTAAGAGGAAATCTCATGGCACGTATCGCTGGGGTAAATATCCCAAATCATCAACATACTGTTATCGGTTTAACAGCAATTTTTGGCATTGGCACAACTCGTGCACGCAAAATTTGTGAAACTACAGGTGTTGCAATCGACAAAAAAGTTAAAGACCTTACTGACGGTGACTTGGAAAAGTTACGTGATGAAGTAGGTAAATTCATTACCGAAGGTGACCTTCGTCGTGAAGTAACTATGAGCATCAAGCGTTTGATGGACTTAGGTTGCTACCGCGGTGTTCGTCATCGTAAGGGCTTGCCTGTACGTGGTCAACGTACTAAGACTAATGCGCGTACCCGCAAGGGCCCACGCAAGTCTGGTGTGCAACTCAAGAAATAATCAAGAAAGTTTATTGACATGGCAAAACAACAATCCGCTTCCGCCGCTTCACAGCGCGCTCGTAAGAAGGTTAAAAAGAACGTTGCTGACGGTATTGCACACGTTCACGCTTCTTTTAATAACACCATTATTACGATCACTGATCGTCAGGGAAATGCGCTTTCATGGGCAACTTCTGGCGGCCAGGGTTTCAAAGGCTCACGTAAATCAACACCTTTTGCTGCTCAGGTAGCTGCAGAAGTTGCTGGTAAAGCTGCCGTTGAATGCGGCATCAAGAACTTGGAAGTTCAGATCAAAGGCCCAGGCCCAGGTCGTGAATCAGCAGTTCGTGCATTGAACTCATTGGGTATCAAGATCACTGAGATTCAAGACGTAACTCCAGTTCCACACAATGGTTGCCGTCCTCCTAAGCGTCGTCGTATCTAAGCTAGGAAGTTGGCTGTACAGGTTTTAGTAGTTTTTTATTAAAGCCCACTGTTCGCCTGATTTAAAAGGCGAACTCACCGTCGGTCGTAAGACTGCGGCAAAGAAAGGAAAGCATCGTGGCACGTTACTTAGGGCCTAAGGCCAAATTAGCACGTCGGGAAGGTACCGACTTATTTTTAAAGAGCGCACGTCGCGCCCTGTCAGACAAGTGCAAGTTAGATACTAAGCCTGGTCAACATGGTCGTACATCTGGCTCAAGAACATCTGATTACGGTAATCAATTGCGTGAAAAGCAAAAGGTTAAGCGTATGTACGGAATTTTAGAGCGTCAGTTCCGTCGTTATTTCGCTGAAGCTGAGCGTCGTAAGGGTAATACCGGTTCGATGTTGCTTCAGTTGTTAGAGTCACGTCTTGATAACGTTGTTTATCGTATGGGCTTTGGTTCTACTCGTGCTGAAGCACGTCAGTTGGTTTCCCACTGCGCAATTTTGCTCAATGGTAGCCCTGTAAATATTCCATCTATTCAGGTTAAGCCTGGTGATGTAGTTGCTATTCGTGAAAAAGCGAAGAAGCAAGCGCGTATTACAGAATCATTGAATTTGGTTGGACAAATGACTCCCGTTACTTGGGTTTCAGTTGATGCAGCTAAGCTCGAGGGAACATTTAAGCAAGTGCCTGACCGCGAAGATATTAGCGGTGAAATTAATGAAAGTTTGATCGTTGAATTGTATTCACGCTAATTAGGCACTCTCAAGGAAAAAATATGCAAACAAATTTGCTCAAGCCAAAGATTATTTCTGTTGAAGCGCTTACCGCCAACCAAGCTAAGGTTGTTATGGAGCCGTTCGAGCGTGGCTATGGCCACACACTCGGAAATGCATTACGTCGCGTACTCTTGTCCTCGATGGTTGGTTATGCACCAACTGAAGTAGCAATTGCTGGTGTTGTTCATGAGTACTCCACATTAGATGGAGTTCAAGAGGACGTAGTAAACCTCTTGTTGAACCTCAAAGGTATCGTATTTAAGCTGCAGTCACGTGACGAAGTTACTATCAATTTGCGTAAAGAAGGCCCAGGCGTTGTTACTGCAAAAGATATCGACTTGCCACATGATGTAGAAATCATGAACCCTGATCATGTGATCGCTCACTTATCAGCTGGTGGCAAGTTGGACATGCAGATCAAGGTCGAAAAAGGCCGTGGTTATGTGCCAGGTAACGTACGTCAGTACAGCGATGAAGCTACTAAGATCATTGGTCGCATTGTGTTGGATGCCTCATTCAGCCCAGTAAGCCGTGTTAGCTATGCTGTTGAATCTGCTCGTGTTGAGCAGCGTACCGATCTCGATCGTTTGGTAATGACTATCGAAACAAACGGTGTGTTGTCTCCTGAAGAAGCTATTCGTCAAGCAGCTACTATTTTGGTTGACCAATTGGTTGTATTCGCAGCCCTCGAAAGCAGCGAAGTTTCTGGTGATTTAGCACCAAGCCGTTCATCAATGGTTGATCCTATGTTGATGCGTCCGGTTGATGATCTCGAGCTCACAGTTCGCTCTGCAAACTGCTTAAAGGCTGAGAACATTTACTACATTGGTGACTTGATTCAACGTACAGAGAATGAATTGTTGAAGACGCCTAATCTAGGTCGCAAATCTTTGAATGAAATTAAAGATGTTTTAGCGGCTCGTGGCTTAAGTCTTGGCATGAAACTCGAAAGCTGGCCTCCAGCTAACCTCGAGAAATAATTAGAAAGGAAGCATCATGCGTCACGGAAACGGCTTACGCAAACTAAACAGAACATCATCACATCGCCTAGCGATGCTGCGCAATATGTCCAATTCACTTTTGGAGCACGAAGTCATTAAAACGACTTTGCCAAAAGCAAAAGAATTGCGCATGGTTGTTGAGCCTTTGATTACCTTGGGTAAAAAAGACAACTTAGCAAACCGTCGCTTAGCATTTAATCGCACACGTGATCGCGATATCGTAGCCAAGCTCTTTACAGAACTCGGTCCACGTTACGCAACACGTCCAGGTGGCTACCTTCGTATTTTGAAGTTTGGCTTCCGTCATGGCGACAATGCACCAATGGCTTTGGTTGAGTTAGTAGATCGTCCAGAAGTTGATGAAACAGCAGTAGTAGCTGAAGAGGCTTAAGTCTCACGGTTACGGTAAAAAGCCAGGCTTCGGTCTGGCTTTTTTCATTTATCAGGTTATAAATAGAGAATGTCTGAAAACTTCCCAGTGAATCACAGCAAGCTTCTAGTGGTGTTAACTAGCCTGCCAGATGCGGAGGCTGCAAAAGCCTTAGCTCGAGGCTTGATAGTGGGGAATTTGGCTGCCTGTGTCCAGATTACGGATGGCATTCAATCTATTTATCGCTGGGAAGGGAAAGTTTGCGAAGAGCGTGAAGTATTGCTCTCTGCAAAGACGACAGAATCAAAATGGCTTGAGATCTCTGCATTTATTAAAAATACACATCCATACGATCTTCCCGAGATATTGGCATTTTCTCCGGAGCAATATGAAGAGCAATACGGCAAGTGGGTTGAGTCTGAGGTAAATTCGAAGTTATGAAATTACATTCTTTTTTGGCTAGAATTTTTGCGCTCTTGCTACTCATCTCTGCGCAGGTTTATGCGGCGCAAGATTTCTTGCCTCCAGAGAAAGCATTTCGAGTAGAGGCTACTTGGCTGGATAACTCCAACCAAGTGGAGCTGGAATTTTTGCCTGCTAAAGGTTATTACATCTATCAAGAATCCCTCAAATTTCAAGCAGGTAATCAGGCTGGAAAGCTTGGTAATATAAGGCCTTCATTACCAACTGGCTTTGAAAAGTTTGATGAAACTTTTCAGAAAAAGTTGCAAGTATATAAAGAGCCATTCCTCGTATTTCTAGATATTAAGCCTGTAGTTGGTCAAGCCGTTCACTTAGAGATCACTCTTCAAGGTTGTGCAGAGGCCGGTATTTGCTATCCACCTATGACACTGAAGTTTTTACTCGCTGGGCCTGGTGTAAAGGCAGCTCCAATTCCAGATATTTTGGATGGTGTCACTGCAGTTAATGTTCAAGCAAGTGGTAAGGGTGGTCAATTCAGCTTGGCGGATTTATGGCGCGAGCGTGATGATGTCAATGCGATCAGTCGCTTTCTGGAAAGCACTTCTACGGTTTATTTATTTTTAGCTTTCTTTGTCTTGGGGCTTGCTCTGGCATTTACGCCTTGCGTACTCCCCATGTTGCCAATCCTATCGAGTGTCATCTTCGGCACTCAGGGCGGTAAAGCGATATCTAAGGGCCGTGCCAGTGCTCTAGCGCTAGCCTATGTCTTGGGCATGGCCTTGGTATATGCATTAGCTGGAGTGCTGATGGCTGCCTTAGGCGGCAGTGTTCAGCGTGCCTTACAAAGCCCCGTTGCGCTTGGTACTTTTGCCTTATTGCTCTTGGCCCTTTCGGGTAGTTTGTTTGGCTTATATGACCTACGTTTACCCTCATCTTGGCACCACCATGTAGACAAGCTGGCAGGTCGTCAGAAAGGCGGAAGTCTATTTGGTGCTTTTACTCTGGGGGGCATCTCTACCTTGGTGGCCAGCCCATGCATCACAGCTCCTTTGGCAGGTGTCCTAGCCTTTATTGCCCAAACAGGTTCTATGAGTCTGGGTGCTGGACTACTCTTTGTGATGGCGCTGGGAATGGGTCTGCCACTTCTCTTTATTGCTATTGAAGCTCGAATTTTGATTCCATCTACTGGCATTTGGATGGTGTGGTTACAGCGTACTTTAGGCGTATTGCTCGTTGCTACTGCTGCTTGGATTGCCTCACCTTTAATTCAGAAAAATGAGCCCGCTGGATCTGTAAAAACGATTAATGGACAGACCATTCATAAAGTTGGCGAATTGTCTTTTGTAGTGATTCACTCTCCTGCAGAGCTAGATGTGCAATTAAGTAAAGCCAAGGAAGAGAAGAAAGTAGTCCTCCTCGATTTTTATGCTGACTGGTGTATCAGTTGCAAAGAAATGGAGGTAAATACCTTTGCAAACCCTGAAGCCACCAGTCAACTTAAGCAACTGATTTTATTGCAGGCAGATGTTACTGCTTACAGCCCTGAGAACCAGGCAATACTTAAGCGATTTGGACTGTTTGGCCCCCCAGGAATTTTGATCTTCAACCAAAATTCAGAAGAGCTCAAGGATCAACGCGTGATTGGGTATATGCCACCACAACGCTTTATTGAACGCTTAAAACAAGCCACCGGCAATTAATAGAAAATTAGTTTTTTTATTTACTTGCTGGGTTTGTTTTAAGTAGGCGTGCAGCTTCGAGTGCAAAGTAAGTCAGAACACCGTCAGCACCAGCACGTTTAAATGCGAGTAGCGATTCCATCATGACGGCATCGTGATCTAGCCAGCCATTTTGTGCCGCAGCTTTCAACATGGCATATTCACCACTGACTTGATAGGCATAAGTGGGATAGTCAAACTCTTCACGCACGCGACGCACGATATCTAAATAAGGCATGCCCGGTTTAACCATCACCATGTCAGCGCCCTCGTTGATATCTAGTGCCACCTCCCGCAAAGCCTCGTCTCCATTGGCGCAATCCATTTGATATGTTTTTTTATCTGCTTTGCCAAGATTTTTTGCAGAGCCTACAGCATCTCTAAATGGACCATAAAAAGCAGATGCATATTTAGCTGAGTAAGCCATGATGCGTGTGTGAATCAGCTTCTTCGCCTCTAGTGCTTCACGAATTTTTCCGATACGACCATCCATCATGTCTGATGGTGCAACGATGTCGACGCCAGCCTCAGCCTGGGCGATTGCTTGCTGAACTAAGATCACAGTCGTCTCATCATTGAGAATGCGACCCTGTTCATCAAGCACACCATCTTGACCATGACTTGTATATGGATCAAGCGCCACGTCAGTCATGATGCCTAGATTTGGGAAACGTTTTTTGAGTTCGCGAACCGCCGTTGGAATGAGTCCGTTAGGATTAAAAGCCTCTTTACCATCCGGCGTTTTTAATGCTGCGTCAATGACCGGAAAAAGTGCTAGAACTGGAATGCCTAAATCTACGCACTCTTGCGCAACTGGAATCAGCAAATCTAAAGAAACGCGATTGATGCCAGGCATAGAGGCAACTGCATCTGATTTGCTTTGGCCTTCAAGCAGAAAGACGGGGTAGATCAAATCATTCGCCGAAATACTATTCTCTTGCATCAGGCGCCGAGACCAATCATCACGACGCATACGACGGGGACGATGTCCTGGAAAATTAAGTAAAGAGTTAGCTGGTGATTTCATCTTCATGAGTTTCTGCTTCAAATAGCCATTTAATAATTAAATTATCTGCTTCTTCAAGGCCGATCCGCTTGGTACTTGAGAATAATTGTGCCGTAAGTTGTTTGGATTCGCCTGTACCATCGGGCAATGCAGGGTCATATTGCTGCAGGCGCTTCGTAACAGCTTCAAGAGCATGTTTGCACTCGCTTTTGTTCAATTTGTCGCATTTACTCAGCAAAACATGGATAGGCTTGCCTGTTGACACAAACCACTGAATCATTTGCTCATCTAGGTCGGTTATGCCGCGTCTAGAGTCCACAATGAGGATCATGCCTACTAACTGCTCCCGCTCCTGTAAATAGTCACTTAGAAGGGCATTCCAGTGGTATTTGGTCTCATGGTTTACAGCTGCGTAGCCGTAACCCGGCAAGTCAACCAAATACGCTAATAAGTCGTCTTTAGCAAAAACGCCAAAATAATTGATATGTTGGGTGCGTCCAGGGGTTTTACTAGCAAAAGCGAGCCTTTTTTGGTTACAAAGCACATTTAACGCACTAGATTTACCCGCATTTGAGCGGCCGGCAAAAGCTACCTCTCGGAGCGGAGTGGCAGGTAGGCAATGGGTGTCATTGACTGTGGTGGCGAATCGGGCTTGAAAGAGTTTAGACATGTCCAGAAGCTATTGTAAAATCACGCAAAATCATGAAATATCTCATGGTGTTGGGTAAAAAGTTGTAAATGCAGGGCCCAAACACTTTTAGGAATTTTTGCCAAGGTAAACATAATGCGTCAAACCTCCCAAATCTCCAAATTAACTAGCTTACGTGCTGGTTTTGCGGCTCTCTCTATTTTCGCTCTGATCGGCGTATCGGGTTCAATTTTTGCTGCCGATCCCGCTCCCATGGCCCCAGCTGCCGAAGCCAAGGCTGCCGTGCCAGGCAAGCCAAAGGTGGATGCTGCAGCTGGTGAAGCACTATATTCAAACGGCGATGCAACGCGTGGCGTTACTGCCTGCATCACCTGCCACGGCCCTAAGGGTCAGAGTGCAATTGGCACATGGCCAAAGTTATCCGCTCAACATGCGGCTTATACAGCTAAGCAACTGAGAAACTTCAAAGAAGGTACTCGTGCTAACCCAATCATGATGGGAATGTCCGCAACCTTGACCGAGCAAGATATGCAAAACATTGCTGCTTACTTGGTAAAGCAACCTGCTTCCCAGGGTGTTGCACAAGATAAAGAAACCATCGCATTAGGTCAAAGTATTTACCGTGGTGGTATCGCTGCCAAAGGGGTGCCTGCTTGCGCTGCATGCCACAGCCCTACAGGCGCTGGTATTCCTTCGCAGTACCCACGTCTAGGTGGTCAGTGGGCTGAATATACTAATGCACAGTTGCTCGCGTTCCGCGAAGGTGTTCGTAAAAATAGCAGTCAAATGACTGCGATCGCTACTAAGCTTTCGGATCAAGAGATGAAAGCAGTTTCTGATTACATGGCTGGTTTGCATTAATTCGTTAAAGCATAAAAACAAAACCCCGCTAAATAAGCGGGGTTTTTTATTACCAAATTTTTAAAGACTACTTTAAGTTTTTTTCTAAAAAATTATTTAGGCAAAACGCTTTCGCTTGCAAACATGTCAGCAGTTTTTTCACGTGCGCGAATAACGTAAGCATTTTTTCCATCAACCATAATCTCTGCAGGTTTTGGGCGTGTGTTGTAGTTAGAGGCCATCACAAAGCCATAGGCACCAGCAGACAGAATAGCAAGAAGATCTCCTTCTTCTACGGCAAGTTCACGATCTCTACCAAGCCAGTCGCCTGATTCGCAAACAGGGCCTACAACGTCGTATATAAGGCTCTTGACTTGCTTGGCTTGGGTTGGGGCGATGCCGTGGTGCGCTTCATATAGAGCGGGGCGCATCAGTTCGGTCATGGCTGCATCAACGATACAAAAGTTTTTCTCAGTACCAGGCTTGAGGTACTCCACAGTCGTTAGAAGCACGCCAGCATTGCCTACCAATGATCTGCCTGGCTCAAGAACAATATCTAAGTGGCCAAAACCACGTTCAGCCACTCGATTCAATAAGGTGTTCGTAAACTCAGTGATGTCTGGTGGAGTTTCATCACTATAAGAAATGCCAAGACCGCCGCCAAGGTCAAGATGGTGAATCACAATACCTTCTTTTTTCAATTGCGCTACGAGATCTAACACCTTATCTAAGGCATCCAAATACGGTGCAGTGGTAGTGATCTGGGAACCGATATGACAATCGATACCTACAACATCGATTTGAGAAAGTTGTGATGCTTCACGATAGGTTTTTAAAACCTCGTGATACGCAATACCAAATTTATTGCCCTTAAGTCCAGTTGAAATATAAGGATGAGTTTGCGCATCTACATCAGGATTGACGCGCAAGGAAATTGGGGCGCGGCAATTCAGTTTTGTCGCAACACGATTGATCTGGTGGAGTTCTGCAATTGATTCAACGTTGATACACTTCACCCCGGCCTGTAGCGCAGCAGCGATCTCATTGGCAGATTTACCAACACCTGCAAACACTAAGCTTTTTGGGTCAGCACCAATCGCTAAGGCGCGCGCTAATTCACCGCCACTAACTAAATCAAATCCAGCGCCTAGTTTTTTGAAGCAATCAATCACCGCCAAATTACTATTCGCTTTCATCGCATAGTGCACACGTGCACGGCGTTTACCTTGCGGATCAACGCAAGCTTTGTCATATGCTTGGTAAGCTTCAGTGAGTGCTTTTTTGCTATAGACATAAAGCGGTGTTCCAAACTCCTTTGCTAAATCAGCCATTGGAATTTCTTCGGCATACCAATTGCCATCACATTCGGTAAATCCGGATAACTGAGGAAGGGGAATTGCTTTGCTTGTCATTACTTGGCCGATGAAGAATTGCTTGGGCTAGCAGAGGTTTGAGGTGGGTATAGCTTGCCTTTAGTTTCTGGCTCGGTAGGAGCGGGCGGAACTGGAGGCACATTTGGCATATATAGCGGCCCTCTTACCCCACACCCCACAAGGGATATTAGAAGGCTAAAGCAGAGGGTTCTATTAAGAATCGCTATCATGAATGTCTCTAAAACGAATGATTGAATATAGCATGCAGGACTCCGGTATGAACACAAACAATCCAGGCACAGAAACCATTGATGACAAGCAGTTTTATCAGCTGGGAAGCGATTTATTGCAATCTATCGAGGTGGCATTAGAGGCTGCTGATGATGCCTTAGATCTTGATTTGGATATCGAGCGCCAGGGTGGAAATGTAATCAATATTCGATTTAAGGATAAAAGTGTCATTGTTGTGAACACTCAACCACCTTTGCATGAGATTTGGGTTGCTGCTAAATCAGGCGGATATCACTATCGTTGGGCAGGAACCATGACAAAGCCTTTGTGGCTTGATACCAAAACAGGAAAAGAGCTTTTGAGCGACTTAACTGAATTTGCGAGCGCTCAGGCTGGTCAGGCCGTAAAGATTAGCTTAATTTAAGCTGCACCAGTAGCGCTTAATGTCTCAATTACTTGAGCGTCAGCTACGCTTTTAATCTGAGCCTTACCAATTTTTTCTAACACTACGTAACGGATCTGCCCGCTCTCGGTTTTTTTATCCACCTGCATGAGCTCCATATAACGTTCAGCGCCAAACTTAGGTGGTGTAATTGGTAAATTCATGGATTGAATGATTTTGGTGAGGCGCTGAACATCTGCTTCACTGATGTAATTGAGCCGACGTGATAAGTCTGCCCCAAGCACCATACCGCAACCAACGGCTTCACCATGCAGCCATGCACCATAACCCATGCCCGCTTCAATTGCATGACCAAAGGTATGGCCAAAGTTCAACGTTGCACGAATGCCACCTTCTCTTTCGTCGGCAGATACCACTGCAGATTTAATTTCACAGGAGCGTAAGACAGCGTGTCCCATTGCTTCGGTGTCACATGCCAATAATGGTTTTGCATTAGCCTCGATCCAATCTAAGAATTGGGCATCGGCAATAGCGCCATGTTTGACTACTTCTGCAAGACCGGCAGATAACTCTCTTGGAGGCAGCGTCTTTAAGGTGTTGAGATCGGCAATCACAGCTGCTGGCTGATGAAAGGCGCCAATCATATTTTTACCAAGTGGGTGATTAATACCAGTCTTGCCACCAACGGAAGAGTCTACTTGGGCAAGTAGGGTAGTCGGAACTTGAATAAAGCGAACGCCGCGCATGAAGCTGGCTGCAGCAAACCCAGTCATGTCACCTATGACACCACCACCCAAAGCGACCAACATAGTTTGACGATCGGCGCCAAACTTTAAGAGATCATCAAAAATCAGCTGAAGATTTTTCCAGTCCTTGTAAGGCTCACCATCAGGTAGAACAATTGTTCTAACAGGTTTACCAAAAGTGCTAAGTGTTTTGGTAAGGCGCTCAGCATAGAGGGGGGCAACCGTAGTGTTACTAACGATATAGATAGAGCTTGCTTTTTCACAGGCGCTAAATAAGCTTGCTTGATCAATCAAATCTGTACCAATATAGATCGGGTAGCTGCGATTACCGAGATCAACTTCAAGTGTTTTCATCATAGTGCCAATGTATTTAAGCGCAAAGTTCAAGCTGCATAATTAAGGTGTTGACTAGTTGATTGACGCTGGGTTTTCCAGTCTCAATCACATAGTCGGCGATTTCGCGATAGAGTGGATCGCGGATGGCATATAAGTTTTCTAGAATTTTTTTAGCATCACCATTTTTTAAAAGGGGGCGACCTTCGCCGCCTTTAGTGCGATGCCAAAGTTCAATTGGATTGGCATGCAGATAAATGACGGTGCCATGCTCGCTTAATGCCTGGCGATTTTCTGGTGAAAGGATTGCGCCGCCACCGGTTGCCAAAATAACGTCTTGCTCGGCAGTAATTTCACGGATGGCTTGCGCTTCTCTTTTGCGAAAACCTTCTTCGCCTTCCATTTCAAAGATGACAGGAATTTTTACGCCACAACGTTCTTCGATGACATGGTCAGCATCTAAAAAGCGACGCCCCAATTTTTTAGCCAGTACCTTGCCGACGGTCGACTTCCCGGCGCCCATGAGGCCAATTAGAAAGATATTGTTTGTCGAAGAGTTCACCCCTCGATTTTATTAGGGTTTGTCGAGAACGGTCGGTGTTAAGAAGACGAGCAGCTCAGTTTTGTCTTGTAGTTTAGATTTATGGCGGAAAAAATGGCCAATGAGGGGTATATCTCCCAATAAAGGGATTTTCACTTCATCTTCGCGTTCAGTAGTTTGGAAGATGCCGCCAATGATTGCTGTACCTCCATTTTCAACTGTCACCTCTGAGCTCAGGCTTTTGGTGTCAATGGCATAACCTTGCTCTGTTTTCATGCCAACGGTGTCTTTATTGATGCCAACCAGCATGGAAATCTTGCCATCCGGATGAATTTTGGGAAGAACTTCAAGTCGCAGGTTTGCCTTTCTGAATTGCAATTTACTGCCATTTTGATTCGATGTTTGGTATGGGAGCTCCGTTCCTTGCTCAATAGTGGCCTTCACTTGATCGCCAGTCATGATGCGAGGGTTAGAAAGAATCTTTCCTTGGCCCTCTGATTCGAGCGCAGAAAGTTCTGCTTGAAGAATTCGACTAGCATTTTTAGAAACAAGGGTTGCGGCTATGGATGCTGGATTAAAACCGCTTAATCCAGCTCCGCCCAAGTCGATATTGCCCACCAGCTTTTGCTCTGCGTTACCTCCAATCCCATTAGCCTGGTAGCCAAGCTTAACGCCTAGCTCTCTGGCAAAGCGCTCATCAGCTTCGACAATTCGTGCCTCAATGAGAACTTGTCTTGGACTATTAATGTGATCTCCTCCAAAGGGAAGGGCGGCATCCTCGCGCCGGAATTTTTGAAAAGCTTGGATTTCTGCATGAGGCCCAATCCAGTAGATTTCTCCGTTGCGTACTACCCTCAAGCCACGACTTGCCAAAATAGAGTGAAGGGCTGTTTGCCAGGGAGTATTTTTGAGGTCTATCGAAATTGTTCCCTGAATAGACTCGCTTAACAAAAAATTGGTGTTTCCCAATTTGGCCATAATTTGCAAAAGCTCTGTCATTTCGATGTCTGTAAATTGAAGGCTAATGGGGCTTAGAAAATGATTTTGTGAAGACAGGCTTCCTGCTGCTGGATTGCCTAATAAAAGCATCAATACAGCCATCCAAGTGCTGAAATTTTTTAAGCGTTTTTTGATGCTTTTTGGAATGGTTTTCATGGGCTTTTGGAAGCCTTTAAAACCAGAGATTTACCTTGGCTATGGGTAAGGGTGACAAGTCCTTTTTCAATATTGCTCAGACGCCATTCCCCCAAAACCTGAGCCCCTTTTTCAAAGACGAGATGGCTTTTGCCTGTATGAAAATAGGCTTGATAGGAGATACCCATTTGGGAAGCCCCGAGGTAGCGCCAGCGGCGGAGTTCTGACTCATGAGTAGGCATTTGAGGTTTACTGAAAACCTTGACATCTGGTTTTTTCTCCTCTAATGAGTGAATGCTCACTTCTAATTCATCTAATGCAATATATAGTTCATCTTGATCCTGATGGATTTCATCACGCATTAAAGACAACTCTTTTTTTAGTTCTAAGATCTGCTTTTGAGACTCCTCAAGAGCATTTTGAGAGCTGCTATCAAGGGCGTTATAGACAACAAAAAATCCAACAGCTATCGCAACCAAGGCACCAACAAGGATGGCGGGAACCGTCAATCCCTGCGTTAAATTTTTAATCTGACTATGGCTTAGGGACCCAGTGAATGAATTGCCATTGCTTTGACTTGAGGGTCTGGGTGGAATGCTTTTTTGAGGAGGTGGCTTCCGAATTCCATGGGGGTCTGGGATGGCTGGATCATCACCCAGATCACTCAAAATCTCATCAAAAGATTGGTTGGAAATATGGCGTGCTGGCATGCCCATATTCTTAAGCTTTGAAGGCTGAAAATCCATCGGCTTGGCTTGAACCCTATGTCAGAAAACCCCCTTTTGCCGCACCCAAAAGAAGGGTTTTGGAGCTTTTAGTGAAATTGTCTAAGCACCCTATAATTTGGACATATGGCCTTACCTCCAAAAGACAAGCCGCCGCTGAATCAGCGTCCCATTCGTCCATCCGATAGACGTCCTCGGCAAACACGAGTTGAGCCTGGCTCGCAACGTAAGAATTCAAGCAATCCTCTCGTAAAGGCATTGTTAATCATCGGTGTAGTTTTTGCCTTGGTAATCACATTGCTGATGGGCTACGCCTTTTTAGTAGCCAAGCCTAACCTTCCGAAAATTTCTGCCTTAACTGACTACAACCCTAAGACTCCCCTGCGTATCTATACAGCGGATAAAGTGTTAATTGGCGAGTTTGGCGAGGAGCGCCGCAAGGTAATCCCGTTAAATGAAATTCCACAAAGCATGCGCAATGCTGTTTTAGCCATTGAAGATGATCGTTTTTATTCTCATGGTGGTGTGGACTACGTTGGAATTTTGCGGGCAGCAGTAACCAATTTGCGCGGTCATCTTTCGCAGGGTGCCTCGACGATCACCATGCAAGTAGCGCGTAATTTTTTCCTCAGTAATGAAAAAACGTTTAGTCGAAAAATATATGAAGTACTGCTTGCATGGGAGATTGAGTCTCAATTAACCAAAGACAAAATCTTGGAAATCTATATGAACCAGATTTTCTTGGGTCAGAGGGCGTTTGGATTCTCGAGTGCCGCGCAGATATATTTTGGCAAAGAACTCAAGGACATCACGATTGCAGAATCAGCAATGCTCGCTGGCTTGCCAAAAGCGCCGTCGGCCTATAACCCAGTGAGCAATTTCCGCCGCGCCAAGATTCGCCAAGAGTACATCCTGCAGCGTATGCGTGATCTGGGTTACATCACGCCTGAAGAGTATCAAAAAGCCATGATTGAAGAGTTGCATATTCGTGGTCTTGGCAACGAGTTTGCAGTTCGAGCGGACTTCCCAGCTGAAATGGTTCGTCAATTACTGTTCACGCAGTATGGGGAGGCAATTTATTCACAGGGGATCGATGTCTACACGACTATCTTGAAGGCCGATCAAGATGCTGCTTATAAAGCAGTCCGACGTGGAATTTTTGAATACGATTTACGACATGCTTATCGTGGCCCAGAGGGTTTTATCGATCTTCCTGAGGACTCTGTGAAACGCCAGCGCGCGATTGATGAGGCATTACTTGCTTACCCACAGCTAGATGATTTGCAGTCTGGTGTTGTGCTTGATGTGAAGCCAAAAGAAATGCAGGTCATGATTGCGACTGGAGACACCATCACTATTAAAGGTGAGGGTATGAAGTTAGCGGCCGCATCCATTACTGATAGTACTCAACCCAAAAAACGTTTGCGTCCTGGTGCTGTAGTGCGCCTTTTGTCGGATGGCGGCGTTTGGAAGTTAGCCCAATTGCCTCAAGTTGAGGCTGCCTTTGTGTCCATGAATGCTGAGACTGGGGCAATTCTGTCTTTAGTGGGCGGTTTTGATTTCCGTCGCAACCAATTCAATCACGTGACACAAGCTTTGCGTCAACCAGGCTCTTCATTTAAGCCATTTATTTATGCAGCAGCTATTGAAAAGGGCTTCACACCCAGCACGATGGTGAACGATGCGCCTTTATCAATTGGCAGCATGGAAACTGGTAGTCAAGCTTGGGAGCCCAAAAACTACGATGGTAAATATGACGGCATGATGCGTCTGCGCAATGCATTAGCAAAATCGAAGAACTTGGTTTCAGTTCGCATCATTCGCGCCATCGGGCCTTCTTATGCACAGGAATATATTCAGCGTTTCGGTTTTGAGCCAGAAAAGCATCCCCCTTACTTAACAATGGCTTTGGGCGCGGGTTCTGTAACCCCGTTGCAGATGGCTTCTGCTTATAGTGTTTTTGCCAATGGTGGCTATCGTGTAGATCCATTTTTGATTGACAAGATGGTGGACTCTAAAGGCACCGTCATGTTCGAAGCAAAACCTACTCGTGCAGGCGAGGATGCGCCCCGTGTGTTGGATGCGCGCACTGCATTTGTGATGGACAGCATGCTGCAAGAAGTAACCAAGACGGGTACTGCAGCCTCAGCGCGTGGTAAGTTGGGGCGCAGCGACATTGCTGGTAAAACAGGCACAACGAATGATTCGCACGATGCCTGGTTTGCTGGCTATAACCCTAAAGTAGTTGCGATTGCATGGATTGGCTTTGATAAGCCTGCGAGTTTGGGCGATCGAGAGACTGGTGGCGGACTTGCTTTGCCAATGTGGATTTCTTATATGGCGACCGCATTAAAAGATAGCCCTCAGATCTCGCGTGAGGTACCAAGTGGAGTAACTCAAGTGGATGGCGACTGGTTTATTCCTGACTTCTCTAGCAATGGCGGTGTACGCGAACTACAATAGTTCGTTTTCAACATGGCACGGCAAGCTCGCACAGTAATACCAGGCCAAGCAATGCATGTGATGGTTCGTGGCAACAATCGCGAAACACTCTTTTATACCGATGCAGACCGGCGTACTTACTTGGAATGGTTACGAGAAGCAGCGGGGCAATTTGGGTGTTCAGTACATGCTTTTGCATTAATGCCAAATCATGTCCATTTATTAATGACACCCCAAAGCGAAGATTCGCTTGCTAAGACAATGCAATCTCTTGGACGTCGTTATGCGCAATACTTTAATCAGCAGCATCGTCGGTCTGGCACTATTTGGGAGGGTCGGTATCGCTCTTCACTCATTGACCCGGATTATTTCCTGCGCTGTCAGCGCTACATAGAGCTCAATCCAGTGAGGTCTGGATTTGAATCTTATCCTCAAGGTTCTACTTGGACTAGTTTTGCTACCCATATTGGGGGCAAGTCCGAGCCTTGGTTGGTAGATCATCAGCACTTTTGGAAGTTGGGTAACACGCCTTTTGAGCGCCAAATGAGCTGGGCTAACTTTGTAAAAGAGGGCGCGCCTCACTGGGAGGATCGCCAAATTACCGAATCACTTATTCGTTCTAAGCCTTGGGTGAGTGATATTTATGCGAAAAAGCTCTTTAAAGATGCGCCAGGGATAGCTACAATTCGGCACCGTGGCCGCCCTAGAAAAATAAACCTAGTAAATTCAATAACTTAGTCAGATAGTTAGTAGTCTAGATATAAGCTAGGGTGTTGAAAACTGCCACTCTGTCCCCATATATTTAATTCATATTGGTGCGGCATCAAATTAAATGGGACAGACTCATTTTATTTCTATTGCATCGGTATGGGTATTCACCTATATTTGATCCTCCAAAAGTAATCAGGCCTTTGTCGCCCCTCGGAAATACTATGACTAGAAAATTAAATTCAGATCTTCGCCCAATCGCTCAAGGTTTATATGACCCTAGAAATGAGCATGACGCTTGCGGCGTAGGATTCGTTGCACACATTAAAGGCAAGAAATCTCATGAGATCGTTTCTCAGGGTTTACAGATTCTTGAGAATCTAGATCACCGGGGAGCGGTAGGTGCAGATCCTTTAATGGGTGATGGTGCCGGTATCTTGATTCAGATTCCTGATGCTTTGTATCGCGAAGAAATGGCAAAGCAAGGTGTGACCTTGCCGCCGTTAGGTGAGTATGGCGTTGGCATGATTTTCTTGCCAAAAGAGCATGCTTCACGTCTAGCTTGCGAACAAGAATTAGAGCGTACTGTACGTTTGGAAGATCAGGTAGTTTTAGGTTGGAGAGATGTTCCGGTAGATGTGAAATTACCGATGTCACCAACGGTGCAAATGACCGAGCCATTTATTCGTCAAATTTTTATTGGTCGTGGCCGCGATATCATGACAACCGATGCGCTTGAGCGTAAGTTGTATGTAATTCGCAAGACAGCAAGCCACGCTATTCAAGATTTGCACTTGAAGCATGGTAAAGAATATTTCGTTGCCTCAATGTCAGCCAGAACCATCGTTTATAAGGGTTTGCTGTTGGCTAACCAGGTGGGCGCTTATTACGAAGACTTGCAAGACAAGCGCACAGTATCAGCACTTGCTTTAGTGCATCAACGTTTCTCTACTAATACTTTCCCTGCTTGGGAATTGGCCCATCCATACCGCATGATTGCGCATAACGGTGAGATCAATACTGTTAAAGGTAACGTTAATTGGGTTAATGCACGTGAGGGTGCTATAAGCTCGCCTGTGCTTGGTGATGACCTGCAAAAAATCTGGCCATTAATTTATCCTGGCCAGTCTGACACTGCTTGTTTTGATAACTGTTTAGAGTTGTTAGTGATGTCTGGCTATCCGTTGGCTCAAGCCATGATGATGATGATTCCAGAGGCATGGGAACAGCATGCATTGATGGATGACAATCGTCGCGCTTTCTACGAATACCATGCAGCAATGATGGAGCCATGGGATGGCCCTGCAGCAATGGCATTTACAGATGGTCGTCAAATTGGCGCAACCTTGGATCGCAATGGTTTACGTCCAGCGCGCTATTACGTAACAGATGATGATTTAGTCATCATGGGCTCAGAGGCGGGTGTATTGCCAATTCCTGAGGGCAAGATCGTTCAAAAATGGCGTTTGCAACCAGGCAAGATGTTCATGATTGACATGGAGCAAGGTCGCATCATTGATGACATTGAATTAAAGGATGCGGTATCTAAGGCTAAGCCATATAAGAGCTGGATCGATGCGGTTCGCGTGAAGCTAGATGAAGTTGATGCCAGCAAGGCGGACTTGATAGACGAGAAAATGACTATTCGTCCAGCGGCTAAATTGTTAGATCGTCAACAGGCATTTGGTTACACCCAAGAAGACATCAAGTTCTTGATGGCCCCAATGGCCACCAATGGCGAAGAGGCTATCGGTTCAATGGGTAATGACAGCCCATTGGCAGTTCTCTCTAACAAGAACAAGCCGCTCTATAACTACTTTAAGCAATTATTCGCGCAAGTAACCAATCCTCCGATTGATCCAATTCGCGAGAATATGGTGATGTCATTGGTTTCTTTCATTGGGCCTAAGCCTAATTTATTAGATACCAACAACATCAATCCACCAATGCGTTTGGAAGTAAGTCAGCCAATTCTGGATTTTGATGACATTACTAAGATTCGTCATATTGGCCATTACACCAATGGTAAGTTCCGCTCTTACGAGCTGGATATTTGTTATCCAGCCTCATGGGGCAAAGCAGGTATTGAGGCGCGTTTGGCATCACTATGTGCTGAAGCTGCAGATGCCGTTCGTTCCGGTTACAACATTTTGATCGTGAGCGATCGTCAGGTTGATGAGAAGCACGTAGCAATTCCTGCTTTACTCGCAACCTCAGCGATTCATCAGCATTTGGTGCAAAAAGGTTTACGTACCAGCGTTGGCTTAGTCGTTGAAACTGGCAGTGCGCGTGAGACGCATCACTTTGCGCTCTTGGCTGGTTATGGCGCTGAAGCTGTTCACCCGTATCTCGCAATGGAAACCTTGGCTGAAATGGCTAAAGGCTTATCCGGTGATTTATCTGCAGAAAAAGCAGTAAAGAACTTTGTGAAGGCAATTGGTAAAGGCTTGCAAAAGGTCATGTCCAAAATGGGCATCTCCACTTACATGTCTTACACCGGCTCACAGATTTTTGAAGCAATTGGTTTAAATCACGACATCATTGATCAATACTTCAAGGGCACTCCATCAAACGTTGGCGGTATCGGCGTGTTTGAGGTAGCTGAAGAAGCCTTACGCATGCATACATCTGCATTTGGTAACGACCCAGTCTTAACCAATATGCTCGATGCTGGTGGTGAATATGCATTCCGTATTCGTGGTGAGAACCATATGTGGACTCCTGACACGATTGCGAAGTTGCAGCATTCCACACGTATTGGCGCTGAGAAGGGCTACCAGACTTATAAAGAGTACGCCAATATCATTAATGATCAAACCAAGCGTCAAATGACTTTGCGCGGTTTGTTTGAATTCAAGATTGATCCAGCAAAAGCGATTCCATTGGATGAAGTGGAGTCTGCAAAAGAAATCGTGAAACGTTTTGCAACGGGCGCAATGTCTTTAGGCTCTATCTCTACGGAAGCGCACGCTACATTAGCAATCGCTATGAATCGTATTGGCGGCAAGTCCAATACTGGTGAGGGCGGCGAAGATCCAAACCGCTATGTGAATGAACTTAAAGGCATTCCAATCAAGAAAGGCGAGACTTTAGCCAGCATCTTGGGTAGTGATGTTGTTGAGGCCAATATTCCATTGCAAGATGGTGATTCATTGCGCTCTAAGATTAAGCAGGTTGCTTCTGGTCGTTTTGGTGTGACTACTGAATATTTACGTTCTGCAGATCAGATTCAGATCAAGATGGCACAAGGCGCCAAGCCTGGTGAAGGCGGTCAATTGCCTGGTGGCAAGGTTTCTGATTACATCGGTAAGTTGCGTTTCTCAGTGCCTGGTGTAGGTTTGATTTCTCCTCCTCCGCACCATGATATTTACTCCATTGAAGATATCGCTCAGTTGATTCATGACCTGAAGAACGTCAATCCCAAGGCTGATGTTTCTGTGAAGTTGGTTTCTGAGGTAGGAGTTGGTACTGTTGCTGCTGGTGTTGCAAAAGCAAAAGCAGACCACGTTGTGATCGCTGGTCATGATGGTGGTACTGGCGCATCTCCACTGTCTTCAATCAAGCATGCTGGCTCTCCATGGGAACTCGGTTTGGCTGAAACACAGCAAACATTGGTTCTTAATGGTTTGCGTAGCCGTATTCGTGTTCAGGCTGATGGCCAAATGAAGACTGGTCGCGACGTAGTGATCGGCGCTTTATTGGGCGCAGATGAATTTGGTTTTGCGACTGCACCATTGGTAGTTGAGGGTTGCATCATGATGCGTAAGTGTCATTTGAATACCTGTCCAGTTGGTGTTGCTACTCAAGACCCTGAATTGCGCAAGAAATTCTCTGGCAAGCCAGAGCACGTTGTGAACTTCTTCTTTTTTATCGCTGAAGAGGCTCGCGAGATCATGGCGCAATTAGGTATTCGTAAGTTTGATGACTTAATTGGTCGCGTTGACTTGTTAGATACCCGTAAAGGCATTGAGAACTGGAAGGTGCATGGCTTGGATTTCAGCAAGATTTTTGCTGAGCCACAAGTTGCCGCAGAAGTTCCACGCTACCAAGTGTTAACTCAAGATCATGGCTTGGCTAGCGCACTCGACAATATTCTGATTGAGAAGAGTGAGCCTGCATTAGAGCGTGGTGAAAAAGTTTCCTTCATTGTTCCAGTGAAGAACGTGAACCGCACAGTTGGCGCGATGCTTTCAGGTGAAGTTGCTCAACGTTATGGTCATGCAGGTTTGCCTGATGACACTATCCATATTCAATTGAATGGCACTGCCGGTCAAAGTTTTGCAGCCTTTTTGGCGCGGGGCATCACTTTGGATTTGGTGGGCGATGGAAATGACTACGTTGGTAAAGGTTTATCCGGTGGTCGTGTGATTGTTCGCGCTCCGCATGAGTTCCGTGGTGATACAGCGAAGAACATCATTGTTGGTAATACTGTTCTCTATGGCGCAATTGCTGGCGAGGCTTTCTTCAATGGTGTGGCTGGTGAGCGTTTTGCAGTTCGTAACTCTGGCGCTACTACTGTTGTTGAAGGTACGGGCGATCATGGTTGTGAGTACATGACTGGCGGAACAGTAGTTGTGTTGGGCGCAACAGGCCGCAACTTTGCTGCGGGTATGAGCGGCGGTATTGCTTATGTTTACGACGAAGATGGCTTGTTTGATAAGTGCTGCAATACCAGCATGGCGACTTTGGAAAAAGTATTGCCTTCTGCCGAGCAGATTGCCAAGATGCCAAAGTCTGAATGGCATGCTCCTGTCGATGTTAAAGACGGTGGCGAGCGTTTAACTGATGAGCAAATTTTAAAGGGCTTAATTGAGCGCCACTTCCGCCACACTGGCTCTGAGCGCGCTAAAGCAATCTTGGCCGACTGGGAAAATGCTCGCGGACGTTTTGTGAAAGTGCTTCCAACTGAGTACAAACGTGCTCTAGGCGAGTTGTGGGAAAAAGCTCAGAACAAAACTGTTGCGGCTTAAGCCACTTGATCAATAAAGACATTAAGAAAAGATACTAAGGATTCGATATGGGTAAGGTCACTGGATTTATGGAGTTTGAGCGCGTTGGTGAAACGTACGAAGCGCCGGTTAAACGCCTCCATCACTACAAAGAATTTGTTGCCGCTTTAACTGACGAAGAAGCTAAAGTTCAGGGCGCGCGTTGTATGGACTGCGGCATCCCGTTCTGCAATAACGGCTGCCCAGTGAACAACATCATTCCTGACTTCAATGACTTGGTATTTCATAATGACTGGAAGAATGCATTGGATGTTTTGCAATCAACCAACAACTTCCCAGAGTTTACGGGCCGTATTTGTCCAGCGCCTTGCGAGGCTGCTTGTACATTGGGAATTAATAGCACTGCGGTCGGTATTAAATCGATTGAGCATGCCATTATTGATAAGGGCTGGGAAAATGGTTGGGTTAAACCACAACAACCTAAAACGAAGACTGGTAAAAAAGTAGCAGTAGTGGGTGGCGGCCCAGCGGGTATGGCAGCTGCGCAGCAATTAGCGCGCGTTGGTCATGATGTAACCGTGTTTGAAAAGAATGATCGCGTAGGTGGATTACTGCGTTACGGCATTCCTGATTTCAAAATGGAAAAGTGGTTAATTGACCGCCGTGTAGAGCAGATGCAAGCTGAAGGCGTTAAATTTGAGACAGGCGTTTTTGTTGGTAAAGAAGCGATTGGTGCGGAAGTAAAGAATTACTCCAACAAAACGGTTTCTCCTGAGCAGTTGATGAAAGATTTTGATGCAGTAGTCATCACCGGCGGTGCAGAGCAACCACGTGATTTGCCAGTACCAGGCCGTGAATTAGCAGGCGTGCACTATGCATTGGAGTTTTTGATTCCTCAGAATAAAGAGAACGCAGGCGACTTTAAAAATGAAATTCGCGCAACAGATAAGCATGTAGTCGTTATCGGTGGTGGTGACACAGGTTCAGATTGTGTTGGAACTTCAAATCGTCACGGTGCAACCAAGATTACCCAGTTTGAATTACTCCCTCAGCCTCCAGCAGTTGAGAACACCCCTTTGGTGTGGCCATATTGGCCAACAAAGCTGCGCACCTCTTCATCGCATGAAGAAGGTTGTGAGCGCGACTGGTCTGTTGGAACAAAGCGTTTTGAAGGCAAAAACGGCAAAGTCGAGAAATTGATTGGTGTTCGTTTAGAGTGGAAAGACGACAAGATGGCAGAGGTGCCAAATTCTGAATTTGAAATCAAGGCAGATTTAGTGCTTTTAGCAATGGGTTTTGTGTCTCCAGTTCAGCAGGTTCTGAATGCATTTGGTGTTGAGAAAGATGCTCGCGGCAATGCAAAAGCAACAGAAGATGGTCAAAATGCCTATCAAACTAACGTTCCTAAGGTGTTTGCAGCGGGTGATATGCGTCGCGGACAGTCTTTGGTAGTTTGGGCAATTCGTGAAGGCCGTCAATGTGCCCGTTCAGTAGACGAGTATTTAATGGGGTCTTCTGTTTTACCTCGATAATGTCGAGAATATGAACAGTGGCCAGCCAAACTCCTTGGATGTAAGCAAACAAGCTATAGGTGAAGTTATCGTCTCTATTAAAGACGTCAACTTTTCCTATGCTCCAGGTGAGCGGCAGATTTTGTCGGGACTCAATATGGAGTTTCGACGTGGGCAAGTAGTTGCTGTAATGGGTGGCTCGGGCTGTGGCAAGACTACTATCCTTCGTTTGATTGGCGGTCAATACACCGCACAGTCGGGGCAAGTTCTTTTTGAAGGTCAAGATATCGGCAAGATGAGCGGTGCTGCGTTAATGGCTGCTCGTCGTCGCATGGGGATGCTTTTTCAATTCGGCGCTTTATTTACTGACCTCAGTGTTTTTGAAAACGTTGCTTTCCCTTTGCGTGAACATACTGACCTTAGTGAAGAATTATTGCGTTCACTAGTATTGATGAAACTGAATGCAGTGGGTTTGCGCGGCGCACGCGATTTAATGCCTTCGCAGATTTCTGGTGGCATGGCAAGACGTGTTGCTCTCGCTAGAGCGATTGCATTAGATCCACCACTGATCATGTATGACGAGCCATTTGCTGGCCTTGATCCTATCTCTCTTGGTATTACAGCGCGCTTAATTCGGGATCTCAATAATGCCCTGGGAGCCACGAGTTTATTGGTTACTCACGATGTTGAAGAGACTTTTGCAATCGCAGATTATGTCTACTTTATTGCGAATGGTCGGATTGGGGCAGAAGGCACTCCTGAGGAGTTAAGCCGCTCCACAGATCCTTTCGTTAGACAGTTTTTAGATGCTGCGCCCGATGGCCCTGTGCCTTTCCATTATCCAGGAATCAGTTTGGCGGAAGACTTTGGTATGAGTAATTCATGACTAAACTTATAAATCTTTTTGGAGACCTTGGATTTTTTGTACGTCGCAATTTGAGTAGTCTTGGCTTGGCTGCTCGGATGTTTGTAGCCGTGATCATGCGCTCGGGATTCTTGCTCAAGAGACCACGCTTGGTAATTGATCAAATTTTATTTGTCGGCAACCACTCTTTTATCATCATTGCCGTTTCAGGATTATTTGTTGGCTTCGTTTTAGGTTTGCAGGGTTACTACACCTTAAATCGTTATGGTTCAGAGCAGGCACTTGGTTTATTGGTTGCCCTCTCCTTAACTCGAGAGTTGGGGCCTGTCATTACCGCTTTATTGTTTGCTGGTAGAGCAGGTACCTCATTAACGGCTGAGATTGGTTTGATGAAGGCTGGCGAACAATTGACTGCAATGGAAATGATGGCGGTTGATCCCTTAGGCCGTGTGATTGCCCCCCGGCTTTGGGCGGGCATTATTTCGATGCCAATTTTGGCCACTATATTTACAGCCGTTGGTGTTCTGGGTGGTTATTTGGTAGGTGTACCCCTCATTGGGGTCGATTCTGGCGCCTTTTGGTCCCAGATGCAGGGCGGAGTCGATTTGTTCTCCGATATTGGCAACGGCTTAATTAAAAGCATGGTGTTTGGTGTGGCAGTTACGTTTATTGCTCTTTACCAGGGTTATGAATCTAAACCTACGCCAGAAGGTGTTTCGCAAGCAACTACCCGTACGGTGGTGATTTCTTCTTTATCGGTTCTAGCATTGGATTTCTTGCTAACCGCGATGATGTTCTCAAATTAGAAAGAATAAACTGGGGCTCTTATGAGAAAAAGTGCAATTGACGTCTGGGTAGGAATTTTCGTTGCCATTGGTTTGCTGGCAGCCCTCTTTCTTGCGCTGAAGGTTGGCAATATGAATGCAGTGTCGTTCGCGCCGACATACAAAATTTCTGCACGCTTTGACAATATCGGCGGTTTGAAGCCTCGTGCACCCGTTAAAAGTGCAGGCGTGGTTGTGGGCAGAATTGCCAATATTTCTTTCGATGACAAGACTTATCAAGCAACAGTGGTAATGACCATTGAAGACTCGTATAAGTTTCCAAAGGATTCTTCAGCAAAGATTTTGACGTCGGGCTTACTAGGTGAGCAATATATTGGTCTTGAGGCTGGCGGTTCTGATGATATGTTGACCAATGGTGAAAAGATCTCGCAGACGCAATCAGCTATCGTTTTAGAGAATTTGATTAGCCAGTTTCTTTACAACAAAGCAGCAGACAGCGGCCAAGAAAAGGGCGCAGCAAAATGACCTTGTTCATTCTGCGCAAAATCAAGACAGCTTTCTTGTTTGGCTTGATTGCCACTATGGTTGGCTGTGCATCTATTCCTGCTGGTACAGAGCGCTCCCCTCAGGATCCTTGGGAGCCATTTAACCGTTCAGTATTTGAATTTAACGAAGGCTTAGATGCGTATGTATTAAAGCCGGTAGTGGCTGGCTATCGCTTTGTATTACCTGAGTTTGTGCGCGATGGAATTTATAACATCTTTAGTAACTACAACGACATCTACACTGCCCTTTACAACTTACTACAAGGCAAGCCAGGCGATGCCTTTAATGATCTTATGCGGGTAGTGGTCAATACGACTATGGGACTGGGTGGTCTTATTGATTTAGCAACACCTGGCGGGCTTGAAAAACACAAAGAGGATTGGGGTCAAACTTTAGGGGTTTGGGGTGTGCCCTCGGGTCCTTATGTAGTTCTGCCATTTTTTGGTCCAAGTAATGTGCGCGACACTTTTGGCACAGTGGCTGACTTGGAGTCTGACTACCTATTTAGCTTTGTGAAGGACATTGGTCTGCGAAATAGTATTACTGGTTTGCGCGTGGTCAATGCCCGAAATACTTACTATGAAGCTGGCGATTTGCTCGATGGCGCTGCAATTGATAAGTACAGTTTTATGCGAGATGCGTATATTCAGAGACGGGCGTATCAAATTAATGAGGGCCGAGATGATGAAGAGCCTCTCATGCCGGCTTACGAGAATCCATACCAATAAGCTAAGTAAGCCAGCAATATAGTGTGAAGCGACTAAAATGGGTGTCAATATCAATAAAGATGGCGGGCGGAAATATGAAAAGCTTTAAAAAAATCTTCAGCTATACCTTTGCAGCCCTAATGCTCGCATCCGGTACTGTTTTAGCTCAAACTCCTGACCAATCAACACCTCCAGATGCCTTAATTAAGATGGTGGTGACTGAGGTAATGACAACAGTTAAGGCTGATCCAGATATTCAAAAAGGCAATATTCCAAAGATCGTGGATTTAGTCGAAAAGAAAATTGTTCCCTATACCGATATGCGCCGCACTACAGAAATGGCAATGGGCCCTAATTGGAAAAAGGCAACACCTGAGCAGCAGGCTCAACTGACATCCGAGTTTAAGAATCTGCTGATTCGTACCTATTCCGGAGCCTTAAGCCAATTGCGCGATCAGACTGTGCAATTTAAGGCTCTGCGCGCCGCTCCAGACGATAAAGAAGTCGTTGTGAAGACAGTGGTGCTTGGTCGTGGCGATCCAGTTCCTTTGGACTACCGTTTAGAGAAAACGACCAATGGTTGGAAAGTCTACGATATGAACATCATGGGTGTTTGGTTGGTTGAGGCTTACCGCAACCAGTTCTCCAATCAAATCAGCCAAAACGGCATTGAAGGCCTTGTGAAATTCCTTCAAGATCGTAATAAGCAGTTGGCCAGCGCTAAGCCCGCCAATTAATTGTTAAGCGTCCAAATCATGCCTTTTCTTTTGCCAAAAATGGTAACGCAAGCAAATGCTTTGCAGTTACAAAAAGAGGGCTTATTGAATATCCCAAACTTGCGCTCGATAGACTGCTCAGCATTAAAAGACTTTGATTCCACGGTATTGACCGTATTGTTAGCGTGGCAGAAAAAGCTCAAGTCCGAGGGACAATCCATTTCCATAGAGCGGGCACCAGAAAAGTTGAAAGTATTGGCCAGCGTTTATGGTGTTGCTGCATTGCTAGGTTTGTAATGGCAATGCACCCTGCAATATCTATTCAAAATATATCTAAGCAGTACGGAGCGCTCCAAGCTTTAGATGAGGTATCTCTCACGATTGAACCTGGAGAATTTTTTGGTTTGTTAGGCCCAAATGGCGCTGGCAAAACTACTTTGATTTCTATTCTGGCTGGCCTGGTGAGGCCTAGTCATGGTCATGCAGCCATTATGGGCGCCGATGTTCAAACGGGATTTCGCGAAGCGCGGCGCATGCTTGGCGTAGTTCCGCAAGAGCTAGTCTTTGACCCGTTTTTTACTGTGCGTGAGACTTTACGTTTTCAGTCTGGTTACTTTGGAATTAAAAATAACGATGCATGGGTAGAGGAGATCATGGCTAATCTTGATCTCACTTCCAAAGCCGATAGTAATATGCGCTCTTTATCTGGAGGCATGAAGCGTCGGGTACTCGTTGCTCAAGCTTTAGTTCATAGACCACCAGTCATTATTTTAGATGAGCCTACTGCTGGAGTTGATGTTGAGTTGCGCCAATCTTTATGGCAATTTATCAGTCGATTAAATCAAGATGGCCATACGATTGTTCTGACTACCCATTACCTGGAAGAGGCTGAAGCTCTATGTCAACGTATTGCCATGCTCAAACAAGGCAAGATTGTGGCGCTTGATACCACTGCTAATTTACTGAGTCGTTATGGATCCGTCAAAAAAGATGGCGAAGGTAAAACTGATTTAGAAGAAGTCTTTGTCAACATCATGTCTGGGGGTGCCCAATGAAGAACGGGTTGAATAGACCTGCTTTGGAATATGGCAGCGGTTTCCCAACGCTATTGTTCAAGGAAGTAAAGCGCTTCTATAAGGTCGCTTTTCAGACGGTGGCTGCACCAGTTCTTACGGCCGTGCTCTATCTCATGATCTTTGGACATGTGCTTGAGGGCAGGGAAGTCTATGGGCGCTTTAGTTATACAGCCTTTTTAATCCCGGGCCTTGTGATGATGAGTGTTTTGCAAAACGCATTTGCAAATACCTCTTCTTCTCTAATTCAGTCAAAAGTTACCGGTAACTTAGTCTTTGTTTTACTAGCCCCATTAAGTCATTTCGAGTTTTACTCTGCTTATATTTTGGCTGCTGTATTTCGGGGCATTGTTGTGGGATTAGGGGTGCTGTTAATCACGATCTGGTTTGCCACGCCCACCCTGGAATATCCATTGTGGATTTTGGTATTTGCATTCTTAGGTGCTGCGATCTTAGGAAGTCTTGGTTTAATTGCTGGCATCTGGGCAGATAAATACGACCAGTTAGCGGCTTTTCAAAACTTCATCATCATGCCCGCCACAATGTTGTCGGGCGTCTTCTATTCCATTCACTCTTTGCCACCCGCATGGCAGGTGGTGTCGCACTTCAATCCTTTCTTTTACATGATTGATGGCTTCCGTTATGGGTTCTTTGGGGTTTCTGATAACTCTCCTTGGGGTAGCCTGGCAATTGTGTTTTGCTTTTTTATAGTGGTGTCAGTGATTGCTCTACGGCTGCTGCAAAAGGGCTATAAGCTCCGTTATTAATTGTTTACACCCTGGTTTTATTAGGAGAAGAAATGCTACCCACCCCAGAACAAATTGAAGGCTATATCAAGCAAGGCATCAACTGCACCCATATTCAGGTTGAAGGCGATGGCCAGCATTTTTTTGCAACGATTGTGAGCCCTGAGTTTGAAGGTAAGCGTTTGATACAACGTCACCAATTGGTATACAGCGCAATGGGCGATCGTATGAAGGCGGAAGTACATGCCCTGTCAATTAAGGCATTTACCCCTGAAGAGTTTACGCAGAATTCAGCAGCGTAAAAATTTACCCTATTACTCTTTACGCATTACCTACTGAATATTAATAACTAAGCTTTTACTGGAATCGTTTCATGGATAAATTACGAATGGTTGGCGGCTCTCCTCTTAATGGGGAGGTAGTCATTGCTGGTGCTAAAAATGCTGCTTTGCCAATTCTGTGTGCATGTCTATTGACCGATCAACCAGTCGTATTGCGTAACGTTCCTGACTTGCAAGATGTGCGAACCATGCTCAAGCTTTTACAAGAAATTGGCGTGACGGTAGATTTTCCCAATGCAAGCGATCGCAGTCATATGGTGTTGAGCGCAGCTGTAATCAAAAGCTCAGAAGCTACTTATGAAATGGTCAAGACCATGCGTGCTTCGATCCTAGTGCTTGGCCCACTCTTAGCCAGAATGCATAGCGCTAAAGTTTCCTTGCCTGGCGGTTGCGCTATTGGCGCGCGCCCTGTAGATCAGCACATTAAAGGCCTAAAGGCGATGGGGGCTAGCATCAAGATTAAGAGTGGCTATATTCAAGCAGAAACCGAGCCTCAATCTGATCGATTGAAGGGCGCCTCTATCTTGACTGACATGATTACCGTAACCGGCACTGAGAATTTGTTGATGGCTGCTACTTTAGCGTCCGGTACTACTATTTTAGAAAACGCAGCGCGCGAACCTGAGGTTGGTGATTTAGCTGAACTGCTGGTAAAGATGGGCGCAAAAATATCTGGGATCGGAAGTGATCGCTTGGTGATTGAAGGTGTAGAAAAGCTTCATGGCGCTGAGCACTCAGTCATTGCGGATCGTATTGAAGCAGGCACATTCTTGTGCGCGGTTGCCGCTACTGGCGGTGAGATCACGGTAAAACATTGCCGTCCAGATACTTTAGATGCAGTCATCGTGAAGTTAAAAGAAGCCGGCCTTCAAATGGAGATCGGACCTGATTGGATTAAAGCCTCTATGCGGGGTCGTCCAAAAGCGGTCAATTTCCGTACCTCTGAATACCCTGCTTTTCCAACCGATATGCAGGCGCAGCTCATGACTGTAAATGCAATTGCATCGGGTAACTCAACCATTACCGAAACGATTTTTGAAAATCGTTTTATGCACGTACAAGAGCTCAATCGTTTGGGTGCAGATATTGCCATTGAAGGCAATACTGCAATTGCTCAGGGAGTAGAAAAACTTTCTGGCGCAATTGTGATGGCTACCGATCTACGTGCCTCAGCCAGCTTGGTGATTGCTGGATTGGCTGCTCAGGGCGAAACCCAGGTAGACCGGATTTACCATTTGGATCGCGGTTATGACCGCATGGAACATAAGTTAACCCTCTTGGGCGCCAATATTGAGCGCATAAAGTAAGGCTGATGGATAATTAGTCCATGAAATTGACTTTAGCGCTCTCCAAAGGGCGTATCTTCGAAGAAACCGCAGAGATCTTGTCCAAGGTAGGCATTGTGCCGTTGGAAGATCCCGAGAAGTCACGCAAACTCATTATTGAGACCTCCAATCCGGACGTTCGCCTCATTATTGTTCGCGCATCTGATGTACCAACTTATGTGCAATTTGGCGGTGCTGATTTTGGAGTGGCTGGATTGGATGTTCTGATGGAAAAAGGTGCTGATGGATTGTATGTACCTTATGACTTAGATATTGCAAAGTGCCGCATGTCTGTTGCTGTTCGTGAGGGGTTTGATTACGCTGCGGCAGTAAAGCAGGGATCTCGTTTAAAAGTCGCCACCAAGTATGTCAACTGCGCGCGTGAGCACTTTGCTAATAAAGGCGTTCATATCGATACGATCCAGCTTTATGGCTCTATGGAGCTAGCCCCTTTGGTAGGCTTAGCAGACGCTATTGTGGATTTGGTGTCTACAGGAAATACATTAAAAGCAAATGGTTTGGTTGAGGTTGAACCCATTGCAGATATCAGCGCTCGCTTGGTAGTGAACCAGGCTTCGTACAAGCGTAAGCGTGCACAGCTACAACCTATTTTTGAGTTGCTGAAGTAATCAGTATCTAGCGAAAAGTCTTCATTAATGTCTGCACAAATTAACGTTAAGCGTCTCAATAGTAAAGATGCCGGCTTCAGAGAAATTCTGTTGGCTAGCCTTTCATTGCCTACCGCTGATGATGAGGCTATTGATGCTGCAGTGCTTAAGATTTTGGCAGCAGTAAAAGCCCAAGGCGATGAAGCGGTTCTAGGATTTACAAAACAGTTCGATCGCTTGAATGTTGCAAGCGTCTCCGAATTAGAGGTGCCTCGCAAAGATTTAGAACTTGCTTACAACTCTTTATCTGCAGAACAAAAAAATGCTTTAGATATTGCTGCGCAAAGAGTGCGCGCTTATCACGAGCAGCAAAAGATTGAAGCGGGTTGCCATTCTTGGGAGTATGAGGAAAAGGATGGAACACGATTAGGTCAAAAAGTAACTCCATTAGATCGTGTTGGTATTTATGTGCCTGGAGGCAAGGCGGCTTACCCTTCATCCGTATTGATGAATGCCATTCCTGCAAAAGTGGCTGGTGTCGCTGAAGTCGTTATGGTGGTGCCCACTCCGGATGGTGCACGTAACCCACTGGTCTTGGCGGCGGCATATCTTGCTGGTGTTGACCGCGTCTTTACGATCGGCGGCGCTCAGGCAGTTGGTGCTTTAGCTTACGGCACTAAAACAATTCCATCAGTCGACAAAATTGTTGGGCCAGGGAATGCTTATGTGGCCGCCGCTAAGCGCAGGGTATTTGGCATTGTGGGTATTGATATGATCGCTGGCCCTTCTGAAATTTTGGTGCTTTGTGACGGATCTAGTAATCCAGATTGGGTTGCAATGGATTTGTTCTCCCAAGCTGAGCATGATGAACAAGCCCAGTCCATCATGCTTTGTCCTGATGCTGCATTTATTGAGCAAGTCCAGTCCAGCATCAATAAGCTTCTCCCAGAAATGCCAAGAGCAAAAGTAATTGAAGTTTCGCTCACAAACCGCGCCTTATTGATTCAAGTAAAAGACATGTCGGAAGCATGTGAGATTGCTAATGCAATTGCTGCTGAGCACTTGGAGATTTGCGCTGCTGAGCCTCGTAAGTGGGCAGATCAAATTCGACACGCTGGCGCTATCTTTATGGGTAACTACACTAGTGAATCACTGGGTGACTATTGCGCTGGCCCCAATCACGTATTGCCAACTGCGCGTACTGCACGTTTTTCTTCGCCACTAGGTGTATATGATTTTATTAAGCGCTCTAGCATGATTGAAGTCAGTGAGGCTGGCGCACAAACTTTGGGCGCAGTTGCTAGCACGTTGGCTCACGGTGAGGGCTTGCAAGCCCACGCTCGCGCAGCTGAGATGCGCCTCAAAAAGTAAGCCCAAAAAACTTAATTCAGAATTTCTCTTAAAGCAGTGATAAGTTCGTTGCTTTGCTCATCCGTGCCAATTGTTATCCGCAAGAACTCTTCTATGCGTGCAGATTTAAAGTGACGAACGATGATGCCTCTGTCACGTAAAGCTTGATAGAGCTTAGCTCCAGCATGCTTTGGGTGACGCGTGAAAATAAAGTTTGCAGTTGAAGGTAGGGTTTCAAATCCTAATGCCCCGAGTTGCTCAACCATCTTTGTGCGAGTTTGCATTACCTTGGCAGAGGTTTCTTCAAGATGCGCTTGATCCTCAATCGCCGCAATAGCACCGGCTTGAGCAAGGCGCCCTAGTGGATAAGAATTGAAACTATTTTTAACTCGCTCCAAGCCCTCGATTAAATCTGGATGACCAACGGCAAAACCAACACGCAGACCAGCTAGGGCGCGAGATTTAGAAAGCGTATGGACAACTAGGAGATTTTCGGGGCAGTCATCACCACACAAGAGTGGAATACAAGATTGCGTTCCATAATCTACATAAGCCTCATCAATGACCACTACAGAATCTTTATTGCGCAATAGTAAGGCTTCAATATCTGAACGGGGGATTGATCTACCTGTTGGCGCGTTTGGGTTGGGGAAAATAATTCCACCATTAGGCACTTTGTAGTCAGCAGTATTGATCTCAAACTTTTCACCCAATGGAATGGTTTTGTAATCAATTCCAAAAAGCTTGCAGTACACGGGATAAAAACTGTAGGTGATATCTGGAAAATGAACTGGTTCACTTTGTTTGAGCAATCCAGCAAAGACGTGAGCCAAGACTTCATCTGAACCATTACCCAAAAAGACCTGTTTTGGGTCTAAGCCGTGTAATTTAGCGATAGCTTGCTTAAGGGCTGTGCCTTCTGGGTCGGGATAAAGGCGTAAATCCTCAGTATTCTGAGCTTCAATTGCAGCAAGTGCCTTTGACGATGGGCCATAAGGACTTTCATTGGTGTTGAGTTTGACCAGCCGCTGCATTTGCGGTTGCTCCCCGGGAACATAGGGGGTTAGGGTTTGAACAACAGGGCTCCAGAAACGGCTCATGAGGGTTCTTAGGTTAATGGTTGGGTGTAAAGTTTAACTATTGTGCCGTAAACGCCTGTTTTAGAGTGGGCGTATAAAGCTGAGTTTTAACTTGTTAAGCATTGGTTAATTGATTAACACTGTATATAATTACAGTATTCTTGGAGCTATCAAAATTCGCCTTTATCCTAACAAAATCCAAGAACAAAAATTAGCTCAAGATTTTGGTAATGCGCGCAAGGTTTGGAACTTGGCCTTGGATTTAAAGCAAAAAGCCTATGCTAACGGCGAGTCGCTTTCTTGCTACGATATTAAGAAGATGCTCCCTGTTTGGAAAAACGGGGAATATGACTACCTTAAGCAAACTCACTCCCAAGTATTGCAAGAAAGCATTTTGCATTTGGATGGGGCTTATAAAAATGCGTTTGCTCGCGTTAAGCAATGCAAGCATGCAACGAGTCGCCGCACTAAAAACAGTAATGTATTTGGCTTTCCGGTATTCAAGTCTAGATATGATTCTCGTCAAGCTATTAGCTATCCGCAAGGTGTTACGGTATCAGGCAACAAAATTACCCTACCCAAAATAGGTCAGATTAAAGCCCGCGTGCATCGTGAGATTGTTGGAAAAATGAAGACGGTTACCATCTTGCGTGAGAGTACGGGAAAGTATTACGCTGCTATTTTGACGGAAGACTTTAAGCTAATTGCCGAGCCATTGCAGTCTTTTGATGCAGCGAAGATTATCGGTATTGATTTGGGCGTTAAGGATTGGATTGTCGATAGCAATGGCAATAAACTACCTAACCCCCATCACCTTAAGAAGTCACTCAAAAAACTACACCGATTGCAAAAAGATTTATCACGCAAGATTGAGTTTGCTAAGGATAGATGTATTGCTGATGGCAAACCTACGATAGAACAGCGTAACTACTTTGGCAGCAATATCGCCAAAAATAGAAAACATGTAGCGCTGGCACATGAGAAGGTGCGACATGCCAGAGAGAATTATCAGCACCAAGTTTCTTTCATTCTAGCCAACGAAAACCAAGTGGTCGTGGCAGAAACTTTAAATATCAGGGGTATGATGGCCAATCGCAGGCTATCAAAAGCCATTGGCGATTGCGCTTGGGGCGGGTTTTTAATTAAGCTCGATTACAAGCTCAAGGCTAAAGGTGGACAACCTGTTCAAATCTCCACCTGGTTCCCGTCCACCAAGACATGCAACCATTGCGGGGTTATTAACGAGCACATTACGTTAAATGATCGCATGTGGACCTGTAGCTCGTGTCATGCTACCGTTGATAGGGATATTAATGCAGCGCTCAACATCAGAGATGCTGGCATTGTGAAAATAAAGGCCGCAGGACTGTCGGTCTACGCCCATGGAGGCCATGTAAGACTTGATGCGGTTGGTCAAGCGGCGGCCGCTGAAGTGGGAAGCCTCTGCGATTATGCGTGAGGAGCAGTCACGAATGATATTATGAGGCTTCAATCAACACTTCGCCTCGCGGCGCAATGAAGCATGCGGCAAGCCGACGTCATCCGAAATACTTCGGAAACCAAAATTCAGATTTCCATCAATTTAGATGGAACTGGTAAGGCCGAACTGGCCTCTGGAGTCCCTTTTCTCGATCACATGCTCGATCAGATTGCCCGTCACGGCATGATCGACCTTAAAGTGGTCGCTAATGGTGATACCCATATTGATGATCACCATACCGTTGAGGATGTGGGGATTACTTTGGGGCAGGCCTTTGCTAAAGCAGTTGGTGACAAAGCGGGAATTACTCGTTACGGCCATTCTTACGTGCCCCTAGACGAAACGCTTTCTCGTGTTGTGATCGATTTCTCAGGTCGTCCAGGCTTGGAATTTAACGTTCCATTTACGCGTGCGCGGGTAGGTGACTTTGATGTGGATCTCAGTATTGAGTTCTTCCGTGGTTTTGTAAACCATGCGGGCGTAACTTTGCACATCGATAATCTGCGCGGCATCAATGCGCACCACCAAATTGAAACCGTTTTCAAGGCCTTTGGTCGTGCTTTGCGCATGGCTTTGGCAGTTGATCCACGTGCTTCAGGCGCTATTCCTTCAACTAAAGGAAGTCTTTAATCTAGATTCCCACGGTTGCTTAGAAGACAACAGTAGATAACAATAGATAGCAGGTAAATTTTGGCGCAAACCATTGCGATCGTCGATTATGGAATGGGTAATCTCCGTTCTGTATATCAAGCATTTCATCATGTTGCACCGGATGACAATGTATTGATTGCACATCAACCGGAAGAGATCCGCTCAGCTGATCGTGTCGTATTGCCTGGTCAAGGTGCTATGCCAGATTGCATGAAGCACTTAGAGGAATCTGGTTTGTTAGAGGCTTTATTAGAGGCCTCTAAAAGCAAGCCGCTTTTAGGAGTTTGTGTGGGCGAGCAAATGTTGTTTGATCAAAGCGCTGAAGTGCGGACCAGTGGTAGTGACCAATGGACGCCGTGCTTAGGCTTGATTCCTGGTGAAGTGCGCCGTTTTGAGTTGACTGGCAAGAAGCAGTCAGATGGGTCGGCATATAAAGTGCCGCATATGGGCTGGAATCAGGTTCGTCAGGATAGCAAGCACCCACTTTGGAATGGCATACCGGATTTAACGAGCTTTTATTTTGTGCATAGTTACTATGTAGTACCGCAGCGCAATGAGGATATTGCTGGCTCTACGGAATACGGTGACTGGTTTACTTCTGCAGTGGCGCGAGATAATATTTTTGCAACTCAGTTTCATCCAGAAAAAAGTGCAGAATACGGATTAAAGCTTTATAAAAATTTTGTTTCTTGGCAACCTTAATACTTCTAACCATTTGCTATGCTGCTGATTCCCGCGATTGATCTAAAAGACGGCCACTGTGTTCGACTCGAACAAGGTGATATGGACAAAGCCACAGTGTTTTCTGAAGATCCAGGGGCGATGGCAGCGCATTGGATTAGTAAAGGCGCACGACGTTTGCATTTGGTCGATCTAAATGGCGCCTTTGCAGGCAAGTTAAAGAATGAGGCTGCAATCAAATCCATCCTCAAAGCAGTGGGTAATGAGATTCCCGTGCAACTCGGTGGCGGCATACGTGATCTTGAAACGATTGAGCGTTTATTGGATGACGGTATCAGCACAGTCATTATTGGTACGGCTGCAGTGAAAAACCCAGGCTTTGTGCAAGATGCCTGCACGGCATTCCCTGGACATGTGATGGTTGGGTTGGATGCGCGTGATGGCAAGGTGGCTACGGACGGCTGGAGCAAAATTACTGGCCATGAAGTGATCGACCTTGCTAAAAAATTTGAGGACTGGGGCGTTGAGGCCATTATTTATACCGATATTGGGCGAGATGGCATGCTTAAGGGAGTGAACATTGATGCCACAGTCAAGTTAGCTCAAGCGATTCGTATACCGGTCATCGCAAGTGGCGGACTGTCTAATAATCAAGATATTGATGCGCTCTGCAAGGCTGAAGAAGAGGGTGTAATGGGCGTGATCGCCGGGCGCTCTATTTACGCCGGTGATCTTGATCTTGCGATAGCTCAAAAATATGCTGATGAGTTAACCCTCAAGTACACAAAGAATATTTTCTAGTGTTAACCAAGCGAATTATTCCTTGTCTTGATGTCACTGCAGGGCGCGTAGTAAAGGGTGTGAACTTTGTTGGTTTGCGTGATGCCGGTGATCCAGTGGAGATTGCAAAACGGTATGACACACAAGGTGCCGATGAGCTCACCTTTTTGGATATCACTGCGACCTCCGATGGGCGCGATCTCATTTTGCATATCATTGAAGATGTTGCATCTCAAGTTTTTATTCCTTTAACTGTTGGCGGTGGTGTGCGCGCAGTTGCAGACGTGCGGCGCTTACTCAATGCTGGCGCTGACAAAGTGAGCATGAATTCTTCTGCGGTAGCCAATCCAGATTTAGTCTCTGATGCGGCGGCTTATTACGGCTCTCAATGTATTGTGGTAGCGATAGATGCTAAACAAACTGAGGCGGGTAATTGGGAAGTGTTTACTCATGGCGGCAGAACGGCCACGGGGATAGATGTAGTGCAGTGGGCTAAGGAAGTTGCCAAGCGCGGTGCTGGTGAAATTTTATTAACCAGCATGAATCGCGATGGCAGCAAGAATGGTTTTGACCTATCCTTAACTGCTGCTGTAAGCGATGCAGTATCAGTACCTGTTATTGCTTCTGGTGGCGTTGGTAATTTGCAGCATTTGGTCGATGGCATTACCAAAGGTCATGCAGATGCCGTCTTGGCTGCCAGTATTTTTCACTATGGTGAGTTCACTGTTGGCCAAGCAAAAGAATATATGGCAGCCCAGGGTATTCCGGTTCGAATTTAGTCTGAGTTTTAAGCGCTAATCGCCATATGTGCAATAAAAGCAGAGCGATTTTCACCAGCGGATTTAGCCTTCGCATCCAATCTTGCCAGCACTCTTTTTGGTAAAGAGATATTCACTCTTTCAATATCGTCGGATAGTAAAGCTGGGTCAATCTCGGCAATTGCCCAGATATATCCTTTGAACTCTTTCTTTTTCTGAAGATCAGTAATGGAGCTGGGCTTGGGTATATCTTGACCAGCATCTAAAGCTGCTTCAATCCAAAGCTCAATTGCTTCTTTGGCATTCTCAATCGCCTCATCGATTCCGCTGTCAGCGGCTGAGAAGCACCCTGGCATATCAGGAACAATTACGCCCCACGCCAACTTATCTCCACCCGGTTCAATTGCAATTGGATATTTCATGAGTTATTCCTTTATTTGATCCCCGCTTGTTTCAGTAGCTTTTGAACCAATCCAGTTCCCAGATCCTTTTTGGGGTGGGGAACAGTGATGTGTCCTCCTTTATGGGGGTGATTGAAGACATGATGAGAGCCTTTTGAGCCCCGTAAAACCCAACCATCTTTTTCTAACGCCTTGAGTAGTTCTTTGCTGTTCATTCCTGAATTATAAATTCTATACACATCATACACACAATTAAGGTAAGTGTCATTGAATGACAGCGGGTCATTGGGGTAGGTCTTCGGCAACTGCTTATTTGCTTAGGACAAAACAATTCTGTCAAAATTGAACAAATGTCAGATACAAATAAAAACCCACAAGAACTCGCTTTGCTTGAGGCTGTGACTTGGAATGAGCAAGGCCTCGTGCCCGTTATCGCGCAAGAAGTTGATAGCGGCGATGTATTGATGATGGCCTGGATGAATCGCGATGCCCTTTTAGAAACATTACGTTTGGGCGAAGCGGTCTATTGGACTCGCTCTAGACAAAAGCTTTGGCATAAGGGCGAAGAATCTGGCCACACCCAAAAAATAAAAGAAATTCGTTTGGATTGCGACGGCGATACGATTTTGCTATTGGTTGAGCAGAAAGATCGCATTGCATGTCATACGGGAGAACATAGTTGTTTCTTTCTGCGTTTGGACCCAACAACAACCTCCTGGATTGATGAGTCAGTTGCAAAAAAATAGAGAAGCAAGGATCTTCAACCTAAAAGACATAAAATGACCAGATGACTAGCTCTGCAAATAAATCCTCTAATCTCGATTCTGCATTTGCCCATTTGGCCGATGTAGTAGATCAACGTCGTGATGCCTTTAAGGCGGGTCATGCAGATCCTAAAACTTCATATACCGTTTTACTCTTTTCGAAGGGTGATGATGGAATCTTGAAAAAGATTGGCGAGGAAGCTACTGAGGCCGTGATGGCAGCAAAAGATGCCCGGCACTCTAATTTGGCGGCCGATCAGCAAAAACTGCTGGTGGGCGAAATGGCTGACTTGTGGTTCCACTGCTTGATAGCCCTGTCTCAATTTAACTTGCGCCCAGAAGATGTTATTGCTGAGCTTGACCGTCGTTTGGGCACTTCTGGCATCGAAGAGAAGGCCGCTAGAAAAGCTGCTGACAAAGAATAAGCATGTCACACGACCCTAATTGCCTATTTTGTAAGATTTCTCAAGGTTTGATCCCATCCCAGAAGGTCTACGAGGATGAGGAAATCTATGCTTTTAGGGACATCAATCCGGCAGCGCCTGTTCATTTTCTGATAATTCCTAAAAAACATATACCCATGTTGGCATCGGCAGAAAGCATAGATACGCCTTTGCTAGGTAGAATGATGGAATTAGCACCCCGTCTTGCCAATGAGCAAGGTTGTCGTCCTGGTAAGGATGGCGGCTTTAGATTAATGGTAAACAATGGTGTGGATGGTGGGCAGGAGGTTTATCACTTGCACTTACATGTGATGGGCGGTCCCCGCCCCTGGAAAAAATAATCCAAGGAGATTAAAGATGGGTTCATTTAGCATTTGGCATTGGTTAATTGTTTTGGTTATCGTGATGTTGGTATTCGGTACCAAAAAATTACGTAATATCGGCACAGACTTAGGTGGCGCCGTAAAAGGTTTTAAAGATGGCATGAAAACCTCTGAAGAGCCTAAAGAGCAAATTCAACAAAGTTCTGCAACAGCAGAAAAGACAGTTGATGTGCAGGCTAAAGACGTCAATAAATAAGTAACAAATAAGCTATAACTAACTGAGGTGCAATAGAAAGACATGCAGCTTTTAAACGACTGGTTAAATGATTGATATCGGAGTTTCAAAGCTTGCGCTAATTGCGGTAGTTGCTTTGGTGGTAGTTGGTCCAGAGCGTCTACCTAAAGTGGCTCGGATGGCTGGTAATTTATTTGGACGCGCGCAGCGTTATATGGCTGACGTCAAGTCTGAAGTCAATCGCCAGATGGAAGTAGAAGAGTTTAAAAAGTTTCGTGAAGAAACTACCGCCACGCTGAAGGAAGTTGAAAATAGTATTAGCTCTACTGCTCAAGAGGCTGGAGCCAATCTTAGCGATCAAGCAGATATCTTTGAAACCAGCTTTGAAAAGCCGCCCCTCGACGAGAAGGAAGTGCTACGCAAAACTAAGCGCCAAGGCCGTAATAGTTGGGGTGTACGCCGTGCTGCAAGGCCAGTTTGGTTTAAGCGCTCTGCTGGCATCCGTACTCGTGTGCAATCTGGTGCTGCCAGAATGAAGCGCTTTCATCACAGCGCTCTCAAATAAAAATAATCAGTAAAAGTAAAAGAATAAAAATATCTACGCATGACTGAAAATAATTCAACTGAAGACTCGGGATTACAGGAAACGTTTCTATCCCACTTATTTGAATTGCGCGATCGCGTAATCAAGTCAGCCTTAGCAATCATTGCTGTATTCGTTTGTTTGGTTTATTGGGCGCCAGATATTTTTCATCTGTTTGCGCAACCATTATTAGAGGCCTTGCCTGCTGGCGGAAAAATGATTGTGACTGATGTCACGGGCTCATTCTTTGTGCCCATGAAAGTCACTATGCTCGTGGCATTTCTGATTGCGTTGCCTGTGGTGATGTATCAGCTCTGGGCATTCATTGCGCCTGGTCTCTATTTGCACGAAAGAAAACTCATTCTGCCTTTGGTGGTGAGTAGCTACACCTTATTCATTACTGGTATGGCGTTTGCTTACTTTTTAGTATTTCCAACGGTATTTAAGTTTATGGCTAGCTATAACGCACCCCTAGGTGCGGAGATGTCGACCGACATTGATAACTATTTAAGTTTTGCCATGACAACCTTCTTGGCGTTTGGTATTACCTTTGAAGTGCCTGTTGTAGTGGTTGTCTTGGTGCGTATGGGTATGGTGCCCTTGGCCAAGCTGAAAGAAATTCGCCCTTACGTTATTGTGGGCGCCTTTGTCATTTCTGCAGTTGTGACGCCGCCCGATGTGCTCTCACAATTACTGCTAGCTGTTCCAATGACGCTGCTTTATGAGCTTGGCTTGTTAATTGCCCGTTTTTATGTGCCCAAGCCATCTGAAGAAGATGCAGAAGATCAGTCGACTTCTACGCCTACTTGATTCTTGGAAAAAGTATTCGTTAGCCATTTGGTGACACGGTCAAAGCGATAGCGTCTTTGTCTGAGGTTGCCCTCAAGACCTATTTCTGATCCTGCAAATGCTTTTCCAGCAGCCAAAAGGGCGCGACGTTGTTGGATAGTTTCAATCTGAATCAACCTAGGCAAGATTTTTGGCAATTCCCAGCGAATATCCACCACCACACAATGTTCATGCTGTAGCTGGCCCACCTCAGACAACAACAGCTCTGCTTTACTGAAGTTAAATTGGTTTGCAATGATGATGCGATGACAGAGCAAGAGCCAATCTTCATCTAGCTTGTGTTCAGCATGGTGATTAATCGCTTGTTCAGCGCATTGAGCTAATTCAAACCATTCATTCAATTTGGGATTAGGGCAACTTTCTAAAATTTTGCTCAGCAATTCTTTTGCTTCTGGCACACCTTGCTGGTGTGCTTGCCATACCCAATAGGAAGCTTGAAGACCGCGAACCTTCTCTTCATTCTTTTCGCGCTTGCGCCAAAGATTGGCGCCTTTACGCAGTTGCGCTTGTGGATGGCCAAGATCAGCAGCGCGATCGATGGCGCGATCACTCTCTACAGCGTTGTAACCAGAGAACTGTGGGCGACGATAAATTTCACCAAGCGCATACCAAGCATCGCGATCACCATCTTTAGCAGCAAGCTCTAACCAATAGGCGGCTTTCTTCAGTGAGGCATTTGATTTTGTTTCGGCCACTTCGACTCTTTCGTCGAGTTGCGCAAGGCGCAAACCTAGAGTTAGTTTTGCAATCGTTAAACCAAGCTCAGCAGATTGAATTAATGCGTCTTCATTTTGTTCGTTAAGCCAGACTTGCCACAATGAAGATAGTGCTTCGTTCTTGGGTTGTAATTTAATTAGCAATTCTTTTGCGTTGCTTGCAAAAGAAGAGTTACTCTCCGCAAGATCCTGCAAATATTGTCTAGCTATCTTCTGAATGCTTGAAAAATCTAAAGAAGCTATTTTTTTTGGTGTTGAAGATGAGGGCTTCTTTTTAAGCCAGTCGAACAATTGGGTTTGAATTTCTTGATTGACGGGATTAATTAATAGATCTACAAGCTGCCACTTGGCAGCAAAATTGAAATCAGATGCATCCCCAGATTCAGCCAACCTCCAAAAGGAGCTCCAACCAAACGCAAAAGCGGGGGAGTTAAAGGTTTCAGCCAGTGGAATGTTCGCAACTTGGCTTATAAGATCAAAAATTTCAGCGTCACTAGAAGTTTTATTCTCAAGTACATGATTAGTAATGGAAAAATAGGATTTTTCAAACCAAATCAGTGCGTTAGCAGGTTGAATAGGGGTTTTAAAAGCACCAGTTAAATAGGCTTGAGCCAATTTTTGTTGCGCCGATACATCACCTAAACGGGCTGAGCTAAGGATTTTTAAGAATTCGCGACTTGCCATATGACAATTTTGGCATCTGGAGCCTATAAAAGACAGAAATCGATGGTCTTGTTGCCGAGATACAACGAAGAAAGCCAAAAAACTACCTTTTGACAAGCAAAAAGAACTCCTAAATACCCTGACCCCCGGTCTAGCGGGGCAAAAGAAGCAAAATTCATAGGTCCCAGTTTTATTTGGGCATTACTTTTAATTTTTGGAGATTTAAAGAATGAAAAAATCGCTATTAGCAGTTGCAGCTATCGGTGCATTTGCATCTGCTGCTCAAGCTCAGTCCAGCGTAACCGTTTACGGTATCTTGGACGTTGGTTACATCGGTGGTAACACACGTGTTCAAGACTCAGCAAAAGGAAATGCTACTGGTTACAACAACGGCACAACTAAAACAACAGTAAACCAATTCGGCCAAGGCGCTGAGCAAACTAACCGTTTGGGTTTCAAAGGTGTTGAAGATTTGGGCGGCGGCACATCAGCTTTCTTTACAGCTGAATTTGCATTAGCTCCACAAGACCAAACCTTGTCTGGCAATAAAAACGGTGGCTTGTCTAACCGTCAAACTTTTGTTGGTTTGAAAAAGAACGGTATTGGTCAAACAGCTATCGGTTTGCAATACACACCAATCTTTAATGCTGGTGCTGTAACTGATCCTGGTCAATACAACAACATGACTGGTAACGTAATTTATGCTGGTTCCACAGGTATTTCTGCTGCTAACGCTGGTACAAACAACGTTGGTTTCACAAACCGTACAGCCAATACTTTGTCTGTTAAGTCTGATAACTTTGCTGGTTTCACTGGTAGTGCAATCTACACATTGAACAACATAAATTCTACAGAAACTAGCTCTTCAATTCTGACTACTGGCGGTAATTTAAATGCAAGCGGTTGGGGTTTAGGTGCTGATTTTACATACCATAAGTTCTACATCACTGCTGCTTATCAGGCTTTCAAGCAATTGACAGTGGCCAATGGCGATCCAACTGCAACTGCTATTTGGACTAACGCTCAAGCCAACGGCGCAACTGCTTCTAACCTTGCAAGTGCGCAAAACGTACAAGACAACCAGTTCTATGCTGGTACAACTTATGACTTCGGTATCTTGAAGGCATATGCACAGTATGTAAGCCGTAAAGCAACTTCAACAATCACTACAAACTACTACCTCAAGCGTTCTGCTGAGCAGATCGGTGTTCGTAGTTACATCACTCCAACTGTAGAAGCTTGGGCTTCTGCTGGTTTGGGTCGTTACACATCGTTTGGTACAAACCAACCAACAGCTAACTTTAACGGCTGGCAGTTAGGTTCTAACTACTACCTCAGCAAGCGTACAAACTTGTATGCTATCTATGGTCAGCATTTGACATCTACAGCTGCTGCTGGCTCTACCACAACTGGTGGTGGTACAAGCAACTACGCTATTGGTGTACGTCACACTTTCTAATTTAAGGCTAGCGTAAGCTAGTTTTAATTAGAATTAAAAACCACCCTTCGGGGTGGTTTTTTATGCCCTTACGAATAGGTTTACCTAACGGGGTTATACGGCCTTTGCTTATTTCCCTTAGGTATTCCATTGATTGCGGTTTAGATATGGAAAAGTGTATTATCAAATTTATTAATGATTTTGCGATAACCGCTAAATTTTGATTAACAAAAGGATATTCAATGAAACTCAAATCTTTGGCATATTTGTCAGTGGCAATGTTTGTTGTATCAGCAAATGTAATGGCGGCATCCCCAACGTTGGACAAAATTAAATCAAGCGGTGCCGTGACAATGGGCGTTCGCGAATCTTCCATTCCAATGTCCTACACCACAGGCGATAGCCGCTTTGACGGCTACCATGTTGAAATCTGCCGTATGATTCTGGGCGATATTAAAGATAAGCTGGGCATGAGTACCCTTCGCATTAATTACCAGCCAGTAACATCTCAAAATCGCGTTCCCTTGGTACAAAACGGTACCGTTGATATCGAGTGCGGGACAACAACTAATAATGTAAGCCGAGCCAAAGATGTTGGTTTTGCCAATACGCTTTATGTTGAAGAGGTTCGCATTGCTGTTAAGGCAAACTCCGGCATTACTTCAATCGCCCAACTTAATGGCAAGAAGGTAGCAACCACTACTGGAACTACTTCTGTGCAACTGTTGCGTAAAAATGAAAAGGCAACTGGCGTCAATTTTGATGAAGTATTTGGTAAAGACCATGCTGACAGCTTCTTGCTCTTGGAATCTGGTCGTGCTGATGCTTTTGTAATGGATGGATCTATTTTGGCGGGTAATATTGCCAACTCAAAGAATCCAAAAGATTTCAAAATTGTTGGTGAAGTACTCAGTACAGAGCCAATTGCAATCATGGTCTGCAAGGATGATCCAGAATTTAAAGCTGCTGTAAATGCTGCGATCGCTAAGATTGTTGCTAACGGCAAAATGCCTGGTTTATGGAACAAGTGGTTCTTATCACCAATTCCACCTAAGAATATTGTGGTTGGTCTCGAGCTTTCTCCAGCAACTAAAAATGCTTGGGCAAACTTGAATGACAAACCCGCGGAAGACTACAACAAGAAATAATCTAATAAAAATAAGTTTCTACTATGTCATTAGATTTAGGTGTCTTTTGTAAGAGCACCTTAGATGGAGAAGTGGTTGAGCACTGCTTCTCCTCACTATTTGGACTTGGGAAAAACGCTGACCCTAGTTATTTAGATTGGCTTTTTAAAGCATGGGGCTGGACACTGGCCGTTTCATGCTTAGCTTTATTGATCGCCTTGGTTTTGGGTGTCGTGATGGGTACGCTTCGCACTTTGCCGAATAACGGTAGGCTTAGTAGATCGCTTGTATGGCTATCAACCACCTGGGTTGAGTTGTTTAGAAATATCCCTGTATTGGTTCAAGTATTTCTTTGGTATCACGTCATTCCTGCCTTTGTTTTGCCCTTGAAGGCTCTACCTTCCTATTGGCTCGTTAGTATTGCGCTTGGATTTTTTACCTCATCACGTATTGCTGAACAGGTAAGGGCGGGAATTCATTCTCTTCCTAGCGGGCAACGAGCAGCCGCTACAGCGCTAGGACTGACTACACCGCAAACCTATCGTTACGTTATTTTGCCGATGGCCTTACGTATTGTGCTGCCTCCGCTTACATCGGAGAGTATGAATATTATTAAGAACTCTTCCGTCGCTTTCGCGGTGTCCGTGCCAGAGCTCACCTTATTTGCGATGCAGGCGCAAGAAGAAACATCGCGCGGAGTTGAGATTTACTTAGCGGTAACGCTTTTGTATGCTCTTTCAGCTTTCTCCGTAAATCGTGTGATGTCTTATATAGAAAAACGCACCAGAATTCCTGGTTTTATTGCCCCGAGTAACGATACGGGAGCTCATTGAATGCTTCTAATATGGGTGGCAATATGCTGAGTTTAGATTTAAGTTTTTACAACTGGGAACTCTTCACCAATTACATTCTGAAGGGCCTTCTTTTCAGTGTTCAGCTGACAGTAATCGCTACTGTTGGCGGAATCATTGCGGGAACATTTCTGGCCTTAATGCGACTTTCTGGAAAGCCGGCGTTAGTTTATCCCGCGACTTTTTATGTCAACGTCATGCGATCCATTCCACTGGTAATGGTCATTCTTTGGTTCTTCTTGCTCATTCCGATGCTGATAGGTAGACCGATCGGAGCAGATTTATCGGCAACTATTACTTTTATTGCCTTTGAGGCGGCCTTTTTCTCGGAGATTGTGAGAGCAGGAATTCAGTCAGTACCCAAAGGCCAAACTTACGCAGGTGAAGCACTTGGAATGACTTATGGTCAGAATATGAGGCTAGTGGTTCTGCCTCAAGCTTTCCGCAACATGATCCCAGTCTTTATGACGCAGACTATCATTTTGTTTCAGGACACCTCTTTGGTCTATGCAATCGGAGCCTATGACCTATTGAAAGGTTTCGAGATTGCAGGTAAGAACTACGGACGTCCGATAGAAACATATTTATTGGCAGCTGTAACCTATTTCCTGATTTGCTTCTCGCTGTCAAAAGTAGTGCGTCTTATTCAGGCCAAAGTGGCGATCATTCGCTAATCTTGTTAATCGAATGCTAAACAAATAATTCATCATGATAGAACTTAGAAACGTTTCTAAATGGTACGGCTCTTTCCAAGTGCTTACGGACTGCTCTACCTCAATTAAAAAAGGTGAGGTGGTTGTTATTTGTGGACCTTCTGGTTCTGGAAAATCCACCCTCATTAAAACCATCAATGCGCTTGAACCTTTCCAAGCTGGGGAGATTTCGGTTGATGGCATTGATTTGCATGATCCTAAAACAAATTTACCTAAATTGCGTTCTAGGGTTGGCATGGTGTTTCAGCACTTTGAGCTTTTCCCGCACCTCAGTATCACTGAAAATCTCACCCTTGCACAAATGAAGGTATTGGGTCGCTCCGCCGCTGATGCCAATGCGCATGGCTTAAAGTACCTAGAGCGGGTTGGTTTGATCGCTCAAAAAGATAAATTTCCTGGTCAGTTATCAGGAGGGCAACAACAACGGGTTGCAATCGCTAGAGCGCTCAGTATGGACCCAATCGTGATGCTCTTTGATGAGCCTACATCTGCGCTAGACCCAGAGATGGTCGGAGAAGTTTTGGATGTAATGATCAAGCTTGCTAATGAAGGTATGACGATGTGTTGCGTTACCCACGAGATGGGCTTTGCAAGAAAAGTGAGTCATCGCGTGATCTTTATGGATCAAGGCCATATTGTTGAAGACTGCAGCAAGGCGGAGTTTTTTGATAATCCTGAAGCTCGCTCCCCAAGGGCTAAAGACTTCCTATCAAAGATTCTCGCTAATTAATATTTCAGATTAACGAATTTAATTCGCTTGTTGCTTGGGTTTAGGGCGCTTGCCGACTTGAGCCGTTAATTCTAATTCTTTGCCTTTTCGCAAAATAGTGAGTTTTGCTTGGTTGCCAGGACTGATTTGAGCAACCTGATTAAGGAGTCCGCGGACATCTTTAGTGGGGTTGCCATTCACGGCAATCAAAACATCGCCCGGTTTTACGCCGCCACGTGCGGCAGGACCACCCTCAAGAACGCCTGATAAGAGAACGCCATCCGTATTGGCAGGCAACCCTAGAGACTCTGAGAGCTCTTTTGAGAGGTTTTGTGGCTCTACCCCAATCCAACCCCTGGTGACACTGCCATTGGCCAGAATAGACTCCATAACCTGCTTAGCCAGATTGACTGGAATTGCAAATCCGATGCCCATCGATCCACCGTTATTTGAGTAAATAGCGGTGTTAATTCCAATCAGGTTGCCGCGAGTATCAATCAGCGCGCCTCCAGAGTTACCCGGATTAATAGCCGCATCTGTTTGGATGAAATTCTCAAAAGTGTTGATACCTACATGATCCCTACCTAATGCAGAAACTATTCCCGAGGTCACAGTTTGACCAACGCCAAACGGATTGCCAATTGCAAGAACAACATCGCCCACACGCACCGATTCAACTTTCCCAAAAGTGATTGGGGTAGGCAATTGTTTTGCTTCAATTTTTAATACTGCAATATCCGTTTCTGGATCGCTACCAATCACTTTCGCCTTTACCTTGCGACCATCAGATAAAGCGACGTCAATATCATCCGCATCGCTAATCACGTGATGGTTGGTCAAAATATAGCCTTCGGGGCTGACTAAAACTCCAGACCCTAAACTCGAGCTTGGCTCTTCTTCTGGAGGCTGGTCCCCAAAAAAGAATTTAAATAAGGGATCTGCAGAATTTGGTCCACCACCCTTGCGAGTCTTCGGTTTGGCAGAAACTTTGCTAGTGAAGATATTGACTACTGCAGGCATAGAGCGCTTAACGGCTTCATGATATGAGCCTGGACTGAGTTGGCCGTCGTAATTACTTTCTTTTAATGAAACAGTTTCTGCCAAAGAGCCAATCTTTGAAGCTGAAAGCCACTCTGGCTTTAAGGTAGCAACGATAAATAAGGCTGCCAGCAAGATGGTGACAGCTTGCGCAAATAAGAGCCAGTATTTTTGAAGGGGTGAGTTCATTGAGCGTGCTTTATTTTTGAGTCTGTTGAATCAGAAAAGTTTCTAATGCTTTGATGGGCTCTAGGTCGTTAAACAAAATGTCTTTAGATTGTGCAATCTTATCTCTATACGTGTTTAGTCGTTCTCGATTCTGAAGCAACTCCACGGCTAAATTTATATAGGCATTATTGGTTTGGCATACCAAATCTTCAAGCCCAATGCAATTCAGAATTGCGCTAGCCAAGCGCCCCCGCATTCTTGCGCCCTCGATAGTGATAATGGGCAGGTCACATGCAATTGCCTGCATAGCAGTATTGAATCCTGAAAACCCAATGGTATCTAGGTATAGATCTGCTTTTTGCATCAGCCCATGAAACTCTTCTTTTTTGAGAAAGGGGATAAAGTGTAAAAATTGTTTGGCATCAAGTTGCGCATTTGAAAATGCAAGTTGAAGGCGCTCCTTCAAGATGGCAGTGAGAGTTTCATCAAAGTTAAAGAAGATGAATTGGCACTGACCAACCCGTTTTGCGATTTCTACAAATACAAAATCATCTTTTGGGTTGTATTTAGAGGGCGATCCAGCGCATAGCAGGATAGGCAGTGAGGGGTCTATGCCAAGAGCAGCAAGATTTGGGGTGATTGGCTTAACGAACTCATTCTCAAAATACGTTCCCAGATTTGGGAGTCGAATTAATTGTTCGCTATAAAAATGCTCTCCACCATTAGGCTCTAGCATCTGCCCTGACAGATAAAAGTCAATCGTCTCAAGACCAGTCGTTTCAGGATGTCCCCAGCTTACTGCCTGCACTGGCGCTAAACGCAAGCATGCGAGGGCCTTGCTGGTTGTATCCATAGCAATTTCTGGGTAGAGCAATAGATCAAGATTTTGTGCAATGATAGTTTGGGCGGTGCGCTCAATAGAGTTGGTGCAATTGATATAGCTTGTTGCTTTTAATTTGGCTAACTCAGTTTCTGTATCTTCTAGACCATTGGTATTAAAGAGATTAATTTCAAATTGATCTGGATTGAGGTGGTTTACCCATCCTTTTATGATGGCGTGCCATACAGGATGGTTGCAGAAAAAATGGCTCACAATGCCGATGCGTATTTTGTTTTTTGAACCCGGAGCCTGTGCACTGCTTCTTAGGCGATCCTGAATAGCTAAAGCTTGCTTAGAGCAAAGTGCCCCATATTGAGAGAGCAGGGGCTCGTTATTTTCGTCTTGGTAGGCAAGATAAAAAGGGTGGCGCTTTACGATATTGAAGATTTCATCAGGGTTGGAGCTTTGATGACTATTGGCTTTTAGGTGCTCAAGCTGATTGGAAAAAGAGGCTCTAGAGTCCCTTAATTCCTGTACATTTTTGTAGACCTTTGGAATTTGGGCAATCGTTAAGGCAAATTGAGTTGCTAAATTAGAGGGATCTAGAGTTAAAGATTTTGCGTGATACGTTTTTGCTAAATCGCAATCACCGGTGTCGTAGTAAATCTCGCCGAGTAGAAAAAAAGTTTTTGCATGCTCAGGATTTATTGTAAGTGCGTGTTGATAGCAATCAATAGAGGAACTAATCTGCTTAGCTTTCTTTAAGCTATTTCCAAAATTTAAACACGCATCTAAATATCTGCTGTTAATTTGTAATGCACGCTCGAAGCACTGAAAAGCATCTTCGTAAGCATTTAATTGAGTGAGAGCATTGCCAAGATTATTGTAAGCAGTTGCTAGGTTTGGGCTGGCCTCAATCGCTTTCTCAAAAAGAGCAATTGCTTTTTCCGGATTACCCTCTTCCAAAAGAATGACGCCTTGATTGCTTAATGCTTCGCCATAGCTAGGGCGCAATGCGAGGGCTTGCTGGTAGGAGCTTACAGCCTCTTGGTTTCTATTTAAACCTTTTAAAGCGTTGCCACGATTATTGTGCGCCTCTGGAATATTCGGATTGCTGACAATAGCTAAATCAAAGCACTCGAGTGCTGATTGAAAATCAAAAATTGCATTGTGCACAAGCCCAAGATTACTTAAAGTTTGTGCTGAATTTGGCGCAATATGATTTGCGCTATTTAAAAAGTTCAGCGCATTTTGAGGCTCATTTTTTTGATATGAACGAATACCCAACAGATTTAATGCATCAATATTTTCTGTATCGAGTAAGTGGGCCTCCAGAAAAAGTTTATCTGCTTCTTCTGGATTTCCTTGTTGCAGCAATCTCAAGCCATTTTGAAAAATGAGTTGAGATTGCTCCCGTGCTGACTGATGAGAATTGTTAGACAAATTATTTTTTTAGGCTATCACGAATCTCGCGAAGCAAAACCACATCTTCGGGAACGGGGGGAGGGGGCGGGACATCCATCAGGCGGATCTTATTAACTACTTTGACCATTTGGAAGATGACAAAGGCCAGAAGGACGAAGTTAATGGAGATGGTGATGAAGTTGCCATAGGCAAAAATGGGTACCCCAGCCTTTTTGAGGGCGTCAAAGGTTCTAGGCACCCCTTCTGGAACATGGCCTAGAACGATAAAAAGGTTGGTAAAGTCAATATGACCCCCTAAAAGGGTCGAAATAACGGGCATAACGATGTCATTTACCAGGGAATCCACGATTTTTCCAAAAGCGCCGCCAATAATGACGCCGACCGCCAAATCGATCACATTACCCTTAACGGCAAAGTCCCGAAACTCCTTTAAAACGCTCATAAATGCCCTCCTTTGAATTTAGATACCGATTAACCCAAGATTAACCCCATAACTTTCTTGCTTACCCTACTTTTTACTTTAAAATCCTACCTTTAAGCAATTTCCACCCATAAATACCCTTTCTAGGAATTTTGTAAATGAGTGACAAGCCCTGTATGGACAAGGATCGCCGTAACTGGTTGATCGCCACATCGGCGGTTGGAGGCGTAGGAGCAGCCGCAGCCCTTTACCCTTTTATTGACAGTTTTGAGCCTTCTGAGCGTGCAAAAGCCGCTGGAGCAGCTGTTGAAATTGATATCACTGGCATGCAGCCAGATGAAATGAAAATGGTTGAGTGGCGCGGTAAGCCGGTTTGGGTAGTTCGTCGCACGCCTGAACAGGTTGCTGAGTTATCAAAAATTGACAACGAATTGGCCGACCCAAATTCGTTGCGTGATCCATCACAATTTACGCCTCCCTATGCCCAGAACCAGTGGCGCTCAATTAAACCCGAGTATCTCGTAGTGGTTGGCATCTGCACGCATTTAGGTTGCTCGCCAACACCAAAATTTGAAGCCGGTGCTCAACCTTCCTTGCCAAATACTTGGCCAGGCGGCTTCCTTTGCCCATGTCATGGTTCTACATTTGACATGGCAGGTCGTGTGTTTAAGAACAAACCAGCCCCAGATAATCTTGAAGTGCCGCCGCATATGTATTTGAGCGACACCAAGATTCTGATCGGCGATGATAAGAAGGCCTAAGGAGAGATAAATGGCATTCCAAGAAAAACAAGTCCCAGCAGACGCCTCCGCAGCCCAAAAGCTAATGGCTTGGGTTGACTCACGTCTACCCGTAACTGAAGCATTTAAGCGTCATATGAGTGAGTATTACGCGCCGAAGAATTTAAATTTCTTCTATATTTTTGGCGCATTGGCTATCGTAGTTTTGGTTAACCAGATACTTACCGGTATTTTCCTAACCATGAACTACAAGCCTGATGCTGCAAAGGCTTTTGAGTCAGTTGAATACATCATGCGCGAAGTTCCATGGGGTTGGGTGATTCGCTACATGCATTCCACTGGAGCATCGATGTTCTTTGTGGTGGTGTATATGCATATGTTCCGTGGTTTGATCTACGGCTCTTATCGCAAGCCACGTGAATTGATTTGGATTTTCGGTTGCGCAATTTTCTTGTGCTTAATGGGCGAGGCGTTCTTCGGTTACTTGCTCCCATGGGGCCAGATGTCTTACTGGGGTGCCCAAGTCATTGTGAACTTGTTCTCTGCAATCCCATTCATTGGTCCTGACTTATCTTTATGGTTGCGTGGTGACTATGTTGTGGGCGATGCAACTTTGAACCGCTTCTTTGCATTCCACGTTATTGCAATTCCATTGGTATTGGTTGGTTTGGTAGCAGCTCATATTTTGGCCCTCCATGAAGTTGGCTCAAACAATCCTGATGGCGTTGAAATTAAAGAGAACTTGGACGCAAATGGTCATCCAGTTGATGGCATTCCATTCCACCCTTTTTACTCAGTCCATGATGTGATGTATCTGGGTGGGTTCTTGATGATCTTTGCTTGCATCGTGTTCTTTGCTCCAGAGATGGGCGGTTATTTCCTTGAGGCAAATAACTTTATCCCTGCAAATCCGTTCGTAACGCCAACACACATTGCCCCAGTTTGGTATTTCACGCCGTTCTATTCAATGTTGCGTGCAACTACAACTAACTTCTTATTGCCTTTATGGATCTTCCTTGCAGTCATTCTCGGAATGTTTGCTCTGAAGAGTAAAGATCTGAAGGTTAAGGGTGCATGCGCTGCAATCGCTTTGGTATTAGCTGGTGGCTTCTTCTTATTTGACGCTAAGTTTTGGGGTGTTGTGATCATGGGTGGCTCTGTTGTGATCCTATTCTTCTTGCCTTGGCTTGATCATTCGCCAGTGAAATCCATTCGCTATCGCCCACAGTTCCATAAATATATTTATGGCGTGTTTGTGGTGAGCTTTGTGATCTTGGGTTACTTAGGCATTCAGCCACCTTCACCAGTATTTGAAAAGATTTCTCAGGTATGCACTATTTATTATCTGGGCTTCTTCTTGGCAATGCCGTTCTGGAGCACGCTTGGTAAATTCAAGCCAGTTCCAACGCGCGTTACTTTTGAGTCCCATTAATTCAGATACCACAGAGAAACTAGGAACTAGTATGAAACGAATTCTGCAAACTTTGATGGGCGTCTGCCAAGCAACAGTATTGGTTGCTGCCCTGGGCTTTGGCATTAGTGCCAAAGCAAATGAAGGTGGCTTCCCTTTAGATCAAGCCCCTAATCGCGTTAGCAACAATGCCTCATTGCAAAACGGTGCAAAGCTGTTTGTGAACTACTGCTTGAACTGCCATGCAGCCGCAAGCATGCGTTACAACCGTTTGCGCGATATTGGCTTGACTGATCAACAAATCAAAGACAACCTCATTTTGACTGATGCCAAAGTGGGCGACTTGATGACCATCTCGATGACACCAAAAGAAGCTAAAGCCTGGTTTGGTAAGACTCCACCCGACTTATCGGTCGAGGCGCGCGCCCGCGGAGCGGACTGGCTCTACACCTACTTCCGTACTTTCTACAAAGATGACACGACTCAAACTGGTTGGAATAATTTAGTTTATCCAAACGTTGGTATGCCACACGTACTCTGGCAGTTGCAGGGCGAGCGAGCCGCCAAATTTGAGGAGCGTAAAGATCCTCATGACGAAGGCAGAATGGAGAAAGTATTTGTAGGTTTTGAGCAGTTAACCCCAGGCACTATGAAGACAGAAGAGTACGACGACAACATCGCCGACTTAGTTGCTTTCCTGTCATGGATGGCTGAGCCAGTACAGTTGGAGCGTAAGCGTCTTGGCGTGGTGGTGCTCTTGTTCTTGGCTATCTTCACCCTCTTGGCCTGGCGCTTGAATAAAGCCTATTGGAAAGACGTTCACTAATAAGATTTGATGGGTCCTGATGTTAGGACCCTTGGTGAAATGATTTAACGCTGTTGTGCGTTTGTTGTATTGAAGTAGAAATTTAAGGAAATAAATTTATGATGGTGTTGTACTCGGGTACTAATTGCCCATTCTCGCAACGCTGCCGTTTGGTGCTTTTTGAAAAAGGCATGGATTTTGAAATCCGCGATGTCGACTTGTTCAATAAGGGTGAAGACATTTCAGTCATGAACCCATATGGCCAAGTTCCTATTTTGGTTGAGCGCGATTTAATTTTGTATGAGTCAAACATCATCAATGAATACATTGATGAGCGTTTCCCTCACCCACAGTTAATGCCGCCCGATCCAGTGGCTCGTGCACGCGCACGCCTCTTCCTCTTCAACTTTGAGAAAGAGTTATTTGTACACGTTGCTGCATTGGAAAACGAAAAAGGCAAAGCTGCTGAAAAGGTTCATGAAAAAGCGCGTTTAGCAATTCGTGACCGCTTGACTCAGCTCGCACCTATTTTTGTAAAAAATAAGTACATGCTTGGCGACGAATTCTCCATGTTGGATGTTGCTATTGCGCCTTTGTTGTGGCGTCTTGAGCACTATGGCATTGATCTTTCTCGCAATGCCGCTGCTCTCCTGAAATACGCTGAGCGTATTTTCAGTAGACCTGCTTACATTGAGGCTTTGACACCCTCTGAGAAGGTAATGCGCCGCTAAGCTTTCCTAGCGGTTCATTATTGGTCAGTATGTCTGACGTTCCAAGCAACAAACCCTACCTAATCCGTGCCCTACACCAGTGGTGCACGGATTTTGGTTTTACGCCTTTCGTAGCGGTTTTCGTAGACGCTAGAGTAGAGGTCCCGATGGAGTTTGTGAAGAACGACGAGATTGTTTTGAATCTCTCTTTAGAGGCTTGCCATCAGCTACAGATGGAAAACGACTGGATAAGCTTTCAGGCAAGATTTGGCGGCGTTCCTCGGAAAATTATGGTCCCAGTTAGCCATGTTCTTGCTATCTATGCCAGGGAGAATGGCCAAGGCATGTCCTTCCCGTTTGATCCAGCCCAGGCCAGAGATATTCATATTGCTGACTCAACAGATGAGGCCTCTGAAAAGCCAAAAACCACAAGACCCTCCTTGAAGATTGTGAAATAGGTTAAAATATTATTCGTGCCCCTTTAGCTCATCTGGTAGAGCAACTGATTTGTAATCAGTAGGTGGTCTGTTCGAGTCGGACAAGGGGCACCAAATATCTTTATTTGAATTATTTGAAGACAACGCTCAAATAATTTTGGTGAAAACATCCTTTCTCCATCATTAAGCTCCCCAATGAAAAATAATGAGTTCTGGGTATTTTTTGATAGCATCGCTGCTCCTCAATTAGCTCATCGAGAAAAAACATTTCGAAAAATTTTTGAATATCTAGATTCAATTCATGGACCAATAGTCATAGTTGAAACTGGATGCGCGCGACTCGCAAATAATTGGGCCGGCGATGGTCAAAGTACTGTGATGTTTGACAAATACATTGCGACCCGTGATACCGAATCCGTATGCTATACGGTAGATATCAACCCGCAATCGGTTGCAGCATGCAAAAATTTGGTAAGTAAAAGGGTATCTGTAAATCAGGATGATAGCGTTCATTATTTGACTGGGCTTAATAGGCACTTTACTGCTGAGAATAAGACTATTAATTTCCTTTATCTAGATTCTTTTGATTTAGATATGCAGTATTGGTTCCCTTCTTCTGCACATCATTTAAAAGAAATGCTAGCAATTTTCCCTTGTGTGGATGAGAAGACTTTGGTTGTAGTTGATGACTGCCCTCTAAATGTAAATTTTTTACCCGGTGAAAATCAGCAAGTATCATTTTTAACGAGCCCTGAAATTGGTGGTAAAGGTCGTTTAGTGGCTGAGTTTGCTAGTGCCGCAGAAGCTACTTTGCTATTTGCAGAATATCAAGCTGGGTGGGTGGGTTTTAATAAACAATAAGAATTGGCGAGGAATGGATTTAGGAACTCAAATTCTTATTAAGAATGCTCTACATCATCTTCAGCTTAAAGAGTTTGATAAAGCTCAGGCATTACTAAATAAAGCCTTGGTCTCCTCTCCTGGTGAGTCCGATGTTTTCCGCTTAATGTCTGTAAATTCAGCGCTGCAATTTAAGTTTGAGGATGCGCTGAAGCTTATTGATCAAGCAATCGAGCTGGATCCCGGCAATGGAGTTGCTCATAGCAATCGTGGAAATATTTTAAAAGAACTTGGTCGTTATGAAGAGGCGCTAGCTGCCTTGGATGAAGCCATCAAAATTACCCCCACTTATGCAGAGGCTTATAGCAATAAAGGGAATGCTCTTCAAGAGTTATATTGCTTTGAAGATGCCTTGGGATGGTATGACCGTGCCGTTTCATTAAACCCTCATTACGCAGAGGCATACAGCAATAAAGGTAACGCTCTGCTTTTATTGGGACGCCCCGAGGAAGCCATGCAATGCTTTGATCAAGCTACTGCCATTAATCCTAATTATGTAGATGCATACTGGCATAAAGGTTTGCTTCAATTAATTTACGGTGACTATGAAAATGGTTGGCAAAATTATGAAGCTCGTTGGTTTAAGTCGAATCCAATTCAGTTTCAATTTACGAATACTCCAAGACTCGAAAGTCTCGATAGCATTGCGGGCAAAAAGATCCTTATTTGGTCCGAACAGGGTCTGGGTGATACCTTACAGTTTTGTCGCTATATAAAACCTTTATTTGAACTTGGTGTGCAAGTGACATTTGGGGTCCCCGCTCCGCTTCTCAATGTATTGGGAGGGTTAGCAAAATTCTGCAATCTGATTGCCATTAATGACATTAAGAATGATGGTTTTGATTTTCAGTCGCCCTTATTAAGTCTGCCTTTGTTGTTTAAAACAGCCCTAGACTCAATTCCCAATCAAATCCCTTATTTAGATGTTAATCAAGCGCAGAAGAGTTCTTATGAACAAGGGATCGTAAACAATCAAAACCTTCGAGTAGGGCTAATTTGGAATGGCGGCTTTAGGGCTGAGCATCCAGAGCTGTGGGCTATTAATAAACGCCGTAATATTGAATTGGATCAAATTGCGGTATTAAAAGACATTCCGGGAGTGGATTTTTTTGGTCTGCAAAAAGGCGATCCCGCTGAATCAGAACTAGCCGCTAGAAAAGATCAAGTCTGGCCTGAGCTTATTAATTGCGTTCATTTACTCAATGACTTCTCAGATACTGCTGCGCTGATGGATTGCCTAGATCTGATTATTTCTGTAGATACCTCTTCAGCACATTTGGCTGGGGCACTCGGTAAGCCAGTATGGATTCTCAATCGCTACGATTCTTGTTGGCGATGGTTAAGAGGTAGAGAGAATAGTCCCTGGTATCCAACAGCAAAAATCTATCAGCAAAAACAACCGGGTAATTGGGATGAGGTCGTTGCGCGTGTAAGGCTTGATTTGAATGATCTTGCGCAAAAGAAGCGCGCGGCACTTTAAGTGTTGAGATCAACTTTTTTGGTTTCTGGTAAATAAAAGAGAGCCGTTAATCCTGCGCTTGCCAAAAAAATAGTCGGATACCAAAGGCCGGCGGTAGCCGTTCCCCATTGTTGATTTAGCCAAGTGACAATCAGGGGGAGTAGGCCGCCAATCCATCCAGCTGCTAAATTATGAGGAAGTGTTGCAGCGCTATTGCGTGATTTTGCTGGAAACAATTCTGCTAAAAACGCCGTTTGTGGGCCGACTACTAATGCCAAAGCAAGAGATAGGCATGCAAGAATTGCACTAATGAGCAGAAGATTTTCATTATTGCTTAGTTGTTGATATGAACTGCCTAAATACTGAAGTGCATTAAATGCTGGAATCGTAATTACCGCACCAAAAATAAGACCGCTGACAACGACAGTCTTGCGTCCCACCTTATCAGAGAGCCAACCCGCAAACACTGTCAGCGGCAATAGGCAGAGTGTTGAATAAAGGCTGAGTTGGTCGACGATTTCGGGCGCTAACTTGACGGATGTTTTTAAAAAGATTGCTGTGTAAACCTGTACACAGAAAAAAAGAACAGCACCACCAGATGAAATACAAAAGAATAGTAAAAACATTCTTTTGCGCGTCTGAGGATCACGGAAATTGCTTATTAAAGGATTCTCGAGCTTGCTGTTATTTTTGGAGAGCCCTAAAAACACGGGCGTTTCCTCTAAAGCCATTCGTGCCTTAAATGCGATTAACAACAGCACAATGGAAATCCAAAAAGGCACACGCCAACCCCAGGATTGAAATTCTTCTGGCGATAGGTAATTTCTGAGCAAGGCAATTTGCAGAGTCGAGAACAGAATGCCAAGTGGACCCATGAGTTGTAAGAAGCTCGTTTTAAATCCTCTATACTCATTACCGGCATGCTCAGTGAGATAAACGGCACTCCCGCCGATCTCCCCACCAGCTGATAGCCCCTGAAGAAGGCGTAAAGCTACCAAGAGGGTTGGCGCCCAAATTCCTGCTTGGGCATAGGTGGGCAAAAAGCCAACGCTAACAGTCGCAATCCCCATCAGGACAATGGTGATCATGAAGACTGGCTTACGGCCAATCCGATCGCCCATAGAGCCAAAAAGAGCAGCTCCAATAGGCCTAACCACCATCCCAACACCAAAGGTTGCCAAACTCGCTAAAAGGGCTGTATTTGGGTCGGTTGAGGGAAAGAATAGGGGGGCGAAAACTACTGCTAGGGTCGCAAAGGTTAAAAAGTCGTACCACTCCAAAAAGGTTCCAAAGCAGGCTGCAATGGCCACTTTTCGGTAGGTATGATTATTCTGGTTCGACATTAAGTGATTGATTATGCTAAGTTTATTTTATTTAAGGGATATATTTGTTGCAAAGCAGCAAAAACTTCTTGATTTGCCCTATTCCTTCAGTTACAGTTTCATGGTGCAGTGCAATATTTAAGGTATCTACAGTTTTCCATCTCTTAAATCGTGTGCTTAATTGACTAGTTGTACCACTTAATTTCTGGAGAAATACATGAACCAAGATCAAATCACCGCTAAATTGTCCCAAATTAACAGCAAAGGCCTTGAGGCTTCATTTTCTTTGAGCGAAGCTGCTTTGGAAAATGCTCAAAAATTGGCTGAGTTGAATTACGCAGCTTCTAAAGATGTATTGGTAAACGCTCAAGATGGTATTCAGCAAGTTTTGACAGCTAAAGATCCAAAGCAAGTTACTGAAATCTTTACTGCTGATTCTTTGCAAGCTGCTGGTAACCAAGCCGTTGCTTATCAAAAGAAAGTAAGCAAAGTATTGCGTGATGGCAATAAAGAGTTTTCAAACGTAGTTGACGCAAGCATCGACCAGTTGCAAGATGGCTTCCAGGATTGGCTCAATACAGTTACTGCTAATGCGCCTGCAGGTTCTGATGCTTTCTTGTCATCATTCAAGACTGTATACGGTAGCGCGTTGCAAAGTTTTGAACAGTTCCGCGCTGCTAGCAAGGAAGCTTTTGTGAATGCAGAAAAAACTGCTGATCAAGCAATCGAAACTGTACAAGGTCAAATTGCCCAAGTTAAAAAAACTGCTACACCTGCATCACGTAGCCGTAAATCTGCTTAAGCTAGAAGACTTAGATTCAGTAGTTAGAATAAAAAACCCCGCTTAGTGTGAACTAGGCGGGGTTTTTGTTTGTCTAAATTTTTTCAATATTTATTTAGGCTACTGGCTGCAATTATTCGAAGTCAGAAGAGGATTCAATCAAGGGTGTAGCCAGATTTTTACTGGGCTTAACGCCTAACTCACGTACTTTTTCAGCAGAACGAATGAGATTGCCCTTGCCAGTTTTTAGTTTGTTGAATGCATCGTGATAGCTCGTTTGCGCTTGATCGAGACGTTGTCCGAGTTTCTCAAGATCATCTACAAAGCCAACAAACTTATCGTAAAGGTTGCCACATTGTTTTGCGATCTCTAGAGCATTTCTATTTTGATGATCTTGTCTCCACAGATGCGCTACTGTTCGCAGCGTCGCCATGAGAGTGCTTGGACATACCAACACAATATTTTTTACTAGAGCTTCTTGATATAGATTGGGCGCAGTCTTTAATGCAAGCAAGAACGCTGGCTCAATAGGTACAAACATTAAAACAAAGTCAACTGAACCCACCCCATAAAGCGAGCTATAGTTCTTTCCAGATAGGCCTTGGATGTGCTGGCGTAAAGACTGAATATGGGAGGTCAACTCTTGCTCAGCAACTACAGGATCCGTAGTTTCAGCATGACGAGCATAAGCTGTTATAGATACTTTGCTATCAACAACCAAACTTCTACCTTCGGGTAACTTAATTACCACGTCGGGCTGCAGACGCGATCCATCAGTTTGAGTGTGGCTATCTTGAACAAGGTATTCCTCTCCTTTGCGAAGGCCTGAGGATTCTAAAATGGATTCCAACACTAGCTCGCCCCAATTACCTTGAACCTTGGAGTCCCCTTTTAGGGCCTGGGTTAAAGAGCGCGTTTCATCTGACATACGAAGATTGAGATTGGCTAGGCGCTCGATTTCACTTTTGAGGGCATGGCGTTCACGGGCTTCATTGCCATAGGAAGTGCTGACCTGCTCTTTAAATTCTGTCAGCTTGGTTTGCAATGGCTTTAGTAAGGCATCTAGGCTGGCTGTATTTTGTTCGGTAAAGCGCTTGGACTTATCTTCTAAGATTTCATTGGCCAAATTTTTGAACTGATTTGTTAGTGCTTCTTTGGCCTCATTAAGAGACTCAATTCTTCCTAGGCCCTGTTTACGTTCTGAGTCTAATTCTGCTTCGAGACGAATCGCATTTTGTAGTGCTTGGTCGCGTTCTGCGCGCAAGCTAAGCGCTAGAGCAAGCTCTGTTTGGGCTTGCAGCTCAACACGAGCAAGGCTAGAGCGGAGATTCAGTGCATAAACTAAAAGGCCTGCACAAACTCCAAATGGCAGGCCAAATAGTAGAAGAGAACTTAAATCAAAAGTCACAGCGTCAAAGGCCTTGGCGAAAAGTTTGCTTAAGCTTTAACGAGTTTTTGTAATTCGCCAGACTGAAACATTTCAGTCATGATGTCAGAGCCACCAATAAATTCACCATTGATGTAGAGCTGAGGAATCGTTGGCCAATTTGAAAACTCTTTAATGCCTTGACGAATTCCAGCATCTTCTAAGACGTTTACTGTATGGAGGTTTTCAACACCGCTAGCGCGCAAGATGTTGATAGCGTTCCCAGAAAAGCCGCACTGTGGAAACTGTGCAGTTCCCTTCATGAATAAAACTACTGGATGGCTAGTAACGATTTCTTTAATTTGAGCTTGTGAGTCCATAGATTCTTTCTAGTAGGGCGACCTTCTTACGAAGATGGTTTGATAATAGGGTTTGACTGATTTTAAGACTTAATGCGAAAAAAGGTTATTTCACCCTATTTTCTGCCTGAGGCGACACGGTAATGACCACCTAAATCCAAATGTGTTTGTATGTCATGAAAATCAGCTTGTTTCATGAGGGCTACAACCGCTTCTGACTGGTCAAAGCCATGCTCAACGGCAAGTAGGCCATTTGTATTTAGATGGCATTTGGCGCCTGAAATAATAATTTCTAAGCAGGTGAGTCCGCTACCATGATCAGTCAGAGCAGAGACTGGTTCAAAGCGCAGGTCACCCTGATTTAAATGGCTATCCTGGGAGGCGATATAAGGTGGATTGCTGAGAATGATGTCAAAAGACATATTTTTATCTAATGCTTCATACCAGTTTCCTTGCAAAAACTGTACACGAGCGGCGATATTCAATAAGACAGCATTTTTTTGGGCAATTGCTAGGGCTTCGAATGATTGATCGGTGGCGGTAATTTGTGCGCTGAGTGATTCATACGCAAGCGCTAAGGCAATGGCTCCAGACCCCGTTCCCAGATCAAGAATGTTCACAGGGCCATTTAAGCGATTGATTTCACGTAAACCAATTTCAACCAAGAGCTCGGTTTCTGGGCGTGGTATCAAAACGCCAGGGGCAACATACAGCTCAATATTATGAAACCCCCTTTTACCTACTAGGTAGGCAATTGGCTCACCATTAAGCCTTCTAATTTCAAGATCTCTCCAATCTGCCAATGCTTCTGCGTATAGCGTCATCTCATCTCGAGAAAGCAGGGCTGAGCGAGGAAGTTGGTAATGTTTATCTAGAACGTGGGCCATGAGGATTTTTGCCTCTGCTGGCGAAAGGGCTGTATCTCTCAATAGAGAGCGCAGACTTAAATCTTTACTCACGGTTGTAGTTATCGCTTTAATAGCTTAGTTATCACCGAGGGCTGCAAGTAACTCCGCTTGATGCTCGGAGGCAAGAGCGTTGCAAAGATCATCGATATCACCATCCATCATGGCATCGATTTTATAAAGCGTAAGGTTAATACGATGGTCCGTGATACGACCTTGGGGGAAGTTATAGGTGCGGATGCGATCGCTACGATCACCAGAGCCAACCAGGGACTTGCGGGTCTGCGCTTCGAGTTGATGTTTCTCACGTTCCCGGGCATCCATAATGCGAGAAACCAATACCTTCATTGCTTGCTCTCGATTGCGGTGTTGGCTACGATCATCTTGGCACTCCACTACTGTGCCGGTAGGTAAGTGTGTAATACGCACTGCTGAGTCGGTCTTATTAATGTGCTGACCGCCAGCGCCTGAGGCGCGGAAGGTGTCGATACGTAATTCAGCAGGATTAATTTTGACTGCTTCAAGTTCGTCTGCTTCCGGCATCACTGCCACAGTACAGGCAGAGGTGTGAATGCGTCCTTGAGTTTCCGTTTGGGGAACTCGTTGCACACGATGACCACCGGATTCAAACTTGAGACGTGAGTAGACAGATTGACCTACTAAGCGCAGAACAACTTCTTTGTATCCGCCTAAATCAGATTCAGCGGCACTGACCATTTCCACTTTCCAGCCTTGGCGCTCAGCAAAGCGGGTATACATGCGCAGGAGGTCACCAGCGAAGAGTGCACTTTCATCACCACCAGTACCCGCACGAATTTCTAAGAAAACATTGCGGTCATCATTTTCATCCTTAGGAAGCAAAAGCTTTTGTAATGTGCTCTCAAGCTCTTCCATCGTAGCTAAGGCCTGTTTTTGCTCATCATCAGCAAAGTCCCTCATCTCCGGATCTTTGCGCATATCTTCCGCAGCTTGGGCATCTGCCTCGGCCTGCTTATAGAGGCCAAACTGCTCAACAACGGTAGCAATGTCAGAATGTTCGCGCGTGAGCTTCCGGTAGGCATCCATATCTTTGGTTGCCTCTTCAGAAGTTAATAGGGAGTTAAGTTCGGCTAAGCGCGTGTCTAGGTGGTCTAGCTTAGCCCGCATGCTGGGCTTCATCTAATGGTCTTCTGGCTTGGAATGCGAGGCGAATAGTTTAGGTAACAACTTAATCAGGGCGTCACGCTCAGCGCCATTCGAGTGTTGAAGTGCATGGAGCGAACCATGCAAAAATTTATTGGTTAAGCCTTGAGCCATAGCATTAAGAACTTCTTGTGGATCTTCGCCGCGCATCAAACGTTTCATTGCACGATCAAGTTCGAGTTGACGCAATCGTTCACCTTGCTGCTGAATATCCTGAATGAGTGGGACTGCATTACGGCCTTGCATCCAATGCATAAAATTACCAACGCGATCTTCGATAATTGCTTCAGCTTGGCTAACAGCTGCTTGACGCAAATTTGCGCCAGTCTGAATCATGACTCCCAGATCATCAACTGTATAGAGATAGATATCATCTAATCGAGAGATCTCAGGTTCAAAGTCTCGTGGTACTGCTAAATCAATCATCACCATAGGCTTGTGGCGACGCTGTTTCAGTGCACTCTCTACCATACCAAGACCAATAATAGGCAAGGATGAGGCGGTGCTCGACACAATAATGTCGAACTCGTGTAAACGTCCAGGCAGCTCTGAGAGCTTGAAAGATTCAGCCTCTATATCTTGCTCTGAAATAGAGTCTGCTAACTCCTGGCCACGCTCAATAGTACGGTTGGCAATAGCCACCATCTTCGGTTTGCGAGAAACAAAATGGGTGGCGCATAAGGTGATCATTTCACCCGCGCCAATAAATAAAATCTTTTGATCTGAGATCTTTTCAAAGATTCGCTCTGACAGGCGAACAGATGCTGCTGCCATAGAAATGGAGTGCGCGCCAATTTCAGTAGAGCCACGAACTTCTTTTGCTACCGCAAACGTTTTCTGAAAGAGTTGGTTGAGATAGGTTCCTAAAACACCAGCATCGTTTGCAGTGCGAACAGCATCTTTCATTTGACCCAAAATTTGAGTCTCACCAATCACCATAGAGTCTAAACCGCAAGCAACTCTGAACGCATGTCGAACCGCATCTGATTGTGGCAGCGAATAAATATGCGGCTCAAGACTGCTTGGAGCAAGTTGTTGGGTTTTAGCTAACCAATCAAAAGTAGCTTCATGTAAAAGCCCTGCAGCACTAGCATCATTTGCTGCGCAGTAGACTTCAGTGCGGTTGCAGGTTGACAAAATAGTGGCCTCGGGCAGCCCAGCCTGATTCGCGCCAACCAAATGTTGGCGAAGATCGTGTAACGCTTCTTGAAGAAATTCAGGGTCAAAGGCGACCTTTTCCCGAACGGCTAGCGGCGCTGTGTGATGATTGATGCCGAGTGTCAACAACTTCATAATGTCAATTATAGATTTGATGGCAGCATTAATGGGGGTATCAATGGGGTTTTTAGCTTTTCTGGTGATTGGGGGTATTTCTGGGGCATCGGCCTGGATTTTTTACCCTGGCACTTCCTCTGGGCTTAGATCCGGAAGGATCCTCATTGCCTTCTTGCTTGGGTTTATTGCGGCAGCCATCAGCTCGTATTTAGGGCAATACTGGGATCTGTTCCAGTCTGGGCAAATCCTAGAATGGGCTAGCGCTATTTTTGCTTCTTGTGCAGTGGGTTGCGTTTTTACTGCTTTAGCTAAATAAATCAGTTTGAGTGCTTTCGATCCACACAATGGGCGGGGAATTGTGCTCACTTAGCAATTGATTGGCTTTGGTGAAGTGACCACAGCTTGCTTTACCTCCAGGCTCTAAAAAAGGCCTATCCGTCTTATAAACCCCTAAGCCAGATGGATGAGAGGACTGCAAAATATGCTGAGAATTGCCACCCTGAATCAGCGGCAATTTAGATTGGGCATGCCCTCCCCACAGCATCCAGACGAGATGAGGCTTTTGCTTTGATAGCGCGCTAATGAGGTGGTCAATAAAACTCTTCCACCCTAAATTTGCATGGCTACCTGCTTCACCTAATTTGACGCTTAAAGCCGCGTTGAGTAAAAGGACTCCTTGTTCAGCCCAGTGATGAAGATCTCCATTTGGTAAAGATCCAAAACCTTCTAGCATCAGTGCTTTACTGATGTTTCGTAGTGAGCTGGGAAATGCTCGTGAGTTCACTGCAATCTCGGCGGGTATCGAAAATGCTAATCCCTGTGCCAAACCGGCTGAATGGTATGGATCTTGGCCTAAGATTACTACTTTTACTGAATGGACTGGGCTCAGTTTTAGGGCTTTAAAAAAGTTTTGAGGCTCAGGCCTGACAGCACTCAGATCTAAATCTAAAAGAGTCTGTAAATTTTTCTCTAAAGTTTGCCAATCTGATGACTCGAAATAACTCCCAAGTAATTCTTGCCAATCATTTGGAATATCGTCTTTTGAAAATAACGCTTTCAATTTTGGTCAAACATCTTTCTTGGGAAATAGTTCGTATTGAACCGGTATTGAGGCGGACTGAAGCGAGACCATACGCTCATGCTCCAAATCATCACGATAGAAGGTAATGCGAAGATGCGCATTTTCGGAAAGACTACCTAAGACCCTATCCCAGCAGGCACTCGTGACCCGCTGCCCATCAATACTGGACAGTAAGTCACCAGTTGCTAAGCCTGCTACTTGAGCAATGCCGCCATCAAGAACGTGGGTCACCTTCAGCCACCCATTGGCATCGGTATGACGCATACCAAATTGCAACTTTAACTTTTCTAGAGTCGACTGGGATTTGAGTTTTACGGAAATGAGATTTGAGCCTATCCATTTTTGTAGTGGAATATCTTCAAAGCCAAAAATATATCGCGCCTTCATCTCATTCCAAATTTCCCCAAAGTCGTTGCCTAGCAACTCAAAAATCAACTCATCTAGCCCATCCTCTGCAATGCCCTCGCTGCCATGCTTGCGCCAAAGCAGGCGCATAAGGTCGTCAAGAGATTGTTTATTTTTAGTAAATGCGCGTATTTGTAAATCTAGGCCAAGCGCAAGTAAGGCGCCTTTGCCGTAGTAGCTTACAACGGCATTCGGCGTGTTCTCATCAGCCTGGTAATACTTGGTCCATGCATCAAAAGAGCTATCAGCCAAACTCTGCTTCTGGCGGCCAGGACCGCGCAAAATACCATTCCAATTGTCGGAAACTAGTTTTAAATAAGTTTTGAGATCAATGCGTTTGCTACGCAATAACTGAAGGTCGTCGTAATAACTGGTAAAGCCTTCAAATACCCACAGCAGCCGAGTGTGGTTACGCTTAGAGAGGTCATAGGGTTGAAACGCTTTAGGCTGAATTCTTTTCACTAGCCATGCATGAAAATACTCATGACTACACAAGCCTAGAAATTCTCTATAAGTAGATTCTTCAAAAAGAATATTTTCTTGGGGAATCTGATCGCGACGACAGAGTAATGCAGTGCTATTACGATGCTCAAGACCGCCATAGCCATTTAATACTGCGTTGACCAAGAATAGATATTCGCCAAAAGGTGCGCGTTTAGTTTTAGGCTCAAAGAGATCAATAGTGCTTGTACAGATGGCTTGCAAATCTTGCGCTAGACGCTTGGCATCAACAATGTGATTGCATCCTTGGATTGCCATGCGATGAGCAACGCCATTCGATTTCCAGTGAACCAGTTGAAAATCGCCCATTGCCACAGGATGATCTAGAAGATCATCATAATTTTGTGCCATGTAAAAACCAAATCCCCGCTCATCTGTTTTGACTGCCCTTAAGGTAGTTTGCACCGTCCAATGATCAGCAAAGGCAAGTTCTGGAGGGGTGATGGCAAGCGAGCAAGACAAGTGCTCTTGCCCTTGAACGGCTAAGCACAAGCTCGAGGCATTAAAGAATGCTCTTTCGGTATCTAAATATGCAGCGCGAACTGAAGAGTCAAAAGCATAAACAGTGGTGAGGATTTCTACCGAGCCGTTCAGTGGCGGTAGTAGCCAGTGGTCGTTATCGATACGCTCGAGAGCAATTTTTTTTCTAGTGCCTGTAACTGAATACGCCTCAATTAACTCGATTTGTTTGCTGAAATCACGAATTAAATAACTGCCCGGAATCCAAGCCGGCATTTGCAATACTTGCCCATTTGGATCTGGATTGGCAATGTGTAATTTGACACGAAAGCGATGACCATGCAGATCTGCCGGCCAGATCGTATATTGGATTGCAGGTAAGTCGGCATGGTCCATGATGATTATTTCAGTGAGTTAAATTTCTTTTCGATATCTGTGATTTGTACTGCACCAGGAAAGCGGCTGCCATCTGTAAAGAATAGCGTCGGTGTACCTGTGATGCCATAGGTCTTGGCAAAAGCCAAGTTCTTATCTAGCGGTGTAGTGCACTCACCCTTGCCGCTAGGAGCTATGCCGTTAATCATCCAATCAATATATGCCTTGTATGGATCAGAAGAACACCAAATCTGTTTTGATTTTTGCACGGAGTCAGGCGACAGGATCGGAATCAAGTAGGTATAGATAGTCACATTATCAAGTTGTTGCAGCGACTTTTCTAAGCGTTTGCAGTAACCACAGTTGGGGTCAGAGAAAACGGCTAGCTGTCGACTGCCATTACCGCGTACATTTTTGATGGCGTTAGCAGGGTTTAAGTCGCTCCATTTAATCCGGTTTAAATCAGTTTGTCTTTGCTCAGTAATATTTTTACCTGAAGCAAGCTCAATGATTTCTCCCTGTATGAGGTATTTTGCAGAGGCATCAGTGTAGAAAATATCATTGCCAACCAAGACTTCATATAAACCAGTCACCGGCGCTGGTGAAACACTTTTTACTTTAGCGTTTGCCCCCAACTTCTTTTGAATCTCGGTTTTTATTTGTTGTTCTGGTTGTGCGTGAAGTGATCCGGTGCAAAGTAACGTTGCGCTGATAAAAGTAATGGCAGCCAAGAATTTATTCAAAATCAATTTCTCCCAAAGCGCGTTCAATCAAGCGCTGTTTTATAAAGTGACTCTTATTCACGAGACCTAGACCCCAGTTACGGAGCTGGCGTTCAGTGCTGCTACTTGCAGAAAATAATTTCTTGAGTTTATCGGTTACCCATAAGAGTGCGCTAGTATCGCCCTGGCGCTGACGTTCATAACGACGCAATAGCACGATGTCGCTTGGTGATCGGAAGGATTCCCGTTTACCTAAAATATTCAGTAAAACAGCAACATCACGTAAACCCAAATTGAGGCCTTGCCCAGCTAATGGGTGCATGACATGGGCGGCATCGCCGATCAATACTACCTTTGGGGAGGCTTCTGGACCAATAAATCGTTTGGCTCGAATTTTTCTCAAAGGAAAGGCAGTAGGAATTGAGTTGAGAGTCAGTTCACCTAACTGCTTAATAATTGCGCCGTTAGCAATGGATGCAAATTGATTCAACCATTGCGCTTGATCGAGTTTTAACAAATCACTGGCATTTTCTGGTGAGGTTGACCAGACCATGGAAACTTGTTTTCCAGGTAATGGCAACATGGCAACAATATCGCCACCTGGCAAGAACCACTGAAAAGCAGTTTCTAAATGAGGGTAGGTGCAAAGCCAATTAACAACCACTGCGCTTTGTGAATAATTTTCTTCGCTTGCACTCATGCCTAGTTCATTACGAATAGGAGAGTTGGCACCGTCGGCTGCAATGACAAGTTGTGCACGAATACTGCCGCCATTTTTTAAATTCAGAGTACTCCCATCAGTATCTACATGAATTTTTTCAACAGCATCATTAACACGCTCTAGTTTGTTTTGAAAACGCGAAGCTTGATCAATAGTGTGCTCAATTAAGTTGGCCTCTCCAATCCAGGCGAGTTGCGGAGTACCTGCTTCAAATGCAGAAAGATGGAGGGTGTCATTTTTTTCACCTCTATCGCCATAGATTCGCATATCTCTTACTGGTTGCAGACGGTCGTGATCAAGCGCATCCCAGATTTGTAAATGGGACAGTAATTTTTGGGTGCTAGGGGAAAAAGCGTAAATTCTTTGACCCCATTGAGTGCCTTGCGGGTTTGGGACGTTTTGTCCTAAGTCGGGGGCAATCTCGATGGTATTGAGACCAAGCTGGGCTAGGCCTAGGGCGCAAGCCTTACCTACAATGCCTCCGCCAACCACTACAACATCTACGGTACGGTTTTGAGAGCTAGAAATCGAGGACTTTGAGAGGTGATTTTGTTGAACTTCTGACATAACTCGATGATATCGAAACCAGCCCATTTACAATATAGGCATGTCTTTGAAATGTGGCATCGTCGGCCTGCCTAACGTCGGCAAATCTACCCTCTTTAATGCGCTTACCAAGGCTGGAATCGCAGCGGAAAACTATCCTTTCTGCACGATTGAGCCTAACGTGGGCGTTGTTGAGGTTCCTGACCCCCGTCTAGCCGCTTTGGCTGAGATCGTGAAGCCTGAGCGCATCCTGCCGGCGGCTGTCGAATTTGTCGATATTGCTGGTTTGGTAGCTGGAGCCTCAAAAGGTGAAGGTCTTGGCAATCAGTTTTTAGCGAATATTCGTGAAACTGATGCTATTACCCATGTCGTACGGTGTTTTGAGGATCCCAATGTTATCCACGTTGCTGGAAAAATTGACCCTATTGCTGATATTGGTGTGATTGATACCGAATTGGCTTTATCGGACCTGGCAACAGTCGAGAAAACCTTGAATCGCTCAAGTAAGGCTGCTAAGTCTGGAAATGATAAAGAAGCTGCGGCTTTAGTTGCCGTTCTTACTAAAGTGCAAGCCCATCTGGATTCTGCTTTACCAGTACGTAGTTTGAATCTGAGTGACGACGAAAAGCTATTGATTAAACCCTTGTGTTTGATTACTGCTAAACCTGCCATGTACGTTGCAAACGTAAAAGAAGATGGATTCTCAAACAATCCGCATCTTGAGGCAGTTAAGCAGCATGCTGCAAAAGAAAATGCTCCTGTTGTGGCTGTATGCGCCGCAATTGAGGCAGAAATCGCTGACTTGGAAGAGGCTGACAAGATTGAGTTCTTGGCGGACTTAGGCATGGAAGAGCCAGGCTTGGATCGCGTGATTCGTGCGGGTTACTCGTTACTCGGTTTACAAACGTATTTCACAGCAGGCGTTAAAGAAGTTCGCGCATGGACTATTCATGTGGGTGATACAGCGCCGCAAGCGGCTGGTGTTATTCATACTGACTTTGAGCGTGGATTTATTCGTGCCCAGACTATCGCTTACGATGATTTTGTGCAGTTCAAAGGCGAGACAGGCGCCAAGGAAGCCGGCAAGATGCGTGCCGAGGGTAAGGAGTATGTTGTTAAAGATGGTGATGTATTGAACTTCTTATTTAACGTCTAAATTATTTTCATCTTTGCCAAAGAAAAAGCCCTTTTCAGGGCTTTTGTCTATGCAGCACGTAGGTTGAATATTCTTAAGCGGCTTTTGCTGCTTTCTCTAAGCATTTAGAAATATCTTCATAGCGCTTGAGAGCCGCCTTGGTCGGAAGCACTTCTTTTTTGCGTCTATCGGCATTCGCTGCCATTTTGATATAGCCCAAAGCACTAAGATTTTTGAGGCGTCCGTGCAGGGTAGCTTGTGAACCTAAATCGGAAATTGAAATCAGATCACCAACCAATATTGCCTGCTTAGCATGAGCGCAAGAAACAATCTTATTGAGCAAACTCTCTTCGATGCAATCAAGTTTTTTTCCTGGATTGATGCGATCGAGAGCATCAATTAAGTTGAGGAACTTGATATAGGATGATGATTTAGTGTATAACATATTTGTATTTAATTCTAATGACTTTAGGACTATCGTTAGTGTATTCCCTTATTCTGATTTTAGCAATTGATGCGTATCAATAAAAATTAATCCATACTGATGTCAATGTTTAAGTTGTTTAAAATTTCTTCAGAATGGTTTATTGAATGCGCCATTAGTGCGATGGCGTACACATTACTCTTTTATTTCAATAGCTGGCTTACCAATAGTATTGCTTTTGGTCTTGGGGTAAGTTGGATTTATTTGCCGGCCGGTCTGCGCTTATTTCTCACATTGATTTTTGGTTTGCCAGGAGCTATCGGTATTGCTGTAGCTTCTTTCTTAATTAGCTATCACGGTGATTTCTCGCAAGATGTAACGGTATGCATTGGTGTTGGGATCATTTCTGGATTTGTCCCTTACTTAGCTAGATATTTTGCCTTCAGAAATATTCGTCTTGAGTCAGATTTGAGTAATTTAAATTTCCCAAAACTCATTGCTTGTATTTTGACTTTTTCATTGCTTTCAGCAGGCTTCCATCAGTGGCGGTTCTCCATGATGACTTTAGAGGATGCGGGCAGCTTAAATCACTTTGTGGTGATGTTTATTGGCGATGTTCTCGGTTCATTTCTACTGATTGCTTTAATCAAATACTGCTTAGATCTAGTGCGAAAGATTAGGAAAACAGCTCACTAAGGGCTGTGCCTGGATCTATGGCACGCATAAATGCTTCCCCAACTAGAAAAGCATTGATTTGATTGTTACGCATGAGCTCTACATCAGCGCGATTCAAAATGCCCGACTCTGTCACTAAGGTTTTATTGCTAGGAACCATAGACATTAAAGAAAGGGTGGTTTGAAGTGTTACCTCAAAGGTCTTGAGGTTACGGTTATTAATACCAAGCAATGGTGTCTTAAGCTCTAATGCTTGCTCTAATTCTGGGGCATTGTGAACTTCGACCAAAACATCTAAATCTAATTCATGGGCACAAGCTTCGAGCTCTTTCATTTGATTTAGGTCTAAGCAAGCTACGATTAACAAGATTGCATCGGCACCAATTGCGCGGGCTTCATATACTTGATAAGGGTCTATGGTGAAGTCTTTGCGCAGAACGGGAATTTGACATGCCGCACGCGCTTCTTGTAAGTAGATATTGTTTCCCTGGAAATAATCTTTATCAGTAAGCACTGATAAACAAGCGGCGCCATGCTTTTCATAAGATTGAGCGATGGCTGCAGGTAAGAAGTTTTCACGCAAAACGCCTTTACTTGGACTGGCTTTTTTAATTTCAGTGATAACTCCGGCTTTACCAGCAGAGATTTTGTTCTCAATAGCTTGAATAAAGCCTCTTGGCTTGAGCAGGGGATCTTGATTGTTGGCCTCAGCTTGCTCGCGCTGATTAGCAAGCGATATTTTCTGCAGGCAGTTGGCTACCTCAATCTTTTTAGTAGCAACTATTTTGTCGAGGATATCGCTCATGAATAATGAATTATTTAGATTGTGTTGCTGCAACAAAGGTGTCTAATTTTTGACGTGCCGCACCAGAGGCAATGGCCGCTCTAGCCAAAGTAACGCCGCTGGCAATATCTTTAGCTACACCAGCCACATAAAGTGTTGCTCCAGCATTGAGACAAACGATGTCACTGGCTGCACCTGGCTTCCCATCGAGTACATCCAGTACTATTTTCTTAGACTCTTCAGCATTGCTAACTTTAAAGCCATTAGTGGGGGCGATATCTAATCCAAAATCTTTTGGATGAATTTCGTATTCACGAACCACGCCATCCTTGAGTTCGCCTACTAAGGTTGGACCCTCTAGGGAAATTTCATCTAGGCCATCTCGGCCATAAACCACTAGTGCATGATCCATCCCTAGGGCCTGTAATACACGCGCCTGAATACCAACGAGATCAGCATGAAAGACACCCATTAATATCCGCTTGGCATCAGCAGGGTTTGTCAGAGGACCTAGGATATTAAAAATGGTGCGTACGCCAAGTTGTTTACGAATTGGCACTACGTTCTTCATTGCTGGATGGTGATTGGGGGCAAACATAAATCCAGCGCCTACTTTTGAGATGCATTGCGCGACTTGATCGGCAGATAAGGCCAGATTAACGCCAAGCGCCTCTAATACGTCTGCACTTCCTGATTTACTACTCACACTGCGGTTACCATGCTTAGCAATTTTTGCGCCCGCTCCTGCTGCTACGAACATCGCTGCTGTAGAGATATTGAAGGTATGTGCACCATCGCCGCCAGTACCCACTACATCTACTAAATGACTGCGGTCATCAACCTTAACAGAGGTGGCAAACTCACGCATCACTTGTGCAGCTGCGGCGATTTCACCAACAGTTTCTTTTTTAGTACGTAGGGCAACTAGCAATCCAGCAACAAGCTCTGGTGACATTTCACCGCTCATGATGAGGCGCATCATTGCTGTCATCTCGTCATGAAAGAGTTCACGATGTTCAATGCAGCGTTGTAAGGCTTCTTGCGGTGTTATTGGCATAGCACTGTTAATAAACTTTATTTGTTTTGCAAAAAATTCTTAAGCAGGGCATGGCCGTGCTCAGAAAGAATGGATTCTGGATGAAACTGCACACCTTCAACTGCAAGATCTTTATGACGCACGCCCATGATCTCGCCGTCAGATGAAGTTGCGGTTACCTCTAGCATTGCAGGCAAAGAGCTTTTCTCAATAGCTAGCGAGTGGTAGCGGGTCACTTTAAACGGGTCGGGCAAATTTTTAAACACGCCCATACCAGTATGGTGGATGCTATCCGTTTTGCCGTGCATTACCTTTTGGGCGCGAATCACTTTGCCGCCAAATGCTTCACCAATGGCTTGGTGACCTAGACAAACTCCAAGGATTGGAATTTGTCCGGCATAACGCTTGATTGTTTCAACGGATATACCTGCCTCAGAGGGACTGCAGGGCCCGGGCGAGATACAAATGCGTGCGGGATTCAGTTTGGCAATTTCTTCCACGGCAATTTCATCGTTACGAAAGACTTTTACCTCTTCACCGAGTTCTGCAAAGTACTGAACTAGGTTGTAAGTAAACGAATCGTAGTTATCAATCATTAGGAGCATCGAGTCCCCCTTGTACTAAATCTGCTGCAGTTAATACTGCGCGTGCCTTGGCTTCAGTTTCTTTCCATTCGGCGGTCGGGTCTGAGTCAGCTACAACGCCTGCTCCAGCCTGCGAGTGCAGCATGCCGTCACGAATAACGCCTGTACGAATAGCGATTGCCACATCCATATCGCCTGAGAAGGATAAATAACCCACTGCGCCACCGTATACACCGCGCTTCACAATTTCCATTTCATCAATGATTTCCATTGCCCGAATTTTTGGAGCCCCTGATAAGGTGCCTGCAGGGAATGTGGCCCGTAAGACATCCATATTGCTCATATTGTCCAAAAGATCGCCCTCTACAGAGCTCACAATGTGCTGAACATGGGAGTATTTCTCGATAGACATGGAATCTGTTACTTTGACTGAGCCAGTTTTAGCAATGCGACCCACGTCATTACGTGCTAAATCAATCAGCATGACGTGCTCAGCGATTTCCTTTGGATCAGCCAAAAGCTCCTTGGCTAAGCGCTCATCCTCTTCTGGATTGGCTCCGCGAGGGCGGGTGCCTGCTAATGGGCGTATGGTCACAATCTTCTCAGTAGCCCGTTTTTCTTGGCGGACCAAAATCTCAGGGGATGAGCCAACAATTTGCATATCGCCAAAATCATAGAAATACATATAAGGCGATGGATTCAGTGAGCGCAGAGCTCTGTACAGAGCTAACGGAGAATCTGTAAATGGCTTGCTAATGCGTTGACCGATTACCACTTGCATGCAATCACCGGCCAAAATATATTCTTTGGTTTTGAGTACCGCTTTTTCAAAATCTTCCGCTTTGAATTTACGGATGAGATCGGTTTTAGTACTCGGTAAAGAAACCGGCATATTTGCTGGCTTACCAAGGCATGTCAGTAATTCTTTTAGACGGGCCTGTGATTTTTCAAAGCTATCTGTAACGCTTGGGTCCGCATAAACAATGAAGTAAATTTTTCCAGCTACGTTATCAATCACAGCTAGCTCTTCAGTCAGCATGAGTTGAATATCAGGCACACCCAATTCATCCGGCAAGTGATGCTTAGCTAAACGGTGCTCAATATAACGAACCGTGTCATAGCCAAAGTAACCGGCAAGACCACCACAAAAGCGCGGCATGTCAGGCTGCAAAGCTACCTTAAAGCGTTTGAAGTAAGCATCTACAAAGTCGAGTGGATTATCAGTATTGGTCTCGATAACTAGTCCATCGGTTACCACTTCGTTAACTGGTGCAGAAGGAGTCCCAACAGTTCTCACGATTGTCTTGGCAGGCAGGCCAATAAAGGAGAAGCGGCCGAAACGCTCGCCACCCAATACGGACTCGAGCAAATAAGAATTTGTCTTGCCGAACGCTTGAGTGAGTTTGACGTAGAGGGATAGCGGGGTCTCTAGGTCCGCTAAAACCTCTTTAATTAGAGGAATGCGATTGAAGCCCTGCTTTGCTAGAGCGTTAAATTCTTCGAGCTGCATTACGCTTTCCCTGACTTGCCTAATTCAGTGCGCATTGCTCCAATTACTTGTGCGTAATTCTCTTTTGCATAAATTGCTGAACCTGCGACAAAAGTATCAGCGCCTGCTCGTGCTACTTCCGCAATATTGTCTACTTTAATTCCGCCATCCACTTCAAGACGAATGTGTCGACCAGTTTCTGCTTGAAAGCGATCAAGACGTGCGCGCACTTGAGTAATCTTATTGAGAGTGCTCGGAATAAATGATTGACCACCAAATCCTGGATTCACAGACATGAGTAATACAAGATCCAGTAATTCCAAAGTGTGATCGAGATAATCTAGCGGCGTAGCTGGATTAAATACTAGGCCCGCTTGACATCCTTGATCGCGAATCAAGTTCAGTGTGCGATTGACGTGGGGACTTGCTTCAGGATGAAAGCTAATTAAATTTGCTCCCGCTTTAGCGAAGTCAGGAACGATACGATCTACCGGCTCAATCATGAGGTGCACATCAATCACTGCTGGCTTGCCATCTTTGTTTGCATAGGGGCGAATAGCCTCACAAACTAAAGGGCCAATAGTGAGATTCGGTACGTAGTGGTTATCCATCACATCAAAGTGAATCCAGTCTGCGCCCGCCACTAAAACGTCCTGCACTTCCTTGCCTAGGCAGGCGAAGTCAGCCGACAAAATAGACGGTGCAATGATAAATTGACTGTTTGAGGATGATTTTTGGCTTTCCATCCCTAGATTCTAGCTTGCAGTTGGATTCAGGATGAAGCAGAATTCGACCATGAATCCCCACGAAATGACTGTTTCGGTGAAAGCCCAATACCTCCCAGAGCAATCTGACCCTGATAACCGCCAATTTGCCTTTGCTTACACGGTCACCATTCGCAATACTGGAACAGCTAGTATTCAGGTGATTGCACGCCACTGGTTCATTACCGACGGGGATAACGATGTCCAGGAGGTTCGCGGCTTAGGGGTAGTGGGGCAACAGCCATTATTGCGCTCTGGTGAGCATTTTGAGTACACCAGCTGGGCTACTTTGCCAACCCCTGTAGGCACAATGCGTGGGGAGTATTTTTGCGTTACAGAGGATGCCCAGTTCTTTCAGGCCCCTATTCCAGAATTTGCCCTGGTGATGCCACGCACACTCCATTAATCCAGGGCGTAAAAAACTTATTTCTTGCCTTTGCCTGTCCATAGGACAATAAACAGCAATAGCCCTAAGGCAACAGCGCCCTCAAAAGCGAACAGTAGCATTGGGTATTCATCGAGTAAATTGGCAATCATGATTTCTAAATTTAAATTGGTTTCGCTAAGTGTATTCGCTATCCTCATAGCTAGCTTGATTGCAGGGTGTTCAGCACCCCCTACTCGTACCACAGGATCTCGTGCTGGCGTTTCTGGCGCTTCACCAACTAGTTATAGCTCTTCGATTGCCAGTTTTAGCGCAGTTTCTTGGCAAGCTTTGCCAGGGTGGCAAGAAGATGATCTATCTCAGGCTTGGCCAGCTTGGTTGAAAAGTTGCGATGCTTTGCGTAAGAAAAATAGCGAAGTGAATTGGCGACAAGCCTGTACTCAAGCTAACAATGTATCAAGTAGGGATACACAAGCGATTCGTAAATATTTCGAAAGTAATTTTCAAGCTTATGAAATTCGCAATAGCTCAGCAAGTGACACGGGCTTAATTACTGGTTATTACGAGCCAGTGATGAATGGCTCTCTAACCCGCACGAGTACTTACAACGTCCCTCTCTATGGATACCCTAACGCATGGCGCAAATCTAAACCTAACCCAGGCCCAAGCCGGGCTGAACTCATGAGCTCTGGCATTTTGCAGGGCTCTGAAATTGCATGGGTACAGGACCCAGTAGCAGCTGCTTTTATGCAAATCCAAGGCTCTGGAAAAATTCGTCTTGAAGATGGTCGCATCTTGCGCCTTGGTTATGCTGGTACCAATGATCAACCATTCAAATCATTTGCTCAGTGGTTATTAGATCGCAAGGAAATTACTCGCAGCGAAGCCACCATGCAAGGTATCTCTCAATGGGCTAAACGTAATCCCGGCCAAGTGAATGAAATGCTGAACGCGAATCCTCGTTTTGTTTTCTTCAAAGAGTTACCGGGTAACGTGGCGGCAGATCTAGGCCCCAATGGAGCCCTAGGAGTTCCGCTGACTAGTGAGCGAAGTATTGCGGTGGACTTACAAGCTTTGCCATTGGGTGCACCTGTCTTTTTAGCGACCACTAAACCATTGAGTACTCAGCCTTTGCAAAAATTAGTCATGGCACAAGATACGGGTAAAGCCATTGTGGGTGGCGTAAGAGCAGACTACTATTGGGGGTCTGGAGATTCTGCTGGAGAAATGGCGGGTCGTATGAAACAAAATGGCAGGATGTGGTTATTACTTCCACGTTAATCAAATACATATCACCGAAAGAAGGTCATGAGCTACAAAACAATTTTGACTGAAGTAGAAGGTAAGGTTGCTACCATCACCTTAAATCGTCCCGAAGTACTAAATGCGTTGAATGATCAACTCATGGAAGAGCTTGGTGCTGCATTATTGGCTTTTGATGCAGATGACAATATTGGTTGCATGATTATTACTGGTAGTGAAAAAGCATTTGCTGCTGGAGCAGATATTGCTTCTATGGCTAAATATGGATTAAAGGATGTCTATCGCAGCGACTTTATTACCCGTAACTGGGAGGAGATTAAAAAAGTTCGTAAGCCAGTAATCGCTGCAGTATCTGGTTATGCGCTTGGCGGTGGATGTGAGTTAGCCATGATGTGCGACACCATTATGGCTGCTGATAACGCCAAATTCGCACAGCCTGAAGTGAAGCTCGGCATTATTCCAGGCGCTGGCGGTACGCAACGTTTGCCGCGCGCAGTATCGAAAGCAAAGGCTATGGACCTTGCTCTGACGGGTCGCATGATGGATGCTGCCGAGGCCGAGCGCTCAGGTCTAGTGGCGCGTATCTTCCCGCAAGCAGACTTATTGAAAGAAGTGAAGGCAATTGCTAAAGGCATTGCAGATATGCCTTTATTGACTGCGATGATGGTGAAAGAAAGTATCAATACCGCCTATGAGACTACCTTGTCTGAAGGTATTCATTTTGAACGCCGTCTCTTTCACGCTTGCTTTGGAATGAATGATCAAAAAGAAGGTATGGCAGCGTTTATGGAAAAACGCCCAGCCAAATTTACGAATTCTTAACTGCAGTAGGTTAAAAGAATTTAGTTCTTTTCTAGGAAGCGTTGAGCTAATTTGACCCAATAGCTCACGCCTACTGGAATCAAGGAGTCATTGAAATCATATGAGGGATTGTGCAAGTGGCATGGACCCATGCCATGACCCACAGAGCGATGATCCCCATCTCCATTCCCTAAAAAGACATAACAACCTGGCTTTTCAAGCAACATAAACGCAAAATCTTCAGCACCCATCGTTGGATCGACAGAGCTGTCGACGTTTTGTTCGCCAACCAATTCGCTCATCACCTCTGTTGCAAATTTAACCTCATTTTCATGATTAATGAGAGGGGGGTAATTTCTAGAGAAGGTAGTTTCAGCCTGGCAATCAAATGCACCTGCAACACCATGGGCGATTTCGCGGAGCCGTTGTTCTATTAGATCCAATACATCTAGAGTAAATGTGCGAACTGTGCCACCGATGAAGGCACTATCCGGAATGACATTACTAGTCTCACCTGCATGAAATTGTGTAATCGATAACACTGCAGCGTCTACAGGGCGCTTGTTGCGCGTGATGATGCTTTGCAAGGCAAGCACTACTTGTGCGCCAGCAAATACTGGATCTGCGCTGTTATGAGGAAGGGCGGCATGTCCACCCTTGCCCGTGATGTTGATTTCAAAAGTATTGCTAGATGCCATCATGGGACCGGCAGTAACACCAAAGTGACCTGCCGCAAAACCAGGCCAGTTATGCAAACCAAATACCGCATCGCATGGAAACTCTTTAAAGAGTCCATCCTTGATCATTTCATTCGCACCAGCACCACCTTCTTCGGCCGGTTGAAAAATAAAAATTACCGTACCTTTAAAGTCGCGATGATTTGATAAATATTGTGCGGCCCCCAGGAGCATTGCCGTATGTCCATCATGTCCACACGCATGCATCTTTCCAGGATTTTTTGAGGCATGAGCAAAGTTGTTGTGTTCTTGTAATGGCAGGGCATCCATATCAGCGCGTAGGCCAATCATCTTTCCTGGACCTAAGTCACCATCTAGTCGACCAACTACGCCTGTTTTTCCCATGCCACGGTAAACAGTAATTCCCCAGCTAGAAAGTGCTTCAGCTACCAGATCAGCGGTGCGATTTTCTTCGAAGCGTAATTCAGGATGCGCATGAATATTGCGTCGAATTTCTTGAATAGCTTCCGCGGAGTCAGTAATTTCTGGGATTAAATGCATTCCTTCATCTTATCCGAAAGTCTTTTGATGTGCCTTTGGACGGGGGCGAATGCTTATTATTGCTTAGGCAATTGAATGTGCTTTGCAGCAAAAATCAAGGCCTCAATGGAATAGGGGCTATTAATGGCTTTTTGAAGTTCTTTTGGAAGCGTTGGAATGAGGCCTAAAAAAGGGATACCCATTCTGGCTTGTAAGGTTTGGAGGTTTTCTTGCAGAAGTGGCATTTCTGTGGATAGGGTATTAGCTACCCAGCCAGAGATCCTTAAATTGCGTGCTTTGAGTGCCTCATAAGTAAGGAGGGCGTGATTTATACAGCCTAACTTCATACCCACTGCGAGAATGACTGGTAAATCAATTGCTTGCGCGAAATCACTTAAGTCCTCATTTTCATTAAGTGGAATTAGCAAACCGCCTGCGCCTTCAACTACGACGCAGTCTGCCTGCTTTTGAACTTCCTGAAATGCTTCAGTGATAACCCGCATTTCAAGCTTCAATCCTTGGTGCTTTGCTACGAGATGAGGAGCGGCTGGCTGATCCACTACATAAGGGCACAAACTTAATTTAAGGGGGCCGAGGTTTGAGGCAAGTCGGAGAGTTTCAATATCTTCGTTCTGAGTGAGGCCCTCTGAATCTAGGTAAGTTCCAGCAACTACTGGCTTAAAGCCGATAGCTTTTATTCCTAGCTCGCGCAATTTCAGAATGAGTGCTCCGCTTACTAAGGTTTTACCAACCTCAGTATCGGTGCCAGTGACAAAGAGGCCATTGAGCTTACTCATGAGATGCCTTTTCCATGACCTGTTGTTCAATGGCTTTCAAGCTAATGATTAACTGACGTAAATCTGCCTCGCTGTGATTGGCAGAAAAGGTAATACGCAATCTTGCGCTGCCATTGGGTACGGTAGGGGGTCGAATAGCTGGAATCCAATACCCCGCTTCATCCAATAACTGTGCAGCAAGCAAAGCGTTGGCATTGCTACCCAAAATCACAGGTTGAATTGCGGTGCAAGAAGAAACTTTTTCCCATTGAGAGAACTGCATCTCATCTTGCCAGATACGAATGAGTTTATTGAGTTGAGTGCGACGATTACTCCCTTCATCGCCGCTAATAATCTCTAAACTCTTAGATAAGGTGTGCGCAATTGCAGGGGGGGTTGCTGTGCTGTAAATAAAAGGGCGCCCCTTTTGAATCAGCCACTCAATGAATGTTGCTTGTGCGCAAACAAAAGCGCCGCTGACACCAGCAGCCTTACCAAGAGTGCCGATATAAATAATTCGATCGGAGCAGATATTTCCTTGCTCCAAAATACCGTGACCTAGCTTTCCTAAAACTCCGAAGCCGTGAGCATCATCTACCAACAAAAGTGCATCGTATTGTTCAGCAAGCTTTAATAGTTCTTTTACTGGAGCGAGATCGCCATCCATGCTAAAGACACCATCAGTAACAATAATTTTAAGAGGATTCTGATCTGTCTTGAGTTGTTCGCTTAATGAGTCGATATTCGTATGATCAAACAGGGAGACGCTGGCTTGAGTTTGTGCGGCCGCCAAACGAATGCCATCAATTAAAGATGCATGATTTAGTTTTGCCGAATAAATGCTGGTGGATTTTTGTGGTGCAAGCATTGCTAGGGCTGTAATGGCAGTGAGATTTGCGAGATAGCCAGTACTAAAAAAGAGTGCACGTGCATTTGGGATATGCTGCTCTTGAAAAGAGGCTAATTGTTTTTCAAGGCGCTCATGAGCGATGCTATGACCGCTTATAAGATGGGAGGCTCCGCTACCTACCCCATAATTTTTGCCGCCTTCAGCCAGTGCTTTAATCAGTTCTGGATGGTTTGCGAGCCCCAGATAGTCATTGCTACAGAATGCCTTTAATTCACGCCCTTCAACCAAAGCTTTGGTATCGCATGGAGATTCTGTGGCCCGGAGTTTACGTTTGAGTAATTGCGACTCAAGAGCATCAATTTGCTCTTTCGCCAAATTGATGGCTTTGAATGTGTTCGCAGAGTTGGTCATGCCAATGTTTTCTCAAGGGCAACTTGCACGGCTTTACCTAATTGCATAGTTTCTGCAGGTGACAAAATATAGGGAGGCATGACGTAAATAGTATTGCCGATTGGTCTGATTAACACGCCTTCATCCAAACTATTTGCAAACATTGTGCGCGCAAACGTCTTCGGATTCTTTAGAGACTCAAGCTTAATGTCGAATGCCAAGATCATTCCCTGTTGGCGCCAATGCTCAATTCGAGAATCCACTTTTGCCCACATAAATGCAGCTGCTAAATCGTGTGAGCGCTCAATATTTTTCTCTAGTACTTTGTCTGTTTCAAATATCTCAAGACAGGCTAGGGCTGCAGCACAGGCTAATGGATTGCCGGTATACGAATGAGAATGCAAAAACCCTTGCTGGGTCTGATCGCCATAAAAAGCTTGATAAATCCGATCAGTGGTTAGGCAAAGTGACAGTGGCAAATACCCGCCACTAATACCTTTTGAGAGTGTTAGAAAGTCTGGCCAGACACCAGCATGCTCACAAGCGAAAAATTTACCACTGCGCCCGCAGCCCACCGCAATCTCATCGGCAATCAGATGTACCTCATATCGATCGCATAACTCCCTTGCTAAGCGGACATATTCAGGGGAGTGCATGGCCATCTGACCGGCACATTGCACCAAGGGCTCCACAATGATGGCAGCAATATTGTGATGCTCTCTTGTTAATAATTCTTCAAGTTGTTTGGCTGCATGCTTTGCGACATCTTCTGCGTTCTCGCCTGCTTTTGCCTTACGGGCATCTGGCGATGTAATTGTGAACACCTCTTGCAAGAGTGATCCATAGGCCTCTCGAAAAATAGCAACGTCAGTGACGGCTAACGCACCGAGTGTTTCTCCGTGATAGCCATTCTGCAGGCAAACAAATTTTTTCTTTTGCGGCTTGCCATTCAGTTGCCAGTAGTGGTGACTCATCTTTAATGCAATCTCAACAGCAGATGCGCCATCAGATGCGTAGAAGACATGACCTAAGTGGTGATTGGTGAGTGTAGAAAGTTTTTCTGATAACTCAACGACTGGCTGATGGGTAAATCCTGCGAGCATGACGTGCTCGATTTTTTCAAGTTGCGCAGTAATGGCTTGATTGATGCGTGGATTGGAGTGACCAAATAAATTGGTCCACCAAGAGCTGATGGAATCGAGTAGGGCTTTTCCATTTTCGTCATAGAGCCACGCACCCTTACCCTTTGTAATAGCAACCAAGGGAAAGGACTCATGCTGTTTCATCTGAGTGCATGGGTGCCAAACTGCGGCTAGGCTGCGATCAACAAGGGGGGTTTGATTTAAATCAGAAATAACCTTCATGTTTGATATTTGAACACTAGTTTTTCCAAATTTAGGCTTGTATCTGTTATGTTTATGCCTTGAATCTACCCATTTTCTGGAATTTGCCCATGCAGGACACTCAAACCGTTGAAAAACCCTTAACCCAGTTCAAATCCAAAGCGGATTTGCATCAGGACATAAATATAGGGGTCCAAGTATCTGGCGAGTGGTCGGTGACTCAAATTGAGGCCTTATTTGCTCTTCCCTTAAATGAGTTAATGCTTAAGGCTCAAGATACTCACAAGTCATATTTTCCAGAGGGTGATGTGGAATTAGCCACTTTGTTGTCAATTAAGACAGGCGGCTGCCCTGAAGACTGCAGTTACTGCCCCCAAGCTGCTCGTTATGACACCGACGTCAAGGCTGAGAAGTTGATGGGATTAGAAGATGTTCTAGAGGCAGCTAAAGCCGCTAAGGCCGCCGGTTCTAACCGTTTCTGTATGGGTGCCGCTTGGCGCGAGCCCAAAGATCGCGATATTGAAAAAGTTACCGCCATGATCAAGGGTGTGAAAGCTTTGGGTTTAGAGACTTGCGCCACCCTAGGCATGCTAGAGGCAGATCAAGCCCAGGCTTTGCAAGAGGCTGGCTTAGACTTTTACAACCATAACCTAGATACTAGCGAAGATTTTTATCGCTCTGTGATCTCTACCCGCGGCTATCAAGACCGCTTGGATACGATTTCTAATGTCCGCGCTGCTGGCATGTCTGTTTGCTGCGGTGGTATTGTTGGAATGGGCGAATCTAGGCAGCAACGAGCTGCATTTTTAGCCCGTTTGGCTAATTTGAATCCTTATCCAGAGTCTGTTCCCATTAATCATTTGGTTCCAGTGGCTGGAACGCCATTGGCAGAGCAAAAGCCTTTGGATCCTCTGGAGTTTGTGAGAACAATTGCGGTTGCAAGGATCACTATGCCTAAGGCCCGAGTACGTTTATCTGCTGGTCGTCAGGAGCTCGGTAGGGCAGTTCAAGCTATGTGTTTTATGGCTGGTGCCAATTCGATTTTCTATGGTGAGCAACTACTCACTACCGGTAATCCTGAGGCAGAACAAGACCGTGAGCTTTTGGCAGAGCTTGGTTTGAAGACCAAGCAAAGCTGTAAAACAGAGGTTCTTGTTTAGTTTTCATGTCCCCGATGGATCGCCTCATTCTAGAGTTTGATTCTGCACTTAGGTCGGTAGTTGGGGGTGCTAATGCCCATAGACCTATTCCAGACTCTGATGTGGGGAGTAGTTCAGGGTTAGATGCTGCTGAACGTAAACATGCGGCAGGACTCATGCGTGTGAATCACGTTGGTGAAGTTTGTGCGCAAGCGCTCTATCAATCGCAAAAATTAGTCGCACGAAATCCAGAAATTCGGGAGATGTTAGATCACTCTGCGCAAGAGGAGATGGATCACCTTGCGTGGTGTGAAACTCGTCTTCAAGAGCTCGGGTCACACACTAGTTATCTTAATCCACTTTGGTATGCGGGATCCTTTGCAATCGGCTTGGCGGCTGGCTTAGCGGGGGATAAGTGGAGTTTAGGTTTCGTTGCTGAAACAGAAAAACAAGTTGAGAATCATCTAGAAAGTCATCTTGAAAAATTACCCAAAGATGATCAGCGATCTCGAGCAATTGTTGACCAAATGCGCATCGATGAAATTATTCACGGACAGGCTGCAAAAGATGCTGGTGGTGTAAATTTACCCGAGCCCGTTCAAAAAATAATGCAGGTCATGTCAAAGATGATGACCACTACTGCTTACAAAATTTAAAACTGAAATTGGATTTGATTAACCAAATCAATTTCTAATTAATTCCGGATATATTTTTTTACCAATTACTGTTTTTAAATACAGTATATTTAGGCATTATCCTGCCCAATAGCTAAGATCTATTCTTAAGTATATTTTCCAAGCCATTGTTTCAAGTAGCTATTTTACTATCACCATTTTCTCAACACATGACGCTAAGTGTTTGTAAACACTAGGGAAATTCCTGAAAAAACTCCCAAAAACACTTGACCCTCTTAGTGCGATCCTCTAAAGTGGGAGGAAGTGTGAAAAAGTGGGGTAAATGGTGTTTCAAGGTGCGTCAGCTCTCAATTTAGATGCAAAAGGCCGCATGTCTGTGCCGGCTAAGCATCGTGACGCCTTGTTGGTACAGGGCGAGGGTCGAATCACGCTCACAAAACACCCCGATGGCTGCCTCCTCCTCTTCCCAAGACCAGAGTGGGAAACCTTCAGAGCAAGGGTTGCACAGCTTCCCATGGATGCTCATTGGTGGCGCCGTATTTTCTTAGGTAACGCAGCTGAAATGGATTTAGATAGCGCTGGTCGCGTATTGGTAAGTCCTGAGTTGCGTGCAGCAGCAGGCATTGAAAAAGAAGTGATCTTGCTTGGTATGGGCAGTCACTTGGAATTGTGGGATGCAGTTACATACGCCGCAAAAGAACAGGCTGCGATTGCTCAAGGCATGCCTGAAGCGCTCAAGCAATTTAATTTTTGATGACAGGGTGCCATGAACATAACTCATCGCCCAGTATTACTGGCCGAGGCGGTGACGGCGCTAGTTGGCGGTCTGCTGATTCAAAATCAAAATACACAAAAACAAATTTTGGTAATCGATGGAACCTTTGGGCGCGGCGGTCATACGCAGGCACTGCTCAAGGAGTTGAATCCTTCTGCGCGCATGATTTCATTCGACAAGGATTTAGATGCGATTGCAGTAGCACAACAAATCAACGACCCACGACTCAAGATAGTGCACGACAGTTTTGCGCAGATGGATCAGTACGCAGCACCGGAATCGGTCGATGGCATTTTATTGGACTTAGGAATCAGTTCGCCGCAAGTAGACGAAGCACATCGGGGATTTTCTTTTCGTCGAGAAGGTCCGCTCGATATGCGCATGAATACCGACCACGGTTTGACTGCGGCACAGTGGTTGGAGCAAGCACCGCCAGAGGAAATCACACAAGTGATTAAGACTTACGGAGAAGAACGCTTTGCTTTTCAGATTGCGAAGGCTATTGTGGCCAAGCGCGAAGAAGGCTTGTCTCCAAAAACTACAACCGAGTTAGCCAGTCTCGTAGCTAGCGTAGTGCGCACTCGTGAGGCAGGTCAAGATCCTGCAACAAGAACGTTTCAAGCATTACGTATTTTTATTAATCGTGAGTTAGAAGATTTAGAACTTGGTTTAAAAGCAGCCCTGAAATTACTAAAGCCCGGCGCAAGACTTGCCGTGATTAGTTTTCATTCACTCGAAGACCGCATCGTGAAGCAGTTCATGCAAGCACATGCAAAGGTAGAGGTTCCACGCGGTTTGCCTGTGCGCGAAAGAGATTTGCCTCAAAGCGCACTTGAAATTATTGGCCGCGTTAAGCCAAGCGATGCTGAGGTATCTGAGAATCCACGTGCACGTTCAGCAATTATGCGCGTAGCTGAAAAACGTGTAGGAGTGGTTGCATGAATCGTGCCACTTTAACTTTACTCGCTTTATTACTAATTTGCGCTCTTTCATTGGTAGCAGCTCAGCAGCGTGCTCGTAAGTTATTTATTCTTCAAGAGCGCGCACAGATTGAAGAGCGCAAGTTAAATCAAGAATGGTTACGCTTGGAATATGAGCAGCGCAATCTCTCCAAGTCTGCCCGTATTCGCGACGTTGCTCGCAATCAATTGCATATGTCTCCGATTACTCCTGAGCGTACTTTGTATTTAAAGGAGGCTAAATGAGGCCGGTCGGTTTCTCTACTACGCCAAATTTAGTTTTGCGTCTGCCAATGTGGCGGTCGCGTTTGATGCTATTCCTCTTATTCTTTGTTTTCATGATGCTATTACTACGTGCATTTTGGATTCAGGGCCCGGGAAATGCATTCTATGAAGCTAAGGGTGTGCGCGGCACTCAGCGTGAATTAGAGCTGCCCGCTAGTCGTGGGAAAATTTTGGATCGCAACGGCCAAGTGATTGCAACCAGCCTGGAGGCGAAGTCCGTTATCGCCTATAACGATACTGTCCCAGATGATTTATCGGCAGATAAAGTTCAAAAGTTGGCGAGCCTCTTGCAGATGAGTGAAGCAGAGTTGCGTAAGAAGTTAAAAGAAGAGCGCAAGCAGATTTTCTTGAAGCGTCAAGTTGATCCCGCTGTTGCACAACAGATTAAGCAGTTGGAAATTCCAGGCATTGGCTTAAATAATGAATATCGCCGCTTTTACCCAGAAGGCGAGGCGATGGCGCATGTGGTTGGTTTTACTAATGTGAACGATAAGGGCCAGGAAGGCATGGAGCTCTCCCGTGAGAATGAGCTCGCTGGTCATCCAGGTCAAAGACGTGTGGTGGTAGATCGCTTGGGTCGCGTTGTTGAAGATGTAGCGATCTTGCAATTGCCACAAAATGGTAAAGATCTCAATCTCTCTATTGATAGCAAGATTCAGTTCTTAGCTTACAACGCTGTTAAAGATGCAGTTGAAAAGCATCACGCAAAAGCGGGTGGCGCTGTAGTGCTCGACACACAAACGGGCGAGATTTTGGCATTAGCAAATTACCCAAGCTACAACCCAAATGATCGCAGGTATTTAACGGGCGAGCAATTACGTAATCGCGTATTAACGGATACCTTTGAGCCTGGCTCAACGATGAAGCCATTAACAATTTCAATTGCTTTAGAAAAAGGCGCAGTCAAGCCGGATACCAATATGGTGATTGGTGCGAAATATTTAGTAGGTCCTAAGCCTATTACAGATACCCATCCCTATGGAAATCTCACAGTCGCACAAATTATTCAAAAATCTAGCAACATCGGTACAGCAAAGATTGCGATGAATAATCTTTCTGCTGAAGAAATGTGGGATTTCTATACTGCAGTTGGTTTGGGTCAGGCACCGAAAATTGGTTTCCCTGGTGCTGTTGCAGGTACAGTGCATCCTTTCAAAAAATGGATGCCTACTGATCAGGCGCGTATTGCGTTCGGTTACGGTATTTCTGCGTCACTCTTTCAGGTGGCACGCGCATACACAGTCTTTGCACGTGATGGCGAATTAGTTCCCCTGACGATTGAGCGTAGTCCTGAGTTCAAGCCAGGCACTAAAGTCCTCTCTCCAAAAACAGCGATTGAAATGCGCAACATGATGGAAGCGGTTACTGAGCCGGGGGGAACTGCAGTCAAAGCGCAGGCTGAAGGTTATCGCGTTGGCGGAAAAACAGGCACTGCCCATAAATTAGTTGGCAAAGGATATGGCAATTCTTATCGCGCTTACTTTGCTGGACTTGCCCCCATTAGTGCGCCACGTATTGTGGTTGCGGTAATGATTGATGAGCCTACTGGTGGAAGTCATTATGGTGGTGATGTTGCAGCACCCGTATTCTCCACAATTGTTGGGGAGACGCTCCGTTCATTGAATGTCTTGCCAGACAGTAAAGTTAAGCAAATGGTATTGGAAGATAAGGCTTCAGAAGAAATTCGGCCAGTAGCTGCACAGGCTCAACATGTGGTTTTGAAGCGATGAGGGTGAACTTGAAAATAGACACCAATCATTTGATTGACCACTTACACACACTAGCAAATGCTTCTGCAAAAGTGTGTGCAGATACTCGCCAGATTCAGTCTGGCGATATCTTTTTTGCCTACCCTGTAGGTCATGGCAATGCCTTGCGTGATGGTCGTCAATTCATTGAGGCAGCATTAGAGAATGGCGCAGCCGCAGTGGTCTTCGATCCAGCGGGTGTAGGTAAGCAATATTTAGATCATCCACAATGTTTTGCTGTTGAGCAGCTTGCGACAAAAGCAGGTGAGCTATGCGCACAATGGTATGGCCATCCGAGCAAGGGATTAAAAATCATTGGCGTCACTGGCACCAATGGCAAAACCAGTATCACGCAGTGGTTAGCTCAAGCCTTAGATGCAAGCAATCATCGCACAGCAGTTTTAGGTACCTTAGGTACTGGCTTCCCGGGAGAATTAGTTCGTACTGGATACACAACTCCGGATGCCCCTAAATTACAGACCCAGCTAGTAGAGTTGGCCAAAGCCGGCGCAAAACAAGTGGTAATGGAGGTGTCTTCACATGCACTACATCAAGCTCGAATTGCCGGTACTGAATTTAATTGCGCAGTGTTCACTAATCTGACGCAGGATCATTTGGATTACCACGGCAGCATGGCTGATTATGCTGAGGCAAAAGCGAAATTATTTCGCCAAGCCGGGCTTCAACATGCGGTCATTAATTTAGATGATGCTTTTGGTCGCGAGTTAGCGATGAATTTGTTGGCGAGAGAGAACTTAAAGGTCTGGGCATATGGATTATCCCCATCTGTCTTCAATGGCTTTGAAAAATTTGGCGATCGTTTACAACGTATTTATGCAAAAGACATTGTGCTAAGTGGCTCGGGCTACGACTCCACATTTGTTTGTGAGGGTGTCGGTAGCGTTCAAATACATATTCCGTTACTAGGCGAATTTAATTTAAGCAATGCATTGGCCGTATGGGCAGTATTGCTTACACAGGGAATTCATTGCGAAGGTGCTGGCAAAAAAGTAAGTCAATTAAACCCGGTGCTTGGTCGTATGGAGCTCATTCGCCTTAGCAAGCAACAAAAAACAGAGGGCTTATTGGCAATTGTCGATTACGCACACACGCCTGATGCCTTAGAGAAAGCCTTACAAGCATTGCGCCCTATTGCTGTTCAGCGTGGTGGAAAAATTTGGTGTGTATTTGGTTGTGGTGGTGATCGTGATGCTAGTAAACGTTCATTGATGGGCACCGTTGCTGAGCGCAATGCTGACCACATCCTCATTACTAGCGATAATCCGCGCTCCGAAGACCCACAAGCCATTATGCAAATGATTCGCAGCGGTATTAAGGCGGATGCACCAAATATTCAAATGATCGCCGATCGTGCGGCAGCTATCATGGCTGCAATTCGTCACGCTGATGCGCACGATATTGTTTTGATTGCCGGTAAGGGTCATGAAACCACCCAAGAAATCAATGGTAAGAAATTCGATTTCTCTGACCAAGAGCATATTCGCTTAGCTGCGGGAGGAGGGGTCTGATGTCAGTCATGACAACCCTTGCGCAAGCACAGGCTATGTTGCCTGGAAGCACATTAATTAATGCGTCTGCAAAAGCTGCGCAAGAATTAGTCATTTCCCGGGTGGGAACGGATAGTCGTCAGATCAATCGCAATGAATTGTTTGTTGCCTTGGTTGGCGAGCGCTTTGATGCGCATGACTTTTTATCTGATGTAGCTAAGGCCGGCGCTGGTGCGGCTCTCATTAGCAGTCAAGATAAAGTTCCGGCAGACTTGCCTGCAATTTGTGTGTCAAATACCCGCATTGGATTAGGAAATTTGGCAAAAGCATGGCGTGCTAATCATCCTATCCCTTTGGCATTGGTCACGGGTAGTAACGGCAAGACCACTGTTAAAGAAATGATTTCCTCCATTTTCAAGGCTGCAGTTGGTGAGCAGCATACGCTGGTTACTAAAGGTAATCTAAATAACGATATTGGTTTGCCATTAACACTCTTGAAATTGCGTTCAACAGATCGCCTCGCAGTTGTTGAGCTCGGCATGAACCATCCCGGTGAAACAGCGCAGTTAGCTGCAATTGCACAAGCGAATATTGCATTAATTAATAATGCCCAGCGCGAACATCAGGAATTTATGGCAACGGTTGCAGCAGTGGCAGAAGAGCACTCTGATGCGATTCGTGCCTTGCCAGATGATGGCATTGCAGTATTTCCAGCAGATTCAGAATTTGCAAATGTTTGGCGTCAGGCTGCTGCCGGTCGTCAAGTAATTGACTTTGTTCTCTCGTCTGCACTGACTAAAACTTCAGCTTCAGTGACTGGAAGTCTTTTAAGTAATGGCAGGGTCCAGATACAGGCTGAACAGGGCACCATCGAAGTTCAGTTAAATACTTTGGGCAGTCACAATGTCCGAAATGCTTTGGCTGCAAGTGCTGTTGGTATAGCTGCTGGTGTAAGCATTGAAAAGATTAAGCAGGGTCTCGAGTCTTTCTCACCAGTTAATGGCCGTATGCAAGCAAAGGTGATTGATTCAAATCACACCTTAATTGACGATAGCTATAACGCCAATCCTGACTCTGTAAGAGCTGCAATTGATGCCCTCAAACAATCTGGCAACTTATCTTGGTTGATTTTGGGCGATATGGGTGAAGTTGGCAATCAAGGTCCAGAGTTCCATCGGGAAGTTGGGGCCTATGCGGCGGAACAGGGAGTCTCAAAGTTGTTTGCTTTGGGTGAGCAATGCGAATTTGCTCTGCAGGGATTTAATGAGGTTGCTAGCAGTAATGAGGTGAAATCTAGCGCAGTTCATTTTTCCGATATGAATGGTCTGATTGCGCAATTAAGAGATGCGCTGCATGCACAGTCTAGTGGCAGCAATCAACATCTCAATATTTTAGTTAAAGGTTCACGGTTTATGCGTATGGAGCGTGTAGTGCAGGCCTTATTAGAGGAGGCTAAAACATGCTCTTAATGTTGGCGCAATGGTTGCAAGATGATTTTGGATTCTTTCGGGTCTTTAACTACATCACCTTTAGAGCGGTGATGGCTACTGTGACTGCTTTGTTAATTGGTTTGGCTGCAGGGCCTTGGGTGATTCGTAAATTAGCCGCCTTAAAAATGGGTCAAGCCGTTCGCACCGATGGACCGCAAACCCATTTAGTGAAATCAGGTACGCCTACGATGGGTGGTGTATTAATTTTGATAGGCATCTTTATCTCATGCATGTTGTGGGCAGATTTAAGCAATCGTTTTATTTGGATTGTGATGATCGTTACTTTTGGTTTTGGTCTAGTGGGCTGGGTAGATGACTACCGTAAAGTGGTTTACAAAGATCCTAAGGGTATGGCCTCGAGAGAAAAATTTTTCTGGCAAACATTGATTGGATTATTTGCTGCAATTTATTTAGCATTCTCGGTGTCCGAGGTAAATAACTTCAAAGTATTGCAATTGTTTTATGAATGGCTCAGAAGTGGCTTTGCACTAGATCTACCTGCAAAAACGGATTTATTAATACCCTTCATGAAAGAAGTCAGCTACCCGTTAGGAATAATGGGCTTCATCATCTTGAGTTATCTAGTGATTGTTGGTAGTAGTAATGCCGTCAATCTGACTGATGGCCTTGATGGTCTTGTCATCATGCCGGTGATTTTAGTTGGGGCTGCTTTAGGTGCCTTTGCCTATGTGATGGGTAATGCGATTTATGCAAAGTATCTCCTCTTTCCTTACATACCAGGCGCTGGTGAGCTAATGATTTTCTGCGGCGCTATGGGTGGCGCTGGTCTGGCATTCCTTTGGTACAACACGCATCCTGCACAAGTATTTATGGGTGATGTAGGCGCGCTAGCTCTAGGTGGAGCGCTAGGCACTATCGCCGTGATTGTTCGTCAAGAAATTGTGTTGTTTGTGATGGGCGGCATTTTCGTTGCCGAGACTGTCTCAGTCATGCTTCAAGTAACTTGGTTTAAGTTCACAAAAAAACATTTTGGCGAAGGCCGTCGAATTTTCCGGATGGCACCATTGCATCACCATTTTGAATTGGGTGGATGGAAGGAGACGCAAGTGGTAGTACGTTTCTGGATCATCACCATTCTTTTAGTCTTAATTGGCTTGTCTAGCTTGAAGTTACGGTAATCCAAAAGTAAATATGTTGATCCTAGAAAACACCTTTGCAAATTCAGCTTTCATGGCTGATGAAGGCTATCAAGCACCCCACCGATTCCTTATTTTAGGATTGGGTGAGTCAGGCGTTGCCATGGCAAAGTGGTGCTTACGTAATGGCGCAGAAGTACGCTTGGCAGATACGCGCGAACAATCAACATTTACTGAGAAACAAAATGCTTGGCTCGATGAGCTTCGTATTGCAGGTTTAAAAGATATTTGTTTTGGTCCCTTAACTGAAGGCCTGCTGAAAAATATTGATGTGATTGGTATCAGCCCGGGCCTTTCTCCGGTGCAAGACCCAACTTATTCTTTCTTAGTAAAAGCTGAGGAGGCTGAAATCGATGTTTGGAGCGAAATTGAATTTTTTGCTCGAGCAATATCTGCTTTAAGTCGGATGGCGCAAGAACAAGGGTCAGGCTATACCACTGCAGTGTTGGCGGTTACTGGTACTAATGGAAAAACGACCACTACTGCATTAACTGGTCAGCTGTGCGAGCGTGCTGGCAAGAAAGTTGCTGTTGCAGGAAACATTAGTCCTGCAGCCTTAGAGAAGTTGATGAGTTGCTTAGATACAGCAGATCAAATGGTGGATATGCCTGATGTCTGGGTATTGGAGCTCTCGAGTTTCCAATTGGTCTACACGCATACACTGAATGCTACAGCGGCAACCGTGTTGAATATTACACAAGATCATTTAGATTGGCATGGTGATATGCAATCATATGCAGAGGCTAAGTCAAAAATATTTGGTACAGATACAGTTTGTATTCTGAATCGCGATGATCCCCTTGTAATGGGATTGCTTTCCGAGAAGCAAAAGACTGATAACCCTATTGTGACGTTTGGATCTAATCGCCCAAATGAGCAAGGTGCTTTTGGTGTTGAGCATGACTTACGTGCAGGCGGAATTGATTGGCTGGTATGGGCTGAAGTTGATGAGGACGTTGAGCCAAAGCCTAAGCGTCGTCGTAAATCCGCAGCTATAGAAGAAGATGAGCCTTTAAGACTTAAGCGTTTGATTCCTGCAGATGCACTAAGAATACGTGGACGTCACAATGCATTAAACGCCTTAGCAGCGCTTGCCTTAGCCCGTGCTGCAAATTTGCCGATGAATGTGCTATTGCATGGTTTGCGTGATTACCATGGTGAGCCGCACCGTGTGCAAAGTATTGCGATTGTTAAAGATGTTGAATATGTTGATGACAGTAAAGGTACGAATGTAGGCGCTACTGTTGCTGCATTGAATGGTCTTGGTAGCAATGAGTCTGGAAGACGTATTTGGTTAATTGCTGGCGGTGAAGGTAAGGGGCAAGATTTCAGTCCATTACGTGAGCCAGCATTACGTTTTGTAAAGGGTGCTTTCTTGATCGGCAAAGATGGGGCTGCAATTGCTGAGGCTTTAGGTTCTGATATTCAAATTACAAATTGCGGTGATCTGAAGTCCGCCGTTCAGGCTGCAGCAGCACAAGCTATCTCTGGAGATTTAGTACTGCTTTCTCCTGCTTGCGCAAGCTTAGATCAATTCCGCGATTACGTTGAGAGAGCTCAAGTATTTGCTGCAGAAGTAGAGGAATTGGGCATGCAATTTGAAGGAGTTCAGGTATGAACTTAAAAGAGAAATTATTCCCTGAAAATCGCCTTAGACTAAATCGCTTCTGGAATTTTTCCCGTGGCGGTATTGATAACTTCCGTACTGGTTTACGAGATGCGGTATCAGGCGTAGAGCAGACCCGTTCACGCATGATGGACTATGACCAGTTGCTCGTATGGGCAATTCTGTCGCTGATGTTAATTGGCCTAGTAATGGTGTACTCCGCTTCTATTACTTTAGCCGATGGACCGAAGTACGCAAATTACAGCAGTAATTTCTTCCTTATTCGTCACGTGATTTCTTTGGTGATCGCGATTGGCGTCGGGATCTGGGCTTTTAAGATTCCTACTAAGATATGGGATCGTTATTCGCCAGTGATTTTTGGATTCACTGTCTTGCTACTGATCGCCGTATTGATTCCTGGCATTGGTAAAGGTGTCAATGGTGCAAAGCGCTGGATTCCCCTGGGCTTAATGAACTTTCAGCCCTCCGAGTTAATGAAATTTGCTGCAGTAATTTTTGCAGCAAGCTATACCGTTCAACGTCAAGAATATCTCCATTCGTTTGTTAAAGGCATGCTACCGATGGGTATTGCGGTTGCCTTGGTGGGTGGATTGTTAATGGCAGAACCAGATATGGGCGCATTTGTGGTGGTCGCCTTAATTGCATTCGGCATCCTCTTTTTAGGTGGTATTAATGCCAAGTTATTTGGTGGATTAATTGCTGTTGGTTTGATGAGTGGCGCAACGATGATTGCGCTCTCTCCGTTTCGTCGTGGACGTATGTTGGCTTTTATGGACCCGTGGCAAGTCGACAATGCTGCCAATAAGGGTTATCAGTTGACACACTCACTTATGGCGTTTGGTCGTGGCGAATGGTTTGGTTTAGGTCTTGGCGGCAGTGTAGAAAAATTACATTACCTACCAGAAGCGCATACCGACTTCATCATGGCCGTGATTGGTGAAGAGTTAGGCTTTGTTGGTGTAGTGGTCATGATCTTCTTGTTTTATTGGATCGTCCGCCGCGCCTTCTTAATTGGCCGTACTGCTTTGCAATTGGATCGCAGCTTCGCTGGTTTGGCTGCTAAAGGTGTTGCTATCTGGATTGGTTGGCAGGCCTTCATTAATATGGGCGTGAACCTCGGGCTACTTCCAACCAAGGGTCTGACTTTGCCCTTAGTCAGTTATGGCGGCTCTGGAATTTTGATGAATGCAGTTGCTGTGGCAATGTTGCTACGCATTGATTTTGAAAATCGTATCCTGATGCGCGGAGGGAAGCTTTGACAAAACCCTCAATTCTGGTGATGGCTGGTGGTACTGGCGGGCATATTTTCCCAGGTCTTGCTGTGGCTGAATATTTGCGGATTTGCGGTTGGAATGTCTCTTGGTTAGGTAACCAAGCAGGCATGGAGTATCGCATTGTGAAGTCTTGTGATTTTCCGTTTGAGGCAGTTGAGTTTGGTGGTTTGCGTGGCAAGGGAATAAAAGCAAAGTTGATGCTACCTATTAATCTTATGCGGGCTTGCATTCAAAGTTGGAAGATCATACGCCGTATAAAACCAAATGTTGTACTTGGTATGGGTGGTTACATTACTTTTCCTGGTGGTTTGGTTGCTAAGTTTTTGAAGCGACCACTAGTCTTGCATGAGTCAAATTCTGTTGCTGGTAGTGCAAATTTGGCGTTGAATAAAATTGCGATGCGAACCTTGACTGGCTTCCCTGACACGATGGCGCATGCAGAGTGGGTGGGTAATCCTATTCGTGAAGAGTTTGATCATATGTTAGCGCCTGCAGCTCGTTACGAACAGCGTCAGGGACCGTTATCTGTATTGGTGGTGGGCGGTAGCTTAGGTGCCGCTGCCTTAAATGAAAATATTCCAGCTGCTCTGGCATTAATTCCAGAAGAGTCACGTCCTAAGGTGATACACCAGGCAGGCGATAAACATTTGGTGGATTTACAAAAAAGATATGCTGACTTAGGGATTGTTGCAGATATTCGCCCTTTTATAGACGACATGCCCGCTGCATATTCACAGGCTGATTTAGTGATTTGTCGCTCAGGCGCTATGACAGTTTCTGAAATAGCTGCTTGTGGGGTTGCGTCCTGTCTTATTCCTTTCCCATTTGCTATTGATGACCATCAAACTGCGAATGCGCAGTTTCTATCAAATGTGGATGCAGCGGTTTTATTACCGCAGCCATTGCTTAATCCACAAGATTTGGCAATGATGATTCAAAACTTCAATCGTACAGAATTAAAAGAGATGGCATTGCGTGCACATGCGCTAGCAAAGCCCCATGCAACTCAGCGAGTAGCTGAAGTATGTGCAGATTGTGCGGGGGTGGGTGTATGAAGCATATCGTTCAGCAAATTCACTTCATCGGTATCGGTGGTGCTGGCATGAGCGGCATTGCTGAAGTGCTTTTGAACCTGGGTTACCAGGTTTCAGGATCCGATCTTGCTGATGGTGCAGTGACTAAGCGTCTAAGAGAGCTGGGTGCAGTCATTCATATCGGCCATGATCCAAAAAATATTGGTACCGCTGAAGCTGTTGTGATATCTACTGCTGTTACAGGAAATAATCCAGAAGTTTTGGCTGCACGCGCAGCAAAGGTTCCAGTCATACAACGCGCGGTGATGTTGGGTGAGTTAATGCGCCTAAAGCAAGGTATTGCGATTGCAGGAACACACGGTAAGACAACTACCACTAGCTTGGTAGCATCAGTTTTAGCTGAGGGCGGGCTTGATCCAACATTTGTGATCGGTGGGAAGCTTAATTCAGCAGGCGCTAACGCTCGTTTGGGGCGTGGCGATTTCATTGTTGTAGAAGCAGACGAATCAGATGCTTCTTTTTTGCAGTTATTCCCTGCAATGGAAGTGGTAACCAATATTGATGCTGATCATATGGATACTTATCAGCATGATATGGCGCGTCTAAAGCAAGCATTTGTCCAGTTTATTCAGCGCATGCCGTTTTATGGTGTGGCAGTGCTTTGTATTGATGATGCCAATGTACGTGACATCATTCCTTTCGTATCTCAGCCGGTGCTACGTTATGGCACATCAGAAGATGCAGATATTCGTGCAAGTAATGTTCGTGCCGATGGGACTCGGATGCACTTTACAGTTGATCGTCGGACAGTACGTAGGCATGGCAATAAGCCGGGACCGCTAAATATCACCCTCAACTTGCCGGGCTTGCATAACGTTCGCAATGCCTTGGCTGCAATTGGAATTGCAACAGAGTTGGGTGTAGGTGATGAGGCAATTATTAAAGCGCTCTCTGAATTTAGTGGGGTTGGCCGTCGCTTCCAGCGCTATGGAGAAATTCCGCTGGCATCTGGTGGCAGCTTTACCTTAATTGATGATTATGGCCATCATCCAGTTGAGATGGCGGCAACGCTAGCAGCGGCCAGAGGTGCTTATCCAGATCGCCGTTTAGTCTTGGCATTCCAGCCGCACCGCTTCACTAGAACGCGTGATTGCTTTGGCGAATTTGTTCAGGTACTTAAAAGTTTTGATGCATTGATCTTGACTGATGTATATCCAGCAGGGGAAGCAAAAATTCCAGGAGCCGATAGCAAGAGCTTGATGAAAGCTGCTATCGCAGAGGATAAGAACTCCAAAGCTTTATTAAATACAGGTGCTGTTGCCTATGCTGCAAGCATTGCCGAAATGCCAGAAAAATTGAGTCAAGTTTTAAAAGATGGGGATGTACTAATCACGATGGGTGCAGGTTCAATTTCTGCTTTGCCACATACACTTGCGGAGGCAAAGAATGTCTAAGGTAGTTGCTAATTTTGACTCTTGGGGTGATCGCGCAAAGGCTAGCTTAGCTGGCTTGGACCCTAGGTCTTTCGGTCGCGTTGGCGTATTGCTGGGTGGTAAATCTGGTGAGAGAGAGATCTCTCTCTTGTCCGGCAATGGCGTATTAGAGGCCCTGCGTGCAAAAGGGGTTGATGCTCACCCTTTTGATACTGGTTTGCGTTGCCCCACTGAATTAGCGAAAGAAAATTTTGATCGCATATTTATTTCTCTTCACGGTCGCTTTGGCGAAGATGGAACTATTCAGGGCTTACTTGAATTACTAGGCTTGCCTTATACCGGTAGTGGAGTTTTGGCATCTGCTCTAGCTATAGACAAAATTGTTACTAAGCAAGTCTGGATTAGTAGCGGACTCTCGACTCCTGAATATGAAGAGCTGACAGTTGATAGCGACTGGAATGCGGTTGTGAAGCATTTGGGGCTACCTTTGATTGTGAAGCCTGCGCATGAGGGCTCTTCATTGGGCTTAACAAAAGTCAAGTCGGTAGACGAGTTGCCTGCTGCATACAAGCTTGCCGCTGGATTAGATAAAAAAGTGATTGCAGAGACTTGCATCATTGGTGACGAACTCACTTGTCCATTGGTTGGTCAGGGAAACGCAGCTGAAGCCTTACCTGTAATCAAAATCATTCCACCGCAAGCAAATTACGATTTTCATAACAAGTACTTTTCTGACGAGACTCAGTACTTATGTCCAACCGGACTTGCGCCTGAAGTAAATGCCGCTGTCCAAGAGCTGGCTTTGGCTGCATATAAAGCTTTGGGCTGCCGTACATGGGGACGTGCAGATGTGATGTTGGAACAAAAGACTGGCAAGCCTTACTTACTGGAGATGAATACTTCTCCCGGCATGACTTCTCACTCTTTGGTGCCAATGGCTGCTAAGGCTGCTGGTATTGAGTATGCCGACTTGGTGCTTTGGTTGTTAAGTCAAACATTGCAGGAAAAGGAGAGCGCCTCAATATGAGCAACTTCATGGACCGCTTCGGTGAAATTTTCTCGATGTTGATGGCTCCACTTTGGAATCATTCGCAGCGGATGGAAAAGTTGAGCCGTTTCATGATGCGTTGCTTTGTCGTAATGCTGGTGGTTGGTATTTTGGTTTGGTTAAGTCAACGACCTGTATTTGCATTGAAGCAAATTCAAATTGAACCGGTTGCCGGTCAAACGTTGAAACACATTAATAAACCTATTGTGAAACAGCAAGTGCTTGAAACTGTGCAGGGTAATTTTTTCAGCGTTCGTTTAGAAGATGTTAAGCGAGGTTTTGAAGGTATGCCTTGGGTAAGACATGCGAATGTTCGTCGTGTCTGGCCGAATGGCTTAGTAGTGAGTATTGAGGAGCAGAAGCCTTTTGGTACTTGGGGCGGTGCCGATAGCCATACCCTTATGAATACTCATGGTGAACTTTTCACTGGTCGCGTTTCTGAGGTTGGTGATGATGCCCGTCTAGTCGACTTCTCCGGCCCTGCGGATGCCGGCAAAGAAGTGATGAGCCTTTATGAAAAAGCCAACAACTGGTTTAAGCCGTGGGGTGCTGAAGTAACCAGTCTTGCACTAACTGAGCGTTATGCCTGGCATGTAAGGCTTTCCAATGGTATGAAGGTCGAATTTGGACGCGATGAAGAAAGCTCCGATAAAAATTTAACAGAAGAGCGTGTGGCGCGCTTATTTAAGTATTGGCCACAAGTTCAAGAGAAGTGGGCGAATCGAGTAGATGCAGTCGATTTGCGGTATGCAAATGGTTTTGCAGTTCATCTTGCTGCTGCAAGTTTGAAAAAGAATGAAGTAGATGGCAAAAAAAGTGAGCTGAAGCAATGAGGAATAGTAATGAGTAAAGACAATCGCGATATTTTGGTTGGTTTGGATATTGGAACTTCCAAGGTCGTTGCCTTGGTTGCTGAATTAGCTCCCGATGGTCAATTCAATGTGGTTGGTGTTGGCCAAACTGCATCCAAAGGATTAAAGAAGGGTGTTGTAGTCAATATTGAGGCAACTGTTCAGTCGATTCAGAAGGCGCTTGAAGAGGCTGAGGTAATGGCTGATCGCCAGATTGTGCAAGTATTTACAGGTATTGCGGGTAACCATATTGTGAGTTTTAACTCGAGTGGCATGGTTGCCATTCGCGACAAAGAAGTTGGCTCTGGAGACGTTGAGCGCGTTCTCGAAACAGCAAAAGCAATCAATATCCCAACTGATCAACAGATTCTGCACATCCTGGTTCAAGAATTCATTATTGATGGCCAGGAAGATGTACGCGAACCAATTGGTATGAGTGGCCTTCGCTTAGAAGTAAAGGTGCACATTGTTACTGGAGCCGTTAGCGCCGCACAAAATATTGTCAAGTGTGTACGTCGTTGTGGTCTCGAAGTAAATGATTTGATATTGCAACCTTTGGCTTCAAGCTTGGCGGTGTTAACTGAAGATGAAAAAGAGCTTGGTGTTGTATTGGTCGATATTGGTGGCGGTACAACCGATATTGCAATTTATTGCCAGGGCTCAATTCGTCACACAGCGGTTATTCCAATTGCGGGCGATCAAATCACCAATGACATTGCGATGGCATTACGTACTCCAACGATTGATGCTGAGGATTTGAAGATTGCACATGGCATTGCCCGTCAAGAGATGGCTGATCCAACTGCGATGATTGATGTTCCTGGCGTTGGGGATCGTGAGCCACGCCCTATGTCTAAACAGGCTCTGGCGGCAGTCATCGAGCCACGAGTTGAAGAGTTATTTACCTTAGTAAGAGGCGTAGTTCGTGACTCTGGCTATGAAGACATGGTTTCTTCTGGAATTGTTTTAACTGGAGGCACTGCACTGATGCCTGGCATGGTCGAGTTAGCCGAGCAAGTTTTCTTGAGGCCTGCTCGTATCGGTACCCCTGAGTACCGTGGTCATCTTCATGAAGTTTTACGTAGCCCCAGATATGCCACCAGCATTGGTTTGCTAATGGAAGGCCAGGCGCAGTTATTGCGCGGCCGTCGTGTTTCTCAATCAGGCGCGCTGCAAGGTGTTATCTCGCGTATGAAGGAATGGTTTGCAGGTAATTTTTAAGCAATTTTTAAGTTTTTTTCGTCGTCGTCAACGTAGTACGTATTTACCTAGGAGGGTATATGGAATTTGAAATGTTAGATCAAGAAACAGCCGGTAAAACCATTATTAAAGTGGTTGGAGTCGGTGGAGCTGGTGGTAATGCTGTCCAGCACATGATCCGTCGCGGTGTTAATGGCGTAGAGTTCATTTGCATGAACACCGATGCTGGCGCTTTACAGCGTTCTGAGGCATCTGTGAATTTGCAACTGGGTTCTAGCGGATTAGGTGCAGGAGCAAAACCAGAAATTGGTGCAGCTTCAGCCGAAGAGGCTCGTGCCCGTATTGCCGATACCTTGCAAGGCGCTCACATGGTGTTCATTACTGCTGGTATGGGTGGCGGTACTGGAACTGGCGCAGCTCCAATCGTGGCTCAAGTAGCTAAAGAAATGGGTATCTTGACTGTTGGGGTGATTAGCAAGCCATTTGATTTTGAGGGTGTAAAGCGCCTGAAAGTTGCAGAGAATGGCGCTGCTGAACTCGAATCTTATGTAGATTCATTAATTGTTGTGCTCAACGAAAAGCTCTTTGAAGTCATGGGTGAAGACGCTGAGTTTGATAAAGCATTTGCTTGTGCTGATGATGTATTGCATAACGCTGTTTCAGGTATTGCAGAAATCATCAATGTTCAAGGCTTAATTAACGTTGACTTTGAAGACGTTAAAACAGTCATGGGTGAGCAAGGTAAAGCCATGATGGGAACTGCAACTGTTTCTGGGATGGATCGCGCTCGTTTGGCTGCTGAAGCTGCGGTTGCTTCACCATTGCTTGAAGGTGTTGATTTATCAGGTGCGCGCGGTGTATTAGTGAACATTACTGCTAGCCGCTCATTGAAGCTATCTGAGACTCGTGAAGTCATGGCTGCAATTCGTGGGTATGCTGCGGATGATGCAACTGTGATTTTCGGTACTGTATATGACGAGAGTTTGGGCGATGCGTTACGTGTGACTGTTGTTGCTACTGGCTTAAATAATCCTCAAGCTCGTAAAAATAATCAACCTGAAGTTGTTTGGAGACAAGCAACAGGTACTCACGATGCAATGCCAACGATGGCAGATCTCAATAGCTTTGCCCCTGCTAGCGCATCTGCAGCAATTAGCAGAGTAAGTTTGGATTCTGCTTTAAGTACTAGCGCAGGTTTAGCAATGACAGGTGCTGGAAGTGCTCCAGCAGTGGCAGCGCAACCTGCAAGTACTGGTGTTGATTACAGTCAATATGATTTACCACGTGTTTTTCGTAGCTCTCGTGAAGCGCCTCCTGCGCCTAAATTAGGTGCAGATAGTTCTCCTCAAGCGAAATCCATGTTGGATAAAGGGGCTGATTATTATGAAATTCCAGCCTTTTTACGTAAGCAAGCAGATTAATTAGCCGCTTAATACAATAGGTGATTGCAAAATGCCAGCGCGGCGCCCCTCCGGACGACGAATCCTGCGCTTGCGTTGGCATGCTTACTAACAATTATTTATTGGAGATGTCATGATTGAAGTTGGACAAAAATTACCTAACGCTACGCTTTATGAGTTTATGAATGAAGAGAGCGAAGGCTGTTCCTTAGGGCCAAATGCCTTCGAAGTCGAAAAGATTGCAGCTGGAAAAAAGATTGTGTTGTTTGCATTGCCTGGCGCATTTACACCGACTTGTTCTGCAAAACACGTACCTGGTTATGTTGAGCACTATGATGCGATTAAAGCTAAGGGTGTCGATGAGATTTGGTGTGTTTCAGTAAATGATCCATTTGTTATGGGTGCATGGGGACGCGATCAAAAGGTGGGTAAAAAGATTCGCATGTTAGGTGACGGCAGTGCTGAGTTCACTAAAAAGCTTGGTTTGGAGTTGGATTTAATTTCACGCGGACTGGGTGTGCGTTCTGATCGCTATGCCATGATTATTGAAGATGGCGTTGTGAAGTCATTAGATCGCGAAGCTCCTGGTAAGTTTGAAGTTAGTGATGCCGCTTCTATTTTGAAAAAGCTGTAATTCAAATTTTTATATAACGAATACTCCCTGAATTTAAATAGCCAAATATGATGAAGCAACGCACTATCGCTACTCCGGTCAAAACCGTAGGGATTGGCTTGCATTCTGGTCGTAAGGTGACGATTTCTATTAAGCCTGCACCAGCAAATTCAGGGGTTCAGTTTGTTAGGGTAGATACACCTGAACAGTCGGTTGTGCCTGCAACCGCTTTAGCTGTATGTGATACAAGACTTGCCTCGGTTATTCAAAAAGATGGTGTTCGCGTTTCAACTGTGGAGCATCTACTTTCAGCCTGTGCTGGTCTTGGTCTAGATAATTTATTCATTGAGCTTGATGGCGAAGAAGTACCCATCATGGATGGAAGTGCGGCCTCTTTTTTATTCTTAATTGAATCTGCTGGTATTGCAGAACAAGATGCACCACGTCAATTTGTAGTCATTAAAAAACCAGTAGAGGTTCGTGAAGGTGACAAACTTGCACGCTTAGAGCCATTCTTTGGATTTAAATTAGATTTCACGATTGACTTCAAACATCCGGCAGTTGATAAAACTGGCCAACGGTTTGTAGTGGATTTCGCAGAGCAAGCTTACCGTAGTGAAATTGGTCGTGCGCGTACTTTTGGTTTTGCGCATGAAGTAGAAGCTTTGCGCGAAATGGGCTTAGCGCGTGGCGGCAGTTTAGATAATGCGATTGTTTTGGATGAGCATCGAATTTTGAATAACGAAGAGCTTCGTTATGAAGATGAGTTTGTGCGCCACAAAATTTTGGATGCAATCGGTGATCTCTACCTCATTGGACATCCTATTGTTGGCGCTTATGTTGCTGAGAAATCAGGACATGCTCTTAACAACGCACTTTTACGTAAGCTTTTGGAAGATCCAAGTTCTTATGAAATCAGCTCATTTGCTGAAAATAAGGCACCCGGAGCCTATTCTCAGGAAAGCCAACCCCTCTTTTTCTAAGGGGTACCAAGCTGGCTGAAGTGATTTTTAGCTACTTTGGTTTGTTTTTAAGCAGCTTTTCAATAGATGAGCGCAACCCTGAATCTGGCCCTAACTTCTCTAATAAAGACTCCCAAGACTTTTTAGCAACCTCATTAAGTCCCTTTGGTCTTTCACGTTGAGCGTCTAAACGGGGTTTTACTTCCCAGGCGGGCGGAGCGGGCTTCACCCGCACTTTTATAGCCTTACAGAGTAGTCCGGATTTAGATAACTCATTGATTAAACTAGGTAATATCTGCTGTAAGCGGGTTGCGATGCTGGCACTATTGACCAGCAAAAAGAGCTCATCTTCCGAGCCAGAGCGCCATCCAGCTTCAATTTTTGAGCTCAGATGTCCTAATTCGAGCTTTGTTAAGCTTGAGTTAATGACCGTTTTAAGTTTGGCTAGATCTTCGGTTTTAGCCAAAATTCCCCCAAGCCCATCAGACTCCCTGAGGTAATCCATCCAGTCATGGGCTTTGTGCTTCCTGGATGGTTTGGGGGCAAAGTTCATAAAAAATAGGGTTACGGGTGATAAACTCAAGGACTTAATTTTCTTCAATATCCCATGGTAATCGGTCTTCTTAAAACCCTGGTCGGCAGTCGTAACGACCGCCTCTTAAAACATTATCGCAAAGTCGTTGCCAAGGTCGGCGCTTTTGAAGCCAGCCTGCAATCTTTGGATGATGACGCTCTTTCTGCAAAAACTGCAGAATTCAAGTCGCGCCTTACTTCTGGAGAGTCCTTGGACGACATCGCGGCAGAAGCTTTTGCGGTAGTCCGCGAGGCAAGCACACGCGTTATGAAGATGCGCCACTTTGATGCGCAGATTCTGGGCGGATTAGCCCTACATCAAGGCAAGATTGCAGAGATGGGTACGGGTGAAGGAAAAACATTAACAGCAACCCTTCCAGTCTATTTAAATGCTTTGACTGGTAAAGGTGTGCACGTTGTAACCGTCAATGATTATTTGGCACAACGCGATGCTGAATGGATGTCTAAGTTGTATAACTTCTTGGGTATGAAGGTGGGTGTGAATTTATCCCAAATGGATCACACTACCAAGCAAGAGGCTTATGCCGCTGACATTACTTACGGCACCAATAACGAATTTGGCTTTGACTACTTGCGCGACAACATGGTTCAGGATTTGAACCAACGCGTACAACGTGGTTTGGCTTATGCAATCGTTGACGAAGTTGACTCTATTTTGATTGACGAGGCTCGTACGCCGTTAATCATCTCTGGCCAAGCAGAAGATCACACTGATCTGTATGTCAAGATTAATGCCCTGCCATCTCATTTAGAGCGTCAAATTGGCGAAGAGAAGGCTGATGGCACTGGTGTTGAGAAGCCGGGCGACTACTGGGTAGATGAGAAATCCCAGCAGGTTTATTTGACCGAACAAGGGCATGACAAGGCTGAAGCTGTATTGGTTCAGTTGGGAGCGCTCAATGATGGCGACTCTCTCTATGCGCCACAAAATATTACCTTGATGCACCACGTATATGCAGCATTGCGTGCACACTGCCTGTATCACCGCGATCAACATTATGTTGTTCAAAATGGCGAAGTCATCATTGTGGATGAATTTACTGGCCGCTTAATGCAGGGTCGCCGTTGGTCTGATGGCTTGCATCAGGCTGTAGAAGCAAAAGAAGGCGTGCAGATTCAGAACGAGAACCAGACTTTAGCTACGATCACCTTCCAAAATTACTTCCGTATGTATGGCAAGTTGGCAGGTATGACTGGTACTGCTGATACAGAGGCATATGAATTTAAAGAAATCTACAGCTTAGAAACTGTTGTGATTCCGCCCAATCGCATTAGCCAAAGAAAAGATAAGCAAGATCAGATTTATAAGTCTTCTCGCGAACGCTATGACGCAGTAATTAAAGATATCGAGGATTGTTTTGAGCGTGGTCAGCCAGTATTGGTGGGCACCACTTCTATTGAAAACTCGGAGTTAATTGCTGGCTTACTAGATAAGCGCAAGTTACCGCACCAAGTCCTAAATGCAAAGCAGCATGCTCGCGAGGCAGAAATCATTGCACAAGCTGGTCGTCCTAAGATGATTACGATTGCTACCAATATGGCGGGTCGTGGTACCGACATTGTTTTGGGTGGCAACGTTGGTAAGCAGTCATCTTTAATTGAGGCTGATGGTTCGTTTTCTGATGCTGAAAAAGCTGCCAAGATTAAGCAACTGCAGGATGAGTGGCAAAGCATTCATGACCAAGTGTTAGTTGCTGGTGGCTTGCATATCATCGGTACAGAGCGTCACGAGAGCCGTCGTATTGATAACCAGTTAAGAGGCCGTTCTGGCCGCCAGGGTGATCCAGGCTCTTCTCGCTTCTATCTTTCGTTAGACGATTCACTCCTACGTATTTTTGCTGGTGATCGTTTGCGCTCTGTGATGGATCGACTCAAGATGCCGGATGGTGAGCCGATTGAAGCGGGCATGGTTACCCGTTCGATTGAGTCTGCCCAACGCAAAGTTGAGGGTCGTAACTTTGATATTCGTAAGCAATTGCTTGAATACGACAACGTTGCCAATGATCAGCGCAAAGAGACTTATCGTCTTAGAAATGAAGTACTTGAAAGTGCCGATATTGGTGAATTGATTGCCAACTTACGCGAAGATGTTCTGCGTTCCGTTTGCTCTGTGTATATTCCCCTGGAATCTATGGAAGAGCAGTGGGATTTAGTTGGACTTGAAAATGCCCTAGCTAGCGAGTGGGGCCTTACGATTGACCTGAGAGGTTGGATTGAAAGCGCTGAGGCCATAGACGATGCAGAAATTGTTGATCGGGTACTGGAAGCTGCTAAGGAAGCATATGATGCAAAAGTCGATCTCTCCGGACGCGAATCTTTTGCCAGCTTTGAGCGCTCAGTACTCTTGTATAGCTTAGATAGTCATTGGCGTGAACATTTGGCTGCCTTAGATCATCTGCGTCAGGGTATCCATTTGCGTGGTTATGCGCAGAAGGATCCTAAGCAAGAATATCGCCGTGAAGCATTTGAGTTATATGGTGAATTACTCAGCGTTATTAAGAATGATGTTGTGAAAAGCATCATGACTGTTCAGATTCGCAGTGCTAATGAATTAGATCAAGCCTCGGAGTCGATGAATGATGACTTGGCTAAGCTTTCTGATGTCCAGTATCAGCACGCTGATCCTGAAAAAGAAGTAGCTGGATCAACTGGTGACCGCGGCGCTGCAATTGATATTCAGCCTGCACCTCTTCGAACTGGACCAAAGGTCGGTCGCAATGACCCTTGCACTTGCGGTAGCGGGAAGAAATATAAGAATTGCTGCGGCGCGTTGGCTTAAAGCAATACCTATTTGACAGTGCTAAATGGCTCAGATCAATCTGAGCCATTTTTCTTGGTGGAATCCCTAATCATTAGAATCCCCTCAGATTCTGTATATCTGTCATGATTTGTAGGTATAAAAACAATTAACTTGTTTTCAACATTTCAAATCTAACTAAGGGGGGCGTTATGGCCGTGTCTTTTACTCTCAATGGCAAAGCTGTTAATTTTGATGGGGATCCTGAAACACCAATTCTCTGGGTCTTACGAGACCATTTAGATGTAACTAGTCCAAAGTATGGCTGCGGCGCAGGACTATGCGGAGCATGTACCGTTCACTTAGAGGGTGCCGCTATTCGTTCTTGCTCCACCCCTGTGTCTGCTGCAGGCGGCAAGTCGGTGACTACTCTTGAAGGGTTGGCCGCAAAAGTTGGAAAAGCGCTTCAAGATGCTTGGATCGAGTTTGATGTCCCTCAATGTGGGTATTGCCAGACTGGGCAAATGATGTCTGCGGCTGACTTATTGGCAAAGAAAAAACAGCCCAGTAGCGATGATATTAAAAATGCCATGAGTGGAAATATTTGCCGTTGCGGAACTTATCCTCGCATCGAAAAAGCAGTCAAACGCGCTGCAGATAAATTGGCATAAGGAATCAAGAAAAATGAAAAATAATTCTTTAAAAAATCTTGGGCGTCGTCAGTTCATTCAGCAAAGCTCTGCTTTGACTGGCGCATTAGTGATTGGGATGCATCTTCCTTTAACAAGCCAAGCCGCTACAGGTGATGCCGGCAAACCCGCTTTAGCAAATGCTTGGGTACAAATTACCCCAAATAATCAAATTACTTTAATCTGTGCCCGCTCTGAAATGGGCCAAGACGTATATACCTCCTTGCCAGCATTGCTAGCTGAGGAATTAAATTTGCCTCTATCGATGATTCGGGTTGAGATTGCTGGAGTGGCCCCTGTGTACATCAATGCGATGTTGGGCGGCCAAATTACTGGGGGCTCAACTTCAGTACGCGAAGCTTTTGATAAGTTAAGAACTGCAGGCGCTGCAACTCGAACTGTTCTCGTGCAGGCTGCCGCTCAACGTTGGAATGTTTCGGCTACCGACTGCAAGGCAATGAATGGCAAAGTAACGCACTCGAATGGGAAGTCAGCTACCTATGGTGAATTAGCCGCAGATGCAGCTAAGTTACCGCTTCCAGAGAAGCCGACCTTGAAATCACCTGCAAATTTCATGGTGATTGGCAAGGAAACGATGCGTCGTCTCGATACGCCTAGCAAAGTTGCTGGAAAAGCTGTTTATGGAATTGACGTCAAGATTCCAGGGATGGCGATTGCATCTTTAGCTCAGTGCCCGGTAATCGGGGGTACTCCAACAGCGTTTGATGCTTCAGCCGCACTTAAGGTAGCAGGGGTAATCAAGGTTGTACAAATTTCTGATGGTGTCGCCGTCTTAGCAAAAGATTTTTATGCGGCCCGCAAGGGTAGGGATGCCCTCAAAATCTCCTGGAATGAAGGCGCTAATGCGACCCTGAGCAATGCAGTTGTTCGAAAGTCATTGGAAGAAGGCTTATCTAAAAAAGGCGCGGTGATAAAAACTGTAGGCAATCCAAATGCAAGCGTAGCTAGCGGCAAGCCGTTGAGTGCCCAATACTTTTTGCCATATTTAGCGCATTCCACTATGGAGCCTGTGAACTGCTCTGCAGACGTGTCTAATGGCAAGTGCAGAATTATTGGACCCATTCAGTTTCAGCAAGGTGGTCAAGCAGTGGCCGCAGCTGCAGCCGGTGTTAAGCCAGAAGATGTCACGATTGAAACAACATTCCTCGGTGGTGGATTTGGCCGTAAGTTAGAGCTGGACTTTATTCGTCAGGCTGCAGAAATTTCTAAAGCCGCTGGAATGCCTGTCAAGATGCTTTGGACCAAGGAGGATGACATTACTCATGACTTCTATCGTCCAATGAGTATTCATCAAGTGGATGGTGTTTTAGATGCTAATGGGCAGTTAGCTTCTTTAAAGGCCAAAATGGTTTCTCAATCAGTGACTGCACGAGCCTTTCCTGGTTTTGTGAAAGATGGTTTTGATCCATTTATGGTTGAAGGCTCCAACAATATTACTTACGAAATACCCAACCTAGAAATCACCAACGTGATTACGGATACTGGACTTCGGGTAGGTTATTGGCGCTCCGTCAGCAATGCACTCAATGCATTTGCAATTGAGAGTTTTGTAGATGAGGCTGCTAAAGCTGCCGGCAAAGATCCTGTGGCTTATAGGATGGCATATTTAGGCAAGCACCCGCGCGCAAAAGCTGTTCTGGAGTTGGCAGTGAAAAAGTCTGGATATGTTCCGGGCAGTAAGCGTTTTGGTGTTGCGCAGATGGAGTGTTATGACACCTATTCTGCTTGCATACTTGAGTTAGATCCTGCGGCTAAAGATACCAAGGTTAAGAAAATTACTTTCGTTTCTGACTGTGGAATTACCGTGCATCCTGACCAAGCAAGGGCGCAGCTGACTGGTGGTGTGATTTATGGCCTGAGCGCAGCTCTGAGTAATGAGATTACGATTGAAAACGGTCGAGTGCAGCAGAATAACTTCAATAACTACCCTAGCTTGCGACAAAATCAAGTGCCCGTAGTTGAAGTGCATTTGGTACCAAGTCAGGAGAAGCCAGGTGGTTTGGGTGAGGTTGGAGTACCTTTAGTGGCGCCAGCTTTAGTAAATGCAATTGCCGCATCAACTGGCAAGCGCATTCGGGAGCTGCCAATCAAGACATAGCATTCTGAATGGGGATTAAGCAAGTAAAGCGCGCTCAGAAGGCGCGCTTTATTTTTGAGCCTCATCTACAATTATCGGACTATGACTGTTAACTTACCCCTCCCCCAAAAAGCCGAACTCAAGCCCGTTAAAGGCTTCGAAATGGGCATCGCCGAAGCCGGCATTAAGAAGGCAAACCGCAAGGATTTGTTGGTGATGACTTTAGCTCCCGGATCGCAGGTAGCTGGCGTTTTTACGTTGAATCGTTTTTGCGCTGCCCCTGTGCAAGTCTGTCGCGAGCATCTCGCTCAAGAAGGTCGCAATGGTGAAATCCGGGCCCTGGTTGTAAACACTGGAAATGCCAATGCGGGTACGGGTGAGTCTGGCATGAAGCATGCCTTGGAGACCTGTACGGCTTTAGCAAAAGACCTCAAGATCAATCCTGAGCAGATCCTACCTTTTTCAACTGGTGTGATTCTTGAGCCGCTTCCGATTGAGAAAATTATCAGCGCTATGCCAAAGGCAGTAGCAAATTTAGGTGAAGATAATTGGCTTGATGCGGCTGAAGCGATCATGACTACTGATACTCAGCCTAAAGCTACATCAGTAACAGTACAAATGCCCGAAGGGCCGGTGACGATTACTGGGATCTGTAAGGGTGCGGGCATGATTCACCCCAATATGGCAACGATGCTCGGCTTTATTGCGACAGATGCTGGGTTTGCGCCTGGTCTCTTAGGTAGCCTTACTCGTGAGATTGCCGACCTTTCATTTAATGCCATCACGATTGATGGCGATACCTCTACTAACGACTCTTTCATTATTATGGCGACGGGTCAGTCGGCCGTGCAAATTCAATCCGCAGGCGATTCTGGCTACGCCGTATTGCGAGATGCATTAATTGCTCTAGCCAGAAAGCTAGCGCAAATGATTGTGCGTGATGGTGAGGGCGCGACAAAATTTATGACGATTGATGTTGTCGGCGGCAAGACTCTTGAGGAGTGCCGCTTGGTTGCAAAAGCAGTTGCACATTCACCTTTGGTAAAAACAGCTTTCTTTGCGAGTGACCCTAACTTAGGCCGCATCCTGGCAGCAATTGGTTATGCAGGTATTACGGATTTGGATGTCAATCGTGTGCAAATGTGGCTGGGTGATGTTTGGGTGGCAAAGGATGGTGGGCGCAATCCTGATTACCAAGAGGCTGATGGTCAAAGAGTAATGCAGGCCCCAGAAATCACGATCAAGATTGACTTAGGTCGTGGCAACGCAACCCAGACCATGTGGACTTGTGATTTATCGCACGACTATGTATCCATTAATGCAGATTACCGCTCATAAAAGACCTCTCAAAATATGAATGAAAAATTAGACCGTCTTTTAGACCATCTTGATACCTTTTTGCCCAAGCCTCTCACTGACGAGCAGTGGAAATCCTCTACTGCATTTAGATGGCGCCGTCGCGATAGTATTTTTGGCAGCATTGGATTTTTGCAGCCTGTAAAACATGTATCCGATATTACCTTTGAAGACCTTCAGAATATTGACCGTCAACGCGATGCCATTCGCGACAACACAAAAAACTTTATTCAAAAAAAGCCAGCCAATAATATTTTGCTCACAGGAGCTAGGGGGACTGGAAAGTCCTCACTAATTAAAGCAAGTTTGCATGAGTTCGCAAGCCAAGGCTTGCGTCTGGTTGAGGTTGAAAAAGAGAATTTGGCGGATTTGGCAGACATTACTGAACTTTTGGCTGAACGCCCAGAGCGATTCATTATTTTTTGCGATGATTTGTCATTTGAGGATGGTGAGTCTGGCTATAAGGCCATGAAATCAGCCTTAGATGGCTCTGTTTCTGCCCAAGTCGACAATATTTTGATCTATGCCACCTCCAATCGCCGTCATTTATTGCCTGAGTATATGAAAGATAACGAAGGCTATGTTCATGGCGATGATGGAGAGATTCATCCTGGGGAGGTCGTAGAAGAAAAGATTTCTTTATCGGAGCGCTTTGGTCTTTGGCTATCTTTTTATCCGCCAAAACAAGATGAGTATTTGGCAATTGTGGCGCATTGGCTTCAGCATTTCGGTTTGAGTGCTGCACAAATTGAAGCGGCACGTTCCGAAGCCTTGGTCTGGGCATTGGAGCGCGGTTCACGCTCAGGTAGGGTTGCTTGGCAATTTGCCAAACATTGGGCTGGCTCAAAGTCTTAAGTGATTTAATTCATGAGCGAAATTAAACGTCCTGTTACTGAGGTTGCCGCTGGAATATTGCTTGATGCGGAAGGCCGTTACCTTTTAGGGCAGAGGCCTGAAGGCAAGCCTTACTCAGGTTATTGGGAAGTTCCAGGTGGAAAAATCGAAAAAGGAGAAACCGTTTTCGAGGCGCTTAAGCGAGAACTGCAGGAAGAGCTTGGTATTGATATTCAATCGAGCGAGGAGCTTACTGTCTTAGAGCATGACTACCCACACGCTTATGTTCGCTTGCATGTGAGCATTATTCGCGATTGGAAGGGGGTTCCCAAGGGTTGTGAGAATCAAGCCTTATCGTGGGAATTGCTCTCCGCAGAAAAGCCTAGCGTGGAGCCTTTATTGCCGGCCGCTTGGCCAATGCTGGAAAGGCTTAGAAGCCTTTTACTTTAAAGCTGGCAGAGGGTTAGTTTAAAGGGCACATCGGCATTTACCAGCTGTGCTCTTTTATCCCGCTCAGACTTCAAGAAGCGCACAGAAAGTAAGTATTTATTTGCGCTGATCTCTGAAAATAAAGTGTCATCCTCGACAGCGATACGCATTAATTGGTATACCTTGCCAGATGGTGCTTGCTGAAAGGAGCCATTATGTGCAACTACATCCTTAGCTTCACCAGATTGACGAAGCAACCTTAAAAATAATTGACATGCTTCCTGCCATGGCAAGAGTGGAGAGATATATTTTTCCAGTAACTCACGACGTTCAGAAGTGGGACTATTTTTCCAGGCATGATAGCTTGGTAAATCAATTGGGCTGGTGCCACCAGGAATATTTAATCGAGTACGAATAGCATTTAACCATTCACTTTCAGTAATGGCCGAATTAGGTCTTCCTGCGGATTGATTGATTCCACTAGCAACAGCATCAATCTCAGAAAGAGTTTGTGTAAGCGCCTCTTGATCAACCTTTTGCGATGACTTCAATCCATTGAGCGCATACTTTTGACGCTCAAATTCTTTTAGTAGCAATGACTTGATATCTCCACGAGCGCCAATGTCGCCAAGATCAAATAGGGTGGAGATAGCATTGTGGTGCAACTCAGGATCATCTGAGCGGACAAAGTGGTTGTAACGGGCGAACAAATACTCCAGTCGAAGCATGCTTCGAACTAATTCATTGAAGGGATATTCGTAGACAATCACAAGCCCATATTCTATGACGAACTGCTGGGATCTTTCTGAATCTGTAGGATTTTTTGGTGCAACTTCAAAACCTCGGCACGCAAGTCGTCTAGGCTACCTTGGTTTTCAATAACCATATCCGCATGGGCAATGCGTTCTTGCCTACTGGCTTGAGCTTTTAGGATGCTTTCCACTTCATTTCGGGGTAATTTGCTGCGGTGCATCACCCGTTCAATTTGAATCTCTTTTGGACAATCCACCACTACAAGGTAATCCAATAGGGATAACCAGCTTCCTGACTCAATTAATAGAGGCACCACAAAAACCAGGTAAAGAACCTTTGCTTGAATCAGCTGTTTTGCCTGCTGAATCGTTTCTGCCCGAATGAGGGGGTGGGTAATATCCTCTAAGGCTTTTCTGGCATGGGGGTCAGCAAACACTAGGGTACGCATCTTGGCCCTATCCAGCGCTCCGTTAGGGTCAATAAATTCTGGTCCAAACTGCTTTTGAATTAGGGGGACTGCAACTCCATTTAGAGCGGTGATCTGATGGGCTATGAGATCCGTGTCTATAACGCCCGCACCCAATTGAGCCAATTGATCGCTAACCGCAGTTTTACCTGAGCCAATACCACCAGTGAGGCCAATAAAAGGTGTATGCCCTTTTAGTTCACCTAGACTAGCTTGTTCAGAAGGAGGGTTTGTAGGGTTTGTGGCCATAACAACTCAATGATGCCAGCAATGGCAAGAAAAGGACCAAAAGGAAATGCTGAGCGATGATTTTGCTTATTCCATTGCAACCAAATGAAGCCGCCTATTAATCCAGATATGGATGCGATGAGAAGAATGCTGGGCAATGCATACCAACCAAGCCATGCACCTAGCGCTGCCAATAGCTTAGCGTCTCCCATGCCAATACCATCTTGCTTTTTAGCTAGTCGATAAAGAAGATTTAGAAGCCAAAGAGAGGTATACCCAAGAATTGCGCCAATGACCGAGTCTTGAAAAGAGACGAGCCCCTGGTTAGAAAAGCCACTCACCAACAGGCCAGATAGGATCAGCGGGTATGTGATGACGTCGTGCAATCGGAAGGTGCGTAAATCAATATAAGCCAAGTACATGAGGGTGGCTATTAAAAGAATTCGTATCCAATCGAGAAAAACTAGATTACCCATTAAACAATCTGTCCTAGATTAAAGATGGGGAGATATAAGATTATGACCAGACTTCCAACAATGAATCCGACAATCATAATTAACAAGGGTTCCAAGCTTTGACTTAAGGTATTGAGTCGATTACTTAATTGCGAGCCTATTATCGATGAGCGCCTTTGAAGCATTTCGGCAAGTGCACCACTTTCTGATGCAATACTCAGTAGTTGCAACGTTTCAAGATCAAATAATAAGTGCTTAGGATCTGCTTTTACTATGGCATCCCCAAGGGGCCAGCCGCGAGTCAGGTGTTTGAATATCTCAGCACTAAAATCATGGCTAAGCCAGTGATTGGATGATTGTGCGGTAACTCTAAGTGCATCCGGTAGAGGTAAGCCAGATTTTAGAAGGTGACCTAGAGTCCGGCACCAGCAAGTAAGAGTTGCCAATCTCAATAGCTGTCCAATGATGGGGATATAAAAGCTCAGTCGATCACAATGTTTTTGTAATCTTGGAAGCTTGGACCATGTAAGACTAAACAGCGCAGTGATACTGATTAGGAGAATAGTGGCGATGACATAGAATTCTTCAAGCCAAGACGATGCCTGAATTAATGCTTGAGTTGGTGCTGGCAAGTCCGCTTGAAAATGAGCAAATACATCCTTAAAGACGGGTACAACCCAAATCATCATGACGATTATCAGAAGACAAGAGCTGCTTAGGGTAATTATGGGATAACTCAGTGCCTGTTGAATTTTCCGGCGCAATTCAATTTGTTCCACCAGTTGTTGGCAAATTGTCTTCAGGGCCAAATTGAAATCACCAGTTCGCTCGCTTACGCGAATGAGATTAATAAACTCCATTGAAAATAGATTTTTTTGGGTACGCAGGCATTGGGAGAGGCTTTCTCCCTTTTTAAGTTGAGTATGGATATTGTTAACCCAGAAAAGCCAGGCTTTTGGGGCGGTTGAGTAAATTAGCTCAATCGCATTTAAGAGGGGTAGGCCTGCCTCTAGAAGTGTTAAGAGCTGCTCTGCAAAGTGAAGCTGGTCTTTTTTGCTTAATGCCATGAGCCTACCTCTGCATCCAGGGCCGCTTGATTGATAAGGCCGGCTTGCACGTGAATGAATCCAGCATCTCGCATCCTGATAGGTGAAGAAGATGAGCTAAACAGATGCGCCTTACTCAACACTTCATGGACGCCAATCCGCCCAAAGTAACCGCTGCCTTTACAGGTTTGGCATGGGGATTTTGTGATGAGATTTTTTCCGAGACAGCGCTGACAAGTCTTGCGTACCAAACGTTGTGAACTGACGCTCAAGAGACAAGACTCAAGAGATTCTTGATCAACCCCTAGATTTTTAAGTCTTGGAACTACCCCATTGGCGTTACGCGTATGTAAGGTGCTGAGTACGAGATGTCCGGTCTGGGCTGCCTGTATAGCCAGCTGAGCGCTAGCGGCATCTCGTATTTCTCCAATCATGATGACATCTGGATCCTGTCTCAGTAGGGCGCGAATGATGGTCGGAAAATCTAAGCCTGCTCTAGGGTGATACGCCACCTGATTGACGCCTGCGAGACGAATTTCAATTGGGTCCTCAATTGAACAAAGGTTGCGATGATCTTGATTGAGTTGACGCAGGCAGCTGTAGAGGGTCCGCGTCTTGCCGGACCCTGTTGGCCCAGATACCAAGATGAGCCCATGAGATTGAGAAAGTGCTTTCTGAAGTATCTCCAGTTGGTCTGGCAGAAGGCCAATTTCGTGAAGGTCGAGTTCATCAATAGAGCTTGGCAATATGCGGATAACCGCTTTTTCTCCATAAAGGGTTGGCAAAATGGAGACTCGGCAATCTATATTGGGTTTAGAAAAGTCATGACCTATGGAAAGTCGCCCATCTTGCGGAAGCCGTTTTTCTGCGATATCTAAACGGGCAAGAACCTTAATGCGCGTAATCAAGCGCTCATGACATTCAATAGGATGGTGCGACTGTATTTGCAGAAGACCATCTACCCGAATACGGATGAGTGTGGCTAGTTTTCCAGCCTCAATATGTATGTCACTTGCTCTAGCATCTAAGGCGTATGAAGTGATTTCATACCAAGTCCGAATGATAAGCGAGTCATCAGAAACAACACTCAATCTTGCTCTTGAACCAGTTTAGCGGGACGATAGAGTTTCACTGTCTTGATACCTTGATCATCAAACTGAATGATTTCCATGACGATACCTGCAATGCGAATACTGACATCATGGTCAGGAATGGCCTCGAGTTTTTCGAGAATAAGACCATTTAATGTGCGCGGTCCGTCCAATGGAAGATTCAGGTTAAGTAGTCGATTGAGGTCTCTCAGGGAAGCGCTACCTGTTGCTAGGTAGGTGCCATCAGCAAGCCAGCGAGGATCGGTAGAAAGGTTGGAGAAGGAGGTTGTGAATTCACCAATAAGCTCTTCTACGATATCTTCAAAGGTAACCAGGCCTAGAACTTCACCATACTCATTTACAACCAAACTTAAGCGTTGTTGGTTATCTTGAAAAAATTGCATTTGCTGTAAGACTGGCGTACCACTTGGGATGAAGTAGGGCTCATTTACTAAGGACCTAAAATCTTCATGCTTCAGGTCGGTGTCACCCAACAAAGATAGCGCTTTCTTGACAGAGAGAATGCCGATAATGCCTTCAGAATCGCCGTCACAGACGGGTAATTTGTTGTGATAGCAGGTTTCTAGTTGCTGCATTACTTCATCAATTGGCCTTGACAGGTCTAGAACCTCAATCCTGGATCTCGGTGTCATCACATCATCAACGGTAATATTTTCTAGGTTAAATAAGTTGAGCAGAATGTTGCGATGATGGTTGGAAACAAAGCGGTTTGATTCCAGAACGAGACTCCGCAATTCTTCTTTACTCATAGCCCTACTATCGGAGGAGGACTGTAAGCCAGAAACTTTCATCAGGCTAGATACAAAACTATTAATGAACCAAAGTAAAGGCTTGAGGACAAAAGTAAGTGGCAAGATAAACCAGCCCACATTAGAGGCAATCTTTTCAGGGAAGGCGGCACCAATGACCTTAGGGGTAATTTCGCTAAAGATGATGATAAGTAATGCAACCACTAAAGTGGCAATTGAAAGTACAAGGCCACTATCGCCAAAAATATGCAGAGCAATACCGGTTACTAAAATAGGTAATACCGTATTAATCAGATTGTTGGAAATCAAGAGTACTGATAACAACGAGTCAATCCGCTTTAATAATCTTTCCGCTAAAGCTGCTCCCGCATTTCCACCATTGGCCATTGCTCTTAGGCGATGACGATTGGAGGACAGCATGCTGGTTTCTGCCATCGAGAAAAAGCCAGAAAGCGCTAGTAAAAACAGGACCAGAGCAACTTGGCCATAAAAGGGCCAATCGTCAAAAAAAGTGTCCATTCGGTATGCCTGAAAAAAGTAAGTATGAGTCAATATAGCAAAGTGGCATTTGGCCGGCTATAGCTATGGACTAAAGGCCTGTCATCCCACCTGTGTATTTGTGTAAGAATTACCTGATATGGCTTCCTCAACAACACTATCATCCCCAAACAGTGCTAGCTACTGTGTTATTACAGCCCCTTTTGGATGTCTAGGCATTTTGACGGAGTTGGTGGAGGGTAGTTTGATGGTTTCCAGAATTGATTACTTGTCTGCTCATACGGCTTTAATCACACCACAGAATCAATTGGCTAAAGAAGTGGCGAGACAGTGCAAAGCGTACTTCAAAGACCCGCATTGGCAATTCGATTTACCAACCAAGCCTGCGGGCACCGAGCATCAGAGAAAAGTGTGGGCTAGCATTCAAGAAATCCCGGCCGGTAAAACAAAAACCTATGGTGAGGTGGCTCAGAAGATTAAAAGTGGGGCACGAGCTGTAGGCACGGCTTGCGGTGCTAATCCTTACCCTTTAATTGCGCCTTGTCATCGAGTGATATCGGCCCAGGGAATCGGGGGCTTCATGAAAGAAAACTCCCCTGGTTTATATCGCCAAATTAAGCTCTGGCTTTTAAAGCATGAGGGTGCTGTGAAATAACACTTATTTTGCTAGAGATCTACTACTAAGATAGAAAAAAGTCTTCATTAAGGTATCACTTTTAACGGCCCACTTTGTAAAGCCATAAAAAGTCATTACGGTATTTCTAGAAAGCTTGACTTCATCCTTTTTGGAAAATTCAGTTCGATTTGCAATCTTTGAAAGAGTCATGACAGCCAAGCCAAATGCTAAAAAACAAAAACGTCGCATACCCTGTTCTTGTTTGGGAATGAGCACAATGTAATTCAAAGAATCTTGAAGTTTTTGGTAAGCAATTTTCAGAAGATCTCTCTGACCTACATTGTTTGGCTTCCAGGACACGCCTCGCGCCTGATCCTCAGGGGAGTCTTTGAGGATATTGGTCATTTGCAGGGCTTGCCCGAATGCTTTTGCCAAATCTTCATGCCCTGCCATTTGCTTCTTAAAGGCGGTTGAATGGTTGCCAAAGATAGTTGTAAGCAGTTCGCCAACAACACCAGCAACTACATAGCAATACTCTTCAAATTCAGCGAGGTTTTTCAGGCCAGCTTGGCTTTGTTTCCCATGGAAATAAGACATTCCTTCAGACATGATCGAAACGCAACGGCTCACTGCTTCCTGATCATTGCTTGAGCAAGTATGCAAAATGCGCAGAACCGTTGGTGTATGTGCAATTAAATCTAGCTCATCTTGATTATTGTAGTTCTTTAATGCGTCTAGACATGGCTGCACAAACGTTTCTACAGGAGCCTTTTCAAGTACCGCATCTAAAAACAGTCCCGAAAGTAATTGTTTCGTCTGTGCACTTAAGTCTGCGGCATCCTCAATGGTGTCAACAATGCGGCAGAGTAAATAAGCATTGCCGACCACCCTTTCAATATTTGGGGGTAAGAGCGGGATTGTGAGCGCGAAGGTGCGCGATACAGACCCCAAAATGGCTTTTTGGTACGCCAGATCGGCAGATGGGATGGATGTCGGGGTTTGCGGGATTTGTTTCGGTGTTCTCACTCTTGAATTATGTCAGACCATCATCTTTCACGGAGCGCTCCAAAGAGGCGCCTTTTGTTATCTATCAAAAGTGACATAGCCATATAATTTCATCAAATTTCTGAAGGAGCATTTAGGCGTGCTAATTTGGTTCGTCATTATCTATTGGGTTATTTCCGTTGGCATAGGCTTGTGGGCAGCTTTGCGGGTGAAAAATACCGCTGACTTTGCTGCAGCTGGTCACAGTCTTCCTTTGCCAATAGTTACGGCAACAGTATTTGCTACCTGGTTTGGCTCTGAAACTGTTTTAGGTATTCCAGCTACTTTTCTAAAAGAGGGTTTGGGAGGGGTAGTTTCCGATCCCTTTGGATCTTCACTTTGCTTGATTTTGGTGGGCTTATTTTTCGCTCGCCATTTGTATAACCGTCGCATGTTGACGATTGGCGACTTCTTTCGTGAGAAGTATGGTCGAACTGTGGAGGTTTTAGTAACGCTGTGCATTGTGGTTTCTTACTTGGGCTGGGTTGCCGCTCAAATTAAAGCCTTGGGTCTTGTGTTTAACGTGGTTTCTGAAGGAAGCATTTCTCAGACTAGTGGAATGTTGATTGGTGCAAGTAGTGTGCTGATTTACACCTTATTTGGCGGTATGTGGTCGGTTGCGATTACCGACTTTATTCAGATGATCATCATCGTGATTGGTATGTTGTATATCGGTGGAGAAATGACGGCGCAGACTGGCGGCATTGGCGTGGTGATTGAGCATGCAGCTGCAGCGGGTCAATTTAGCAACTTCTGGCCAGAAATGAATTTGGCTTCGATTTTAGGGTTTGTAGCTGCTTTGTGCACCATGATGCTGGGGTCTATTCCGCAGCAAGATGTCTTCCAGCGTATCACATCATCGAAGAACGTCAACATTGCAGTGCAAGCTGCTCTTCTTGGCGGAGTTCTGTATTTTATTTTTGCTTTTGTGCCAATGTATTTGGCTTATTCAGCAACTCTCATTAGCCCTGATTTGGTTGATAAGTATCTCAACACAGATCCACAAATGATCTTGCCTAAATTGATCCTAAATCACGCACCACTCATTGCGCAGGTGATGTTTTTTGGTGCGTTACTGTCGGCTATTAAGAGCTGTGCCAGTGCAACCTTATTGGCGCCATCGGTTACTTTTGCAGAAAATATTGTGCGAGGTTTTTTCAAGCATTTATCTGATCAGGATTTGCTGAAAGTCATGCGGATTACGGTTTTATGTTTTGCAGTCATAGTGACCTTCTTTGCGGTGAACTCCGAGCTGTCTATTTTCAAGATGGTGGAGAGCGCCTATAAAGTCACTTTGGTTGCTGCATTTGTTCCGCTAGCGTTTGGGGTCTACTGGCCAAGAGCCAACTCCTTAGGGGGATTGCTAGCAGTGGTTTGCGGCTTAACTATCTGGATTAGCTGTGAGGTTTTAGCGCCCAATTCCATTTTGCCGCCCCAATTGGCTGGCTTATTTGCCAGTATTGCAGGCATGATTTTGGGTAGCCTAGTACCAAAAGACGCATTAAAAGCTGTTTAGAGTGTGATTTGCTGAAAAAAAGTTGCATATAGGAATATGTTGCACCGCAAAATATTCTCCTCTAATATGACAGTAATACAAAATTTTTTATTCTTATGGAGTTCCTATGAAAATCTGTGTGATCGGCGGAGGCGGTGCTATTGGCGGCTACTTAGCTGTCATGTTGGCACGAGCGGGCAATGAAGTAACTGTTGTTGCGCGGGGTGCAACTTTGGCCGCAATTAAAGAGCGTGGTTTAGCTTTAATCATGGATGATCAGCCAGAACCTTTGGTTGCTCAGGTTAAAGCAGTAGAAAAAATTCGTGATGCCCAGACACCTGACGTTGTGATTCTTGCGGTGAAGGCCCATCAAGTGGAGCCGATCATTGACGATCTAGCAGCCATCATGGGCCCCGAAACCATTTTGATCCCAATGCAAAACGGAATTCCTTGGTGGTATTTCCAGAAGTTAGGCGGCGAGTATCAAGATCATTCAGTTGAAACTGTGGATGCTGGCGGTGTTGCTAAGAACGCTATTAATCCAAACAACATTATTGGTTGCGTGGTGTATCCAGCGACTTTTACACAGGCGCCTGGTGTGATTCGCCACGTTGAAGGCAATCGCTTTCCTTTGGGTGAGTTAGATGGCCAGACAACTGATCGCATTCAGAAGATCTCAGAAATGATGAGCGCAGCTGGATTTAAGTCTCCTATTTTGGACGACATCCGTTCAGAGATTTGGCTCAAGCTTTGGGGCAATATGACTTTCAATCCAATCAGCTCGTTGACACATGGCACCTTGGAGGGCATCTGCCAATATCCATTAACCAAAGAGTTGGCTCGTAACATGATGGCCGAAGCCCAAACTATTGCTGAAAAGTTGGGTGTTACTTTCCGTGTTGATATCGAGCGTCGTATTGCGGGTGCAGAAAAAGTTGGTAAACACAAAACTTCCATGTTGCAAGACTTAGAAGCAGGTCGCAGTTTAGAGATTGACGCTTTGTTGGGATCGGTAATCGAGCTTGGCAAGATTACTCAAACTCCAACACCTTGCTTAAATACTGTATTTGCTTTGACTAAATACTTGGATGAAAACGTACAAGCTTCTAAAGGCAGCTTAGCTTTGCCATCAGTATCTGGTTACTAAGTAATAAAACTTTAGCATTAAAAACCCCCTTGCTATGTTCAGTAGCAAGGGGGTTTGTTTTAAAAAACCTGAATTACTCGAAACGATTATCGAGACGTCCCACGCCATCAATAATGATGCTCACGTTGCTACCAGGCTTCATGGAGCCAACGCCTACTGAAGTGCCGCAGGCAATGATGTCTCCTGGCGAGAGTGGTACATCTTGAGAAATCAAGCTCACTAGTTTTGCCGGCGAGAAAATCATATCTGCAATCGGATAGTTTTGGCGCTCTTGATCATTGAGAATAGTCTTGATTGTCAACTTACTTGGATCTACATCGGTGGTGATGTATGGACCAAATACACCAAAGGTATTAAAACTTTTTGCGCGAGTCCACTGCGCATACCCAGGGTCACGATTGAGGATTTCAATAGCAGTGACATCATTAATACAGGTGTAGCCAAAGATGGCTTTAGCTGCTTGTGCCTCATCGACCTCATAACAGTGTTTGCCAATCACAATTCCAAGCTCACCTTCGTACACTACTTTGCCGGAATAGGACTTGGGAGTGCGAATGACTTGGTTTGCTGCCAAGAAAGAGTTATTACCTTTGAGGAAGTACAAAGGCTCAGCAGGAACTGTATGCTCAAGCTTGGCGACCAATGCATGAAAGTTATCCACCATCGCAACCATCTTGGAGGGGGTACAAGTAATATCAATGACTACATCAGTTAACTTGATAGTGGCGCCGGTGGCTTTAGGATCATTAAATAAGTCACCTTCGTACACGGCAATTTGATCGCCCTGTACTTGCCCTAAACCACTTTTTCCTTGGTGTTGAAATCTAAGCCACTGAGCCATGATAAGTTCCTATGAAGTTAAATATTTGATATGCAATATCTTACAGGGATGAATTGATGTCTAAGACTTCTGAATTCACATTTGCACCAGAACAGGATCAGCCGGTGCGCTATATGGAGCGCACCCGAAGTTATTACTTGGGTTTGGGTTATGAGAACCCTTACGTATGGGCTCACTACATTGATGTGCCGTTTACCCCACTCAGAAAGCCGCTGACTCAGTCTGTAATAGGTTTAATTACTACAGCAGTTCCGTATGATCCTGATAAGGGGGCTCAAGGCCAGGGTGCACCCTACAATTCGGCGGCGAAGTTTTATCAGCCCTATCAAGAGCCTCTTGATGGAAATATAGATTTGCGTATTGCGCATGTAGGGGTTGATCGCAAGAATGCCAACATGGAAGATAGTCATTGCTGGTTTCCGCTGGACGCGGCGAAACGTGCAGTCGGAAGAATAAAGGCACTTTCACCAAATTTTTATGGTTTGCCTACCAATCGAAGTCAGCGTCATACATTAGAGATGGATGCCCCTCTCATTTTAGAAATGCTGAAAGCAGACGGTGTGGATGTGGCGATATTAATTCCGAATTGCCCAATCTGTCATCAGAGTCAAAGTTTGTTGGCGCGGTATCTGGAGTCTGCAGGCATTCCAACTGTGGTTATGGGTGCCGCTAAAGATATTGTGGAGCATTGCGGAGTGCCGCGATTTTTATTTAGTGACTTTCCATTAGGAAATGCAGCTGCAAGACCTAACGATACTATTTCACAGGATATCAATTTTGACTTAGCACTGCGTATTCTGGAGTCAGCTCCGGCTCCTCGAACAACAGTTCAATCACCACTGCAATGGTCATTAGACCCATCTTGGAAATTAGATTATTCAAATCTAGAAAAGCTGTCTTCACGAGAAATCGTACGATTACGTGAGGAGGCAGAGCAGGCGCGGATTACGGCGCGCGAACTCAGAGTCAGCAGCCTGGGGACTTAGGTTTGCCTCGTGAGCGAGTAAGCGCACAGGGCATGTAGTGCAGCACTAGCTTCGTTTTCTGGGAAGTTTTTTAGACAAGCTAAGGCCAGGTCAGCCTCACTTTTGGCTGCTGCTTGTGTGTAATCTAAAGCGCCCGAGTTTTGTACTGCAGCAAGGATTTGCGCAAACACATCATCTGGTAAATCTTGGTTTTGTTCAATGGCTGCGCGAACTAAAAAGCGCTCTTCGCTACTGCCGTTTTCAAGCAAGTAAATCAGTGGCAACGTAGGCTTGCCTTCGCGTAAATCATCACCAGCATTTTTACCCATCTGCGCAGCGTTTGCGGTGTAGTCCAGCAAGTCATCCATGAGTTGAAATGCCGTACCAATATGGCGACCGAATGCAGCAGCTTGTTCCCGCTGTACATTGGTAGCATTTGCCAGAATGGCGCCTAACTCAGTAGAAGCTTCGAAGAGCTTGGCTGTTTTGTAGCGGATGACTTGTAAGTAGCTGGCTTCATCTACTTCTGGATCATTCATATTGAGAAGTTGCAAAACTTCGCCTTCAGCAATCGTATTGGTTGCATCCGACAAGATTTGCATGACTCGGAGGTCATTTGGGCCAACCATCATTTGAAAGGCCCTGGAGTACAAGAAATCACCGACCAGAACGCTAGCGGCATTGCCAAAAGCAGCATTGGCTGTCTCTCGACCCCGTCTGAGGGTGGATTCATCAACTACATCATCATGAAGAAGGGTGGCCGTATGGATAAATTCGACAACAGCGGACATTTCCAGTGTGTGAGGCGTCTCCTTACCGTTAGCCAGGGCTTTGGCCACTAGCATCAGTAGAGCCGGCCTGACCCGTTTGCCGCCGGCCTGGATGATATAGCTTGAGATTTGGTCAATTAAGGCGACTTTTGAGGCCAAACGCTGATGGATGATCTCGTCTAAGGCCTTGAAATCTAAGGCAATTGGGGCCAAGATTTGGCTTAAGTCATTGATTTTGACAGTAGTCGTCATGCAAGATATAATAATGGGCTTAGCTAGTCCAGGGTGGATTAGCTTAAATGTAGATATTAATTGAGGTTTCAAACCATGTACGCGGTCATAAAAACCGGTGGCAAACAATATAAAGTTGCTGCAGGCGAAAAATTGAAAATAGAACAGATACCAGCGGAAATCGGCAGCGAAATCACTCTTGACCAAGTCCTCGCCGTTGGCGAAGGCGCTTCACTGAAATTAGGTGATCCATTGGTTAATGGTGCAGCTGTGATGGCCACTGTCGTCTCCCAGGGACGTCACGATAAAGTGACAATCTTTAAGATGCGCCGTCGCAAGCATTATCAAAAGCACCAAGGCCATCGTCAGAATTTCACTGAAATTTTGATTAACACGATTAAAGCCTAATTCAGGGTAGGAGAAAGATATGGCACAGAAAAAAGGCGGCGGCTCAACACGAAATGGCCGCGACTCAGAATCGAAACGCTTAGGCGTTAAGGTATTTGGCGGCGAGCATATTAATGCTGGCAGCATCATTATTCGTCAACGTGGCACACGTGTTCATCCGGGTGCAAACGTTGGTATTGGTAAGGATCACACTTTGTTCGCCTTGATTGACGGTCAAGTGGAATTCGGCGTTAAGGGTGCTTTGAAGAAGGCCCAAGTTTCAGTCTTGCCTCGTTCATAAGGCAGCCTGACTGAGATACGTTTGATTCAGATTTATTCCGAATTTAACTCTTAGGAACAGGCCTCGCTAAGCGAGGCCTTTTTTATTCATGAAATTTATAGACGAAGCACGTATTGAAGTGATTGCCGGGCAAGGTGGTGCCGGAAGCGCCTCTATGCGCCGCGAAAAATTCATTGAATTTGGCGGTCCTGATGGTGGCGACGGCGGCAAAGGCGGTAGCGTCTGGGCGATCGCCGATCGCAACATCAATACTTTGATTGATTACCGCTACGCGAAAACACACACTGCAAAAAATGGTGAGCCTGGTCGCGGCGCAGATTGCTACGGTCGTGCTGGTGATGATATCGAGTTGCGTATGCCGGTTGGCACGATCATTGCTGACTATGAAACCGGCGAGCCCATTGCTGACTTAACTACCCATGGCGAACGTCTTTGTTTGGCGCAGGGCGGTATTGGTGGTTGGGGCAATATTCACTTTAAGAGCAGTACGAATAGAGCGCCACGTCAAAAGACGAATGGCAAAGATGGTGAACGTCGAAAGCTGAAACTTGAACTAAAGGTTTTGGCTGACGTAGGTTTGCTGGGCATGCCGAATGCTGGTAAATCCACTTTGATTACTGCTGTGTCGAATGCTCGCCCAAAGATTGCTGACTATCCCTTTACAACACTGCATCCTAATTTGGGTGTAGTGCGCGTGGGAGCTGAACGAAGCTTTGTCATTGCTGACATTCCTGGTTTGATTGAGGGCGCAGCCGAAGGTGCTGGCCTAGGCCATCGTTTCTTAAGACACCTGCAGCGTACTGGCGTACTTTTACATCTGGTGGATGTTGCGCCATTTGATGAGAACGTAAATCCGGTAGCTGATGCCAATGCAATCGTGAATGAATTGCGTAAATACGATGAAGCTTTGGTTGAGAAGCCACGTTGGTTAGTCTTAAATAAAGTGGACATGATTCCTGAGGAAGATCGCAAGAAAGTAGTTGCAGACTTTATAAAGCGCTTTAAGTGGAAAGGCCCAGTATTTGAGATCTCGGCCTTAACGGGCTTAGGTTGCGACAAGCTTTGCTATTCTTTACAAGATTATTTGGACTCTGTACGTCGTGATCGTGATGATGCTGATGAGCGCGCTCAAGATCCACGTTATCAAGATCAGCCTGAAGATAAAAAACCAGATTAAATATTTGCTTGCCTTTTGCTATGAACGCTAAAAAAACTCAACGAATTGTTGTCAAAGTAGGTTCTAGCCTTGTTACCAATAATGGTGAAGGCTTAGATCATGCTGCGATTGCTATGTGGGCCGAGCAAATGGCAGGCCTGTTACAAGCTGGCCATGAGGTCTTGATGGTGAGTTCAGGCGCCATTGCTGAAGGTATGCAGCGTCTAGGTTGGACCAAGCGTCCACATGAGATCCATCAATTGCAAGCTGCAGCTGCAGTTGGACAGATGGGTTTGGTACAGGTTTATGAAAGCTGCTTTGCACGTTTTAATTTGCGTAGTGCTCAGATTTTGTTAACCAATGCAGACTTGGCTGATTCAGAACGCAATGCCAATGCAAGAGCAACTTTAGACACTCTTCTGAAGTTAGGCGTAGTTCCTATAATCAATGAGAACGACACCGTGGTAACCGATGAAATTAAATTCGGCGATAACGACAACCTTGCTGCTTTGGTAACGAATTTGATCCATGCTGATCTCTTGATAATTTTGACTGACCAGGGTGGACTATTTACTGCAGATCCACGTCAAAATCCAAACGCCACACTACTTACGGATGCTATTGCAGGAGATCCTGCCTTAGAAAAAATGGCCGGAGGTGCTGCTAGTGAGTTGAGCAAGGGCGGTATGTTAACCAAGGTATTGGCTGCAAAGATTGCTGTCAATACTGGCGCAGCGACAGTGATTGCTTCAGGGCACGAACCCAACGTACTAACTCGTCTAATTGCTGGCGAGAAAATTGGAACTCGCTTAAGCGCTAATTAGTCGAACTCTTACCGGGGTTTATATAGTTCCGTTTGAATTGGTTGGTTTAGTTCCGCCAGTAAATCCATTAGGGTTGAGCGACTGAAGAATTGTCTTGATACTCTTTTCTTGCGAAGTGAGGTTGCAAAATGCACCTTGAGCCAAAGCTGCTTGATATCGATTGGGCACATTACTTTGGATTGCGCGCCAATTAGATAGAGGATTTTCTCTCCAAGCATTATTCTCTAAGGTGCCGTATAGGCGCCACTGAAATGAATCGCAACGAATTCCTTCATATTGAGCTTGAACGCTACCGCTTGGGCTAGTCATCACCACGATATAGCGAGTTACTCCATCTGCGCCAATCAAGATCGAATTAGTATCTACAGCAAATTTAAAAATGGTATGTTGAGATACGTAAAAAGGTATTAGGGTTGCTTGGTTGGGTGGATTCAGAGGCATTGAAGTCGTACCTTCCTTGAATACCATGGGTGCAAAAGGATCAAGTCCGCTTTGCATTGGATCGCCTGCACAGGCAGATAGCCCCATACCAATAATGGCGGCGCAACAGCAAAGGTAAATACGTTTGAGGTAATAGGTCATTTAGAGAGGTCTTTTGGATTTTCATCTTCATTAGGGTGCTCTTGCGAGCCACCATAAAAAGATTGAATCAGGTCAAGAGGGGAACCCCAGGCAAGCTGCTGCATACGGATGCCGTGGGACAAGAAGCGGGCCAATTCGGAAAGTGCGAGCTGATAGACTTCGCGCTTAAAGCCAATTACTGCGTCCAATTGAATCCAGAAGGGGACCCAGCGCCAGGCATCAAATTCAGGATGTTCAGAGGCACGTAATTGAATATCACTATCTAAGCCCACTAGGCGCAGGAGAAACCAAATTTGTTTTTGGCCGCGATATGCAGCACGGTGCACTCTAGCGGAGTTTTGACGGCGTAAGTATTCCTCAGGGACATCGTAGCGAAGCCAATCCCTGGTGCGTCCAATAATTTGGACATGCTCCGGCAGTAAGCCAACCTCCTCTTGCAATTCGCGGTACATAGCCTGTTCAGGGCTTTCACCATGCTGAATCCCGCCTTGCGGGAACTGCCACGAATGCTGCCCAACGCGTTTTCCCCAGAAAACCTCGTTATGGCTGTTGAGGAGGACAATGCCGACATTCGGGCGATACCCTTCACGGTCAAGCATGATCGTGCCTCAAATCCTTTAAAATCAACGATTTGATTATATCCATACATGAAAGCCTCACAATCATTTCTCGCTACACTAAAAGAAGCCCCCTCAGACGCAGAGGTGGTTTCGCACAAACTCATGGTGCGTGCAGGTTTAATTCGCAAGCTTAGTGCGGGCATTTACAACTATTTGCCGTTGGGTTTGAAGGTTATTCGCAAGGTAGAAAACATCGTTCGCGAGGAAATGAATCGTGCAGGCGCAATTGAATTGCTAATGCCAATGATTCAGCCTGCTGAATTGTGGCAAGAGACTGGTCGTTGGGAAAAGATGGGTCCGGAGTTACTCAGAATCAAAGATCGTCATGATCGTGATTTCTTGATCCAGCCAACTTCTGAAGAAGTGATTACCGATTTAGCTCGTAATGAGATTAAGAGCTACAAGCAATTGCCAGTGAACTTCTATCAAATTCAGACCAAGTTTCGCGATGAGCGTCGTCCACGTTTCGGTATCATGCGTGGTCGTGAGTTCAGCATGAAAGATGCGTACTCATTCGACAAAGATGTTGAAGGCCTCAAGAAATCCTATCAAATAATGTTTGATGCTTATACCCGGATCTTTAAACGTATGGGTCTTGAGTTCCGCGCAGTGACTGCTGATAACGGTGCGATTGGTGGCTCAGGTAGTCAAGAGTTCCATGTGATTGCCGATACTGGTGAAGACGCAATTGTGTATTGCCCTAGCTCTGATTACGCCGCCAACCTAGAAGCGGCAGAGTCATTAGCTTTAATTGCTACCCGTGCTGCAGCCTCTGCACCGATGGTTAAAGTACCCACACCCGATAAGACTCATTGCGCAGATGTTGCGAAGTTCTTAAACACTCCACTTGAATCTACTGTGAAGTCATTATTGTTTGCAGCTGATCAAGAAAAAGGGTCAGCAAAACTCTTTATGTTGTTGGTGCGCGGCGATCACGAGCTCAATGAAGTCAAGGCTAGCAAGATTCCTGGCATGGCAGAGTCACGCTTTGCGACTGAAGCGGAAATTAAGCAGGCTTGTAATGCACCAGCGGGTTATTTAGGCCCTGTTGGAGTGAGTGCTGATGTGACCGTGGTTGCTGATCGTACGGTTGCCAATATGGCTGATTTTGTTTGTGGTGCTAACGATGCTGGACATCATTTGACTGGTGTGAACTGGGGCCGTGATTTGCCTGAGCCCTTGGTGTTGGATATTCGTAATGCAGTGATTGGTGATCCTTCACCTGATGGCAAAGGCGTTATCGATATTTGTCGTGGTATTGAGGTTGGACATGTATTCCAATTGGGCACGCGTTATTCAGAAGCGATGGGTTGTACTTACCTGGATCAACAGGGTAAAGCGCAGCCGATGGTGATGGGTTGTTACGGTATTGGGGTTACTCGCTTGCTTGGCGCTGCAATTGAACAGGGTCATGATGAGAAGGGTATTATTTGGCCAATCTCCATGGCACCATTTGAGGTGGTGATTTGTCCGATGGGTTACGAGAAATCAGAAGCGGTAAAGGTTGCATGTGATCAACTCCATGACGAGTTATTGGCTGCTGGCATTGATGTGATTTTGGATGACCGTAATGAGCGTCCAGGAGCGATGTTTGCTGACTGGGAGTTGATTGGCGCGCCATTTCGAGTGGTGATTGGCGACCGTGGCTTGGCAGATTCTCAGGTTGAATTTAAAGGCCGTACTGATGCTAAGTCTCAGAATATTCCGCTTGGCGATATCAAGGCAAAAGTCATTGCTGCAGTTCAAGCAGCAAAGAGCTTAGTTAATTAATTATTTCTTAAAGAGCCCGCCAATACCCTTGGCGGCTCCTTTTGCAGCCATGGTAGCCATGGTGCGCGCCATTTTTCCACCCTTGAATTGCTTCATCATGGTTTGCATTTGCTCGAACTGAGCTAGTAGGCGATTTACTTCTTGTACCTCTACTCCAGATCCAGCAGCAATGCGACGCTTACGACTGGCTTTGAGCAATTCAGGTTTTCTGCGTTCTTTAGGTGTCATGCTGTCAATAATTCCACGCATACGCGTAGTCTGTTTATCGGCATTACTGAGGTTTGCTTTGGAGGCCGCTTGGGCTACTTGACTTGGTAATTTGTCCATCAAGCTCGCCATGCCACCCATCTTTTGCATCTGCATAAGTTGATCCCGAAAATCCTCAAGATCAAAGCCGCCTTTAGAAATCTTGCTGGCTAACTTTTCTGCTTTGGCAACGTCAACGTGTTGTTGGGCTTGCTCAACCAAGGCCAGAATATCGCCCATACCCAGAATGCGGTTAGCCATACGTTCGGCATCAAATGCTTCCAGGCCGTCCATCTTTTCGGCAACGCCGATAAATTTAAGTGGAACACCAGTTACTTGGCGAACTGAGAGGGCTGCACCACCACGGGAGTCACCATCCAACTTCGTGAGAATCACGCCAGTGAGTGGGAGCGCTTCATGGAAGGCTTTAGCGGTATTGACGGCATCTTGACCGAGCATGGCATCAACAACAAATAAGGTCTCAATTGGATTGAGGCTGGCATGCAAAGTTTTGATTTCTTGCATGAGTACTTCATCAATGCCAAGACGTCCAGCTGTATCAACCAATACTACGTCAAAGTAATGACGGCGGGCCCAGTCAAGAGCGGCGAGTGCAATGTCATTCGGTTTTTGGTTAATGTCGCTTGGGAAAAACTCAGCACCAACTTGTTTGGTAACTGTCTCCAACTGCTCAATCGCGGCTGGACGATAGACGTCACAAGAAACAGTGAGAACTTTTTTCTCCTTTTTTTCTTGTAACCATTTGGCAAGTTTGCCAACGGAGGTCGTTTTACCAGCACCCTGCAAACCGGCCATCAATATTACTGCTGGAGGCTGGGTGGCTAGATTGAGTTCTCCGCTTTGATTGGTGTCACCCACCATGACCTGGGCAAGCTCGCGCTGTACGACACCAACAAGAGCTTGTCCAGGACTGAGGCTGCCAACCACTTCCTCGCCAAGGGCTTTAAATTTAATTTGTTCCAGTAAAGACTTCACTACCGGCAGCGCTACGTCGGCCTCCAATAAGGCTAAACGGATTTCCCGCAACATTTCTGCGGTATTGGCTTCAGTGAGGCGGGCTTGGCCTCGCATTGTTTTAACAACGCGAGATAGGCGGTCGGTGAGGTTTTCTAGCATTTATCGATTAGACTTTCCAGATGGATATTTTAGGTTACTCAAGTTACGGATGGCTGCCTTCCGTACTTTATTTAGCGCTTTTGCTTGTTTTGAGCTTCAAAGCCAAGAGCGGCGTGGAGTCTGGGCTTTCAAGCGGGCTGGTGCAGGCGGCAATTTTTGTGATTTTGGTGATTCATGGGGTGCAATTGCATGACTCAGTGTTCACTCCACGAGGCTTTGTATTTGGCTTTGCGCAAGATTTGTCCTTAATTGCCTGGGTTGGACTGGCTTTTTATTGGTTTCAATCTTGGTTTTTGCCGATCTCTAGCTTACGTTGGATGGCCTTAATGTTTGCGTTGATTTGCGCAGCCCTTCCTAATATTTTTCCAGGTACCTTAATTTCACCTAAGGCTGTTTCTGATCCTTGGTTTAAGGGGCATTTTGTAGTCGCTACGGTTTCAGTTGGTTTGCTGAGTCTGGCAGCGATGCATGCCATGCTGATGAGTGTTCAGGATCGCGCTCTACATCGTCAATTAGCTATTGTTCCTAATGGCCGCCTAGCCCATTGGTTAGAGGATTTACCTCCGCTAATGACAATGGAAAGTCTTTTATTCAATTTGCTTTATGTTGGCTTTGCGCTTTTGAGTCTGACGGTGTTTTCGGGACTACTCTTCTCGCAGACCTTATTTGGCAAACCCCTCGTTTTTGACCACAAAACCATTTTTGCTTTGGTCTCTTGGTTTTTGTTTGCTGGTTTATTAATAGCACGCTGGCGAGTAGGGCTTCGTGGCAGAGCTGCCATTCGATGGGTGTTAAGTGCCTACACCGCTCTGCTGCTTGCCTATGTTGGTAGTCGCTTTGTGCTTGAAGTTATTTTACAGAGGGCTTAATCCTTGTTTAAGTGGCTTTTATTATTTGCAGGTGTTGGACTTTTATATCTCTGGATTAAAGGCAAAAAGCAGGCGGAACTCAATACAGGAAATTCTTCCAAACCCAATAAAAATAAGCCTGAGAAGGTAGCTGCTGCGCCTGAGGCAATGATGCAATGCCAGTACTGCAAAGTACATCTGCCTAAGTCGGAGGCTATTTTTTTCGACGATCGTTTCTATTGCTCAAAAGAACATCTTCAAGCATTGGATTCAAAGGGCTGGGTTGGTGATGCGTGCTGGCGTATTTCACCCAATCAAAATGAGAGACCGGAGAACATTCAACCTGATTTAGCGGTTATTCATCACATCAGTCTTCCGCCGGGTGAATTTAGAAATCAATCGTCTAGCCATCACATCGTTGATTTTTTCCAAAATAAGCTTGACCCAAATGGACATCCTTATTTTGCGGAGATTGCCGATCAAAAAGTATCCAGCCATTTTTTAATTACGCGCTCAGGCGAGTTAATCCAGTTTGTATCGACCCAGGACAAAGCCTGGCATGCAGGCAAGTCGAATTTTCAGGGTCGTGAAAAGTGCAATGACTTTTCTATTGGTATTGAGCTGGAGGGGGATGGCGATACGCCATTCGAAGCTGCGCAGTATTTGGTCTTGGCAAAGCTTATTCAAAAACTGACGAGCACATATCCACTTTTGCAATTTGCCGGGCATAGCGACATCGCGCCCGATCGCAAAATAGATCCTGGAATTTCTTTTGATTGGAAAAAGTTCCAAAAAGAGACAGCAACTCCGATGGAGAAACTGCCTTTTGGCGTAAGTCCTCGATAAGCTCTTTTTGTATGTGAGCGTACGCTTACTTTTTTAGCCTTTGTATAAAAGGGCTAAAAATTCCGCACCAAAATGACCCCAAAATAAGTAGAAAACTTAGTAAAAGTACTAATAAATATTTGTCATAAATGGCTTACCAATTATCAAATATTTCCCTATACTTAGTGCCTAACGCGCTTCAAGACACTAAATGTAGTGTCTGAATCCAGCAATACCCCATTGTTTTTTAATGATATTTTGTCCAAATAACTATATATAAGCAGGAGCAACATGACATACGCCAATCCACAGACAGCAGGCCAGCCAGCTGGAGCGAATAATTCAGGAATGAGTCCTGCGGGGGCGGTAAATCAAGCCCCTTCTGCCAGCTTTGTGGCTGGTGGTGTTGGTGGCAACCAGGCAACCCAATTGTCTGACTACAAAATTATTCGTCGCAACGGTTCAGTTGTGGCGTTTGAGCCATCCAAAATTGCTATTGCTGTCACTAAGGCATTTCTAGCGGTTAATGGCGGTCAAGGTGCAGCATCTGCGCGTGTTCGCGAGCAGGTGGAGCAATTGACCCATTCAGTTGTGCGCGCATTGTTGCGTAGCCGTCCAAATGGCGGAACTTTCCACATTGAAGATATCCAAGACCAAGTTGAATTGGCTTTGATGCGTAGTGGTGAGCACAACGTTGCTCGTGCTTACGTTCTCTATCGTGAAAAGCGTAACCAAGAGCGTGCAGCACAGCAAGAAGTTTCACAAGAGGCTCAAACAGGTAACCAGGCTGGTGAGTCTGGTATCAAGGTAACTGACAATGGTGTCGAGAAGTGGCTTGATATGGCTGCTTTGCGTACTGTGATCGAGGCAGCTTGCGAAGGTTTGGGCACTCACATTGATGCGAGCCCAATCATTACTGAAACCATCAAGAATTTGTACGATGGCGTGCCTATGGCGCAAGTGTATGACTCCGCTATTTTGGCTTCACGTACCTTGATTGAAAAAGATCCTGCGTATAGCCAAGTAACAGCGCGCATCTTAATGCACGTGATTCGTAAAGAAATTTTTGGCAAGGAAGTATTGCAAGGCGACACACAGGCTGAGTACAGCACTTATTTCGCTAAGTACATCAATGAGGGTATCTCTGCTGAGTTGTTGGACCCACGTATGCGTGAGTTTGACTTACCGCGCTTGGCTGCTGCATTGAACGCCAGCCGTGACTTGCAGTTCAACTATCTCGGCTTGCAAACTTTGTATGACCGCTATTTCTTGCATATTGAAGAGCGTCGCATTGAAATGCCACAGGCATTCTTCATGCGCGTTGCAATGGGCTTGTCTTTGAATGAGATGGACCGTGAGCGTCGTGCAATTGAGTTCTATGAAATCCTGTCTACATTTGATTTCATGTCCAGCACCCCGACTTTGTTCAATTCAGCAACCACCCGTCCACAGCTCTCTAGCTGCTACTTGACGACGGTAGATGATGATTTGGATGGTATCTACGAAGCATTGAAAGAAAACGCTTTGTTATCTAAGTTCGCAGGCGGCTTAGGTAATGACTGGACTAACGTTCGTGCATTGGGTAGCCATATCAAAGGCACCAACGGTAAATCACAAGGTGTTGTGCCATTCTTGAAGGTAGTGAATGACACTGCAGTTGCTGTAAACCAAGGCGGTAAGCGTAAGGGTGCAGTTTGTGCGTATCTGGAAACATGGCACTTGGATATCGAAGAGTTCTTGGAGTTGCGTAAGAACACTGGTGACGACCGTCGCCGTACCCACGATATGAATACCTCCAACTGGATTCCTGACTTGTTCATGAAGCGTGTAATGGAGGGTGGCGATTGGACTTTGTTCTCACCATCTAACACTCCAGATTTGCATGACAAATTCGGCAGAGCGTTTGAAGAGGCTTATGTTGCCTACGAGCAAAAAGCGGATCGTGGCGAATTGAAGCCATTCCGCCGTATTCCAGCGCAGCAATTGTGGCGCAAGATGCTCGGTATGTTGTTTGAAACCGGTCATCCATGGATCACTTTCAAAGACCCTTGCAACATCCGTAGCCCACAGCAGCACATTGGCGTAGTTCACTCATCTAACCTCTGTACTGAGATCACTCTCAATACCAATGAGACCGAGATTGCAGTTTGTAACTTGGGTTCCGTGAATTTAACCGCTCACATGACTACAGATGCCAATGGCAAGATGATCTTGGATCACGAGAAGCTCCAAAAAACAGTACGCACTGCAATGCGTATGTTGGATAACGTGATTGATATCAATTACTACGCTGTAGCTAAAGCGCGTAATTCGAACTTAAAGCACCGTCCAGTCGGTATGGGCATCATGGGCTTCCAGGATTGCTTGCATATGCAACGTATTCCTTACGCAAGTGACGAGGCTGTGAAGTTTGCTGACTCTTCAATGGAAGCGGTTTGCTACTACGCTTACCAAGCATCCAACGAATTGGCAGCTGAGCGCGGCGTTTACAGTACCTACAAGGGTTCTTTATGGGATCGCGGCATCCTCCCACAGGATTCAGTAGCAATGTTGGCAGCTGAACGCGGTGGTTATGTTGAGGTAGATAACTCTTCTACTATGGATTGGAGCGGCTTGCGCGCAAGCATCAAGCAACACGGTATGCGTAACTCCAATTGCGTAGCGATTGCACCAACAGCAACGATTTCCAATATTATTGGTGTATCAGCTTGTATCGAGCCAACTTTCCAAAACTTGTTTGTGAAATCTAACCTTTCTGGCGAATTCACAGTGGTAAATGAGTACTTGGTGCGTGATTTGAAAGATCGCGGCCTTTGGGATGAGGTCATGATTGCCGACTTGAAGTACTTTGATGGCACTTTATCGAAGATCGATCGTATTCCTCAAGATTTGCGTGATTTGTACGCAACTGCCTTTGAGGTTGAGCCAAGCTGGTTGGTTGAAGCAGCTTCCCGTCGTCAAAAGTGGATTGACCAAGCTCAGTCACTCAATATCTACATGGGTGGCGCTTCTGGTAAGAAATTGGATGACACGTACAAGTTAGCTTGGTTACGTGGCTTGAAGACAACTTATTACCTCCGCACGATGGCTGCAACCCACGTTGAGAAATCAACTGTTGCCAGCGGTCAATTGAATTCTGTTTCAAGTGGTGGCGGCGTGAATGGAACGGATGCTGCTGCGGCAGCTCAAGAAGCGGATGGTCCAGTTTGCACAATGCGTCCAGGTGATGCTGGTTTCGAAGAATGTGAAGCATGCCAATAAGCCGTTTGCTTATTGGTTATTAATACAAGAATTAGGAGAGAGTTATGTTGAATTGGGAAGAGGAAGTTGCTCCAGCGCTGGCGAAAGCTGGCCTTGCACCGCAGCCGGTAGCAGTGGAGCCACAACGTCCACAACCAGATCAAGTTGCAATGGCGCCGCAAACTGCTGCACCTGCATCAGTACAGGTTGCCAATTTATCTGGTGGCACAGCCTTGCGTGTTAACGCTGCCGATAAGCGTGTGATTAATGCAAAAACTGACGTAAATCAGTTGGTGCCTTTCAAATACAAGTGGGCTTGGGAGAAGTATTTGGCCGGTTGTGCAAATCACTGGATGCCACAAGAGATCAATATGAATCGCGATATCGCGCTTTGGAAAGATCCAAATGGCCTGACAGAAGATGAGCGACGCATTATTAAGCGCAACCTTGGTTTCTTTACGACTGCTGACTCTTTAGCCGCAAACAATATTGTTTTGGGTACATATCGCCACATTACTGCCCCAGAATGCCGCCAATACCTATTGCGCCAGGCTTTCGAGGAGGCGATTCATACCCATGCATACCAATATATTGTTGAATCTTTGGGCTTAGATCAGTCCGAAATTTTTAATGCGTACAACGAGATTGAGTCAATTCGCGCCAAAGATCAGTTCTTAATTCCCTTTATTGATGTCTTAACTGATCCAAATTTCAAGACTGGAACATTAGAAGCCGATCAAAAACTACTTCGTTCGCTGATTGTTTTTGCTTGCGTGATGGAAGGTTTGTTCTTTTATGTTGGTTTTACGCAAATACTTGCAATGGGTCGTCAAAACAAAATGACGGGTGCTGCTGAGCAGTATCAATACATCCTGCGCGATGAGTCTATGCACTGCAATTTCGGCATCGATTTGATTAACCAAATTAAGCTGGAGAACCCACAGTTATGGACTTCCGAGTTTAAAGACGAGATCAAATCTATCTTCGAAAAAGCAGTCGAATTGGAGTACCGTTATGCTGAAGATACGATGCCTCGCGGAGTGCTCGGATTGAACGCTCCGATGTTCAAAGGTTACCTAAGATACATCTGTAATCGCAGATGTTTGCAAATAGGACTTGACGCGATGTTCCCAAATGAAGAGAATCCATTTCCATGGATGTCAGAAATGATTGATCTGAAAAAAGAGCGAAACTTTTTTGAGACACGCGTTATTGAGTATCAAACCGGTGGTGCGCTTAGTTGGGAGTAGTGGGGTAGTAGCAAAGCGCGTAACTGGCTAATTAGGAGATTAGACGGTTGGATAGTTTTAGAAGTCAGCAAAACCAGACTCAAATCCGAAAACCCTTGCTTAAGGGTGCCTGGGCTATTCTCTCTATTTTTTCCAACGTATTTAAGAAGCCGTTGTCCTTCGGGGCCACGGCTTTTTTTCCAGGATTCATTAGCGTGCAGCACTTAGCATCAAGCCGCGCGCCGATGAATGGCTCGCTCGTCAGATCCAAGAGGTTGCAAAACCAGGCGGAAATGAGTGGTCGGGTCTTCTTAATGTAGTTTGTACTAATCCTCACGTGAAGGAGCAATACTATGGCAATCGCCAAGAAAAAACCTGCTGCAAAGAAACCAGCTGCTAAAAAAGTAGCTGCAAAGAAGCCTGCTGCAAAAAAAGTAGCTCGTAAAGTAGCTGCAAAGAAGCCTGCTGCTAAAAAAGTAGCTCGTAAAGTAGCTGCAAAGAAGCCTGCTGCAAAAAAAGTAGCTCGTAAAGTAGCTGCAAAGAAGCCTGCTGCAAAAAAAGTAGCTCGTAAAGTAGCTGCAAAGAAGCCTGCTGCTAAAAAAGTAGCTCGTAAAGTAGTAAAAAAAAAGTAAGTAAGCCTGCTGCGAAGAAAGCGAGCTCTGCTGTAAAAAAGCTCGCGGCTAAGAAAGCTGCACCAGCGACTAGTGCGTTGAATCCTGCCGCTGCTTGGCCCTTCCCAACTGGCACACGTCCATAAGCTTCGGCTTCAGACGAGTGTTACTAGAAGGGGTCTCTCACGAGACCCCTTTTTTATTGCCTAAAGTTTGATTGACTCAGATTCGAGTCGGGCGCAAATAAAGCGCTTAGAAGCTAAAGCCAAACGCTGTTTTGAATTGCTCTGCGATTTGATCTTTGCTGAGTTGGTGGTTTTGTGGGCCTTGATGGGTAATTTTGATTGAACCCATTAGGCTAGCAAGGCGGCCAGTCGTTTCCCAATCCATGCCATTCTCTAAGCCAAACAACAATCCACCGCGGAAGGCATCGCCACAGCCCGTTGGATCAACTACTTTTGCTGCTGGTACTGGTGGAATGGCTATGCATTTACCTTCAAAGTAGATGTCCGCACCTTCAGCACCTTTGGTGACAATGAGTGCCTTAACGCGCTCGGCTACTTTGGTCAAACTTAAACCTGTTCTTTGAGAAAGCATCTCCCCCTCATAGTCGTTTACCGCTAGGAAGCTCGCAATATCAACCAATTCGAGAAGCTCTGGACCGTTAAACATTGGTAACCCTTGGCCTGGATCAAAGATAAAAGGAATGTTGGCGTCAGCCAATTGATGGCAGTGCTCCCACATACCTTGGCGCCCATCGGGTGCAACGATTCCTAATTTAGCCGGTCCCTTAGCATTCTTGCTACGTTCTGCCACAACTGCGGAGACTTGGTTGAGGTGAGACTCGCCCATGGCGCCTGGATGAAATGCGGTGATTTGATTATTGGCTTGATCCGTTGTGATCATCGCTTGTGCCGTAAAGGCATTTTCAATCTGGCGAATATGACTCGCATCAATCATGAGTTGTTCAAGGCGATTCATGTACGGGGCAGCATCACCACCAACCGTAGCCATGATGATTGGGTCGCCACCCAAGAGATTGAGGTTATAGGCGATATTGCCAGCGCAACCGCCGAATTCTCGACGCATGGTTGGTACAAGGAAGGCTACGTTCAGGATATGAATCTGCTCTGGCAGGATTTGATCGGCAAATTTGCCTTCAAAGTTCATGATGGTGTCGTAGGCGATAGAGCCACAGATCAAGCTAGACATAAATTACTTTCTGTACAGGGTAAATATGATGTTGGTGGATGAAATTAAGGGTAGAGCACTCGAACACGATAGCCAGCAGCATTCTGCGGCAATGCAATTGGCAATTCAACCTGCAGAATTTCGCCAGAAGGAATACCTTTTCTCAAAAAATCAGGATGTGCATCTTGCCAGACCTTAGGAAGCCATTCTTGCGGAGTAAATTGCAGTGATTTAATTTCAGATTCCTCTGCATCAGTCAGAGTAATTTCTATATTTGGTGGCAAAACGGTAATCGCTAGACGATTTTGTATCTCAACTTGCAACACAGATTGATTTGCAGGGCTTTTAAGCCCATCTCGCGCGTTTTCTGGTGCAAGGGTAGCTAAAGTTATTTTCCAAGCGGCAAAATCGCTTACAGCGCGATCTAAACATCCTAGTGCAGTACAAAGTTTTGCATCAATGCGTTGTAAAAGGTGAAACGCATGAACAGAAATTGAGTTCGATGAATTATCAATTCGTGGGGCTACTGCTGGAAGCAATGAATTTCGAGAAAGATGTTCTCCGAATACGAGCAACAACAGTAATAAAGCAGCGTAGAGAGCTAGCTTAAGACTTTTTTTTTGAGCAGGTGCAGCAAAAGCAACTTCTTGATGACTGTGCTTGTCCTGATTTAATGTTCCATGCAAGCAAACCCAGCCTTCGCTCTCTTTCCATACGGAGAGTGCGAGCCATTGGCTATAAGTCGCAATCACTTCCTCTGCTTGGCGGGCAAGTACGCCCGATAAAACAATTCTTCCACCTAATTTCATTTTATTAACCAATGCAGGAGCAAGAACTTGCAGTGGATTGGCCAAAATATTGGCCATCACGATGTCATATTTAGTTTCTGCAGCAAGTTCTACTGCGCCTTCGTTGGGAAGTACAAAGCGAATGGTCGTATTGTTGATTTCTGCATTGCTGCGCGCTGCAACCATGGCTTGAGGATCAATATCCGTGCCAATAACCGGACTGCAGCCTAATTTAGCTGCGGCAATAGCCAGAATTCCTGAGCCGCAACCGTAATCCAGCAAACTTTGATTCTGCAAATCGGTTTGTTGCTCAAGCCAAAGCAGGCACAAATGCGTAGTGGGGTGACTGCCTGTACCAAAGGCGAGGCCTGGGTCAACGGCGAGACAAATTGCATTGGGATCGCTCGGCGCATCATGCCAAGAAGGCACTACCCAGATACGTTCGCCAATCTGAATAGGTGCAAATTGACTTTGGGTTAAGCGAACCCAGTCTTGCTCTTCAACGGTTATTTCTTGAGGGGGGCTTAGATGAAAGCCTGCTTCTTTGAGAGAGGCAAGAAGTTCGGGAATAAATTCTGCACTTCCAGATGCATCAATTTCAGGATTAAAGAGGGCGGTTACTGACGATCTGTCCCATGCTTGTACTTCTGGATGAAGTCCAGGCTCTCCGTATAGTGGGTTTTCATCATAGCCACCAGCAGCGTCATCTTCAACTGTGACAGATAAGGCGCCCAAGTCTAAAAGCACATCACCCAAAGGCTCAGCGGTTTCAGCGGCTACCGTGAATACCAGTTCACGATAGGACATGAGATGCTCGCATTAAACGTATCAACTGCATTAGTTAGGATTTACCGCGACTTGCAGCTTGCTCTTCTAGGCGATGTTCCAAGTAGTGAATGCTAGTACCGCCTTCAATGAAGTTCGGATCTAGCATTAACTCACGATGGAGTGGGACGTTGGTTGTAATGCCGTCAATCACCATCTCAGAGAGTGCAATTTGCATGCGGCGAATCGCTTGCTCACGCGTATTGCCATAAGAAATCAACTTGCCAATCATGGAGTCATAGTTTGATGGAACCACGTAACCACTGTAGGCATGAGAGTCGACGCGAATACCAGGACCGCCAGGCATATGGAATGAGCCAATTTTTCCTGGGCTCGGGGTGAACTTGAATGGATCTTCGGCATTTAAGCGGCATTCAATCGCATGACCACGGAAAACAATGTCTTTTTGGCAATAACTGAGTTTGAGGCCAGCAGCGATACGAATTTGTTCTTGAACAATATCCACACCAGTAATCATTTCAGTAACGGGGTGCTCAACTTGAACGCGGGTATTCATCTCAATGAAGAAGAATTCGCCATCTTCGTAGAGAAACTCAAATGTTCCAGCGCCACGGTAGCCAATCTTGCGACAGGCTTCCGCACAACGTTCACCAATTTTAGCGATCAAGCGACGATCAATGCCTGGTGCAGGGGCTTCCTCGATCACTTTTTGATGGCGACGTTGCATAGAGCAGTCGCGCTCACCCAACCAAATGGCATTGCCATGGGTGTCTGCCAAAATTTGTATCTCTACATGGCGAGGTTTTTCTAAAAACTTCTCCATATAGACTTCTGGATTACCAAAAGCACGGCCGGCTTCTTCCCTGGTCATATTGACCGCATTGATGAGTGCAGCTTCAGTGTGCACCACTCGCATTCCGCGACCACCACCACCACCAGCAGCTTTGATAATTACCGGATACCCAACTTTTTTTGCTGTCGCAATAATTTCTTTTGGGTCCTCAGGAAGGGCGCCTTCTGATCCAGGTACGCAAGGCACGCCAGCTTTAATCATGGCGCGTTTTGCCGAAACCTTGTCACCCATTAAGCGAATGGATGCAGCTGTAGGGCCAATGAAAGCAAAACCAGATTTCTCAACACGCTCTGCAAAGTCGGCGTTTTCTGAAAGGAAGCCATAGCCAGGATGAATTGCTTCTGCATCGGTAACTTCAGCTGCAGAAATAATGGCTGGCATATTAAGGTAGCTCAGCGGGGATGGCGCTGGGCCGATACAAACTGCTTCATCGGCAAGCTTTACATATTTCGCTTCTTTATCTGCAGTGGAGTACACCACAACAGTTTTAATTCCCAACTCGCGGCATGCGCGTTGGATACGGAGAGCAATTTCTCCCCGATTGGCAATCAGAATCTTATCGAACATGTCGGCTCTGAGTTAAGTAACGGTGAATTGGAATAAATCTAAAGATCATCAAGAATGCAGTTTCATTAACCGATGATGAAAAGTGGCTGGTCAAATTCAACGCCTTGACCGTTTTCGCAGAGAATTTCTTTGATCACACCAGCTTGCTCGGATTCGATCTCATTAAGCAGCTTCATGGCTTCGATAATGCAAAGGGTTTGGCCTACTTTTACTGTATCGCCAATATTGACGAAGTTCGGAGATTCTGGATTTGGCGCACGATAGAAGGTGCCTACCATTGGCGAGCGAGCAACAAAACCCGTTTCAACCGCTGGTGCCTCAACAGCAATTTCAGCTGGAGCGCTTGCTACCGGTGAAGCTTGCATGGCTTGAGCAGGTGCTGGGCTGGCATAAACCATATGACCAACTGGAGCAGCAGATCCCGCGTTGACAATGCGAACGCGATCTTCGCCTTCATTTACTTCGAGTTCTGAAATGCCTGATTCAGATACCAAATCGATCAAGGTTTTTAGTTTTCTCAGATCCATACGAGTGCTTCCTCTCTTGTAATTCTTTAAATAGTTTTACTTCTGTAAGCGAGCGATGGCTGCTTGCAGAGCTAGCTCATAGCCAATCGCGCCAAGACCACAAATAACCCCAGTAGCAATATCGGACAAATAGGAGTGTTTGCGGAATTCTTCACGCTGATGAATATTGGATAGATGAACTTCCGTAAAGGGAATTGCTACCCCAGCCAAGACATCACGCAGGGCAACGCTGGTATGGGTAAAGGCGCCTGGGTTAATAATGATGAAATCAACCCCATCTAATTTGGCTTTTTGAATGCGGTCTATTAACTCACCTTCATGATTGCTTTGATAGGTGCCAAGATCGACAGACTGGGCTTTGGCTAGCTCCCCGAGCTTTTCATGAATGTCTTCCAGGGTAGTTTTGCCGTAAACATCGGGTTCACGGGTGCCTAATAGATTTAGGTTTGGACCCTGAATTACGAGAATTGAAGCTTTTTTCGACATAGATCCCTGTTTTTAGAGGCAGTTAAGCTTAAATTGCTAAATAACTTCATGCTCGAATGCTGCTAATGACAAGTATACCTTTTTAAGGGTTGATCAAGGCTCAAAAATTGCTTTGAAAAGAGGATTATTCCAGACCTTTAAAAGCAAGTAGTGAAAAATACTGAATTTATTGCTTATTAATTAGGCAGATTATAAAGACAGTTCAGAAGTAAAAATTCATTAAAAATGGCTATAAAGCAGATTTAATTGCACTTCTGATGTCATCTTCGCTTATCTTTCCTAATTTGCTATATGTTGCTTTGCCCTTAGCATTAATAATGATGGTGTAAGGAAGGGCGCCCTGGGAATTTCCCAACTGCTTAGATAAGTTACTTCCTTCAAGACCGCCAATCACGATTGGATAGCTAACGGGTGTTTTTGAGAGAAATTCACGAATATTAGAGGGTGAATCGATGCCAATGCCAACAAATAAGACATTTTGCTGCGAAAACTCTTGTTGGAGCTTGTCTAAGGTGGGCATTTCTTCAACACAAGGTGGACACCAGGAGGCCCAAAAGTTCACCACCAGGATTTTCCCTTCCCATTTTTGGGTATCGACGCTTTTACCGTCTGGAGTTTGCCAAGAATTTGCAAAAAATGCCTTTACAGCCGGGTCGCTTGCTAAGCCAGTCTTGTAAATCCACTGCGAAGTCAGAACGCCTCCAAGGAGGGCTAAAAGACTTATTGAGACGATGATGATCCACTGTCTGCGGTTCATTGCAACTCCTTCGCTAAAATTCGCTAATGCATATACATATCTTGGGCATTTGCGGTACTTTCATGGGCGGCATTGCCGCAATTGCGAGGCAAGCTGGACATCGCGTTACCGGTTGCGATGCCAACGTGTATCCACCAATGAGCACACAGCTTGAAGCTCAAGGCATCGAACTGATTGAGGGATTCTCACCTAACCAATTATCTCAGTTTGAGACCATGCCTGATTTATTTGTCATTGGCAATGTGGTCTCTCGCGGAAATCCCTTGATGGAGGCAATACTCAATCAAGGACTACCTTATATTTCTGGGCCACAGTGGTTGGGTGAACAAGTTTTATATGGAAGACATGTTCTAGCTGTTGCAGGTACGCACGGTAAGACAACTACATCAGCAATGTTGACTTGGATTTTGGAATTTAACGGTTACAAACCTGGCTATCTCATCGGTGGTGTGCCCCTCAATTTCACGGTCTCTGCTCGTTTAGGAGAGAGTCAATATTTTGTTATCGAGGCTGATGAATACGATACCGCTTTCTTTGATAAGCGCAGTAAGTTTGTGCATTACCGCCCACGCACTGCCTTGCTGAATAATTTAGAGTTTGATCACGCTGATATTTTTTCTGACCTTGCAGCCATCGAAACCCAATTTCATCATTTAGTTCGTACCGTTCCTAGTGATGGCTTATTAGTAGTGAATGGCGAAGAACCGGCGCTAGCAAGTGTGATGACGCGTGGCGCTTGGGCCCCTGTTGAGCGCTTTGGCCAAGAGTTAACCAATGAATGGTCATTGATTTCACAAGAGGGTGATGGCCTTATTGTGCGCAAGTCAGGCAATGAGGTTGCCTCAGTGAAATGGGCGCCAGATTCTGGGGTGATGGGCAGACACAATCAACTCAATGCGCTTGCAGCCATTGCTTGTGCAAATCACCTTGGTATTTCTCCAACAGATTCTGCGCGTGCTTTAGCTGAGTTCAAGAATGTAAAACGTCGCCTAGAAACTATTGGTGTTGTAAATGACATTACGGTCTATGACGATTTTGCGCATCATCCAACAGCAATCACAACGACTGTTGATGGTCTGCGTCGTCGTGTTGGTAAAGCGCGTATCTTGGCGGTATTAGAGCCACGTTCGAATACGATGAAGCTTGGCGTAATGAAGGCTCAGCTACCTGGAAGTCTTTTGGCTGCTGATAAAGTTTTTGCTTATGGCGCTAAAGCCGGAAAAGAATCTTTAGGTTGGGATTTAGCGGAGGTTTTATCTCCACTTAATACAAAGGAGCAGGGTAAGGCACATGCTTTCGATGATCTCGATACCTTAGTGAAGGCGGTTGCACAAGAGGCAAAACCAGGGGATCACATTTTGGTAATGAGTAACGGCGGTTTTGGTGGCGTGCATCAAAAAATATTAAAAGCTATTTCGGCGCATCAGAAATAAAAAAGCAACAACAAATAAAAAAAGAAAGTAAATCATGGGTGATAGATTAAAAGATAAAGTGGCCATCATTACCGGCGCCGCTAAGGGTATTGGGTTCGCTACAGCCCAGCGCTTTGCACAAGAAGGTGCAAAAGTCATCATTGCTGATATCAACCTTGAGGCGGTAAATGGTGCGGTTGCGCAAATACTTAATGCAGAAGGCTATGCCATGAATGTTACTGATCGCGCCAGCATTCAGTCGGTAGTGGATCAGGTAATGCAAAAACATGGACGTATTGACATCTTGATTAATAACGCCGGTATTACTCAAGATGCGCGCTTAGTGAAGATGACTGAAGCGCAGTTTGATACTGTGATCGATGTTAATTTAAAGGGTGTATTTAACTGCACCCAACTAATCGTGCCACACATGCTTGAAGCCGGTTCTGGCGCAGTGGTAAATGCCTCTAGCGTAGTGGGTCTCTATGGTAATTTCGGACAAACTAATTATTCGGCCACTAAATTTGGAGTGATTGGTTTTACAAAAACATGGGCGCGTGAATTAGGCCCTAAAGGCATTCGAGTAAATGCGGTTTGTCCTGGCTTTATTGCCACCGAAATGGTCAAAGCAATGCCAGAAAATATTTTGAAAGATATTGAAAAGCGTAGTTGGCTTGGGCGCTTGGGTACTCCAACAGAAATGGCTAACGTGTATTTATTCTTAGCGAGCGATGAAGCGAGCTATGTCAATGGGGTGGCATTAGAGGCCAGCGGCGGGATTTCGCTCTAAGCATGAATCTCTTATACGAAGAAGGTGGCGATATTAAGATCGCTACGGTCCAGTCTGCTTCAGGCTCTGGGGATACTGAGTCTTGGCAGGCAACCAGTCTTTCTGGAAAAAAGATCAAGCTCAAGACAAAGGAAGTATGGCTGCGTTTTGAAAAGCCAGATGCTCAAGCCGCAATGGATGAGGCCAATACCCTGACTGCAGATATTGATTTGCAGTTTCTTTGGGATTGTGCGCCTGATGAAGAGTTTGGTTTAGTTGATGTGGCACATGAGTACTTTGGTTCGCAAGCTAGCATTGCTCAACAAGTTGGGCTTGCGATCGCTTTACAAGGTGCGCCAGTATATTTTCGCCGCAAGGGTCGTGGTCGCTTTCAGAGGGCGCCACAAGAGCAGTTACAGGCAGGCCTAGCTGCTTTAGAGCGTAAGCAAAAAGAACTTGAACAACAAGTGGCCTGGCAGCAAGAATTGGTAGAGGGCACCTTCCCTGAGGTTCTGAAGTCTTTAGCCAAGCAATTACTTTTTTCACCAGATAAAAATACCTCGGCTTACAAAGCTCTGGTTGCTGCTTGCACGCAGACCGGCGAATCTCCAGCGCAACTCTTAATCCGTTGTGGTGCGATTGATTCGCCTTTGGCTTATCACCAAGGGATGTTCCTGAAAAGCCATTTCCCTAATGGTTCGGATCACAACCCGGCTATTAGCATTGATCAATCGGCATATGCATCAACGGTTGCTGAGCTACCTCTTGCTCAGGTCCAGGCATTCTCCATTGATGATGCCGGCACTACCGAGATTGACGATGCCCTGTCAGTCACACCAATTGATGGTGGTCATCGGGTGGGTATTCATATCGCTGCGCCTGGCTTGGCGATCACTAAAGATGATCCATTGGATCAAGTGGCGCGTAACCGGATGTCCACGGTATATTTTCCGGGCGACAAAATTACGATGTTGCCCGATTCAGTCATTGAGCAATTTTCATTAGATGAGGGTATACCAAGGCCGGCTCTATCGATCTATGTTGATATTGATGAGCAAGGCATTGCCAATCGAGACAGTCTGCAAATGCGTGCTGAAATGGTCCCAATGGCAGCTAACTTACGTCTAGAGGATATTGAGCATCTTGTGAGCGAAGAGAGTCTACTTGATGAGGGCGCAAACTATCCCTATCGCAAAGAGCTAGCGACTTTGTGGCAGGCTGCCAAACACCTGCATGCAGGACGACAAGAAAAGCGCTTAGCAAATGGTTTGCGTGCTGAGCAGTTAGGCCTTATTGATCCCAATGCGCTAGCGAGAGACTTTCATTTTCAGATTCGGGATGTTGATGGCGTAAAGCGTGTTGAAATCGTGCCACGTCAACGCGGATCTATTTTGGATACCATCGTTGCAGAATGGATGATTTTCTGCAATAGCGCTTCTGGGCAATTACTGGCAGATCATGGTCTTCCAGGTTTATTTAGAACCCAGAAGGGTTGGGGCCCATTACGAACTCGGATGCAAACTACCCCAGGGCCACATGAGGGTTTAGGTTTGGACTATTACGCATGGTGTACTTCTCCCTTGCGTCGATATTCTGATTTGGTAAATCAATGGCAGTTGATTGCGCTTGCAAAACATGGGGTAACTGCCAAAATGGTTGCTCCTTTCCCGCCACGTGATGCAACCTTAATGGGCATCGCTGCTGATTTCGAATCTTGCTATCAAGCGTATGGTGAATTTCAGGATCGATTGGAAAAGTACTGGTGTTTGCGTTGGATCACTCAAGACGGTGAATCGAAGTCAGTGTATGTTCGTCACCTAAAGGAAGGTATGTCTAGAGTGGAATTGGTTCCCTTACATTTACCTATTCCTGAGTTAGCTACCCATCCACGTATGACTCGTGCCGAGGTAGTGATTGCAGATGTCGATTTGCTGCAACTGAGTGCCGGTGTTCGTGTGCTCGAGATTGAAGCAAAGGCTGACGCTCCTGAAAAGGCTATAGAGCCGGAGTCCTCAGATGCTCCCAAAGAAGATGCTAGCTCAGATTAAATCGCTAGAATTTCCATTGCCCGCAAGACTGAGTCGGGCCTTGCGTTACCTGCATACGGCTTGGAGTCGCTATCCTTTTCGATTTGCCTTGTGCGTTTCGATTCTGATTCACATTCTTTTCCTATCGTTTCGTTGGGGCGTTACCGAGATCCAGAATCGCAGACTCAACACCCCCTTGAGCGTTGTATTGGTAAATGCCAGTAATAAAACTCCCCCTCAGAAAGCAAACAAGTTAGCGCAGGCTGATTTGCAGGGTGGCGGTAAAACAGAAAATCAAGAAGCTACCGCAATGCATCGTGCCAGATTAGGTGCGGAAGCTCGACTTGAGGTTTTAGAAAAACAGCAAAAGCAAATGCTCGCAAAGTTAGATGAGCAGCGCGCTCGTTCAGGTGGTCGAAAGAGTGGGGATGAACAAAAAATTACTCCCCAGCTGAATTCTTTAGAGGCTGAGTTGGCTAAACGGTTACAGGCTGATGGCAAGGAACCAAGGCGTAAGGTATTAACGGGCGCCAATACGAAGGCAGTTACCTTCGCACACTACTACGATGCTATGCGCCAAAAGATTGAGGCTTATGGGAGCGTATTTTTCCCAAGGGCGAATGGACGGCCCTTGTATGGAAGTTTGGTAATCGTGGTCAGTGTTGATAATCAAGGCAGAATCACGACCAATGCCCAAGGTAAGGATGGACTCTCTATTGGGCGCAGTTCCGGCAACCCTGAGCTAGACCGTCAGGCAATAGCCATTGTGAGAGCCTCAGCGCCATTTGGTCCTTTTCCATCAGAAATGCGTAATCAAATCGATGTTTTGGATTGGATCTCTACTTTTGAGTTCACGCGCGATGGCGTGGATCGTCTAGAACTACGTCATTAAAGCAATTTAACTAACTTCATAAATTCGCTTATTCTGTAGTCATTATGAGCTCCACTAATACCGCCTCCTTGCATACGGATCCAAGCCTCTTTGCTGGCGTAGACGTTTATGCTGTTGCCGGCCATCCTATTGCTCACAGTAAGTCTCCAGCAATACATCAACGTTTTGCAGAGCAAGCCAAGCAGCGTATGCACTATGGCCGTCTTCAGCCTGAGATAGGATCATTTGCCCAAGCAGCTAAATCTTTTTTTGCTGCAGGCGGCAAAGGTATGAACGTCACTGTGCCATTCAAGCTTGATGCCCAAAATCTAGCCGATGTATTAACCCCGCGCGCGCAATTGGCGGGTGCTGTGAATACTTTGTGGAAAACAGAGGGTAAGATTTTTGGTGACAACACGGATGGTGCTGGTCTAGTGCGTGATTTGCTTGCACAAGGCATTGCACTCCATAGCGCCCGCATTTTATTGATTGGTGCTGGTGGGGCTGCCCGTGGTGTGATTGGCCCATTGCTGGAACAGTCACCTAATTCCCTCATCATTGCCAATCGATCAAGCGCAAAAGCCGATGAGTTGGTAAAGCTCTTTGCAGATTTGGCTGGGTCACGCGAAGTAGCTCTGGAATCTCGCACATTAGCGGAACTAGAAGATGCTGCAAAAACCCAATATCCATTTGATTTGGTGATTAATGCCACTGCTGCAGGCTTGACTGATGAATCTCCTTTGACGCTTAAGGCAGTGGCTAATATTTTTGTGCCCAGCTCATTCGCGTATGACATGGTGTACGGTAAAACTACTGCCTTTATGCAACAGGCCCTGCTGCGCGGTGCACGAGTCAGTGACGGTCTTGGGATGTTGGTTGAGCAAGCGGCTGATGCATTTTTACTTTGGCGGGGCGCGCAACTTGCGACTGCTATAGACTCTCGCGCAGTCTTGGCGGAGTTACGTAGTTAATTTGCTCTAATGCGCTGGCTTCTTTATCCAGTGAAATGTTTGCTAGCAGGGTTTGTGGCTATGCAAATCTTTTTCGCGCTCCAAATTGCTTTATGGATCGGCTTAGATCCCGGCAGTACTGCGTTTCAGAGGGCTGAGCGCTGGCGTTTATGTACCTGGCATTGGAGTTGTTCTTTGCAGTCCAAATGGACGCCTTATGACAAGATATCCAATAATCTCAAGCGTGCCGTTTTAGTTAGCGAAGACGATATCTTCTTTCAGCATAAAGGTGTGCGAGTTGAGGATATGCAAAAAGCTTGGCAGAAAAATCAACAGCAGAATCAACAAAAAACCCAAGCGGGCAATAAATCTAAGGCGGTTTTACGGGGTGGGTCCACCATTACGCAGCAGCTAGCAAAAAATTTGTTTCTATCATCAGAGCAAAACTATTTACGTAAGGGTCAAGAGCTCATCATTACTGGACTCTTAGAACTAACGCTCTCAAAGCAGAGATTATTTGAGATTTATCTTAATTCGGTAGAGTGGGGTGAGGGCATTTTTGGGGTTGGTGCTGCCTCTCAACACTATTACGCCTCGACTCCAGCGGGACTGGGTCGGGAGCAAGCTGCTGCTCTAGCTTCGGCCCTGCCGGCACCTAAGTGTTTTGATAAGCAGCAGTATTGCCGTCGTGGAAGTATTAACTATTCTGCTCGACAAGAATTTATCTTGGAGAATATGGATCGGGTAGCTTTAGCGCCTTACCCTAAAAGCGGAACAAGTAAATAAAGAAAATAAATTATTTGCTTGCAGCAGCCCTTAGTGCATCACGAGTAATCGTCGCAACTGTTCTGGCGGCCTCTGCAAAATCAGCTCCTGAGCTAGCATACAGAATGGCTCTTGAGGAATTAATGATCATTCCAGTTCCTGGCTTGCCTGCTATTTTTCCAGCGCTGACTGTGGCATCAATATCGCCGCCTTGTGCGCCGATCCCAGGGATCAACAAAGGCATTTCACCAACAATGGCGCGTACTTTAGCAATTTCTTCTGGGAAGGTTGCGCCGACCACCAAGCTGATCTGGCCAGAGCTATTCCACTGTTGTGCAGCCAGTTTGGCTATATGCAGATAAAGAGGCGCGCCATTAGGTGCCACATTCAGAAACTGTAAATCAGATCCACCGGGATTGGATGTACGACACAGCACAATAACCCCTTTGCCTGAATGTTTTAGGTAGGGCTCAATCGTGTCAAACCCCATATAAGGATTCACGGTTACTGCATCAGCGCCGTAACGATCAAAGGCCTCGAGAGCGTAATGATCCGCAGTGCTGCCAATATCCCCACGCTTGGAATCCAGAATTACCGGGATATGAGGGTATTTATCTTTGAGGTGCTTGATGAGCTTTTCTAACTGAGCCTCTGCTCTTTGAGAGGCAAAGTAGGCAAATTGGGGTTTGAAGGCGCAGACCAAATCCGCGGTCGCATCGGCGATTTCTCGACAGAACTCATAGATAGCCTCGGGGCTCCCCTGTAGGGCTTGGGGTAAGCGCTTTGGGTCTGGGTCAAAACCAACGCACAGCATGCTGCCTTGGGAAGCCCATGCGGACTGGAGTTGCTGGTTAAAGGTATTTGAGCGAGAGTTCATTGGATTTGGCTTATTTTAGTGAAACTATCATGTCCTATAGGATAAACTAGCGCACATTCCTTAGGAGTTCACCATGATCAACTTGTTCGTCCTGCAAAATGGCCGCCTCTCTCAAGAGCAAGTCGAAGATCGCAATGAATTGTTGCAATATGCCAATCCTATCTGGATTGATGTGGTTGATCCAGAGGAAGAGGAATTAATCTGGATTAAAGAGGCGTTCGGCGTACTTTTGCCAGAATTGGATGACTTGGGTGACTTAGAAGCCTCTGCTCGTTATTTTGAAGCAGATGATGGCCACCTCCATATTCGTACCGATTTCTTATTGGATGAAGAAGAAACCTCTCGCAACGTTCGAGTGGCTTTCGTTCTCACCAAGCAAGTGCTGTTCTCTATTCATGACGAAGATTTGCCAGTGTTCCGTTTGGTCCGCTTGCGTGCACGTTTGCGTCCTGGTTCTGTTAGCAATGCAAAAGACGTATTGCTGGATTTGTATTCAACTGATGCCGAGTATTCTGCCGATGCTTTGGAAGAGGTTTATGAAAACCTGGAGCAAGCTGGTAAGCGAGTACTCTCTGACAGTATTAATGATGCCGATGCTGCAGAGGTCTTGGAGACTATTGCGAAAGAGGAGGATACCAACGGACGTATTCGTCGTAATGTGATGGATACCCGTAGAGCCTTGTCTTTTCTAATGCGCAGCAAACTATTATCGGATGAGCAGCAAGAAGAAGCGCGTCAAATTTTGCGTGACATTGATTCGTTGGAAAACCATACCGCTTTCTTATTCGATAAGATTAACTTCTTGATGGATGCAACCGTCGGCTTCATTAACTTGAACCAGTCCAAGATTATTAAGATCTTCTCGGTGGTATCCGTAGCTTTAATGCCACCAACACTACTAGCAAGTATTTGGGGTATGAACTATAAACATATGCCCGAGTTAGATGTTACTTGGGGTTATCCAATGGCGATTGTTGCAATGGTTATTTCAGCAATCATCCCACTTTGGTACTTCCACAGCAAAGGCTGGATGAAGTAATTGGGGCATTAGTGCATTAGTAATCGGCAGTATGAATATGTGCTTAACTTCTGAGTAGGGCAATTAACTCAGTCAGCGCAAATTCCACTGCCTGTTGCCTGATCGTTTGACGATCGCCGTCAAAGTGCATGGTTTTAGCTAAGACTTGATTCTCGGTAGCCCAACCAAAACAGACCGTTCCCACGGGTTTTTCTACTGAGCCACCTGATGGCCCTGCTACGCCGGTAATGGAAATGGCCACATTGCTCCCTGAATTCATGCGGGCACCTTCAGCCATGGCCATGGCTACTTGCTCACTTACTGCTCCATGAGACTCAATTAGCTTGGCCGGAACATCAAGGCACTCCGTTTTGGCTTCATTGCTATAAGTGATGTAGCCACGCTCAAACCACTCACTGGAGCCCGCTAACTCGGTCAGGGTAGCGCAAACAAGGCCACCAGTGCAAGATTCCGCTAACGATACCGTCCAATTTCTAGAAAGCAAAATCTGAGCCAGGGTTTTAGTAAGGTCGCTTGCGTTCATAAGGCTCATGATTTAATCAAGAATTGTATTAAAGCCATTACGAGCAGCGTACAGAACGCAGCAGCAAGATCGTCAATCACAATCCCAAATCCACGCCACAGTATTTGAAGGTAGCTTGAGTGTTGAGTGGCATTACTCGCAGTATTCTTAAAGTGACGATCAATGATTCCAATAGGACCAGGTTTCATTGCATCAAAATAGCGGAATAGTACAAAAGCAATGATCTGCATCCAAATATTGGTTGGCATGATGAAGATCAGTATCAACCAAAAGGCAACAATTTCATCCCAAACTATCCCACCAAAATCTTTCTTACCTAACTCTTCGCTGACATAGCCACAGATCCAGCAGCCGAGCAAAATGCCACCGCCAATAATCCACAGGAAATCTTCGGTGCTAAGAAAGTATTCTCCCGCTAGAAAGGCTGCCCAAGCCCAGAGCGTGCCTGCAGTGCCAGGAGCTACAGGGCTTAAGCCGCTACCAAAGCCAAAAGCAAGTGTCCGGTTGGCGGTTTGAAAAACCCATTTAAAGTTTGGTTGCACTTGTGTAGAAGGCTCAATATTAGTCATGATGCAAAGTGATCGAATGAGTTGAGAAAAGGGGCTGCTTGTAAATCACTCAGAAGAGTGCCGGAGGCATCTAGTAAATATACCTTTGCTTGACTATCTCTTTTTGGAAGTATTTTTCCAATGAGGGTTAATGGTAAGTTGAGCGACTTACTGATTGCTTGAATTTTGTCGCGCTGACTTGAGGGTGCTGTAAAGCAAAGTTCGTAATCATCACCGCCGCACGCAGCAAATTGATTTTGAATAGCCAAGTCTTGCTTTTGAAGTGTGATGGATTTTGGTAATTTATCCAAAGCAATTTCTGCATCGACATGTGACTGCTTCAATATATGACCTAAGTCACCTAGCAATCCATCAGAGACATCCAGCGCTGCAGTGGCAACATTTCTTAGCTGTACACCCAATTCAACTCGTGCCATTGGTTGATGCATGCGGTGTTCGACTTGCTGCAAATCTTCACTAGACAGATTGATTTCATGACGCAGTGCAGCAAGAGACAGTCTTGCATCTCCAACCGTGCCAGAGACCCAAACGTCATCACCTGGCTTTGCGCCGGATCGACGAATGGCTTTCCCGGTGGGGATGGCACCAAAAGCGGTGATTGAGATGGTGAGGGGACCTGCAGTGGTGTCGCCACCAATCAGGGGGCAGGAATACTCTTTAGCAATTGCAAAAAGCCCCTTAGAAAAACCCGCTAGCCAGGCCTCGTCTACTGCTGGTAGCGCAATGGCCAAGGTAAATCCTAGGGGTCTAGCACCCATGGCAGAGAGGTCTGAAAGGTTGACTGCTAGGGCTTTTCGGGCTAATTGGGCGGGATCGGCACCTACAAAAAAGTGCCTACCCTCAACCAACATATCACTGGTAATGGCAATTTCTTCATTTACTGGCGGTTTGATTAGGGCGCAGTCATCGCCAATACCCAAGGTAATTGCTTCATCTGCGTTGGTGCGCAAGGAATCCGCACTTGTTTTAAAGAAACGATCGATTAGGTCAAATTCACCGAGGGGGGTGGAGCGAGAAGACATGCCCCATTTTATGGCGGTTATGAAGTCAATGCCCGAGAGGAATAGAATTGAAGTCTTATAAGTCTTAGATAAATGAAGATAAGACAAAACTTAGCGAGTTAGTGAATGAGCAAAGAAAATAGTAAAGAGCAACAAATTGCAGCCTTAAGAGAGGCGGCCCTGCAATATCACGAGTTTCCGACTCCGGGCAAAATTGAAATTGCACCTACAAAACAATTAACCAATCAACGAGACTTAGCGCTGGCATACACGCCTGGTGTTGCGGCTCCTTGCGAAGAGATTGTTAAAGATCCGGCGAATGCTTTTAAGTACACCGCACGCGGAAATTTAGTTGGCGTTATTACCAACGGTACAGCTGTTTTAGGTTTGGGAAATATCGGACCACTAGCAAGTAAGCCTGTGATGGAGGGTAAAGCAGTTCTTTTTAAGAAGTTTGCTGGTATTGACGTTTTCGATATTGAAGTAAATGAAAACGATCCTGATAAGTTGGTAGAAATTATTGCAGCACTGGAGCCAACGTTTGGCGGCATTAATTTAGAAGACATTAAGGCGCCTGACTGTTTTGTAGTCGAGCGCAAGTTGCAAGCACGCATGAAGATTCCGGTCTTTCACGATGATCAACACGGTACAGCGATTGTGGTTGCAGCCGCCATCATCAATGGTTTGAAGGTAGTTGGTAAAAAGGTAGAAGAAGTGAAGCTCGTTACTTCTGGAGCAGGTGCTGCTGCCCTAGCCTGTTTAGATCTATTGGTTGATTTAGGTATCCAGCGTAAAAATATTTGGGTTACTGACTTAGCCGGCGTTGCTTACAAAGGCCGTAAAGAATTGATGGATCCAGAGAAGGAGCCATTCTGCCAAGATACCGATTTGCGCACACTCGACCAAGCTATTGAAGGCGCGGATATTTTCCTAGGTCTTTCGGCTGGCGGAGTACTCAAGCAAGATATGGTGAAGAAGATGGCGCCTAAGCCATTGGTGTATGCCTTAGCAAACCCCACTCCTGAAATCTTGCCTGAGGAAGTAAAAGCTGTTCGTCCAGATGCGGTGATGGCAACCGGCCGAACTGATTATCCAAACCAAGTGAATAACGTTTTGTGTTTCCCATTCATCTTCCGCGGTGCTTTGGATGTGGGTGCAACAACGATTACTCGTGGCATGGAAGTGGCAGCTGTAAAGGCTGTGGCGGAGTTGGCTCAAGCGGAGCAGAGCGAAGTAGTTGCCTCTGTTTACGGTATTGAGAACCTATCCTTTGGCCCAGAGTACCTCATTCCAAAACCATTTGACCCACGCCTTATTACAGTTATTGCTCCTGCAGTTGCTAAGGCAGCCATGGATGATGGCGTCGCGTCACGTCCGATTAAAGATTTCGATGCGTATCGCAATCAGTTGCAGCAGTTTGTTTACCACTCAGGTACTTTGATGAAGCCGCTCTTTAGTATTGCGAAGCGCGTACCAGCAAATCAAAAACGTATTGTGTTTGCCGAGGGCGAAGATGAGCGTGTATTGCGTGCAGTGCAGATCGTCATTGATGAGAATCTCGCAACCCCAATCCTAATTGGTCGCCCAGCCGTAATCGAACATCGTATCGAGAAGTTTGGTCTGCGTATGAAAGCAGGCGACGACTTTGAAATTGTGAATCCAGAGAATGATTCGCGCTTCCGTGATTTCTGGCAAACCTACCTAGCTCTGACTGAGCGCAAGGGTGTGACACAGTCGTTTGCTAAGTTAGAAGTGCGTCGCCGCAATAGTTTGATTGGTAGCCTTTTGATTCAAAAAGGTATGGCCGACGGCATGATTTCTGGCACGGTCGGTAATATTGCTACGCACTTGAAATATATTGATGAAGTGATTGGGCATGAGCCTGGTGCAAATGTTTATGGCGCAATGTCTGGTTTGATTTTGCCAGGTCGACAAGTGTTCTTGGTAGATACACATATCAATCTTGACCCTACTGCAGAACAGTTAGCGGATCTCAGTCTCATGGCCGCAAGAGAAATGCGAAAGTTAGGGCTAGCTCCTAAAGTGGCATTACTATCCCATTCCAATTTTGGTTCAAGCAATGCGCCATCTGCAGTCAAAATGCGCGAAGTGTTGGCATTGCTTCAGAAAGCGGATCCAACTTTAGAGGTTGATGGAGAAATGCATGGCGATAGCGCTTTGGATGCAAGCATTCGTGAGGGTGCGGTATCATCATCTCCATTGAAAGGTGATGCTAATTTGCTGGTATTGCCAAATATCGATGCAGCAAATATTTCCTATAACTTGTTAAAAACCGCTGCCGGTAATGGCATTTCAATTGGCCCATTGTTATTGGGTGTTGCTAAGCCAATTCATATTCTCACTCCGGCCGCAACTGTGCGCCGTATTGTGAATGTGACAACTTTGGCGGTTGTTGAGGCAGCAAGTAATGCCAGGGGCATTTCTTAAGAATTGGTAATTTATGTAAGTTAGTAATAACTTACATAAATTATTTCTATATAAATCAGTGCTTTACATAAAATACACTGTATTTGGGCTTGATTTGATGGCGTGTTACGGGTAATCTAGCACCCATCATGAATAATCGCTCTGAAAACAGCAATACAGCCAGCTTCGATGAACATAGCCGTGCTGAAAGTTGGGATAGCAATGATCGACTGGAAACCGAATCATCCGCTGCCAACATTTATGCCGAAGGTGGTTTATCTCGTTTACAAACCTATGCAGCAAATCAAGTTTCGGGAAAAAAAGTGACAGCTTCTTGGCGTGCCGCTTTGGCCGTTCGTGATGCCGGACCGCCGGCAATGTTGCGCAGTGTGCGCCCTAATATTGTTCAATCTATTCGTGCTTTCCGCACTCCTGACTTACAGGAAGCGGCTACTGAATTGGGTCAGCACTTTATTTATGCCAATTGCGCCAATGCTATGACTAAAGGTGAAGTATTGGAGTCTATTGCGATTGCTTACTCATTTACTAAGCAGCAGGCAAAAAATTACGATCCTTTGTTAGATGCTTTGACGACTACGGTAGACAAATCTGGCCCACAGCCCGGATTCGTGGTGGTTCTTGAAGGTTTGCCATGCACTCAGAAGTTTGACAAAGAAGCTCGTGAAACGCTTTTAGATGTTTTCCGCGATGCCGTTGATTTCTGGGCTGAGCGCCGCACACCATATCGCGTCTTCTACTCTTTTGCTTAATCGCTAAAGTCTTAGAAGCGGATTTGAAGCACTACAAATCGCCTCTACTTGAGGCGATTTTGCATTTCAGGGTTCCATACGCTATGCACCGCTGTAATGGCTACCACACCTGCCGTTTCAGTCCTTAGCACCCGCTCCCCTAGTGAAACTAATTGGTAGCCGGTAGCCTCTGCCTGAGCCTCTTCTTCAGGGGAGTGACCGCCTTCGGGCCCAATCATGAGGACGATATCTTGAGGGTCATTTTCTATCAACACGGAATACATACTTTTGGTAGCATCAGGACTAAGAAGTAACTTAAGGACAGGTTTTGGAGTTGCCTTTAAGTAAGCTTCGAATGTTTGGATAGGCTCTAGGCTTGCAAAGACAGTGCGGTCGCATTGCTCGCATGCAGCTTGAATAATCCCCTCCCAGTGGGCGAGGCGTTTTTGAGCACGCTCTAAATCGCTCGAACGTGTGAGTTTGAGGATAGATCGCTCACATTGCATCGGAGCAATATTTTGAGCGCCTGTTTCTACCGCTTTTTCAACAATCCAGTCCATTTTGTCGCCGCCAGCCAGTCCCTGCGCCAAAGTAATGGCATATGGGGTCTCTCGATGGGTATCAGTACGTATATCCGTTAACTGAACTTGACCTGTTTTTCCGCTCAAAGAGAGGAGTTCCGCCTTGGCAATTTGGCCATTTCCATCAAATACTGGGAAAAATTCCCCAATTTGGATACGCCTTACGCGTAGATGGTGAGCAACCTCGGGCGTGAGGGTTGTTGGCTTTTGGGATTCCCATGGTCCGGGAAGATAAAATTGAGGCATTACTGAAATATAGCCAATTAATTTTCCAGAGACCACTTTTACGATGTCAAACCTTCAAATTCGCATGGCCAATGCCATCCGCGCCTTATCCATGGATGCAGTACAGCAGGCAAATTCAGGACACCCTGGAATGCCAATGGGTATGGCAGATATAGCTGTTGGTCTTTGGAATGAGCATTTAAAACATAACCCAACAGATCCGCATTGGATTGATCGCGATCGTTTTGTTTTATCGAATGGTCACGGATCCATGTTGCTGTATTCACTCTTGCATCTTTCTGGTTACGACTTGCCGATTGAAGAGTTGAAAAATTTCCGTCAATTGCACAGCAAAACTCCAGGACATCCTGAGTATGGAATTACTCCCGGCGTAGAAACAACTACGGGTCCATTGGGTCAAGGAATTTCGAATGCAGTAGGAATGGCGCTTGCTGAAAAATTATTAGCAGAAGAATTTAATCGTCCTGGCTTTAATATCGTTGATCACTTCACCTATGTATTTTTGGGTGATGGCTGTTTGATGGAAGGTATTAGTCATGAAGTCTGTTCATTGGCTGGCACACTCAAGCTCAATAAGTTAATTGCATTATGGGATGACAACGGCATCTCGATTGATGGCAAGGTTGTTTCTTGGTTTAACGAAGATACCCCTAAGCGTTTTGAGGCTTATGGTTGGAATGTGATTCGGGCTGTTGATGGGCATGATGCAGAAGCTGTATCTGCCGCGATTGCCAAGGCTAAAAAGAGTGATAAGCCAACTCTGATCTGCTGCAAGACCGCGATTGGTCAAGGCTCACCCAATATGGCTGGTAGCGACAAGGTACACGGCTCCCCATTGGGTGCGACAGAAATTGCAGCTACTCGTGTTGCCTTGAATTGGCCTTATGCACCATTTGAAATTCCGAAAGATATTTATGCGGCATGGGATTTTAAAAAGCGTGGTCAAGCTGCTGAGCACGATTGGAATAAAGAATTTCAGAAGTACAAAAACAAATTTCCAGAACTTGCTGCTGAATTGCAGCGTCGTATGGCAGGAGATCTATCCAAAGATTTTTCATCGACATTAAATGCGTATTTAAAAACTTGCCAGACTAAGGCGGAGACTATTGCGACTCGTAAAGCCAGTCAAAATGCAATCGAAGCTTTGGCACCTGCGTTACCAGAATTTATGGGCGGCTCTGCTGACTTAACCGGATCAAACTTAACCAATTGGTCTTCATGCAAACCAGTACGGGGTGATCAGTGGGGGAACCATATTAATTACGGTGTGCGTGAATTTGGTATGAGTGCCATCATGAATGGTATTGCCCTCCATGGTGGTTATATTCCATTTGGTGGCACGTTCTTAACGTTCTCAGACTACAGTCGTAACGCTCTGCGTATGGCTGCTTTGATGAAGTTGCGCAGTATTTTTGTCTTTACTCATGACTCCATTGGTTTGGGTGAAGATGGCCCAACCCATCAGTCTGTAGAGCATGTTGCTAGCTTACGTCTTATTCCGAACCTCATGGTTTGGCGTCCTTGCGACACCACGGAGAGCGCTGTAGCCTGGGGTTCAGCCATTGAGCGTAAAAATGGGCCGAGCGCTTTGATTTTTAGCCGTCAGAACTGTCCATTTGTATCTCGTACAGCAGCGCAAATTAAAGATATTGCGCGCGGTGGTTATGTATTGCGTGATCCATCTGGCAAGATTGATGCAGTCATTATTGCCACCGGTTCTGAAATTGCTCTTGCATTACAAACTGCACAGCAGTTAGAAAAAGAAGGTTTGGGAGTTCGAGTAGTTTCGATACCTTCAACGACCGTCTTCGATCAACAAGACGCTGCGTATAAAGCAAAGGTGTTACCCGCGAATATTCCTCGCATTGCGGTTGAAGCTGGTGTGAGTGATTTCTGGTGGAAGTATGGTTGTGCAGCCGTTCATGGAGTAGATACTTTCGGCGAGTCCGCACCGGCACCAGTCTTGTACGAATATTTTGGTTTAACTGCCGATCAGATTGCGAAGACGGTTAAAGAATGTATTGCAAAGAAATAAAGCAAAGTACGAAATAAATTTAATATTAGCAAGGGAAAATAAATGACAATTCGTGTCGCAATTAATGGTTATGGGCGTATTGGCCGCATGGTATTACGCGCCCTGTATGAAGATCAGGTAAACGGTAAGCCACGTCGTGATATCGAGATCGTCGCAATTAATGCCATGGGTGATATTGCGATTAACGCGCACCTTACAAAATATGACTCCGCGCATGGTCGCTTCCCAGCAGATGTGTCTGTTGATGGTGATTGCATGGTGGTTAATGGCGATCGCATCAAAATGTTTTGCACCCGTAATCCTGCTGAAACCCCATGGGGTGAATTAGGCGTTGATTTGGTTTTGGAATGTACTGGTAAGTTCACTTCAAAAGAAAAGGCCATGATTCATATCGAGCAGGGCGCGAAGAAGGTATTGATTTCTGCTCCTGGTGAAAAAGACGTGGATGCAACCATTGTGTATGGCGTAAACCAAAATGTATTAAAGCCAAGCGATGTGGTGGTTTCTAATGCAAGCTGCACAACAAACTGTTTAGCCCCATTGGTTAAGCCACTTCTCGAAAAGATTGGTATTGAATCTGGTTTGATGACTACGATTCATGCATTTACTAATGACCAAGTATTAACGGATGTGTATCACAAGGATATGCGTCGTGCTCGTTCTGCTGTTACCAGCATGATTCCAACTAAGACTGGTGCAGCTAAAGCGGTTGGTTTGGTTCTGCCAGCTTTAGCAGGTCGCTTTGATGGCTTTGCAATGCGCGTGCCAGTGATTAACGTTTCTGTTGTTGACTTAACTTTTGCAGCAAGTCGTGCGACAAGCGTCGATGAAGTGAACTCCATTCTCAAGGCTGCCAGCGAAGGTGAGCTTAAAGGGATTTTGGGCTTCAATACATTGCCATTGGTTTCTATCGACTTTAACCATGATCCGCGCCCAAGTATTTATGACGCTTCCCAAACCCGCGTATCTGCCGATGGCAAATTGGTGAAGGTATTGGCTTGGTATGACAACGAGTGGGGTTATTCAGTACAAATGCTCAATGCTGCTGAAGCATTGATGGCTGTAAAGTAAGAAAAATAGATAAGATCATCTAAAAGTATTTAAGTGTTGTTAAAATACGCTTAAATATTGTTTTTGGTCTTAATTGTGTAAAAAAGACCTCAAATTGAGGTCTTTTTTGCGTCTTAGTGGTTAAAAAACGCTTATTTTGGCTGTTTTACTTAGTTTGTTTATTACGGCAATTCTTCTTTTGGCAATGACCGTACATAGCTAAAGCGTGTTCCTGGAGTTTAAAACCGAGGTTTTTGGCTATGTCCCGCTGCCTTTTTTCAATGGCTTCATCCATAAACTCCTCAACATGGCCGCAATCAATGCAAACTAAGTGGTCGTGGTGTTGGCCTTCGTTCAGCTCATAGATGGCCCTACTATCACCCTTGCTGGACTCAAAATGACTGCGTAAAAGCAGTCCAGCTCGCTCAAACTGTGTAAGTACCCGATACACCGTTGCCAGGCCAATCTCCTTATCTTCTTTGGCCAAGGCCATAAAGACGTCTTCAGCGCTAAAGTGGGTGCCACCGTTTTGATGAAAAAAATCCAGGATTTTCATCCTTGGCCCAGTCGCTTTTAGGCCAATATCTCGTAAATCTTCAGGGGTGCGGTTTTGGGTCATATTTATGGCATTGGGAGCTAAAATCAATGTCTTAATGATACGGTCAACCATGCAAAATTGCCTTGAACTTTTTACTCGCTTTTTGAACCCGGTTTTGAAGGGTGCCCTTTCCCCTGTTCGATTAGGAATGATGTCCCTCGCTCTATTGGGTTTACTAGGGGTGGTTGGTTGCACTTCTGCAGTGGATGAAACCCAACGCGCTTGGATGAATAAGATTTTTAGACCTTATGTACCTGACGTTGTGCAGGGAAATTTTATTTCTAGCGAGCAGTATTCCAAATTGCAATTAGGAATGACGCGTGAGCAAGTACGTCAAATTTTAGGTACGCCTTTGCTGGCAAGTTACTTCCATGCCAATCGCTGGGATTACATTTTTGAATTCAAGCGCGCTGGACAGTCAATGGGTAAAGAGCGTCATGTCACAGTCTATTTTGATGGTGACAAGGTTATTAAGTTTGAAGGTGATGCGTTGCCAACCGAAGTTGAGATGGTTGCAGAAATCGATAACTACTCCAAGACAAAGCGCTCATTCTGGGAAGTGATTACTGGATCTAATAAGCCACCCGTTACGCCACCATTACAGCAGCCAGAGTATTTGGTACCAAGCAAGACTGACAATTTATCAGCAGGTACGCCCATACCTGCAGCCGCACCTGCAGCCAATGCGAGCGGCTCATTCTGGGACTTTTTTAGTTTTTCAAATAAGCAGCCAGATGCACAGTCTCCGGAGCTTGGACCCGGCACATTAAATGATGTGCCTAAAGCAGCTGATCCGAAATAATAGAAATCACTTTTGTATTGATGCCAAGATGACTGTTTTGGCTCACTTGAATAAGAAGCGAAGAAACGCATGATGAAGATTGCAATTGCAGGGGCAACAGGACGTATGGGCAAGATGCTGATTGAGGCTGTCCTCAATACGGCTGATACTCAATTGGTTGGAGCCCTCGAACATACTACTTGTTCACAATTAGGTGAGGATGCCGGTGCATTCTTAGGAAAAAAAACGGGCGTATTGATTTCGTCTGACGTAGCTCAAGTGTTGGCGAATGCAGAGTTTTTGATTGACTTCACTAGGCCCGAAGCCACAATGGCCCACTTAGCTATTGCCGAAAAGACGGGTACCAAAATGATTATTGGTACTACAGGCCTGACAGTTGAACAAATAGCTGGTCTGAAAAAAGCTTCTGCAAAATTGGCGATTGTGTTTGCACCCAATATGAGTGTCGGTGTAAATGCTACTTTTAAGCTTCTTGAGATTGCTGCCAAGATGCTCAATCAAGGGTATGACATTGAAATTATTGAAGCTCACCATAAGCATAAGGTGGATGCTCCTTCAGGAACTGCGCTCAAGATGGGCGAAGTGATTGCGGATGCATTAGGTGAAAAGCTGGATGATGTTGCTGTTTATGCGCGTGAAGGCCATACCGGTGAGCGTAAAGAGGGTTCGATCGGTTTTGCCACTATTCGTGGTGGTGATATCGTCGGTGATCACACTGTTTTATTTGCTGGCGATGGCGAGCGTATTGAAATCAGCCACAAGTCTTCAAGCCGTCAGTCTTATGCCCAAGGTTCATTGCGTGCTGCACGCTTCTTACAAAACCAAAGCAGTGGCTTATTCGACATGCAAGATGTTCTTGGCTTGCGTAAGTAAAAGTCAATCAATTAAAAAATAGAAGAAAAGAGTTGTCGAAGAATGAGTAAGGATTATGACTACCGCAGTATTGAAGCGGCAGCGCAAGCTGATTGGGAAGCTGCGCAAGTCTATCAAGTAGCAGAGAACGCAGTGGACGCACAAGGTAAGAAAAAGCCAAAGTATTACGCTTGTTCTATGTTGCCTTACCCATCTGGCAAGCTCCACATGGGCCACGTACGCAACTACACCATCAATGATGTCATGGCGCGTCAACTTCGCATGCAGGGCTACAACGTTCTCATGCCAATGGGTTGGGATGCTTTTGGTATGCCGGCTGAGAATGCGGCGATTCAGAATAAAGTGCCTCCAGCGAAATGGACCTACGACAACATTGCTTATATGAAAAAGCAAATGGCTGCGATGGGTTTGGCGATTGACTGGTCACGAGAAGTCGCAACCTGTAGTCCTGATTACTATCGTTGGAACCAGTGGCTGTTCCTAAAGATACTGGAAAAAGGTATCGCCTATCGCAAGACTCAAGTAGTTAATTGGGATCCAATTGATCAAACCGTTTTAGCGAACGAGCAGGTGATTGATGGCCGCGGCTGGCGCTCAGGTGCATTGGTTGAAAAGCGCGAGATTCCTGGTTACTACTTCAATATCACCGCTTATGCAGAGCAATTACTTTCTGGCTTAGATGGTTTGGGTTGGCCTGAACGCGTTAAAACAATGCAGCAAAACTGGATCGGTAAAAGTCGTGGTGTACGTTTTGCTTTTAAGCACGAGATTGCCGATGACCATGGTAATTTCATTCAAGATGGCCTGCTCTATGTATTTACTACCCGCGCAGATACCATCATGGGCGTTACATTCTGTGCGGTAGCGGCCGAACATCCTTTGGCAACCCAAGCAGCTGCCAATAATCCAGCGCTCACTGCATTCATTGACAAATGCAAAACCGGTAGTGTGATGGAGGCCGACTTAGCTACCCAAGAAAAAGAGGGAATGTTTACTGGTTTGTATGTCACGCATCCGTTGACGCATGAACCTGTACCTGTTTGGGTTGGTAACTACGTATTGATGTCTTATGGCGACGGCGCAGTGATGGGTGTACCCGCTCATGATGAGCGCGACTTTGCTTTTGCGCTCAAGTACGAATTGCCAATTAAACAAGTGATTGCGCTTCAAGGCGAATCGCCTATGTTTAATACCACTCGCTGGGAAGATTGGTATGCCCAAAAAGAGGGTGTCGTTTGCTTTAATAGTGCTCAGTTTGACGGCTTATCGCATGATGAAGCAGTGAGTGCTGTTGCGAAAGAATTAGAAAAGCTTGGTATTGGTGAAATCAAAACTACCTATCGCTTGCGCGATTGGGGAATTTCTCGTCAGCGCTATTGGGGCACACCGATTCCGATTATTCATTGTGGTGATGAGAGCAACCCTGGCTGTGGAGCTGTACCTGTACCAGAGGCAGATCTGCCAGTAGTGTTGCCGGAAGATTGTGTGCCAGATGGCAGCGGTAATCCGCTGAATAAACGCGCTGACTTCTTAAATGTCAAATGTCCGAAGTGCGGCAAGCCTGCACGTCGTGAAACTGACACTATGGATACTTTTGTAGATTCCTCTTGGTATTTCATGCGTTATACCGGTCCAAATGCTAAGACCATGGTGGATGAGCGCAATGAATATTGGATGCCAATGGATCAATACATTGGCGGCATTGAGCATGCGATTTTGCATCTTCTCTATGCGCGTTTCTGGACCAAGGTGATGCGTGATCTCAATCTCATCACATTTGATGAGCCGTTCCAGAATTTGCTGACCCAAGGCATGGTTCTCAATGAGACCTATTACTCTGAAGATGCTTCAGGTAAAAAAACTTGGCTTAATCCTCTCGATGTGGAATTGGATCTGGATGAAAAAGGCCGCCCTCAAGGCGCTAAGCTTATTGGTGACGCTTCAAAAACACCAGTCATCATTGGTGGCGTTGAGAAGATGTCTAAGAGTAAGAACAATGGCGTTGATCCTCAAGCTTTGATTGATCAATATGGCGCTGATACCGCGCGCCTATTTGTGATGTTTGCTGCCCCGCCTGAGCAACAGTTGGAGTGGTCTGGTGCTGGTGTTGATGGCGCCTCTCGTTTTTTACGTAGAGTTTGGATGTATTCCAGTAGTCACGCTAGTGCTCTGCGTGATGCATCGGATACCTTGCCTAGCAGCTTGAGCGATGCTGAAAAAGAATTGCGTCGTGAAGTTCATACCATCTTGAAGCAAGCTAACTTTGACTATCAACGTCGTCAGTACAACACGGTTGTTTCTGCTGCGATGAAAATGCTCAATATACTTGAGCCGATCAAGCTCGACCAGAATGCCGCGATTAGCGCGCCGGTCTTGCGTGAATGCCTGAGTATCTTGTTGCGTGTTCTCTATCCAGTAGTTCCACACATGACCCACGTGTTGTGGAAAGATCTTGGCTACACCAAGACTTTTGGCCCCTTACTTGATGTCCCTTGGCCTTCTGTAGATGAAGCAGCCTTGGTTCAAACAGAGTTAACTTTGATGCTGCAGATTAACGGTAAGTTACGTGGTGACATTAAGGTGCCTGTCGATGCAAGCAAGGAGCAGGTTGAAGCCTTGGCTTTACAAAGTGAGCCTGCACAAAAGGCGCTTAATGGTGCTGCACCCAAGAAGGTCATTGTGGTGCCTGGACGTTTAGTCAATATTGTTGCTTGAATAGAAAAAAGAGATATGAGAGTAAATTCACTGCGTCGCGCAATGCTAGGCTTAATCGCTACTGCTCCAGTAATGGGGTTGATCGCATGCGGCTATCGCTTGCGCGGTATGGTGGATTTACCTTTCAAGGTCATTGCTATTACTGGAAATCCATCGCCACCTTTGCGTGCAGATTTGCAGACAGCGATTTTGACTGGTACGGATGCGAAAGTAGCCATTAATCCTAAAGATGCAGATCTGATCTTGGAGATTACCAACGATATTAATGGCCGTGAGATTTTGGCATACAACTCTAATGGTCAGGTATCTGCTTATCGACTTAATATTCGGGTTGGCTTTAGAGCTTATGACCTAGCTGGGGCTGAAGTAGTACCTGAGGCGGAGATTTATATGACTCGGGATATTGACTTTACAGTTTCTACTGTTTTGGCTACTGATGTACAGATCCAGCAATTCTTAACCTTGATGCGTAAAGATTTGGCGATCCAAATCTTACGTCGCGTTGCTGCTGCAGCAAGAGCACCGCAAGCAAGAGCATTTTAGAGATGAACTAAGGCATGGTTAAAGTTGATGCCTTGCAAGTGCACCTCAAGTCTTTGAGCTCTGGCGGTGCTATGTTGCCGCTATATGTATTTAGTGGTGATGAACCATTGCTCATGATGGAGGCTATGGATCAGTTGCGCTCAGCCGCTAAAAAACAAAACTTTACTGAACGCGAAGTCCTATTGCAAGAGCGAGGATTTGATTGGAGCGCTCTACTCAATGCTGGTCAGACGATGTCCTTGTTTGGTGATAAGCGTTGGGTTGAGTTGCGCATTCCGACTGGTAAGCCGGGTCGCGATGGGGCTGATGCACTAAAGCAGTTCGCATCTCAAATCGCTGCTCAGCCTATGGGGTCAGACGGTCCGGATACAGTTGTCTGTATTGTGTTGCCCCGCTTAGATGGTAAGACTAAGACTTCCGCGTGGTTTAGTGCTTTAGATGATGCTGGTATGGCGATTCAGATTGATTCTTTGGATCGCAGTCACTTGCCACAGTGGATTTCTGGACGATTGAAGCGCCAGGATCAGGAAGTAGAGTCTGGTCCTGAAGGGCAGCGCGCACTTGAATTTATCGCTGATCAAGTAGAGGGTAATTTAATTGCTGCCCATCAAGAGATTCTGAAATTAGGCTTGCTCTATCCCACTGGCAAGTTGAGCGAAGAGCAAATTCGTTCCTCTATTCTGAAAGTAGCGCGTTACAACGTTTTTGAATTAACTGAAGCCATGCTTGCTGGAGATCTGGCTAGGTTAAATCGCATGCTAGACGGCTTAAGGGGTGAGGGTGAGCCACTGGTATTGATTCTATGGAGCGTAACTGAGGAGCTTCGGATACTATCTAAACTCAAGGCAGCAAGTGATGCTGGTGAGTCTGTACAGAGTCTGATGCGCGCTAATCGGATTTGGGGCAATAAAGAGCGTTTATACCCAGCAGCCTTGAGAAGAGTTCAGCCTCTGAAGTTGCGCAGAGCAATGCAGGTTGCTGCCGGGTTAGATCGCCAAGTAAAAGGTTTGCATGCTGCAGAGTTGCCAGCAGATCCTTGGGATGGTTTGCGTTTAGTGGGAAATTTATTGCGTTGAGTAGTGCATATAAAAATTAGTGAATTTGAGAGTAACTAGAAAGTAATTAGAGAGCAATAAGAGAGCAAGAAATGAGTTCAGCTATAAAAGAAATAATGCAAGATATTGGCATGCGAGCACGAGCAGCATCGCGGGCAATGGCGCGCGCATCTAGTGAGCAAAAAAATCAAGCCTTATTACATATTGCTACAGCTATTCGTCAAAAAGCAGATGAGATTCAGAAGATTAATCAGGTAGATGTTGAGCGCGCAAAAGTAAATGGACAAGATGCAGCCTTTGTTGATCGCCTAACTATGACATCTAAAACAATTGAAACCATGGCTTTGGGTTTAGAGCAAATCGTTTCTTTGGATGATCCGATTGGAAAAATATCCGCCTTACAAAAGCAAGCATCTGGAATTGAGTTGGGTCAGATGCGTGTTCCACTGGGTGTCATTGGCATCATTTACGAATCGCGTCCTAACGTCACTATTGACGCTGCCGCTTTGTGCTTAAAGTCAGGTAATGCGGTGATCTTGCGGGGTGGTTCTGAAGCAATTGATTCAAATACTTTTTTGGCGCAAATTATTCAAGAGGGCTTGGCTGCTGCTGGGTTACCTAAGGACGCAGTGCAAGTAGTCACAACAACGGATCGTAGTGCTGTTGGCGAAATGATCACCATGACGCAATATATTGATGTCATAGTGCCACGTGGTGGTAAGAGCTTGATCGCGCGCTTGATGGCTGAGGCGCGGGTGCCAATGATTAAGCACCTGGATGGTATTTGTCATACCTATATCGATGCAGATGCTGATGTCGCTATGGCAGTAAAGGTTTGCGATAACGCCAAGACGCAACGCTATGCTCCTTGTAATGCGATGGAGACATTGCTGGTTAATCAAGAGATTGCACAGAAAGTATTGCCAACCCTTTGCAAGATTTATCAGGATAAGGGTGTGGAGCTACGGGTTGATGGCCTAACTCGCAAAACACTAGAAGCAAATGGATTTCAGAATTTAGTGGATGCCAAAGAAGAAGACTGGCAGACTGAGTACTTAGCACCCATATTGTCAATTAAGACCGTTGCAAACATTGATGAGGCGATGAATCATATTGAGCAATACGGTAGTAAGCATACTGATGCCATCATTACCAATAACAAGGCACAGGCTGACCGATTCTTGCGTGAAGTCGATAGCGCCAGTGTGATGGTCAATGCTAGCACTCGCTTTGCGGATGGCTTTGAATATGGGCTAGGTGCTGAAATCGGTATTTCGAATGACAAGCTACATGCCCGTGGTCCTGTTGGGTTAGATGGTTTAACCTCATTGAAGTATGTGGTGATGGGTCATGGCGAGATTCGTACCTAAAGTTAATAGATAAATAGAGCAAATTACATATGAGCAACGCTTACCTCTGGGTAAAAACCTTTCACATCGTATTTATCACCTCCTGGTTTGCCGGATTATTTTATCTGCCCAGAATTTTTGTGAACTTGGCTGAGGAGAAAAACGCCGAAGCTTATGCCCGTTTATTAGGTATGGCCGACCGCCTATTTCGATTCATGACTATTTTGGCAGTACCAGCCGTATTACTGGGTCTAACGCTGTGGCTTTATTTCGGTATTGGTGCTGGTGATGTTTGGATGCATGCCAAATTATTCTTTGTGATCTTGGTGATTGGTTATCACCATGCTTGTTTGAGCTTGCTCAAGAAATTTCGTGCCGGCGTAAATAAGCGATCCGGAGTTTGGTTTCGTTGGTTTAACGAAGTACCGGTCATCTTGCTAGTGATTATTGTGGCTTTGGTGTTGTTTAAGCTGTAAGACCGACCTAATAATATTTGTTTTATTTTTAATCCCCCTATTTAAAGACTGTTAGCCCCATGAGATTTTTTGTTGTTTGCCCAGGCGGCTTAGAAGTGCCGCTTGCCCAGGAGTTGGCAGAGATTGCTGGACGCCCAGAATGTAAGGCTTTGGGGGCATGGGTAATTGATCCTACTCCGACTAGCCCGACTGGTGGTGTTGGTCTTGCTGCACCGATTTCTGCTGCCATGGCGCTGAACTTGCACTCCCGTATCGCGAGTCGAGTGTTATTGCAAATGGCGCAAGCCCCTTATAGACAAGAGGATGATTTATATAAATTGGCTAGCGGTTTAGCTTGGGAAGAGTGGTTTACCTCTAAGCAAACTTTACGTGTCGATGTGACAGCACACCGTTCCCCATTGAAGAGTTTAAATTTTGCAACGCTCAAGATTAAAGATGCCATCGTTGATCGTTTGCGTGATGTAACTGGCGATCGTCCCAGTATCGATACCGCCTTTCCGGATGTTCGTGTGCAGGCGCATTTGACTGCCACTCAAGTTACCATTTATTTAGATACTTCAGGTGAAGCATTGTTTAAGCGGGGCTGGCGTGATGAAAAGGGTGATGCTCCCCTCAAGGAAAACTTAGCCGCCGGCATCTTGTCAATTACTGCCTGGAAACCAGGACAAGCTTTATTTGATCCCATGTGCGGTAGCGGCACTTTCTTAATTGAGGCTGCACAGATGGCATTAGCCATTCCTCCTGGAGCAATTCGTGCCGGGATGTATGGTGACGATGCTAAGCCGAGCCGCTTAGCTTATCGTCCTTTAATCACCTCTGCTCATGGTTTTGGATTTCAGAGACTCAAGCCATTTAATGATGCTGCAGAACAAAAGCGCTGGGTAGACTTAAAAGAAGCCGCACTTGCTTTGATGCTAGAAAAGCGTAAGCAGCACCCTAGCGTTGAGTCCTTAAAAATTTCTGGTGGCGATATTAATGAGAAATTGGTATCGATGTTTAAGGGTAATTGGCAAAGAGCCCAATTACCAGATCAGCCCATAGTTCGTCAGGTTGATGCTTTGGCAGCGAAAGCGCCAGGTAATTTGAGTGAGGGTGTGATGCTATTAAACCCTCCTTATGGCGAGCGCCTGGTGATTAAAGGTGGACGTGGTCAGGATCGCGCCTCTATTCAAGAGGAAAATTACGATGATGAGCCTGATAATCGTTTTGAGTTGAACTTAGAGACTGGGCGTCAAAGCGCTAAGCGCTCTAGTCGTGAGTCATTGAAGAAGCTTCAAGCTCAAGAAGAGCAGGATCCAAAGTTTGTTGAGTTTTTACGTCAGTTTGGACAACATCTTAAAGAGGATTTTGGTGGGTGGAATATCTTTGTGCTGACTGCAGATATGGCGCTGCCAGGCCAATTGCGTATTAAAGAATCTAAACGCACGCCTTTATTCAATGGCCCATTGGAGTGTCGTTTGTTCAAGTTTGAGATGCATGCTAAGCGACCAGCTTAAGGTAAGCAAAAACCTTAAAATAAGAGTGAGCTTATTGCAGCTAAATTCAAGTAGCTAGAAATATTCGGAGATTAAAGCAATGGAATTTAAAACGTATATGTGTTTGATTTGTGGCTGGGTTTATGACGAAGCCGCTGGTTTGCCTGATGAAGGCATTGCACCGGGAACTCTCTGGAAAGATGTTCCTATGAATTGGACCTGTCCAGAGTGCGGTGCTCGTAAAGAAGATTTTGAAATGATGGCGATTTAATTTATTAAATTCGAAAAAAATAATGGCAAAAGTAGATCAAAACGAAGCGCTTTTTGAGCGCGCACAAAAGACTATCCCTGGGGGTGTTAATTCTCCAGTGAGGGCTTTTCGTCAGGTGGGCGGAGTTCCCCGTTTTGTATCTAAAGCCAAAGGCCCTTATTTTTGGGATGCAAACGATCAGCGCTATATTGATTTAATCATGTCATGGGGCCCCATGATTGTGGGCCATGCAAATCCTGAGGTAGTGACTGCAGTTCAAAAAGCGGCTGAAACCAGTTTTAGTTATGGCGCACCTACCGAGGGTGAAATTGAGCTAGCTGAGCAAATTTGCGCTTTGATGCCCAGTGTTGAGCAAGTACGTATGGTGTCTAGCGGCACTGAGGCGACGATGAGTGCCTTGCGCTTAGCCCGTGGGTATACCGGTCGTGATTTGATTATCAAGTTTGAGGGCTGCTATCACGGACATGCTGACAGCTTATTGGTAAAGGCAGGATCAGGCTTACTTACCTTTGCGGACTCTACGCAAAATGCACCATCTTCTGGTGGTGTTCCACAAGATTTGGTGAAACACACTTTGGTGTTGCCATATAACGATGTAGAAGCAATTGAAGAAGTCTTTAAAAAGCAGGGCGATCAAATTGCTGCAGTCATCATTGAGCCCATTGCTGGCAATATGAATTTGATTAAACCTTCAAAAGAGTTCTTATCAGCTATTCGAAGTCTGACAAGCAAGCATGGCGCTGTATTAATTTATGACGAAGTTATGACTGGTTTTAGGGTGGCCTTAGGTGGCGCTCAGTCTTTACAAGGCATCACCCCTGACCTCACTTGTTTAGGCAAGGTTATGGGTGGCGGTATGCCTATGGCAGCGTTTGGTGGCAAGAAAGAAATCATGTCTAAGTTAGCCCCGCTAGGTAATGTGTACCAGGCAGGCACTCTTTCTGGTAATCCGGTAGCTGTAGCTGCAGGCCTAAAAACTTTAGAGATCATTTCTAGAGAAGGTTTTTATGAATGCTTAACTGGTCAGACCCAGAAGTTAATGGTTGGTTTGAAGCAGGCTGCAGATAAAGCAAACATTCCATTTGCTGTTGATAGTGAAGGCGGTATGTTTGGGTTTTACTTTACCAATCAAGTTCCTACTTCATTTGAAGCGGTGACTAAATCCAATATTGATGCGTTTAAGAAATTCTTTCACCTCATGTTAGATGAAGGTGTTTATTTGGCGCCTTCAGCATATGAAGCAGGTTTTACTTCGATTGCGCATGACAATGCAGTGGTCGAGGCGATCATTGCTGCCGCTGAGAGATCATTCAAAAAACTTTAAACTTTAAGAAAAAGTTTTTAATTCCAAGAGGAAATTACATTCGAAGTGGGTGGTCATAGCCACTCACCTGAATGATCTCTAATTTCTTACTGTCTTTATTGGAGCCTGAGATTTCTAGGGCAGTGAGTTTTCCACCCCATACGCAGCCAGTATCTAAACCAATGACATTATGTTGGCGCAGTAAGCCTAATGTAGACCAATGACCAAAGTAGGTCAGAACGTCTTGAGTTTTTCTGTTGGGGACTGTAAACCAGGGAATATAGCCTTTGGGACCTTGTTCTAAGCCCTCTTTACTCTCAAATTCCATTCGACCTGCGGGTGTGCAAAAACGCATTCTAGTGAGCGCATTGGTGATGACTCGCAGGCGCTCATAACCCTTTAGCTTATTACTCCACCTGTTTGGTGTATTGCCATACATATTGGCGAGAAAATCCTTGTATGACTTACCTCGCAAAGTTTTTTCAACTTCGTGCGCACATTCGATTGTTTGCTGTAAGTCCCACTGTGGTAGAACGCCAGCATGTACTGTGAGAACATTGCCGTTGCTTAAAGCTAGGGGACGATTACGCACCCAGTGAATGAGTTCTTTTCGATCTGGCGCTGATAGGATGGGATTTACGGTGTCTAAGCCCTTGGGCTTACGAAGCCCGGCATCGATTGTTAAGAGATGTAAATCATGATTACCAAGAATGCATTCGGCACGACCTGACTCCTGTAAGGATTTGAGTTTACGTAATGCACCGAGAGAATCGGGACCGCGATTGACTAAATCCCCCAAAAAAATCATCTTTGATTTTTGGGGAAGTTTTTTGAGGAGGGCTTTGAGGGATGGTGCGCAGCCTTGCACATCACCCACGGCATAAATCTTGCTCATACCTTATCTTAAAGCGGAACTGTGAACGGAGTGTGAATAAGCTTGGATGAGCCTATAGATTAAGTAACTTTTTTGACTACGCTATAACGCACTAAGGTATTTTTACGTGCCTCATCATGATCAACTACTGGAAGTGGGTAATCTCGACCAAGCACCACACCAGCTGCCTCAAGCTCAATATGACCAGCCTTCCAGGGCGCATGGATCGATTTCTTGGAGAGTTTTTCCAGATGAGGCAGGTAACGTTTGATGAATTTGCCGTCCGGATCAAATTTTTCTGACTGGGTTATCGGGTTGAAGATGCGGAAGTAGGGCTGGGCATCACATCCAGATGAGGAGGCCCACTGCCAACCGCCATTATTCGATGACAGCTCAAAGTCATTGAGGTGTTCTGCAAAATAAGCCTCACCCCAGCGCCAATCAATCCCCAAATCCTTTGTTAGAAAGCTCGCCACTACCATGCGTAGGCGGTTATGCATATAGCCACTTTGATTCAGTTGATGCATGGCTGCGTCAACCAGAGGGTAACCCGTTTTACCTTCACACCAAGAGGCGAATAATTTATTAGCTTTGGCGCCAGACTCCCAAATGATATTGTCATAGTCTGGTTTAAAAGCAGCTCCACTTGCTAAACGCGGATGATTGGCCAAAATCATGAAATAAAAATCTCGCCATATGAGTTCACTTAACCAAATGGTTGCCCCCATGCTACCGGCGAGCATGCGACGATGTGCTTCACGCACTAAACCTCTTATGGACAACATACCAAAGCGTAAATGGGTAGATAGATAACTGACGCCTTTGATTGCTGGAAAGTCTCTACCAACTTGATACTGATCGATGCGCGGCAGGAAGTCTTCTAAAAAATATTGACCACCCTCTGAGCCAGGCCGCAGATAGCTCTCAATGCCGGTAGCACAAAATCCCATCGACTCTAGAGAAGGAAAAACTTCATCCAGTTTTTTGGGGATCGCTGCTAATTGACCTGGCTTTGGATTGCATTCATAGGCAGCAAGATCTTTGTCTTGGAGGGTCTTGAGCCAATTATTTTTATACGGTGTAAATATAGAAAAGACCGTATTAGAGTTGGTGAGAATTTCTTTTTTCTCAAAAATAACTTGATCCTTAAAACTCTCAAAACGAATACCTATTTTTTCTAAAGTAGCAGCAACAGTTGCATCTCGTTCAATTGCCGAAGGTTCGTAGTCATGATTGATAAAAACAGCTTCAGTACCTAATTCTTTAGCGATTTCTGGAATACATTCTGTGGGTTTGCCAAAGCGAACAATGAGTCCGCCACCTTGCTTACGAAGCTCATTTTCTATTTGCTTTAGACCTTGCCAGATAAAATCCACGCGGCGGTCGTGCTTTAAGCCTTTGGGGTCTAATTCACCTTTAATAAGGGGTTTGAGGATGTCCGTATCAAAGATAAAAGCGAGCCAAACCTTCTCACTTTCCTTGAGAGCGTGGTGAAGGGCGGCATTGTCATAAAGACGGAGGTCACGGCGGAGCCAAACAAGAGCTTTTTGCATACTCTCTATCTTATGGTTTATTACTAAAAAGCGCTTGAATGCGGGCTAATTTCTGTAAAATAGCCCTATATGTCTACGGCCAAAAAAGCCTTCAATACCTCAGACCTAGCGTCATCGCCAGAGTCTTCAATTTCTTTTTCTGCTGACCGTCTTGCAAATCAGTTCTTGGTTGCCATGCCCGGCATGGTGGACCCTAATTTTGCAGGTTCTCTGATCTATCTCTTTGAGCATACTGATAGAGGGGCAATGGGCCTGGTAGTAAATCGACCAACAGAAGTGGACCTGAAAACCCTCTTTGACAAAATTGAATTGAAGCTAGAAATTGCGCCTTTACTAAACCAACCAGTCTATTTTGGTGGCCCTGTTCAGGTTGAGCGCGGTTTTGTATTGCATGAGTCTGATTCACTATCTCCTTATAGCTCCTCTTTAATTATTCCTGGAGGTTTAACTATGACAACCTCCAAAGACGTTCTTGAGGCAGTTGCTATCGGTAAGGGGCCTGAACATTTTTTGATGACTTTAGGGTATTCCGGCTGGGGTGCTGGTCAACTTGAGGAAGAAATCACCTTGAACGGTTGGATGAATGTACCGCTAGCACGTGAACAAATGATTGAGATCATTTTCAATACGCCATCAAGCCAACGTTATGAAAAGGCCGTGAGCTATCTAGGTTTTGATTTGTCTCATCTTTCTGGGGAGGCTGGGCATGCCTAACCCATTGACTGTACTATCTTTTGATTTTGGAACTCGCAGAGTAGGTGTAGCGGTTGGTAATTCAATGACGCAGTCAGGCCAAGCTTTAAAGACTATTGCTGCATCAAGTGGCGATGCATTGTTTAAAGATATAGAGATCCTGATAGCAGAGTGGCGGCCAGACCAATTGGTGGTTGGAAAGCCAACTTATCCAGATGGAACATCACATGAAATGACGGCTAAAGCAGTCCGCTTTGGCAATCAGTTGCATGGACGCTTTCGTTTGCCGGTGCATTGGGTAGACGAGCGCTATACATCGGTAGTTTTAGAGAGTAGTTCAGAGATGCATGACAATCTAGATGCTCATTCTGCCGTTTTAATTTTGGAGCAGTATTTTGCTGAGCAAGCTGCAAAGTTTCTGAGCTAGAAATTGTCGTAAGAATGAGACCTTATACACGTACCGGACTAAAGAATGAATGCTGAACAGTTATACGGAAAATTACTAGAGAATCTCCGCAACAGAAAACAAGATGACGCTTTTGAGCTTGCAGGTCTCGCTATGGGAGGCGCTTGGATTGCAGAGCGTTTGGCTAGTGATTTAGGTCTTCCTCACTTTGGAGTGATTAACGTTGCTTTTCATCGGGACGATTATGCGGAGAAAGGTATGAAAGCTTCACGTACGGCTAGCACAATGACTACTCATTTACCTTTTGATGTGAACGGTGCCAATGTGATTTTGATTGATGATGTTTTGTTAACTGGTAGAACTGTTCGCGCTGCTTTGAATGAGTTATTTGATTTTGGTAGACCCGCCCAAGTGGAGCTGATGGTCTTGGCAGATAGAGGAAATCGAGAATTGCCGGTGGACGCAGATTTCGCAGGTGAGAAGGTAGAGGTTCCAGAAAACCAGATTTTGGTTTTAGAGAAAGATAACGCTGGCAATTTCAGCTTTCAGCTTGAGGGGCGCGAATAATGAGTCAGCTGGTAAATCAATTTAATTCGGCTGGAGAGTTAACGCATCTTTTGACACTAGAGGGTCTTCCAAAGGAGCAAATTCTCCATATTTTGGATACTGCACAACAGTTTGTGAGTGTGACTGATCCAGCACGCGAGGTAAAGAAGGTGCCTTTACTTCGTGGCAAAAGTGTATTCAACCTGTTTTTCGAAAACTCTACTCGCACTAGAACCACTTTTGAAATTGCTGCAAAGCGTTTATCTGCCGATGTGATTAATTTAGATATTTCTACTTCTTCTACCGCTAAGGGCGAGAGCTTGCTAGATACGATTGATAACTTAGTGGCAATGCAGGCTGACATTTTTGTTGTGCGTCATAGTGTTTCTAAAGCCCCCATTGAGATTGCAAGCCATATTCCACCGCATGTTCATGTAGTCAATGCTGGTGATGGTAGTCATCAGCATCCAACCCAAGGTTTATTGGATATGTACACGATGCGCCACTTTAAGAAAAGCTTCAAAGGCTTGAAGGTGGCAATTGTGGGTGACATTGTTCACAGCCGTGTTGCTAAATCGAATATTCATGCACTCACGACTTTAGGGTGTGAAGAGATTCGAGTGATTGGTCCGGAAAGCTTACTTCCAAGTGATTTAGATATGTTGGGTGTGAAAGTCTTCCATAGTATGGAAGAGGGTTTAAAAGATGTTGATGTGGTGATGACATTGCGTATCCAAAAGGAGCGCATGGAAGCTGGGCAAGTTCCCGAGGGCGATGCATTCTTTAAGCAATATGGTTTAACGCCTACACGTTTGGCCTTGGCTAAGTCAGACGCAATAGTCATGCACCCTGGTCCCATGAATCGTGGCGTCGAAATTGACTCGATTGTTGCTGATGGTCCGCAATCCGTCATTTTGAATCAAGTCACCTTTGGCATTGCTGTGCGCATGGCTGTAATGTCGATAGTTGCAGGCAATTAAGTTCACAAGCATGCAGTCAAAAAAACGTTGGTTGATTTTGTCGCATGGCTTCAATATGGATGGCCGCGCAGCGAGCCAAACGATTACCGACAAGATGCCGTATTTACTTGAGGCTGGCATTCAGCCGATTGTCTTTAGCGCTATCACCGGCATTAAAGATCAACGCTTCCCTCATCGCCAATTTTTAGCCTGGGGTCCTGCCGCATTTCGGTTTGATTTTCGTCACTGGATTGCCAATCAGCATGGCCGCGGTTTTTTATATAAATTACTGACTAGAACTGTTTCATTATTGTTGGCCCCATTGATTGGTCTTGAAAAGCTGTGCCTAGGCTATTCCAGTCAATGGTCATGGGCAATGCCTGCGTTTATTCATGGGTTAGGACTCATTCGTTCCGGTCAAATTGATGTGGTGTACTCTACGGGTGGAGCCTGGTCTGCGCATTTGGCAGGATTATGGTTAAAAAAGATGACTGGCGTCAAATGGATTGTAGAAGTTCATGATCCATTGGTGATTCGTACCAGCCCAGCGGATGATGGCAGGGGCAAATCCAAAAACAGAGATGCCCAATTTCGTCAATACCTAGAAAAGCAAATTACTAGATTTGCAGATTTTGCCTGGTGGTTTACGGATGGAGCGTTGCACTATGCCAAGGTTCGTAATACGAATTTAAATACAACTGCTGGCGCTCATGGATTTATGGTTCTGCCTGGTGCTGAGCCACCTGGGGGCTTAAAAAAAGATCAAGTTCATCAATACTCGGAGCACTTAAATCTTTGTCACTTCGGCTCTTTGGCAAGAGATCGCTCTTTGGCAACAGTTTTATATGCCATAGATGATTTGCTTAAAAAATATCCTCAAGCACGAAATCAAATTCGGGTTCACGCGTATGGTGCACCCTTAGATGCGCTAACGAATGAGGCGATAGAACAATTTGGATTTGAAGACATTCTGATTGCACATGGTCGACTTGAAAAAGATCCTCTTACTGGCAAGTCCGGTAGGGAGCAGATAGCAGAGAAGATGCAGAACGCGGATGTACTCGTCCTTCTTCATGGCAACGATGAATGGTGTGCAGAATACATCCCATCTAAGTTCTATGAATATTTATGGGCTGATCGCCCGATTTGGGGCATCACCCATCGAAACTCTCAATTGGATCAAATGCTCTTAGAGCGAGGCGCCTATTTAAGCCCTCAAGACAACCCTAGCGGTATTGGTATGGCTTTAGAAAGAATCTGGTTAGATTGGCGGCAAAAGAATCTATCAAGTCCTGTGGGTGAGCCTATTGGGGTTAGACAGGCTGTGACTACAATCTTAGATACCGTACAGTAAGTTAGAAGCCGATTAACCCCGCCACACATTTACTCTTTAAGTTAACTATGCTGAATATTGTTTTGTATTGCTGCACTTTCCGGAAGGACTTGAAAAGAACCGTCAAGCTTGCGCAAAGTATTCAGAAACACAATAAAGGAAATATTCCTTTCTATATTTCAGTGCCAGCTGAAGATGTAGATCTATTTAGAGGATATTTAAAGGATGTTGATGTCATCATCTTTGATGAAAAAGATATCTTTAAAGCCAATCCAAAGCTCGATATTCAAAAGCTCTATGAGATTCGTGGTGGCCTCAGACAGCAAGTGATTAAATCCGAGTTTTGGAGATTGGATATCTCTGAAAACTATCTAGTCTTAGACTCCGATTGCATCTTTATTCGCGATTTTGATGAGACAGATTTCATCGCTAATGGCGATGTACCGTATTCGGTCATTCACGAAGGGCGCGATGTATTGCAAGCAACAGAACGCTTTGGCCCCAAGAAAATTCGTCAACACTTTTTGGCTGACCGTGAACCCATCAAAGCTGCTTTGGGCCGTAAGGGTGTTACATACGATTTTGGATATGCCCCATTCTTGTGGAGTAGAAAAGTTTGGAGATCTTTAGACCAAAACTACCTTACTCCAAACCATATGAATTTCTTGGATGCCGTTTTTCTATGTGGATCAGAATTCACTTGGTATGGTGAAGCACTCATTAACTTCAGAGCCATTCCGATATATCCGCGCGAACAGTTATTCATGCACTATCACTATGAGCATCAATTATGGGCTCATCAAGTAATAGGATACAAAGAAGAGCTCCTCGCCCATGATTATTTGGGGGTTGTATATCAATCCAATTGGGAAAGTTGGGGAGACTTTGGCCCTTCGAATAAAAGCATCTCTTCCCGAGTGTGGAGAACAGTTAAGCGTGTACTGAAGAAGACTCAATTTAAGTTATCTTTATTGCTTGGCTTTATCTAACTAACCCCATAACCACTCTAAATCAGCAACGAATGCTCAATTTATCCAATATCACTTTGCTATGTGTGGAAACACGCGAGCCAGAGTTAGCACATTGGGCAATAGATCGCTGCTTAAGTGGCACGCAGTTTGCCAAAGTAGTGCTCATTACGAATTTAGATCGTCTTAAGGCAAAAAGAGCTGATATTGAGTATGCGCAAGCTCCGCCTATCAGAACTATCAAAGACTATTCTGAGCTTTTATTAACAGGACTTGATCAATACGTAGATGGCACCCATGTTTTAGTTATTCAGTGGGATAGTTTTGTAATTCATCCTCAGCTATGGAACGATGAGTTTCTCAAGTATGACTACATTGGACCTGTTTGGCCGCATCATCCCAAAACCCCGGTCGGCAATGGAGGATTCTCTTTGCGCTCAAAGAGGCTGCTCCAGATAATCCAACAACCCAATTTTGTGAAAAAGCATCCAGAGGACTACTGTATTTGTGCAGATAACAAAGATTTCTTGAAACAGAAAAATATCCAGATTGCCCCGGTTGATATTGCTGAGCAGTTTGCGGTTGAGCGAACAGCATGGCATCCAGCATTTGGGTTTCATGGATTTTTCAACTTCGGTAGAGTTCTGAATGATTCAGAATTAAAGACATTTATTAACATCCTGCCAGAAAATTATTTGAGCAGTCTTGATGCCTATGATTTGATTGCTTCATTATGCGAGCAAGGTAGAACTCGATTGGCAAAAGAGATTGCTGAAAAAGTACGATTCAAGTGGAAAATGCGAAAACATTATATGAAACTAAAATTTTGGCAACTAAGTACTTAAAAATATGAAAATTACTGAGAAACAGCTGGCCACCGCTTCAGTTGCAAGCATTGTTGGCTTGTTATTTATTTGGGTCGCCCCTAATACAATTGCTTTACGCCATGTTTTATTAGTTGCCGGATGTTTATCTGCTATTGGACTGATCCGCTACAACTGGGATATATTGAAAATCGCAGGCTCTAGATTGCTACCCCTACTTTGTATAGGTAGCTTGTTTTTCTGGGTACTTATTCATTACACCTTTTTCTCTTTAAATCCCGAACTTGAGCTCTCAGAAATTAAGGGTCTATGGATGAGGTCTTTGCTGGGTTCGGTTGCTGCAGTTGGTTTAGGCATTGCGATTATGAATGATTCCAGGCTACGACTTTATTTGTACATTGCCCTTTTCTTTACCCCATTCATTAATATGGCTTCTTATTGCTGGGCCTCCTACTTGAATCATGGTTTAGTAAAACCCAATGATTTTGTTCGTTTTCTATTTACCAAAATAGAGACAGCATATTTTGGTGCGATTGCTGCTGCAGTCGCGACTGGTAACCTCATCCTTTTGATGAGGGGTAGGATTGATAAAGCAAAAACAGTTCAGATTGTCTTATGGTTATTGGGGTTAGTGTTGGTTTTGGTATCGGCTTTAGTCTCTAGCACTAAAAACGGCATCGCCATCGCCCTGGCTCTGTGTGTACTCTTAGCAATTGTGGTTGTGATCAATTCTATCTTGCATCGGGGTGGCTCTAAGATGTTGTCTTGTGCAATTTTGGTGGTAATAGTTGTTTTATCTGCGGGAATATGGGAAGGCCATAAGTCACTGGCATCTAGAGGCTGGGATTCCGTCTTTCAAGATGCTGCATTGGGTCTTGATATTGATACGAATAAGCAATGGCAAAAGCGCGAAGGTAGTGTTCCTGCACCTTTAAATAGTAGGGGTGTTGAGGCTGCTCTGAACACTTACTCTAGGTTCGCCTATGCAGCTGTAGGTATTAGATTGATTTCACAATACCCTTTGGGATATGGCTCCATCAATCGATCTTTTAACGGACTCCAGGATCAAGCCCAAATACCTCATGAACACGTAGGTCAAGTGCATAGTGGTTGGATTGACTTTGGCTTGGCGTTTGGTATTCCTGGGTTGGTATTAATTTTCTCATCAATGTTTTCAATCATATACTTTGGTCTAAAAAGTAAGTCTTCAGTCGTATTGCCGTGGGTAATTGTTTGTCTTGCTTTTATTCCTTTTGGCTTAATTGCTGAGATTACCTGGAAGCAATATTTCGAAGCGACGCTATTTTTTATGACTCTCTCGGCTACTATGGTTGCTTTAGCTCCAGTGGTGAGTCCTAAGCTAAGGCGCTAAAGTAAATTCACTTTATGAAGCTCGAAAAAGGCCTACCTAAAAAATTAGCGATAGCTATTTGCTGTCATTTTAATGAGTCAAGACTTCTCTATTTAGATCAGATTAGTAATGATTTCGCTAATCTTGGATCTGAAGTATTGGTCATCATTGTTACCAATACTAAAAATTCAGACGAGTTAAAAAAATTGGAATCAGTGATAGCTGGTAAAGGCTATGAATTCAGATTTTTTATTCCCGACACGCTAGGCCATCCTTTGTTACTGACATGGGCCCATTTCCCAGTATTTAAAGACTTGCTTGAGGATAAATCATTCACCCATTTTATGTATCTGGAAGATGACACATTAATCACTCGTCAGAATATGAGTTATTGGGTTGAGAGTCGTGAGCTACTGAGGCCTTATGGTTTGATCCCATCTTTTTTGAGGGTAGAAAAGAAGATAAATGATGACCGATGGTTCAGTTCGGATTGCCCCCATCCGTTTTATATTTATGCGCTACCAAGGGTCCAGGTTAAAGAAAATTTGGCCTTTATTAATCTTCCTGAGCTTTACCAGGGCATGTATCTTATGGATCGTGAGCTCATGTTCGAGCATTTGAATGGCCCCACCTACAACCCAAATTCTGGGGTGTGGGGCATACAGGAAAAGGCGGCTCAAGGAGTAACATTCGCCAATGTGCCTCAGGGATTCAGCACTAGAAATCTTGTTCCCTACAAGCTAGATACGGTTCATGTAGATGAGCGCTGCCTCATTCATCATGTGCCCAATAACTACGCTCAGCCAGGACCCAATGGAAAAATTGTCATTACAGCGCCAGTTAATCAACTACTCTCGAAATTTCCGACTAAAGAATTTTTGGAGCCAAAAAAACTGAGGAAATGGCTGCGTCATTATCTTCAGAAAAGATTTACACGCAGTTAGGCAGATATTTCTGAAGCGCTATTTGTACCCTTTCAGGTATTTTGTGGCGCTCCTGGTCGCTTAATGTAGTGTTACGATCGTAAAGATCTGAACCAGACAATATTTTTTTCTGAATTTCTTCTTTAGATAAATTTTTAAAGTGACTTAAATTCTCAACATCACTAATCGCATAAATCTTATTCAGAATTTTCTCTTCCTCCATGAAGTAGGAAAAATGCCAGCCTCCAGATGCGATGTGCTCAAAATCGTTTTTCCCGCTTCTAAAGCGATGAGGTAGATACTTTCTGAATGTGCCCAGCGTTGTCATGACTGATCCATAAAATTGATCATTAGGCGCAGCATTATTGAGGTTGTAGTAATAAAAAGTCTGATTCAGGCTATAGGCGTGGGGTTCTTGATGTTGGAGATTATCTACCTTTAGGGCCTTGATTCCTTCGCCTAAAGCCGTCTCGCTTGGAAACTCATCTAAGTCACTAAAAACTACGATGTCATTTTGGCTAAAAGATCTTAGGGGGACTAGGGTGGAGTTCCTTTGGGCATCCTGAATCTTCCAAAGATAGCGTGTAAAACGGTTTCGATATTTCAGTTTTTTAAATAACCAAGGAATCGAGTTGAGATTGAGATATTCGCGGTGATAGATGATCTTTTCAGAAAACGGCAGAGTGTTTACAAGCTCTGTGCTTAGTAAAAATTCTTTCGGACGTCCCGAAAAGTCTACATTGGCTTCAGAAATGATGAAGTGATCAACTATGGGACCCAAATACTCAAGTCGAGCTTTGAGCAAATCGAGTTCGTTGTAGAACAAAAAAACGTCCAGTAGCTTGGGCTTAGTCATTCCGTGAATTCTATTTAACTTTGCTAGGGTAAGTCTGTGGGGGCAAAGTAAAGCGAACTTCATCATTCTTCTTTAGGTAGGCCTGTTCTAAATGAAGCGCTAAGCCTGGAATGCTAATGCCCAAGTAACGCCTAGGCTTAGACCAAAACTGGAGTCGGCGTGGAATTTGCTTGATATATCTTGATTTGGCCATCATGGGTTGCTTGGTGATGACGCAAAAGTTATCGAAATCAAAATCCTTTTTGGCTGTTTTGGTAATAGACCAAATATCAGCATCTGCCCTCAATGTTTTACCTGTTACAGCAAAGGTCATCGTGGTGGAGTTTGATGTGCGCCACCATTGAGTGGGACCTGCTACAACTTCAGTTGATTCAGAGTATTGATTGCGTTTAGCGTAAGGGTTTATGGGGCCATGGTGCAGCTTGTATTTATCGGGATGGTCATACAGAGTGACATAGTCAAAATAATGTAAGCCCTCTTCAAGAGCGCTTGGCGCCTCTGGAAGATGAAGGTAGTCATCCTCAATAAAGTAAAAGATGTCATCATCTTTTGCGATATCAAGAGCAATTTCATACAACTTCCAAAATGAGCCAGGATTACCGAGTTTTGTTTCAATCAATTGATCAAATTGATAATTTGCTTTGATGTGCCCAATTAATGCTTCATCACAGTTGTCAGCGACGCAAATAAATTTCCAACCTTGAAAAGTTTGAGCAAGGTTCTTCAGGGAGTCGTACTTATTGACCCCATCGACTTTAACCTTGGGATAACCTTTGCTACTAATTCGGAACAGGACAATTTTTTGCATGTATAGGTGAAATAGTGATTAAAATCAAAAACTTAAATATAGAGTTGACTTCTCTGCTTTGTAAGCAATGATAATCTAGGGTAACTTCATTAGTAGGGTTTTTTATGATTCTCGTAACGGGTGGTGCTGGCTTCATTGGCGGTAATTTTGTTCTGGACTGGTTGAAAGTGCCGGGCAATGAAGGTGTGGTGAATTTGGATAAATTAACCTATGCCGGTAATTTAGCGACCTTAGATCCTTTAAAAAATGATTCCCGCCATGTATTTGTTCATGGCGATATTGGCGATAAAGAGTTGGTCGCCAAATTATTGAAAGAACATCGGCCACGTGCCATTGTGAATTTCGCTGCCGAGAGTCATGTGGACCGCTCGATTCATGGACCTGCAGATTTCGTAGAAACCAATATTGTTGGCACATTCAATTTATTAGAGTGCGCGCGTGAATATTGGAATACTCTGGAAGGAGCGGCTAAAGAGGCGTTTCGCTTTCACCATGTATCTACCGATGAAGTATATGGTTCACTATCTTTGACTGATCCCGCTTTCACCGAAACAAATCCTTACGAGCCTAATAGTCCTTATTCAGCATCTAAGGCGGCTTCTGATCATTTAGTGCGCGCTTGGTTTCATACCTATGGTTTCCCAGTGGTAACCACTAACTGCTCTAATAACTACGGACCTTATCATTTCCCAGAAAAACTCATTCCCTTGGTCATTTTGAATGCCCTCAATAGCAAGCCATTACCTATTTATGGAGATGGTCAACAAATCCGTGATTGGCTCTATGTCGGCGATCATTGCTCAGCCATTCGGGAAGTATTAGCTAAGGGTAAATTGGGTGAGACTTACAACATTGGTGGCTGGAATGAAAAAGCCAATATGAATGTTGTAAAAACGATTTGTAGTATTTTGGATGAACTCAAGCCTCGCGCGGACGGTAAGTCCTACGCTGAGCAAATTACTTTTGTAAAAGACCGCCCGGGCCATGACCGTCGTTATGCGATTGATGCTAGCAAGGTTGAGCGTGATTTAGGCTGGCGTCCCGCCGAGACCTTTGATACTGGTATTCGTAAAACCGTGCAGTGGTATCTAGATAACCCAGTTTGGATTGATGGTGTGGTGAGCGGTTCTTATCGCGACTGGCTGCAAAAGCAGTACAACTAACAGTAAACATAGAGATTTAATAGTCACGTGAATATTTTAGTTTTCGGAAAAGATGGCCAGCTAGGTAAAGCGTTTAAAGCTCTATTTGAGCAACTGCCTAGCCATAGTAATTTCCACATCACTTACCTTGGTAGAGCGCAATGTGACCTTAGTAAAGAGGTCGATGTACTTGCACAATTAAATGTAGCAAAACCTAATCTCATTATTAACGCCTCTGCTTATACGGCAGTTGATAAAGCAGAAACTGAAATCGATTTAGCTTATGCAGTGAATGCAAAAGCTCCCGAATTAATGGCGCACTATGCTACTGAAAATAACGCTACCTTCCTTCATTATTCAACGGATTATGTATTCGATGGCAGTAAGGATGGTGTCTATATTGAAACCGACATGCGTAATCCATTAGGTGTTTATGGAAAAAGTAAGGCCGCGGGTGAAGAGGCCATAGAGCTGGCATTTACAAATTCATCCAAAGGTCAATTCGCTATTTTCCGTACCAGCTGGGTTTATGGCGATGGCGGTAATTTCATTCGCACGATGTTGCGCTTAGCAAAAGAGCGCGAAGAGTTAAAAGTGATTCATGACCAGCATGGCGTGCCAACTAGTGCGGAGTGGCTGGCTCAGATCAGTCTCGGTTTGGCGCTAGACTCTCAAGGAAAGTTAAAACAGTTTCCATCGGGTATTTATCATGCCGTACCCGCTGGCGAGACTACTTGGCATGGCCTAGCCAGTTTTGCTGTTCAGACAGCCATAAATGCCGGCATTGAGCTCAGAGCCAAACCAGAAACCATCAAGCCTATTCTGGCCGTTGAATACCCCTTGCCAGCCCCAAGGCCGATGAATTCTCGTATGGAGAGCGCCAAACTGCGCTCTGCCCTGCAAAATGCAGGTTTAAACGCTTCAAACTCTTATAATGAACTCCAAAATGTGCCAGAGTTCCCAGTTTGGGATGGCATGGTTCAAGAATATGTATCCAAGTTGGCTGCAAAAGGTTTGATTTAAGAGCCTATAGCTCACTTGAGGTACAAAAATAGGGGATATGGATGGCTGTAAATCGTAAAGGCATTATTTTGGCGGGCGGGTCTGGTACCCGTCTTTACCCAGTCACACAGGCAGTTTCTAAGCAATTAATGCCAGTCTACGATAAGCCCATGGTGTATTACCCATTAAGCACCTTGATGCTGGCGGGTATTCGCGATATTTTGTTGATTTCCACGCCGCACGATACCCCACGTTTTTCTGAACTCCTAGGTGATGGTTCCCAATGGGGTCTCAATATTGAGTATTGCGTGCAGCCATCCCCGGATGGTTTGGCACAAGCATTCACCTTGGGCAAGAATTTCGTTGGCAATAGTCCGAGTGCTTTAGTGCTTGGCGACAATATTTTCTATGGCCATGAATTGGTAGATCAACTCAATAGTGCAAACGATCGCACTTCGGGCGCATCTGTATTTGCGTATCACGTGAATGATCCAGAGCGTTACGGTGTAGTGGAGTTTGATAGGGACTACAAAGCACTATCCATTGAAGAGAAACCACTAAAGCCACGCAGTAACTATGCAGTAACCGGTTTATATTTCTATGACAACCAAGTCTGTGATATCGCCGCCTCTATTAAGCCTAGCGCGCGTGGCGAGCTCGAAATTACGGATGTGAATCGTGTCTATCTTGAAAAGAATGAATTGAGTGTTGAGATCATGGGTCGCGGCTTTGCCTGGTTGGATACTGGAACACATGATTCTTTGTTGGATGCGGCAGGCTTTATTGCTACCTTGCAAAAGCGCCAAGGTTTGATGGTGGCTTGCCCTGAAGAAATTGCCTATCGCCAGAGTTGGATTACTGCAGAGGCCGTTCAAAAGGTTGCAGCACAGTTAAGCAAGAATAGCTATGGTCAGTATCTTGGTAAGATTTTGAATGAGCTCAATACTTCTCCTCAGCCTATTTCACTCTCAGCAAAGAAGTCTGTTAAATGACCGCCTCATCTAAGTTGCAGTTAACGCCTACTGCCATTCATGATGTTTTTATTGTCGAGCCTAAGGTATTTGGTGACGAGCGTGGTTGGTTTACTGAATCATTTAATGCGGAAGACTTTGCTAAGGCAACCGGTCTTGATGTGCAGTTTGTGCAAGATAACCATTCCTTTTCCCGCCAGTGGACTTTGCGTGGCTTGCATTATCAAATGGAAAAGACTCAAGGTAAATTAGTTCGAGTGGTTGCAGGAAGTGTGTTTGATGTGGCTGTAGATATTCGTAAAGATTCGCCAACTTATGGCAAATGGGTAGGTGTTGAATTAAGTGCAGAGAACCATAAGCAATTGTGGATTCCGGCTCAGTTAGCCCATGGCTTTTTAGTGCTTACTCCAACAGCTGAGTTTTTGTATAAAACGACTGATTACTATCACCCACAGAGCGAAGCTTGCCTTGCTTGGAATGATGTAACAGTTGGCATAGAGTGGCCTTTACCTGCTGGTATTTTGCCTAATATGAATGACAAAGATGCTGCTGGCTTGGTCTGGGATGCTGCGCCTAAGTTCTAATCTTTAGCTGGGTCACTTCGAAAAGATAAGATAATCCTCCCATGAGCGATTTATCTTCGACCCATTCAAAGGCTAACCCCTCAAACCCTAAGATTTTGTTAGTGAAGCTCTCTTCCTTAGGGGATGTGCTTCATAACCTTCCTATTGTTTGGGATTTGCGGGCACGTCTACCAAACGCTCAAATTGATTGGGTGGTTGAAGAGGGTTATGTTCACTTGCTTACACCGCTGCTATCTAAGGGCGACTTTAAGGGCATTGATCGCATCATTCCCTTTGGTTTACGTCGCTGGAAAAAGAATCTATTGATGCTCGCTACATGGCGGCAATTTTTTGCCTTCAAAAAAGATTTGCAAGCAGTGACTTATGACGTCGTCATAGAAACGCAAGGGCTACTCAAGTCAGCCATCGTTTGCTCTCTTGCAAGCAAGACACCAGATGCGATAGTTGCTGGCTTGGCTAATGCAACTGAGTTTTCTGGATATGAACCCATTGCTCGATATTTTTATAACCAGTCTGTGCAAATACCAGTGCAGTGTCATGCGGTAGAGCGCTCACGCTGGGTGATGTCTTCCGCTTTAAATTGGCCGCTGATTGATCGCACCGATGCCCCTCATTTTTACTCAAAGACTTATATTGATTCTTTGAGCGTCAATTCAGGTGCGGTCTTAAAAGAATTAAAGTTGCCTTATGTTTTGTTTTTTCATTCAACTGCTAGAGAAGCCAAGCGTTGGCCGAATGAAAACTGGGTGGCTTTAGGAAACCAGCTTGCCAGCAAAGGATATCAGGTGGTATTTCCTTGGGGTAGTGCAGCGGAGAGAGTGGTGAGCAATGATCTTGCTGCTCAAATACCGGGTGCAATCGTACCGAGAGCCTTTTCCATTGAAGAAGCTTTTGCAGTGATTGCAGGGGCCGTACTGGCAGTAGGTGTTGATACCGGCCTCACACATCTTGCAGCTGTTTTAGGAAAGCCTACTGTCGAGATCTATTGCGACTCACCAAGATGGAAGACCGAGGGTTATTGGTCCAATAACATTCGCAATGTGGGTGATATTCAGGCGCCACCGACAGTGGCAGAAGCCATTGAAGTCTCTTTAAGTTTGTTAGCCTAGCGCAGTAAAGAGTTAATCGCTATTAAATCTTCATCCGTTAATGCAGCGGCGGATGCTTTCAATCTGATTGCATTTAGGATAGTGTTATACCTTGCTTGTTGTAATAAAGAGCGAGTATTGATAACAGAATCCAATGCAATTAATACATCAATATTAATTAAGGTGCCTACTTGGAATCCGAGCTTGCTGGACTCTAATGCGGATGTGGTGGAGCGTTCTGCTGCTTCATAAGCCTTTACGCTTGCTAAGCCACCATAAAAGCCTGTAAATGCCGTGCGGGTGCTTTGTGCGGCCGTACGACGATAGTTATCGTAATTGGCTTTAGCTGCGTCCACCAAGGCTGCATTTTGACGAATAACAGAACTGTTATATCCACCTGAAACCAGTGGAATCGTCATTTGTAGGCCCAAGGTATTGTTGTACACATTGGTGCTCGATGGCGTGTAGTTGTTAGGCGTGCCATTCGAGGTGTTGTATCCCGATGTGCCAACTAAGTTGATGGTTGGGTAATTTAAAGCTTGTGCGCCGCGATATGTGCTTTCTGCAAGACTCACTGATAGCTGTCCTGCTAAGACATTAAAGTTTGCAGATTCAGCTTGATTGATCCAGTCGTCGAGAGTTTGTCCAGGAGGAAGTGGTGGGTTGACGCTCTCAGCAATAGGATAGCCTTTGGAATCTTTACTCTTGCTGCGTGGATCTTTGAGTACGCCTTCAATTTTGGCATCCTTCACCAGTGGCTTTAATGCTCCTACGGGGCGCCCAACAATTTGTTCTAGTGCACCACGCTTCACAATCAGATCAGCCTGAGCGGTGATCTCTTGAGAGTTTGCTAGATCAAGGGCTGCTTGAGCAGTATTTACATCCACAATCGTTGCTAAGCCGGCATCAAATTTTGCCTGAGCAGCTTCAAGCTGTTGCTTAATCAAGTCCTTCTTACTTTTATAGAGTGCTACGTTATCTTGACTAGTCAGCGCATCAAAGTAGGCCTGCGATACCCGCAAGATTAAATCTTGCTGCGCCAAGAAAAAACGCATATCTGCCAGCTTGGTATTGAGATAGCCCTGTTTGAAAAGTTCTAATGCGCCAACGTTAAAAACAGGTTGAGTGAGTGTGACGGTGTAACTTTTTTGATCAAAGACACGTGAGTTACCAGAGTTGTTTGAAACCACGGTGCTACCCACGCCATGTTGATAGTAGCGGGTACCACCAGGGGTGGCATTAGCTTGCGGCATCAACAAGGAAAAGCCTTGCCAGTAGAGCTCTTTGCTTGCTTGGTAATTAAAGCGGGCAGCGGTTAATACTGGGTCGCTAAAAGCGGCTTCTTGATACAGCTGAATTAAATCGTTTAATTGCCCTTTGGTATCTGCACTTTTATTGCCATTCAAATTAGAGGGTGCTGTAACTGCCGGTACCGCTAGTTTGTTTGACGGCGGAATCATCTGTGGGGGCTGCTCAAGTCCAATCAGGGTAGATGCACTCATTGGAGTAGGTAAAGCGGGTCTTGCGGCAGCATTGGGGCTTTGCGCCAATGCCTGAGATGACCATGTGCCAAGACCGAGCGATTGACTCAGGATCAAACCAAAGGCGGTAAGTCGAGAAAGTCTAAAGCGGGCTGGGGTCATGTAATTCGGATACTTTTCAATGTGCCATGCAGTTTAAGGCTAATTTATTCAAAATGCTCATTTAGACGCTATTTTGCCAAATCTCCGAAATTGCATCCATATGCCTATAAAATTTGGCCTATGGATCTAATTTTGTTACTAAAAGCAGTCATTCTGGGTGTGGTCGAGGGATTGACGGAGTTTTTACCTATCTCGAGCACCGGGCACCTTATCTTGGTTGGTGATTTGCTCGACTTTAATGATGATCGGGGCAAGGCTTTTGAGGTCATTATTCAGTTTGGTGCGATTTTGGCAGTTTGCTGGGAGTTTCGCCAAAAGCTCATCAAAGTTGTCTCTTCTTTTTCCGGCAGCACCATTGCGCGACGCTTTGTTTTAAACCTATTGATTGCCTCCGTTCCGGCTATGGGTTTGGCTTTCTTATTTGGAAAATATATCAAAGCAGTATTGTTTTCACCGATTCCGGTGGCTAGTGCTTTTATTGTGGGGGCCTTAGTTATTTTTTGGGCTGAACGTCGCCAGCAAAATCGTGCTGATATTTCTAGTCATATTAAAACAGTAGATGACCTCACACCTTTAGATGCGTTAAAGGTTGGCATAGCCCAATGTGCTGCATTAATTCCGGGAACATCCCGTTCGGGCGCAACGATTATTGGTGGCATGTTGTTTGGCTTACCTCGCGCTGTTGCTACAGAGTTCTCATTCTTTTTGGCAATTCCGGTCATCGGCGGCGCTACTGCTTATGAGTTACTTAAGCTTTGGAAAGCGCCAGTAGCCTTCTCCGGAGAATTTACGCTAGCGATTATTGTTGGTTTCATTGCTGCGTTTATCTCTGCGTTTATTTGTGTACGTTGGTTGATTCATTATGTGGCACACCATAACTTCATTCCATTTGCTTGGTATCGAATTGCTTTTGGTTTTCTAGTGCTATTTACCTCTTACAGCGGACTGATTGCCTGGTCTCACTGATCTAAACAATATCTTTAATCAAAGCTAACGGAATTTAATATGGATGTATCAATAGACGCAATTACCAATAATATTCAGCTGGCACTTGCCCCTGTATTTTTGTTAACTGCTGTAGCCACTTTGATTAATGCGATTTCTGGACGCTTAGCCCGTTCGGTTGATCGCATGCGCGCAATTCGGCATTCTATTGATAGGGGAGAGGTAAAAGATGCTGTGCTTTTGCAGCATATGAACAAAGAGGCTGATGAAGCTCAAATTCGGGGTCGTCTTTGTACTGCCGCTATCTTTTTTGACGTGCTTAGCGGTGTATTTATTTCCTTGACGGTTCTTGAGCTGTTTTTCTTTCAAGCGGGTGCAGTGCGTTCACTACAGACAGCTTATGTCATTTGGACATTTGTACTGGGCCTCATATTTTTTATGACATCTTTATCAATTGTATTGACTGAAGTTGTCTATGCTTACCGATCAGCTGGCTGGAATACTCCAAAAAAAGGTAAATAGCTGCTTGATTAAATTTTACCTTCTATAAAAGATCAAATATGAACAAAATCCTCATCACTGGCGGCGCTGGCTTCTTGGGTTCTCACCTAACCGAGAAACTCCTTAAAGAGGGAAATGATGTCTTGGTAGTGGATAACTATTTCACAGGTACTAAAGAGAACTTAGCGCATTTATTGCCCAATTCTCGTTTAGAGCTGATGCGTCACGATGTCACCTTCCCGCTCTATGTAGAAACCAATCAGATCTATAACCTGGCTTGCCCAGCTTCGCCAGTGCACTATCAATATGATCCTGTGCAAACTACTAAGACTAGTGTGCACGGCGCTATTAATATGCTCGGTCTAGCTAAGAGAACGAGAGCTCGTATTTTGCAAGCCTCTACGAGTGAGGTCTATGGTGACCCCGAAGTGCATCCACAGCCAGAAGAGTACTGGGGTAGGGTGAACCCGATTGGTATTCGCTCTTGCTATGACGAAGGCAAACGCTGTGCCGAAACCCTCTTTTTTGATTACCACCGCCAGCACAACTTAGATATCAAAGTCGTACGCATCTTTAATACCTATGGCCCACGCATGCATCCTAATGATGGCCGTGTGGTGAGTAATTTCATTGTGCAAGCATTGCAAGGCAAAGACATCACCATTTATGGTGATGGCCAGCAAACCCGCAGCTTTTGCTATGTCGATGACTTAATCGATGCCATGGTAGCCATGATGAACTCAGAAGAGGGTTTTACAGGGCCAGTCAATATTGGCAACCCTGGTGAGTTCACGATGCTCCAGTTAGCCGAGACCATTCTCAAGCTCTCTGGTAGCAAATCGAAGATCATTCATCAGCCATTGCCATCGGATGATCCCAAGCAGCGTCAGCCCAATATCGAGCTAGCAAAAGCAAAGCTTGGCTGGGAGCCTAAGGTCAATTTAGAGGATGGCCTTAAAGAGACGATTGCTTACTTTAAGAAGGTTGTTGGTTAGTGGTGGTTGAAAGCAATACTTCTGGGAGGCGCTTTGATGAGCGTATTCGCTCCTTTGTATTAAGAGCTGGTAGAACTACCGCTGGTCAGCAACGTGCCATTGAAGAATTAGGCCCTCAGTTTTTAGTTCCATATCAATCCTCCAATCTCAATCTAATAGAGGCGTTCCAGGGCTCAAACAAGCCAAAGATTCTGGAGATAGGCTTTGGCATGGGCGAGACTACTGCCAAGATCGCCGCCTTAAGGTCGGATGATGATTTTTTAGCAATCGAGGTTCATCCTCCAGGCGTCGGAGCCTTGCTAAAACTCATTGGTGAAAACCAGCTGAGTAATCTCAGACTCATTCGCCACGATGCTGTTGAGGTTTTGGAAAATATGATTGCTCCAGATTCTTTGGATGGTATTCATATTTACTTTGCCGACCCTTGGCATAAGAGGCGTCATCACAAGCGTCGTCTAATCCAGGCTGAGTTAGTGAAGTTGTTGGTCTCTAGATTGAAGCCCGGCGCATATTTGCATTTAGCAACTGATTGGCATAACTATGCTGAGCAAATGCTCTTAGTCCTCAATGCAGAATCTACTTTACAAAATACTTCTAGCGAATTTGTGAAGGTGGAAACTTTTACCCCTGAAGATATTGCTAAGCCTGGTGAGGTTTGTAATGAATTTAAACCCACTCTTGAACAGATCAATGCTCAGCATCCGGGTTATGTGGTGCGACCAGGCTATCGCCCAGTCACCAAATTTGAGAACCGTGGCATCAAGCTAGGCCATGGTGTTTGGGACTTGGTTTATAAAAAGAAATAGAAAATGAAGAAACTAAGGTGCTAAGAAAAAATCAAGCACCTTTTAGACTCATAGGTTCATAGGCTCATAGACCTACGCAGACGTATTTCATTTCGAGGTATTCATCCATGCCGTAGACGCTGCCTTCACGCCCGAGACCGGATTGCTTGATACCGCCAAAGGGGGCTACCTCATTAGAGATTAATCCCGTATTAACGCCCACCATGCCGTATTCCAGTGCTTCAGCTACTTTCCAAACGCGGCCAATGTCACGGCTGTAAAAATAGGACGCCAGACCAAACTGACTGCTGTTTGCGAGCTTGATAACTTCTTCGTCACTCTCAAATGGAATAATCGGCGCTATCGGACCAAAGGTTTCCTCATAGGTAATCAGCATTTGACTGTTTACATTGGCGAGGATGGTCGGTTCATAAAAGTTCTTACCTTCAATCGACTGTTTGCCGCCAGTCACTAGTGTTGCACCCTTGCTGAGAGCATCTGCAACATGTTTCTTTACTTTATCAAGGGCAGCAGTTTCAATCAGGGGGCCTTGAGTAACACCGGCATCCATGCCGTTACCAACTTTAATAATGGCAAGCGCTTTGGCAAACTTTTCAACAAACTGATCATGTACTTTTTTATGAACATAAAAGCGGTTTGCACATACACAGGTTTGGCCTGAGTTTCTAAACTTCGAAGCCATGGCACCACTAACTGCAGCATCAATGTCAGCATCTTCAAAGACGATAAACGGTGCGTGTCCGCCTAACTCAAGAGCGAGCTTCTTAACAGTAGGGGCGCACTGTTCCATCAGAATGCGCCCAACTTCTGTGGAGCCTGTGAAAGACAGGTGGCGTACTGTAGGAGAAGAGCATAGGGTTTTGCCTATAACAATCGATTGATCCGCATCAGCAGTCACAATATTGATCACCCCATCCGGAATACCCGCACGCTTGGCAAGTTCGGCAAGAGCCAATGCGGATAGCGGAGTCAATTCAGCAGGTTTAATCACAATTGTGCAGCCAGCAGCTAATGCAGGTGCAATCTTGCGGGTAATCATGGCAATCGGAAAGTTCCACGGAGTAATAGCTACGCAGACACCTATCGGTTGCTTCAAAACCATCAGGCGCTTATCGCTCCAGGTGGTTCCTAAAATTGAACCCTCTACACGTTTCGCTTCTTCAGCAAACCACTCTACAAAAGAGGCCCCATAAATGACTTCACCAGCAGCTTCAGCCAAAGGCTTGCCTTGCTCAAGCGTCATCAGCTTTGCAAGGTCTTGCGTATTTTCAATGATGAGATCAAACCAATTGCGCATGATCGAGGCGCGTTCTTTAGCTAGTTTGCTGCGCCATGCTGGCAGAGCTTTTTCTGCTGCAGCGATAGCTTGTTCAGCATCATGGGTTTCTAAGTTAGCAACGTTAGCAATAATTTCATCAGTCGCTGGGTTGCTTACTGCAAAAGTCTTTTTTGAATCAATCCATTTGCCATCGATAAAAGCGTCTTCTCTAAAAAGACTGGAATCTTTGAGTTGGCTGCGGATATCTACTTTTTGCATGATCTATTGCCCTGTTCTTACTCTGTAATCGATGCAGATCATTTTATCCCCCTATAAATAAAAAAGCCTCCAAGCCGTTTGAGCTTGAAGGCAGATATTGTGGGCTGCTAATTTGAGGGTTATTTAGCTTGCCTGAGTTTCCGTGGTTCGCAGTTTCTGGGCTAGTAGGTCTAATACGCCGTTCACATACTTATGGCCATCTGTGCCACCAAAGGTTTTGGCAAGCTCTACCGCTTCATTGATTGCCACTTTGTAGGGCACTGAGAGGTCTATGGCTAGCTCATATGCGCCAATGAGTAGCGCTGCGTGTTCTACAGGAGAAAGCTCATTAATCGGGCGATCTAGGGCCGGGGTGATGATAGCCTCTAATTCATCGGTGCGAGCTAATACACCATCAAAGATGCCCTGAAAGAGCTCGAGTTGACAGCGACGGAATGCAGGATCTTCGGCAAGTTGTTTGGCAATTGCGGCGCCATTCGGAATGCTGCCGGCACGACGCATCACAAGACTTTGATAAACACCTTGAAGGGCGTACTCACGAGCGCGACGACGTGGCGTCAGTGAACGCTTTGGTGCTGGCTTTAATTCTTTACTAGCTTGCGGATTGAGTGGATTCTGGCTAGATGTAGGCATGCGAATTATTCTTCTTCACTCGAGTTGATTTCGATATCGATATCAGGGGTCAATGCCAAGGCTAAGTTCGCCATTTCTACTACCGCTTGAGCGCATTCCGCACCTTTAACCTGAACACGCACAAGCGCTTGCTCATCGGTGTCACAAGTGAGTACACCATTAGCGATTGGCAATCCAGAGTCAATAGAGATGCGTGTAATGCCAGCAGCAGACTCATTAGAGACCAGCTCAAAGTGGTATGTCTCGCCGCGGATCACAGCACCAAGGGCAACCAAACCATCAAACTCGCCGGTCTCAACTAGCTTTTGCAGTGCAAAGGGAATCTCAAGTGCCCCAGGTACGGTCACGAGCTTGATATCGGATTGACTAACGCCAAGAGAGATGAGCTCATTAATGCAAGAGTTCGTTAGGGCAACGCAATGATCTTCATTAAAACGAGCCTGTACAACGCCAATACGTAAATCCTGGCCGTTAAGATCTATTTCTAATACGCCTACAAAGTCATTAGTGCTAGTCATGTCAATTTTCTAAAGTTATTTAATACAGTGATGATTGTCAGATTTGTTAGGAAGTGTAGGGCTTATAGCCTGTCACTTCGAGCTTATAACCAGACAGACTTGGAACAGGGCTTGGATTGGCTAGTAAACGCATTTTGCCTACGCCGATATCTTTTAATATTTGGGCGCCAATACCGTAGCTTCTGAAATCGGTTTTTCTGGCCAAAGGCTTCTTGGCTTCTTCATGGGATTGATTTAGTTTCTGGAACTGCGCCAACCAATCTTGATCATTTGGAGCGGCGATGCCAGAGGCATTGAGAAGTACTGCAACACCAGTCGATGAAGAGGCAATCTCCTCCAAAGCTTTAGCAAGTGGCCAAGAATGGGTGCTGACGTTAGAGTCTAGGAAATCTAAGACGGTAACTGGCTCATGCACACGCACCAAGGTTTCTTGAGCTTCAGAAGGTTTGCCATGCACCAATGCAATATGAATGCATGAGCTTGGAGTATCGCGATAAATAATGCCTTGGAATTTCCCCCAAGGTGTGATGAATTCTCTACTACCCTCGCGCATCACAATACTTTCATGCTGGCTGCGGTATTGAATAAGGTCTGCAATGCTGCCAATTTTTAATTGATGCTCTTCTGCAAATTCAAGAAGATCTGGAAGGCGCGCCATGCTGCCATCGTCTTTCATGATTTCGCAAATTACCGAAGTAGGTGAGCATCCTGCCATTGCTGCTAAGTCACAGCCCGCTTCAGTATGGCCAGAGCGAATGAGTACGCCACCAGGTTGCGCCATCAATGGGAAGATATGTCCAGGTTGAACTAAATCACTAGGCTTGGCATTTGGTGCTACGGCAGTTTTAATAGTAAGGGCGCGATCGGCTGCTGAGATTCCAGTAGTTACCCCAGTTGCTGCCTCAATAGATACCGTGAAATTAGTTTGCATAGACGTGCCGTTATCACGCACCATCAGTGGAAGGTTCAATTGTTGGCAGCGCTCACGTGTCAAAGTTAGGCAAATCAAGCCGCGCCCATGTTTTGCCATGAAATTCACGGCTTCTGGAGTGACATGATCGGCAGCAAGGACTAAATCACCTTCATTCTCACGATCTTCTTCATCGACGAGAATCACCATTTTTCCGGCGCGGAGCTCGGCAATGATTTCTTCGGTGGAGGCAAGGGTATTTGGCATAGCCCTCTATTTTAAGCGCAGGACCTACTTGTTGGTTACTCCTACTGCAATATCCCATCTTTCTGACGGCAAGAGCCTTAGATAGAAGTTTCAACTCCTGAGCCCGCCTTTGAAAATGGGCGATGCCTCCTAAAAAGCGATTGAACTCAGGACTCGGCCCTCGGAATTGCCAGGGATTCATCTTGCTGGAGGTTTTGGTGGCTATGAGCATGATTTTGGGGGTCTGGATGGCCTCGGCAGGAGTCTATCAGCGTCTTGCTTTAAACCTAGTCCAACAAGAGGCTAAAAGATCGCAATTGCGAAAGGAATTGGATGTCTTTGAAACACAAGAACAAGTTAGAGCGAATTCCTATTTATCTAGCAAAACTTTAATCAATGAGCCTGCTCGAATGCCTAGTCGGAATCGCTCTGTGCGCACTACTACTCAATCCGTTGCTAAAAACCAGCGCTGATTTAGTTATCAAGCAAATTGAGTTTGAAAAAACACAATTATTAATCTCAGAAGCAGACCGTGCCTTCGAGCTGATTGGTCGCGCTATTCGCATGGCTGGCTATCGCAATATTCAAAATACACAAATCAGAAGCCAAACTTCAGGACACAAAGCAAATGCAATTCTATTTCTTGAAGTAAATAAAAAATCAGGATTTCGAGGATCTGATGCTTTGACTATCCGTCATGAATTATCAGATGGAGTAGATTTTGATTGTATTGGTAATGCGTTAACAAAAGATCGCACTAAAAATAATTTAGCTATGCAAGGTTTCTTGGTCGATCGTCAAGCGGGAGTTCCAAAAGGTCAAAAAGTAAATGGTGGCTCGCTGATATGTCAGTCGCTGGATCGTCAGGGACGGATTCAAAATACCACTTTGATGAATGGTATTAATGGACTTTTTATTGAGGAGCTTACTACCCCTCACGCCCAATCTATCAAGCGTCAAAGGCTATTTAAGATCAAGCTGCAAATGACTGACGGGGCCAAGCTCAATGTGGACCTAGAGCGTACTTTTGTGACTAGGAATCTGCTGTGATCTTAGCTTGGGTAATTTCACTGCTCTTACTCTGTTCCTCTTTGGTGACTTATTTAGAGGGGTTGAACGCAATGCGCATCGTGGAAGTAAAAACAATAGAAGTAGCACAAAGAAATTTTATTTCCGCTGAGAACGCGGTATCAGAGTGCGAGAAAAATTTAACAGCGCTTGCTGATCTCAAAGAGAATAGATGTTTTATTCAGTCAGCCGGTAAAAACTATTGGTTGATCTCCAGTAAAGAAAAGCCAGCAATTCAGGTAAGTGTTTTCATTGATGAAAAGACTGGTGTTGCAACTCGCATGAATTGGCGACAAGTATTTGAATAAAGAAAATTCACATTTAGGGTTTAGTCTTTTGGAGTTGATGGCTGTAGTCTTAATTATTGCTATTGCTGCTATGGCGACGATGCCTCTTTTGCAAGAGCAAATAGCAGTTAGAGAAATCGATACTATCGCCAGAAGATTTATTAACCATGCGCACTTTGCTCGTCAGCAAGCGCTTCATTTGGGTCAGCCAGTGCACCTTGTTCCCATTTCTGGTGATCAGTGGGAGGCGGGTTGGGTTGTCAAAAGTGGCTGTATCGGAAAGTATGTGCAACCCGGATGTATTGATAAGCCCTGGTTCACGCAGGCAGGTATTAAGCCTATTTACTTTAAGGGCGGTGGTAAGCAGTTCATTGACCCCCACTCAGGCAAGAAGGGTATTTTATTTAACGCGGCTGGCGCTGCTAAAACGGCTCAAGGTGGGTTTGTGGCCAATAGATTGATCCTGGGGCACAGTCGGAGCCCGGACTTGGAGCGGCAAATGATTCTGGGTAGCGGCGGTCGCTGGCGCATCTGTGATCCTGCGAGAGATGCAAAGCGCTGCCATTGAATGGTTTAATAGACCCCATGTACAGCGCAGTTGACCACCAGTTCATGAGCGAGGCAATAGCCGAGGCTCAAAAAGCACTTTATTTATCCAACCCTAATCCCAGGGTGGGTTGCGTCATCGTTAAAGATGGCCAAGTGATTGGCAAAGGTTTTACACAAAAGGTGGGTAGCTCCCATGCCGAAGTACAAGCTCTGGCTAATACTAAAGCGCTCGGAAATGATCCTATTGGATCAACTATCTATGTAACCCTAGAGCCATGCAATCACACTGGTCGTACACCGCCGTGTGTAGATGCACTAATTGCAGCTAAGCCGGCCACTGTATTTGTAGCGATGTCAGATCCTAATCCGCTGGTTTCCGGTAAAGGCATTGAGCGTTTAAAAGCAGTAGGGATTAATGTTCATTGTGGGCTTATGGAGTTAGAAGCCCATGCTTTAAATCCAGGATTTATTTCACGTATGACTCGAGGTTTACCTTGGGTGCGAATGAAGATTGCCGCAAGTCTTGATGGTAAGACAGCTTTACCTGATGGTCGCAGTCAGTGGATTACTGGACTGCTTGCAAGAGCCGATGGCCATCATTGGCGTGCACAAGCATGTGCCATTGTGACTGGTGTAGGTACTGTTAAAGAGGATGACCCTAGTCTGAATGTACGTGATGCGCAAACCGAACGTCAGCCTTGGCGCATCATCGTTGATTCCAAATTAGAAACACCACTTACTGCAAAGATCCTAGATGGGCTTGATCAATCTGGCGTCATCATTGTTTGCGCCAGTCTAGATGGCTCTGAGATGCAGCAAAAAGCCAAGGCATTTACAGAACGCGGCATTGAAGTAATTGCTATGGCAAACCCCTTTGGTAAGGTCGATCTGCCAAAGCTATTCTCGTATCTGGCCAAAGAGCGTGAGATGAATGAGATTCATGTTGAGGCTGGCTTTAAGCTTAATGGTTCTTTGCTCAGGGAAAACTGCGTAGATGAGTTATTGCTCTACTACGCGCCTTTCTTCATGGGAGATGGTATTGGCATGGCCAATGTTTCACCTCTGAATTCCTTGAATGACAAAGATCAGTGGCAAGTCATTGATCACACTCTCTTTGGCTCCGATCTTCGACTACGTTTAATTAAGAATTAAAATTACATCTATGTTTACTGGAATCATTACCGCAGTTGGTCAAATTAAAAGCGCTCAAGCAAAAGGCGATGGCTTGTATTTAGTTGTTGAAGTTCCAACAGGCTATCTGGATGATGTTGCCTTAGGTGACAGTATTGCGATTCAGGGTGCTTGCATGACAGCCACCCAGCTAACAAATAATTCCTTTGCCCTAGATATCTCTCGTGAGTCCCTCAATAAAACTGTTGGTCTGGATAAAGTTGGCCCAGTTAATCTTGAAAAAGCCATGCGCTTAAATGATCGCCTGGGTGGACATTTGGTGAGCGGGCACGTAGACGGCGTTGGCAAAGTCGCGCACTTTGCACAGGTAGTTAATGATGCTTATGGTTCTTGGTTATTGCGCATTGAGGCGCCGAAAGAACTGGCGCAATACTTGGCTTACAAAGGTTCTATTGTCGTCAATGGCGTATCACTCACCGTCAATCAGACTGAAGACACAGCAAACGCTTGCATCATCGATATCAATATCATTCCACATACCTTAGAAAACACTACGCTAGGTAACTTGAAGCAAGGTGACGCTGTAAATCTAGAAGTGGATCTTATTGCGCGCTATGTGGCGAGGATGCTCAACAAAACTTAAATTTTTATTTTTATAGTTTTGCCACCTTTACGGGCCTTGATGGTTTTTATTAGCGAGGCGTCATCAATTAAATCAAGCAATACTTCATATGCCTTGGCAGGGAAAAGATAGGCCTTAGGTTTATTGCGACTTAAGATGACCACAGGCAGATTTTCTGCAATCTTAATAATCTCTCCGGGATTGCGCCTTAATTCAGTCATGCTAATTGTAGTTTTGATGTGAAGAATGTCTGAAATATTCATCTAGATGGTAATTTTATATTGCTAAAGTCTTAATTGGGATGTGGTTATATAGCCCTACTTGCAATAGTCCCATTTTGGGACTAAAATAGCTCGATGAGAATAATAGCCAAAAAACAGCTAGTTAATTTTTGGCGCACTCATCCCGATGCTGAACAGCAACTAAAGGCTTGGCATGACGAAGTAGCGCATGCAAGTTGGAAAAGGCCGCAGGATATAAAGAATCAGTATAGAAATGCGAGTTTTATTGCAGGTAATAGAGTTGTCTTTAATATCAAAGGAAATAACTACCGTTTAGTAGTAGCGGTTGCCTATAGTTTTGGGGCGGTATATGTGAAATTTATTGGTAGCCATGCTGCATACGATCGAATTGATGCTTGCACAGTTCAGCCGGAGGAATGATGAAAGAATTAAAACCTATTCGTAATAAGCTTGAATATAAAGAGGCTCTAGCTCAAGCGTCTTACTATTTCGATCACGAGCCAAAATCTGGAACTAAGGATGGGGATAGATTTGAGATCCTCCTAATGCTTATAGAGGCTTACGAGAGCAAGCACTATGCGATTCTTCCGCCCGATCCAATTGAGGCAATTAAATTTAGAATGGAGCAATCTGGCCTGAGCCCAAAGGATTTGCAGCCGATGATCGGTGGCTTAAATCGCGTATATGAGATCTTAAATCGCAAACGCCCACTTACATTGAAAATGATTTGGAGACTGCACTCAATGTTAGGAATCCCCGCCGATAGTCTAATTCAGCAGGATGATGAGCTGCGCGCAGCTTAATATCGCTAATACTTTTTTTGATAGCGAGTAGGATCGCTCACATTAGCTTGCTTAAAGCCTGCCTGCCTTAGGCGGCAAGACTCACATTCTCCACAGGCTTCACCCAAATCATTTGCTTGGTAGCAAGAAACGGTTTGGGAGTAATCCACGCCTAGAGTGCTGCCCAGTTGAATGATTTCGGCTTTAGTGAGGCTGATGATCGGTGCGTGTACCCGAAAGCGATTCGCATCATTGATCGCCTCTACACCCGCCTTGGTAGCTAGGTTGGCCATATGTTCAAAAGAGGCTACATATTCTGGTCGGCAATCAGGATAGCCTGAGTAATCCACTGCATTAGCGCCATAGAAAACATCGAGACCACCTAATGATTCTGCCCAGCCCAATGCAAGTGATAGCAAGATCGTATTGCGTGCTGGTACATAAGTGATGGGAATTTCTTGATCTTTCCCAGGGGTAATGGGAACTGCGATTGAAGAATCAGTTAAGGCTGATCCCCCAAAGCGGGTGAGATCTAAATTCACTACTTCATGACGAGCAACACCAATTTGTTTGGCAATATGTTTAGCTGCAGCTAATTCAGAGGAGTGACGTTGACCATAGCCAACTGATAATGCATAAGGCGTGTAACCAAGATCTTTAGCAAGTGCTAGTACGGTAGTGGAGTCTAAGCCGCCAGAAAATAAGATGACCGCTGGAGCACCTTTTTTACGAGGCGCCAGCGATTCAAATGCAGCGGACAAATTAGACATGGCTGATGAATTACTTGGTACCAGCAATAAGTTGCTGCGCATCTTTGGCTGCTTCAGTATCTGGATACTTGGCAATAATCTCGCTAAAGGTTTTCTTGGCCGCAGCTTTATTGCCACTCTCTAATTGAGAGTTTCCTAATGTGACCATTGCCGCAGGAACGCGTGGATGATTAGGGAATCTCTTAATCAGACTTTGCAGTTGGCTAATCGCGCCGGAGTAATCTTTATTTGCATATTTGCTGTTCCCGCTCCAGTACAAAGCAAGCGGTAAGTAGGGGCTCTTGGGATATTTGATGGCAAATGCTGTAAATCCTTCGTCAGCCTTTTTGAGATTACCTGCTTGAAATGACTTTAAAGCATCGTCATACGCTTTCTTTTCACCAGGCTGTACTGTGCCGCTCACGCCTTCGATAGTGACGGTGCGTGGCTCAAAGTTACCTAAGCGAGTATCAAGATCTTGGTAGTAAGTCTTCTGACTATTGTTAATATCTTCACCTTGCTTTTCAAGCTCCTCAACCTTGCCACGCAACTCTGCATTCTCAGTTTTGAGTTTGTCAATCTGACCCTGCAACTCAAGCTGGGTGGTTGCTAGAGACTTTCGTAGGTCCAGAATAGCCTTGCGCGCTTCATCATCAGAGAAGAGGGCCCAAGCGCTATTAGAAACGCCTAAACAGATCAGCGCAGCACTTAAACAAAACGCTCGTGAGAGCGTTTGTTTTGCAGAGTAAGAAAGCATCTTCATTTAGTTTGTGATGTAAACAATGTCAGCGCGGCGATTTTCTGCCCAAGCTGCCTCATTGTCACCTTCAGCTTTTGGTTTTTCTTTACCAAAACTAACCGCTTCCATTTGGTCGTCAGAAACACCCATCAAATTCAACGATTTGCGCACAGCATCAGAACGGCGTTGGCCAAGTGCCAAGTTGTATTCAGCAGTACCGCGTTCATCAGTATTGCCTTGAATAATGACTTTCTGCTTAGGGTTGGCTTTTAAGTAGCTTGCGTGAGCAGATAACATTTTTTGGTATTTAGTCTGAACGGTATATTCATCAAAGCCAAAGTACACACTTTTCTCAAAGAGTGGGCTGCTTGGGTCATTCCATGGTTGTGAGCCAAACTTGCCGCTACCGCTACCGTTGCCATTAGCGCCATCTGTGTCATCTAGCTTGACGCTGGAGCATGCCGCCATGAGAAGTGCTGTTGCGCCGATCAGGGCAAATGTCGCTGCGCGACGTGCGATAGAAATCTTCATGAATTTTCCTTTTACCTACGAACTGAATCTATAAATGAATCAATAAATGAATCAATAGACAATATTATGCCCCTAAGAGCATCAAAAGTGACTATTTCAACCCCTAAAAAAGGGTTTAGGTGAGCGTGAGGGTGCCCTTGGCTTAATCCATGAATGGACCCCAGGACGGCTGACGAACATCAGATCCTGGAATGCTGAGTACCTGCTTAGAATTGCCATCCACTGAAACGGCAGCAAGAACGCGTTTGCCACCCACCTTGGTGGAATAGAGGACATAGCGACCATTGGCAGCGAAAGAAGGGGATTCATCGCTAGTGCCATCGGTAAGTGCCTGACCATCACCAGTAGCTAAGTTCAGAATATAGAGGCGATAAGCGCCACCAATATTGGCGATATAAGCTAAATATTTACCATCTGGAGAGATGCGAGGGGATGTCACAAAACCTTGTTTAAAGGTAATGCGCTTGACGCCTTCAGATTGTTCACCTTCAGCACTCATCCGATAGATCTGTGGATTACCACCACGATCGCTAGTGAAGTAGATGTAGCGACCATCAGCAGAATATTGGGGCTCTGTATCAATCGTATTGCCACGAGTTAGGCGATGTAAACCAGTTCCGTCCGCATTGATGCTATAGATCTGGGTGTTGCCATCTTTAGACAATGAGATGGCGAGCTTCTTGCCATCGGGTGACCACGCTGGCGCACTGTTATTTCCCTTTTGATTCGAAAGAGAAATGCGACGACCAGTAGCAAGTTCATGAACATAGATAACTGGTTTTCGATCTTCGAAAGAAACGTAAGCAACTTTCTTGCCATCAGGTGACCATGATGGAGAAATAATTGGCTCGCCACTGTTCATGGCATTGCGAATATTTTGTCCATCCGCATCCGAGATGACTAGGCGATAGCGCTTACCATCCTTGATGACATAGGAGAGGCGGGTAGAGAATACGCCACGCTCGCCCAGTAATTTAAAGATGATGTCATCGGCAATCTTATGGGCTACGGCACGTAAATTATCTGTGCTGGAGTTGAGATTTAAGCCGCCAAGACTTTGAGATTTACGAACATCAAAAAGTTTGTAATGAATATCAAATTGATTGTTGCCAGTTTGTACAACTGAGCCCACTACCAACGCATCGGCGCCACGTGCGGCCCAAGACTTATAGTTTGGCGTACCTTCATCGCTCTCAACGGCATTGCCGTTCTCGGTATTTTTAAAGTAACCACTGCGAGCTAAATCTTGACGAATGATTTCAGTAACGCTGGTGGGTAACTTGTTTTCATCTTTAAAACGCATTACTGCGATTGGATAGAGCGATTGACCTACACCAGTGATTTCAATATTCATCTGCGCCAGCGCAGGTGTTGCCAAGCTAATAAATAGCGCAAATATGACTAAGCCAAAAGAATTCAGTTTTGATGCTTGTTTCTGTATCTGTCTTTTCGCTATGTGCAGCATGCATTAATCCTTGGGTTTGAAAGTCAGTTTTACTTCGCGTTGAGGAATTTTGCCATTGTCGTCTTTCGGCAGGCTTTCTGCGCGAGAGAGGGCAAGTAGTACTGCACGATCCCAGCCGGCATTACCGCTAGAAGACTGGATGCTGGTGCTCAAAATAGCCCCATCTGGAGCAAGGCTTACCAAAACGACTGCTGCAGGGTTACCGCTCACGGATTCTGGATTAAAGACAATTAGAGGCCTAACCTTCTTAATGACTTTGTCGGTCCAGCCTGGGGGGGCGTTGCCACCACCTCCAACTCCACTGCCAACTGTGCCACCACTACCACCTTCGGCACCAGCTGCAGCACGTAAGCGCGCTAATTGATCGGCGCGGACTTTTTCTGCCGCGGCATTGGCTTTGGTTTCTGCTGGCGATACTGCTTTTGGAGCATCAACCTTTTTCGGTGGCTCTTCCTTCTTTGGCTCTTTTTCTTTTGCCTTCTCTTTGGGCGGAGGAGGCTTTACTGTTTTAGGAGTTTCTTTCGCTACCTCTTTTTTGGGGGGCTCTTTCTCAATCATCTTTTTCTTGATCGCGATATCGGCAGCTTCTTCTTTCACTTCTGTTTTAAGTTCTGGCTCAGGAGGTGCCTCAACCTGTGGAGCAGAATCCCAAAGTTCAACTTCAACACCAGAAGAAGTGGAGTTATTCCAGCTAATGCCAATCATCAAAAAAGCAAGCAAACCCAAATGCGCGATCAGTGAGAAAGTAAAGGCGCGTTTAGTGCTTTCAGATTTGGTATATCGACCTCGCTTAAACGGCGAGAGCGATGGCTGAAAAGAGGGTGCGCTATTCATGAGCAGCTATGAAGGCCAAAGCCTTACTGGGTCTTGACCGCAAGGCCAACGCGCTTAACGCCATTCTCTTTGAGCTTGGACATGACCTCCATCACTGTTTCATATTTAATGGATTTATCAGCAGCAATGACGATAGGTTGATCGGCAGATTTTTCTGCTTGTGATCTCGCAAAGGCACCAAGCTCAAATTTATTCAGTGTTTGTGTTGGGTCGCCATCTTTGCGTACGATGACATTTTCGTTTGCATCAATAGTTAAGAAGACGGGTGGCAAAGATTGCACTTTAGCGCCACCAACCGTTGGTAAATTAACAACGCCTGGATTAACCATTGGAGCTGTGACCATGAAGATCACCAGTAATACCAACATCACGTCGATATAGGGAACGACGTTGATGTCAGACATCGCCCGACGTTTGTTTTTACGTAATGTAGATCCGGCCATAATTTTTTTCGCCTATCGATTCACTTATCAGCTCAATCAGCGTCCAGCAGTTTGACGCTGCAAGATATTGGTGAACTCTTCAATAAAAGTTTCGAAACGAATGGAGAGGCGATCGACATCAGTAGCCGATCGGTTGTAAGCAACCACTGCTGGAATCGCTGCAAACAAACCAATCGCTGTTGCGATCAACGCCTCGGCAATACCCGGGGCTACAGCTGAAAGAGTAGCGTTTTGTACATTAGCCAAACCCCGAAAGGAATGCATGATGCCCCAGACAGTACCAAAGAGGCCGATATAAGGCGAGACTGAGCCTACAGATGCTAAGAACGGTAGATTGGCTTCCAGGAGGTCCATTTCGCGCTGGTAGGTGGCTTTCATGGCGCGGCGGGCAGCATCAATCTCGCGACCTTTGTTGAACTCCTGCATCCCAGCCTCAAAAATATGCTCCAGCACGGCATCGCTGCGGGTATTGCGCTGGGCGGCCTCTAGAAGGGTATTGAGGTCTCCACCGGCCCAAAAGTCACGTTCAAAGCGCTCGGTATCCTGGCGGACGCCACGTAAAACAGCGGTTTTCTTGAAAATAATGGTCCAAGAGGCCACGGACATGCTGAGTAATAACAACATTACCAACTGTACTAATAGGCTGGCATTGAGGACTAGGGAGAGGAATGAGAGGTCTTGTGTAGAGGTCATGGTGGATTTTGTATGATGTAGGTAGATTTTACTAAGTTAATTAACGCAGCAATCCAACTTCATCAGGATTATCACCATGTTTGACCATCAAAACACTTTAGACAAAACCGATCCCGAGTTATGGGCAGCTATTCAGAGCGAAAACAAGCGTCAGGAAGACCATATTGAGCTCATTGCTTCTGAAAACTATGCTTCGCCAGCAGTAATGCAGGCGCAGGGCTCTCAGTTAACCAATAAGTATGCTGAAGGTTATCCTGGTAAGCGATATTACGGTGGTTGTGAGTTTGTGGACGTTGCTGAGCAACTGGCGATTGATCGTGTAAAAGCGCTTTATGGTGCTGAAGCTGCTAACGTACAACCGCATTGCGGCGCATCCGCCAATCAAGCAGTGTTCTTGGCCTTCTTGAAGCCAGGTGATACCTTTATGGGTATGAGCTTGGCCGAGGGTGGTCACTTAACTCATGGCATGGCTCTGAATATGAGCGGTAAATGGTTTAACCCTATTTCTTATGGTCTCGATAAGAATGAAGCAATCGACTATGAGCAAATGGAGCGTTTGGCGCGTGAGCACAAACCTAAATTGATTATTGCTGGTGCATCTGCCTACTCTCTTGTCATTGATTGGGAGCGTATTGGTAAGTTAGCAAAAGAAGTGGGCGCGATTTTTATGGTGGACATGGCGCATTACTCTGGTTTGATTGCTGCTGGTGTTTATCCAAACCCAGTGCCACATGCAGATATTGTTACTTCTACAACTCATAAGAGCTTACGTGGTCCCCGTGGCGGCATCATCTTGATGAAGGCTGAGCACGAGAAGGCGATTAACTCCGCGGTGTTCCCAGGCTTACAGGGTGGTCCTTTGATGCACGTGATTGCTGCTAAGGCAGTGGCATTTAAAGAGGCGCAGGAACCGAGCTTTAAGGATTATCAAAAGCAAGTGATTGCGAATGCAAAAGCCCTTGCAGAAACTTTAATTGCTCGTGGATTGCGCATTGTTTCTGGCGGTACAGATTCTCACGTGATGTTGGTTGATCTGCGTGCCAAGAAAATGACCGGCAAAGAAGCTGAGCGTGTTTTAGGTGAAGCGCATATCACTTGCAACAAAAACGGTATTCCAAATGATCCAGAAAAACCAATGGTGACGAGTGGTATTCGTTTGGGTTCACCTGCGATGACAACACGTGGATTTAAAGAGGCAGAAGCAAGACAGGTAGGTAACTTTATTGCAGATGTTTTAGATAATCCAAATGATCCGGACAACATTGCCAAGGTGCGCGCTCAAGTTTCTGAGCTCACGAAGCGTTTCCCAGTTTACGGTTAAGTAAGCACTCAGCAACCCAACCAATAAAAGAAGAGCTCATTGCGCTGCCCCTTTTGCCATAACGAAGATACCCAGGTATTGGATACCCGGGTTTCTGACGAGGGCGATACTATTCGTCGTCGTCGCCGTTGTGCTAAATGCGATAAACGTTTTACAACTTATGAACGGGTTGAGTTGGTGCTACCGGCCATTGTTAAGAAGAATGGTAGCCGCGTTGAATATAGTCATGAGAAGTTAGCAAGCTCTATTAAGCTTGCTTTGCGTAAGCGCCCAGTCTCTTCAGACTCTGTCGACGAATCTATTGCACGCATTGAAGAAAAGCTGCTGAGCCTCGGTGAAAAAGAGATTCCGAGTGAACGTGTTGGCGAATTAGTAATGCGTGAACTCAAGCGCCTTGATAAAGTGGCTTACATTCGCTTTGCTTCGGTCTATCGAAGCTTTGCGGATATTGAATCTTTTGAGAGCGCTCTTAAAGAGCTGAAATAATCATCAAGGAGCACGCAAATAAAAAAGACTGCACTTGCAGTCTTTTTTATTAAGTGGAGTCTGTTTACTTCAATTCAGCCAAAATCGAAGCAGTAATGTCCTCGACGTTACCAGTACCGCTGACCTTACGATAGGCTGGTGCTTTTACCTTATCCGCTGGATTGGCTTGTACAGCCCAAGTAGAGTAGTACTCAACTAAAGGGCGGGTCTGGTCATCGTAAACCTGCAAACGCTTACGAACCGTTTCTTCTTTATCGTCATCACGCTGAATTAAATCTTCGCCAGTTACATCATCCTTGCCAGCCACTTTTGGTGGGTTGTATTTGATGTGATAAGTACGACCAGAGGCTGGGTGTACGCGGCGTCCACCCATACGATCGATGATGGCATCAAATGGCACGTCAATTTCCAAAACGTAATCGATTGGAACGCCAGCATCTTTCATGGCTTGAGCTTGTGGAATAGTTCTTGGGAAACCATCAAACAAATAGCCTTTACTGCAATCCGGCTGAGTAAGGCGATCTTTTACGAGACCAATGATGATGTCATCGGATACTAAGCCGCCAGCATCCATAATTTTTTTGGCAGTAATACCCAGTTCAGTTCCTGCTTTCACGGCAGCACGCAGCATGTCACCTGTGGAGATTTGTGGAATAGCGAACTTTTCGCAAATAAACTGAGCTTGTGTGCCTTTTCCAGCACCTGGTGCACCGAGCAGAATCAACCGCATTGTTTTCCCCTTAGAAGAGCTGACATTGTCCCGTATTTTGTTGGGATCTTAGTTGCTTATTGCCTAGGATTATCCCCGAGAAGCTTCAAAGTGCCGAGGTTTTGGGCGCTTGGCTGAGATTGGCCTATAAGCGAGCCAGCAACTGCCGAACTCTTTCTAGGTCTTCAGGGGTATCTACCCCAGCTGGTGGGGCTTCTAAGGCGGTATAAACCGCTATACGGTAGCCATTCCAGAGGGCGCGTAGTTGCTCTAAGGCTTCAGATTCCTCAGGAGGGGCTGGTTCGAGGCGGGTATAGGCTTGTAAAAAGTCAGCCCGATATGCGTAGATACCTAGGTGCCGTAAGTACTCAGTTTTTAGAATCGCTTGTGGATCTCTTGCAAAGGGGATGGATGCTCTTGAAAAATAGAGGGCCTCACCAGAGCGGTTAAGGACAACTTTAACAACATTGGGATTATGAATCTCTGCAATATTCGTCATTGGTACAGCAATAGTAGAGATAGCGCACTGCTCATGCTCTGCCAAAGTACTGGCAACCTGATTAATCAGCTCCGGCGGAATTAACGGTTCATCACCTTGTACATTCACCACCAATGCATTGCTGGGCAATTTAAGTAACTGAGCAACTTCTGCAATGCGATCTGTACCCGTAGGGTGATCTGCACTGGTCAGTAAACACTCAATACGATGTTCATCGCAAGCAGCTTGTATTTCTGTTGAATCGGTTGCCACTACAACGCTTTGTGCAAGTGATTGCTGAGCGCGCTCTGCTACCCGAATCACCATGGGTTTGCCACCAATGTCTGCCAAAGGCTTGCGCGGCAGGCGAGTGGATCCCAATCTAGCGGGGATCACTACTAAAAAATCGGGGGCTTTGAAGGAGGAGCTCATTGTGTCAAGCGAGGAGTTCATTACCCAAGCTCATCGGCATTGAGACTTCGAGCTTCATCCACCAGCATGACTGGGACATCATCTCGAATGGGATAAGCCAAGCGATCTGCTTTGCAAATCAGCTCATGTTTATCTACATCCAAATGCAGTTGGCTTTTGCATAAAGGGCAAACCAAAATATCGAGTAGTCGTTTATCCATGATTTCTGTAAGAGTAATCCTGAAATAGTAAGTCTAAATCAGTGATGAGACAGTGTAGTGCTATGTGGGTAAAACCTACAAGGTGTAGCGATAGGGGTCTGGTCTTTGCAAGATCGATTGTAGCCAGTCAGCAAAGCTATCCGGGAGAGAAAGGAGCATTGGCAGCACCCAAATGCGCTCATCCGTAATAGTGGCGCATTTGACAGCATCCTTTTCGGTAATGAGGATGCATTGAGCATTGATCTTGCTGAAAAATTCAGGGGTATAAGTAGCATGATCAGGCAAAGCGATCGATTTTCCTGCGATACCTTGCTTCAGTAGATCATCAAAAAAGCGTTGTGGATTACCTAGGGCTGCGACGGCAGTAATCTTGTTAGGTAAATAGGCTTCCGCGATTTGATTCAGTGTTTGATGATTACTTGGGTTGATGAGTTGATAGGCATTACCTAAGTTACTCACGAGTGAGAATGCACGACGCCCCAAGAAGTATTCATCCTGTGGACCTAGTTTGGATTCACTACCTTTAGTTTTTCCGGTAAAAAGAGTGGCATCACGTTCACGTGTAGCAGGTTCACGTAGAGGACCAGCAGGCAGTAAAAAGCGATTGCCCTCTCCACGACCATCGCGTACTACCAATTCAATATCACGACCGCCTTCGCGAGCAGGCCAGCGCGCCAGGCTAGTACTTTGTAAGCCATCATCACTAATAATGACATTCACATCAGGCGAATGTTTGAGTAACGATCGAATGCTTTTCTGGCGCTTTGGAAAAACCCAAATTGGAAATTGATCCCGTGTACGCTTTGCAATTAAGACGGGCTCATCACCAACAATTGCTGGCTCAGAACTACTGTTGACTTGCAGTGGAGAAATTCGTGAAGAAGAGCCATAACCTCTGCTAATGATGCCGGGGTTCCACCCCAATTGCTGCAAGCGTTCTGCTAATGCAATCACGATAGGGGTTTTACCTGTACCGCCTACACGAATGTTGCCTACGATGATGACAGGCACTGGGGCAGGTTTTGGTTTTAGTAGGCCAATGTCTTGAATGAGTTTGCGAATAAGTAATACCAAGCCATAAAGCCATGATAGCGGCCACAGCAATAAGCTAGTAGGGCCGCGTCTTTCCCAGAGCTTGGGTGCTTTACGGAAAAAAGAAAATGACATGAAGGAATAGTTTCTTTGTTCGGAAATTATTTCTTAGCTTGGTTATTCAATTGGCTGCTAAAGACGATATTAGAGAGATTGGCATCGCGTGCCGCCTCTAGCGCGTTCATGACAGCTTGATGGGGCGCTCTAGCATCAGCGTCAATATTGACCTGTAGTGAGATGACATTTTCCTTTTGGCTGCTTTGTTCGCTGAGCTGAGTCAACGCCTTACTCAATTGGGATCGATCAGTTACTTTGCCATTAATGGCAAAACGACCATCCCGACTCACGGCAATATGAATTTGTTTTACTTCTGCTTGACTCTCATTGCCATTTGCAGTTGGCAGTGTAATAGCCAATTCTTGATAGCGAGTGAAGGTGGTGGAGATCATTAAAAAGATGAGCACTACTAATAGCACATCAATAAAGGGGATGAGATTAATTTCTGGCTCTACAGATTCAGCATTCCCCCCAAGAGAAAATTTTCTCTTTGCATGGGGATGTGTTTCTAACCAACTCATTTGTTAATTTCAACAGCGTCGTGTGGATAGAGCTTCTTAAATAGTTGACGAGTAAATTCTTCACATTCACGTCGACGTTCATTAGCCATTGCACGCAATCCACGCCAAGCAGCTAAAGCAGGAATCGCAATCAACAAACCAAATGCAGTGTTGTACAGAGCGACGGAAATACCATGTGCCAATTGTTGCGGGCTACCAGCAGCACCATTGATCGCACCCTGACTACCAAAGATTTCGATCATGCCCACTACAGTGCCAAATAAGCCCAGCAATGGGGCGATCGTCGTAATCGTGGCTAAGGCACCAAGATAGCGGTCTAATTTGAGCCAAGTAGTTTGAGCAGTCGCCTGCAGCTCTTCTAGTGCAGCATCCGAGCTGCTGCCAGCCAGCTTCTCTTTGAGGGTGCAGGCGAACAAGGGGCTCGCAGGAGAGATATTCGCCAATTCTGCAATTTGTTGCTCAGAAATCGTGGATTTGGCTCCAAGAATCTGGTTGGCAAGGGAAAAAGCAGTTTCCAGACAATTTTTAGGGAAGATATGGATTTGTCTCAGATACCATGCGCGCTCTATGGCAATTGCTAAGCCCAAAATAGAAATGATGAGAAGAGGCCAAATAGGCCAGCCAGCAGATAGTAAGATGGAGTACATAAGCTCAGTACTTTAGCTGAATTAAAAAGCCTGTTTCAGAAAGCTAGCCTGTGGATAACTCTATGCAAAACTTTTTTGAATGCGTGCTGTAAGTCCTTGATTGATGGTGATCTCTTTTGTAAATTAATTTAATTGCAGTTTTTTGCCTAGATTAATTATCATTTAAATCAATGACTTAGTATTATTATGTTGGATTTATGAGACGTTTTGGGTCAGTAAATACTTACTTATGAGCATTCAACCCAGAGTGGATCCGTATCTGTGGATATTTATTGGCCCTCAAGCCCAGTAGCCATCTTATTAAAGAGAAAAAATGTCGGAAATATCAAGGGAAATTCTGAGTGTTGGCGATCTAAACCGCGCCATTGCAGCATCTTTGGAGGATCGCTTCGATACGGTTTGGGTTAGCGGGGAGATTTCTAACTTCAAGGCATATGACAGTGGGCACTGGTATTTCTCACTCAAGGATGAAGAAGGGCAAATTCGTTGCGTCATGTTCCGTGGCCGCAATGGCCAAGTGGGTTTTATGCCGCAATCAGGGGATTTGGTAGAGGTTAGTGCTAGCTTGGGAATGTATGTACCCCGTGGGGATATTCAGCTCACCATTCAGACCTTGCGACGGGCAGGCATGGGTGGCCTATATGAAGCTTTTTTAAAGCTCAAAGCCAAGTTAGCAAAAGCAGGTTTGTTTGATGAAGAACGTAAACGCGAGATTCCAACTCACCCAAGATCGATCGGCATTATTACTTCACCTCAAGCAGCTGCACTTAAAGATGTTTTAAGCACTTTAGCAAGGCGAGCACCACACGTTCCGATTGTGATTTATCCCACCTTGGTACAAGGCCCCGATGCACCTGCGGGAATTATTTCTGCACTGAAAGCAGCTAATAAAGAAAATGCAGTCGACGTGATCTTGATGGTGCGTGGTGGTGGCAGTATTGAAGATCTCTGGGCGTTTAACGATGAACAGCTGGCCTATGCCATTGCAGATTCATCTATTCCAGTGGTGAGTGGTGTAGGTCATGAAACCGATTTCACGATTGCAGACTTTGTTGCAGACCTAAGGGCACCAACTCCGACGGGCGCAGCAGAATTAGCCGCCCCACGCAGAGATCAAATGCTGCAAGAGCTCGATGCCATCATGCAGGCACTCCTCCAGCGCATTAGTCAGCGGGTTGAACGTGAAGCGCAAACCTTGGATCAATTAGCGCTAAGGCTTAGTCATGCTTTACCCAATCCGGATCGTATGCGTGAACAAATGCATGGCTGGCAGCAGCGCTTAAACCAAGCTTGGTCTGTAAGGCTGGACAATTGGAAGCGCAATCAATCGCACTACCAATCACAGTTAGAGATGCTTAATCCTCAAAGAACGCTTGAACGTGGTTATGCGGTGATTTTGAGCAAAGAAGAAAGTCAGCTGTATGCAGTTCGCAAGCCAAATGAACTCAACACTGAAAATGTATTTCAGGTAAGGCTAGCTGAAGGTGAGGCTGAGGTCAGGTTTTCAGACGTAAAGCTGTAAAGCGCTAAGTCAAGGCAAGAGGACGACTAGACAACGACTAGAGAATATTAGGCTCTATTTCTAAGCTCACACCAAACTCACGATGTACTTTGTCCTGAATGCATTTAGCAAGACCTAAAATATCTTGCGCTGTACCACCACCATGGTTGACTAGTACTAGCGCTTGGTTTTCATAGACGCCAACGTCACCCATGCGCTGACCTTTAAAGCCGCACTGATCAATCAGCCACCCAGCTGCAAGCTTGCGTTTGCCTGGGGCATCTGGGTAGGAGACTAGGCTTGTATGCTTCTTCAGCAGAGTTTCATATTGCTCATTTGGTATGACCGGGTTTTGAAAGAAGCTGCCAGCATTACCAATGACATTGGGGGCTGGCAATTTATACATCCGAATTTTGCATACAGCTAAAAAAATATCTTCTGGGGTCGGGTTTGGATTATTAGCAAATTGCTGTGCTAAATCTGCGTAATGAATCCGTGCTTGCCAAGTTTTGGGAATTCTAAAGACGACCTTTGTCACGATAAAGCGATTGGGATTTTGCTTGAAGTAGCTATCGCGATAAGCAAATTGGCATGCCTCTTTTGAGAGAGTGACAAAGGCATGGGCCATGGTATCAAAGGCTTCGATGTAGTCTATGTAATCTGCGATCTCTACACCATAAGCACCAATATTTTGAATAGGCGCGGCTCCAACCGTTCCGGGAATCAGTGCTAAATTTTCAAGGCCGTGAAAATGATTTTCTAAAGCCCAAGTAACAAACTCATGCCAGTTAACACCACCACCCACCCCTATAAAACTAGCTTCTTTATCGGTGGCGATGATTTCTTGTCCGGCAATATTCATGAGAAGGGTTGCCCCCGGCAGAACATTGGGGAGTATGACGTTGCTGCCACCCCCCAAAACCCGCCATACCATTTTTCTTTCAGCTACTTCAGTAATTACTCCTGGAATTTGCTCTGGAGCGGTAATTTCATAGGCCAGTTCTGCGCTGACATCAAAGCCAAAGGTATTGCGGTGCTTCAACCCTAAATTTAGGGTTGATTTTGCGGGCTGGGACGCATTTTGAGCACGGTTCATGCCACAATCTTATTCGTAAAAGAATCTAGAGCATATTTTTTGGGGCAAAGCCAATAGGAGGCGCCAAAATATCCAGAAAATATGAAGATTACGAAAATATTCAAGTAAATATAGGGAGTAAAAATGCCAACATTTGACGTTGTATGCGAACCAGACATGGTTGAGCTGAAAAATGCCATCGAGCAATCTAATAAAGAAATCACCAATCGTTTTGACTTTAAGGGTTCTGATAGCCGCGTAGAGCAAAAAGACGAGGCCTTAATTTTATTTGGTGACGACGACTTTAAGTTGGGTCAAGTGCGCGATGTGCTCATTAGTAAAATGGCTAAACGCAATGTGGATGTACGCTACCTCAAAGACGAGAAAACAGAAACGATTGGTAGCGATAAGCGCAAGCAGACCATGAAGATTCAAAAAGGTATTACTTCAGACTTGGCTAAAAAAGTCGTGCGCATTATCAAAGACAGCAAGCTCAAAGTGCAGGCGAGTATTCAGGGGGATGCAGTACGAGTCACTGGTGCAAAGCGTGATGACTTACAAGAAACTATGGCCTTACTGAAAAAAGAAGTAACAGAAGCGCCATTGGGCTTTAATAATTTCCGTGACTAATTTCATATTAGCTATCGGTTTATATCCACTTGCTTTATGGGCTAATGTATATTATGATAATATACATGCATGATTGATTTTCATCGAATAGTCGGATTTCAGTGGGATGCTGGAAACGCTTATAAAAGCGAAGAAAAGCATGGTGTAACGCAGGGAGAGGCCGAAGAAGTTTTCTTTAATCAGCCTCTCTTGATTTCTGGTGATGAAAAGCATAGTGAAGATGAGCGGCGTTATTTGGCTCTTGGCATTACTGCAGTAGGCGTGCTTTTATCTATCGTTTTTACCTTGCGAAAGAATGAAACTCTGATTAGGGTGGTCTCCGCAAGGGCGATGAGTAAGAAGGAGAGGGTGCTTTATGAAAAAGCCTAGCAAGACAATACCTAAGTTTAAGAACGAGAAAGAGGAGCGCACCTTCTGGGAGAGGCATGATGCTTCTGAGTATTTTGATTTATCAAAGGCGGTGCGTGTAACGATGCCAAATCTTAAGCCAAGTACAGCCTCAATCTCACTTCGACTCTCTCAAAGCTTTTTGGAAAATATCAAGTTACAAGCTAATAAGATTGATGTGCCCTATCAATCCCTTATGAAAATTTGGCTTGCTGAAAAGCTAGAAGAGGCAACCAAGTAATTTATACAATTTTTATTTTTCTACTTATTTATGCTGGCTGATAAAAAGAGCGCCTCTCTAGTAAGCCAGGAAGCCATAGAGCGCTTCTGCGATGCTTGTTGGCTGGAAGACGGCCTGGCCCAAAATAGTTTGGCCGCATACCGCAGGGACTTATTGTTATTGGCCCAGTGGCTATATAAGGAATCGGGTGCCGATCTTTATGGGGTCACAGAAAAAGACCTCACAGCTTATATAGCCTATCGACGTGCGGACAAAGCAACTACTGCAAATCGCCGATTGACAGTATTCAAGCGCTTTTATCGTCACGCACTAAGGATCAATTCAGTGAAGAGTGATCCTTGCATTGGATTACGCGCCGCAAAACAGGCGCTACGCTTTCCAAAAATACTGAGTGAAGGCCAAGTTACTGCATTGCTCAATGCCCCTGATATCGAGACCCCTTTGGGTTTACGTGACCGCACCATGCTGGAATTAATGTATGCCAGTGGCTTACGCGTTTCCGAAATCGTCTCTTTAAAAACTGTTGCACTTGGTTTGAATGAAGGCGTAGTCAGAGTAGTTAACGGCAAAGGCGGTAAAGAGCGCTTAGTACCATTTGGAGGTGAAGCAGGGCAGTGGTTAAGGCGCTATTTGGCCGACGCGCGTACTCCCTTATTAGAAGGTAAAACAACTGATGCTGTATTTATAGGTCGACACACCGGTACCAGCTTAACTCGACAAGCATTCTGGGCGCTGATTAAGCGCTATGCAACATTGGCCAACATTCCGGTTGCCTTATCGCCCCACACTCTACGCCATGCATTTGCTACTCATTTACTCAATCATGGAGCGGATTTAAGGGTGGTTCAGCTTCTTTTGGGCCATGCCGATATCTCTACTACCCAGATATACACTCATGTGGCTAGGGAAAGACTCAAATCTATTCACCAACAGCACCATCCTCGAGGTACTTAATGATCTTAGTGTTGCGGTAATTAGACTCATTTAATCCGCAATAAGTGCGGAGAATAATGGACTTTTCAGTGATTATTCCTTATAATCTCCGCATGAATAGCGGAGTTAAAAAGTACATTTGGCAAGATTCCCAATGGCCTCATTGGGAGTATGACCTCAGGCAACTCACTGGCTTATTGACTCAGGCTTACCATGCTCAGGGGCGCCTGCTGGGACGATTACACGATATCGGTATTGATTTGCGCGATCAAGAGTCCTTACGTGTACTCACTGAGGATGTCATCAAAACTAGCGAGATCGAGGGCGAAAAGCTTGATCCAAGCTCGGTTCGATCATCCATTGCCAGACGATTGGGTATCGATATTGTAGCCTTAGCTCCAGCAGATCGTTATGTCGATGGTGTAGTAGACATGGTGCTTGATGCTACACAGCACCATCAAAAAAATTTAACGCAGGAACGTCTCTTTGGTTGGCATGCCGCCCTCTTTTCTTCGGGTCACAGTTGTTTATCTAAAATTCTAGTTGGCGCTTGGCGTGATGATGCCCTCGGTCCAATGCAGGTTGTTTCAGGCCCCGTTAGTCGTCAACAGATTCACTTCGAAGCGCCACCAGCACCATTCATGCCAACAGAAATGGAGCAGTTTTTACTCTGGTTCAATATAGATCAGCAAGATGATCCAATTATTAAGGCGGGCTTAGCACACCTCTGGTTTGTGACGCTGCACCCTTTTGACGATGGTAATGGTCGCATTGCAAGGGCAATTGGAGATATGGCTTTGGCCCGAGCTGATGGATCGGCGCAGCGGTTTTATAGCTTATCAGCTCAAATTGGGCGCGATCGTAAAAATTATTACGAGCTTCTTGAGAAAACTCAAAAGGGAGCGTTGGATGTAACGCAGTGGCTTACTTGGTTTTTAAGTAGTTTGCTGTCTGCCATTGAAGTTGCCGAAGCAGCACTATCCACAACCCTATTTAAAACCAATTTCTGGCAACGCTGGTCTAGAACCCCATTGAATGAAAGGCAAATTAAGCTGCTGAATAAATTGCTCGATGGGTTTGATGGAAAACTGACTACTAGTAAATGGGCGATTATTGCTAAATGCTCCCCAGATACTGCGTTACGAGATATCACCGACTTATTAGAGCGTGGCGCTTTGGTGAAATCAAATGCTGGAGGGCGGAGTACTAGTTATGAGCTGTATTGTCCCTAATCTCGCGTATGCTGTATTTAGGGCTGTGCAGACTGAATGTGCTTTGGAGGTCCTCTATTTGGCATGCTGACTGAGCCATTCAATAAGTGATTAAGATAGCAGTATGACTTTTAGCTTAGATATCCTCCTGATTCCATTAGCCTACTTAATAGGCTCCATTTCATTTGCTGTAGTGGTCAGTAAATGCATGCACCTACCTGACCCCCATACTTATGGTTCTGGCAATCCAGGCGCTACCAATGTATTACGCACAGGCAATAAATTAGCGGCCGTACTGACCTTAATTGGTGATGCACTAAAGGGTTTCTTTGCTGTCATGTTGGCTCGAGTGTTGTTGGGTGATGAGTCTCTTACCGCTACTCTGAGCTCTTGGGTTTTATGTGGCGTAGTACTTGCAGTATTTTTAGGACATTTATTTCCGATATTTCATGGCTTCAAAGGTGGCAAAGGTGTCGCTACTGCTTGTGGCATTTTATTTGGCGTGAACTGGGTCTTGGGGCTTGCTACCTTGGGTACTTGGATTATCGTGGCGACGTTTATGCGCTACTCATCTTTAGCTGCCTTAGCGGCTGCTGTGTTTGGTCCCATCTATTTTGTCTTTTTGTTTGGTTTTCAGCCAATGGGCTTAGCGCTCCTAGTCGTTTGCGCACTGCTGATTTGGCGTCATCGCAGCAACATTGCTAACTTACTTAACGGAACTGAAAGCCGAATTGGCTCCAAGAAAACCCCATCATGACTATTGCCTACTATTGTGTTCTCTTTATGGGCTTATTGCCTATCGTAGCCGCTGGCATTGCTAAAAAAGGTTTTGATGGTTATGACAATGGCGCGCCAAGAGAGTGGCTGGCTAAGCAAACAGGTTTTAGGGCGCGTGCCAATGCTGCACAGGCCAACCTGTTTGAGTCTTTGCCGCTATTTTTTGCCGCAGTCATCATTGCTTCCATTGCTCATGCGCCACAAGACAGAATTGACTTATTGGCAATGGGCTTTGTGCTGGCTCGTATTGCTTATTTGATTTGCTATGTCGCTAATTGGCCGACAACGAGAACCACAGTTTGGTTTTTTGGAATCATTTGCGTCGTAGCGTTGTTTTTCCAGATTTAGGGCTTTTTAGGGGTATTTACCTGATCCTTAAATGTGATATATCATTGCTATATTACATACAGCTCTATACCACCCCTTAAAGTATCTCTTAAGTTGTCTTTTAAGTTATCCCTTACGTATCCCCAGCTCTTAGGAGGCTCTAATGACCAGTATTGCGAAGTTATTCATGAGTGGGCGTAGCCAGGCAATTCGTTTGCCGGCTAAGTTACGCTTTACGGCTAAGCAAGTCCGCATTGAGCAAGTGGGCAATGCCCTTTGGGTAACGCCCGATGATGAGAGAGAGCACAATTTGGGTCAATGGCTCAGTTCCTTTTACGAACAGACTGAGCCACTGCCGGAAGATTTTTTAGAGCATCGGGATGACCTACCTGCCCAAGAGCGTGATTGGACATAGATTGGCAAAGCAACAAAAAACTTTAGACACCAATATTTGCAGTTATATATTGCGCCGACATCCGCAAAAAATGTTGGAACGTTTTACACAGTTAGAGTACGACGAGGTCTGGCTATCTGCCATTGTTGCGGCTGAGCTGAGGTTTGGAGCAGCAAAATTAGCATCCCCACGTTTTAGCGCTGCAATTGAAGCATGGATTGATGGCTTTGAAATTCGTCCATGGCCAGTTGAGGCTACACACCATTACGCTCAAATACGCTCTGGGCTTGAGAAAGCTGGCCAGCCAATTGGTGGTATGGATTTAATGATTGCGGCTCATGCGCTCTCTGAATCGAGTAACTTAATAACCAATAACGCACGAGAGTTTCATCGTATTGCCAATCTTCAAGTAGAAGAATGGCTTATTTAAAAGCAATCCACATAACGACTATTTTCCCTGGAAAGAATGCATGCCAACCCCTAAAAAAACTGCAATCAAAACGCCCGCCAAAAAAACAGTTGGCAAAACAGTTAGCAAAAGTGTCGCTCTTAAGTCTACCGATAAAACTACCAAGGCTAACATCAATAAAGATGAAAGCGGTACCCCATTATCTGTAGTCATTCGTCGTCGAATTGAAGCGCAAAAAGCGCGTTTTCATGCAAATGACAATATTGCGGCATTTATTAAGCCGGGCGAATTGGAAGGTTTGGTAGATGAGGTTGCCGAGAAGATGCAGGCCGTATTAGAGAGTTTAGTCATCGATACTAAAAATGATCACAATACTCAAAATACCAGTCGTCGTGTAGCGAAGATGTATGTACAAGAAGTCTTTAATGGGCGCTATGTAGATCAGCCGACCTTAACTAAGTTTCCTAATGTAAGTCGCTTAAATGAGCTCATGATTATTGGCCCTATTACCGTGCGTAGCGCCTGTTCTCATCACCTATGCCCCATCATGGGCCGTATATGGATTGGCGTCCTACCAAATAAAGGTTCTGCCTTAATTGGCTTATCGAAGTACTCTAGGCTGACGGAGTGGGTAATGTGTCGTCCACAGATACAGGAAGAGGCTGTGGTGGAGCTGGCAGATATGCTTGAGAAGAAGATTAAGCCTATCGGTGTAGCGGTAGTAATGGATGCTGATCACTTTTGTATGCAATGGCGTGGCGTTAAAGATCGTGACTCGAAGATGATCAATAGTGTGATGCGTGGTGCTTTTTTGAAAGACTTCAATCTGCGTAGAGAATTTCTGGCTCTGATTGATCGAAAATAAGCGTATGAAAAAACTCCTCATCTTGGCTATTTTGTTCATTGTGGGCTGTACCTCAGGACCCATGCGACAGAACTATCAAGCTATGATGAATGAGGAAGTAGAGTCACCCTTCTTTTATATTCCGCCACTCAATCAAAAAGACTACAGTGACCGCACATGGATTTTGCTGGCAGAATCTAAAACTAAGGTTTGGTTCTATGATCCTTACAGTTTGACTGAGGATGAGGACGGTGTCTTAACGTATGACGCTTTCATCGCACCAAGAGCGAAAAGTAATTTAGCGACTTATAACGCCACAATGGTCGGACCATATCGCCAAAAAATAGATTGCTTTAGTAATCATCAGTGGTCTGAAACCCTCTACACCCAAAATATTGTTTCCCAGCGACCATTAGTGGGTGATACCAAGCCAGTAAATGGTTCTGGCTGGGTCAAGATTGCTCCCAGAACAGCCATGGCATATGTGCGCTCTCGACTGTGCGGTAGAAAATTTATCGATGATCAAAATATTAACTATTTTCTATATCAAGACGGCGCTTTACCAGCGCCAATAGCTCAGAAAGCGCCTGTAGAAGTATTTGATGAAAAGGAAAAAAAGCAGCTTACCAATGCCAAGCAAGATGCAACACTTGGGTCTACTAATTCAAAGCCACCAGTCTTTTACGAAGTCATTAACAACGAAGTCAGTATTGTTGATGCTAAAAAAGATGTGCGGCAAATGAAATTGAGCTCCTACGTTTTAAGTAGGGATTTCACGAAAGAAGCAGATTACATTTTTATGGCTAATTGCCAGGAAAATTCATATGCGCTAATGACTCAAGGCCAAAAGGAAAAATCTCGCGGTGCGATTAGTGCTGTGGGTGCGATTGGTGCAAAAGATTCGATGTCTGCAGTGGCATTTAATAGGGCGTGTGGTGATCACGGTGCGTATATGAAGCTGGCCAATAAGAGTGGGAGGTAGTTTGCTTCATTCAAATACCACCCTGAAAATCGTATGCCTTCTCGTTACTGTAGGAGTTATCGGGTGCGTGAGTATGCCGACAGAAAATCAAGACCCTGCTAAAAATAATAGAGCCACGTACAACAAAGATCTGAAAGAGTGCAAAGAGGATTACCCAGAAGTAGGGTCCGGAGTCCATATTAGGCAGTGGGTTAATTGCATGAAACTCAAGGGCTGGAAGTAACGCTTAGTAGCCTTAACTTCAGCGCCTTATTTTTTCTGAGAACAATTCTCATCTATATTTCCATATAAATCATTGACTTAGGCGTTAGCTAGCAGCCCCAAATCTTCTCCACTATGATCGTGCTTAGCTTTTAAGGTGCGTATTGCTCTTCAATGCGTTTGCTTGTTAATCACTGATTTATCTTTGGAGAATCCATGAAAAATAGTCGTCGCCAATTTATGATTTTGTCTGCTGCTGGTGCCTGTACTTTGGCATTGAACGGTAAAGTTCAAGCTCAAGCTATGGTTGCAGAAACCGATCCACAAGCTGCTGCATTGGGTTACAAAGCAGATGCATCAAAAGTAGATAAAGCAAAGTTTCCAAAGTACGCTGCTGGTCAACAGTGCTCTAACTGTGCTCTGTTCCAAGGTAAAGCTGACGCAGCTGCTGGTGGTTGCTCATTGTTTGCTGGTAAGCAAGTTGCTGGTAAAGGTTGGTGCTCAGCTTACGCTAAAAAAGCCTAAGCAAATATTAGGCTCTAGAGAAGGCTGCCTTGGCAGCCTTTTTTCATGCCAAAAATATACTTTGCTTCTGTAAGATCAGTACCATAGCTACCCGGCTGCACCTAATGGAATATTTGCTAGCCTTGAGAACCCAAAGGTAACCTATTGAATTCGACTAGCTGCAATCGAGGCTTTGCAGTCTTTTATACCGTAATTTTGGTATTTACCTGCATTTTCCTTACGTATGGATTGGCCGCACTCACTTAATGAGTTGCGCAGATTAATTTTGGGAATGTTGTTGGTTGCCATGGAGAGAGTTTTTCTATTCAAGCTAAGGGTGACTGATTAAAAGGCAATTTCAAAAGCATAATGAACCACCTTATCTTATTGCAATACCGCCAATTTACAGAATTACCTCGCCTATTCTTTAGTAAGCCGCTTTACTCTTGAATCCATTGATAATCGTGAGGAAAATAATTTTTAAATCTAGACCAACCGACCAGTGATTAATGTAATAAAGGTCATAGTCAACTCTCTTCTTCATTTTTTCAATAGTGTCAGTTTCTCCGCGCAAACCATGCGCCTGCGCCCATCCTGTTATCCCTGGTTTTACCTTATGGCGTTGCATATAACTTCCAATGAGCTGACGATAATGTTCATTGTGGGCTAGAGCATGTGGGCGGGGACCAACGATAGACATATCACCCTGCAGTACGTTAATAAATTGTGGTAATTCGTCTAAGGAATGTTGACGCAAGAATTTGCCAACCTTGGTAACGCGAGCATCGCGCTCTGTTGCTTGAATGACAACATCACCATCATCTAATGAGGCCATAGTTCTAAACTTTAAGACCTTTATTACCTCACCATTTAGTCCATGCCGCCGTTGTTTAAATAGCACTGGTCCGGGAGAGCTTAGTTTCACAGCGATTGCTATTATCAACATTAGCGGAAAAATGAGGATAAAAATCAGAAGGCCTAATATTAAATCTTCCAATTTTTTTAAAACCCATTGACCCCCATAAAACGGGTGATCGTTAATCACAATTAAGGGCGTATCGCCCAACATAATCCAGCGGGAGCCATGTAGATCAGATAGCAGAAGGTCTGGCACTAAATAGATTGATGCTGTTGAATTATTGAGTGCCTTAATGGCGGCAATTATCTTATCTTGCTCATGGCTGTCATAGCATAAAAATACATAGTCTATTGCTTGTGTACTTAAGGCATTTAATGTAGCCGACAAATTATTAAAAGTTCCCACTAGCCGTAATCTGGCACCGGGTGCTTGCGAAATTTTTTCGGGTAAATTAATCACTGATTCATCATTGCCCAAGATGACATATGAACGAAAATGATTTTCTTGGCTGCTGAAATGATGAAATAACTGGTAAATACTGACATGCGATAGTATGAGGGCGATGGGGCACAAAGTAAGCCACCAACCTATTGTTAGTCGTGAATAATCAGTTGAGGACTTCGTTATTAATGCAATGAGGATGATTGAGAGCGCAACAATGCCCCAAATCAGAAATATTTTCTTTGTAATCTCACCTAAGGAGGTAAGGCGAAAAAGGTGATAAAGAGAGAATAATTCGGCTACTAGAAAATAAATAATAATGGCTAGCAACGCTGGTAAGACATAGAGTTGCTGATTAATGGACTCTATTTGAAAAAAAGTGCGCAATGCATAAAGGCTAAACCAAATAATAGCGGCATCAAGCACTCGATTAATGTGAGCTAGCTCAAATTGAAATCCACGGGGATGGTTATTGTTAATTGGCATTAATGTGGTGCTTGCTATTCAGACCATGGAATATTGCTATTTAAAAAGGCTTACTTAGTATAAGGGCTTCCGTTGGATAGCAATATCTAGAATTAGGCGGTTATTGGACGTTTGTTGCAGGTCGTCACTATCAGTGGAAAATAGACATATTGGTATTAAGCGGTTAGCCTACAACCTTCAATAATGATGAACACCCAAAAAAACTCAGTCGAACGTATGGCTTCAGCTTCAGGCTGGCTCCTATTTGATCGCGTCATCAGGCTGGGGCTTGGCTTTGCTGTAGGCATCTTGGTAGCGCGTCATTATGGCCCTAGTGACTGGGGCGCATTAAATTATGTTCTTGCTTCTGCCATCTTATTTGGCTCAATTGCATCGGCTGGTAGTGAAAATCTAATTTTGCGTGACCTCGCTAAAAGTAACTCAGAGCAAGAGCGCGAAGATATTCAAAAAACAGCCATCATTTTGCGCCTTGCATTCGGTGTTTTATCCTACGCCGGCCTCGTGACCCTCGTTTTAACCACGCAAGGATTCGGATTACCTCTCTATTTGGCCATGGTGTATGGACTTGTTTTTATTTTTCAAGCTAGTGAAGTTTGGGAATATCGGCTTCGGATAGAGGGCCATCTTCCTGTAGTCGCTGGCATGCATATAGTGACTGGTCTATGTTCGAGCATATTAAAGCTAGTCACCATTATCTTGTCTTGGCCTCTTATTGCCATTGCAGCTTTTATGTCTGGGGAGTATGCAGCTAATTGGGGTTTCTTGGCGCGCTATAGATTGCGGAATTGGTCTGGCTTTACCGGAAAATTCCAGTCGGAATATGCCCGAACATTGTTGCTTTCTTCATCAATGGTAATGCTCAGCGGTTTTTTAGTTGCCTGCCAAAGTCGTAGTGAATATTATTTGATAGCCCACTACATGGATTTAGAGTCACTAGGTCTGTATGCGGCCGTCCTAAAATTCATGGAAGTCATTGATGTCCTGCTCTTGGTGTTGACTATGGCATTAGTGCCAGAGCTTGCCAAGCGAGATCATATGGAATTACCCATTTTAGCAAAGCGAACCTATCTTTTGGGTCTCATTTTTTTTGCAGGAGCGCTTCTGCTGATGGCGTTAATTTATATTTTGTTCCCATGGATTTATGGACCAAAATATCTGCCAGCACAAGAGTTGATCCCTTGGTTGGCTTTAAGGCCATTATTTATTGCTCTTGGTGCGATACGAGGTATTTTTTTGGTGATGGAAGGCCGCTTACGTTATGCGCCTGTTTGTGCAGCCGTTGGTTTACTGACTACTATAGCCTCTAGTGCAGTCTTAATCCCTATTTGGGGGTTAAAGGGTGCGGCAATTTCAGGATTAATTGGTTTAATTATTTCTAATTTTGTTCTTGATATTTTTTTCAAGCCTCAAAATATCATTTTTATCTTCACTTGTTATCGCCAGTTTCCCTATGTTTTTCAGCGTGTTCTAGACGTAGTGAAAATGAGAAAAAATCATGTTTAGTAGATTACCCTCAACCAAGAACGATCTATGAAGTTAATATTTTGTTTAGACCCATTGCGAGTATCTATTACTGGAATTGGTCGTTATACCTATGAGCTTGCAAAGGGATTGCGAGATTCATGTCAACTGGAAAGCATTAAATTTCAGTTTTTATTGGGCTGGACAGATGGGCCAGAAACCCTTATTAAAAAGTACCATTCTGCTGAGCAAGTACAGGGAAAAAATCAGCGCGCAAGTTGGTTAAGAAGCTCCGTCTACCATGCGTTGCGCTCGGGATATCGGGTAACTTCTCCCGCGGCGAAGGGTCTCATAACTTTGCCGTACAAGGACCACATTTATCACTCGCCGAATTATGAGATTCCGCACTTCGCTGGTAAATGCGTAAGTACAGTACATGACTTGTCAGTGCTGCGTTGCCCTCAATATCATCCTGCGGTTCGGGTGAGTTATCAAGAAGCTATGTTTCCCAATTTGATGCAAAAAGGGAGCCTTTTTATTACGGATTCCGAGTTCTCTAAAAATGAACTTTTGGATTTTTACCCATCAGCTCAAGGACGTGTTATGAGTGTGCCTTTGGGTGCTGACCCCTTATTTTGTGTACGAGATCCTTTAACTATTGCACCAACATTAGCGCGCTATGGATTAAGTCCCGGCAATTACGCCTTATCTGTAGGTACCGTTGAGCCCCGTAAAAATGTTGATCGCTTAATTGAGGCTTATGCCCAATTGCCTCTCAGTTTGCGCGCGCAATATCCTTTGGTGCTGATAGGTGGCGCAGGTTGGAATAGTGAGCATATTCATGCTCTTATTGCGAAATATTCTCAGGAGGGCTGGCTCAAATATTTGCGCTTTGTTCCGGATCTAGATATGGCAGCCATTTATTCGGGTGCCCGCGTCTTTGCCTGTGTCTCTCATTACGAAGGTTTTGGTTTGCCTGTTTTGGAAGCCATGGCATCTGGTATCCCAGTGATTTCTTCAGATGTTGCCTCCCTACCTGAAGTGGGTGGTGAGGCAGTCGTGTATGTCAACCCCAATCAAACTGAGCAGATTACTCACGCCTTAAAGACTGTCTTGGAGGATGACCTGTATTGCCAAACTCTCTCGCAGAAAGGTTTAGAGCGAGCCAAGTTGTTTAGCTGGGATAGAACGGTTCAAGAGACTCTTCAAGCGTATAGTCAAATTACCTAAAAGATCAAAGAGGTCAAACAGGGTTTGCTATATTGGGGTAAATAGCATTTTAATGAAACAATAAGCAAATTATTAGGCAACTAAGCAGTCATCTAAGTAACTAAAACTCCTATTCATTTCTTGTCTACCACCACTACCATCCCTGCCAATTTGCGCATCGCCATTGTTCATGACTGGCTTACGGTGTATGCCGGTGCCGAGAGGGTGCTCGAGCAAATGTTACTCTGCTATCCCCAGGCGGACATGTTTAGTTTGGTTGATTTTTTACCAGATTCTCAGCGAGCGTTTTTGCAGGGAAAAAAGGTAACTACTTCTTTTATTCAAAAATTACCTTTTTCTAAATCTAAATACCGCGCCTATCTGCCATTAATGCCCTTGGCCATTGAGCAGTTGGATTTATCTGCATATGATCTGATTCTGTCTAGTAGTCATGCTGTAGCTAAGGGAGTACTTACGGGGCCCGATCAATTGAATATCTGTATGTGCTACTCACCAGTGCGATATGCATGGGATTTGCAGCATCAGTATCTGAAGGAAAGCGGCCTGGATAAAGGGATTAAAGGCTGGGTTGCTAAATACCTGCTCCATAGACTACGTATTTGGGACTTGCGCACTGTTAATGGCGTCGATCAATTTATTGCGATTTCCAAGTTTGTAGCGCGTCGTATCCATAAAGTTTATCGACGTGACTCAGTAGTCATTTACCCTCCGGTAGCTGCTGAAGACTTTGTTCTGACAAAGAACAAAGAGGATTTTTATTTCACAGCCTCACGCTTAGTTCCTTATAAGAAAATTGAACTGATCGTACAAGCGTTTGCCAGCATGCCAAGCAAGCGTTTGATTGTGATTGGCGCGGGGCCTGACTTTGCAAAAATCCAAAAAGTTGCCACCTCAAATGTCACCATGCTGGGTTACCAGTCCCATGAGGTGCTACTGGAGCATTTACAAAAGGCAAAAGCGTTTATCTTTGCGGCCGAAGAGGATTTTGGAATTGCTCCCTTGGAGGCGCAAGCCTGTGGAACTCCAGTCATTGCCTACGGCAAGGGAGGGGCGCTGGAAACCATTCGGGGTGGGGAAAACCAGACTCCAAGGACGGGTGTGTTCTTTGATCGGCAAACTGTACCCTCTCTGTGCGCTGCAATTGAGGCCTTTGAAACGCTTTCCTCAGCCATTGCACCTCAAGACTGCCGAGACCAGGCCTTGAAATTTTCCCCAGAAATCTTCCGTAAGGCTTTGGTGGATTGTGTTGATAAAGAGGTTCGGGCCTTTTACCAGCGTGCATAGGGTATCAACCAAAATAAATAGATAAGTAATTGATTTTATTGATATTTTTACTAAAATATCGACAATTAAATCGTTTATAAGATCGTTTTTATGGTGAAAATGCTTAATTTTTAGGCAACTACCCCTTTTACGTCAATAGACTCAATAAGAGCCCCAGAGTCAAAAGCACCTTAGTTGAGTGCTGTCAAATAAGTTAATTTTTACCAGTTTTTCCCTGTATAGCGCTCAGGCTCAATGGGCCAATGAATCAAGTAAATCAAGGGGTTTCCAGGGGGGGGTAGTGAATCAATTTGGTGCTTTTATACTCTATAATCAACGATCGTCTTGAATCTAACTATATGAATTTATTGGTACCCGTCATTCTCTCTGGTGGTGCAGGAAGCCGCCTTTGGCCAGTTTCCCGTGAGGGCCATCCAAAGCCGTTTATGAAGTTGGCAGATGGTCAAACCCTATTGGAGAAGACGTACCGCCGTGCGGCTAATCTTCCAGATGTTCTTAGTGAAAACGGTAAATCCAAAATATTGACCGTCACTAACCGCAACTATTACTTTATGAGTCGCGATGAGTTGGCAAAAGCCAGTGCTGAGGGTGCCTTTTTGCTGGAACCCTTCGGTCGTAATACTGCTCCAGCCATTGCGCTTGCAGCCCACCGTTTATTAAAAAAGTACGGTGACGATGTCATCATGCTGGTTTTACCTTCTGACCATTTGATTGGTGATGAAGCGGCCTTTTCTGTGTGCGTTAAAAAGGCCTGCCATTTGGCTAAAGATGGTTATTTAGTTACTTTTGGCATTACTCCAACAGCCCCAGAAATAGGCTTTGGTTATATAGAGCAGGGCCAAGCTATTACAGATGGATTTTTGGTGAAGCGTTTTGTTGAAAAGCCTGATGCTCAAACTGCTCAGCAGTATTTAGACGCTGGTGATTATTTATGGAATTCTGGAATGTTTTGCTTTAAAGCGAAAACATTTCTAGAGGAATTGCGCGCCCATTCTCCAAAGATTGCTGATCATGCTGCACAGTGCTGGGATGCTGTTCCAGATAACGGGAATGATTCTACTTACCTAGAAATTCCAGAGGCAGTCTTTGATAGCGCCCCAAATGACTCTATCGATTACGCCTTAATGGAGAAGTCCAATAAGGTTGCGGTAGTGCCTGGTAGTTTTGGTTGGAATGATATTGGCTCGTGGAATGCGGTGCGAGATCTAGCAATTCCGGATGCTGCTAATAATCGCGCTATAGGCGAAGCAATTTTCATTAACTCATCAAATACCTTTATTCAATCAGAAGATCGCTTAGTAGCGGCTGTTGGATTGAATAACCTCATGATTATTGACACACCAGACGCACTCTTGGTGGCCAATCCTGATTATGCTCAGGATGTGAAGGCGGTTGTCTCTAAATTAAAAGAATTGGGTCATGATGCCGCTAAGCTGCATAAAACAGTTGCTCGTCCTTGGGGTACTTATACGGTTTTAGAGGATCATCCAGGCTTTAAAATTAAGCGCATCGAAGTCAAACCTGGTGGAAAGCTGAGCTTGCAAATGCATCATCATCGCAGCGAGCATTGGATTGTGGTTAAGGGTCAAGCCCAAGTGGTCAATGGCGACGAGAGCATCACGCTTTTACCAAATCAATCTACCTATATTCCGGCTGGACATAAGCACCGGTTATCAAACCCCATTCAAGAAGATTTAGTCATGATTGAGGTGCAGTGTGGTGGCTATCTTGGCGAAGACGATATTGTTCGTTTTGAAGATAACTATGGGCGAGCTTAAAAAATATGAAACCAATACTATTTACGTTTTGAGGAAATGATGATTGCTGTTATTACAGGTATTACTGGTCAAGATGGCGCCTATTTAGCAGAGTTATTGCTTGAAAAAGGCTACACGGTCTATGGCACTTATCGCCGTACCAGCTCCACTAACTTTTGGCGCATTGAAGAATTAGGCATTCAGAATCATCCCAATTTACATTTGCGTGAGTATGATTTAACCGATATCTCTACTGCGATTCGATTGCTGCAAAGTACTAATGCAACGGAAGTCTATAACCTCGCTGCTCAAAGCTTTGTGGGGGTTTCTTTTGACCAGCCGTTAACCACTGCTGAGATTACTGGTATTGGCGCAGTGCACTTGCTAGAAGCCATTCGTATTGTTAATCCTAAGATACGCTTTTATCAAGCCTCGACTTCAGAGATGTTTGGAAAAGTACAGGCTATTCCCCAGATTGAGACCACACCCTTCTATCCTCGCAGTCCCTATGGCGTAGCAAAGTTGTACGCTCACTGGATGACTGTGAACTATAGAGAGAGTTATGACATTTTTGCTTCTAGCGGAATTTTGTTTAACCACGAATCTCCATTGCGAGGTCGCGAATTTGTGACTCGCAAAATTACTGATTCTTTTGCCAAGATCAAACTAGGTCAGTTGGATGTATTAGAGCTTGGCAACTTGGATGCTAAGCGTGATTGGGGTTACGCAAAAGATTACGTTGAAGGTATGTGGAGAATTTTGCAGGCCAAAGAGGCGGATACTTTTGTCTTAGCTACGAATCGTACTGAAACTATTCGTGACTTTGCGACGATGGCAGCTAAGGCTGCTGGCTTTGAATTGGTATGGAGTGGTGCCGGTGAAAATGAAGTTGCTAAAGATGCTAAAACCGGCAAAACTTTAGTGCGCATTAATCCTAAATTTAATCGCCCTTCAGAAGTAGATCTTTTGATTGGCAACCCGGAGAAGGCCAAAACCGTTCTGGGTTGGGAGCCAAAGACCAATTTAGAACAGCTCTGTGAAATGATGGTTCAAGCAGATATCCGTCGCAATCAAGCAGGAAATTCTTTCTAGTAATGCGGCTTTTGCTAACTGGTTCCGATGGCTTTACAGGAGTTCATCTTAGTAAGGCAGCAAGTAATGCTGGTTATGAGGTATTCCCCTTAAAGTCTGATTTAAGTGATGCTGTAGCTATTTCAGAAGAAGTAACTCGGATTGCGCCAACGCATGTGATTCATCTAGCTGGTATTAGTGCGGTCACGCACGAGGATCAACAAGAGCTTTATAAAGTCAATTTATTTGGCACCTTAAATCTTTTGGATGCGCTCCAGAAGGTAAGCGGACCAATACAAAAAATTATCTTGGCTAGCAGCGCTAATGTATATGGTAGCGTGATTAAAGGTGGCGATTCGATTGGTGAGGATTATTGTCCGATGCCAGTTAATCAATATGCTATGAGTAAGTTAGCCATGGAATATATGGCGCGCTCGTATCTTGATCAGCTGCCAATTGTCATTGCCCGCCCCTTTAATTACACAGGAGTTGGGCACGATAATCGTTTTGTTATCCCTAAGATTGTCGAGCATTTTTCAAATGGGAAAAGTCAGATTGAGCTCGGTAATTTAAAAGTTGAACGTGAATACAATGATGTTAGAAATGTGGCTCAAATCTATCTTGATTTATTGCAAAAAGGACACAAGGGCGAGATTTACAATATTGCTTCTGGCAGAGCCTATTCTTTAGAGGTTGTTATTGACCTCCTTCGGAATATCTTCGGTCAATCAATGCATGTAAGCGTTAATCCAGCCTTTGTGCGCAAGAATGATATCCCTGTGCTTTCTGGCAACCCAGAAAAGTTGGAGCGCTGCATTGGGAAAATTCATTGGCATGAATTGAAGGATACCCTGGCCTGGATGCTGACTAATTCTAAAAAATAGAGCTTTAGGCAATAGAAATCTCTACTAGGTTAATTAAATTGGAATTAATCGCTAGCAGTGCATATGTTTTCCAATAAAATAGACTCCTGTGAATATACTTAAATCTCTCTGGAGTTATCGCGGTTTCATAACTGGAACTATTAAGCGGGACTTTCAAGCAAAATATCAGAACTCACTTTTTGGTGTGGTTTGGGCGGTATTAAGCCCTTTGGCTTTGATTGTGGTCTACACCGTCGTGTTTTCTCAGGTCATGAAGGCCAAGTTACCGGGTGTTGAGAGTAACGTTGCCTATAGTATTTATTTATGTGCAGGGGCTCTCACTTGGGGGTTATTCAGTGAAATTGTTCAGCGTATGCAAGTGTGCTTTCTTGAGAATGCCAATTTACTCAAAAAGCTAATATTTCCAAGAATGTGTTTGCCAGTCATTGTTTTGGGTAATGCGCTTGTTAACTTTGCAATTATTTTTGGGCTTTTTATAATCTTTCTAATAATCACTGGAAATTTTCCTGGCATCTTTTTTTTCGCTCTAATTCCACCATTGCTTATCTTATTGTTATTTGCGATTGGTTTGGGTGTGACATTGGGGGTGCTTAATGTTTTTTTTCGGGATGTAGGTCAATTCTTTGGTATTTTTCTACAGTTTTGGTTTTGGCTAACGCCCATTGTTTATCCAATTAGTATCTTGCCTTCAAAAGTGCAAAGCCTCATGAGTCTAAATCCACTTGTTCCGGTTATCGGCGCATTCCAAGGCATCTTGGTGATGAAGGCTATGCCTGAATGGATTGATTTGGTCTATCCATTGATCTTAAGTATTTGCTTATGTTTCCTTGGTCTCTATTTATTCAGACGTCATGCTGGCGATATGGTGGATGAACTGTAATGAGTGCAATCATCGTTTCTGACTTAAGCAAGGCCTATAAGCAGTACAGCTCAAAGTGGGCTAGGTTTGCAGAATGGGTAGTCCCATTTTTTGGAGATAGGCATAAATTAAAGTGGGTATTAAAAGATATTAGTTTTTCAGTAAAGCCAGGAGAGGCTCTCGGTATTATTGGTATTAATGGTGCGGGTAAAAGTACCCTTCTAAAAATGATTACTGGAACTGTGAAGCCCACAACAGGCGAAGTAATAATCAATGGAAAGGTGGCCGCACTTCTTGAATTGGGTATGGGGTTTCATCCAGACTTTACTGGCAGGCAAAATGCATACATGGCTGGGCAGCTCATGGGGATTAGTACAGAAGAATTATCAAGTTTAATGCCTAGTGTTGAGAGTTTTGCTGAGATTGGCGATTATTTTGATCGACCAGTACGAGTCTACAGCAGTGGAATGCAGGTGCGACTGGCATTTGCCGTTGCAACCGCCATACGTCCAGATGTATTAATTATCGATGAGGCCCTCTCAGTGGGCGACGCTTATTTTCAACATAAAAGTTTTGAGCGTATTCGAGAGTTTCAGAGGCTTGGCACTACCTTATTGATTGTTAGTCACGATAAAGCAGCCATTCAGTCAATCTGTTCGCGCGCTATTTTATTGGGTGATGGAAAGGTATTAATGGAGGGCGAGCCTGAAGGGGTAATGGATTACTACAATGCAATGTTGTCAGGCCATCAAGACGCGCAAAAAATTCTTCAGGGGTCAAGTATTGATGGACGCCTTAAAATTAAGTCTGGTAGTGGAGAAATTCAATTCGAAAGCATCTCTCTTCAGAATCTAGACGGTCAAGACATTGAGGTTATAGGGGTTGGACAAACTGTCATCCTGAGAATCGTCTTTCGGACATTTGTTGATATACCTCAATTAACAGTAGGTTATTCCATTAAAGATAGGTTGGGTCTAATCTTATATGGAACCAATACACACCACCTAGGTTTTCCATTGGAAAACTTGAAAGCTCAGCAGGAGGTGGCGGTTGAGTTTAAGTTTGTCGCAAATATGGGGGTTGGAACCTTTTCTATTGCTTGTTCTTTGCATACTGGCGATACTCATTTGAGTAAAAATTTTGCTTGGCAGGATTTGGCACTGGTATTTACGGCGATAAACATAGATAAACCATTCTTTTTAGGGTCTAGTTGGCTGCCCCCTCAGGTAGTAAAAAAGTAGTTATTTGATGCATGTAAAGACAATGACAATAATCTATTTGGAATGCGGAACAACGATAAGGTCTAGTTTTAATACTGGCATTCAACGCGTAGTTAGAAATATTATCAATAACAAGAAGAGTATTGAGGATCTAAGTTTTGTTGATGAGTGTCATCTGGTTGAGTATGTAGATCAAGACTTTTACATTTTACCCAAAACAACCATTGCCCCAGATGTTGTTAAGGCGGATGCGGTACTGAGATTTTTACAATCGACTAATATATTTTTTAAGAAGAAGTGCAACCCACATTTACATAAGATATTTAAATATATTTTGCACGGCACCTATGCAGAATTAGTTAATGCACGTATTCGCTGGGGTCATGTAAAGGCTGCCAAGAAGGGGCGTTCAGAACTTCTGAAACTTAACAAACACAAAACTCCCTCTGAAGCCAAAAAGATACTAATCCTACTCGACTCATCATGGCACGATGATATGTGGCCCCGAGTATCTGATTTTCAGAAATCTGGTGGCTTTGTTTATGCCGTGCTGTATGACTTAATTCCTTTCTCCCATCCTGAAACCGTCGAGATCACTACTAGGAAATTGCATACCAATTGGTGGAGAAGTGCTATTAAAAAATTAGATGGCGTCGTCTGTATTTCAAAAGCCGTACAGAATGAGCTTAATGAGTGGCAGTTAAAAATTACTCACAATAAGTTGCCTGTAGATTATTTTTATCTAGGGTCTGAGCTGAATGAAAGTGACCCTGTAATCAAAGTTCTTAATACCCCCTCTCCTTTCTTTTTGATGGTGGGTTCCATTGAGCCAAGAAAAAATCACTCTATAGTTCTTGATGCTTTTGAGTCCTTATGGCTAAGGGGGATTTCAGGGAGTTTGGTAATTTGCGCTAATAATTCATGGATGTCAGAAGAATTAATGGAGCGCATTAAAGCTCACCCACAGTTAAATCAGCAATTATTTCTCGTTGAAAAGGCTTCGGATAGGGATCTTGTGTACCTTAATAAAAGTTGTTGCGCCCTAATAATGGCCTCTATTGCGGAGGGATTTGGTTTGCCAATTGTGGAAGCTCTGCAACTGGGTGCTAAGGTAATTTGTAACGATATCCCGGTATTTAGGGAAATTGGCGAGCAGAATGTTACTTATTTTTCATTTAATAACAGCCATTCTTTAGAGTTGCTGATTGAGGATCATATTAATCAGTATTTACCCACTAGGGAGCTTGAGAAAAAGTGGATCAGCTGGCCTGAGAGCGCGCGGATGCTCGGGGAAAAATGTTTAGGCTTATCTATTAAGAATGAGGTTAGGTAAGTGCTAAATAAATTGAGGCCCTCACAAATTTTGATTGTATTGCTGCCACTTCTGCTTCTTTTGCAGTACTTGTTTAGATTTCATCTTCTGGATTTGAGGGTGCCATTTAGTTACGATGGTGATGCATTATTGAGTTTGGCTGCCATTAAAACAATGATTAGTGATGGCTGGGTATTTCGTGGAACTCAACTGGGTGCCCCATTCGGTTTTAACTTTTTAGATTTCCCTGGAGCGGATAACTTTTTTTTAGTTGTCTTAAAAATGTTCACAATTTTTTCAAGTGATCATTTTTTAATCCTTAACATATTCTATATATTTGGGTTTGCCCTTATTTATTTTGCGACATATTGGTCCCTTAGAAAATATGAAGTGAATATTTTTCTCTCGGTTGCATTTGCAATTGCATTTACGGTGGCGCCATACCATTTTTTAAGAAATGCCAAGCATTTATTTCTGGCAACCTATTTTATAGTCCCAATAATTAGTGCAGTCATGATTGATCTCACTAATGGCATTTTAAAAAACTCTAGCGGTAGGTTTGGAAAGTTAACATTAAGTTATTTTTTCATCTTAGTGCTGGCTGGAATGTGCGGTATTTACTATGCTTTTTTTAGTATTCTTATATTTTCTTTATTAGGAATAATCGGTTATTTACGCTACAAAGATTTAGCTGTTATTAAAAATACAGTCATTGGCATCTTTGTGATTCTTTTGGCTGCATTATCTAACTTATTGCCATCCCTCTATTACAGATTGGTTGAAGGCCCCAATCTCTTGGTGGCTCAACGTAGTTTTATCGAGAGCGAACTTTACGGGCTAAAGTTAATTCAATTGATATTGCCAATCTGGGGCCACAGTAGCAACCTATTTGCCAGTTTGAATCATCGATATCAGGAGCAAATATTAATCACTGAGGCAACTTCAAGTGCGTTAGGAATCTTAGCATCAGTGGGATTTTTTTACTTACTCATCTCATTGATTGCTAGATTACGCCCAGTGTTGGATGAGAGGTTGCAAGTTTTATCCAGAATCAATTTATTTGCATTTTTAATTGGAACTGTCGGTGGCCTTGGCGGGATTTTTGCTTTTTTTATCACGCCTGAGTTTAGGGGTTTAAACAGGATAAGTATTTTTATTGCATTTTTCTCTCTCCTGGCTTTGGCAATTATCTTAGACAAAATTTTGAATGCCATTAATTCCCAATACAAGAAAGTTTATTTTCTAGCTTTGAGTTTATGCATTAGTGTATTCGCTTTATTTGATCAAGTGCCGAAGGGCGTAATAGGTCAAAATCCAGAATTGATCAAGAGCTTTTATGTTGAGAAGAAATTTTATAAAGACCTCGAAGATTTGGTACCCCCGGGATCAGTTATTTATCAGTATCCTTATGTTCAGTTTCCTGAAAGCGCTGAACTTTATAAGGAGGGGTATTACTCATACTTCAAGCCATATCTCCAGACGATAGGCATCAGCTGGAGTTATGGGGCAATAAAAGGCAGGCCCGCTGATTTTTGGAATAATGCCATAAGTACACTAGATCCTAATGAGCGGGTTAAAAGCCTTCGGAAATCAGGATTCTCGGGGGTTTTAGTAAATACAGATGCTTGTAAAAATGGCTGCATTGATATGTTGCAAGCCTTAAAGAGTGTGAGTCGATTTGATCCGCTGATTAGTCCTGATGGGGTTAATGTTTTTTATCCAATCCAGCCTGCAAGACTTCCGGAAATAACGCCGAAGCTATCTTATATACCGGCAGATGGCTTTTATGGTCTTGAATCTAATCGGAACGGTGAGAGCTGGAGTTGGGCTGGTGCAAATGCAAAATTATTGGTCTATAACTTTTCTAAAGATCCGGTGAAGGCTGTGTTTGAGGCGAGGATTTCAGTTGTGAACTCATCGAAGTTAAGCATTGACAATCGATCAACTTTACAAGAAATAGCCTTCATACCGAATGAAGAGCAGCGGGTGACGTTAGAATTCCAGCTAGCACCGGGAAAGAATATTATTGCATTCAATACTGGCATGCCTCCAGTTGAAATTAAACCTGACCCTAGAAAATTTGGGTTTAGATTAAGCTCTATCCGGATTGTGGCTTTAGATTGAAGATTTCAATGGGTGGATATTTAAATCGTCCTCTTGTTGCGAGGTTTTGTTTTTATTTTGCGGTAATTGGTTGTTTTGGAATATGTCTATATCCATATGCAATCTCTGGATTTTATTTTGACGACATATATAACAGTCTTATCTCGGGAAGAATTAAGTACGAAGAAGTAACTCTTAGTAGATTTGTTGCCTCCCAATTTCAGCAGTGGTTCGCCGTTGGTCGATTCTTTCCAGTTGCCATCATTGTTGTGTCTTATATCTGGGATGTCTGTGATACCCTTCTAAAATATAGAGCGATCCATCTTGCGTTCATCTGCCTAAATGGCTTCACCTTTTTTCTTCTGATTAAAAAGCTCTCTGGTGATTTGCTTATCGCAGGGTTCACTATCGTCTTTTTACCAATGCTATTTCAGTTCAATCCTAGGTGGGATGGCATCACTAGCTTTGGGCCATTAAATCAACTGGCATTTTTATTGGTTACATGCTCTTGTTTATCTCTAGTCAATTATTTAGACCAAAGTAAAAAAATATTCCTAGTGCTTGCGCTGGTTTTAGAGTTTTTGGCTTTGTCTACCTATGAGGTAAGTATTGTAATTATTCCAGTTCAAATATTAATATGTTTTTTTTGGAGGCAGAAAAATGAGAAGCTCAATAAGCCTGCATTGATATCAACCCTATTGGTTGCATTGACACATGGAATTATTTGCTTGTTACTTATTGCGATGCGGTCATCTTCCTATGACGGAATTAATGTTAGCCATCATCCATCTGTTGCAACGTTTTTCTATCAGTTTTTTTCTGCGCTACCCCTGAGCTTTCTTGGAAATAAAGTTCTTCCAATAAACTTAAATTTCGAAACATTTTTTGGATTAAGTCTCACTTACTTTTTATTGAGTTTTCTATTCAACGCTACTCTTTCTAGGCTGGATGGGGTTGGTAAACATCGACTGCCAAAGAAGAGTTTGCTAATAATATTTATCGGAATTTTGCTCGCATGCGTGCCCCCATTTTTATTGGCGCTATCTTCTAGATATCAGACTATAGTTTCTTATGGCGATCCATACATCATCGTATATTTTCAATATTGGGGTGTAGCCCTATTATTTGCTATATGTGCTACCTACTTGTGTACTCGCTTTTCAGCATATATTTTTATAATTCCCCTCTTTTTGCTCATTTCTGCAATTTGTGGTTTAACTACCGCAACTAATATTTCAAGGATCGAACAAAAAAATATAGATTTTCTAAATCCAAGAAAAGAAATCCAAACTGCCGTTGATATGGGGTTTATGGAGCAGGTTAAAAGCAGTGATACGCTAATTGTGGATTCCTTGCTTCCTTGGGAGACCGGTGACTCTTGCGTCACATTCTTTTCCATGATTTTAGGCAGAAAAGTCGATTGTATTTTTGTTAAAGATCTATTAAATAATGCATCAAGCTCGTCAAGTCTTACGGATATAAAAACTGATCCCAAAAATCGCTTCATATTTTCTAGGCAAACTACGAAGGGTAATGAAGAGCAAATTCGAATTGGATCTCTTGAAGGCACCTGGGAGGTTAAAAAAAATACAATTCATTTCTTGGAAGATGTGCCTGGTTTGGTATTGGGACCAGTTCTTGGAAGTGGGTTTTATGGTTGGGAGCCAACACAAAGAAAAGAATGGGCTTGGTCAAGCGGAAATTCAGAGATTAGTTTCTATAACTATGCAGGTAGTCCCGTTGAGGTTAAGTTAACTATTCCCTTGCAGTCAGCAATTAACCAAGTCCTATCTGGTTTCTTAAATGGCAAACCTCTCTTTACAAAAACTTTAAATTCATCTGCAATGGAGAATGTGGTTGTAGAGGCAGTTCTTCGCCCTGGAATGAATTCCGTGCTCCTTAAATCTGCTGGTAATGCGATAACATTATCTGAAAGGGACCCTCGTCTATTTAGCTTTAGGATCTTCAGTCCTCATATATTAAATAATAATAAAAATTAAAATGCTCATAAAAGAAAATATAATAAATTACTTATTAAGGGCTTTTAAATATTTTTCTTTTGAAAATTTACTGTTTATCTGCTATTTAAGTATATATATTAGGCAATATTTTTGGAGCTTTAATGGGTTGGTCGTTTGGATCACTTCTTTGATTATAGCTACCTCAATCATTCTTTATTTACGCCCTCCCAATGGCGACATTCAAAATGAAAATAAGAAATTTAATACTCCATTTTTATTAATTGTTGTTCTACCACTTTGCTTATTTTATCTATTGAGATTCCCGTTCCCGGATAGCTCATGGGATGTCATCAATTATCACTTTATTAATGGGGAAAGGGCGGTTGTAGGATTTCCCTTTATTCAGGGAGACTTTTTTTATCTCTCCTACTCAAATCCAATAAGCGATATGTTGACGACAGTTTTTCGTCACACTCTTGGTCATCGCCTTGGAACTGTTCTCAATTTACTAGTTCTTATTTGGTCAGGACTTATTCTGGAGAAAATTTTAAAATTTTTTACTCATAGAAACTATTTAAGATGTATTTTTATTATTACATTACTATCTTTTGAAGGCATTATTTATGAGATAAGTAACTATTGGGTTGACTTATTGGCAATTCCCCTCATTCTTGAAATCACCTACTTGCTTTCTTTTGTTAAGCACAAAACAAAGCGCCAATATTTCTTTATCTCCCTCCTAATGGGGATGGCAGTTGGCTTAAAACTGACAAACTTATATATTATTTTGCCGGCTTTGGCGATTGCTCTTTATCAATACACAAAAAATAATAATTTAAAGTCTCCCTCCACTTATTATTCTTTTTTAGTATGTGTTGTCTTTTTTGCGCTGCCCATTATTCCATTTCATTCATATGTTTTTTGGATAACTGGAAATCCGATTTATCCCCATTACAACTGGATTTTCCGGTCTCCTTACGCAAGTTTGAAAGTTATGTCTGATGATACTTTGGGGCCAGAAAGTAGATTTGATGCTTATTTTTGGCCGATAGTGATGCTTTATAAGGTTGGTAGACTATCGCCTACACCAACATATCCCTTTTTTGCCAGCCTTGGGTACCTGACATCTATCGGTCTATTTTTATTTATTGCCCTGAGAAAAATAAGAGTACCTAATAATATTCAAATTCTTTGCCTCTTGTTTGCTCCATCGGTTTTTATATGGGGAGTCGTTTCTGGAGATTTTAGATATGTTACTGTTTTTGAAATTCTCGGGGGTGTAATTCTGATTAGTGTCGGACAATTATTTTTAAGGGAAAATCACTGGCTTAGTAATAAAAGGTTTGTTTCTATTTCAGTCTTAAAAATACTTAAGATCATCATCGTTGTTTTTTGCGTTTTAAAATGTACCTTTTCTATCAACAATATACTGAAATATGAATGGGCTGGAAGACCGACAGTATTTTCTAACTTTAGCGGGTATATCAAAGAACTTAGATATGTTTTAAAAGATTACTCTTTGTATGAGTTTTTGCCAGAGCAGTCTAAAAGCATAGTTAACCTGGCGCAGGTCTGGATTCCAAGTAGCCCAGTAGTAAGTGGTTATATGGTTTTGCTTAATCCATTTATCCCCTATGTAGATCTTCATCATCTTTCCATGAGGGGGGCAGCAGGGACTAATAAATTCAATGAAACTATTCATGACTTGGGTGCGAAGAGATATTTTTCTTTAATTAATCCCGGTACTTTGGGCTTATCTCTTGATTGGTCTTTGAATGAACTCGCTAAAAGCGGCTTTGTTCCATTGCGTTTGCAGAACTTCGTTGTTCCTTATTTCTCAAGCAGTCCTGAGTACAAGTATGACTTTAAGATTGTTGAGCTTGTTCCCAGAGAATTTGAGGCTGATATTGAGCGTCAGAGTGATTCGAAAAAAATTGCTGAAATGAAATCAACTCTAGTTTTAGACCAATGGCTATCAGGCTGTTACCCTGAAGAGATGTCTGGGGCTAATAGCTGGAGATGGTGCGGTAAATCATCATCACTAGCATTTAAGAATTACGCAAATATTCCTATCTTAGTAAACTTTAACTTTTACGTACAAACTGGGTCAGAAAAATTCTCTAACTTAACTATTAAAGGTAAGGCTATAAGTGACTCCATTAAAGTCAACAATAGGGCATCCCAATTTAATGGGTCTGTAAAAGTTCAGGCTGGAGAAACATATGTGATTTCGTTATTCACTGACGCAGATGCTATTGTCGCCCCGTCTGATCCAAGGTCTTTGCATATAAAGATCAATAATTTTACTTACTCCAAGAGTCTCCCAAAGTGAGGGTTATGATGAAAAATATAGGGGAAATATTAAAATTAGGATGCATATATCTCATTACAATTATTGCTGGAACTGGACTTTTTTTATCTCTCTTTTGGATTAATTTTCTAAATAGTGGAGATATTTTATTTTTTAAATCACTCATATATCTATTTACAGTCTGTTTATTAATAATATTTATACTGATTTTTCTAAAGTTTAAAGTATCATCTTTAAAATCGTTAACGTATAGAGATATATTATTAATAACAATAATATTTTTTACTACAAACCATATTTTTTATGGATTAATTCCCTTTAATGCCTCAAGATCTGTCTCGGTCATGATTGTTGGATATTTATTCAATCATCAAGATACGCTGGTGTCAGAGAAGGATATGGACACATACATAGATGAGCTCTATTTCAAGAAGGAGAACGCTGTTCAACGACGCCTGTTAGAGCAAGTAGAAATCGGAAATGTTGAAAAGTTTGAAGGTGGTTACAAGTTAACCCCTAAAGGCATTGAGACTGTCAAGTTGATGGGGCTTATTACCTCTGTATATAATACTGATAAAAATTATGCTAAGTAATTAAATTAATAATTATCTAAATTTTATTAGACATAATCATTAATAATTTTTAGGGCAAAAATTAATGCGTATTTTATTTTTATAATTTGATATAATTCGAGCATTAAATTTTAGGCTACATATTATGAAAGCTGTAATTCTTGCTGGCGGTCTAGGTACCCGCATTTCAGAAGAGAGTGTCTCTAAGCCCAAACCTATGATTGAAATTGGTGGAAAGCCAATTCTCTGGCATATTATGAAGATGTACTCCGCCCATGGGGTGAATGATTTTGTAATTTGTTGCGGCTACAAAGGGTATGTCATCAAAGAGTACTTTGCAAATTACTTCTTGCATATGTCCGACGTTACGATTGATATGACCAATAACAGTATAGAAGTGCACCATAAGAAAGCCGAGCCTTGGAAGGTGGCGCTTGTCGACACAGGCGAAACCACTCAGACCGGGGGTCGACTTAAACGTGTTGGGGATTACATTGATGGTGACTTTTGCATGACTTATGGCGACGGCGTTGGCTCGGTAGATATTTCAGCCTTAGTAAAGTTTCATAAGGCCCATGGAAAATCAGCTACCATGACTGCTGTGCAGCCTCCAGGTCGATTTGGCGCCTTGGAAATTGATGGTACCCAAATTAATTCCTTTTTAGAGAAGCCCCAAGGTGATGGCGGCTGGATCAATGGCGGCTTTTTTGTACTCAATCCAAAAGTGTTAAGTTTGATTGAGGGCGATGAAACGCTTTGGGAAAAGCAGCCCCTAGAGAGTCTAGCTAAACAAGGTCAATTACAGTCATATTTCCATTCAGGTTTTTGGCAGCCGATGGATACCTTGCGAGATAAGAACCACCTTGAAGAATTGTGGGCAACGGGCAAAGCCCCTTGGAAATTCTGGGCATGAGCTCTCTGAAAACTGCGACTATTGATTCTGCATTCTGGCAGGGCAAGCGCGTTTTTATGACGGGCCATACCGGCTTTAAAGGAGGATGGCTTTCTCTTTGGTTATCTTCCATGGGTGCAAAAGTAACGGGTTATTCCTTGGCGCCAAATACCACCCCCAGTTTTTTTGAGGTTGCTGGTGTTGAAAGCGTAATGGAGAGGTCACTTATTGCAGACATTCGTGACTTAGAAAAGTTACGCTCCGCGATGACTGCTTCAAATCCTGAAATTGTGATCCATATGGCCGCTCAGCCATTGGTGCGTTATTCGTATCTCAACCCAGTCGAAACCTATGCAACGAATGTCATGGGTACAGTGAATGTATTGGAAAGCATTCGAGGCTTGGACTGTGTCCGTGCAACAGTAGTTGTTACAACGGATAAGTGTTACGAAAATAAAGAGTGGGTTTGGGGTTATCGTGAGAATGAGCCCATGGGTGGCTACGATCCTTACAGCAATAGCAAGGGCTGTGCAGAGTTAGTTACTTCAGCTTTTCGTCAATCCTATTTTTCAGATTCACTTTATGCAAAACATCGTCACGCATTGGCTTCAGCTAGGGCTGGTAATGTGATTGGTGGAGGTGACTGGTCAGAGGATCGTTTAATTCCGGATGCCCTAAGGGCATTCGATAGCGGCAAGCCTTTGATGATTCGCAACCCATTGGCCACTCGCCCTTGGCAGCATGTCCTTGAGCCTTTATCGGGATATTTGGTGCTTGCGCAAGCTTTGTATAAAGATGGCGTGAAGTTTGCAAGTAGTTGGAACTTTGGACCACGCGATGAAGATGCGCGGCCTGTTAAAGAGGTTATTCATCTGCTAATCGAGAAATCGCCGGCTGGTGCAAAGTGGGAGCAGGATCAAGGTGAGCAACCTCATGAAGCCCATTCACTAAAGTTGGATTGCTCTAAAGCAGATCAATTGTTAGGTTGGAGACCCCGCTGGTCTCTGGAGGTGGCTATACAAAATATTGCTGAGTGGCAAAGGGCGCACTTAGCAAAAGAAAACATGCAAGAAGTCTCTTTGCAGCAAATCAAGGCTTACCAAGCCAGTTAATCAGCCCCATTTAGTTTTTTTCTCATAAGATAATCATGACAGAAACGAATATTCCAGCCAGTCAATTTGCAAAAGATAAATTGCGTAAACAAATTTTGGCGTTGGTAAAAGATTACGCCGCATTAGAATTTGTGCCAAAAACATTTGTACCTGGTCAAACAGTAGTTCCACCTTCGGGAAAGTTGATTGGCTCCGAAGAGTTGGAAAACATGGTCGAAGCCTCTTTGGACGGCTGGCTGACTACAGGGCGCTTTAATGACTTATTTGAAAAAAAGCTAGCCGAGTTTATTGGCGTTAAACATCTGATTACCGTCAACTCTGGATCTTCAGCAAACCTAGTTGCCTTTTCAGCACTGACATCTTCTAAGTTGGGCGATCGTGCAATTAAAAAGGGCGATGAAGTCATCGGTGTTGCTGCAGGTTTCCCCACAACCGTTAATCCAATTGTGCAATTTGGCGCTATTCCGGTCTTTGTAGACGTTGATCCCATTACGCACAATATTGATGCATCCAAGATTGAGGCGGCGATTAGCTCTAAGACTAAGGCGATCATGTTGGCGCACTCATTGGGTAATCCATTTAACTTGGATGTAGTTACAGCGCTTTGTAAAAAATATAATCTCTGGCTGGTAGAGGATTGCTGCGATGCACTTGGTACCACCTACAAAGGTCAAATGGTTGGCACCTTTGGCGACATTGCAACTTTAAGTTTTTATCCGGCGCATCACATCACTATGGGTGAGGGTGGGGCGGTATTTACGAATAACTACGAACTCAAACAGATTGCCGAAAGCTTCCGTGACTGGGGTCGAGATTGCTACTGTCCTCCAGGCAAAGACAATACTTGCGGCAAACGCTTTGCGTGGAAATTAGGTGACCTTCCTTATGGCTATGATCATAAGTACACCTATAGTCATTTAGGTTACAACCTGAAGATTACTGATATGCAAGCTGCTTGCGCATTAGCTCAGTTAGAAAAAGCGCCAGCATTTATTCAGGCGCGTAAGGATAATTTCAAATTCTTAAAAAAGCGTCTTGCTACCTGTACGGAATTTTTACAATTACCTGAGGCAGCCCCAGATTCAGATCCTTCTTGGTTTGGTTTTCCAATTACCCTAAAGGCAGATTGCCCTGTTTCAAGAGTTGATCTCACAACTTATCTTGATCAACATAAGATTGGCACTCGTCTTCTATTCGCTGGTAATTTAATTCGTCAGCCCTACATAGCAGATGCCGAATATCGCATTAGTGGCGAATTAACCAATACCGATATCGTGATGAACAATACATTTTGGATTGGTGTTCAACCCTCCCTTACTCCTGAAATGCTTGAGTACGCAGCATCTCAGATTGAAACATTCTTAGGCGTGAACTTCTAATGTCCGTGGACGCAAAAAAAGTAAGGGTTGCTGACTATATTGCTACACGTTGCGTAGAGGCTGGTGCAAGCCATGTCTTTTTAGTTACTGGCGGTGGTGCAATGCATTTAAATGATGCATTTGGCAGAAATAAAGCCTTAGAGCCTATTTGCTTTCATCATGAGCAAGCGGCAGCAATTGCAGCTGAAAGCTATTTCAGATTGAGCAACAAATTAGCTGTTTTAAATGTTACTACCGGCCCTGGGGGCATTAATGCCTTGAATGGCGTATACGGCGCCTATGTTGACTCTTTGGGAATGCTCGTAATTTCTGGACAGGTCAAAAGGGAAACTTATTTGCGCAACTACCCCATACCTATGAGGCAGTTGGGTGACCAAGAGGTTGATATTGTTAGCATGGCTCAACCAGCGGTGAAGTATGCTACGGTTTTGCAAGATCCCCTTTTAGTTGGCGAAGTAATGGATAAGGCGATCTTCCTAGCAACAAACGGCAGGCCTGGTCCAGTATGGGTTGATGTTCCCGTTGATATACAGGGCGCCTTAATTGATCCGAGCCAACTCAGTCATTTTGATTGCACAAACTTGCAAGCCTTAGCAAAAGATCCAGCACTTACTCCAAATACTGTTTTAGAGCTACAAACATTGGGTTCTAACGATTTAGGTAAATCGATTGCACTTATTATTGAGCATTTAAAAAAAGCAAAGTTTCCAGTAATTATGGCTGGATCTGGTGTGCGCATTTCAGGTATGCATCCCGAGTTCTTAAAGTTAATTGAAGCACTCAAGATTCCAGTAGTCACTGGATGGAATGCGCATGACGCACTGGAGAATAATCATCCTTGCTATGCTGGTAGACCAGGAACTGTGGGTAACCGTGCGGGTAATTTTGTTATTCAAAATGCGGATTTCTTATTGGTACTGGGATGTCGTTTAAACATTAGGCAAGTAAGCTATAACTGGAAGAGTTTTGCTAATAAAGCTTGGATTGCCATGGTGGATGTAGACGAGGCGGAGTTGAAAAAACCGACGCTAGATCTTGATCTGCCTGTACAGCAAACTCTGCAAAAGTTCATTCCAGCAATGCAGCAGGCCCTGCAAGGCTATACAGTACCTTCAGCACATCAAGCATTTTTAATATGGGCTAAAGAGCGTCTCATGAAGTACCCGACTGTACTGCCTGGGTACAAACAGAAATCCAATCCAGTCAATCCGTATGTATTTATTGAGGCGCTTTTTGCTAAATTAGACGGTAATGATGTAGTGGTTGCTGGCAATGGATCTGCATGCGTAGTTGGATTTCAGGCTGCAGATTTGAAGAAGGGCCAGCGTCTTTATACCAACTCTGGCAATGCCTCAATGGGCTATGACTTACCCGCAGCCATTGGCGCTGCAGTGGCAAATGACAAAAAACGTGTTGTCTGCCTTGCGGGCGATGGCAGCTTGATGATGAATCTGCAAGAGCTGCAGACAGTAGTTGGATACAAACTGCCTATAAAAATCGTTATTTTGAATAACGATGGGTACCACTCCATTCGTCAAACTCAGGAGGCTTATTTCTCAGATAGCTTGATAGGAATTGGTCCGGATACGGGCGTTAGCTTGCCTAATTTTGTTGAGCTCGGAAAAGCCTTCAACATTCCCTCAAAGCAGGTGTCTAGTTCTCAGGATTTATCCACCGCATTAGAGTGGTTTTTGAATAAAGAAAAAGGCGCTGCAATCTTGGAGGTGATGTTAGATATCGAACAAACCTTCTCACCCAAGCTTGCTTCGCGTAAGTTGCCCGATGGAACGATGGTTTCGCCGTCTTTAGAAGATATGGCCCCATTCCTATCCAGAGAAGAGCTCAGTGAAAATATTATCAATCCTTAATGGCTAAGTTAATTGTTTATGACCTCGATGGCACGCTAATTGATAGCGCCAAAATTGTCACTAGTGTATTAAACCAAATGCGCACTGAGAGAGGGCTTGAGCATCTGGAGGCTGAACAACTGGTTCCTTGGTTAAGTATGGGTGGCGAAGATTTAGTGGCAAATGCCTTGGGGTTGCCAGTGAAAGGTATTCAGTCGCATTTGACTGATTTTAGAAAGAGATATTCCGAGATAGATACCCCAAACGATTCAATTTATCCAGGAATTAAAGAGACTTTGAATCATTTTGTAAATTCGGGATTTCAGCTGGCTGTTTGCACTAATAAACCTAGAGTACTGGCTGAAAAAGTTTTAAAAGAGACCCAACTGTATGATTATTTTGGGTATATGAATGCGGGTGGTGATTTGCCTTACAAAAAACCACACCCCCAGACCCTTTTATCGTGTCTAGAGTTTTTTGGTGTGGATTCAAGAGAAGCAATTTTGGTTGGGGATAGTACGGTGGATCAGAGTTTGGCTCAGGCTACTGATGTGGCTTTTGTGCAATATTTGCCAGGTTACGATGATGGAATTGAGTTATTTAACCCCCAAATGAAGATAAACCATCATAGGGATCTAAAAAATTTGATTCCGAGTTTGGGTAATGTAATCAATTCTTAATATAATGAGTTTTTTAATGCGCTTAGAAAGTGCATGAATCTGATATAAGGTATAGCGATGGGTAATCAAATATTCGAAGATTTATTTGTACTAGAGATGGCAAGTAATCACCAAGGCAGTCTTGAGAGAGGTTTGGCCATTATCGACCGCTTTTCTAAAGTGGTTCGATTCAATAATGTGCGTGCTGCCATTAAGTTGCAATTCAGAGATATCGATAACTTTATCCACAAGGACTTTTTGGATCGTCAAGACATTCGCTATGTAAAACGCCTGTCTGATACAAAGATGTCTAAAGAAGATTTTGCAAAATTGGTGAACGCAATCCGTCAGAGTGGCTGTATTCCGATGTCTACTCCATTTGATGAAAAATCAGTTGATTGGTGTGTTGAGTTTGATATGCCAATTATTAAGGTGGCTAGTGCCGACAACAACGACTGGACACTGCTTGAGAAAATTGCAAAAACTCGCCGTCCAGTAATTATTTCTACTGGCGGAATGTCGCAAAAAGACATGGATGACGTAGTGACATTCTTTGCGCATCGTTCAATTCCTTTATCTCTCAATCACTGTATTGCTGCTTATCCGCATGAGGATAAAGAATGCGAATTGAATCAAATTGATTACCTCAAGAAGCGCTATCCTGATACTGTCATTGGTTATTCATGTCATGAGTACCACGACTGGTCGGCCTCAATGTATATTGCCTATGGAAAGGGTGCTCGAACTTTTGAGCGCCATGTCGATATAGATGATGACGGCTTTCAGGTTGCTACCTACTCTTCTTTGCCTGGCCAAATTGATACTTGGTTTAAGGCTTGGCATAAGGCGGTTGAGATGTGTGGAACGTCCTCCACTCAGAGACGTAATTTCTTAGATAGAGAAATTACTTATCTTGATTCTTACGTCCGTGGTGTTTACGCAAAACGTGATTTAGAGGCTGGTCAAACACTCACCGAAGATGACTGCTACTTGGCGATCCCTTTGCAAAAAGGGCAAGTGTCTAGTCGCGAATTGATGCTTGGCAAGTTCGGGCATAAGCTATTAAATTCCTGCAAGAAGGATGAGCCAATTACTGTTGATATTTTGGATACCCCTTACTCTGAAGATCCGAAAATGCTCAAGAGCTTTAAGGAGCGCGGTTTATAAAGTCGGATTTAAGTAAAGGTAAATAGTTAGTGGCTAAGCTCTTAGTGATTGGCGGATCTGGATTTTTTGGAAAGTCGATTTTAAGTGCTTTTAAAAGGGGGTTACTACACCCCTGGGGTGTTGATAGAGTCGCTGTAGTAGCTAGACGGGCCTCACAGCTAGCAATTGATCACCCTGAGCTTGTTGGCGCAGTTATTGAACTATTGGATGTGGATATTGGCAGTACAAAAATCATTCCAGATGCTGACTACATCATTCACGCGGCAGCATCTACCAATGCTGCCAACTACCTGTCTCAACCTCAGGTGGAGCGAGATAATATCCAGGCAGCTACTTATAATTTCTGTCGTTTAATTCAAAATAAACAAAACAACCCCAGGATTGTGTATACCAGTTCAGGCGCTGTCTATGGGCAACAGGACGCTAAACGTGAGTTTCTTAGTGAGTCTGCCCCACTTAAGCCTGTTGAGTCCTTGGCAATTAATAAACGCGACTATGCATTGGCTAAGCGCGATGCTGAAGCGGCAATCGAGAAGCTTGGACAGCAGGGGTTTTCTGTCAGTATTGCCCGCTGCTTTGCTTTTGTTGGCCAATATCTTCCAAGGGATCAGCATTTTGCGATTGGAAACTTCATTGGTGATGGATTGGCTGTAAAGCCAATCACGGTAAGTGCAACTAAGTCCGTTTATCGTAGCTATATGTATGCTGATGATTTGGTTAAGTGGCTGATGACTATTGCACATTCAAGTAGCCCTCAATGTCCAATCTATAACGTTGGCTCAGATGATGCGGTTGAGATTAGGGAATTGGCTAAGATGGTGGGCGATTATTTTGGTGTCAATATTGATGCAGCAGAAATCAATAGCCCCGACACAGATCGTTACGTACCCTCAGTTGAGAAAGCATTTGCCGAGCTTGGTCTGAAAGTCGAATACGATTTATCCTCCTCCATTTCTGAAACGGCAAAGCAAATTCAGGGTGCGTAAATATTTAGAGCATAAACCTCTGCGCTATTTGTTGGCGGGCGGCTGGAATACAGTTTTTGGGTACGGGATTAGTGTCGGCCTATATGCCTTGCTTGCAGATATGTTGCATATAACTGTAATTGCAGCGATTGCCAATATTTTTGCTATCACGATGTCCTTTTTGACTTATAAGTTATTCGTATTTAAAACCTCTGGAAATTGGCTACTTGAGTATGGCCGTAGCTATATTGTTTATGGAGGAATGGCTATATTCGGCATCATCCTGATATGGATATTCGTTGATATATTGGGGTGGCAGATTTGGTATGCGCAAGCGCTGGTAATATTGATTACTGTTGGGGCATCTTATCTAGGCCATAAATTCTTTACCTTTAAAAAATAATCGTTCCTTACCCTTTGCGATCTATATATGACTATTAAAAAAACAATCAGCTTCATATCACCCTGCTTTAATGAGGAAGATAACGTCGATGATCTATACCAAAGAGTCAGCGCAATATGGGATGCGAATCCACAATTTAATTATGAATATGTAATTATCGATAATGCATCGACAGATAGAACGGTTGAAAAGTTAAAAGCGATTGCTTCTAAAGATTCCAGATTAAAAGTAATTGTCAATACTCGTAATTTTGGCCACATTCGTTCTCCATACTGGGGCATCTTACAAACGAGTGGTGATGCTACTATTTATATGGCTTCAGACCTGCAGGATCCTCCTGAATTGGCCATGGAGTTTATTAGGGAGTGGGAGGCCGGTTATAAGATCGTGCTAGCTACTAAGCCAGTATCTGAGGGAAATCAATTCGTACATTTTTTGCGCAAAATGTATTACCGCATTTTAGATAAAATTTCGGATATTAAGTTAATTAGGGATGCAACTGGATTTGGTCTCTACGATAAAAAAGTACTTAATGAAATACGAAAAATTAATGACCCTTATCCTTATTTAAGAGGACTTATTTGTGAGTTGGGTTACCCGATTAAGACTATAGAATTTAAGCAGCCGCGTCGTGTGAGAGGAATCTCCAAAAATAACTTCTACACCTTATACGATATCGCAATGTTGGGTTTGGTTAGCCACTCTCTAGTGCCCATCAGAATTGCCTCATTCTTAGGTTTAGTGATTGGCCTCCTGAGTATCTTTATGGGCGGAGTATTTTTAATCGCTAAACTGATTTGGTGGGATTATTTCCCGGTAGGAGTGGCTCCAATTGCAATAGCTCTATTTGGGCTATTTGGACTTCTTTTCATCTTTATGGGCCTTCTTGGCGAATATATTGGAGTTATACAAACTCATGTAAGCAAGAGGCCAATTGTTGTAGAAGAAGAGCGAATTAACTTCTAATATATTAAGAAAAAGTTTTTGCTTCGGATTTCAGCTAGTACTAAGGAACCAGACTTAAGAACAAAAACTCCAAGAAAATAATGATATGGACTATCCCTTGCAGGAGGGTGGTTCTTCCGATTGCTAGTGTGAGTGCCCCAATAAAGAATGACAAATACATCAGCGTCATATTGAGGGTGCTAATACCTAAGCTGAGATTTAAGTCAAAGAAGATGGCAATGGCAGCCACCGTTGGAATCGTTAAGCCAATACTGGCTAAGGCCGAGCCTAGCGCTAAGTTCAAACTACTTTGCAATCGATTGGCCCTTGCGGCTCTAACGGCCGCAAAGCCCTCCGGCATCAATACCAATAGTGCAATCGCAATACCCACAATCGTTTTTGGGGCGCCGGCAGCGGCGACCCCTTTTTCAATTGCTGGACTCAGTAACTCCGCCAGGCCAACCACTGTGATGAGTGAGAGGATGAGTAAAACGCTACTGACTGTAGTCTTGAGATTGCTAGGCTTGATTGCATGAATACTGTTATCAGTCTTTTTATCTTTCGTTTTAGGTAGGTAATAGTCGCGATGACTTACTGTTTGGAAGAATAAAAAAGCGATGTACAGCGCAAACGAAGCAATACCTGCAAATGCCAGCTGACTCTTCGTGAAATCTGGTCCAGGTGTGCTCACAGTGACGATTGGCATGACCAAAATAAATGTGGCTAGGGCAGTAAGTACTGCTAGCGCTGAATTTGTACCCTCATTACGAAAGCTCATTTCATGATGGGTTAGTCCGCCCATAAAAATACAAAGACCAATCACACCATTAATCACAATCATGACGGTGGCAAATACTGCATCTCTTGCTATGAATTCAGAGCCTTCGTGACCTGTGAGCATCATCGAAATGATGAGAGAGACCTCAATGATGGTGACGCTAATCGACAGTATCAAGGTGCCAAATGGCTCGCCGGTTTTATGGGCAATCACTTCTGCATGGTGAACTGCTGAGAGAACTGCTCCAATGAGCGTGACGCTCATCAGGGCGATAAACCAAGTTTGACTGAGTAAGCTAGACATAGAGTGGCAATGGGATCTTTAAAAGAAGGTTAAGCTATTGGTTTATATCGTAAAGAAGTTCAATCTTATAGTACCAAAACACTTTTACTGAAAGTTTATAAGCATCCATGAAAGCCATTATCTTGTTTGGGCATGGTGCCCGCGATAGCCGCTGGCGTGAGCCTTTTGATCGCCTAGCTACCCTATGGCAAGAGCAGCATCCTGCCACTCCTGTTGCACTCGCTTTCTTGGAAATGATGCAACCTTCACTGGAGGAGGCTGTGGCTAGCCTCAGCGCTCAGGGTGCTACTGAATTAACGGTGGTGCCTGTTTTCTTTGGGCAGGGCGGACACCTGCGAAATGACTTCCCAGTACTGCTTGAAGAATGTCGGGGTAAATTCCCCGGCGTGACATTAAGCGCTACGCCGGCCGTTGGTGAGGATTTGGCGGTCTTGCAAGCCATTGTCGATTTCGGAGCCAGGGCTCTCTAGATTCTGGATACTTTGAGCTTTATCTCTTAGCGCTTCACCAATCATGATGAGGGCGGGTGATCTGCTATCAAACCATTGATCCGCTTTACCAAAAGCCAATTCTTGTAGAGTGCTAGTCCATAAGCGCTCACGTGGAGTGCTTACAGCCTCTAAGATCTGTACTGGCGTATTACTGCTTTGATTAGGGCTTTGCTCAATCAGTTGCTGTGCAATACGCGCGGCATCTTTGCGGCCCATGTAATACACCAGGGTATCAGCGCTAGGGTTAGAGATCGGCTGTCCGGGAGCAAGATTTTCAGCACCTTGGGCTAAGGTAATAAATGCCACACTACGGGATACTCCACGCAATGTCAGTGATTGCTGAATGCTTGCCGCTCCCGCCAAGGCTGCGGTAATACCGGGGACTACTGCAACTTCAATCCCAGCGGCTTTCAGAGTCTGGATTTCTTCATCGGCACGCCCAAATAACATGGGATCACCACCTTTGAGACGCACAATCACTTGATGTTTCTGCGCAGCATCTACTAAGCGCTTATTAATAAATTGCTGTGCTGAAGATAGCTTGCCACAACGCTTACCAACCTCGATCTTCTCGGCTTGTGGGCAGAGCGTCAGCATTTCTGGATCTACTAAAGCATCATAAAAAACAATATTTGCTTGGGCTAGCAGCTTGGCACCACGAACGGTAATGAGATCAACCGCGCCTGGACCAGCTCCAACTAAATACACTTTACCCCGTGGGGTAGCGGATGTATTAGTTGAGTTAGTCCTATTAGCTAAGTGAGCTATATTAGAAAATTGCGTCATGACGGTCATTTGCTTAAACAGTTTCTGCAATGAAAGTTCTTTTGTCGCGCCAGCTGTTCTGAGTTGTTACTGAATACAAGTCAAACTGCTTTAAGGCAACATCCAAATTCTGATCAGGGCGCAAAGCAAAGCTATCAAAGCCAACACGAGCACCCTGAAGGAGCTGGTCAATCAACACATCACCAATAGCACGGATCTCACCTTGCCAAGCAAAACGATCACGCAATAAAGCTGCAGTACTAAAGCTGCGACCATCTCTAAAAATGGGGAAGTGCGCTGCCACTAAAGGCCAAGCCTGTTTACCTACTTCAATCACATCGGCATGTTTCAGAATGTCATCATCGGCGGCAAACCATACACCAATCTGACCATTCTTGGCGAGCGCTTGAATGTCGACTTCATGATGATGCTCAAGCCACCAAGTAAACGGCACCAATGCTTTGTGGGCACCATGCTCCAAGTCAGGTAAACCACCCTCATCTTGGCTGCCGCTCCATACTTGCCAATCATTTGGAGCTAGGGAAGGTTTGCCACCTTTAGGGAAATGCAAAATCTCCTGATGGGAGGCGATAGCATTCAATCGATCTTGACTCATGCATCCACCCCCGCTTTATCTTTTTTCTTTGCGTTTTCGCTTTTATCTTTATAAGCCGCCTCTTTGAACAACGTAACCCCTAGGCGTTTGTAGGTTTGGATAAAGGACTCATCATCAGTACGCTGCTTTACATACGTATTGATCACATTAGTAATGACATCCGGGATTTCATCGGCGTAGAAGGAGGGACCAATTACTTTGCCGATAGAGGCGTCATTGCCTTGCTCGCCACCTAATGTGATTTGATACCACTCTTCTCCATCTTTATCGACACCAAGTACGCCAATATTGCCAACGTGGTGGTGGCCGCAAGAATTAATGCAGCCAGAGATATTAAGACTAATGTCACCTAAATCAAATAAATAATCTAAATCATCAAAACGCTCTTGAATGGCCTTAGCAATCGGAAGGGATTTAGCATTAGCGAGCGAACAGAAGTCTCCGCCAGGGCAAGCGATGATGTCAGTGAGCAAGCCAATGTTTGGTAAGGCTACTTTTTGCTTCTTCGCTTCTTGCCACAGTTCATATAACTTGGACTGCTCAACATCTGCAAGCACTAAGTTTTGTTCATGGGTGGCACGTAGTTCGCCAAAACTATATTGATCAGCTAAATCTGCAATGGCCAACATTTGTGCTGTAGTGGCATCACCAGGTGCAACTGTTCCATGGGGTTTGAGTGACAGAATCACGCTGGCATAACCAGGAATTTGATGTGGTTTTACATTGCGCTCAATCCAACGAGCAAATGCAGCTCGTTCTGCTTCTGGTGCGCTATTTAATACTTGCTCAGCGCTGAGAGCCGGCAAGGACTTATATGCCGGTTTAGTAAAATGCTGAGCAACGCGATCCCACTCTGCTTGCGTGAAATTATCATCACTGTTTTTAATATGAGCCCATTCACCTTCAACTTGACGAGCAAACTCTTCTGGTCCTAAGGCTTTGACCAAAATCTTAATACGCGCCTTATAGAGGTTATCTCTTCTACCAAAGCGGTTGTATACGCGCAGTAAGGCAGTGAGATAACTCGGTAGTACATTCCAAGGCAGTCCTTGTTTAATCAGGGATCCAAGGATTGGAGTGCGACCCATGCCACCGCCAGCATAGATATCTGCCGTTAATAGACCGGCGGCATTCTTTCGAAGTTCAATGCCCACATCATGACAAAGGAGTACTGTACGATCTTCTTTTGCACCATTGACTGCAAACTTAAATTTACGCGGTAGATGGGCAAATTCAGGATGCAGCGTTGACCATTGACGTAAGAGTTCACAAACCGGACGGGTGTCTACATATTCATCGGCGGCTACACCAGCAAAGGCGTCGCTCGTAATATTGCGAATACAGTTACCCGAAGTTTGGATGGCATGCATTTCTACTTTAGCCAGCTCAGCCAAAATATCGGGAGTATCTTCTAGTGTGACCCAGTTGTATTGAATGTTCTGACGTGTTGTGAAGTGGCCATAACCGCGGTCATACTTTTCGGAGATGAGCGCCAAGGTGCGCAATTGTTTTGCACTAAATAAACCATAGGGAATGGCAACGCGCAACATATAAGCATGGCGTTGATGGTACAGACCATTTTGCAAACGCAGGGGGCGAAATTCTTCTTCTGCAAGAGTGCCGTCTAGGCGCCTCGCAACCTGGTCGCGAAATTGGGCAACTCGTTGATCTACCAGGGTTTGGTCAATGGCGTCATATTTATACATAAGACCGCTATTGTCATATTTGATAGATATTTCTACAAATAATTAAAAGTTGATTCTATATACGAAAAAAAGTATATAAAACAGGTGAATACCACTATCTCCTAAAAAGTCTGCTTCAATAGCTCAAGAGGGGGATAAATTCCCCCCGAAATGCCATATAAAACAATAAAAAGTGGAGATAGTATGAGAAAAATGCAGGCAACTAGCCTAATCGCTGGTTTATTAGTTAGTGCAAGTTTATTTGCAGCCGATACATCAAAAGCGCCCTTCCCGCTCCCCCTTAGTGCTACCCCGGGGCAAGGATTTAGCCAAGAAGGTCTCAAAAGAATCGATGCCTTCTTTGCCGATCAGATTGCTGCCAACAATATGGCTGGTGCCGTTCTGGCAGTTTCTAAAAATGGCAAGCTAACTATTTTTAAACCTTATGGCTATTTGGATAAAGCAAATAACAAGCCGATGACTACGGATGCCGTTTTTAATTTGGCATCGATGACTAAGGTAATGGCTTCAGTGAGTGCCCTCACTTTTTATGAAGAAGGCAAACTTCCATTAAATGCACCGATCTCCAATTGGTTGCCGCAATTTAAGGATATGAAAGTTGGCCAAGTGGATGCCGATGGAAAGCTCAATCTAGTTCCTGCAAAAAATCCGATCACTGTGCAAGACTTGATGCGCCATACCAATGGCCTTACCTATGGCGGCCGTGGCGCCACTCCAGTACATAAGACATATCCGGCAGGTTCTGCACCAGCAGCAGTGCAATACACCGCACAAGAATTTATTGACAAGTTAGCAAGTAATCCCTTGCTGTATGAGCCAGGCACTGCTTGGGACTATGGATTTGGCCTCGATGTGCTCGGCATTATTGAAGAGAAGATTGCCGGCAAACCTTTGGGTGCAGTAATGCAAGAGCGCATCTGGAATAAAGTTGGAATGCCGAACACCACTTTTGATCTTGCTGAAAAAGATCGTCCACGTTTAGCGCAACCATTACCAACAGATCCATTGACAGGTAAGGCACAGAAGGTCGATATCCATACGCAGAAAGTAAAGTTTGATTGCGGCGGATCATGTGCGTACTCAACAGCTGGCGATTACATTCGCTTTGGTCAAATGTTGCTCAATGGTGGAAGTCTCGATGGCAAGAAGGTGTTAGGCCCTCAAACAGTTGCCTTTATGACATCAAACCATCTCAACAAAGACATTAAAAATAATGTGAGCGGTACTGAGCCAGGCCGTATGGGTTATGGATTTGGTTTGGGTGTAGCGGTACGCACTGATAGGGGTCTTTCAGCTATCAACGGTAACGTCGGCGATTTCACATGGAATGGCGCTTACGGAACGATCTTCTGGGCTGATCCAAAAGAACAGATGGTGGTTGTCATGATGGGTGTTGCACCGGGAGAAATTCGCAAGGTGCATCGTGAGCAACTCAATGCAGTGATTTATGGAGCGCTAGAAAAATAATCTATCTAAGCGCCATTATTTGAGTATGGTTTTTCTGCTCTTTAAAATAAACGCAGTCACTAAATATGACTGCGTTTTTTTATTGTTTCAATTTTTCCTAAGGAGCTCAATATGATGCCAATTACTCGTGTGGGTAATCAAACTGTTGCCATTCTGAGTCGGAATAAAGTTGCTGGCTATTTTGTGCCTAAAAGTGCTCTGGATATTATTGAATTAGAGCTTGCCTCAACAGTTCAAGTGACTGCATTTATTGAGTTTAAGCTGGCCAAGATAGGTCATGTTATTGACTATCTTGACGATAAATAACAAGAACCTGGTGTGACTTTCGGCGCTTGGGGGATTGATATCACCCCCGATAAAAGGCTGAAATTGTGTTGGTGTAGAGGTTAGGAAGTTAGTTGCCTCAATTCTTTGGCGTGAAAGCCCATATTTCAGAAAGCGCTATAAAAGATTTCTGACATGGGCAACTCAGTATATGACTAATATGTCGATTATTTCAAAATATTGTTTCTTATAATTTACAAATATATATAAATGTATATAATAAGAAACATCATGACTATACCTCCCAATAATCAAACCATACAGAATCTACCTGTCCTTGTGCGCTTGGGAGGGCAGATTACCGCTAGAAGAAAGGCCTTGAAAATTCGCGCTCAATCATGTGCTGGAGCGGCTGGTATTTCAAGGGTCACATTGCACCGTATTGAGAAGGGTGAGTCAGGTGTCAATATGGGTGCCTATCTGCAGGTATGCGAGGTACTGGATTTGCATTTGGGTTTAGTTCCCCTGGGTAATCAAGCGATTGAGGGGGGCACAAAACAAATTGCAGGCCCTGATACTCCGCACCTTCGAATTAAAGACTATCCGCAATTAAAGACATTAGCTTGGCAGTTAGATGAGGAGGAGTATTTAACGGATGCTGAGGCAATGTCAATTTATGAGCGGAATAAACGTTTTTTGGATTTGGAGCACCTCGAAAATCATGAGAGAGAGTTAATGCAAAGACTGACTATCAATAGAGGTATGGAGCAGTTGTTTGTTTAAGCGTAAACACCATCAAAATATTGAACATGTTTTGGGTCAGTTAAATCATCATTTATTAAAAGAGCATTGCTGTTACTTTGGTGGCGGCACTGCGATTGCGCTATTACAAGATGAGTATCGTGAGTCCGTAGATATTGATTTTTTAGTTTCTGATGTGGAGGGCTATCGAAATCTACGCCAACTTTTGACTGGACCTGATGGTATCCATGCAATTAGCAGCGGAGGTAGGGGTCTGATGCTGGCCCGCGAGCTTAGGGCTGACCAATATGGAATCCGCACAATCATTCAGTCGGGCGAAAGTAAAATTAAATTTGAGATTGTTTTGGAGGGACGTATTTTATTTGACGACCCCGGCCCCAAAGATCGAATTGGTAATATTTTTACATTAACGAGAGTTGATCTATTGGCAAGTAAGTTGCTAGCTAACTCTGATCGCTGGAATGATGATGCGGTGTTCAGTAGAGACGTCATTGATCTTGTCATGCTTAACCCAAGTAAGTCAGAGTTAAATGATGCACTTGAAAAATCTTATATTGCTTATGGAGATAGCATTCATAGGGATCTCCAAAGGGCTATAGATGCTTTGTTATCTCGTGAGGGTAAGCTGGAGAATTCAATGAAAAAACTACAAATGAATTTACCAAGAGCATCGCTATGGCAAAAACTTACCGACTTAAAAACAAATCACAATCAATACTTGAATGATCGGCAAAGCTAGTTTGTTAAAATTTAAACTCTCGATAGTGTCTGTAGAGATTGGCGATAGAGGCAAATCCAAGAACCACAATCAGTACTGAAAATAAGTACTCAGTAGTGAGGTAAGTAAAGATACCCATCTGAATCAATACAGCCGCACCAATAAAGGCTGCGATCGCACCAAATACAACGAGTTTGAAATTAGGGATAAAAGCACCCAAAGTAATTGCAACAAAGATGAGATACAACTCCGACAGCAATTGATCGGCAGTGATAAAGATGCTATTGGTCAGTTCTGGGTTGGTAAATTTCCCCAATACGGCAATCACCAAGATGGCAGCTAAGATCGCAAAGTTTAGCTTTGCTTTAAGGAGAATAGTTTTAAATTGATCACTCATGCTGATATTTTTCTTCTATGAAGCGCTACCGTTAAATACCAGGCTCATACCAATCCACAAAATAACAAATGCAACTAAAACAGTGGAACCAATCTTTTTGAGAAAATATTCAAGAGTATCCATATAGACCTCATCACCTCTACCAAAGTAATGATCGAAACGTTTCCAGAAAAGGCGCCCTACAACTAGGGGCAGGAGTATTGCAACGATTCCTAAAATAACGGTGAGCGTGTTATCCATAATGATTTTTAATCTCTCTTACTAAATTCATAAATGTAGACCTACCTCTTATTTCGTAGGGATTTAGGTCCTCTAGCTTTTGGGGGCCGGAAAGTCATACAGGATACAGGGGTTGCTGACCAGTATGGAATTTCTGAGGGTGTCGTCCTGTACCCATGTCCCTAGAAGGTCACATAGGTCGGCATCGTGCGGCATTTGCTTCTTTACCATGACGTGCGGCCAGTCACTTCCCCAGATCAAGCGATGGGAATTTGCCTCAACGACAGCATCGTTAAATGGACGCATATCAACATAAGGAAGATCACCATCGCAGATACGATAAGGTCCTGTCATTTTGACCCAGGCACGCTGATGTTTCATTAAATCTAGAAGACCCTGAAATCCCTTATCGGCAACGCCATACTTTGCATGGGTATAACCAAAGTGACCGAATACTAAATCCACCGGAAAATCTTCAAAGGTCTTAGCAAGATCGGGGTATTCATTCACATGCATCAATAGTTCTAGATGCCAGCCAAATCCTTGAATCCGTTTTGCTAAGTTTTTTAGTTGCTCAATTGGGAGTCCGGCAGATTTATCAGCGATGTCGACAATATTGCAACGCAGTCCTCTTACTCCCGCCGCATGCAAGTCAGCAAAATCTTGATCCTTTACTTTATGGGGATCGTTAGAGATAACTGCAACACCTCTAAATTGCTGGGGGTTGGATTTCAGCGCAGCCAGCATCGCCCGGTTGTCAGTGCCATACACGCTGGGTTGCACTAAAACCGAACGATCTACCCCTAACATCTTTAAGAGTGCTTGATAGTTTTCAAGGGTGGCATCAGGCGGTGTATATATGCGTTCCTGAGCATACGGAAATTGCGTAGCAGGACCGCATACATGAGCATGACAGTCCACAGCCCCTGCCGGGAACTGGATCAGGGGTGAGCGGACCTCACTACTCGGAGCTTGGCAAAGAGGCGCCAAATTACTGGGGTTCAATGGCTGCTTCTTTAGCGATCTTTTGATATTTACCCATTTCTTCGCGAACAAACTTTGTAAACTCCGCAGGACTCATTGGTGTTGCCTTGATGCCTTTGCTTTCATAAGCAGTTTTGACTTCAGGGTCTAGCATTGCTTGATTAATATCTTGATTAATCTTTTTCACGATTGCAGGGGGCGTGGCTGCTGGTGCCCACACACCAAACCATAGGCCAATTTCAAAATTGGCATAGCCCTGTTCAGCAACACTGGGAATCTCGGGAACTGCAGCATTGCGAGTTTTGCTGGTGACTCCTAAGGCGCGCAGTTTTCCGCCTTTAAGTTGACTAATAGCGGTATCTAGAGGGGCCATGTAAAAAGCGGTGCGCCCAGACATCGTATCCTGAATGGCTTCAGGCGATCCCTTGTAAGGAACGTGAATGAGTTTGATTCCCATGACTTGATTGAAATATTCAGCAGCTAGGTGGGTTGAACTGCCAACACCGGCAGAAGCAAAAGTAATTTCATTGGGTTTGGATTTGGCTGCAATGACAAGTTCGCGAATAGATTGATAGGGACCATCTGCGGCAGTAATCATCACATAAGGTGTCTGTCCCAAAATAGCGACATCAACCAAACTCTTGAGAGGGTCATATGGCAACTTCTTGTAGATTGCGGGATTGGCTGCATACGAGGCTGATTGAACTAATAAGGTGTATCCATCGGGTTCAGAGTTCACAACCACTCCAGTGCCAATGAGTCCCCCAGCACCAGGCCGGTTTTCAACAATGACGGGTTGTTTCCAGGTCTCAGTGAGGCTTTTGGCTACAACCCGACCTGCAATATCGGCACCTGAGCCTGTAGTTAGGGGTACGATCATTTTTACGGTGCGGTTAGGATAGCTTTGCGCGTTGGCAAGGCTCACCCCAAAAGCAAGGCAAAACGCCAGGATAAGACTATTGCGCTTATGGGTGTCTCTCCCCCACTTAGGTGTTGTAAACATCTTGTCTCCTTAGTATTTTTATAGTTTCGTTGGATAATCTAACATGCTCTGACAAATAGATAAATAGAAGTTGAATAGAGGTTAAATAGAAGTTAAAGAGAAGATGAGCAGAACTTGAGAGAGGGTGGAGATAAATGACTCAAATGCAGGATCAGAAAATCATTAAGGTAAATGGCGTCGATGTTGCCTATCGCTTTGATGGCCCCAAAGACGGCCCCGTTTTATTAGTCGCCAATAGTTTGATGGCTAATGGCAGCATGTGGGATGGCAATGTTCCTGCATTAGAAGACCGCTATCGCGTATTACGCTATGACAAAAGAGGGCATGGCGGCTCTGGTCTTAGCGCTGGTCCTTACACCATTGCTCAATTGGCGGATGATGCTATCGGATTACTAGATGCTCTTGGCATTCAGAAAGCGCACTTCATGGGTTTATCTATTGGCGGCATGATCGGTCAGCAACTAGGAGCTCGCTTTCCTGACCGCATCCTCTCGTTGTCACTTTGTAATACCGCCTCAGAAATGCCGCCACGCAGTTTGTGGGAGGAGCGTTTTGAAATTGCGCGCTCACAAGGCATTGCTGGATTGGTGGAAGGCACGATTAAGCGCTGGTTTACCGCTCCATTTATTGAGCGTGCTCCCCAAGAAATTGAGAAAGTGCGCCAAATGATTTTGGGTACTAGTGTTGAGGGCTACATGGCGTGCGGTAGCGCGGTACGCGATATGGCGCAAAGTACAATGTTGCTAAAGATTAAGACGCCCACCCTAGTGCTGTCAGGGCGCGATGATCCAGCATGTACCGTTGATCAAGGTATTGTTTTACATCGCTTAATAGATCACTCCAAAATGGTGATACTGGAGGAGGCGGCACATTTATCGAATATTGAGCAGCCAGAAGCCTTTAATAAGACAGTGCGTCGATTTATAGATTCCGTTCAAGACACTTTGTAGTGCTTAGCAATATTTAGATTTTATTAATAACATTCATTTAGAAAAAAGGTACCTTTATGGCCGAACTATCAAATGCTCAGATTCAAGAGCTCCGTACAAAAGTATTGGGTGCAGCAGCAAAAATCCCCGGCGCATTAATTGGCCTTGGAATTTTATTCATCGTATTAGGCATGATTGGCATTGCGGGCCAAACTTTGTTCTCTTTTATCTCAGTCAATGTCTTGGGAATTTTCTTGTTCGCGGGCGGCATTCTCCAAGGTGCGCATGCTCTTAAATCACAGGGTTGGAAAAGCGTAGGCATTCAACTGATCTTGGCAGCGCTTTATATTGCTGCAGCGATCTTTACCTGGGCGTTTCCAATTCCAGCGCTTGAGGCAATTACTTTATGGCTAGCTGCAATCTTTTTTGTGACTGGTGTACTGCGCTTGATCTCAGCATTTCAGCATCGTCATTTTCGCGAATGGTTCTGGTTGGTTTTGTCATCAGCAATTTCCATCTTGATGGGCGTTCTCATCATAAACGGCTACCCAGACTCTAGCCTTTGGCTTCCAGGCATGTTGATTGCGATCGAGTTGCTGTTACAAGGTTGGTCATTGTTATTTATGGGTTTGGCAGCACGCTCACTCACGAAATAACTAACTAAGTAACTAACTAACTAAGTAATTAACTAAGTAACTTAGTAACCAAATAAGAGAGTAATTTGATCAAGAACAGGAGACCTTCATCATGACAATGAAAAAAACAGATCTCTATAAAAACTTGGCTTTGAAAACTGCGCAGGGAATGAAAAATGCTGCTAAGAATCCTAAGTTGGGTGCAGATGAGAAGGCAAAATCCAAAAAAGAACTAGCAAGCGCCAATCCCTTGCTAGCTTCTCTGATGGGCAAGACCAAGTCTAAGTAGTTGCCTGCTTAGTTATCTGAAATGCGTCAAGGGACACTCTCCAGTTTTTGTCTTTTGACGCTTATTTTGCTCGTTCCGCAGTATGGGGCGATTGCACAAGTTGCGCCACCTCCGGATTACGATCAAAAGCTCAGCGATGTTGTTGTCAATGCAACGCGTTCAGGTACTCCGCTTGATCAGATGTCCTTAAATACCACCATCCTGACTAAGGAGGTTTTAGAGGCCTCTCCTGATCAAACAATTGACCAAGTGCTTAAGAATGTCCCTGGGGTTTTTCTAAATGATGTGCCCTACTATCAAAAAGATCCAACAGGGCAGAGTATTAATGTGCGCGGCTTGGGTTACGGTCGTACCCTTGTCTTAATAGATGGCTTACCGGCGAATGATGCCTTCTATGGAACGGTGCAATGGAATTTAGTTCCCATGTCCTCAATTGAATCTGTGGAATTTGTGCGTGGCGGCGTTTCTAGTTTGTGGGGTAACTATGGCATGGGCGGTGTCATTAATATCAACACTAAGACACCCAAAAATAGCTCCCAAGATATATCTGCCAGCTATGGATCATTTGCCACGGGCAATGTTGCAGCATCAAAAGATTTAATTGTTTCAGATGCCGTGCAGATGCGTTTCTCGGCAGACTATTTCTCGAGCGAAGGTTTTCAGAATTACGCTACGATTTCACCGGGATCGCCAGGTAATATTAAAAATGGCATGGGGACAGATGCCGTCAAGAATTCGAATATCCGGTTACAAAATTACTTTAAACCCACTCAAGATACGAATGCCTTTCTAAGATTGGGCTATAGCACTATGGCCGATTTAAGCAATAACTATGCGATTGCCCCAAATTTGATTCAGATGGCAGATGTAGCGGGAGGTTCCACTACTAATCTGGATGTCAATAAAAAAGTGCAGGTTAATGTTTACTATCAAGCAACCAATTTCTATAAGCAAACTGCCAACAATTTAGCGGCACCATCATATAAACCATACATCAATGCCAATTACACGGATCCTTATTCTACGGTAGGTGCATCAGCGCAATATACGCACGACCTAAATTTTGCTGGAATCGACCAATACATCGTTGGGCTTGATGCCAGAAATATTTCTGCATCCAATCAGACGAATAATCTTGCTTCATCGGGTGCTGTGAACTCTGTAAGCTATGCCCAGGGTCAGCAAAACTTTTATGGATTATTGGGTCAGATTAAATCCAGTGCAAATGCAATTCCTCTTGAGGCAACTCTGGGTGCACGCGTGGATGCTTGGAACAGCCAAACTCCAACTTCATACAACGCTGGCGCCAATGGTGTAAACCCTTTGTACCAAGCTATACCCAATCAGAGTAAAACGCAATTGAGCCCATCCTTGGGATTGCTCTATAAGGCGACATCAAATTGGGATTTGCGCGGTGCTGCTTATCAAGCCTTCCATGCGCCCAGTATGAATAACACTCTTCGCAGCTATGGCAACTCAGTGAGCGGCTATTCGTTAGCAAATCCGAATTTAACGCCTGAAACAATGACTGGCTATGAAATTGGTACGGACTATCGATGGAAGAGTGGCTTTGCGCAATTAACTGCTTTTAACAATTACATTCAGAATGCAATTGCCAGTTATAAGATCACCAATGCAAATGTAGCTTTTGCAACTAGCCTATGTGCTGGGGTAGGTATTTCGGGTTGTGGTGCGAGTACGGGCGGCTTCACAAACGTCAGCTACTACACAAACCAGCAAAATTTATTAAGTCGCGGTATTGAGCTGCAGTATCACCACGATGTGAATGCGCAGTGGGCTTTAGATGGCGGTTACAGCTATACCAACACGATCCTGACTTGGAGTGCTACAACAGATCCCACTAATACCCAGGTTGGTGGCGTCCCAAGAAATATGGCTAATGCGGGCATTACTTATTACCCAGTTCCACAAGCGAGCCTCACCACAACAGTTCGGTATGTTGGTAATTCGTGGATGTCTACGGGCTCATTGCCGGTGCCAGCTTATGCGATTGTAGGCCTCAGAGCCAATTATCAAGTAACACAGCAGGCCTCTGTTTTTGCCTCGGTAGTTAACTTATTTAACCGGCAGTACGTGACATTTAATATTGCCTCTCAAGCATCAGCCTATCAAGCTGGCATGCCTCAGGCGATTTCAGTGGGCGCGCGCTTTCAGTTTTAAGCAATGGATTTGTTGCGGTGCAGTAGATTGAATCGGTTAAATTAGACACACAAAATGCTATAGCATTGCTTTATCCATAAAAACAAACAAAATCATGGGAGATTCAGAATGAAGCACAATATGAAGAACAGCGCTCTTCACGCATTAATGTTTGCTGCCGGTATGGCAGTTGTTAGCATTGCAGGCGCGCAGGCTCCGGCCGCTCCACCAGCAAGCGGTATTCCGCCAACCTGGGCCCAAGGCAGAACGCCAGATGGTATGAATCCTTCATTGGCGCCTAATCCTCCTGGTATCTCTGCGATGCCTGCGGATGAAATTCCAGTTAGCAAGCTGAAAGTTCCTGCGGGCTTTAAGGTGGAGCTGTGGGCATCGGGCATGCCTAATGGTCGTTCCATGACTGAGTCTCCAAGTGGCACTGTTTATGTGGGCACTCGCTTTACTGGAAATGTCTATGCGGTAGTGACAAAAGATGGCAAGCGCGAAGTGAAGACAATTGCCAAAGGCTTACATCGTCCTAATGGCGTTGCATTTGTAAACGGCTCACTTTATGTTGCTGAACTCTCGCGCATTATTCGCTATGACAATATTGAGCAGAATTTAGATAATCCGCCAGCTCCGGTGGTAGTGTTCGATGCGCTTCCTAAGGATGAGCCGCATGGCTGGAAGTTTATGAAGCTCAGCCCTGACGGTCAATATCTGTATTTCCAAATTGGTACTCCTGCGAATATTGTTGTGCAACCAGTTACACATGCCACGATCGTAAGGCTGAATCTCAAAACCAATATTTTGGAAACAGTGGCATCTGGCGTGCGTAATAGTGTTGGCATGGATTTCCAGCCGGGTAGCAAAGAGCTTTGGTTTACGAACAATGGACGTGACTGGGCTGCTGAAGATAAGCCAGGTGACACTTTGAATCGTTTGGTGCGTCCTAAAGGGATGAACTTCGGCTATCCGTTCTGTCATCAAGGAGACTTCTTGGATCCTGAGTTCGGCAAAGGTCGTTCATGTGAGGAGTTTGATAAGCCTGTATATAACTTAGGCGCTCACGTAGCAGCACTGGGTATGCGTTTTTACAACGGTAAACAATTTCCGGCGGATTACAAAGGCAATATTTTTATTGCTGAACATGGATCTTGGAATAAAACACAGCGCGTAGGCTACCAAGTTGTTCGTGTGGTATTGGATTCTAATAATAAGGTTGTTAAATCTGAACCATTTGTTACAGGCTGGCTGGAGGGCGATAAGTTCTGGGGCCGTCCAGTAGATGTACAAATGCTCAAAGACGGTTCTATGTTGGTATCCGATGATGAGACTGGTGCAATCTTCCGCGTGTCTTACGGTAAATGAGGTTTGTAATTAACACTAAGGCCATCCTCGGGGTGGCCTTTTTTACTACCCTGGGTCTATCACCAGTTGCCTATGCTGCACCTCCTGATGCAGTGGCCGGCAAAGCAAAAGCACAAACTTGTTTTGCTTGTCATGGCGAAGACGGAATTTCTGTATCACCGGATATCCCTAATCTTGCTGCGCAACCACCACTGTCTGTTACTTATCAACTGATCCAATTTAGAGGGCAGCAACGTAAGGGTGGCGCAATGGAGGCTCTTGCCGCACCACTTAGTGATCAGGATATGCGAGACATTGCCGCTTACTTTGCTAGCCTACCTGCACCGCCTGCAAAATCAGGTAATGCTGATCAAATTGCGAGGGGGCAGCAAATCTCTGGCACACAGTATTGCAATTCATGTCATGGCGCACAACTGCAAGGCCAGAAACACATTGCACGATTGGCTGGGCAATCCAAGGAATATCTCATTGCGCAGCTAAAGAATATTCGTTCCGGAGCTCGCATCGATATGGATGGCACAATGGGAAGTGCTGCACGTGGCTTAAGCGATGAGGATATTCAAGACTTGGCTGCATATGCTGCCTCACTCAAGTAGGTCTTGACCAACCCTTTATTCAAATTTTCATTGCAGTCAAAAAACCATTTTCTTCTCGTCGATTTTTTAAAGACCTTCGCAGCGTTAATCATCATCCTGCATCATTTCTCGAGTTATGGGCAAATTGCAGAAGATGCAAGGCTGCTACTTCCAGGGGTGATGACTTGGTTATTTGAGTATGGCCGTTACGCAGTGCAAATCTTTTTAGTGATGGGCGGCTATTTGGCAGCCCAATCATTGACTCGTTCCACTGACCTGAAGAGTGTCCGCAATGTGTTGAAGGTAATCTTTAATCGTTACCTGCGTTTATTTGCACCCTATGTAGTTGCACTCATCATCACAATTATCTGTGCCTGGATTGCGCGCTTTTGGGTTCAGGATGAATTTGTTGGTGAATCAGAAACCCTAGGGCAGTTCTTAGCCCATTTATTTTTTCTCCAGGGCATCTTAGGATTAGATTCGATTTCTGCTGGTGTTTGGTATGTGGCAATTGATTGGCAGCTTTATGCCATTCTGGCAATCATGTTGAGCATGTTTTCCAGTTTTCGTTCCCTGATATGGATTCTGTTGGTGCTCTGCGTAGCATCCTTGCTATTTTTTAATCGCTCTGGCGCTTATGAAAACTACTTCATTTACTTTATGGGTGCTTATGGACTTGGGGTACTGGCACAGCTTTGTAAAAACTATCCTGACCCTAAGGTAAATCGATTTGCCAAAATGATGTTTGTAGGAATTGGTGTAGTTATCGTTATTTCAAGCTTTCACCAAATTTGGCCCAGAAACATTTTGGCCTACATAGTCGCCATTGCTCTTATCCTATGGGGGGACTCGGCTTACAAAGATCAGAAGCAAGATCAGAAGCGTCCTCAACATCAGTCTAGAAAACATAAGCTGGTCAATGTCATTCTCTGGGGAAGCAGAAGATCGTACTGCGCTTTCTTGATTCATTTCTCGTTTGTATTACTGGCAAATACGCTATATATCGCCTGGGGAATGAGTCGCCCTCATGATGGTGTCATGGCGCTTGCTTTGATGTTGGTTGCTATAGTAGCTAGTTGGTTAGCGGCAACCTATCTTTATCGGTGGGTGGAAGTACCAGCCCGCAAGATTAAACTTTAAAGACCCATATCTTTAAGAACGCGGAAGATTTCGCGGTAGGCCTTAGGCGGCTTGTTTAGTTCTTTTTCACGACGCGCATTACGAATTAAAGTGCGCATATTCTGAATATCCATATCGGGATATTGCTCAATCATTTTAGTAAACGCTTCATCATTCGCAATCAGTCTATCGCGATAGCTCTCTAAAAAATGTAACTTAGCGGCCTCCGCTTTACTAACGCCCTGAATCGCATCCAAGCGTTTCTGAATTGCGTCTAATTCTTCATCATCCAAAAAACGCATTAGCTTGCCAAGGTATTGCTTATGACGACGAATCGCCTCAAAACTCTTGATCTTATTTGTCTCGGCAATAGCGGTTTTAATTGCCTCGTCCAAGGGGATGGTCTTTAAGGCATCGCTACTCAGGGCAGCCAAAACTTCCGCCAATTTCTGGCGCTCTGTCATTTGGCGCTTTAGCTCAGACTTGCTGGGCCCGTCATCAGCTTCAACAAGCTTAGGAGTGCGATTCTTCTCATTAATATGCATATCGCTATTTTAGACGTGTATTGGACTTTAGCTATGCTTTGCTGATTTTCTGCTTTAGTAGTTTCAGATCGGCACTAGAAAATAGCTGGCTTCTTCCAATGAGTGATGTAGGCTTTAATCTGCCAGCCTGAACGTACCTTCGCAAGGTGGGAAGTGAGATTTCTAAAAATTCTGCTGCCTCTTCTGCTGAGAACGTCGCGTTTCGGAGGTGTCCAAATACTTGCTCATGCGTATAGTCATTCTCCTGAAAGGCATTGATAGCAATTAATGAGAAAAATTTAATACGTTCTTTTGAGGGCATTTTTTGCACGTGAGCATATAGATCCTCTGCTGTCATGGATTGAGTCATATGTAGTACTCACTTTCTCTATTGAGGTAGATTGAAGTCGTCATTTGAGTCGAATAGATTTTTTTAACTGGGTATAAAAATTTTCATGAGATCCAATTTGGTAAAACTCAATCCAGGTTATTTTTATTTCATCAGCAAAATGATCAAACTGGTAAGCCATCAAATATTCCTGTGCATTAAAGCGAAATTTATAAACAAAATACCCCCTAAAGATCTCCTTGCTTTTGTTGACCTATCCTCGGGTTATTGCAAACTTCATCGACTCTGATTTCAATTGCTAGCTGTAAAGGCTTAGAGGCCTTTTTTACAAATTGGGCAAATGCTTTTTTAAAGGTGGTTCTCATGATCTAATATTAGATCAAATATGATTCTATAACAAATCAAAAAAAATGCCAAGAAATACCTGAAGTTTTGTATTGGTAAATAATGAGAGCGTGACAAATAAACTTAAATAAAAAGATGGCTCAAGCAAATACTTACGATTACATCATCATCGGAGCAGGTAGTGCTGGCTGCATGCTTGCTAAGCGCTTGACTGAGAACCCCAATAAAAAAGTCCTGCTGATTGAGGCGGGTAAGAATGACAACTACATCTGGATCCATATTCCAGTTGGATACTTATATTGCATTGATAACCCAAGGGCAGATTGGCGTTTTAAAACGGCTTCTGAAAAAGGTTTGAATGGTCGTTCCTTGTTGTATCCCCGTGGGCGCGTTTTAGGTGGATGCTCATCCATTAACGGCATGATTTATATGCGCGGCCAAGCGGGTGATTATGAGTCTTGGGTGCAAGCAACTGGTGATGAGTCTTGGTCTTGGGAAAACGCACTGAAGCGTTACAAATCATTTGAGGATTACCACAGTGCTGCAAATGAGTGGCATGGCAAAGGTGGTGAGTGGACTGTTTCTAAGCAACGCTTACGTTGGCCCATTATGGATCGCTTTAAGGATGCCGCAGTTGAGGCCGGTATTCCGGCTTCGGAAGACTTCAATCGTGGTGATAACTTTGGCGTAGGCTATTTCGATGTGAGTCAGCGTGCTGGTTGGCGCCTAAATACTTCAAAAGCTTTTTTAAGGGATGCTGCAACGCGTCCTAATCTCACAGTATTAACTCAAGCCATTGTGACCAAGCTCAAAATTGATTCTGCTACTAAAAATTGTCTTGGGGTTGAATACATCAAGGATGGCCAATCCCGCGAAGCCTTATGTGCCATCGAGCGGGATGGTGAAGTATTGCTAAGCGCCGGTGCAATTGGTAGTGTGCAAATTCTAGAGCGCTCTGGTGTTGGTGCTGCTGCACACTTAAACCAATTAGGAGTCCCCGTTATTGCTGATCTTCCAGGGGTTGGTGAGAACCTGCAAGACCATTTGCAACTTCGAATGATTTTCAAGGTGAACGGGATTAAGACCTTGAACACCAAAGCCAATAAGCTCTGGGGCAAGATGATGATTGGTTTGGAGTATGTGCTCAAGCGCTCTGGGCCAATGTCCATGGCGCCATCACAGCTCGGTGCATTTGCTTATAGTTCACCGGAACAAAAGCGCGCTAATGTGGAATATCACGTGCAACCTTTGTCATTAGAAAAGTTTGGCGAAGACTTGCATTCGTTTAATGCATTTACTGCAAGTGTTTGTAACCTGCGTCCCACTTCGCGCGGCAGTGTGCACATTAATTCAATTAACCCAGAAGCACCACCAGTCATTAGCCCCAATTATTTATCAACAGATGAAGACCGTAAGGTAGCAGTAGAATCTTTGCGCCTTACTCGCAAGATTGTGGGGCAGGCTGCGTTGGGATCATACACCCCTGAAGAATATAAGCCTGGTATGCAATATCAAACTGATGCCGAATTAATCAAGGCGGCTGGTGATATTGGAACCACCATCTTCCATCCAGTTGGCACATGCAAGATGGGTCGCGAAGACAATCCGATGGCAGTGCTTGACTCAGAGTTGCGCGTGAGGGGTATTCATCATCTTCGCGTAGTGGATGCTTCAGCAATGCCAACAATTACTTCGGGTAATACTGCTGCACCTACGATGATGATTGCTGAGCGTGTCGCAGAATTGCTGACGAGTGCCTAAGACTTCGCAGAAGGTTTACTCACTGCCAGCCAGTCATTTATTGCTGGCACTCGCTATCGTGGCAGTGTGGGGAACGAACTTTGTGGTGATCAAGTTATCGCTTGGCGTATTTCCACCATTTTTATTTGCTGCCCTTCGCTACACCTTTGCCTTTTTGCCCTTAGTGTTTTTTTTGCCCAGACCCAAAGTGTCTTGGGTTAACTTATGTATTTACGGGTTAGCAGTTGGCGTGGGGCAGTTTGGTATTTTGTATTTTGCGATTGACGGCCGCATTTCCCCGGGCCTAGCTTCCTTAGTCATTCAGACGCAGGTATTTTTTACTATCGGCTTTGCGATGTTTTTTGCCAAAGAGCGATTACGCACCTATCAGACGCTAGCAGTGCTTGTGGCTATGACTGGTTTAGGAACTATTGCGCTGCATACTGATGCAAGTACTACTTTTCTTGGCTTGGCATTGGTAGTGTTTACCGGCTTTTCTTGGGGTGTCGCAAATACTGTCAGTCGCAGGGCAGGTTCTATCAATATGCTTTCCTATGTGGTTTGGGCCAGCGCTTTTGCAATTCCACCCTTATTTGCTATCTCCCTTGTATTTGAAGGGGGATGGGAGCACATGAATAACTCATTAACCTCAGCGCCTGTAGGGGCATGGGCAGGAGTTCTTTGGCAGTCTTGGGCGAACACTATCTTTGGATACTCAGCTTGGGCCTGGTTACTTTCTAGGCATCCCGCAGCCGTAGTAGCTCCAGCACCCCTGCTGGTACCTATCTTTGGAATGGGAGCAGCTGCTTATTTCTTGGCTGAGCCCTTGCCGCTATGGAAGATCTTGGCGGCCGGATTGGTAATTGTCGGATTGGTTATTAACCTTTTTTGGCCCAATATTGAAACCAGCCTTAAGAGACGGCTCTCCTAAGGCCTTGGAGCTAATGTAAAACCCTAATACAAAGCCCTTTTTTTGCCTTTGTATTAACAGTAAGATAACTATTCGTTTCGGTTTTACTTATAAAAAATTATTTATTAGCAATTTTTAGTCATGGAGACTTTATGAACATTCGTCATCACATTTTTGCAGTAGCTGCTACTGCAATGCTCTCAACCGGTGCTTATGCCGCCGATATCAAGCTTGGTGTTGCAGGTCCATTTACCGGTGGTTCATCCTCAATGGGTGTCAGTATGCGTGACGGTGTTCGCCTTGCTGCAAAAGAAATTAATGCTGCTGGTGGTATCAACGGAAACAAAATCGTTTTGGTTGAGCGCGACGATGAAGCGAAAAACGAGCGTGGTGTACAAATTGCACAAGAATTGATTAACAATGAAAAAGTAGTTGCTACTTTGGGCTACATCAATACTGGCGTTGCATTGGCTTCACAACGCTTCTATCAGGAGGCAAAGATTCCGGTATTTAACAACGTTGCTACTGGCTCTTTAATTACTCATCAGTTCCCAAATGCCGCCGAAAACTATGTTTTCCGTAATGCTGCAGCTGACAATATTCAAGCGCCAATGATCGCTAAAGAAGCGGTTGAGAAGCGTGGCTTGAAGAAAGTAGCCATTTTGGCTGACTCAACAAACTACGGTCAGTTAGGCCGCGAGGACTTAGAGAAGGCATTGAAAAGTTACGGCGTAACTCCAGTTGCAACTGAAAAGTTCAATATTGGTGACGTGGATATGACTTCACAATTGCTCAAGGCAAAGAACGCTGGTGCCGATGTAGTTTTGACATACGCAATTGGACCTGAGTTGGCGCAAATTGCTAACGGTATGGCGAAGTTGGGTTGGAAAAAACCAATGATTGGTAGCTGGACATTGTCTATGGCTAGCTTTATTGATACAGCAGGTAAAAATGGTGATGGCGCAACTATGCCTGAGACTTTCATTCAACAGCCTGCAACAACTCCAAAGCGCAAAGCTTTCGTTGATGCTTACTTGAAAGACTTCAAGCCTAAGAATGGCATCATTGCTTCTCCGGTTTCTGCTGCTCAAGGATATGACTCTGTTTATTTACTGGCTGCCGCTATCAAGCAGGCAAACAGTACAGAGGGACCAAAGATTTTGGCGGCATTGCAAGATCTGAAGACCCCAGTTGAAGGCGTTGTGATTACTTATAACAAGCCATTCACTGCAACAGACCATGAAGCCATCAAGTCAAAAGACGTAGTGATGGGTGTAGTTGAAAGCGGCCGTGTTCAGTTCTTAAATGCTGAGGACGCTACAGCGAAAAAGAAGTAATTTAAGTTCTAGGGCAGGCAATCTAAATACTTATTTTGCACTGCAGCATTAGATAAAGCAAAACGCCGCCCACAAGCGGCGTTTTGCTTACAATGTTGGATTCGTTAATAAAACAGTTTTTTGAATATTTAGGCCAATAACATGGACATGTTTGCACAAATCCTCTCGAGCGGTATAGCGGTGGGGATGATCTACGCGGTCATCGCCTTCGGCTTCCAGCTCACTTTTGCCACATCTGGTACCTTGAATTTCGGTCAAGGTGAAGCTTTGATGCTTGGCGCTTTGGTAGGCTTAACCTGCGTTGACACTTTTGGCATGAACTACTGGGTAATGATTCCTGTAGTTTGTTTATTCGGAATGATCCAAGGTAGCTTCGTTGAATTAATTGGTGTGCGTCCTGCAATCAAGATTAAATCCGAATTTGGTTGGATTATGTCCACCATTGCGCTCGGTATTATTTTCAAGAACGTAGCTGAAAACATCTGGGGACGCGATGCATTGCCGTTCCCATCACCATTGCCAATGGAGCCAATGAATTTCATGGGGGCTAATATTCTCCCGATGGAAATTTTGGTAGTAGTTGGTGCATTGGTCATGATGTTGTTGGTAGAGTTCTTTAACCGTAAAACGATTTACGGTAAAGCGGTTGTTGCTACCGCAAACGACCGTGATGCAGCTGGCCTCATGGGCATCAACACTAGCGTAGTTATTACGTTTTCTTATGCGCTCTCTTCATTGACAGCAGCGTTCGCAGGCGTATTGATCGCGCCTCTAACCTTGACTGGTGCGACTATGGGTGGCGCCTTAGGTTTAAAGGCTTTTGCAGTTGCGATTATTGGCGGCTTGTCTAGCGGACTCGGAATTATTGTTGGTGGTTTGATTCTGGGTATTGTTGAGACAGCAACTGGTTTCTATATTTCTACTGGTTACAAAGATGTTCCAGGTTTGATTTTGTTATTGCTTGTTTTGGCATACAAACCATCTGGTCTCTTCGGCAAATCTGCAATTAAGAAAGTTTAATGATGAAATTGAAGTCTCTATTACCCATATTAATTGCGATTGCGGGGCTATTCGTATTACCCCTATTTATCCATAATCCCTATTACATTCACTTAGTTGAAACGATTCTGATCTACACCATTTTGTTATTTGGTTTGGATATTGTGGTGGGTTATGTAGGTCAGGTTTCTTTGGGGCATGCAGCCCTTTTTGGAATCGGTTCCTATACCGCTGGTGTTTTGTATTTTCACTTTGGCTTCCCAATTTGGATCAACATTCCAGCTTCCATTATTGTGACTGCGATCTTTGGTGGAATTTTGGCTTTGCCAGCGCTGAAGGTAATCGGACCTTACTTGGCGATGGTGACCTTGGCGTTTGGTACGATCGCTCAGATTCTCATTAACGAGATGACTTGGTTGACTGAAGGCCCTTTGGGTATCAAGATTCCTAAGCCTGAGTTGATGGGTGTACCAATGACCAAAGCAGAGTATTTCTGGTTGGTTTCCATTGTTCTGATTATTTCCCTTATCGTAGTTGACCGTTTTGTGAAATCTCAAATCGGTCGTGCATTTGAAGCCTTGCGCGATTCCCCAATTGCTTGTGACTGTATGGGTGTATCCGTATATCGCTTTAAGGTGATTGCATTTGTGATTAGCGCTGGCTTTGCTGGCTTGGCTGGTTGCTTGTATGCCTACTCAGAGCAATATATTTCACCAAACACCTATAACAATGAACTGGCTGTTCTGTTCTTGCTCGGCATCATCATGGGCGGACGTAAGTCACGTTTGGGTGCGGTGATTGGTGCTGCCATTATTGTGTTGTTGCCAAAACTGCTGGACGATATCTTCTTATTCCGCATTGTTGCTTCTATTATTGCAATCGTAGTAGTAGCGGGAGCGGCGCTGGCCTTGTCTAAGCAAGCCACTACTCCACGACGTGTTGCAGTTCCTATCATCGGCGTGGTTGGCTTGGCTGCGTTCTCATTTTGGCTCAATAGCATCTCTGACTGGCGCTTGAGTATTTTCGGCTTCATGATTTTGTTAGTGGTTTACTACTTGCAAAACGGTATCGTTGGTTTTACCAAGAGCTTCTACCAAACTATCGTTGGTAAAGCTAAAACTACTCGCGGCGGTGATGCTGAAGTGGTAGATGATTCCATCAGCTTTATTAGTACTGTTGCCAATCAAAATACTGGTGCTGAGCTCTTAAAAGTAGATTCTGTATTAATGCAGTTCGGTGGCTTGAAGGCCTTGAACAATGTAGATCTAAGTATCAAGCGCGGCACTATTCATGGTTTGATCGGCCCTAACGGCTCCGGTAAGAGCACCATGATGAACGTGTTGACTGGTATTTATGTGCCTACAGCAGGTAACGTGTTGTACGCAGGTGAAAGCGTAGTTGGTAAGACATCTTCTGACATCGCCTTGTCCGGCATTGCGCGTACCTTCCAAAACGTTCAGCTCTTCGGTGAAATGACAGCAATCCAAAATATTTTGGTTGGCCTACATCACACCTTCAAATCGAACATGGTAGAAATTGCGTTACATCTACCACGTTACAAGAAAGAAGAAGCTGAAGCTTATGCTCGTGCAATGGCTTTGCTTAAATTCGTTGGTCTAGATGATTTAGCGAATGAAGAAGCGCGCAACTTGCCTTATGGTAAGCAACGTTTGCTTGAGATTGCTCGTGCCTTGGCATTGGATCCTGAGTTGCTCTTGTTAGATGAGCCAGCTGCAGGTTTGACAGCTCCTGACATTAAAGAGCTCTTGCGCATTATTCGCAAGATCCGCGATAGCGGTATTACCTTCATCCTGATTGAGCATCATATGGATGTGGTGATGTCAGTTTGCGATACCGTTTCTGTATTGGACTTCGGTCAGAAGATTGCAGAAGGTAAACCAGCTGAAGTTCAGGCAGACGAGAAGGTGATTCATGCCTACTTGGGTACTTAATCACTAGAACATATTGAATCGGTAAATACCATGTTATCTATTAAGAATCTTGAAGCAGGCTACGGCAAAGTAAAGGTCCTCCACGGCATCAATATTGATGTTCCTAAAGGACAAGTAATTACTTTGATTGGCTCAAACGGTGCTGGCAAAACCACTACCATGCGCGCTATCACGGGTATGATCAAACCAACAGCCGGCGAAGTGACATTAGGCGGCGAAAAAATCGACGGTTACGATTCTCATAAAATCGCTCGTTTAGGTTTGGCTCACAGTCCTGAAGGTCGCCGTGTGTTTACAACCATGTCTGTAACTGACAATTTGTTGTTAGGCGCATTTCCACGCTTTACAGGTAGCCGTCCAAAAGGCGACATTAAGAACGATCTTGAGAAGTCTCTCGAAATGTTCCCGCGCCTTAAAGAGCGTCGCAACCAGTTGGCTGGAACACTATCTGGTGGCGAGCAACAGATGTTGGCTATGGCTCGTGCTGTGATGTTGAATCCTGAGATCATTCTCTTGGATGAGCCATCAATGGGTCTCGCGCCAATCTTGGTTGAGGAGGTGTTTAAGATCATCTCTAACCTCAAATCACAAGGCGTAACGATGTTGTTGGTTGAACAGTTCGCTGCTGCTGCCTTGAATGTAGCTGATTACGGTTATGTACTTGAGAACGGTAAGATCGCTACTCACGGACCTGCTGCTAAGCTCAAAGATGACCCAGCTGTGAAAGCGGCTTACTTAGGTGGTGCTGGTGGTCACTAAGTAGCGTAACAAGCAGATCACTAAACTGTAAGCAATAAAAAGGCCCTTAGTAATAAGGGCTTTTTCTATTTCAGTGCCAATTTAATTGGAGATCAGCTTAATGGCCTCGCGTATCAAGAGTGCTCGGTAGCCCATATAAATTGCTACCAAAGTAAATCCAAATAGAAAGAGCTTAGGAATTAGAGCGCCTTCAGCAACTATTTCACTATTAAGTAAGCCAATAGCTACAGCAAAGAAAAATAGGGCGCCCAATCCCAGTACGATCCAATTTTCATTGCTAGTAACTTGCTGCGTTTGATTGTTATAGGCCAGAACTTGAAAAGCACCATCTCTTTGATATCCCGACACGGTGATTTGATCGTCTTCAGCAATCTTCATTGGGGCTGAAAATTTTGCTTCGATTGCTTTATCGCCTAAGTTAAATTTGGAGATGAAGAAGCGCTTGTAATAGACCGAGGAATGATCGTGAGTAGGTTTTTCGGGATTAACGTATTCAAGCAACTCACTATTGAGATTACTAACGGTCCCGGATATTGAGCTGATAGAGCTAGACAACAAAGAGCTAGGTTTAGATATCGACATCAGTAGAGCTCCTAACATGATGAATACAAGAATATAGATAAAAGATGCCAAAGGCTTTCTCATAGACTATTAACGCCTTTGAGAATGAGGCTGATGGCAACAAAAAACGTTAATACAGAAAAAATTTGTTGCAATCTAGGCCCGCTGAGTTTTTTACCAAAACCTCTGCCAATCAATAAGCCAAGTAAGGTGCCCAGTGCAAAAGGTGTTGCAATTACTAGGTCAAGATTTCCGGATATGGCAGAGAAAAGAGTGCCACCCCCCGCAATAATGGTAAGCACACCCAATGATGTGGCAACTATAGAGTTTATGGGTAAATCGGTATAGCGCTTAAGTGCAGGGACAATTACAAAGCCTCCACCCACACCTAAGAGTCCGGATAGTAGGCCTGCTAGTCCACCAGAAAACATGAGTGCTCTGGCGCAGGGAATATTCCACGATAACTTTCCTCTGGAAGAATCCAGTAAGCATGGTGGCGGAGGCTTTCCTTCAAAATCAGGTATGCCATGAATTTCTTTATACGCTTGCCTATAGAGGCGAATAGATACATAGAATAGTGTGCAGCTAAATAGAATTAATAGTGGAGCATTTGGAATGCGTTGTGATGCCCATAAGCCGATTGGAGAAAGTATCAGCCCAAACATCGCCATAAATCCTGCGGCTTTATACCGGAGAATTTTGTTTTTTAGCCCTAATAGGGCACCAACTCCTGCAGAGAGTGCAATTGCTGAGAGAGAAATTGGAGCAGCCTCAGCTACCGGCAAATGCAGGAAAAACACCAGCAAAGGAACTGATAGGATCCCACCGCCAGCACCGGTTAGACCCATTAATAAGCCCACAAAAAGACCTAAGCAGGGGCTGATGAAGATTGAGTAGTCCATTGCAATTAATTTTATATTAAGATAATATATAAATAAATATATTAATTACTCTTTTAAAGTGTAATTGCGATATTGTCAGGAAAGAATGCTATGAAATCACATATTCCAGCCAATGTTAAGGCTTTTTTCGATCCAGAAACCTGGACTTTTAGCTATGTCGTTTATGCAGGTAAGCAAAGCCCATGCATAGTGATTGATTCGGTAATGAACTTTGACCCTAAATCAGGTCGAACCTCAACAAAATCTGCTGATGAAGTAATTGCTTTTATACAAAGCGAGCAATTACAGCTAACTTGGGTTTTAGAAACTCATGCCCACGCAGACCACCTAACGGCAGCTCCCTACATTCAAAGCAAGTTAGGTGGCAAGATTGTTATTGGAGATCACATCACTAGTGTTCAGAATGTTTTTAAGGAGGTCTTTAATCTAGATGATCAGTTTGCTGTTGACGGATCTCAATTTGATTATTTATTGGAAGACGGCGAATCCCTTTCATTTGGAGGCCTCTCCTTAAAAGCGCTTTATTTGCCAGGACATACTCCTGCTTGCATGGCTTATGAGATTGGCGATGCCTTATTTGTTGGGGATACACTATTTATGCCTGATGTTGGCACAGCGCGCTGCGACTTTCCTGGGGGTAGCGCTCAGACTTTATACAAGTCTATTCAGAAAGTATTGGCTTACCCTGATGAGATGAAGCTATATATGTGCCATGACTATCCCCCTACAGATCGCCCTGTAGCCTATTGCACAACAGTTCGCGAAGAGAAAAAGTCTAATATCCATGTGCACGAGGGTATTGGTGAAGAGCAATTTGTGCAAATGCGCAATAAACGTGATGCTACCTTAGATATGCCCAATCTCATGCTGCCATCTATTCAGGTCAATATTCGCGCAGGCCACCTGCCTGAGCCAGAGGCTAATGGCACATCGTATTTAAAAATTCCGTTGAATGCTCTTTAATATGACTATTACAAAATCTGAACTGAAAAAAATGCAGGCATCAGCTGCGGATGCCTGCAAACTAATGAAGGTCTTATCCAATAGTAACCGCATGATGCTGTTATGCGAAATCGGCCAAGGTGAGAAATGCGTCAGTGAATTGGAGGATGCATTAGATTTGCATCAACCCACTTTATCCCAGCAACTAACGGTCCTGCGCAAGGAAAAGTTAGTAAAGACACGCAGAGCAGGTAAGCAAATCTACTATTCCCTAGCTAGTGAGGTTGCCGTAGCTGTGATGAGCTTGCTTTACAAATACTATTGCAAAAGGTAATGGTTAGACCACATCAAAGTCATTTTTTACCAAAAGGAGTTCAATATGAAATGCAATGTCGGCGGTATTGATCGGATTCTCAGAATTGCTGTAGGCGCATTATTAGTCGGTCTAGCTGCAAATGGAGTAGTGGGTTGGTGGGCTTGGCTTGGCTTTATTCCACTTGCAACGGGCTTATTTCGTTTTTGCCCTGCCTATCCTTTGTTAGGAATTAATTCGTGTGGAAACGCTTCCAATAAAGACTCTTGCTGCAAGTAATCCTGAAATAGATTTAAGGGGTATATGCTTAATGTATATACCCTTTATTTTTGGATACTTTAGGAATTAAGCATGAATATGACCCACTACATGCAGTTATTGGCAGAGAATCAGCCATGGAATCTCATGATCTTTATGGCCATTCCGATTGTGCTCGCTGAAACTTTAGCAATTACAGAGCTCTATATTTTATTTACAAGAAAATTTCATGGTTTTGGGTGGAGCCTTAACCGCTTCGCAGGAGCTGCGGTTGGCATTTACTTCATTGGAGTTATTGGCTATCTCTTGTTTACTGCGGTTATTCCCATTACTAAAGCTGGGGAGTGGAGAACAGTAATTGATGTGGTGGCAGTGGGATCTTATTTAATTGGTGGATTGCCGTTGATCTGGATTGCCTTGCAAGAAATGGGTTTCGTGAACAAGCAATTAGATCAAGAGGGTAAGCTCAAGATTCATGCAATCTGTGTTGCATTGTTTTTAGTCTTCGGCCACATTGCAATGATTAGTGGAATGCTTGATCCAGGATTGCTTGGGTATCAAGGTGGCGCGCATTCAGTAGATGCACATATGCCTGCTCATGAGCGCTAACTGCGATGGCTAACACTACGTACTTTAGTGAATGCATGCAGTATAAAAATGGAAAAAAATAGGAGACCCACTATCCAGTGGGTATCTAGCACTTCATCCCTTATCTCTTCAGGGCCGTAGTACAGAAGGGCTCCAGAAATAAGTAGTACGGCAAGAAAAATGAGCTGACTAAAGCCGCTCCACCACTGCTTCTTGGACTTGTAGCCCGCCTTAATATGAAAGGGCAGCACTGAGCCAATAGCTAAGGTAGCAAGCATGGCTGCAATTCCATGGGCAGCCAAGATGCTATGGGTGCCAAGAGCAGATCGTTGAATTTGGAATTGATGGCCTAGTAGATACATGAGGCCTGTAATAGAGCAAGTCATCAGGCCGCAAATGACAAATGTTCTTTGCCAGTTGGGCATCTTCCCAAGGCGGCTCATGCTGCAATCCTCAGTGCTTGTGCCGAGAAACGACTAAAGCAGGGGTGATGCTCATTATTGGACAAAGCCAAAACCTTAGTTAGTGCATCTGCATATACACACTCTTTAGCAAGAATTGAGAATGATCCCAAAACCTCGGCATGCACTTCAGAACAATGCTGAGCTAGGGGGTTGATGATGTGACTCTTCTGATGATCTCTTTTTGCAAAATAAAGACTACTGGTGGCAATGGCCCCATCTTTCAATAAGCCAATTTCAATTAACTCCTCAGGGGTTTCGGGGTGACGAATTTGAATAGGAAAAGAGGTATTTCCGAATACCCGCATATCTCCACCAGCATTCACTAAACCAGATGTAATACCCTCTGATATTAAGACTCTTACCGCCATATCTACTGCAAACCCTTTAGCAATTCCGCCAAGATCTAGACAAACTGGGCGTGAAGACTGTATCAAGTCAGGTGCCAAGAAGTGAATATCTTCAATGCCGCCGAGATCATGATTGGCAAAGGTAATATGTTGCGGCAATAAGCCTGCAGCAACTAAGCGATGTCCGATACCGCAATTAAATAAACCCATAGATTCAAGGTGAACCTCTTTCGCTATTCGAATCACTTGAGCGGTCCATGGATGAATTTCAACTGCTTGTGTATGAGCGCGTAGATTGATTTCGCTGAGCTCGCTTTTAGGGTTGTGAAACCCCATGAGGTCATGGACATGCTGAATAGCTGTAAAAGCATTCTCAATAGCTATATGTCCATCTTCTTGGGTCACGGAGATTTCAACAAATGTCCCAAGGAGAGGTTTGCAGCGAATCATTTTGTTTTGGATATCTGAGTTGGAGCTGTTAATGGGGAGACATTCCTCAGGGCTAGGTCATATAAAACCGTTATCCGCTTCACGCCATCGGTGAGATGCTTACAGGATAGCGTGGCACCACCAATGTTTTGAATATCCTGATTGAGCTTAATAGGATCATTTGCAGTCTTGCCTACAAACTGTTTGCGCCATTGTGCTTCCGCTACTTCATAGCCATAAGACTCAACGTATTCCAAAATCTCAATACCAGCAACGCTACCATTAGGGTTAATGGCAACAGCATAGGTAATCATTTCATGTTTACCAACGACTTCATCAATTATTAGCCAGCTACCATCAGGCCCCTTCCAGATACGATCACCTTGAAAGGGGTGCCGGATGCTAGAGGCAGAGCGCATTTTGTCTTGTAGATCATCAGTAATGATGATGGAATTTTTTGTGAGTGTTTTGTTGGGGAAAAGAATCTTTTGTGCTTGCTCGGCAGAAACATAAATTTTTGCATGGGCAATGATTGGTGCGCTAATCATTGCTATGCCAATAAGCGCTAAGGGGTTAGGTTTCCAGATCTTCATTTCAATTTAAGCGGCAAGTAATTCGTTGGCTTCATTACAAAGCGCTTGGATATCGGGGTTAACGCCTTTGAGGTTAGAGAGTGTTTCAAACATCATTAATGCTCTCTCCTTGGCTGTTTGGCATTGGGTGGCTTGAAACTTCAACAAGTGAGTCAGGGCTGCAACTAATAGGTTCTGAGTTTCCATAAGTTTTTTCGTTTAGTTTTTAGTTAAGAGGAAAACCAACTTTGACGATGAATTCATTTACTGAATGACTATCCCAAACGCGGGCGTTAGAGCACTCTGCCTCACCACCACCCATGCAGGTTCCGCCTGCAAGTTGGTAGCGCCATGCGCCTGTGACCCACCAGTCTTTAGCTGCGTAATGGATATTAGGACCTACAAAAGTAGCTCTTTGCACTTGATTGCGTAAGTTCAACTCTGAATAATCGTTATGAAAGCGAGCCTCTACTCCAGCGGACCATTTAGGTGCAAATCGATAGTTTGCACCAACTAGGAAATCCAACATCGATTCGGGCACGTTTCCGTTCTCAATAAACTTCAGGCGTTCGTTTGCAACCACGACGTTGCCTGCCAAAATCAAGCGGTCGTCGATAAAATTGGATTGCAGCAACAGCCTTGCTTCTAATTCATCTTTATTTCTGCCCCATGTTGGCTCTAGATAAAGTCCTACACCTACTGGTGAAGTCACTGGATTAGTGATGCGATAGATTGCTTCTAGGGAGCCACCTTCAATCCCACTTTTTTTATACGCCGTTGATGGATCGTGTGAGGAGGGGACTCCATAGCCACCTGTGCAGGTTGGTGAGTCCCCGCATGCCTCAGGGTTTGTGTAATTTTGATTGGCGCTTGTGTAGTAGGAGTTGATGTACCCGGCTATCTGTAAGTCATTAGTTAGTCCGTATTCCAATTCTGTTCTGGCAGTCCATGCATCGTAGGTTCCCGCCGCTTGTTGTTTATTCAGCTGGAGGCGCTGCTCAAACTCCACCTTACCCTTGGGCTGCAAATCCAAGGTGTATATCCAGCCAAATGCTCCCTCACCAGCGTGAACAAACGAACAATGCAGAGTGGCTACTAATAAAAGGCTAAAGGCGAGAAGTCTATTAATGGTCAATTTCAGGGTCTCTTAAGGTTGATGGTTAAAAATCTAAATGAGAACGGTTCTCAATATATCATCAAATGAGAATGATTCTCAAATAGATAAATGACCATTCTCTTAAAAATGGTGAAATCCTTAGGCCTATTCCTCTTTGCTTGTAAGATTTCTCTCCATGAACGCTGAGTCCTTGGAAAAATTGGTCTTGATGAAGATGCCCTTTGGAAAGCATGCGGGCCGAGCATTGGCTGATTTGCCTGGAAACTACCTAGCGTGGTTTGCTCGTGAAGGTTTCCCTAAAGGCGAGCTTGGTGAGTTGTTGGAGTTAATGCATACCCTAGACCACAATGGTTTACGTGGACTATTGGCTCCAATACAGAGGGCTCATGGCATACAAGCCAAATCTAAATTACTTTGAATGAATGATTAGCGTAACGCGCTTACGTTCATAAGTCACCGCTGACGATTCGGGTGGGCTGCTGTGAATGGGACTTACCTTTAGGTTAGTCTGAGATTCAATTTGAGTGGCTATTTGGTTTGCAAGACCTTCATTTTGATCATATTGAATCTGGATGCTTGCTACCTTGCCTGACTTGATATTGCTGATGACATCGTTTAGTTTGCTCGGGACATATTCATCAAAAAATACGGGATACCATCCACCAAGCAATGGCTTCTGAGTCTTTGTTTTAATGGGTTCTGTCGATAAAAGAGGTGGTTTATTGGCACTGCCATCCACCGGCAAATGAAAATCAATCCCTGTTTTTTGAGTCAACTCTTGATAGGATATGGGCGCACTCATTCTTGCTTCATTGGCGTTTTCAATCCAATAGCCCCACGCAGTATTTTTATGAGGGTCGTAAACCAGTTTATATAGATAAGTAGGAATGGTGACTTGCCCTCTGCCAATACTCCCGCCATTTCCAATTGACCCTGTAAATACATAAACATCGCCATCAGCTCTTTTGACATAAGCCCTAGTTGGTTCTTCGACGTTCTTAGCCCAGATGCCCTGATTGTTCTGCCTGGCTTGGGGCATCATGTTGGCCAAAGAAAATGATTGAGACATGGAGCGTTCATTGCTCATATCCTCAGCTGGAGCGTTATGACCCCGGTCATAGCCGCTGCCGCGGTAATCTGAAAGCAGGGCTCTTTCCGAGAAAGGCAACCTAGCTTCCTCGTAAAACTGATTGCTTCTCCGAGGGCGCTGAGCAGAAAGTTGCTCTTTGTTGAGTTTCTCAACTGTATAGATCGGCTTCTTATCTTGAGGGGAGTAATAAACCGCAAAACTATCAAAGCAAAGGTCACGTCCAGCTTGAGGTGTTGTTGGTATTTGCTGGGCTGGAAACAGATCTTTGCAGTCTTCAAAAGCTGCCAGCGTATTGAACGAGATAGAAATCGCTATTAGGGCAAGAAGGTTGCTAAGGAATTTCATGGCTTCTAAGTGTATGACCTCTGCCTCAGGTATCCCATTTTTTGTCTTTTGCTAGCTTAAGAGCTGGTAATAATCAGGGGGTCTTCCGATATTTTTCTAGAGGTAAGACCTGTATTTTTAATGCGAGGCGTTGAGTAAACGGCCCTTCGCAGTAACCTTTAGCACGCTACTATCCCTAGAAAATAAAAGACTTCAAAGTACTAGATGTATGGTTTTTGAGGCTGAATTTTTGGTCTAAAACGTAAAAAAGTCCCTTTTTAGTCAATTTTTTACAGAGTGAAATTAGTGCCCCCTAACTTTTATATGTTGTTGATTTAATTGATTTATATACCTATTTTAATGAGCATCTATAGGATCTCCCGGATTTCTAGATCAAAAAGTTATGGGTTTGATATTCCTTATTCTTGACTTGATATAAGAAACTTCTTAGGATGACCCATGTTTTTAAGATATTGCAATGCAGCATAAAACGGCAGTCTCGTTTTTTGAGGCCTTGCAAACAATGAATGAGTAAATGTTTAACTAACAATTTGAGCGACATGCAGAATGCGCAGCCAACTATGTTGACTGCCAATGAGCTGCTAGCGCATGCCATGGCTCCAGTCTATCGAGTCATTAATGGCGTTCTCGCTGTTACCGTATTTATGGTCGTAGGTCTCTGGCTCTCAGGTAATGGTACCAATGCCGGTCCTTTTGACTTGGCTCGCATCCTAGTCCCTGACGAAGCTCGGCACATGTTTTGGAGTAATGGCTTTGGCATGCTCAACCAATATAAAGATTCCAATGAGGTGGCAGCCGCTCAAGTTGCTGATACTGAAATAGCTGCTGTTATCTATAGCAAAGCAAAAGCGCAAACTGCTACCGGCTTGGCGAGCGCCAAACAGCAAACAGTTGCTCTGTTAATGCCTTCTGTAGCCCAAATGCAGGTGAAGTCAATATCCCACCTTTCTGATCGCATCCCAGCTTCAAAGATGGATCCCCAGGCCTTAGATAGCAATTTGATGGGCTCTATTCAAAATCAACGTGCGGTTGCAGACTTTTTCGAAAAGAAATACAGCTTAGATCGCGCCAAGATTGAAGAGTACGTATCGAACACCATTTTGATTGCAAAAGAAGTCAATATTGATCCGGTGCTTTTATTAGCTGTCATCTCAGTTGAATCTAATTTCAATCCAAATACCAAGAGTCATGCTGGCGCTGAGGGACTCATGCAGGTAATGACTTCAGTGCATAAGGATAAATATGCCATCTTCGGTGGAACTTCTGAGGCCGCCAAACCAGAAGTCAACATCCGCGTTGGTGCCTATATTCTGAAATACCTCATTGCTACTGCAGGCTCATTACGCAATGGCTTGAAGTACTACGTTGGCGCTGCTAATGCTGATGATGATGGCGGCTATGCCGATAAGGTCATGGCCGAAAGAAATCGCCTCATTGGCTTATGCCAAAACCGCTCATCTAATCGCTTAACATTAAACGGCAAGGATCTGCGCTCTTAAGTAGCTAAAGTTTTGCTTGTTTGCGGAATATAAAAAGCCACCCGATGAACTGACCCCCAAAAGTTAGACAGTTTAGTTAGGTTAGCACGAGGGATTGAGTTCGGTATTGCACCGGGCTTAATCCCTTTAGTTTTTGTTTGATTCGATCATGGTTGTAGT
>NZ_JACVPJ010000028.1 GCF_018881975.1 Polynucleobacter sp. JS-Safj-400b-B2 | reverse complement strand
GCCAGCGTTCCCACATTAAAGCCTTCTGGGTGGCCGTGTAATAGATTCGGGGCCGTTGTTTCATGAGCAACACTCCTTTTGCTTACGCAGTTTGTAGTGTGTTGCATCGATCAGTTGAATTCAAGGCCGATAGCAGACCACCGACGCCAAAAGAAAAGCCACCCCGTAGGATGGCTTTGGTAACGCTTTTGGTAACAAGGTTGTGATTACCGCCAAACCTTGTAATATCCATTAACTTGGCGGAGACGAGATCAAGATTTTGCCCCTCCCACTAAGTCTACCAAGGTCCATTAAACCCTTTACCTATATGCCTCTGAAGGTAGACCCTACTCCCAAGTAATCCATTCAAACTTACTAAAATCTAAGTTTCATTGGTAAGCGAGATGGTTAGAAACTATGGGTATAAATAGTGGTCGAGTTACATTAAAAGAACTGAAACTAAATAAATTTACTGCGAGGGGGATTCTCGCTATGAACCAACCTGGATGGTACGCCGACCCTGAAACCAGAGGTTTATATTTGCGGGTTTTTGAAGGGGCTGATGGCCCATCCCGAAGCTGGCTCTATAGATTTACCAGTCCGGTGAGCGGTAAAAGACGGGCAATGGGGCTTGGATCCGTAGAAATTTGTTCATTAGCCAATGCCAGACAAAAGTCTCTAGGCCTCAGAAGAGCTATTTTTGATGGGATTGATCCCATTGACCAGCGCCAAGAAAAGAAATTGGGCGTAAAGGAATCTGATCTCAATTCCATCACCTTTCAAGAGGCCGCTAATAGGTGCATTAAAACGAAGGAAGCCGAATGGTCAAACTCAAAGCGCAAAGATCAATGGGTAAGCACCATCAATACTTATGCACTGCCAATCATTGGAAAAATGAGGGTTGATCAGATTACTACTACTCATTTAGTTAAGTTACTTAAGCAAGAGATCAAAAAGAAAAGTGGTGAGGTAGAGGGTACTTTTTGGAAGGTCAGAACTGAAACTGCAACAAGGGTTCGTCAGCGCATTGAGGTAATTCTGGACTGGTGTAAGGCTCATAAATATATTAGTGGTGACAATCCTGCTCGCTATCAAGGGGCTCTATGCCATCTGCTGCCTAAGGCTAACAAGATCAAGAAGGTAGCTCACCACCCTGCTCTGCCATTTAACAGGATCGGTGAATTCATCAGCGATTTACGAACTCATACTGGCTACTCTGCCTTAGCCTTGGAGTTATTAATTCTTACGGCTACTCGTACGAGTGAGGTGATTGAAGCGAAATGGAGTGAATTTGATTTAGAAGCTAAGGTCTGGATCATCCCTGCCGATCGAATGAAGGCTGGCAAGGAACATCGCGTTCCACTCAATAGAAGAGCCATGGAAATCCTCGGGCAACTAAAGACAACTAGAGTGAACTCCTATTTATTTCCTAGCTCTCTGCATAAAGAGCGCGCTCTATCCAATATGGCCCTGCTCTCCATGATGAGAAAGATGCCGAAGTACGCAGACTTTGTGCCACATGGCTTTAGATCTACATTTCGTGACTGGGCTGCCGAGACTACTGAATACTCAAATGAGACTGTCGAGCTAGCTTTAGCGCATACGATTCAGAATAAGGTAGAGGCGGCCTACAGAAGGCAAGATCAGCTAGAAAAACGGGTTTGCTTGATGAGCGACTGGGAGGGCTTTATAGAAAAACGCATGGAGAATCTGTCCGGTAAAGAGGTGTCCCGTTGACGGAATTACAATCCTAAATTTTCTACTGTAAACCATTAAAAGAATTATAAATAAGTCATTAAAATACTTAAAGACTGATTTATGAGTCATATTTATTGACCTATGGCATATAAACAGATATATTGAAGCCTCATACCTAACAAAATGCATGAGGCAACTATGCGCGTAGATCAAAAGCTGACCCTAGCATCAAAGCAACTTGGCCAATCCGCTGAAATAGCGCAATGCCTTGTTTCTTTGCGTCTTGCGCGTCGTGTTCGCCAAAGTGATGCAGCAGTTCGTGCCGGCCTATCTCGCGCTACTGCACAGCGCATTGAAAAGGGTGATCCTGGTGTAGCCGTTGGCGCGCTCCTGCGTTACTTAGATGCAATCGCTCCAGGCATGAACTTATTGCAACTATTAAGCGGAGATGATCCTGCGATCATTGCTTTAGAGCGTCGCTCACGTCCACAACGCGTGCGTGATTTAAGTGCAGCGGAAATGAAAGCGCTTGATTTCTGATGGCCAATACCCCTAAGGATCTTTTTGTCTTTGCCAATCTTGATGGTGAATTTGTACCAGCAGGTCAACTGCAAGTGGATGAAGAAGGCTCAAGACTTATTGCCTCTTCATTTGCTTATGGCTTGCGTTACTTAGATAGGAGCAACGCACAAGAAGTAGATCCAGTCGCCCTTAGTCTTAGGAATAAAAGAGAGATCAAAGGCAAGCGCCTCGTTCCACCTAATGGCTTAGAGGCCTTTGGTGGAATTCGGGATGCTGCTCCTGATTCTTGGGGAAGAAGAGTGATTGAAGCTAGGCTGAAGGTTCCAGCCAACAGCCTTCCAGAATCAACCTATCTACTCGAAGCAGGCAGTGATCGTGTTGGGGCTTTAGATATTCGATCTTCTTTAGATCAAGAGGAGCGCCCTGCTCACGAAAGTATTCACAATCTGTCATACGTACTCGAGGGTGCGCAAAAGATTGAGGCAGGCTTGCCAGTGTCAGAAGCACTATCCAGAATTTTGATTGTGGGTAGCGGTCTTGGGGGCATGCGCCCTAAGGCAAGCGTGCGCGATGATGACAACATTTTATGGATGGCTAAGTTCCCAGGGAACACGGATGGCGCTTTAGATGTACCAAGCATTGAATACGCCACACTCAAACTTGCGCAGTTAGCCGGTCTTAATGTAGCGCAAACTCAATTAGCGCAAGTTGGCAAGAAAAAAGTGTTGATGGTCAAACGCTTTGATCGCTCTTGGACTGCTTTTGCTCGGCCAGTAGAAATTCGTCATCATGTTATTAGCGCCCTCACCTTAGTTGCCTGTCACGAATCAGAATCCAATTTAAAAAGCTATATGGATATTGCGGATACCATCCGCAGATATTGCGTGGTTCAAACAGTCAAAGCTGATATTGAAGAACTATACGCACGCATGATCTTTAATATTTTTGTTAGTAACGATGATGATCATCTACGCAATCATGCATTCTTATGGAGCCATGCGCTTAAAGGCTGGAGCCTGAGTCCACTCTATGACGTGATGCCTCATGCAGTCATTGCAAGTGAGCGTTATCAACATCTAGGTGTTGGACCACAAGGTAAATTGGCCACACTAGATAATGCCTATGGTGCCAAAGAGCGCTTTGGCCTATCCGCGCAGCAAGCAAGCGACATTATCGATCGTGTATGGCGAGTAACTAGGCAATGGAAAACACACTTTGAAAGCCTTGGAATTGCTGCAGATCAAATCGAAGGAATCTCCCGGGCGTTTAGGCACATTGATGATATTTGCAGTCCCGAATTAATCAAGACTCTAGCTAAAGGCTAATCACTTATTGAGAAGATCTTGCTAGGAAACTAGATTTCAACAATAAGAGCTGGATTGAATTCTGGGTTTTCGGCGTGGTTAGATCGAACATAACCGCGAGGATTACAAACTACCCTAGTGCCATTCATTTCATAATCGCAGGAATCATGCGTATGCCCATGAATCCATAGAGACATCTTGCCAAAGAGGTGCGCCAACTCCGAGGAAAAGCAGGCAGATAGTAAATCTTGCTTATAGCGCTCTGCAACTGAACTCATTGAGGGTAGATGGTGCGTAATCACCACCGTCTTGCCATCAAATGGGCTCTCTAGCCCATGCTGGAGCCAAGCCAATGATTTTTCATGTAATTGAATCGATTTTTTCGGGGAAAAATTTCTGTCTCCGTCACGGATTCTTCTGAAGTCATTTAAGTAAAGCTCGCCATACGATAAGCATTTAGATTTAAGATCTTCGCCAAATAATAAAAAGTCCGTCCATAACGTAGCCCCTAAAAAACGGACGGGAGTATTTGATTGGGGATCATGAAGCTCAATCCCATCGTCATCTAGGAAATGAATGCCGTTTTCTGCGCATGTATTTTGGATGTCCTCAATGACATGAGAACGCTGAGAACCATAGAACTCATGGTTGCCAGCCACATAAATAATTTCTTGATCCGGAAAAGATTTCCTGGCCCAAGTTACACCTTCCGCGCGAAGGCCGATATCACCCGCCAGAACAATAACATCTGCCGAATTTGATGCAGGGGTAAAGTCAGCAAACTCTAGATGCAAATCACTCAGTACATGAAGTTTCATAAATTGGATAAGACACGATCTTGGTTTTTATATTGAAATCTAGTGTATTCAATAAATTAACCATGCCACCAGGATGTAATAAGCGATTGTTAGCTTAAATCGCATTAGCCACACATATGAAATGCAATACTGTTTGAGTGGTAAGCGTACTGGTAAGCGGGAGTAATAAAGAAAAAGCCCCGGTTATGGGGCTAAGTCATTGATGCATAGAGTGAAAAACAGAAAAAATGCCAAAAGTACTGGCGGAGACGAGATCTAGGTTTTGACCCTCCTGTCATGTGCACCAATGTCCATTAAATCATTTATATATTTGGCTTAGAAGGTAGACCCCACTCCCGCGCAATCCATTCAAACTTACTAAAATCCATGTTTTGCTGGTAAGCGAGATGGTAAGCAAATGATGGCCTTACATAGTTGGGATGCAAGCCAAAAGGTCTGGGAAGATTAAACTTCAGGCAACTGAATTACCCAATTTATCATTGCGCCAGCCCTTGGGTTGACCTTGATAGAATCAGCGAGGCCTTTTGAATCAGTCCGCTATCTTCATATATTCAGCTTCAATTGCATTAAATATTTCTTCCGGCACCGTTGCAGAAAATTTCTTACGACGGTTAGCTGATAGCTTTCCATTTTGTTCCATGCAGGTCAAAATTAAGGCGTTGAGATCCTTGCCGCGTATATCAAACTGACTATCAATAGCACGGTAAATAAGGTCATACTTTGCCAAGAACTCGGTCTCTTCTCTTAAGTCCTTTTCCAATGCTTGCTTGGCCATCTCCAATCCAAAATCAACACAGGCAGTGGCATTCCAATAGCGATATAAGGAATCATTTGATTTGAATGTCATTTGATATTCATCACCATCAATCCAAATAACTTCCCAGCGCTTGCGAGCAGGTTCAGAAAAGCTCTTTAGAGCGGTTAGATATAAATCTTCATTCCGCTTCATCGCAATGGATACTGGCAATAGCAGGCCATTCTTTAAAGCGCCAGACTGGCATATTGCATGATGAAATAAAAATCTGGACAAACGTCCATTTCCATCCATAAATGGGTGAATGAAAACAAACCCGAATGAAATAATCGCAGCTGCAACCAAGGGGTCTATCTGCTTTGGCGAGGCATTAGCAAAATCTACCAAACCCTTCATCAAGTCATTAACAATTTCAGGTGGTGGCGGAATATACGTTACGCCAGCAGCACCACGTAACGGACTACTTAACCAATTCTGCTCATGCCGATAATGAACGGCCCTATCTAATGGGTTTGTAATGGCAGTGTTTTGCAATCCAACCAAGTATTCTTCATTCAATTGAGGAGTCAGATGTGCTTTTTTAAGCAGCTCTACAAATGCTTCTGCTTTAGTTGCGCTTGGTGTTTCATGCTCAATCTCAAAAGAACTTTTGGTCTCGCTTAAATAAGCCCATGACATTGCCCTATCGGACGCGGCTCCACCAAGCTGCGATAGAAATTCATTTGCCTTCTGGAGGATGTTGGATTCAAGCAAGCTATTAATACGTGCGGTTCGCTCAACAGTTACGCAGTAATCCAAAGAACCCAATCCATTGAAATGAACCCGCCATTTAGCATTGCGTATGCTTGGACCGGTAATGTATTTTTTTGGGTCAAATAAATTGACCATTGGCCCTGTAATTACTGGCGCGTCCTTTAACTCTTGCTTATTAAAGGCTTCCCACAAAAAACATGCTGTGCGTATATAAACGCCTGTTGGCGATTCACTAATGGCAGCCAGCATCTCTTGGGCTGGGATTTTTCTTAAGGCCTGCGATAGTAGTTGAAGATTAACCCCCTCATGCTTTAGTGCAAACAAAAGGTGGCTTAGTGGGCGATCATCTTTAGGGGCTACCTTTGCCGGTATTAACAATGCGCCCTGAGTGGGCGTTACACTGGTTACCGAGGCAAGGCGTGCGGGTACCAGAGGATCAAAAGCACTGAGATCTAACTGACTTTTTACTCGTGAGTAGCCTATTTCACTCATATCTCCCTCAAGCTCCACTTTTTCGTTCGTATGGTTATTTTCCCATACTTTTTCTTACATATACACACTTTTTCTTACGATTACACATATTTACATACTTTTTATTACATTTTTTAATAGATTCCTACATTTTTAAACATATCCTCACTTTTTCCTACTAAACAGCTATTTGAATGATTTTTTACTAGTGGCATCAAGGGCTTGAGTTCAATTGGGAAATGCAGTTTTCTTAATATGCCACCTACCAGGCGCAACATGTCGAAAGCCCCTGAGATATCCATATTGCCTAAATTTTGAGCAATTTAAACCATTAGGTTTTAGAGCTAGATTTGGCAACTAAGCTCTAGGGAAACACAGATTTATTCACCCCTCATGACAACCTAAGCATCCCATCAAACGTTATTTACTGATCAACTCCAATCGAGATCAGTAATGACCAGCGCAATCAATCCACAACTTAGTTTTGCTCAG
>NZ_JACVPJ010000037.1 GCF_018881975.1 Polynucleobacter sp. JS-Safj-400b-B2 | reverse complement strand
ATAGCGGTACCACCGCTACTAACGATTTGATAGCCAGAGGCTAGCACCTGGGTATTTTTGGGGGATTCTATGATACAAAAGTACTTCTATGATACAAACTCAAAAGGGCATCGCCCGCTGAGCTATATAGGTTGGTGCGGCTGGCAGGAATTGAACCCACGACCCCTTGGTTCGTAGCCAAGTTAACTGTCGGTGCAATTACTTTGTTAAATCAAATGGTTGGTTGCGACTGGCTGTATCATAAAAACATCTCT
>NZ_JACVPJ010000027.1:9724-10938 GCF_018881975.1 Polynucleobacter sp. JS-Safj-400b-B2 | reverse complement strand
CAAGCGATGCAGAGTTATTCCAATACTTGTCGCCTCTGGGTTGGGAACATGTCAACTTGACCGGGGATTACGTTTGGCTGGGCGCCAAACTAGGGCCCAATAAATACCGACCTTTACGGCCGCTAGATCGACCTTAGCGTGCTATACGATCCGTTTTCTGTGCCGACCCCGTTAAGACCCTTTTAGCTTAAATCGATTAATTGCGCCACTTAATGTATTGGACCAATACAATGATTTGACTTTAACCCTCCTTTGGGCTGAAATTGGCCCATGAGCTATGGCCTTACAATTAAGGTATCGCCTCTGGTTAAGCAAGGTCAATTGAACACGGCGATAACCGTTGCTACCTTGATGCTGATGGAAGATATTGCTGATCTGGGTCTTCATACTTAGATCAGTATCACCTTGCTGTCGACCTTAATCCAGTGGTAATAGACGCTTTTGGCCATCTTGGCAATGATGAGTAAATCGAGTAGGCGGTACTGCTGCCTTAGTTCTCAGTAATTACTTGGGTTGTTTCTTTTGCGCTGTTTTGCACTGAGCTAAGGCTTCCAACTTTTCAGGCAAGCACTCTAAGCGGCGCCGCATCTCTGCTACATCTGTTTGATCCCCATCAGAAGATGGGGATCCTACTTTTTTCACTGACCATGATTTAGATAGCCCCAATGCAAGGTTTAGTAGTTACTCGCTGTTCATTGGCAAACTATGCCTTACCCATCAAGAATCACAAGGAGCGATTTAATATTTATGGCATCAATGAGCCGCCAAAAACGAATTATATTGGGTCAAAACATTGCTGGCGTTTGTGATGATTTGAGCTGATGCTGGGCTACTGTATGTTAAGGACATTGCCTGAACCAGCTCCGATGTGATGGCCTGGGAGCCCAATTGAGTACTGCTAAGGCCTGCAATTTGAGTGCTGGTAAGCGGAGTGCTGGTAAGTGCTGCAATTTGAGTGGCAGTTAAATCAGCTAATACGCTATTACCCGATGCATCCTTGCAGCCCAATTGAGGAGCGCTAAGGCCTGCTACTTCTGTGCTGGTAAGCGATTGGATCTGCGCAGTGGTTAAGGCTGCAATTTGAATGCTGGTAAGCGCTGCAATTTGAGTGGCAGTTAAATCAGTCAAGACGGTATGTCCCGATGCATCCTTGTAGCCCAATTGAGTAGCGCTAAGGCCTGCTACTTCTGTGCTGGTAAGCGATTGGATCTGCG
>NZ_JACVPJ010000027.1:0-9629 GCF_018881975.1 Polynucleobacter sp. JS-Safj-400b-B2 | reverse complement strand
TCAGTCAAGACGGTATGTCCCGATGCATCCTTGTAGCCCAATTGAGTAGCGCTAAGGCCTGCTACTTCTGTGCTGGTAAGCGATTGGATCTGCGCAGTGGTTAAGGCTGCAATTTGAGTGCTGGTAAGTGATTGGATCTGCGCAGTGGTTAAGGCTGCAATTTGAGTGCCAGTAAGTGCTGCAATTTGAGTGGCAGTTAAATCAGCTAATACGCTATTACCCGATGCATCCTTGTAGCCCAATTGAGTAGCGCTAAGGCCTGCTACTTCTGTGCTGGTAAGTGATTGGATCTGCGCAGTGGTTAAGGCTGCAATTTGAGTGCTGGTAAGCGCTGCAATTTGAGTGGCAGTTAAATCAGTCAAGACGGTATGTCCCGATGCATCCTTGTAGCCCAATTGAGTAGCGCTAAGGCCTGCTACTTCTGTGCTGGTAAGCGATTGGATCTGCGCAGTGGTTAAGGCTGCAATTTGAGTGCTGGTAAGTGATTGGATCTGCGCAGTGGTTAAGGCTGCAATTTGAGTGCCAGTAAGTGCTGCAATTTGAGTGGCAGTTAAATCAGTCAAGACGGTATGTCCCGATGCATCCTTGTAGCCCAATTGAGTAGCGCTAAGGCCTGCTACTTCTGTGCTTGTAAGCGATTGGATCTGCGCAGTGGTTAAGACTGCAATTTGAGTGCTGGTAAGTGCTGCAATTTGAGCTACTGTAATTGAGCTTAGGGCACCAGAGGTCAAGGATTGTATTTGACTTTGAGACAGCGCTGCAAAGGCTTGGGGGCTTAAGGCCGCTACTTGCGCCCCGCTCATATATTGCCAGCCGCCACCTTTTTGACCGTTTGTGGTGACGTAAGGAATTTGAGCTGCCGTTAGGCCCGCAAAGGCGGAGGCAGAGAAGAAATCAAACGAACCAAATAATGCAATTTGTTGCGGGGAAAGAGCGGCTACTTGAGCTGCTGTAATCGCTGCGAAAGCGTCACCAGTCAAGGATTGTATTTGACTTTGAGTCAGCGCTGCAATTTGAGTGGCAGTTAAATCAGCTAATACGCTATTACCCGATGCATCCTTGTAGCCCAATTGAGTAGCGCTAAGGCCTGCAATTTGAGTGCTGGTAAGCGATTGGATCTGCGCAGATTGGATCTGCGCAGTGGTTAAGGCTGCAATTTGAGTGCTGGTAAGCGCTGCAATTTGAGTGGCAGTTAAATCAGTCAAGACGCTATTACCCGATGCATCATTGCAGCCCAATTGAGTAGCGCTAAGGCCTGCTACTTCTGTGCTGGTAAGCGATTGGATCTGCGCAGTGGTTAAGGCTGCAATTTGAGTGCTGGTAAGTGATTGGATCTGCGCAGTGGTTAAGGCTGCAATTTGAGTGCTGGTAAGTGCTGCAATTTGAGTGCTGGTAAGCGCTGCAATTTGAGCTGCTGTAATCCCTGCGATAGCGTCACCAGTCAAGGATCGAAGTTGGTTACTTGAGAGCGCTGCAAAGGCTTGGGGGCTTAAGGCAGCTATTTGTGCTCCACTCACATATTCCCAGCTACCCATTTGACCATTAATACAAACGTAAGGAATATCGGCTGCAGTCAGGCCCGCAAAGACGGCGGCAGAAAAGCCTTCGAACCCACCAAATACTGTAATTTGTTGCGGGGAAAGAGCGGCTATTTGAGCTGCTGTAACCCCTGCGTAAGCGCCACTAGTCATCAACCATCGAAGTTGGTTAAATGAGAGCGCTGCAAAGGCTTGGGGGCTTAAGGCCGCTACTTGCGCCCCGCTCATATATGACCAGCTGCCGCCTTGTTGACCAGCAGTACAAACGTAAGGAATTTGAGCTGCCGTTAGACCCGCAAAGGCGGAGGCGGAGAAATAATCGAACGAGCCAAAGAATGCAATTTTTTGCGGAGAAAGAGCGGCTACTTGAGCTGCTGTAATCCCTGCGATAGCATTACGAGTCAAGGATTGTATTTGACTTTGAGTCAGCGCTGCAAAGGCTTGGGGGCTTAAGGCTGCAATTTGAGTGCTGGTAAGCGATTGGATCTGCGCAGTGGTTAAGGCTGCAATTTGAGTGCTGGTAAGCGCTGCAATTTGAGTGGCAGTTAAATTAGCTAGGAGGGTTTTACCTGAACTATAAGTGTAGAGCAATTGGTCATTTCGAAGGACCGCAACCTGAGACTTAGTAAGATAGCCAATTACATTTTCATCGAGTGATTGTAACTGACTTTGAGACAGCGCTGCAAAGGCTTGGGGACTTAAGGCCGCTACTTGCCGCCAACTCATATATTTCCAGCTACCGCCTTTTGCACCAGCAGTAGTAACGTAAGGAATTTGAGCTGCCGTTAGACCCGCAAAGGCGGAGGCAGAAAACCAATCGAACGATTTAAATAATGCGATTTGTTGCGGAGAAAGAGCGGCTACTTGAGCTGCTGTAATTCCACCGATAGCACCTTGACCTAGAGATTGAAGTTGGCTATCTGAGAGGGCTGCAAAGGCTTTGGGGCTTAAGGCTGCTACTTGCGCCCAACTCATAAATTGCCAGCTGCCACCTTTTTGACCGTTTGTGGTGACGTAAGGAATTTGAGCTGCCGTTAGACCCGCAAAGGCGGAGGCAGAAAACCAATCGAACGCACCAAATAATGCGATTTGTTGCGGAGAAAGAGCGGCTATTTGAGCTGCTGTAATTGCACGGATAGCAGCGCTATCTAAGGATTGAAGTTGGCTATTTGTAAGTGCTGCAAAGGCTTGGGGGCTTAGAGCTTGAACTTGACTAGCTGTTAATGATTTGGCCATTTTTTATCCTTAATTTATTTATTTAGTTTTCATATTCTGCAACCTAGATTAGGGTGGTGGAATCCCATAAATAAGGGGGGGGGGGACCATGGTAACCATCGGCAATCACCCCCTAAAGCCAAAGTAATCAGACCAAATAGCAAGACGACCAAGGCGTACCCACTCACTCAAGTTAAAAGCCAAAGTGGCGCTAGCGGCCATTGTTGAGGATAAAACAATTGCGGAGTTAGCAATACTGCATGATGTGCATCCCAACCAGATTGCCGAATGGAAACGCCAGTTAGTTGAGCGAGTAGCTGATGTCTTTGTCGGGCAACCCAATACGCCACCCATCGATTTGAATGGGCTGCATCCCAAGATCGGCCAGCTTGCATTGGAGAATAATTATTTAGAAGGCGCGCTTACCAAGGTGGGCAGACGGCACGCATCTACGCTCATGAAGAAGATGGGCGTTGGTGCTCTGTCTTGTCAGAATTGTCAGAAGAACACCAGCGCCAAGCATCCTAGACATAAGATTGATCGGGCCAATCAAGTCTGGGCGTTAGATGCGACCCTTTGACCCTCCCCCGATAAATCACCTTCAATCAGTTCGCGTTAAATTACTAACCATTGGAGAGATAAATGAAGATCCCAAAACAGCAGTACACCTTGGAATTTAAGCAATTAGCAGTCAAACGCATTCAATCTGTCGAGGGCTATGAGCCTGTAGCCAATGAACTCGGAATGTCTAGCCAGACCCTGCGGTATTGGATAAGAGCATCCAATGAAGGTAGGCTCATTGGCTCGAGCTCTCAGAAGGTTAAGAACTGGGAGCTGCGCGAAGCCATCTCCAAAGATGGCCTCATTAAGCTTTCCAAAGCCTTGCATATTTCGATTGATTGGCTCGAATATGGACGTGGCCCGATGATGGCACCTGGTGCGATATTGGACGCGCCCGTGGCAAGCAAGCGTAGCAAAAACAAATTACAAAGCGGCGCCTCTGAACCCGTCGCCATGGGGACGCGGCGCATCCCGCTCATTAGCTATATCCAGGCCGGTCATTGGATGGATGCTATCAACTGCTTTTTACCGGATGATATTCAGGAATGGCTTCTAACCGATCTCGATCTACCAGATTCGTGCTTTGGCTTGCAGATTAAGGGCGACTCGATGCTGCCTGAATTTAACCTAAAAACAGCAGTTAACCCATTTACCTTCGCCTAAGTAGCAGCAATTTTCATCAACAACTTGGGCGGTTTAAGTAAGTATTTTGCAAAAGCCCTTTGCAAAATGAGTTGTATTCGCTCTTGGTTGCTTAACTGCTCCGCAGTGGTTTTTAATGAGGATAGGAACTGGGCGATATTTTTCAAAGCAGCTTGTATAGCCCCTTGTTTCGCATGGGTGCTGGTAATGGTTAAGCGAGTTTGACCACCATGCTTGGTTCGGGTGGCTACTCCATGCAGTAGCAGGGGCCTACTGGTAATTGCCTCAAGATGTTTGCTGGGGGCAGCTAGGCGGACAAACAAAGTCCACCAGTTGTAGATTAGAGCTACCATTCTGGCCATGAGTTGGCAGCGAGCGAGATCTTGGGTCGTAAAGCCACCCCAGCCCCATTGGTTTTTAAGCTCATCAAAGTTGTTCTCGCAGTCAGCACGATCACGATAAAGCTGGGCTAAGGTCAAAATGGGATGCTTAGTTGAAGTGACCAGTACAGCGTATTCATAACGGGCTGTGGGGATGCCTTCAATTTCGATGAAGGCTAATTGCTCTTGAGGATCTTCTTTGTCGGCCATTAACACCTGACCGGTAAGTTTTCTGCGTAGTACCACTACCCGGCGAGAACGGCTCCAGCCAGATAAGCTCAAGACATCTTCCACACCTTCCCAGCCTGCGCCCGCATCTTCCCAATCCATATTTCTAAAGACCTTTTTGATCAGGGCTTTGACATTGGTAGTGAGCTTGAGTTTAGAGAGGTAATGCTGAGCTCTTACTTCGGCTTCTTTTAGAACTGCTTCATTGCCATAGGCGATATCGCCTCGCAATAAGGCTGGCCTCTCATTTTGAGGCAAAGAGTCTAGCCAGGCCCAGATGCCTGGCATCGCATGCGCCGGGGCACTGGCATTGCCAGGCGTCACATCGACCCGAAGTGCTAAGCGAGTATTGGCCATCATGGCGCTGTGATAACTATGAGAAGGACGACCTGGCTTTTTAGGGTTATAGCCAACGACTGCACCTTCTTGTTTGCCATAGAGGCATTTGACGGTGGCATCTAAATCTAAAATCCAGGGGGTATCCAGTAAGGGGGCTGTGCTTTTGCCTAGGTGCTCATCTAGCCACGCCTTGCCAGCAGCTTCATCCATCTTTTGCAATGCTCTTCTGGCAGCATCCTCTGAGACGAGTCGCTTAACCCCGAGCAGTTGTGGATGAATGCCATCTTGCCTAATAGCGCTGATATGGGCATAGCGTTGGTGGCCTGCCAAGATTGATAACAGCAAGGTAGCCAATACCTCCCTTTTTCCGGAAGCATTGTTACTTTGGTAAACCAAAGGGCAGTCTTTGACCCAAGCGTCCAATAGGCCACTGACTTGCAAAAACTGAGTAAAGAACGGCAGCTGACCTAAAGGGGTTACCGCTGCATTGGGGTTCCACTCCACATGAACCCGTCCACCAAAAGTATCTACCGCAACGAGTTGATTTTGACGAGCTAAACGTCTTTGTTTTGCCTCACCCATTGGGTGACTCCTTATCAGTGACAAGATAGGCATCTGAGCGATGCCGGATAAGGCTCTAGCTTAATGGATTGAGGGTTAACTGCCGTTTATAGGTTTAAAGAAGGCGATCGCATTATTGTTGACCCCACTGTTGAACCGCGTCCAGGGGACTTTGTTGTTGCGCAAAATGGCAAAGAGGAGGCAACTTTTAAAAAATATCGCCCACGAGGCAATAATACCAAGGGGCGATTTGTATTTGAACTCATTCCGCTAAATGAAGATTATCCAATCTGCCGCTCCGATCAAATACCCATTCGCATTATTGGGGTGATGGTGGAGCACCGCAAGTACCGCAAGCGTTAGGCTTTCCACAAATCAAAGCAACAAATTAAACGTCGCATTGATAAAGTTTTTTTAAGGGCAAGAAGAGTCTAAAGCCTATAGGGCGCATGAATGACCAAGCCTCCATCAGCAATGGCGAGCTTAGTTGGGGTCAAATAAGAGCACAATCACCATTGCCGTTACTCCCGTTACCGCCGAATCTAAACAAATACGCACGCTAGTCGGTCATGATTTAATTAACTGGAACATCCAAAATGAAGGTCTGTGCTTTTTTACCCTTTAATCGATGCCTGCAACATAGGCGAATCCAAGTTAATCCCCCTGGTCTTTTAAGATGCTCCCCGGCAAGGCTTGTTGTATTCCACCCGATTCAATTCTGGTGTTGATAGCAATGCCATCGGCATCAACACGCTGAATGCCATCTGTTTTGACTTGGGTACCTTGGGATATGCCCTGGCTCTGAATATGCTGAACACCATCCCCGCCGATAATGGCTCCAATAGAGATGCCGCCAGCGCCAACCGTTTGAAGACCGCCCGCATTAACAACTGTACCAATGGCCGTGCCACCTTGTTCTACTTGTTGGATACCACCCCCAGAAACCATCGACTGGGATGTTTGCCCGCCATCATGAACGCGTTGCACGCCCTCTTTTTCAATGGTGGTACTCTGCGCTACCCCAGACTCGCTAATGTCTTGGACCCCAGAGCTCACCGATTCTTGTTTAACCACCCCTTCTTTAACAGTCCGGGAAAAGGGTGTGTTTTGAGCGTTGGCGCTAGATGTTGTCATGATGTAAATACCCAGAGTAAATAGAAATGCGGAAAAAGAGCTTAACTTGTTCATGATAGCCTTAAGATGAAATGTAAAGACGACTCTAGAGGCATCCTAGGGGTGGATATGTTTTTGCGATATCGCTATCTACTCTACACAAAGCTATAGCAGTTGGTGTACCTGTGAGTCAATGGGCCTCTTTGGGGGTAAATTGCATAAAGACTTGCTCAGTCTTATACGATAGCCAGACCTTGCGCCATTTCATAAAATCCATGCCCAAGAGCATATCAAATTGGCCATACGATTCTGGCTGCACATAAACCGGTACATTAGAAAATTTGGAGCGCCCCACTACAAAGCTATCAAGCTTATATTGCTTGGCAATGGTAGTGCCTGATGAGCCATAAAATTGCATGGTTTTACCGGTTTTTTGATCATCGCTTAAATGCGCCTTATTCACAGTAGACTGGCTCAGAGATGTTTGTCTTGACCCGGTATCGACTAAGGCGTGAACCACATTGCCATTAATGCCTACTGGAATGATAAAAAGATGACGCCCCATGGTAAAGGCATGAACATCTTGATACTCCCCAGTCCACGGAATAAAGCGACCCGAACAATGGGAGACATCGTAAAAACGCAGGACTTTATTGGGAAAATCAAACTCTAGATCATGGCGACTGAGTGTATCGACCCCAATGAGACCAACAGGTGCCTTGGGATTATTAGCAGTCTCTGGCGTGCCGATATTGGCTAAATTGATGTCGTAGTTAAACTGGGTCACAGGACCCACTTCAAATAAGGAGGCAACATAAGGGTGGGTCGAAATCTTGCCCCCAAGACCTGAGATGTTCACGGTCTTATTTTGTTGCTCAGAGAGCATGAGCGCCTCACCAAGTCCTGGCTCTAGCGCGCCATGGGATGCGCCGCTATCAATGAGCATCATCACTGGCTGGTGATTAATTTTGGCCGCAATCACGAATCGACCACCCACTTCTTCAATGGGTAATTCACCTCTTTTGGTAATGGTGCAAGTACCTTGCGCCCAGAGTAGTGATGGCAAGATGCAAAGAACAAAACCTATTAAACATAAACCAATTTTTTGTGGGCGCATACGCTGATTTTAAACAAGGGTAGCTATTGGCGACCCATAGCAAGCCCACCATACTTTATGAGTATGGTGGGTAGGCGGTTTTTCTTCTACCTCATTAATGCGCTGCTGCCAGTAGCGTATTGGGCGCCGTATTGGTCGGCGCGCTGATGCTGGTGGTTGCAGCAGATGCGGGGGCTAGAGCGGCAATAGCAGAAACCAACTGGTTAATATTGGCCCCATTTGCTGTTGATACCCCTTGGTAGTAGGATAAGGCGCCTTTAACGTCAGTGGCATCGAGTGTGCGATTTTGACTACTCAATTGGTAATACATAATTGAGCTAGTATCAGCATCACTGGCAAAACCGAGCGTATGGCCAATTTCATGAAGGAGGGTTTGATAAAAGGTCGCTTGCGTGCCGCTATAGGTTTGAGTCTGACCATCCGAACCGGTTACTAATGCATCTTCATTGGGGTTTTCCAATCGAATAATGGTGCTTGAGCCAATTTGCCCATTTTGGGTTTGCATGGTGGTGTAACCCAACACTCCAGTGGTTTGAGTGCCAAAATTACCCCAGCCTATGCGAATATTGCTTGCACTGGAATCACTTACCTCCTGAAAGTTCAGTCCCGTTGCCTTACTCCAAGCGGCAAAGGCATTTTTAACAGTTTGCTCGTACGCACTGCCCAAATAGCCGCTAAAGGGGGCGCTTGATGTTCCTGCTAAAGAAGCCAAGCTCCAGGTAATGGTTTGGGCGCTATTGCGCTTAACCCCCTCAGTGACTAGGGTGCTACTACCACTAGCACCTGCCTGCGCGGTAGCTTGACGATAAGCGCCTTCTGCTGCGCTGGCCCAAGCCATATTGCCCGATGAAATCGCTGCTTGCACTAGGCCTGTGATGTTTGCGTTAGCGGTATTAACTGCCAATCCTGCTGCTGGAGTTGCCAAACCAAATCCACCAAAATCAGAGAAGCCGCCATCATAGCCTCCTGCGTACCCCCAAGTAGAGCCAAAAGACAGATCACTCGATACGGCGCCAGAACCATTAAACAAAAGCTCATCAATGGCAGCGCCAGAGCTGTTGTAATTGATTTGATCGGTTTGCTGCCCACTGCCGTTATAGTCCAGCACGTTTTGCAAGACGCCGCCAGTACTAAAGTTTTGTACCTGACTTAGTGCGCCGGTGTTAGCGTTAAAAAAGTCATAGGATGTTTCTTGCCCTGCGCTATTAAAAAAGGCATCGCCTGTCTTTTGATTAGCGGAGTTATAAAACACTTCATCGGTTTCCCAACCAGAAGGATTAAAGTTCAGAGTATCGACTTTTTGACCGGCAGTGTTGTACTGAGCATCAGAAATTTCTTGGCCGGAGGTGTTAAAAGAGAGGTAGTCAGTCTCCTGACCGGAAGCGTTGAACTTCTCATCGGCAGTTTGCGCACCAGCAGCATTGTAAAATGCCTCATCCGTTTTAATCCCATTGCTATAGTTAATGGCATCAACATATTGACCGCTACTGTTGTATTGGACATCCTGGGTTTCTTGGCCGGTAGTGCCATTAAACCAAAGGGTGTCGGTTTGATAACCAGCAGAACTAAAGACGGCATCCTCATACTTAACGCCAGCGGCGTTGTAAAAGGCTTCGTCGGTTTCACGGCCTGTTGTATCAAAGTTTAAAGCATCAACTTTTTGGCCGTTCGCAGTACTAAATTGCTGATCTTGAAGTTTGTGACCATTGTTATCAAACACAAGGTAATCGGTTTCTTGACCGGCGGTGTTGAACTTCTCATCGGCAGTCTCAGAGCCAGAGGCCGTTAAGAACATCTCGTCGGTCTTGATGCCATTGGCATAATTGATGGCATCAACATATTGACCGCTACTGTTGTATTGCACATCTTGGGTTTCTTGGCCGGTAGTGCCATTAAACCAAAGGGTATCGGTTTGATAACCGGCAGAACTAAAGA
>NZ_JACVPJ010000026.1 GCF_018881975.1 Polynucleobacter sp. JS-Safj-400b-B2 | reverse complement strand
ACTACAACCATGATCGAATCAAACAAAAACTAAAGGGATTAAGCCCGGTGCAATACCGAACTCAATCCCTCGTGCTAACCTAACTAAACTGTCTAACTTTTGGGGGTCAGTTCATCGGGTGGCTTTTGCTTTATCTAGACTGCAATCTCTTACTCAATCCAGGTAATAAATTCTTCCTTAGGTTTCCTTACCTTTTTTAAGTTGACTAACCAGTCCTCATCAGCCTTTCTGTATCCAAGCGGCATCATCACAACGCTGCGTAAACCTTTTTCTTTGAGATTGAGGATTTCATCTAGAGCCGCAGCATCAAATCCTTCCATGGGTGTGGAGTCTACTTGCTCATAAGCAGCAGCAATAAGTGCTGTACCAAGCCCAATATAAGCTTGCTTTGCGGCGTGCGTGAAATTGGTTTCAGCATCTTTTGCGGTGTAACCACTTAGCAACTTTTGACGATAGATATCACCGGATTCACTTTTGAAATTACGTAGCTTCTCAGTCATATCAAAAGCATGATTGATGCGATCGGCTGTATAGGTATCCCAGGCTGCAAAAACAAGCAAGTGAGAAGAGTCGACCACTTGCGATTGGTCCCATGCGATTGCTTTAATTTTCTCTCGAATAGCATTATTGGTGATCACTAGCACTTCATAGGGCTGCAAGCCACTGGAGCTGGCAGTTAAACGAATGGCTTCTAGTATTTGCTCCACTTTCTCTTGGGGCACAGCTTTTGTGGGGTCCATTTTCTTGGTTGCATAGCGCCACTGCAGTTTGTCAATTAAGCTCATTCTGATTTCCTTGGATTTAATAAAGCGATAGATAAGTCAGTGTAATTTATAGCGGCATATCTCGTTATACGGGTTAATATGAGCTCGTTCAATCTATGAAGATAACAGTATGAATCAAATTGAAATTATTCGAGATGTCAGTGATGTGATGGATGCGCTAGGGGTGGCGGTGGTATCTATTGGTGTTTTATGGGGTCTCTTCTGTTTTGTTAAGGGCTTAGTGACGCAGACCACCGATATTGCCTACAAAACCTTTCGCATACAAATTGTGCGCTCTCTCATTCTGGGTCTCGAAGTCTTAGTTGCAGGTGATGTCATTCGTACGGTAGCCATCAGCCCAACCTTGACTAGCGTGGCTGTATTGGGCGCCATTGTATTAATTCGTTGCTTCTTAAGCTGGTCTCTGACATTAGAGATTGATGGCCGCTGGCCATGGCAAGCGCCTAGGTCTGCTCAATCAGAGTAACTAGAATTTTTAGTATAAAAAAGGGAGCCTTTCGGCTCCCTTTTGCTTTACTACTGATTGCTGATTACTTATCGCTTAGGCAGCAACAGCTTCTTGGGGTTCAGCTACAGATGAACGAATCAAGTAATCAAATGCCCCAAGAGAAGCTTTGGCACCTTCGCCCATAGCAATAATAATTTGCTTGTATGGAACCGTAGTGCAGTCACCTGCTGCAAAGACGCCTGGTAGGGAGGTCTCACCTTTGGCATCAATAATGACTTCGCCATGTTTTGACAAATCAATGCTGCCTTTGAGCCAATCGGTATTTGGTAGCAATCCAATTTGCACAAAGATGCCTTCAAGATTAATTGTGTGCTCGGTATCGTTAGTGCGGTCTTGATAGCGCAAGCCACTGACCTTACCATCTGCACCCAAAACTTCTTTGGTGAGCGCACTCATAATGACGGTCACGTTTGGCATGCTAGCCATTTTCTTTTGTAATATTGCATCAGCACGCAACTTGCTATCAAATTCAATTAAGGTAACGTGGCTAACGATGCCCGCTAAATCAATAGCAGCCTCAACCCCGGAATTACCGCCACCAATAACAGCAACACGCTTGCCTTTGAATAAAGGGCCGTCACAGTGAGGGCAATAGGCAACGCCCTTGCCACGGTATTCTTGTTCGCCAGGAACATTCATCTCTCTCCAGCGAGCACCGGTACTGATAATCACAGACTTGCTTGCAAGGACTGCGCCATTGGCTAGTTCGACTTCAATACCATTATCAGTTTTGCGTAATGCATTGGCACGCTGCAAGTTCATGATATCTACTTCATAGCTTTTCACATGCTGCTCAAGCGCTTGGACCAATTTAGGACCTTCAGTTTCTTTTACCGAAATGAAGTTTTCAATACCCATGGTGTCCATCACTTGGCCGCCAAATTTCTCAGCAACAATGCCAGTGCGAATACCTTTGCGTGCAGCATAGATTGCAGCAGCTGCACCAGCAGGGCCACCACCAATCACTAATACGTCAAATGGATCTTTAGCGGAGAGTTTTGCAGCCTCTTCCTTCGGGCTCGATGTGTCCAGTTTGGCAACAATCTCTTCAACACTCATACGACCCTGGCCAAATGCTTCGCCGTTCAAAATAACGGTTGGGACGGCCATGATTTGGTATTGATCTACCAAGCCCTGGTAAAGGGCGCCATCAATCATTTCATGGGTGACGTTGGGATTGAGGGCTGCCATTAAGTTCAATGCCTGTACAACGTCAGGGCAGTTGTGGCATGACAAAGAGATAAATGTCTGAAAGCTGAGCTTTGCATCCAACTTAGTAATGCGATCAATCACCTCTTGCTCAACTTTTGCTGGGTAGCCACTAGCTTGCAGGATAGCCAAGATAAAGGAAGTCATTTCATGGCCCATCGGCAAACCGGCAAATGTAATGCGTGCTTCTTGATCTGCCTTGCTGACAGTAAAGCTTGGCTTGTGTTCAGCTTTGCCGTCTGTTTTGACGGTAATCTTATCGGACTGCTCAGCCACTTCATTTAAGAGCTCGAGCATTTGCTGGGAGCTATCGCTTCCGTCTACGCTAGCCACTAAAACGATTGGGCTAACAATCTTTTCAAAATATACCTTTAGCTGGGATTTGATATTGGTATCGAGCATGATGATTTCCTTGGGTATTTTTTAGGTGAGTCTATTGGGCAGGATCTTGTCCTCTCCAATAGACTCTCTTAAAGAGAGTCTACGGATTAACTATTTAACTGAGCAACTTAGATCTTGCCTACGAGATCCAAAGATGGAGTCAAGGTTGCTGCGCCTTCTTTCCACTTAGCTGGGCATACTTCGCCTGGGTGTGCAGCTGTGTACTGAGCGGCCTTCAACTTACGCAATGTTTCAGAAATATCGCGAGCGATTTCATTTGAATGAATCTCTGCTGTCTTGATGATGCCTTCTGGGTTGATGATGAATGTACCGCGCAATGCTAAGCCTGCTTCAGGAATATGAACGCCGAATGCATTTGTCAAAGTATGTGTTGGGTCGCCAACGAGTGGGAACTGTGCTTTACCAACAGCAGGAGAAGTCTCGTGCCAAACTTTGTGTGAGAAATGGGTATCGGTTGTTACGATATAAACCTCGGCTCCCATTTTTTGGAATTCAGCATAGTTCTCAGCTGCATCTTCAATTTCTGTAGGGCAGTTAAAAGTAAATGCTGCTGGCATGAAAATTAAAACTGACCAATGGCCTTTGAGGGTTTCATCAGTAACAGTTACGAACTTGCCGTTGTGGAAAGCTTCGGTTTTGAATGGTTGAACTGCGGTATTAATAATGGACATACTGTGCTCCTAGAGTTGGTTAATGAAGTTCTTTAGTAACTACTGCAACTAAACAGATTTTGAACCTCAGTTGTTTATTTGTCTAATGAATAAATTTGATATTTATGATCGAATTAATAGATAAAGAGATTAACGGGGGAGTGCTATCGGGAGCGAAAAAGACCTTAATTGCCCTAATTAAGATAATTCTTGAGTTTTTTGTAGGATTTTGAAAGATTTAGACATATCTATGGACTATAGTTACTCCTGATTATTTGTATGACTTTACTTTTACCCTCTACGGAGAATTAATATGAAATTGATGAAACAAGGATTTATAGCGCTATCGATTGCTGCAGTTGCCCTTCTGAGCGCTTGCGTAACCGAACATAAATACAACCAATTGGATCAGGCTTATACCCAGCTTCAACAAGCCTATCAAGGCGATGAAGTAGAAATTCGCCAATTACAAGGCGAGTTGCGTATCACTATTCGCGACAAAATTTTGTTCCCTGAGGGTGGTTACCGCCTGGATACTAAAGCTCAACAAGTTTTAGCAAAAATGGCACCAACGCTATCTGGTTTTAAAAATACAAAAGTAGTCGTACGTGGCTATACAGATAATGTCGTCATTGGCGCTGGATTACGTAGTCAGGGAATCACAACCAATCTCGATTTATCTTCTAAGAGAGCTGACAATGTTGTTGATTACCTTATTAGTAAGGGCGTAAGTCAAAATCTGATTTCTGCTCAAGGCATGGGTGAATCCAGTCCTGTAGCTTCTAACGATACTCCTGATGGTCGCGCACAAAACCGTCGTATTGAAGTTACTTTGGTTGGCCCAGGTAATTAATTCATAGCCCATTTAAAGGATAAAGAATGAAACATTTATTAAAACTTTGTGCAGCAGCTATTGTTGCCATGACATTGGCAGCTTGCAGCACGCCTGATATCAAAACATCCTCAGCGGATTTTGTAAAAGTGACTAACGGTATTTTGACAAGCAGTTATGGCAAGACCGTTTATACCTTTGATAAAGATCAGGCTGGTTCAGGTAAATCTGAATGCGTATCTACCTGTGCCACTAATTGGCCCCCAGTCTATGTAGAGCCAGGCATTATGCTCTCTGGAGATTTTTCTACTATCACTCGTAACGATGGCCAAAAGCAGTTGACATACAAAGGCAAGCCACTGTACTTCTTCGCAAAGGATAAAAATCCTGGCGATAAGACCGGTGATAACGTCAATAATGTGTGGCACGTTGTAACGCAGTAATTTATTGCTAATATCGCAAATCTGAAACCACCTACGGGTGGTTTCTTTTCGTGAATAAGCTCTGTTCAACCAATAGAAAATTATCATGAGTCCTTCTGACATATCGAGAGCCAATGTGAGAAGCAAATGCCTATTGCTATCAATGGCATTCTTGTTATTGACGATGTTGGGCTGCGCTAGTAGACCAATCAATCCTCCTATGGATAAGATCGATTTAGAAACGGGGTATCGAGGTTTGAGCCATACCCGTGGTCAGAATAAAAATAATAAGCTGCCGGAGAATTTGGTTGTTTTGGCCTTTTCTGGCGGCGGGACTAGAGCTGCTGCCTTTTCTTATGGCGTACTAGAAGCATTACGCGAAATGGAGTTGCAGGAATCTAGCGGTAAAAAGGTTCGCGCTCTTGATCAAGTCAATTTAATTACCGGGGTATCTGGTGGTAGCTTTACCGCACTTTCCTATGGTTTGTATGGAGAAAAGCTCTTTGATTTTTATGACACTGATTTTTTAAAACGAGATGTTCAAGGGGAGATCATCGCTCGTGCGGCCAACCCTTTTAATTGGACTCGTTTAAGTTCAACAGGTTGGGGCCGATCAGAATTGGCTGCTGAGCTCTATGATGAAATTCTCTTTCATGGTGCTACCTATGCAGATCTCAAGAAGAATAATGGGCCATATATATTGGCATCTGGTACAGATATCTCATCTGGTGGGGGCTTTACTTTCGATCAATCCTTCTTTGACTACCTTTGCTCCGACTTGCTTGGTGTCCCATTATCTCGGGCAGCCGCCTCCTCCTCGGCAGTTCCATTTGTTTTATCGTCTGTGACTTATAACAATTACGCTGGACGATGCAAGTTCATCGAACCCGATTATCTAGCGCGTTTTGAGAATTCGGCTAATGCACCTAGGCCTGCCGCTCGTCTCATTAAAGAGATGAATGATCTCAAGTTGTATCACGACCAAAAAGATAATCCTTATATCCATGTAGTAGATGGAGGGGTTGCGGATAATCTAGCAATGCGTCAAATGTTGAATTTTTTGGAGGGGTTAGAGGCAATGCACCTCTCGGGAAAGGCAACCCAGTTTGATAACGTGAAACGTATCATCGTTGTCGTAGTCAATGCTTTATCTTCGCCAAAAACTACTTGGAACGAATCGATTGATGGGCCTGGTGCTATTGAGTTGCTGATTAAGGCGGCGGGGGTGCCAATTGATCATTACTCTTACGAAGAGGTGGAGACCTTAAAGGATACGCAAGCTCGCTGGAATAGTATGCGCACCCTACGCGACTCTCGGTTATTTAAGTCCAATCAAAATCCAGAGTTGGCAAAAATTATAAATACCCCGAATATAGATTTGTACGCATTGAATGTGGCTTTCAATATGCTGGAAGATAAGGCAGAATTCGAATACCTTAACAACCTACCGACCTCATTTGTTTTGCCGCCTGAAGCGGTTGATCGATTGAGGGCTGCAGCCAAGAAGATTATTTTTGACTCTCCTGAAGTTAAAAAAGTGATGACGAGTTATGGCTCAAAAATCATTAGTAAATAGATAGTTATTTAATATGAAATATTTATTATTATTTTTTATTAGCTTTTTTATTTCAGCAGCCCATGCTGAAGATCTATTGGTGCCCATTTCAAAGTTTGACAATGACTCTCAACAGTTGACAGATAGCAAAGTGCTGGAGTTTTGGGCTTATCACAATTATGACGGGAGTGATAACTATCAAAATACTCTGCGCTTGCGTTATTACAATCCGTTAGCAATAGGCGACTGGCGTGGTCGTTTTCGCCTGGATACTGCTTACACATCAAATTACAACTCTATTTCGTCAGCCAATAACTCAGGGCAGTACAGCGCCGGCAACACGATGATTACTGTATGGGGTCAAGATCTTACTGTTTTAAAGTCATTGGGAGCACTCATAGGTGGCCGCGTCATTTTTCCGTTTGGCAATAATGGCCAGTGGGCGGTTGGCCCTCAGTTGGGATGGTCCTTTCAGCCGAATATAGACTCTTTATTGCATGTGACTGATTTTTCACCTTTGTTGCGCTATATGTATGGCTTTGATTCTAAAAATAATAAGCAGAACGTGAACCCTAGTCAGCCAGCGTTAGCTAGAAATCTTCAGATATTTCCAACAGTAGGTTTTCAACTATCTCCAAACACAATGCTCCGTTTTTGGGATGAAAACGGCATGGTCTACAACTCTGCCGGAGGAGGGTGGTTTGTGCCTATTGATGCCATGGTGACCCATCGTCTTGATAAGAATTGGGTTGTTGCGGTAGGGGCTAGTAAGCAGCTAGTGCAAACCTTTAGCCAATATGATTGGTCGACCTATGCCAAGATCTCATTCAACTTCTGAGAATTTTCCGTCAGCGTTACTGTTGTGCCATTCCCACAAGTTGTTGTAGGAAATAGTAATAATTGTTGTATAGACTGTTATTTTGCTTATTTCGGCCCTTCTTAAGGGCATAATTCGTTCTTATTTGATCCTAATCAACCCCCGCCATGTTACCTACTGAAGCGCTTGAGCTTGTCTACCAAGATGCAGTCCCTCAAACTGTATTTGGACTTGTCATTATGAGCTTGGTACTCATCTTTGATGGTATTGGGTTTGTTGGCACGATGCTCTTTTTTAAAGCGAATATTGGATCAAGCCCCCATCCCTCTAGGCTGAAGGCAACATTTTTCTTTGTGCTTTGTATTCAAATGCTGGCGCTCACGCAATTAACTTCAATGTGTATTTGGGCTGGGGCGCTACTAATTGTTGGAATTTGCCCAAATTGGTTGACTGCATTGCGTTTAAGCGCCAGTAGCTACACCACTCTTGGAAATTTCACCTATACCTTGCCTGGTGGCTGGCATTTGGTTCCATCCTTTATAGCATTCTCAGGTTTATTTTCTTTTGCCTGGGCATCGTCCTCAACGATTACGATGGTAGGTATCTTAAATAAGTATTTAGACACTTCCAAGAATTCAACTCCCCAATCTAACTTTTAATTCACCCAACATTAATGACACTCTTATGAAACAGAAAATCCTTTCTTCTTTGCTTTTAGCTTTCGCCTCATTGACTTGTGCAAATGTGGCCTATGCGGATGAGAATCTATCGCCAATTCCTCAAGTCTCCAATGAGTGGCGCTTTGAGGTGACCCCATATGTATGGGTGCCAGCAGTAACTGCTAGCACTTTCTTTAAAGATCAATATATTGATACTGCTCAACTGACACAAACAAATTTAGTTAGCAATTTAAAATCCGGAGGCATGATTGCTGCTGAGGCTCACTATGGAAGCTGGGGTATTTTTGGCGATATCGTTTCTGCAACCATACAAAAAACGGGTGGAGCTAACGTTACGCTTGCTACCAGATATGGCCCCACTCCTACACAAATTGCTGATAAGGCTACCCTTCAACATAATCAAATTACTGGTGGGGTTTCTTACACAGTATTTAATAATCAAAATGCTTATGTTGATGGCTTAATTGGTGTGCGCTATATCTCCGGAACAACTACGATTTCATTGAAGGCGTCTGCTGGTGGCCTTTCACAAAGTATTGTTGATTACTCAGCAGCCTCTATCACGGATCCTGTTGTTGGTTTTAAAGGCCGCTACCGTATTGCTGATTCTACTTGGTATGTTCCATTCTATGGTGATATAGGAAGCGGTGGAGGAAGTAACAACATGACTTGGCAGGGAATTCTTGGGGTAGGTAAGACCTTTGAAAAATGGATTGATGCATCACTTGCTTATCGTTACGTTTACTACGATTTGAAAAATGGTAATGGAACTGAAAAAGCTACTTTCAAGGGTCCTCAGTTAGCCGTTACCTTTAAGTTTTAAGTTAAAAGTCCTAATTTTGAATCCTCAATCCTTTAAAGATATTTTATGAACCTTATTTCAAAAATTGCAGCTATTGCCGTTGCTACTTCGATTTCTTTCTCTGCCTCTGCACAAGAAATTCCTGCTCGTGTTGGAACTGTTGCGGTTGAAAATTCTGGAGTATTAGCAACTCCTAAGCCAGCAGTAGATAGCGTAGAGATTGCTAAAAAATTGGCAAACCCAATTGCCAATATGATCTCAGTGCCATTTCAGTATGAATTCAGTCGTGGTCTAGGTAAAAACCAAGGCGGCTCTGAACAAACTCTCTTGTTCCAGCCGGTAGCCCCATTCAACTTGGGTGGTGGAGATGTATTTATTGTTCGTCCAATCGTAGCTGGCGTTCGTGAAACTAGTATTGAAGGGCCATCCGGAAAGCCTTATTCCGGCTACGGTATTGCCAGCGTTACTTTAGAGTCGTTCTACGCGCCTAATACGAACTCCTCCTGGATTTGGGGTATTGGTCCATATGCGCAATCGCCATCAGGTAATAGTGGCCACTTTGGCTCACAGCAAACCGGTGCCGGTGTGACTGCTGTAGTGCTGAATCGTGATGGTCCATGGACATATGGTGCTCTTGCTTATCAGTCATGGAATGTGGGTGGTAATCCTACTTATGGCACGCAAAATAATTTGTATGGACAACCTTTTGTTACTTACACTACCAAAGAGGCCTGGTCATTTTCCGCAAATATGGAGGCATCGTATAACTATGATGCACACCGCACTTCTAACCCGTTGTATGTAGGCGCTTCTAAATTGATGGTCATTGATGGCGTGCCGTTCTCCTTTGGTGCAGGTCCAATCTATTACCTCAGCAATACTCCTGGTGGCCCATCTGGTTGGGGTGCTCGTGCTACAGCAACTTTAGTTATCCTGAAGTAATTCGCAGTAAAAGTACTAACTTATAAGAGATGGGAATTCAATCATGAAGCAAAAGATGATCAAAAAAGTATTAGCTGCATCAGTTTCTTTATCCTTGGCATTCGCGCCATTGGTAAGCGAAGCCTGTACCAGTTTCTTGCTCAAGGGTAGTGATGGCGGATATGTATATGGACGCACAATGGAGTTTGGCTTACCTTTGAATTCGCAGTTGACTACTATTCCAAGAGCTTATACCCACCAGGGAATTGGTGTTGATGGTAAATATGGCTCAGGTCTGAATTGGACTGCAAAATATGCGGTAGCTGGCATGAATGCGCTTGGCTTGCCTGAGCTTGTAGATGGCATGAATGAGAAAGGCCTCGTTGGAGGTGTTCTGAACTATCCCAATAGCGCAGCTTACCAAGCGGTTGCTCAAGCTGATTCAGCGAGCAGCATTAATTCGGTACAGGTACTTACATATGTATTAACTAATTTTGCTAATGTTGACGAGGTTAAGGCTGGTTTACCAAAGATTAAAGTGAATGGCGCTAAGCTAGCTGTTTACGGAAATCAGACCCCACCAGTTCACTACACATTGCACGATGCCAACGGCAAAAGTATCGTAGTTGAGTACTCCAAAAATGGACTATCAATTATCGATAACCCAACCACTGTTTTGACAAATGATCCTCCGTTTCAAGATCACCTCAATAGCATTGGAAATTATGTCAATCTCTCTAAGGTAGAAAAGCCACCTTTGGTGATTAATGGAGCAACTTACGCAGCACCAAGCTCTGGCAATGGCTTGCATGGCCTTCCAGGCGATTTCCTGAGCCCAAGTCGTTTCATTCGCGCTCTATTTTTATCTAACTCGGTACCAACAAACTTTACCAACGCTCAGATGGACGGCGCTGCTTGGCATATTCTAGGAAGCTTTGATATTCCTCCTGGATCAGTGACCTTGCCGGCTAGCAATCCATACGGTGGCGGTACGGGTGGCTACGAGACAACTGAATGGACTATTGTGGCAAATAACAAAACCATGGTCTACAACGTTAAGATGTTTGAAAACAATAATGTTTATGCATTCGATCTGAAAAAAATGGATATGAATGCAAAAGAAATCAAATACGTCAAATTGGCTCAGCCTAAAATGATCGTGCCTGTGAATTAATCGATTCAAGTTAATGCATTTAGTATTGAAAAGAAGCTCGCTAGTCGAGCTTCTTTTTTAATGAATCAAAGATTGATCATTTAGCAATGAGTAATATTTTGTATATGAAGCTTTATAGAGGTCTCCAGTGAATCTAAAGTCTAAAATTATTTATGCGGGTGTAGTAGGTCTATTCTCTGGCCTAGCATCAGCAGTACAGTTGCTTGATCCGCCATCAACACCAAAGGTCACTAATATCACGGTATTTGTGGCTAAGAAGATTGTCACCATGGATCCGGCGATTCCAAATGCAACTGCTGTAGCTGTTGCTGATGGGCGTATTTTGTCAGTTGGCTCCTTGGAGGATATGAAACCTTGGACGGATAAATATCCAACGATCATTAATAAAGATTTTGCTAATAAGGTGATGTATCCGGGATTTATTGAGCCGCATGCGCACCCTTTGCTAGGCGGTATTTTATTTAACAAGCCGCTTCTGACGCCTTCACCAATGCCTAATCCCTGGGGCCCTGCATTTCCTGGGGTTGCTAATTTACAAGCAGCCATGGCACAGCTCAAAAAATACTCTGATGACATCAAGGACCCTAATAAGACTTTATTAGCGTGGGGCTTTGATGTAGTGGCTATGGGAAAGATGCCTGATCGCCAGCTTTTGGATCAAGCCTCTAGCACCAGGCCAATTATTGTATGGGATGCTTCTGGTCACGATATGTACGTCAATAGTGCTTTTATCAAGTCCTATGGCATAACACCAGAGAAAGTAAAGAATGTAAAAGGTGTCGGCCTCGATAAGGATGGTCAATTGAATGGTCAGTTTTTAGAAATTCCTGCAATAACCTATATTTTGGGAGTTGCTGGTAAAGACGTTTTGAGCCCAAGTGAAATTCCTACCGACTATTTGTATATGAGCGATCTAATGCAGCAGGGCGGAATCACTACTTCGGGTGATTTAGCTTTTGGAACTTTGAATATTGATATGGAATTAAAGGTTGCTAAGGCATTTAGTCAATCTGCTTCTGGCTCTTTGCGTATTGTTCCTGTTGTTTATTCTGAGCCGTTTATTCAGAAGTATGGCGATCAAGCTATTGCACAAGCTCAAGCACTAAAACAGCAAGACAATGACCGTTTGATTTTCCAAGGGGTAAAGTTCTATAGCGATGGCGGTTATTTGCCTGAAACGATGCGCATGGAACACCCCGGCTATACCGATGGCAGCGTAGGTTCATCAAATTACAAGTCTGCACAAGACTTTGCTGCTGCAATGAAGCCATGGTGGGATGCGGGATACCATATTCACATACATAGTAATGGTGATATCGGCAATCAAAACTCTATTAACGCTTTGCAGTTAATGATCGATGCTAAGCCACGATTTGATCATCGTTACACAATTAATCACTTTGGTATTCCATCGACCGCGATGGTTATGAAGATCAAGGCACTGGGCGCTGTAGTCAGTGCGAATATCTCATACATCTCTGAGCGAGCCAAATTAGAATACCCAGCCTTAGGTGTTGATCGCGCATCATATGCAACGCGACTAGGCACCTTAGTGCGGAACGGTATAGTTACCTCCATTCACTCAGACGCACCCGTATCTGCTCCAGTACCATTGAAAGAGGCATGGTCTGCAGTAACTCGTAAAGACGTTTACAACGACGGCAAGGTATGGGCTCCAGCTGAGGCAGTAACGGCTTCTGATGCGATGAAGATGATCACCATTAATGCTGCTTACACATTAGGCGTGGAGGATAAAGTGGGTAGTATTGAGGCGGGTAAGTTTGCTGATTTCGCAGTCCTGGATGCTGACCCGCAAACTATTCCAGCAATCAAAATTAAAGATGCAGGCGTCTATGCAACTGTCTTGGGTGGCAAAGTGATTCCGGTATCGGAAACTAAAAAACCTAGGCCTTTAGAGTGATGCTCTGAACTCAGGAATGTACTAATATAAAAAGCCACCCGATGAACTGACCCCCAAAAGTTAGACAGTTTAGTTAGGTTAGCACGAGGGATTGAGTTCGGTATTGCACCGGGCTTAATCCCTTTAGTTTTTGTTTGATTCGATCATGGT
>NZ_JACVPJ010000025.1 GCF_018881975.1 Polynucleobacter sp. JS-Safj-400b-B2 | reverse complement strand
GCTGTTGATGTTGTCTTAGGAAGTGGCGCTACTCAAACAGTTTCTAGTGGCGGTGTTGCCTCAGGCGCTGAAATTTCTTCTGGCGCTACGCAAACCATCTCCGCCGGTGGTACTGCTACGGGCACCAACATAAGCTCCGGTGGTAATCAAGCGGTCTCAAGTGGCGGTGTGGCGAGCGATACCACGGTGCTAGCATCTGGATATCAAATTGTGAGTTCAGCCGCAGTTGCTATTAGCACTAACCTATCTGGTGGCAGTCAACTTGTTTTATCTAGTGGTTTAGCCAGCAATACCCAAATCGCCTCTGCTGGCTATCAAATCATCAGCAGCGGTGGTACCGCACTCAATACAACCGTAAGCAGCGGTGGTAACCAAGGTTTATATGGCGGCGCCATTGTCAGTGGCACCACCATTTTGTCCGGCGGTACCCAAAGCCTTAATAGTGGTGCTTCTACAGTTTTAACCACAGTGAGTGCAGGCGGCATCCAAGGCGTAAGCTCTGGCGGTATTGCCATTAGCTCGATTCTGTCTGCTGGTAGCCAGGTAATTAATCTTGCTGGTATTGCTAGCAATACCCAGGTGCTAGCGTCTGGCTATCAAATCGTTAGTAGCGGTGGTACCGCTATAGTGGCCACCCTCAGTAGCGGTGCTCGTCAAGATGTCTATGGTGTTGATTCTGGTGCTATTGTCTTAGTAGGCGCTGTTCAAAACATCCTTTCTGGTGGTTATGGACCTAGCTCAATTATTAGCGGTACACAAAATGTGTCTGCTGGTGGTTCTGACCTCGGTTCGATCATCTACAGCACCGGTATCCAAAACATCAGCTCTGGCGGTATTGCTACCAGCGCCATCCTCTCAGGTGGTACCCAAGCGATTGCAGCTGGCGGTTCTGCTGCAGAGGCTGTTGTGAGTTCTGGTGGATCCCAAATTGTTCAGGGTGTTGCAATTAGCACAATCGCTCTAACTAGTGGGCTTGTGGTTGTCAGCTCTGGCGGCACAGCCATCGATACCCTACTAAGCGGCGGCACCCAGTCTGCTTTATCTGGATCCTTAATATCTGGTGTAACGTTAACTGCTAGCGCCAATCTGAGACTTGATGGAAATATATCGGGTTCAATAATGGCTAATGGAGTTGCTAATAGCATCTATCTTGGCGCAAATGCTAACCCGATGAGCCATGTAACCTTGTCAGCTATGAATTCGGGCAATACCCTTGCGCTCTCAGGGGCTGTGCTCTCGGCTATAGGCGATGGTATTTTGGTGAATGCCGCCCTTACATCAAGCGGTACATTAAATGCATCCGGATGGGGTACTGTTAGTCTGCAAAGCGCAGCTAGCCTAGTGCTTGCTGCAAACCAGTCTGCATTATTTGGGCCAAGCGTTGCTAGCAGCAACACTTTGGCGGTTTCTTCGGGCGCATCCGTTCAAACGGTAAATAATGTTGGCATAAATGCAAATCTGATTAATGCGGGTACCGTGAATCTAGGTGCGCTAAATGCAACCACTGCACAAGGGGGTGGTAGTGGCTCCCTAACGGTTTCAGGAGGCTATGTAGGTAGCGGCGGCACCTTGGCTACCAATGTTGCTTTGGTTGCTGGTACGGCTAATCAGTTAATAGTTTCAGGCTCAGTGGCAGGCAGTACAAATGTTGTTGCTCGGGTTATTGATGGAGGAGTGGGTAGTAGTGGTCAAGCCATCTTGCTTGTGAGTGGCGCAGTTAATACTACTAATTCAAACGCATTTACCATTGCAAATGGTGGACGTGTAACTGGTAGTCCTTATCTATGGTCTATGACTGCAGGATCCTCAGGCTGGTATTTGAGTGAAGGAGGCTCCAATGGTGCCCCAACCTTGCAATCTGAATATGCGGGTTATGGTGTTTTGCCTGCAATAGCGCATCAGTTTGCATTGACTGGGGTCAATGCGATGGCTCGGCGAATTGGCGGCATTCAGCGCAATGAGGAGGCTGATGGCCTTTGGATGCGCGGCGGCGCTCAGCAAATCGCTTATGGAGCAAATCCTGGATTTGCATTGAATGGACAGCTCTATAGTTTTGATTTTGGCGTTGATACGATACAGAGTATTGGTGACCAGGGTCAGAAAAATCCTATGAAATCTGCTATTGGTACTTGGGGCTCGCTAAAGCAGGGCAGCTTCAATACCTTGGCTAGCCAAAATACTGGAAGCGCTGAGGTGGGTGTAAAGGGCTACAACCTAGGTCTGTATGCTAGCGTGTTTGATAAGGCTGGAGCCTATGTGGATGCTACTGGTCAATTTGGTAATATGCGGGCGCAAGTATCTCCGCAGGGTTATAGCGCAACTGCAAAGAGCAATTTATTCGGGGCGCTATCAGTGGAAGCTGGCAAACGCTATGAAGTTTTATCAAATTTGACTGTGGCGCCGATTGCTCAGGTGAACTACACCCAGACACCAATTTCTGGCTTTACTGATCAAAATGGAAATCAAGTCTCCTATTCTGGCATGGGTACTTTTGGTGCGAAAGCAGGAATGCGTATTGAAGGCACAGTCTTTAGTCAAGATGGCACAGCTATCAAGCCGTCGATTACGCCGATGATCGGATCTCAATTCAAGCCTAACCCAACCATGACCATTAATTCACAGCAGTACGCATTAAATTCAATGGGTACATGGGCTGGACTAGAGGCCGGAATTAATGGGCAAATTACCAAAGGTGTAACGCTTTACGGTACAGTATCATGGCAGCAGAGTGTTTCAGGCACTGGATATCAGAGTTACGGCGGTACCTTGGGGCTTAGATTTGATTTGAAATGAGATGACTCAATTAAACAATAATTCTCTTTATCAAATTGTGGAATACCGCGACGGACGGGCATTCATTAACCCGAATGACTATTACATCGGGCAGGCTTTGGCGGAGTACGGAGAATATTGCCAGGGTGAAATTGAGCTATTTACGCAGATTGTTCAGCCCGGAGATATTGTATTTGAGGTAGGCGCAAATATTGGTTCACATAGCGTCTGGCTGGCAAAGCGGGTTGGCAGTGGTGGGCGCTTATATGCGTTTGAACCGCAGAGGTTAATTTTTCAAATGCTTTGCGCCAATGTAGTTCTGAATGACTTGTCCAATGTTAGGTGTGTTAATGCGGGACTGGGTAAGGTGGCTGATACTGTATATGTCCAAGAGCTTGAGCCCAAGCTAATAAATAATTTTGGAGCATTTTCGCTGCTCGATCGCGCTGGGCAAGCCGGAGAGTCCACCGAAATTAAAACCTTGAATGAATATGACGTTCCTTCTTGTAAGTTCCTCAAAATTGATGTGGAAGGCATGGAGAGAGATGTGATTGCCGGGGGGAGTCAATTTATTAAATTACACCGCCCCGTGATATATGTTGAGAATGATCGACCGGCGTTTGCAAAAGAGTTGACAACCTTAATTGATTCTCTAGGATATAAAATGTTCTGGCATGCTGTGCCGCTCTTTAATCCGAACAATTACAGGTTAAAAAAAGAAAATATTTTTATGAATAAGGATGGCTTGCTTGAGAGCTCCTTGAATATGATTTGCATCCATGTCAGCGATCAACGCTTTTCTTTGCAGAACCACTTCACCCAGGTTTTTCCGGGGGAGCAGTTTAAGCCGCCGTCAAATTTTAAAACTTAACCAAGAAGAGAAAGCTCGAAATGACTAAAGTCGGTGTTCAAGGTAATTTATCTAACCATGGCGATAATGAAGATGTCATTTTTATGATTGGGAGTAATTTTTTGGTCAAAGGCGATATTATCGGTAACGGCATGCTGATTCTGATGGGCAGGGTTGATGGGAATATTCAAACAGATTCGCTCGTCATTCATCCTTCTGGTGAAGTTTTGGGCGATGTTACAAGCAAGCAAATTGATGTTAGCGGTAAAGTTACAGGCGTAATACAGTCTGATAAGGTTGTTGCTAGGGCTGGGGCTAGGGTCGAAGGAAGGGTTAGATACTCTGAAATTTCTATGGAGGCTGGAGCGATAATTTTAGGCCAGTTGGAAAAAGGCGCACCTGATATATTTAAACGCAATGAGGTGGACTCTGCTGCCAATCCAACCCATGCTTTGATTGAGTTCCCCCCAGAGATAAAATCGTTAATTACCGCTTCTGGTGTTGTGGATAAGGTCGTCTTAAAGACAAAAGAGGGGGACATAACTGCCGACTGGGCGGTAGTCTCTGGCGACGGGCTTGGACTGCTGATTAATCGCGAGCTGTGCAATGCAATGTTACAAAAAGGCCAGCAAGTCCAGGAGTTGTTGTTGGAACACCAGGGAAATGTCTATCAAATTAACCTGCCCGATCTCTCATTACTGTTGGGCTCAAAATAAGCATGTCCGCGTTTATTTTACCGATGAGCTTGCAGTTTATGGCCAATAGCTTACGTTACTTGCTAATAATCCTTGCTCTGGCCGCTATGAGCGAGCTTGCTGTCGCACAGAGTCATGAATGTACTTCAGAGATCGCTCAGAGCCAAGAATTGTCTAAATCCATCAATAATTTGCGACCGCAAATTAGCGAGTTTTCACAAAATTTAGATATGCAAATTAGGCAGTTACGCCTACAGTTAGCGGATATATCTTCGGGTGTAGCAACGCTAGAGTCAAGCACTCAACCATTTCAAGATTCGTTGAATAAAATTTTCACTCAAACTTCTAATCTGAAAGAAATGTACAACATGATTAATTTGAGCATGATGTTGATTCTTGTGATGCTGGGAATGCTTGCGGTCCTTTTGGCCGTCACATTTTGGCAGATTAAGTTAGTCAAGAGTTGGGGCAGTCACGTTGATCAAAGCCCCTCAAAAAATGATTCAGACGTATTTTTGAGCCCTCATCACCCCGGCGCGCATGATGAGGTCGAAGGGGGCTCTGCTATAAGGCCACCGACACTCTTGGGAAAAGAAAAATCAGTCATTGAACGTTTTAGGGGGGGAGAGGTCGATAGCAACACGCGACTTATGCAGTCTTCAGCACAATCTGTTCAAAGTGTTGTGCCGCCAGTAGACATTTCCGAGATAGTTGATGCTGCGACCAAGAGAGCGATGAATGTATTAGGTAAGCCAATAGCAACCGCCCCTCATCAGTCTTTTACAAAGAGCGATAGTAGGTTTTAATTTTTTCGAGGTAAGTTTTATTTGAATCTGCTTGAGACCTTGTTGCGTGATAGGCAGCCCAGTAATAATACTAAAAAAACAGCGATTGTTCGGGTTTGTTATGGACGTCTTGGCCAGCTATTAAGCGCCGACATTAAAATTTCCAGTGGAGACCTGAATGTTGACTCTAGAGCGCTTGAGCATGTAAGAAAATTACCCCACTCTGCGCTGCATCACCCAGGCAGGCACAAGAAGAGAAGATTGAATCAATGGTATGAAATACGTTATTTTGAGGATTAGCGATTGATGCTGCTGTGCCACACGGTACTGGACGAGCGTTGGTGCGCCCAATTCCTTAGACTGAGCCGTCTAAATCACTTTTGCGCTTCAAGTCTATAAGGCCGCAGGTGACTGAGTTAACGCACGGGTCTATCTGTTAGCCAGCCCTTAACTGGGGTCATCTAGAGTTCGCAAGCAACCTCCTTCGGGGTGAGTATGCTGCAATTGCTGATTCTGGATTATTGCTGTGTCAATTGCTGGGCAACGTGAGATTTGACTTCAGTCGCGACGCCAAGTGGCAGTTTATTATAGAGACTAAGCCCCGTATTTCTCGGGGCTGGCCTTGCACGCAGGATTTGTGAGTGCTGGATTATGCATCAGTGCAACTTGATCGTTATCAATCGCCATCATGTTGGCCGCCCTCGGACCAGAGCAATAGGTTGGAAGAGATCCTCGATTTATCTTTGCAGTCTGGAATGGGCTAGAACAGGCGATTGACAAAGCCGAGGTCACTAAGAGGATAAAAAAATAAATGGGTCTTTTGCTAGTGCGGCTGCTTGTATTTGCCATATACATTTTGCGAATTGAATATAAAGCTGCGGTGCTAACCATGCGATTGAACGTTTTTTGCCTGGCAACACATCTAAAAAAACTCGCCCAGAAATGAGCGAGCATAAAAAACAGCCATTACTTAACAACAACTTCACTTGAGTGCTTATTCTATCTGGGGAAAGCTCTAATAGTTACCCCCATATTTAAGGGGGGGTTACCAGGCCAGCTCTCGCTCACCACTTTTTTACGGCAATCTCCTTCATGACTTCAATCTTGAGATCGCGCTCTGCCAAGATCTTCTTTAGACGGCCGTTCTCTTGCTCGAGTTGCTTTAAGCGTTTGACATCATCCGTACCTAGATCGCCAAACTTCTTACGCCAGATGTAAATCGAGGGTTCGCTGACCCCGTGGCGCTTAGCAACTTCTGCAATCGGACTACGATCTGCCTCTTGCAATATCCGAACAATCTATTCGTCTGAAAACCGAGCCCTCTTCATACCTGCTCCTTAGGTTGAAGGAGTCATTATCTCTAAAAGCTTTTGGTCTGAAAATCCCAGGGCAGGTCATACCTACAACGCTCAAGGCCAAAATACTGGCTCATCGCAGATAGATAATGGCCAAACTGCGTATTCCAGACCAGCGTGAACATCCATTCCAGCATCGTGAACGGTCATTCCAGATTGAGCGTGAACATCTGTTCCAGAATTAGCGTGAACGATTTTGCCTAAATTTCTGGAATAGATTGTTGTTTTCCTGGGGTATCTGAAGGTAGTTTGACTAACCAGATATGGTGGAGCCTTTTAGGCTCCCCATGTCCAGTAAACCGATTACCATGCGAAAAATTAAAGAAGTGCTGCGTTTGCGACTGGCCTGCGGCCTGTCTTTTGGTGAAATTGCCAGGGCATTGCAATTATCTAAAGGGGTTGCAGCCAAATATGTTGATTTAGCACACCAGCGCAATCTAGACTGGGCGGCAATTGAGTCGCTTAATGAAGTGCAGCTTGCTAGTCATCTGCTGCCTCGGAATACAGCACCCCAACGTGGCTCTCAATATGTCCTCCCCAACTTTGCACTGATACACCAAGAGCTTAAAAACAAATGCATGACTTTGCAGTTGCTTTGGCACGAGTACGTCGCCAGCACAGAGGGCAAGACTTATAGCTACTCGGCCTTTTGCGAACACTACAGTCGCTTCACCAAAACCCTCAAGCTCTCCATGAAGCAAATCCACAAAGCCGGTGAAAAATGCTTTGTCGATTATGCCGGTCCCACCATCCCCATCATTGATGTTCTGACTGGGCAAATTACCAAGGCGCAGATCTTTGTTGCCGTTCTGGGGGCTTCAAGCTATACCTTTGCATTAGCAACGAGAGCGCAAAAGACCGAAGACTGGTTGTTGGGTCAGCGCAAGGCCTTTGAGTATTTTGGTGGGGTAACGCAGGTCATCGTTCCGGACAACCCCAAAAGCCTGATTGCCAACCCCGATCGCTATGAACCGCAAGTGGGCAGATCGTACGCCGAGTTCGCCGCTCATTATGGCTGCGCCGTAATCCCAGCCCGGCCGCGCAAACCGCAAGATAAGAGCAAGGTCGAAGTAGGCGTGCAAGTAGTGGAGCGCTGGATCTTGGCTAGGTTGCGTCACCAGCAGTTTTTTAGCTTGGCTGATCTCAATATTGCCATTGCCAATTTACTGGAAGACTTAAACACCCGCCCCTTTAAAAAATTGCCGGGCAATCGCCGTAGCGCCTTTGAATCTATCGATAAACCTGCACTCAAACCATTGCCTGCCACCATCTTTGAGCCTTGTTCCTGGAAAAAAGCCAAGGTAGGCATTGATTACCATGTCGAGTTAGAGCATCACTATTACAGCGTGCCTTATCAATATGCGCGCAAGCATGTTGAGCTACGTTATACCGCTAGCGTGGTTGAGGTTCTGTGCGAAGGCAAGCGCATTGCCGCTCACCCCAGAGTAATCCGCACCGGTTATAGCCATGGACTATCTTCCCAAACGACCGTAGCGCAGCATATGCCAAAGGCACATCAAGCTCATCAACAATGGAGTCCGCAGCGCCTGCTCATCTGGGGTAAGGAGATTGGCATGTCCACCCAGATGCTGGTATCACATCTGCTCTATCAAAAATCGCATCCTGAGCTGGGTTATCGCGCCTGCTTGGGTTTGCTAAGCCTAGCTAAAAAGTACAGCAAAGAGCGGCTAGAGGCGGCCTGCGCGATTGCAGTAAGCAATAATGCGATGACCCAAAAGAGCGTGTGTAATATTTTGGCAACCAAGCTCGATTTAGCGCCTGCAAACAAAGCCCCTCCCACCCCAAAGAGCGCACAGCAACTACCACTGCATGAGAACGTACGTGGTTCTCAGTATTACCACTAATTTTTTAACCGCATCATCAACCAATAGAAGGATAAGTAGATGCTTCACCAACACACCATCACCCAGCTTCAAGCACTAAGATTAGAGGGCATGGTCCTTGGCCTACAAGAGCAATTTACGCAAAGAGCGTCAAGCGATCTCTCGTTTGAAGAACGTCTTGGACTCTTGGTGGATCGAGAGCTCACCTACCGAGAGAACAAAAGGCAGGCAAGACTGCTCAAAAGCGCCAAGCTCAAAGTGTCTTCAGCTTGCTTGGAAGATGTCGATTACCGCCCTGGTAGAGGCTTGGATAAAAAGCAGGTGGCTAGCTTTGCTAGCTGCGATTGGATACGAGGAGCGCAAAGTATCTTGCTCACTGGCCCTGCTGGTGTGGGTAAGACTTGGCTAGCCAGCGCCTTGGGATTACAAGCCTGCCGAGCTGGCTTCTCGGCGCTCAATATGCGTGTGCCTAGAATCTTTGAAGAGCTGCGAGTAGCACATGCGGATGGTACGTTTACTCGCAAACTTCAATCGATAGCTAAGGTTGATTTACTCATCTTAGATGACTGGGGTCTACATCCCTTAAACCAAGAGGAACGCTCTGATCTTCTAGAAATCATGGATGATCGTGTTGGCACCAAGTCCACCATTATTACCAGCCAGCTTCCAGTGGAGCACTGGCATGAGTATCTCAATGACCCCACCTTGGCTGATGCCATCCTTGATCGGATTGTGCATCAAAGCCACAAGATCAAGCTCAAAGGAGAATCGATGCGCAAGCAAGAAGTAGAAAGCATAGCGGAAATGGGTAAAAAACCAAAGTCAGCGTGAACGATTTATTACAATAAACAAACCTTCTGATCCCGAAAGTTATCGTTCACGATCAATCTGGAATAGGCGGTCACGATCGCTGGAATACGCAGCCAAACCAATTACTACAGCCCTGCTGGCGCCTATTAAGGTACCAATACAGCCACTCCAGCGCCACTGCAAGTAAATACAACCATCAACACGCCAAGACAGGCCTCACATGCACCAGTGATGAAGGGTTGCTAAACACATACTGCAACTCGGTTGATTTAGACAACAGAATGCAAATCCCAGTATCAATTATTAGCATTTGAGTTCTGCTGAATCAAAGCCTGCTCAAGCCTACCAATCCACTCAAGACCCTTCCTTTTAACCAGATCAGAAAGTGGGTCTGCGGGATTTTGGCTCTGCAGCTCATACTCCATATCTTCCAATTTACGAACAACCTCTAGAACCTCTTGATTTTGATGTCCAATTAATTGATATAAGTTAAAATATAGAACTGATAAATTAATTTTTTCAACATCAGGATTTATTGGGGTTTTGCTTTGAAAAACACCTCTTAGGGCAAACTCACCCTCTTTATTAGTTTTAGCTTTACGCCAAAAATACCGCATATTCTGAATGCGATTGGCAATTTCAAATTGAAGAGTTATGAGCTGAGTTTTATTGTGAAGTTTCTCTTCATAGCGATGTTGCATTGTTTGGTAGAGGCCAGCGCCGCCAGTTACTAAAACCGAAGACAAGAGCCACATGCCAACATTGCTATTTAGAAATTCTTGAACCTTGTTCCAGATACCTTGCTCAATAGCTTTAAGCTCTTGTTCCACTGCACCAGCCTCTGAACGGAGCTTTCTTGCAATGTCATGGCGATAGCGCTTCTCGGCTTTAATTGCTACCTTCTTTTGTTCATCTAACATGTGTTTATCGCAATCTATTTAAATATATGTCACTAGGTGCATTTTTAAGGCTTAAATCTCGTGCTTAGCACTCTGCAATGTATTTGCCATCAGCGTTTCCACATCGGCAATGCGGCCATTTAAAATTGCCTTGGCACTGTAGGTCGCCATCCCTACAACATTTCCCAGGTCAATAGATGGAGGCATAACTAACTCTGAACGATTGGTATAGACATCAATTAGTGCTGGTCCCTTGTGAGCTAGAAACTCCTGCATTACTCCATCAAGCTCAAGAGCATTTTTAACTTCAAATGCTTTGATGCCAACAGCCTGTGCAATCTTGGCAAAACTAGGGTTATGGAGATCTGTATAGTTATTTAATAAACCCTCGGCCTTCATCTCTAACTCTACAAAATCAAGAGCGCCGTTATTAACGACAACGATCTTAATTGGCAAATCTTCTTGATTAATCGTCAGTAGATCACCCATTAGCATAGCCAGACCACCATCGCCGCAGAGCGCTATTACTTGACGATTTGGGTATGCCTTCTTAAGTCCAAGCGCCATGGGCATACTATTGGCCATAGTTCCATGCCTTAAGCTCATCAAAAATTTTCTCAAGCCATTTACTTTGATGTGCCGAAGAGCCCAAACCCAGCATGTGCCTGTATCGGCAGTAAATAAAGCATCTTCATCTGCATATTGACTCAATAATTTGGCCATATATTGAGGATGAATTACCTTGCCATCACCAATCTTCTCTTCTGCCTTAAGTATTGCCTGCGTCTTTTTCGATACCTCTAAACATTCATTCAGGAATTGATCTTCAGAACGCTCCTCAAGCATTGGGATCAATTTTTCCAATGTTGGAATGACATCTCCTTGAAGCCCAAGAGTAATTGGATGCCTTCTGCCTAACCTTGCTGCATCACGATCAATTTGAATAATTTTGGCATGCTTAGGATAAAACTGACCCCAGGCAAAATCAGCGCCAAGCAATATCAGGGTATCGCATTCCGACATCATATGAAAACCAGAGTGAATTCCTAATAAGCCTGTCATGCCCACGTTATAGGGATTATCGTAGGCAACGATATCAGTAGCTCTTGAGGTATGTGCAATGAACTGACCCACAAAAGTTGGACAGTTTAATTAGGTTACCAGAAGGGATTGAGTTCGGTATTGCACCGGGCTTAATCCCTTTAGTTTTTGCTTGATTTGATCATGGTTGTAGTAATGGATATATTCCTTTAACTCGGTTTTAAATGATTGAACACTTTCAAACTTCTTTTGGTAGAAGAACTCCGTTTTCATCATCCCAAACCAGTTCTCCATCACGGCGTTATCTAAGCAGTTCCCTTTTCTGGACATGCTTTGAGTAATGCCTTGCTCTTGCAGAGCCTGTTGATAAAGCCCCATTTGATACTGCCAGCCTTGGTCTGAGTGCAAAAGTGGTTTATCTGCTGGCCCCAGGTGTTTAAAAGCCTTTTGGAGCATCTGTATCACCGTCTTGATCTGTGGTCGATCCGCCATCTCATACGAGATGATCTCTTGGTTATATAAATCCAAGATGGGGGATAGATACACTCGCTCGCCTTTAATGTTGAACTCCGTGACATCAGTCACCCACTTTTGATTGGGCTTGCTAGCAGCAAAGTTACGCTCCAGTAGGTTTGGGGCTACCTTGCCTACTGCCCCCTTATAAGACTGATAGCGCTTGGGTCTCACAAGGGACTTCAGCCCTAGTTGCCCCATCAGCTTTTGGACGGTCTTGGGGTTGAAGTAATACTGTTGATTGCTCAGCTCTAAATGCACGCGACGATAACCATAGCGACCCTGATGCTGGCGGTAGATCTCTTGGATCTGCGTCTTCACTGCAAGATAGGAGTCAGCCTGGTGACTTTGCTGCACATGGTAGTAATAAACACTTCTGGCCATCTTGGCCACAGCCAAGATGATCTGTAGAGGGTATAACTGCCTTAACTCAGTAATTACTTGGACTTGTTCTTGCTTGCCAAGTGCTTTTGCTGGGCTAAGGCTTGTAGCTTTTTTAGGTAATCAGTCTCCACTCTGCGGTACTCAAGCTTTTGCATGAGCTCTTCTGGAGTCATTTGGATGACTGGTTTGTTGGTGGGAACAAACGGTTTGAGGGGTTTTGACATCGGTGGCCGTCCCTTGGGCTTGGGTTCTAGGGCTGTAATACCACCTTCATTGTAGAGGCGTTGCCAAACGGCAATCGAGCTAGGAGCGGCAATATTAAAGCGGGCTGCCGCTTGGTTAATCGAGAGCTGCTTTTGTGCCATCGCCTTTAACACCGATAACCTAAAAGCGACAGAGTGGTGAGTGTAGGTGTTAGCTAGACTTTTATGACCATGGATTCTGTAGGCATGAACCCATTTGCGGACATGGGTAAATTTAACGCCATACCGGTTTGCCGTCGCTGTAAATCCTTCTTTGCCTGACAGGTAGTGATTGATGACCTCTAGCTTGAAGTCTTTGCTGTATTTGGACATGAGACTGACCCTTTAAAGTTGGATTGGGTGTCCAACTTTTGTGGGTCAGTTCACAATGGGTGCTTTTAATTTTTTGGCAAGATCAAGCAAGAGATCATGAGCTCCTTGACAACCAATTCCAGCATAAATGCCAACCTTCTTACCCGAAGCCATTATTTCAGCCGCTTTTTCCAGGTCTACTTTAGCGGGAACGCAAATCGATTTGGGGAAATGCACGGAATATTGAATCGCATCTTCCACTTCCGTTTTGCTGATATCAACAGGCAAAATAATGACGGCGGGACCCTGCTTGCTAATAGCGGCCTGGCAAGCTAATACAGCAACATGTCTAGCCTGCTCAGCGTTATAGACTTGCTCACAAAAAACTGAACAGTCTGAAAATACCTTTTGATAGTCGACCTCTTGTGGCATATCCATACCCAGAGTCATGGTATCAATCTGACTGGCGATCACAATTAATGGAATACGAGCGCGATGAGCCTCATATACACCGTTGATTAAATGCAAGGTTCCTGGCCCACACGAGCCTGCACAGCCAGCAAGATTACCGGTCATATAGGAATCTGCGGTTGCAGCAAATGCTCCAACCTCCTCATGCCTGGTGTGAATCCATTCAATACTACTTTTAGATAAAGCATCAGTCACATAATTTAGGGTATCGCCTACAACTCCATATATATGCTTTACACCAGCAGACTCTAAAACTTCCACAAGCACTTGGGCTGCATTTTTTTTCATTTAAGTTTCCTTATTGGATACATTGCTCAATTACGCTACAGATAGTTTTTAAATTCCTGGGTTAGCTCTAATATTTTTCACCATCGACTGCGTCACATTGGGCGCAGCAGAATTACCCCAGCTACCACGAACGTAATTACTTAGCTGAGCAATTTCCTCGTCATTTAATCGAGAGGCAAATGAAGGCATTGGAATATATCCATTTCGACTACCAATTCCCCTAATGATGACTTTGACAATATCTGCCCCATTTGGAGCTATCACAGCGGGATTAGAAGCTAACGGCGGTATGATATTTTGAATTCCCCGCCCATTTGATTGATGACAGCCGCTACAGTTATCGATATACAAGCGGGCACCTTCACTCTTTGATTTATCAATCGTCTTAACTTGATTATTTAGGCTTGAACTCGCTGGCAAAGTTTTAAGGTAAACGCCCATGGCCAACAAATCACTATCACTTAGCCTGCTTGTGCTGTTATGCACAACCTCCTGCATAGGCCCAAGGGCGGTGGTTTTTCCTGGGTACTTTCCCGATTTAAGATAGTTGGCAATATCTTGGGCAGTCCAAGACCCTAAACCTGTACGTAAGTTAGATGTGAGATTAAGTGCAAACCATCCATCCACCAGCGCACCAGTAAATGCCTTAGATTGCTCAATTGCTCCCATAACATTACGTGGAGAATGGCACTCGCTACAATGCCCCAATCCTTCAACAAGATAAGCTCCGCGATTCCAAGAGGCAGATTGAGAGGAATCAGGCTTAAAGAAGCCTGGAGTAAAAAATAACTCACGCCAAAACAGCATTGTTGAACGAATATTGAATGGAAACTCTAGGTGATTTATCGAAATTTCATTGGATACTGGCTTGATGGTCTGTAAATAAGCGTAAATTGCATCGACATCCTCGCGACTAACCTTGGCATAAGATGTAAAAGGCATTGCAGGATACATATCCTGGCCTTTTTTGTTTACACCGTCATGGATTGCTCTAAAAAACTCATCTTTACTCCATGACCCAATGCCAGTCTTCACATCAGGGGTGATATTAGGAGTTAAAAGGTAGCCAAAAGGCGTATTCATTCTGAGCCCACCTGCAAAGGGCTGGCCCCCAGGGGCAGTATGGCAAGATATGCAATCTCCAGCCGTAGCAAGATACTCCCCTCTTTTTTCAGGAGTTTGAGCGAAGGTGAGATTGACTGCAAAAAGCAAAAGTGTCGCAGTGCCATTTAGCAATGCTGGAAGAAACTTTATTTTTTTCATTTAATGACTTTCAGATATCGACTTTTAATGAAAAATGATTGGCAACTTACTTATTTTTATTACGCTCAACCAATAAAATCTGGAGCATATTAAAAAGCCCAGCGCCTGAGATAGAAACTGCAAAAATTCCAGAAAAGGCTATAACTAAGGGTAGGCCACGCCATTCAGGCGATAGTTGATAATTTCCATATCCCACGGTGGTATACATCTCTCCGGCAAAATAGAACGAAGCTAGCGGATCTGAAAAAACGCCCATACCATCTAACATGTAAGCATAAAAGAGCAGATCCATCATGTGAGTGAGCACAATCAGAAACATAACAAAAGCGTAAGGCAGAAAACTTACTCTTGCTTTCCAGCTTACAGAGGTTCCCGTAATGAAGCGCCCGAAACCTCTTGTGATTGAAAGTGCGTATTTCAGCGATCGTGACCGCCCGTTTCAGATTGATCGTGACCGGCTAGGTTCTGGTATTTGAAGGTTCGTTTATTGTAGTTTAGCGGTCACGATACCTTCGGTTTTTTACCTATTTCCGTCG
>NZ_JACVPJ010000024.1 GCF_018881975.1 Polynucleobacter sp. JS-Safj-400b-B2 | reverse complement strand
AAGGGGTAATTGATCCTAGCATCATCATCTGCAGCTAAATGCGAGGGTGAACAAAAAGACTCCGGCCGGAGTAGACCTAAGAGTATTGCGATGAAATGATAGCTGGGCGTCATACTGTAATTAAACTTTATGTTTAATTACAAGTCAATCAAATTGTTTAAATATTATATTAAATTTACTTTTGTGAAGTCTGATGATTTGGGTATGAGGTGGTTTTAGCAATAATGCAAAAAAGAAAATTTGAAGCTAGAAATTCTCGCTCCGTGACTTCTTTTTCCGAGGTATTTTGGCTCGGGGGGGGGGGGATATTTCGACCTGGCAATGCTCAATTAATTTTTTAACAACTTCTTCTATCCAAATCTGATCGGATTCAGAAAGATTTGAAAGTAGCACCCCAAGTCGCTCTAGCGAGTTTAGTTTGTATACGGGTAATTCATTGAATAAATCCGAAATTGATATCTTCAGTAGTCGGGCTATTGAGTCAAGCGTTGTAACCGGGGGAAGTATTGCACCTGTTTCATAGCGTGAAACAGTTAAGGTCTCGATTTTTAAGAGCTCTGCTAGCTGCTCTTGGGTAATGCCAACCCTCCTTCTCTGAATCTTAATATTTTTCCCAAGCTGCATTGTTAGCAGGTGGCGAGAGTCAGTTTTCATGCGTGAAAACCCTATAAATATTCAATACTGACTCTAATAGCGCTGATTAATAATGATCTATAATGTATAGTTATTTTTATGCTTATTAAGCATATAAAATATTGAGCGAAGTGAATTGAGATGGCAGGCTTCAAGTCACTTCAAATAGGATTAAGTGAGGATGGTTGTGGATAAAAAAACGATTGGCTTGGCAATACTGGTGCCATTAATTTGGGGAATTCAGGCTGACATGCTTAAGCTTGGATTGCATCAATTTCCACCAATATTCATGGTTGGAATGAGGTTTGCCATCATGAGTGTTTTTCTTGTTCCTTTTTTAGGTGGGATACGGGGAAGTGTTTTGCCTGCATTGGCGGTGAGCCTGACTCAAGGGGTGGCACATTTTGCGCTGCTATATATAGGATTTCAATATACGGACGTATCTGCTGGGATAGTTGCTTATCAAACCAATGCAATTTTCACGATCATTCTAGGTGCGTTGTTGCTGAATGAAAAAATTACAAAAATATCAGCAGCAGGAATTTTGTTGGCATTTTTTGGCGTTGCGCTTATTGTTGGAGAGCCAAAGCATTCGGCAAATGTGATGGGATTGCTCATCATCATTGGGTCTGCGGTCATGTTTTCAGTAGGCAACATCATTGCCAGAAAATATGGGCCCATGAGGACAACCGGTCTAAATGCAATGGTGTCTATAGTATCCGCCCCAGCGTTACTCTTAATTTCTTATTTAACCGAAAGTGGTCAGGTTGCCTCCTTGGGAACTGCAAACTGGCAGGGATGGGGCGCTCTTCTCTATACGGCATTCATAGGTGGAATAGCAGCCTTTACGATTTGGTATTGGTTGTTAACAAATTACTCGGTTGGAAAGATTGCTCCATATGGTTTGTTAATGCCGCTATTCGCGATGATTGGCGGGGTATTTATTTTAGGCGAATCATTAACCGCAATAAATATTGCGGGTGCGGCACTAACAATCTCAGGGGTTGCGCTTGCCCAATTTGGGAAAAATATTCTTCCAGAAAAATATAGATAGTTGCATTTCCATTTAACGAATAGGAGATTTGATATTGAATACTATGACACAAAACGCTATAAACGAAAAGTTGAATTTGCTTGGCGAAAAAACATCGGCAATGAAAAATCATGAAGTGTTTTCAAAAGTTAAAACACAAAGTGATCTGCAAGAATTCATGGAGTGGCATGTATTTGCTGTTTGGGACTTTATGTCCCTGCTCAAGCGGCTTCAAAAGGAGTTGACATGCACTTCACTGCCATGGATTCCACCTCAAAATAGTAAAGCCTCAAGATTGATAAATGAAATTGTTTTAGGTGAGGAGTCTGATGAAACTCCATCTGGAGAGCACACAAGCCATTTTGAATTGTATTTGCAGGCGATGAGAGATGTGGGTGCAAGTACTACCAAAATAAATCAGTATATTGAATTGCTTCGAAACGGACGGTCTCCAGAGGAGGCGCTTGCTGAGGTTGACGCACCAATTGCAGTCAGGGACTTCGTTATGGGAACCTTGACCGCCGCATGCACAGGCAAGATTCATGAAACATTAGGAAGCTTCTTTTATGGAAGGGAAGACTCAATACCGCAAATGTTTCAAAATTTACTGGATACATGGCAGGTAGATCCGGGCGAGGCTCCAATGTTTGTGTTTTATTTAAAACGGCACATTGAGTTAGATGGGGACAGCCACGGCCCTGCCGCAAAGATAATTATTTCGGAAGCATTGGGCAACAATTTGGCCGCTTGGAATGAGATGCTAGATGCAGCAATGGATGCAGTTGAGCAGCGAGTTGATTTATGGAACGAGCTAAGTATTTCATTGGCCTCTAAGAGTGATGTCAAGGTGTGCTAATGGAGCGGCTAATAAAAATAAATAACGATGATTGGCTTCATCCAGATGCATTTGATGATGGTATAGACCAAATAGTTTTATTCAACACGTTAAACGAACAAGAGAAAACTGGATCAAGAACGCGAATTGTAAAATTTTCAGCTGGCGCAATGACAAAAGTGCCGTTCATTCATGATTATGAAGAAGAGGTTTTATTGTTCGAGGGCGATCAAGGCTTGCTGGATAAGGATACGTTACTTCCCATTCAGTCCTACGAAGCAAAAACTTTCTTTATTAGGCCGGCAGGTACTTGGCATGGGCCATTTTCTAGTAAAGCGGGTTGTTTGCTTTTGGAATATCACTATTACTAATAAACGGAGTATTTGAAATGCTATTGGAAATGGAGACTTACGTAACTCATGCTAACGATTGGGAGGATAGGGCAACAATACGAACCCGACCCCGTAGAAAACTTGAGGACGATTCTTTAGCTTACTACCCATCTGATCGTCAGCCGTTAGTGCTCCATCCAATTATTGCTGGACTAGGCAAAGAGGTGGTTAACTATATTCTGCAGCAAAGCTTATATAAGTATATTAACGATGTAATCATTTTTGAGACGGAGATAGTTAACAAGACCGCATCAGAAATTGGTAAGAATAAATTTCCCTATGAATTCTCCTTTGCGTGCAGATACGATGCGATGTCTGTCGTAATCGATGAAGATTACCATGCATACGTTGCTCTAGATTATATGAATCAAATAATAGAGGCAACTGGAGTATCTCCAATACCGCTGCCCAATAAGATTGAGTTATCTTCCGCCATTCCAGAGGCGGTAAAAGACCTTGCAGAAGAGCATCACCACGGCATGGAATTAATTGCGGTGGCAATTTCAGAAAATACAGTTACAGCCGATGTTGCCGCATTTTCTCGGGATCCTGGAGTGAAAAGATCTATCAAAGGATTAATGGGGGATCATTTATCGGATGAAGGGCGACACTCGATCTTTTGGACAAATTTAGTAAAAATATTTTGGAAAAACATTGATGAGAAAGCGCGCATTGCTATAGGGGGCGCGATTCCAAGATTTCTAGATCGGTATTTGACGAACGAAATTCAGCGTGAATTTGATACAAAATTAATTGACTCGCTTAATCTGCATTCCAGCATTGCCGATGAGATTAAGAGAGATATGTCGATACAGTATCCAATTACAAGCACCCATCCAATGATCGAAAATATAAAAAGATTTTTAGAAAGAAGTGGGATTTTGGAGCATCAGGAAACCAAAATCAAGCTGGAAAAATTTATATAAATTCGATGTAAGGTTAATAGTGAAAATATTAAGACTGGCGTTTATCGGCGAGTCAGATTTGCTTTGTGATTTTATTGCTAGCGCATATAACTTTGGTCACGAAATTGCAGCAATCGATTCAAAAAATAAGAATGTAATTGAGTACGCTAGAAATGCTAGTTTACCGATGGGCGTTGCCCGTGAAAGCACTGATTTTGATTTTTGCGTGATCACGGATTTGAATGAAGACGATCATGTATCAGATATTAAAACTGCAAGACTCATTTGTACAAGGGAGTGGTCTCCAGAAATCAATTGTTGCGTTCGATGGTTTTATGACGACATGGCTAAAGTTGAGTGTTTCACTGAATTGAGTGAGAGAGCTTTTTTCTATGGCGCTGATGCAATTAGCCATTGTGATCAAATGGCTGCGAGAGAGTTTGAGAGGGTGCTTGGTCGCTTAACGCGCGATGGCTCTATTTTCTCTAATGGTATTGAATCAAAAGAAATTATTGTTGATACTCTCAGTTCGTTGAAAAAAATGGCTCAAGTTCATTTATCAAATGCAGAAAGCGTATCTGAAAAATATAAAAATTTAGCATCACTTTTTAAGGATGCAGCAGCAATGTATCCAGAGAGAGTTGCCTTGGAGTTTGAGGGGCATCTTTTAAGATATAAGGAACTTGATTGTCTTTCGGATATATTTTCACAGAAAATAATTCAGGCACACGCTGAATTGGGTTGTGAATTGACGGCTGATAAATGCATTGGCATATCAATTAACAAGGGTATGGAGCTTTATGTTGGCATTCTTGCAATTTTAAAGACGGGCGCGGCGTATGTTCCACTGGATCCGCTATACCCGAAGGATAGACTCGAGTGGATATGTGAGGATGCTGCTATTGATGTAGTGGTCATTGCAGAGGGGGCTCAAAATTCTTTTGATGGGATATCAAAAACGCTAGCATTAAATAATTCGACTTTAATGAGCCTGCAAAATAATTTTTTGCTTGATTTAAATAGCATTGAGTCCGAAAGCTTGGCGGTGGTAATTTATACCTCTGGTTCTACGGGAAGGCCAAAGGGTGTAATGTTGGAGCATAAAAATATATCCTCTTTTTCAAGATGGTATGAGAAATATTGCTGCGTAAATAAAAAATCTATTTCGCTCCAATTTTCAACCACGTCCTTCGATGCATCTCTTTTGGATATTTTCCCCATTTTATTTTCTGGTGGAAAACTTGTTATTCCAAGCGAGGAGATTAGATCTTCTTTTGATGGGTTAGTTGACCTCATTCGCTGCAAAGAAGTTACACACGCTTTTCTGCCGCCGGCATTGTTGGCAAACTTAAAGGATACAAATGTTCCATCTCTTGAGTTTTTGATTACGGGTGGCGATGTTTGTGATTATGAGACCATAAAAATTTGGTCAAGTGGCCGTAAATTTTATAATATTTACGGCCCAACTGAGTGCACCATACTTGCGACTACGGCAAGATTTAATGCCGAGAGTCATAACAGAGATATTGGAAGGCCCATATATGGTGCTATCTGTTATGTTTTGGACGGTAGTGGTTTTCCATGCCCTACCGATGAAGTGGGGGAGTTGTACATAGGTGGGAATGGCGTTGGTAGGGGGTATGTTGGGGACAATGCGCTAAATCAAGAACGTTTTTTACAAAATCCTTTTATCGATGGCGCTACTTATTACAAAACTGGAGATCATGTAAAGTGGAATTCTTCGGGTGGAATTGATTTTGTTGGAAGAATCGATTCGCAAATTAAGATCCGAGGGTTTCTTGTTGATTTGGGTGAGATTGAGCATGTAATTTTAGGGGCTGGTTTTTTTAACCGCGCCGCAGTGATTGCAAATAACGATAAACAAATTATTGCCTATGTAGCAAATGGGGACCAGATCGCGGGTGTTAAAAACGGGTTAATTGAACTAAAGGCATTTTTAAGGAAAAAATTACCAAACTATATGGTTCCTTTATCCATTGTTGAGTTGGATGCGTTGCCTTCTACGCAAAATGGAAAAATTGATCGGGCGAACTTAGCCCTTCGCCCAGTAACATTTGTAAAAAATATTTCAGAAGACATCACACCTAAAGGTGTGCTGGAAATTAGTCTTGCAAAAATATGGGCAAGCGTACTTAATATTGATGCTGACTCTATCGGAATGGACGATTCATTTTTTGATCTTGGTGGACATTCAATTCTGGTCTCAAGAATGTTGCTTGCGGTTAAAAAAATGACTGCCAAAAGTGTTTCTCTCGCTAGGTTCATGGAAAATCCCACGCTGACATCCTTGACCCTCTTATTTGGGGATGCTCAAACTAAGGGCGTCATGATTTCCGAAAGAGTATATCGGGACGCAACTCTCGTGAACGAAGTCGTCCCCCTGCCGACCATCAACGAGTATGAAAAAGCCCCTCGAACAGTTTTGCTAACTGGGGCTAACGGATTTTTAGGATGTCACCTTATTTCGCAGTTGCTTAAGCATACGCGTGCAAAAATTTACTGCTTAGTTCGGGCAGATTCGGATGCGGGCGCAAGAGTTAGGCTCGATGCAGCCCTTGTTAAGTTTGGTCTTTCTGAATTGATTAAGGAGGGTAGAGTTCAAGCGATTTGTGGCGATTTAGAAAGGTCAGATTTTGGTTTTACTGCTGATCGGTTCCAGTCATTGAAGTGCTCTGTGGATGCAATTTATCATAACGGAGCAAATGTAAATCATGTTTACGATTACTCATATTTATATCGTACTAACGTTGAGTCTACAATCAACTTGCTAAAGTTTTCTGTCATTGGCATAAATAAATCGTTTAATTATATTTCTACACTGTCGGCAGCAAGCAGTATGAATCAGAATGGTGAACTGCTAGAAGATGGGCCGTCCAATAATCCGCCCGCATTTATTAATAATGGATATAACCTAACAAAATGGGTTTCAGAGAGATTGGTCTGGGCCGCAAGGGCAAATGGATTATCCGCTAAGATTTTTAGACCTGGAAACATAACCGGGGATTCAATGGGCGGAATATGTCAGCCTGAAAAAAATAGAATACTTCTATTGATCAAGGGATCGCTGCAGCTTGGAATAATTCCAGATTGGGCGATGAATTTTGATGTGTCACCAGTTGACTGGTTGGCCGAAGCTATTATTACTCTCTCTGTTAGCAAAACAAATCTTGATGTTTTTAATTTGCATAACCCAAAAAAATTATCATGGGTTGATTATGTTTCTACCCTGAAGAAATTTGGCTGTAAATTTGATTTTGTTGCAAGTAGCATGTGGCAAAAACGCCTTCTAGAGATAGATGAATCCAACGCTTTATTTGACGTGATTTCATTTTACCTGGATGAAAAGAATGAGGATATTGGGGACATGTCGCATATTCATTCGTCGCACACAGAATCGGAGTTGTTGAAGCTAGATATAAAGTACCCAGAAAAAAATTCTGAGTTACTTTTCACGCACTTCAATTTTTTGGTGGATAGCGGCTTTCTTGAAGTCGACAGTTCTCACGAGGCGAGGTTTCATTTAGTGACTTAATAAGCTACTAAATGTTTTATGTGGTTTAACTTTAATAGAGGGAGTGAAATGATGACGGATTCAAAAAAACTATTGCCAGATACTCTGGTGATGTTACCAAAAGGTGAGATGATTACGGGGAGGGCTGTTCTTAATTCGCCAGCAAAGTTGGTTTGGGGTACGGTCGGCAACTTTGCAGGCTTTGCCACTTTCATCTCTGGCCTTGTATATACCGAAATGATTGGAACCGGAGTACGTTCGGTTAGAAAAAAGATCTTTAATGATGGAAATATTGTCTTGGAGCAGCTAAATTCACACAACAATGAAAAAATGCTGATGACATGGAGTTTGCTTTACACGACATTTAACATCGGCAATCTTTGGGCTTCCATGAGAGTGTTGCCGATTACAGGCAATTCTTGTGAGGTTATTTGGGATATTATTGCCGACCCATGGGAGGGTGGTGACGCAGCAGTTCCTGAGTTTACAAATTTCCTGAAGGGATTTCTTGCAATGGCAATGTCAAACTTAGAGACTATGTATAACAAGTGATCTTTGTTGGGCGAGATGTCGCTGTTATCTTGCCCAATTTCTGATTTTAGTCATGCCTATCCAGTGCTCTTTTTTCTTGACGGGAAATTTTATTTCCCGTATATTGAAAATATGAATTTTCATATGGAAGTAAAGGCGTTACTTAGGCTCCTAGCTCTAGATTAGAGCCGGGGCTGGTCTTTTTACTTCAATTATTTTCTCCCAACCTCGGCATGCAAGTTAACCAGATCCTCTTGGTTAATAGAGAAAATTTTAGAATATAGCTAAAAATCAAGAAAATTATCGAGGTAGCAATGTTAAAAGACCCTAGTTCCAAGTATCGAGCTTTCGAGCCCATTGAAATGGTGGCACGTGAGTGGCCATCAAAAAAAATAGTCAAACCACCAATTTGGCTTTCAACTGATTTAAGGGATGGCAATCAAGCCTTATTTGAGCCAATGAATGGCGAAAAAAAATATCGCTACTTTAAAGAATTGTTGAAAATTGGCTTTAAGGAAATTGAGCTTGGTTTTCCAGCGGCTTCTGAGCTGGATTTCAATTTTGTTAGAAGGCTGATTGATGAAAATTTGATTCCAGATGATGTCACACCAATGGTTATGACGCAAGCAAGAGAGGATCTGATTAGTAAATCAGTAGAGTCCCTGCTTGGATCAAAAAAGGCTATTATTCACATCTATAACGCTATCGCCCCAGCTTGGCGGGAGATAGTTTTTGGTTTAAGTGTTAGTGAGGTAATGCAGTTAATTGAACATCACGTTGGTTTTCTGGAAAAAATAACAAGAAAGCATCCTGAGACCGAATGGATTTTGCAGTACTCGCCGGAAACTTTTTGCATGGCCGAGTTGGAGGTATCCCTGCAGGCATGTCATACCGCAATGAGGGCGTGGAATGCCGATTTAAGTAGAAAAATTATCATTAATTTGCCAACAACAGTTGAAAATGCCACCCCCAATGTTTTTGCTGACCAAATCGAGTGGATGCATAAAAATTTAGATAGCCGCAACTCTATCATTCTCTCGGTCCACCCGCATAACGATAGGGGTACGGGTGTTGCCGCTGCTGAGTTGGCGCAAATGGCTGGTGCAGATAGAGTCGAGGGGTGTTTATTCGGAAATGGTGAAAGAAGCGGTAATGTCGATATAGTCACCTTGGCATTAAATCTGTATACCCAAGGAATTCATCCTGGACTGGATTTTTCTAATATCAACGCAATTGCTATGGTTGCCGAGGAGTGCACTAAATTACCAATTCACCCAAGGCATCCCTATGTGGGGGATTTGGTATTTACAGCATTTTCTGGTTCGCATCAGGACGCTATTAAAAAAGGCTTCGCAACACAGATCGGCAAAGATTTTTGGAATGTCCCATATTTGCCTATTGATCCCGCTGACTTAGGGCGAACTTATGACGGTGTTATACGCGTCAACAGTCAATCCGGGAAGGGTGGAATTTCATATATTCTTGAAAATAATTATGGAATAGTCATGCCAAGAAGAATGCAGATTGAATTTAGCAGCATTGTTCAGGCAATAGCGGATTCTAGTGAAGCTGAAATGTCCGCAGAGTCTATTTGGGAGTTGTTTTCTAAAACCTATTTGGATCGTCAGAATTGCTCTGGAAAAGGATTGCGCTATGTTCATCATTCATTGTTGGAGAGTAACGGTAGGCAGGCCATTGAATTGGACGTCCTTAATGTTGATGGTCAAGCTGTAAAATTGAGGGGCGTTGGATCGGGGCCAATCGATGCTGCGGTTAATGCAATTGGATTGGATATTCAAGTGCTGGGCTACGAAGAAAGATCGGTTGGCTGTGGGGCGGATGCTCAAGCTTTAGCAATTATTGAGGCGCAATCCAACGCTGCTTTGGGTAGTAAATTTGGGGCGGGGCGCCATGTTAACATTGTCACTGCTTCTCTAATAGCTTTGTTCAATGCGATCGAACGTTTGAATTAAAGAAGATTTTTAATTCTGCGCTAAATGAGGGTGATATCGTCAGAAAGATTTTAGATTCCGGGCGTTTTTATTTGCCCGGCTTTCAGCTTTCATTGTCCAATATAGATGTTGCACTCTTGCAGCCAGCGCATTTTTTTTCGCGCACAGAAGTTTATTTCTCGGCGCTAAAAAAATCACACTGGCGCCAGATTGAATTTATTGGAGGCAGAAAGGTTGCCTGCGATTTACTTCAAAAGATGGGTTGCAATGTTGGGTCCATCGGGGTGTCTAATGGACTCCCAATTTGGCCTTTTGGATTTATTGGATCAATTTCCCATTGTGAAAATGTTGTTGCTGTTGCGGTGGCCAGTCTAAAAAACTGTCGAGGCGTAGGTTTGGATGTTGAGAGAATAGCGGATCCATGCTTATCCAACGAACTTTCAGAAATTTGCGTCGGCATGGATGAGGTAAACCTTTTCAGCGAAATTCGACTACCCAAGAGTGTCAAGTATACGCTTGCATTTTCCGCTAAAGAAGCGATCTTTAAATGCATTTTTCCCATAGATAAAACTTTTATAGATTTTGATGATCTGCACATTTTGGACGTTGACTTGGATGTGCGAGTTGTCAAGGTTAAACTAAAAAAGAAGGTTTCAGAAAAATTCAAAAGTGGGTATGTGTTTTACGTGAGATATGAAATTAGTTCCAGCATGGTTTTTACTTTAGTCGAGTTGAATGATTTTTAGAGGGCGCGTGACATCCTAACGCTTGCGGTACTTGCGATGCTCCACCATTACCCCAATGATTCGAATGGGCATTTGATCTGATCGGCAGATTGGATAATCTTCATTTAGCGGAATGAGTTCAAAAACAAATCGCCCCTTGGCATTATTGCCTCGTGGGCGATATTTTTTAAAGGTCGCTTCCTCTTTGCCGTTTTGCGCAACGACAAAGTCTCCTGGGCGCGGTTCAACGGTAGGGTCAACAATAATCCGATCCCCCTCTTTAAATTCAGGCAGCATCGAGTCGCCCTTAATCTGCAAGCCAAAGCACGAATCCGGTAGATCGAGATCGGTTAGAAGCCATTCCTGAATATCGTCTGGTAAAAAGCAATTGACGGCATCCATCCAATGACCAGCCTGGACATAACTAATGAGCGGGATGCGCCGCGTCCCCATGGCGGCGGGTTCAGAGATGCTGTTTTGCAACTTGTTTTTGCTGCGCTTGCTTGCCACGGGCGCGTCCAATATCGCACCAGGTGCCATCATCGGTCCACGTCCATATTCGAGCCAATCAATCGAAATATGCAAAGCCTTGGAAAGCTTAATGAGACCATCTTTTGAAATGGCTTCGCGCAGCTCCCAATTCTTAATCTTCTGAGAGCTCGAGCCAATGAGTCTGCCAATCGCAGCTTGACTGCCCCTGCCGCTAATCCCTAGGACTTTTTCTGCCGCCTCGTACAGGCGCTTCATTTGTTTATTCATGTACACATCATAAACGCTTTGTTTATGTAATTGTTACACAATTTGATTGACATAAAACTAAACTCCATGTTTAATATCGAAATGACTGATACCGAACGCATCCATCAACTGGGCGGGGTAGCCTGCGTAGCCAAATTACTGGGGTTTAGCTTGCAACGCGTCCAAAACTGGATCGGGCGCGGAGCCATTCCCCCGGCAGTCAAGATTGCCTACCCACAGCATTTCCTATTTCCATTAAGTCCTAGCAGGGGCGATCAGGGCGAAAAAGGAATGCCTAGCACACCCAATCCAAAATCCGATGCTAAAGCTCCTAGGTAAGTATGGCGCGCATTCGATCGATTAAGCCCGATTTTTGGACTGACGAAAAAGTGGTTGAGCTGTCCGCTTTTGCGCGCCTACTATTTATTGGGCTATGGAACTTTGCCGATGACGATGGGCGCATGGTGTATTCGCCCAAAAAAATCAAAATGCAAATCTTCCCCGCCGATACCGTCGATATATCGGAGTTGATCGGGGAGATTGCGCATCAAGAGCTCATTACCGTCTATACCGTTAGCGCAGTAGCGTATGTGCAGATTGCGCACTTTTCCAAGCATCAAAAAATTGATAAGCGTACCCCTTCAAAGCTACCGGCCTATAGCAATGGAGAGGTTGCCGCGCCAGAATCCTGCGAGCGTTCGCCAGTTTCCTCCGAGGATTTACGAGTTACCCCGACGGAAGGGAAGGGAAGTGGAGGGGGAAAAGGAAAAGGAGTGGAAGAGGAATGGAATCTAAAACATCTTGGCAAAACGCGGGGCACCATCACTTCGAATGCATCGACATCGCTTGGTAATCCCGAAAAAAATCACACCGAGCAAGATGATAGGCAAGGTGATAGGCAAGGCAGTGGGCAGGAGGGTGCTCAAGCCTACCTTGCATGCCCGCATCAAAAAATCAAAGACCTATGGCACACCATGATGCCTGAGCTGCCCCGCGTAGTGCAATGGACCGATACCCGTGCAGGACATCTGAAGGCGCGTTGGCGTGAGTTGTGCGCCCACTGGCACTGGGAGTCTGAAGACCTTGGCTTAATTTGGTTTACCCAGTTTTTTGAATCGATCAGGGGCTCACCGTTTTTGATGGGGCGCGTTTCAAGTAAGGACAGAAAGCCGTTTGTGGCGAGTCTGGACTGGGCTGTAAAGCCTGAAAACTTCACCAAAATACTAGAAGGAAAGTACCATTCATGAAGCCTATTTTGGCTAAGACGGTCAGCGGCTTAAATAATTTAAATGCGGGCGTACGCAGCCACTCAAGTTTGTCTTGCAGTGCATTTGCTTGCCCATTGCCTGGGTCAATCTTGAGTGGAGCAAATTGGTATTGTCGCCATCATCACGCAATCAATCGGCTGCAAAATGATCTCGTGACCAAATCCTTATCCGCTCATCTATGGATCTTGGAGTTGGGCCAAGCAATTGCGCGGCCCGATCTGATCATGGCAGATACCCGCGCCGATGCCCCCTTTGCGCATCTCAAATCAGCCGATTGTGCTCAGAGTAGTGGCATATCTGTGCTGATTTGTGACCACGCTATAAATCAGATCCAATTAAAAAATCGCCCCGATTTATTGCCAGGTAAAGTGCGCAACCGCCATGGTGTGATGATTGATGAGGCGGTCAATTACGTTGCCTGGAGTGCTCGCTTAATTTGTGAGTTTGATAGGGCGGTAACTTGTGATTTTAAGGTGACCCAAGAGCGTTTTGCTAAAGAGCGTGGAGATCGTGGATTGATGAGGGCGGCATAAATTGATGGCAATGATCAAAAAAAGCGCAGCCTTAAAAGCGACGGAGGTGCCCAAGAAAGCGCCAAGGAATTTGCCATTAAAAGCAGTGGCGAAAATCAAGACGGGCTCGTGCGTGGTATGCAAAGCCCCGTTTACAAAAGAGCGACCTTTGCAACGGGTGTGTTCTTGGTTTTGCGCAAAAGCATGGGCGCGCGTCAAGTCAGAAAAGCTTGAAAAGCAACGTATTAAATTGGCAAAAGAGCGTTTAAAAACGAAGGCGCAGTTGCTCAAGGAGGCGCAAAAGGTATTTAATGCCTATATTCGGATGCGCGATGTTGGCAAGCAGTGCATTTGCTGCAACGAACCCCTGGCCCTTGGTGACCCAAGGCTTAGCACTGGCGGCTCCTACGATTGTGGGCATTACCGGTCTATTGGCAGCGCTCCCCATTTGCGATTTGATGAGCGCAACGCCCATGGACAACGAAAGCAATGCAATCGCTGGGGTGCTGGGCGGGCAGTTGATTACCGCGTAGGCCTCATTGCGCGCATTGGTATAGATGCCGTAGAAGATCTTGAGGGCAATCACCTTGCCAAAAAATGGACTCTAGGCGAAATTAGAGAGCTTATTGCAATGTATAAGGCAATGTATAAAGCAAAGCAAAAAACATATCTTAAGGTGGCGGCAGCGCACGGTACAGAAGCATCGCAAATGCCAAATCAGCCTGGTGTCATGGCGGGAGATGGCGATGGCGCTTGATGGGAAAGCCTTTGATAAGAAGCTCTTTGAGGCTTTTTGCGTCGATGTGCCTCGCTATGTGCGTGCTCACCAAAAATTAGCGCCGCCCCCACCCGCAGGGTTTTTCTATGTGATTTCACAAGGAAGCGCAGATTATGAAATAGATGGGCCGTTAAACGCTTTGTATGTGGCATTTTGTTTGGCCATGGGGCGCTATGAACCCATCGAGCTGTTCCCAATGTGGGTGGTCTATATTAGTTCGGTATATCGTGGATTTAAATGGGTAAGTAGGGGAGGCATCCGAAGGCAGGTGCCATTAAAAGTACCTATAAAAACCCTTGCCAGGGAGATGAACGTAAGCCGCGATGCGTTTTATGATCGAGCCAATCGGGTTGCGCGCGAACTTTGGCGTCAAGCCCATGAGCTGCAGGATTTATCGGCAGCACTGCGCAGAGAGCTTGCTGATGATCTGGATTAAAAAGTAGGTTAATCACTTTTGCCTTTGGGGTTGTCAGCCCATCCTCAAATGCTCGAACACGTCTTTGATTTGGTTTAAGATTGCCCATTATGAATAATCAAAACAGCCTCTCACCAATCCCATATATCCATGTCCCAAATTAAAATATACGGTCTTAAAGATTCGCTAAAAGGCCATCAAACCAAACTCTCTGATGCTATTCATAAGGCAGTCGTTCAAGCTCTGGCTTACCCGGTAGATAAGAGGTTTCATCGCTTCATTAGCCTAGATGAAGAAAATTTCATCTTTCCTGCAGATAGAAGTGGGAACTTTATCATCATCGAAATCTCGATGTTTGAGGGCCGATCGATTGAAGCCAAGAAGTCACTTATTCGATTGCTGTATCAATATATTGAACAAGATGTGGGCATCGCTTCTCAGGATGTGGAAATTACCATCTTTGAAACGCCAAAACATCATTGGGGTATTCGGGGGCAATGTGGCGATGAGCTAGCACTTAATTACAAGGTAAGCGTTTAAGTTTCAAGCCAAGACATTGCCCAAATAGAATTGATTATTTGCTTTGACTCAGTTTGGCAGTATTTCTGGAGCGCTGTGCCCAGTATTAATGCACATGATTGGAAGCGGGTAAGTTCAATTCTGCTAGCCTAAGTCTGAAGCGCGAAAAAGTGTCGGCATTTTTACCGACACAATAGTTCCGACAGTTTTGGTAGTTTTTGCTATGATTTTGATACCGTGCGCAAAGTTGCAAATCAATTTCAAGACTGCATTAAGAGTGCGGTGTTAACTTGGTATTAACTACCCAGCTCTTTGTATCGGTAAAGTAGTCCAATAGCTCAGCTAGAAAACAAGCCCGCTTACAGTCCATCGGCGACTGTGGCGGGCTTTTTCTTTGTCTTTTTAATATAGGAAAATCTCATGTCCAGTCTTTTAGTTCAAGTTACCAGTAAACCCCAATTGTTTCCAGCGGGCACTGTAGCTGGGGGTATTCAAATTGGCGTAGTGGGAAGCGCAGGGTCTCCTGTAATTACGCCACAAGTTGCGTATTCCAGCCCAGCGTGACCGCCCATTCCAGCAATATGACCGGTCATTCCAAATAGATCGTGACCGCTGATTCCAGACTCAGCGTGACCGTTTTTAGCTAGTCTTTGGAATCCAAATCCTTGGTCTTGGAAGGTAATTTGACTAACCCGATATGGTGGAGCTTTTTAGGCTCCCCATGTCCAGTAAAGCAATTACCATGCGAAAAATTAAAGAAGTTCTACGGCTACGCTTTGAGTGCCACCTCTCCATGGAGGCCATTGCCAGGTCTTTAGAGTTATCCAAAGGTGTCGTCGTCAAATATTGCCAGCTAGCTGGTGCTGCCAACATCGATTGGAAAAGTGCTCAAGATTGGGATGAAGCGCGTTTGCGCAGCGCACTCATGCCCAATGCTCTCAATCTGGCACGTGCCATACCCTATGCCTTACCCAACTTTGCGCTAGTACATCAAGAGCTCAAAAACAAATGCATGACTTTGCAGTTGCTATGGCAAGAGTACGTTGCTACTACCGCCGGCAAAACTTATCGCTACTCCTCGTTTTGCGAGCGCTACAACTCCTACCTTAAAACCCTCAAGCCTTCGATGCGGATGGTTCACAAAGCGGGAGAAAAGATGTTTGTCGATTATGCTGGCCCTACGATCCCTATCATTGATGCGCTTACCGGTGAAATTACCAGAGCACAGATCTTCGTTGCAGTGCTAGGTGCCTCTAATTACACCTTTGCATTAGCCACTAGCACCCAAAAGACGCAAGACTGGCTATTGGGCCATCGCAAAGCGTTTGAATATTTTGGTGGCGCAGTGCAGGTCATCGTTCCAGACAACCCCAAAAGCCTGATTGCCAACCCCGATCGCTATGAACCGCAAGTAGGCAGATCGTATGCCGAGTTCGCCGCTCATTACGGCTGTGCCGTGATCCCAGCTCGGCCACGTAAGCCACAAGATAAAGGCAAGGTTGAGGTGGGTGTACAAGTGGTTGAGCGCTGGATCTTAGCCAAGTTGCGTCACCAGCAATTTTTTAGTTTGGCCGACCTGAACAAGGCTATTGCCCATTTACTGGAAGACTTAAACACCCGTCCCTTTAAGAAATTACCGGGCAATCGCCGTAGCGCCTTTGAATCTATCGATAAACCTGCACTCAAACCATTGCCTGCCACCATCTTTGAGCCTTGTTCCTGGAAAAAAGCCAAGGTAGGCATTGATTACCATGTCGAGTTAG
>NZ_JACVPJ010000023.1 GCF_018881975.1 Polynucleobacter sp. JS-Safj-400b-B2 | reverse complement strand
CCTATTACATGGATGTCAAAAGTGCTGAGCTAACTAAATACGCAGCCAATGCGATGCTAGCGACCCGTATCTCCTTTATGAACGAGTTAGCCAATTTGGCTGACTTAGTAGGCGCTGATATTGAAGCAGTACGCCAAGGTATTGGTTCAGACTCACGCATTGGTTATGGCTTTTTATACTCCGGCACGGGTTATGGCGGCTCCTGCTTCCCTAAAGACGTATCAGCCTTATCCAAAACTGCTAAAGAACATGGTAGGGATCTGAAGATCCTCGATGCTGTAGAAGCAGTCAATGAGCTGCAAAAGTACACCTTGGTCGAAAAGATCGAAAAGCGCTTTGGCAAAGACCTCATAGGTATGAAGTTTGCACTCTGGGGCCTGGCCTTCAAACCGAACACGGATGATATGCGTGAAGCGCCTAGTCGTGTGATCATTCAAGAATTGGTTAAGCGTGGTGCCACAGTAGTAGCTCATGATCCCGTATCCATGCCAGAAGCCAAGCACTGCTTGGATGTAGACTTTAAGGGCAACCCGGAAGGGCTCAAGCAAGTATCAATGACTGATGACCCCATGAGCACACTAGATGGTGCTGATGCCCTCATCATAGTGACTGAGTGGAAAGCCTTTAGAAGCCCAGATTTTGATCAAGTGATGCAAAAACTCAAGCGCCCAGTCATCTTTGATGGTCGCAATCTCTATGAGCCCGCTGCTATGCAGGAATTAGGTATTGAATACTATGGCATTGGGCGGAAAAATTAATTATTTTTTCTATCCACTGGGCGGATTTCTCAATCGTCTAGATGTAGCCAAAATAATTCAGAAAGCAGCAAAGATCGTAGCTGAAAATGAAAAATCGACTACTGCTGCAACTCTAGCCAAGCCTCAATAGCTCTGACTCATTAACCTTAACCCTGTTTTAGGCGTTTTTGAGCAATTGCAAGTAGTCTGTTGTCACCGCTAAATCGACTCCACGATCTAGTTGGTTGGTTTCTAATCCAGGCCAACGTCCCATCATTCTTCCGCCAGCAACCTGACTTCCCATGATGAGTGCAAGACTGCCATGACCATGGTCAGTGCCATTACTCTTATTGCTAATGAGTCTTCTACCAAACTCGGTCATCACCACTAATTTGTAGTCTTTATTTTGCGCGCGCATATCTTCATCAAAGGCAAGCAGTGCTTTACTGAGGCGCTCAATTTGGTTATTGATTCTGCCGGGTTGGGCATCATGAGTATCCCAGCCGCCATAGTCAACCCAAGCGTATTGCAAGCCTAAATTGGTTTGCATAATTCTGGCAACAGAGCGCAGCCCGACGCCAGGATCAGTGTCAGGGTAGGGTACTTGACCTGAGCTGGTATAGGGCAATACTTTGTTATCGGTTTTTGGTAGTGCGTTGTTGACTTGCTCTAAGCTGGCAAAGTTACCTAACATCGTTTGCGCTGCAGGATGGTTGTTATCTACTTCAGCTAGAGTTTGAATGGCTTTCAGACTTGCTTGCCCACCTTGAAATGAAATCCCGCCTTGTAAGTCTCTCACCGCTAATACTTGATTGGCTCCTTGCATGGCTCTTGGCATCGTATTGCTACCAGCAAACAAAGGTAATGAATTGACCTTGGGTGATATCTGACCTTTGTTCAGATAAACCTGTCTTGCCATCCAGCCAAAAGAGTCGGGTAGTGTCTGTAAGTTTTGGATGCCACGTTCAATGATTTCTTGAGCTTCAAAGTGCGAGCGTGTTTCATCTTTAATGCCAACTGTTGGCCAAGCAATCAGACGTCGATTGCTAAATAGTTGGTTTAGTGGCGCAGCTGCTGGGTGCCAGTAAAAATTAGTACCGTCCAAAGTGATTGGAGCGCTATTGGCCGCTTTCTCTTTGGTAAAGCGCATCTCGGGTGGCCGAGCCGCTAAAAAATTGGGATCATCTAAAGGGGACAGGATGGCCAAGCCATCAGCACCACCCCGCAAAAACACCACAATCAATGGCCCACCATTGATACTTTTGTTGATGATGTTTGCTTGCTCTGGACTTGCGGCAAAAGACCATTTGCTAATACCTGCATACATGCCGCCTAAGCCCAATTGAGCTGCAGCACTTAAAGTACTGGTGGCGCTGGCTTTAAGGAAGGTGCGTCGTTTCATGATGGGTGGGCTGATTATTTAAGCACTTCTAGTAATAGGAAGATTCGATTTAAATTGCTCAGGACTAGGTAACATCACTTCGGTCTGAAAAGAAGGCGAGCACGCCAATAATCCAACCAGTCTTCTTGCGCGTCTTGGATCGGTCACTACATCACTTGGTTTGGTGTTTTGCGATAACAGAAGGGCGTTAGATAACTCTGGCCTTTCTTGTTTAAAGAGAGCCTTTTCCCAGCGAGTCATCAGTTGGGTATAGGTAGGCTTGGTTGGTAAACCGTTAAAAGGATCCCACTCGCCAGTCTTCCACCAGTTCTCAGAAATACCCTGGGAGAGTTGTGCCCTTTGACGCAGGTAAGCAGCCGACAAAATCCACATCAGGCCATCAGGCGGCCCATCAGGGGTTGGCCAGCTATAGATTGGAGCGCCTGCTGATTCTAGAGGGCCACCACTGACACCGCCATCTCCTAGAACAAAAGGTAGGTTGACCGCTTTTGCAAAAGAAGCAATCAAGCGCATGGGTCTTTTGGCTTTTTGTTTTTGTGCTGTAGACAGCTTTGATCCCGCCTCAACGATATGTTGATAGACCAATTGCAACTGAATGGGGGAATTACGATGCTCTAAAAACACTTGAGTAGTACTTTTAACCAGATCAGCCGGTGGCTTATCGCTCACAAAACGCTGCACCAGTTTATAAGAAAGATGTTGTGCAGTAGCAGGGTGATTAGCGCAAAGTGCTAATACTTTTTTACCATCAGCCATTGCAGCGCCATAAGGCTCAAACTCGGTTGCCAGAATCCGTTTTTGATAGTTGTCATGCCAAATACCAACATAAGTAAATAAGCCAGTTTTGGGTAGGCTTTGGCCACCGCCAAGGCCAGATCCATCCTCAATCGTCCAGCCTGTAAAGGCCCTAGCAGCCTCATAGACATCTTGGTCGATATAGCCCTGAGGTTTACCTTGACTAGCGCCTGGAACACTTTTCCACTGGGCATATAAATTATTTAAATAGGCATTACGCCCTAGGGTATGTAATTCAAATAACTCACGGGCATAGTTTTCATTGGCGTTACCTGCGCGAGAGGATTTGTTGTTGAGATACACCAGCATAGAAGGGTGTTGTGCAGTAGCTTCTAGCATCGATTGAAAGTTACCCCAACAATTGCCGCGGATGATCTCTCGGTCCCAATGGGGAAGATAGGCGCCTACCTCTTGGGAGTTTGCGTAAATGGAAAAGTGGTCACGCCAAAAACCTACCCACTCTTCTTGCCAGGGCGCGTCCGTTTCGACTGCTTGCATGAGTGTAGCTGCTTGTACTTCAAGACGAGGTCTTGAGCGCTCAGGTGGAATGATGAGATTGTCTCTGCCTGTATAAGGAAAGAGCTCTGGAATAGAAGCACCCAGCAATGAGAGAGGGCGCAATTCGTCTACGGCGGGGTACTCCACTTCAACGCCATTATTGTTAAATTTTCCGGCGTTATAACGCACCCTTAGAAGAGTTTCTTTATAAGAGAGCAGTGCGTTTTTTGACCAGGCCATGACTTATTCTAATGAATATATTCACCTAGATCGGCTTAGGCTCAATTGATAACTAAATCATATCCCTGAGTTGCCTGACTAAAGTTATTGAGATATGGAATAAATATGGAATAAATATGGAATAATCTTGAATCAAGGTGTAAAATGAATAAATTATGAGAACACAAGCTGTTGCCCAAAAAGTAGCCCCATCCATTTTTAGTTCCGTCCCAACGAATGATGAGTTGCGATTATTTAAGGGCAAAGGGATCCCTAATTACACCAGGGTGAGAGATTTTCTTGGGTATACCAATGAAGATATCTCCATCGCCTCTGGTGTGGCGCTGAGCTCAGTACGGTTTGATAAAAAAGTTCCCTCAGAGCTAACTGAGAGGATTACTGAATGGGCTACTGCAATTGGCTTGGTCTATAGTTTTTTTAATGATGAAAATAAAACAATGCTGTGGTTCAAAGTCCCCAATCCACTCTTGGGGGATATTTCACCGCGTGACATGATTAAGCTTGGTCGATTCAAAAAGCTTTTGAAGTTTATTCAAAGCGCCCTAAACGAGAATGTGTAATTGGCAATTCGTAAGCCCGCCTATCGAAGGGCAAGACCTACTACACGTAAGAAGAAGTTAATCAGTGTCACGCCTGAAAAGCGCGTTGAGCATTTGCTCGAGGAGGGCTCAATTAAGAGTTTGGTTGAAGGGAAAAAACTTAACCAAGAGCACATTAAATATCAATGGGACTTTTACTCTGAGTTAGCCTATCAGCGCAGTCAAATACAGGACCAGCTTATTCTTAGTATTCAAGAAAGCTGTATTACCAACTTCAAAATAAATTCTTGGCAGAGGGTTACCAAGTGGAAGTATTCTGGTCATCCTTTTTCTACAGTCGGCAGCTTGGTTTCCTATGGTGGTAGATTTAATATTGGTGGAGATATTTCTTCTAGCGATACCTTGAAAACATTTCAAGCCTTGTATCTAGCTGAAGACCAAGGCACGGCTCAGGTTGAGGCGTTTGGTCAAGATGTTACGAATAGCGGTCTAACTATCGAAGAAATTTCACTTAGCAATAAGAATTCTTTCGTATGCACATCAATTTCTGGGCGCTTAGATCGAGTGATTGACTTAACCACTAAGCAATCTTTAGTTAAGTTTGCAAAGTTAATTTCCAAATTCAAGATTCCACACGCTATTCAAGAATCTGCAAAAAAACTTGGAATTCCAACTCCCTTCCTAATAAAAAGCCCCGGATCGTTGCTGAAAAGTTTTTTAGCTAATAATTGGCGAAAAGAGCCAGCTCAATTTGACATCCCAGCAAATAGTCAAATTTTTGGCCAGCTTGCTTATTTTGCTGGCATGGATGGCGTTGTTTATCCTTCCACAAAAACTGGCAAGAACTGTCTAGCTATTTATCCGTCAAACTTTGATGGTAGAAATTCATTTCTAAGCCTAGATGATGAGCCCCCAGAAGTTTGGACGCCTAGGATAATTTCTTCTGAAAATTTCCAGCTTGCAAAAATGACCTCTGATGATGTCAAAATAGTAATTGACAGATAATAATGACATTATGAAAAACAATCAAAAAGTTGCATTAATTACCGGCATTACCGGACAAGACGGCTCTTACCTTGCTGAGTTCCTGCTAGAGAAAGGCTATATCGTGCACGGCATCAAGCGTCGCGCTTCTTCATTTAATACTGAGCGCATCGATCACCTTTATCAAGACCCTCATGTCAATCATCGGGATTTGATTCTGCATTATGGTGATTTGACCGATACCAGTAATTTGGTGCGCATTATTCAAGAGTGTCAACCTGATGAGATTTATAACTTGGGGGCGCAGTCTCATGTAGCAGTTTCTTTTGAATCTCCTGAATATACCGCAGATGTTGATGCAATGGGCCCATTACGCTTGTTGGAAGCCATTCGTATCTTGGGTCTGGAAAAAAAGACCCGCTTCTACCAAGCCTCTACTTCCGAGCTGTATGGCTTGGTACAAGAGGTTCCGCAAAAGGAGACTACACCTTTTTACCCAAGAAGCCCTTATGCAGTCGCCAAGATGTACGCCCACTGGATTACCGTGAACTATCGTGAGGCTTATGGGATGTATGCTTGTAATGGAATTCACTTTAACCACGAGTCCAAGCGCCGTGGTGAAACTTTTGTAACTCGTAAAGTAACTCGTGGCCTCGCTAACATTGCTCAAGGTATTGAGAAGTGCTTATACATGGGCAATATTGATGCTTTACGTGACTGGGGTCATGCAAAAGACTATGTACGTATGCAATGGCTTATGCTTCAGCAAGAAAAGCCAGAGGATTTTGTGATTGCGACTGGCATGCAATTTACGGTAAGGGAATTCATTATCCGCAGTGCTAAGCAGCTTGGCATTACTCTGAAGTTTGAAGGTAGTGCCGAAAATGAAAAAGCCATCGTTACATCTATTGACGGTGATAACGCACCAGCCTTGAGATTAGGGGATGTGATTGTTCAAATTGATCCACGTTACTATCGTCCTACAGAAGTAGAAGCCCTCTTGGGCGATTCCACAAAAGCAAGAACAAAATTGGGCTGGGCTCCTGAAATTACTCTCGATCAAATGATTGTAGAGATGGTTGCTAATGATTTAGATCAAGCCAAGCAACATGCCTTGTTAGGTAAGCATGGTTTTAATGTTGCAGTTGGTAAAGAGAATTAAGGATACAAACTTCAAAATTTAAGTAATTACAAAAAATCATAAAAGCAGTTAAGCTAAACGATGAGTGCAGATCTTGATCAAAAAATCTATGTAGCCGGACATCGTGGCATGGTGGGCTCAGCCATCATGCGCAATCTACAAGCACGCGGCTACAGCAATATTGTTGCTCGTACCCATGCGCAACTAGACCTGACCAATCAAGCGGCAGTGCAACACTTTTTTGGGCATGAAAAACCAGATCAAGTTTATCTAGCCGCTGGAAGGGTAGGGGGTATTTATGCAAACGATACGATGCCAGCGCAATTTATTTATGACAATCTGATGATCCAAAATAATGTCATTCATCAAGCCTTTTTAAATGGCGTTAAAAAACTCCTGTTTTTGGGTTCCAGTTGTATTTATCCTAAGTTAGCTCCCCAGCCGATGAGTGAGGATGCTTTGCTTACTGGTAAGTTGGAGCCAACGAACGAGCCGTATGCCATTGCCAAGATTGCCGGCATCAAGATGTGTGAGAGCTATAACCGTCAATACGGTAGCTCGCATGGTGTGGACTACCGCTCAGTGATGCCAACCAATTTGTATGGCCCTGGCGATAACTATCATCCAGAAAATAGTCATGTCATTCCAGCTTTGATTAGAAGGTTTCATGAGGCCAAAGCTGCTAATGCTCCAGAAGTAGTCATTTGGGGTACGGGCACACCAAAACGGGAGTTCCTTTACGTGGATGATATGGCAGCAGCATCTGTGTTTGTGATGCACTTAGATAAGCAAACTTACGATAGTCAAACGGAGCCGATGCAAAGTCATCTTAATGTTGGCTATGGTTCTGATGTCACCATTGCTGAATTAGCAACAGCTGTAGCAAAAGCAACTGGCTATCAAGGAAAAGTTAGTTTCGATCCTAGTAAGCCAGATGGCTCGCCACGTAAGTGGATGAGTTCAGAGCGTTTAAATAATCTGGGCTGGAGTGCGCAAGTTAGCTTGGAACAGGGCTTAGTTAAGGCTTATGCGGAATTTATAAATTCAGAAATAAATTAATTCTAGAAAAGTTTGCATATTCATGATGGCAAGAGAAGTAGGTTGAGTTCTACGACATTAGGCTGCCCCATCTGCAATTAGCAAGTCTTGTATGATTGTCGCGTGAATTTGTGGCAATTAAACCATTTCTCTACCCCTCTGACTGATCTAACAGGCCAATACCTAGATTTTAAATGAAACCGTAGGCAAGCTCACTAGATGTGTTCACTTTAGCCAACGCTGCTGATTTTTTTGATCTTCCTATGTGGGTGGGGGTATACCATCCCGCTTAACGGTATGAGACGCAGATAAACTACTGCCAAATATCTCTTGAATTCCAATTTTCGGGAAATCCCATGCGCTTAATCTCAATTGATGGATATTCATTAAATAAATCTAATAAATGAGTGCCCCAAACAGTGGATGGCGAAATCTTCTTAAGTAAAACTTGAATCATTACCGCTTGGGCATAAAACCGATCTTGTTGAGATAGTTCATTCGCAACCTTTCTAGCAACAGCAGGTCTAATCGTATATCTTCTGTTCCATAAACGCTGATGGTGAGCTGCAAGATTCCTTAAGTAACTTAAGGCATGCAGCCATGAAGCAAATATTGAGACATCAAGCTCATATTCTTTAGCAATTGGCTTTTGAAACTCTCTAGCAAGATTTTTAAAAATCTTTGATACCGTTCCTAGAGATAAAACTTCGAAAACCATCCATGATGGAGGGAATGCAGGATCTGTGTACTTATCGTAGTAGTGCTGAATAAAAATTTGTCTTACAGCTTTTCTAGAACGGTCGTGTCCAATATCTTTTTTTAGACGATCTAAGAAATCTTCAAAGTCAAAGGTGGCGAAAAATGGAGTTCCATTCAAATACCAGTGTGCACCAAGCCTCTCGCTCATCAGCCGACTAATGGTAGCCCTTACAGCCACCTCAATTCGCTCCAGCGCATCTATGACCAAAAGTCGAAGTTTTCTATCAAACACATATAGATCAACAACATCTTCAAAGCGAGTGTTAGGTAAAAATTCGTGGGTTCCATCAGCGTTGTAATTAAGCTGAAATGGCAATGCATATCCCGCCAATCTAAAGTAACCAATAAATTCTAGATACTGGTTTGCATAACCCTCATCAGAAACAATCAAGCCGCGATTTCGCATAATCGCAATCTGCTCTTGAATTGTGGTTGACGGTTTTTGATATCTCATAAGTAAAAAACCCCCCGGGGTGAGCATTGTTAAGAGGCTTGGGGGGTGTTGTTACTCATGATTGTACAGATATCTATTATCCCTATCTATTGGGGTGTTTATTTACAACAATATAAGAATTAGCCCTTTAAAAAAGACTTTCTTTACTTTTGCCCCTGAATGACGCTTAAGTCTTGGTTTATCTTGATCATGCTTTACGCGAACCTCTATCTAACGAGGCTTGACGGGGGATACTACAACGGTTAACCGTTCCTTATGCCTAGATTTTCTTCGGGCAGGCTCAGTCTAAAAGGCGCCTTAACCTAAGCTTGTAATTTTTTCACCATTTCAGCCAATATTGCATGACGAATAGCTCTTAATACCTGCCGCTCACTTGCAAGTGTTGTTCCTACGGATGGATCACCTGGATATTTCAATTCAAACTTTTCAAATTCTTTTTCACACTCCTCAAGTAGGCGATCAGCGGCCGGAAGAACTTCCAATAGCAGGCGATGAAGCTCGCGTTCAGCTGTTTTCCGGCTAAGACCTAAGGTAAGCCCAGCGTCTAGAACATCATCTCTTGTCACTGCAGAAAAAGTAGCCGCCTTACCTATCGGTAATGCTAATGGTGTATTGGGCCAAGCTGCTTTCTCATTAGCAAAAGTACGTGTGTCATAGACTGCAGTTGATAAGAGATCGTACGATTTACCGATGTTGATTCCGGATGCATCGACCAGGAAAGAGAGATTTTTTAAATGATTATCCCCATTGCCAACGAGCAAATTAAATACCAGCCAACGATACAAGGCTAATCGAGCAACCGTCTTATACCGACAATAGTTAAGCGCTAGCGCAAGGGCGCTTAAATTGGCGCCGTAGTATTTAAATTCTCGTGATTTATTCAATAACTGACAGCTATCAATAATGTGCAATCGCTTAGTTGGGCTTAGCTCTGAGACAACACGATCAAAACGCTCAATCACATAAACTGGCTGCGGTACATAAAGATGATGCACATTAGGCACATTCAAACCCACTGCGCGGGCTAACTTCATCGTGAAATATTCATTCATCACAGATGCCGAGTAAACCGGGTCTTGGTGATTAGGTTTTAAGATGTGTGTTGATGGCGTGTTCTCGACGGGCTCAAAGAATGCCTCGCCCCGCAGCACCACCAAGAGCTTATGCTGCGCCCCAGCCAAAGACATTTTCTTAGGAGCATTTAGTAAAATGGAGGCATGTGGCAAATTCCTGATGCGCTCACTTAACTCAGAATAGCCCAAGGAAACTAGGCCCTGCACTTGCGGCATTGATTCTTCCGGCAAGATGAATACTAGTGAACCAGCAGATTCGCGACCAAAATATGCCAGCAGTCCAAATGTATCTTCGCTAGGTATCTTCGCCTCGCGCGCCAAGATGGTGCGCATATTTTCTTCGGGGAGCAGGTTATCAAAATACCATTGCACTGGCCGATTACTGGCTCCATCCTGATGGATCAGTTGCGCCCTTGATAGGGTTGGAGATAAATCAAACGCATCAGGTGAATTTACCCAGCTTTGGGCATACTCAAAACCCCACAGATTATTTTGCTCAACTAGTTGACCAAGCTTCTCATCATTAATGAATATATCTAGAAAACGTCCACTCATACTGCTTCGACCTTTTTCATGGAGAAGGGACGCTTGGGGGGTAATGGCTTAACCCCATCTGCTTGCAATTTTTTAAAATTGGTCAAAACCTCATCCGTTACATTAGCGTTTAGCTCAATACCTAGCTCTTGCAAGAGTTTCATAACACGGCCAAATTGAACGGATTCTTTTCCCCGCTCAACCTCTCGCACAAAGACGGGCCCTAAGCCAGCACTCCCTGCAACATCATCCAAACGTAATTTTTGATGCTTGCGGGTTGCTCTGATCAGCAATCCCAAATCCTGAGGTTTCCTTATTTTGATATTCATTAAACCCCCCTTATAAAAGATGCATTAGCATCGATTATTATACAAAAGAATGTAAATTTGAAATAAAAGATGTACATGCATCGATAGATAATTTACTGCAGTAAAAGACGAATATATCGATGCATATCAGTCGACTATAGATAAATTCTGCTGGTTTTACAGTCAAGTCTATTGCTAAGTGTCTTGAACTATAGCCCGCCTAGGTATTTGGAAAGCGTCAAATTGACATGCTTGGCCTTAGGGCGTTCTTGCGCTTCTATTTCATCTGGCACTTAAAAATGCAACCGTGAGGACTCAATCCTCTGCTCTACTGACTGAGCTAGTGGTGGCCAAGACTTTGAAATATGAATGAAACTGTGTTTTAGCTTAGTTAATTGGGGGCTTATGCTCCTTTTACATTACGGTTGTATCTTTATATCAAACTATGTAAAATACTATTAATCGTACTAATTAGGAGCTGATCATGGGTGCTATTGTAGCGAATGACTTAAAGACCAAAGGCATCAAAGCCATTGAGGACGCCTTGCTGGGTCAGTTGGAGGCGCCTGTCTCTGTGCGTGGACAGGTGAAGTATGTGGTGATGAGCGATCAGCAATATCAGTATCTGCGTGAATGCGAACTTGAGGCTGCATTGGCTGAATCCAGAACGGATTTAGCTGGCGGACGTTTTGTTAAAGAAACCGTGGCACATCACATCAAGCGTCTTAAGCAAATCAATCAATCTGCAGAATGACTTGGCAGTTAATCTTTACTGAGCAATACAACAGACGCGCTGCTAAGTTTTTAAAGAGACACCCGGATGTAGAGGATCAATACGCCAAAACATTGGAGTTATTAGAGCTCAATCCGCATCACCCCTCACTACGCCTACACGGCTTGTCAGGAAGACTGGATGGCTTGCAAAGCATTTCCATTAACTTGAAATACCGCGTCACCATTGAAATGATCATCACTGAAAGCGAGATCGTTTTAATCAATGTTGGCGATCACGACGCCGTTTATTGATTCAAGCGTCTAATTACGATACGCCAAATCATTTTGTTCTACTCCAAAAGAAAATAATATGCTTCAGTGGGTTTTATGGTTTTTGTGTTTAGCGTACCTAATATGGCGCTCATCTAAAACGCTAAGCAACTTGCGTAAAGATTCTTTTGCACCCAATTTCGTAAGAGGCTTACTCTTTTTGGGCTTTATGTGGGTGGCTTTGATTGGCTATGGCGTACGTTTTTATGAAGCCATGCGCTGACGAAATAAAAGCTTCCTGTCGAGGCCATTTCAATATTAAATCAACACACTTTTTTCTAATATTCTTTGCCTTATTGCTTTACTTCGCTACCTCAAATAACTCTTCAAGATCGGCTTGTACTTCGACGCCAGTGCTTCTACTGAAAACAATGCACCAGTCGCTTTGGCATTTTTAGAATGGCTACTGTTGACGCTCTTTGCTTTTTGTAACTGTGCCGCCGCTTCACTGACGGAGGGCTCAGCCCACCATGAGGTATCGCAATCTGGGTAGTCACCCTTGTTCACAATCTTCTTATCCCAGCCTACGATCAAAGCATTTTTGCTATTTAGAAAATCTGCTGGTCCAGAAAAGTCAGTGCTGATCACCGTTAAGCCATGTTGCATCGCCTCAACGAGTGTTCGGCCAAAGCCTTCACTGCGATGCAGGGATAAATAGCAATTGGCTGCAGCATAGAGATCAGCTAATTCATTGGGGGAGAGGGCATCGGTAACATACTTGATACGCGGATGTTTGGGTAACCACGGATGATCAGAGAGCTTTAAACCTTTGGCGCGATTGATTTTTAAAACCAAATGCAAAGAAGGATCTTCTTGAGCTGCCTCTAAAAACGCTGCTACTGCTGCCTGAGGATTTTTACGATTCAGTGTTGAGTGAATATCAAAAATAAAGAGCGCAACAAATGCCTCTTTCGGAATCTGCAGCTTTTTTCTAAAATCTAGTTTGGCTGTTGGATGATGTATCACCGGCAAAGGAATTGAAAGAATGAGTTTCTTTGTTTTATTAAAGAAGGTGGACTGCACAAACTTGGTAGGGCACCAGATGTGATCCACCAGGCGCAAAGCCTTGACTTGCTTTTCTGGGAAATCGGGTAATTCCCATAGGAAATAGCCAATCTTCAGTTTTGGGGCGCTAAACAGGGTGGGGTGGTGCTTAGCAAGCTCAAGACAGGTCCTGGCGGACATAAAAAAGACGCTGACCTCAAAATCATCTTCGGAGAGGTTTTTCCAGTCTACCGCCACTTGCTTTTGTGACTCAGTGGGCAAATCAATCACCGAAAACGGAATATCTAGGTAATCGAGCATAGCTGCAAAAGAGCGCAGATCTTCCCCTAGGCCCAAGGGCGAAGTGGCGTAACCAATTAAGTTAAAACCTTTTTTTAACAATGCGGGGATGGCTAATGTGGGTGGAAAACAACTAAAAATGGGTCATTTTTAGCTTGCAATAGGGCATATATTGCATCAAAACTTCCTAGAGCAGGATTTTCTATTGAATGGGACTCTCTCAAAGACTTGCTAAGACACTTGTCAAAACTTACCAAGGCATATCTTTTCTAGCCCCAGACAGGCAAGCATGCTGCATAGCAACAGTATTTCTCCCAAAACTAGTGGAAATCTAAGCTCAATATCTGATGTCTATAGTATTTAAATACCAATATTAGTAGTGGATTTATAACATGCAAAAGGGTAGTGGGAGAGGGGGTAATTTACGCCATAAAAGCTAGAATTACTGCATTAATTTAGCGAAAATTCGCCCATTTGCTTTTGGGTAACTTTTAATTTTACAGGAACGTAATGGTTAAGAAGGCAGCGCCAGTAGTCGATTACTCACTCAACCAATCAACCATTGGTTCGGTAAGTGTCGTCTTGGATCCTGCTAATGCTAGTTCGGGCCCTTACACGCTGACTGATACCGCAGCAAATATTCAGGCCAATTTAAATTCCCTTCAGGCCCTCAGCAATATCAAAGCCATCACTGTTAGCGATGGCGGAACGATTTCCTTTACCGCATCTCAAGTAACTAGCGATGCCGGTATCTTGTTAAAGATTGGTTCTGTTCCAGGAGTTGCCGTTACTGGATCAGCGAGTGAGATTTATGCCAACCTAACTGCAATTAATACCAGCATTAAATTTATTCAGTCGCTCTCGGTGACTACTGGCACGGTCACCCTAAGTGCTGCTGAAGTCACTGCTGATGCTGCAGTGGTTGCTAAGCTCTCTATTGTCGCAGTGAGTGATACTGCTGCGAGCATCGCGAGCAATATTAATGCTTTAAATAGCAACATCAGCCACATTGCAAGCATCACATCTTCTGATGGCGGCACAGTCACTTTAACTGCAGCGCAGTTCACGGCTGACTCTCTAGTCGTTGCCAAGTTAGGCGCCGTCAATATCAGTGATAGCGCTGCAAACATTGCCAGCAATATTGATAAGTTACACAACAGTATTGGCAATATTGGCGGTATTACTGCCACTAATAGCGGTACTGTTACTTTAACTGCATCTCAGGTTACTAAAGATGCAGATGTTGTTGCAAAGCTATCAAATGTAGCAGTGAAGGATACGGCTGCCAATATCGCTACCAACATCGATAATTTGCAAAGTAGCAACGCCAGTATTGCTAGCATCACTATTACAGACAGCAATAAAGTTAGCTTGACTGCTAGTCAGTTCATTACAGACGCTGCAGTCGTCGCCAAGTTAGGCACCGTCAATATCAGCGATACCGCTGCTAGTATTGTCACCAATATTGTTAGCCTCAATGGCAACATCAGTAAGATTGCCAACATCACAGCATCTGATGGTGTTCAAGTAAGTCTGACCGCATCACAGTTCACCACTGGCTCCGCTTTAGTGACTAAGCTTGGTACTGTCAATATTAGTGACACTGCGGATCTTATTAGCGGAAGTATTGATAAGTTACAAAACAATATCAGCAGCATTAATACGATTACCGCCACTAGTGGCACCGTAACCTTAACCGCCGCTCAAGTTGCCAATGATTCAGATGTGGTTGCTAGACTTTCTACCGTCAACATCACCGACACCGCTACTGGCATTACTAGCAATCTAGATGCCTTAAATAGCAACATTAGCTATATTGGCAGCATCAATACCTCTACTGGCACAGTCACCTTAACTGCTGCTCAAGTCACTGCGGATTCAGCAGTCGTTGCGAAGCTCTCTAATGTTGCGGTCAGCGATACTGCTGCGAGTATTGCGAGCAATATTAATGCTTTAAATAGCAACATCAGTCACATCGCTAGTATCGCGGCTTCTAGTGGCACAGTGACCTTAACGGCTGCGCAGTTAACAGCCGATGCTGCAGTCGTTGCCAAGTTAGGCATCGTCAATATCAGTGATACTGCGGCAAATATTGTTACCAATATCAATGCCCTTAATAGCAGTAACTATATTGGTTCGATTGCAGCTTCAAGTGGCGCGATTAGCTTAACTGCAGCTCAAGTGACTGCAGATGCTAATGCAGTAGCCAAGATGAGTGGTGTGGTGGTTACCGGTACTGCTGCCAGTATCGCTAGCAACATCACAGCCTTAAATAACAATATTGACCATATTGCGAGCATCACACCTGCCAATAGCGGCACAGTGACCTTAACGGCAGCGCAGTTTACTGCTGATTCTGCTGTTGTGAATAAGCTTGGCACAGTCAATATTAGCGATACCGCTGCAAACATTGCTGCAAGGATTGATGATTTAAATGGCAATATCGGTAAGATTGCCAATATCGGCGCATCTGATGGTCTTCAAGTCAGTTTGACTGCTGCGCAAGTTACTAATGATTCTGCAGTAGTAGCGAAGCTCTCTAATGTGGTGGTAGGTGACACTGCTGATGGCATCTCTAGCAATCTCACAGCCCTCAATAATAATATTAGCCACATTGCGAGCATCGCAGTTTCTAGCGGTACCGTGACCTTAACTGCAGACCAATTAAAGGCTGATGCTGCAGTAGTGGCCAAGTTAGGCTCCGTAGTCAACATCACCGACACCGCTACTGGCATTACTAGCAATCTAGATGCCTTAAATAGCAACATTAGCTATATTGGCAGCATCAATACCTCTACTGGCACAGTCACCTTAACTGCTGCTCAAGTCACTGCGGATTCAGCAGTCGTTGCGAAGCTCTCTAATGTTGCGGTCAGCGATACTGCTGCGAGTATTGCGAGCAATATTAATGCTTTAAATAGCAACATCAGTCACATCGCTAGTATCGCGGCTTCTAGTGGCACAGTGACCTTAACGGCTGCGCAGTTAACAGCCGATGCTGCAGTCGTTGCCAAGTTAGGCATCGTCAATATCAGTGATACTGCGGCAAATATTGTTACCAATATCAATGCCCTTAATAGCAGTAACTATATTGGTTCGATTGCAGCTTCAAGTGGCGCGATTAGCTTAACTGCAGCTCAAGTGACTGCAGATGCTAATGCAGTAGCCAAGATGAGTGGTGTGGTGGTTACCGGTACTGCTGCCAGTATCGCTAGCAACATCACAGCCTTAAATAACAATATTGACCATATTGCGAGCATCACACCTGCCAATAGCGGCACAGTGACCTTAACGGCAGCGCAGTTTACTGCTGATTCTGCTGTTGTGAATAAGCTTGGCACAGTCAATATTAGCGATACCGCTGCAAACATTGCTGCAAGGATTGATGATTTAAATGGCAATATCGGTAAGATTGCCAATATCGGCGCATCTGATGGTCTTCAAGTCAGTTTGACTGCTGCGCAGTTCACTGCTGATACTGCTGTTGTGAATAAGCTTGGCACAGTCAACATCAGCGATAGCGCAAGCGTCTTAAACAACAACCTCAATGACTTACTGAACAACGCCAAAGTTTCTGGCATTTCGTCCACTGATGGACGCTTGAGTTTAAGTGCCAGCCAATTTAGCGCTGATACATCCGTATTAAGCAAGTTAGCTAATGGTTCATTAGCAGTAACAGATGTCTCTGCAGGCATTGTAAATACTGTTACTGCAAGCGCTAAAGTTGCTTCGTTATCTGTACTTGATA
>NZ_JACVPJ010000022.1 GCF_018881975.1 Polynucleobacter sp. JS-Safj-400b-B2 | reverse complement strand
TACTCACAGGCTAAGCTTAATGCCATAGCTAGGAAACTGAATGAGCGCCCTAGAAAGACACTAAACTATCAAACACCGGCAGAACGTTTTGCCCAATCTGTTGCGTTGACCGGTTGAATCCAAGGTCCATAAGAGTAACTCAATGGATAAGCTTAAACCCATCAAGTCATTACATCTCTATATGTGCTCTTAGGCCAAAGAAGTTTACTGGACCTCGGGCAGAGTTATAGGCTGGATTGGCAATGCGCTGGTAGTCAGCCGAAATGAATAACTCTTTATAAACTTTTGCGCTATAAAAAGTTTCAAATATTTGCTCTTTCTTATAGCTAAGCGCACCATCCCCAATAAATGCTGCCATGCCACCTTGTTGTAAGTAGGCAATTTGCGATGAAGAGATTCCATTGACAGCGTAACCTATGCCCACAGTATCTTTGGGACGTGACCAGCTGGAACCTTTAATGCTTACACCACCTGATAGTGATCTACTGATATCTACAGTCTGCGCTTCGGTTGTGCCTGGATTCCAGCTCCATCGACCAAATAATCCAACATCTTCATTAATGGCCTGTTCAATATTGAATCCATAGCCCCATGAACTCTGTGCTGCTTTGCGAACACCGGTTATATCCGGAGTGCTGTTGGTTTGTTGTGCTTGGTTAATCGCATTTTGATAGTTGCCCATATAGGCATGTTGTTGGTAATACAGAGCCCTTACTGCGCCCGGCTTTCCCCAGAGCTCGTGTTCATGCGTTAATTCAATTTGATTGCCATAGTCTTGACTCATGCTGTAATCAAGCTGTGCTGTATTTGGAATCGTTGGCATGGCGAGTCTTGCCGCCTTTAAGATCCAATCATCTTGATACCATTCTGCGACCACGCCATAGGTATAGCCCTTACTATCTGCCGCATACCCGTAAGCGCCCATCGAGAAAAGTGCAAAGTTCTGAAACTGTGTACGAGGGTCATGGCTATAACTATTTTGATCAAAAAAATCTAATGTGGCGAACTTACCGTAGGTAAGCACGATTCTATTTTTATCTAGATTTCCAGAAAGCTGATTGGCCCCACCTGCAATATGCTCTTTGCCTCCACCTAGGCCAAATGTCTGACGAATAAACGCACGAGCCGTGTAGTAGATTGGGGGAGCATAGGATCCTTTTTGTAATTCACCATTTTGGAATCCACCAAGACCAACAAGTTGCCCATTAAAAGGTGTTCCTTCGAACATCTCTGGGTTCCAGTAGACTTCAGCGCCTTCCCACAGTCTCGCGCCTAAAAAAGCTGTAGCACTTAAGGTGTAACTTTTCCCACCACCGCCTTCGGATTTGTTTAAAAGACTATTTTGTCCATAGTATGGGGAGTTAAAGTTGTTTTTTTGCTGAACAATATATGTGGATTGCCCATGAATACTCCATTGCTCAGTTTCGCCTTCTACATAAACTGAGCTATCAACTTTAGGGGAGTCGCCAACAGGTGACTCAGCCAAGATCAAAGGAGCATCACTTACGGGGGATTCGGCATTTACAGGCAAAGGCATACCCACCATAAAAAGGGTGCCAACTAGGCCGATCGCGCCTATATGCCTAAAGTTAATTGATAAAAACATATTAAATGCTAAATATTATTAATGAGAATCGTTCTCATCTTATCATACAGTTAAGAATGACTCTCAATTGATAAAGTGGCAGATTTGGCCCGTTAGCAGGTATTGCCGAAGTAAGTTCCGCTAAGCACTAAAAACAAAGGGGCCCACGGCCCCTTTGATAATTTCTGATGTACTGACTACATGCTCAATTAAATCCATTCACCGCCTGCATGTAGCCTTGGATATATTGTGGCGGCACATAGAGTTCAGTCTTCATGCCATTCTTGGCGGATAGGGTGATGATGAAACCCTTCTTCATTTTGTCTTTAAGGAATGCTTCAGTCAATTGAATGGAGACTACTTCTCTAAAGATGCAGCCTCTATCGCCACATGCACCAGCTTCTCTGCCAACTACTTTAAATGTTGTCGCAGGAGTGCCTTCTTGAGTTGCTGAATCGTAATAACGCCATTGAGAAAAATAAGTCAATTGGGCATTGAGCTCATAATAGAGTCTTTATTAACATCAGCCGAAAAGTCTCTCAAGACCTTAGAATATTTTTAATGGCCAGTTCTTAGAAGTTTTCCTTAGCGCATGAAATTTCACCTGATTTGATTGCCTTTAAAAATGTAGCGTAGTCCGCCTCATTTTGCTTGCTATAGGCAATTGAGAATTTCACGAGAGCATCATCTAGTATCGTCCCTTTGCCACAGTAGCCAGCAAGAACTGCTGCATCTCCAGAGCGAGCATGTGCGTTAGCTAATGCCCATCCAAAGAGTTTTGCAAAATCAGGGAAAACTTTAGCATTTATGCCATCTCCTCCAACAGATATGCCACCCTTCATGTCACGGAGTTGCCTAATATAAAAATCTACTTCAGATGTTGTTCCGAAACCTAAAAAAAGGTCTGGTGCCCCCTGAATTAAAGATTGTCCAGAAACTACACGCTCGCCTTCAGAAGGAAATTTCGTGTCCGGAAAAAAGGGATCTAAAACAGATTTTTGAGCTTGCTTGGTTTGCAGAAAAAGTGGGTCATTTGTATTGTTACCCTCAAAATACATAATCCAACAGGAGGTTCCTACACTCCCAACGCCGACTATTTTGCGCGCCCAATCGATCCATTTATATCGGAGCAATAAAGTCTTGCGATCTGGTGATAAAGACTTTATATAAGAATTCAAACCTTCATCATTCAAATCAGATATTTTTCCTCCATTGAATGAATGTTTTAGGTGCTCAATTAATGGAGGTTTGTTGACGAGTCGAATTCCATCGGGGGTAACTTCAGTCAATTTTCCTATAACACCTTGTCCACTATTTTTTCGTGCTTTATCTAAAAGTATTTTTAAATATTGTTTGCTAGCTTTATTTGCATGCTTTGCTACGGATCTTATCAACGCGTTTTCATCAATAAATGTTCGCTTAAGATCTATATATGGAATAGCAACATATTGATGGAGAAAATGACGATAGGTGCTTGTAATATTTCTAACAATCATTTCTCCGTAGGCCTGATCTTGGCCTAGGAGTTGAGAGGCTATCATTGCGCTTGCTGTTAGACGTTTTAAATCCCAGTCAAAATTCCCTGGAAGCGTTTCATCAAAATCATTGATTCCAAATACCAGCTGATGCTCAGTTGTTGAAAAGAATCCAAAGTTACTGACGTGCATATCCCCACATAATTGAACGGTAATTGGGGGGCTTTGGGTGCCAGCTAAGTCATTAGCCATAATTGCAGCACCGCCTCTAAAAAAAGCAAATGGGTTAACAGCCATTCGAGCATGGCGGATAGGAATATATTCAGGAATTCGCGATTTAGCCTGCTCAAGCAAAATGTTAATGTGGGAGTAGCGTGTTGTATCGACAGTAAAGTCACCAATCAAGGATCGATTTACCTGCTTACGAATAGATTTACCTAAATCAAGCCGCTCCTGAGGGCTCGGGTTTCTCTGCAGAAATAATTCATACAATTTGCTAGTCATTTTCAAATGATGCCATGAATTGCGTCAAAAGAAAAAGCCTCCCAAGGAAGCTTTTGTATATCTTATAAGTTTGGCAGGATTCGAACTCGTGACCAAAGAATTGAAAGGAGTTGTTTTTATACCGACAGACCTAATGGATTAAATGAATAAACTGTAAAACTTAGTTGTTAAGTGGCTGCTTGCGCCTACACAGTATTCCTTGAGTAAATCACTTTGCCATTTTTGATGGTGTTGACCACCTTGATATCTTTGATTGCATCTGGATCAATCGTTAAAGGATTCTGATCTAACTCTACCAAATCTGCCAACATGCCAGGCAGGATCTTACCCTTCGCACTCTCTTCGCGATATACATAGGCAGCATTGCTTGTGAATGCCTGCAAAGCTAGGTAAGGATCCATCTTTTCTTTGGTACCCAATGTTTTTCCAGACATTGTTTTGCGATTGACTGCACTCCAAATAGTAAATAAGCAATCCGGCCCAGAAGAGGGAACGTCATTGTGGATTCCCACTACTATTCCTTTGTTATGTGCTGTCACCATGGGGGAAAAATGATCGGCACGTTCCTCACCTACGATATCTAAATAGATATCTCCATACAGCCATATGTGATTGGATAGAGAGATGGCAATAATATGATTGGCCTTGTAGTCATCAAGCTGATCTTCTCGTGCAAAAAATGAATGGGAGATGGTCGTGCGGCGATCTTCCGTAATCCCAGTTTCAGCAATTGCTTTTTTAATGGCAGCTATGGCCATATCAATGCCCGCATCACCATTGCTGTAGCAAAAGAATGGAATATTTTTTTCGTAGGCGAGCTTAGTGTAGTGATCAACCTGCTCTTGAGTATAGTAAGCCATACCCCGCCAGCCATCCGGGAAGCCTGTGGTATCACTATAGGGTTTGGAGAGATAAGCAAGCTTGAGCTGCGGCCCTCCATCTGTTGACATCAATATGCCTGCAACCTTAAAACCTCGATCAACGTTGCTGTAGACGCCAAAGGAATAGTTAGGATTTCCTTTTAGTAGGGCGTCTACCGTATCGCTCATAGGGAGGGCGATTAAATCAATTGAAATAATGCCGCTATCAGATGCGAGACGCATCAATTGAATGTCTTCGGGACTGGCTTGGTAGTGCTGGGCAGTCGTAGTGCCATAGGAAGCATAAATTTTCTCTGCGCTTTGATAGGTCTTAAAAGTAAGATCCTGAGAAAATTGGCCATAAGCCGCCGCAACTGCGTTGAGATAGGGCAGACCAATTATGATGCCTGTCATTTGATGAGTATTGGGATCTACTACGATCGCGCCAGACTCAACTTTAGTATCTGCAGTAATGCCTAGTTTTTTAAGGCCTGCTGTATTAAATAAGCCCGCAAGTGTAGAAATATTTTGAACAAGTACCGGCGTATCTGGAAAAGCAGCATCTAAATCAGCAATGGTTAGTGACCCATCGTTCATCAAGCCATCCATATATTCAGCCGCGATGAGCCATCCATTGAGAAGCTTGCCATCCTTTTTCAGTTGTTCAATCAACTCGGGTCTACTACGTGGAGGATTGTTAGCAAAGTAACCAACATTTAAACTTAATGTCTGTTGAGCAAATAAACCAAAGTGCCCCCAAGTGTCAATAAATCCTGGCGTTAAGGTATGTCCTTGTAAGTTATGCATCTTGACATCTGGGCTCGCCAAAGTAATTGCCTCTTGTTTATTACCAGTGAAAGTAATTTTTCCATCTGCCACCAACACTGCTTCGACATACTCAGGTTGATCGCCGGCCATAGTCAAAATATTGCCGTTGAAGTAGAGGGTTTGATTTGATGTCATAAGGTTACTTTCAAAGGTATTAATGTGAAAAGGCATATGTGAGACCGATGCGCCCACCCCAACCTTGCGCTCCACCTTGGTTGGTATTGACAGAATAATACCGAGCACCAATTGTAAATAGCAAAGGTAGGTCACCCACTTCAATCAATTTGCTGCCCATTAAATTGATTGGATAAGCATGAGCACCGGTATTAATATTCGTGACTGATTCACAATCAAGAGTAATGTTCCCATATCTTTTAGTGATATAGGTGATAAAAGGTTGAAATGCAACATTATTGGCGCTAGGACCGTTTAGCGGCATTGCTCCAACCCCAAAGGATTGATATGCATAAGCACCAACAATCCAATCCTCACTTCGATGAATGGCGCCCATGCTATATCCCACAGCATTCTGTGAGCTGCCATACATTGCAGGCATGTTAGTGCCGATCTGCACCATTGGACCAAAACCAAACGAGCTCTTTAGTCTAGACACATTGGATTCAGTAAAAAAACTTTCAATAATGACTGGTTTAAATCCTGAGCTAGAGTAACCATCGAAATTGTTGAATGATTGATAGGTGATCTGGGGATGCACTACATAGCTGTAGTCAGAATTAATGCGATAGGGAAGCCAAGGTTCTATTTGGGTGTATTGAGTTGAGCCTTGATGACCGAGGCCTACTTTTTGATCAAAGTTGAAATAAATTGGAACGGAGGCAACATTATCTTGAGCTTGTAATTGCCGTTCACTGGAAATGAGCCTTTCTTTTCCTGGGGTGAGTGCGTCGAGAAATGAATTTGTATCTTGAGCAAGTGCAGGTTGGAAGTTACACAACATCAGGATAGACAGTAGTGCTTTGAATTGATACATCTGCATGATGTTTAAGGTGGGGCTTCACAGGCTCGAAGAATTGATATTATTATAATAATAAGGCACTATTAAAAAAATTATTTTTAGTAGATTTGGTTATGTAGTTCCCTATTTTGAACGGATCTTATATGAAATTTAGTTTTTTAGGACGTATGAAGGAGACGTTAAAGGAGCTTCCGATAGTTGCTACCTACCTATCACTCTGGTTTTGTGCGATTACTTTTTACAATCAAGCTGCTGTTCATATGCCGGAAAAGGGAATTGAGTCCTATGGGTTTGCCGTGATTCAGGCCTTGGTAATGGCTAAAATCATGCTCACTGTGGAAATGATTGTTCCTGTTGGAGTGATATTCAAGCCTAGTGTGAAATTCACTATTTATTTAGCAATCTTAGTTCGAACAACCCTCGGATCCATCGTTGCTCTTCTACTGCGCTATTCAGCCGCGGGAACAGAAGGTTTTTTTAAGCATCAGGGATTTGTTGAATCCATGCTAAATTTTTGTGATGGGGACATCGCTCATATTTTGGCGCTTACATGTTTGTATTGGCTGATTGTCTTGCCCTATATTGCCTATCGCTTTCTTTTACACCTTGCAGGCAATACTGACTTGGCATCCTATTTGTTGGAAAAAAGACCCTAAGATTGATTTCTTAAAGATCATTGAAGCTCCTTGGCGTTATTTATTGAGACCCTAGAAGCTTCATGATCGTCCTGTAACACAACACTATTTAGTGTTGGTTTGACGGAATTTATATCTGCGAAAGCCATATTGACACGATTGAATTTCGCTCAATCAAATTACCCTTAGTGCCCACTAAGCACCCGATTATGTAGGGCTTAAACCATGTCCTAAGTTATTGCTTTAACTGATTTTTCCAGCTTCTCAGACGTAGGTCCAATGTTCAAATAGTCCTAACGGAATTAAGCTCCTCCAAGTGCATAAAAATAAAGGGGCATAAGGCCCCTTTATCAGTTTCTGGTGCACTAATTACATACTCAATTAAATCCATTCACCGCCTGCATGTAGCCTTGGATGTATTGCGGTGGCACATAGAGTTCAGTCTTCATGCCATTCTTGGCGGATAGGGTGATGATGAAACCCTTCTTCATTTTGTCTTTAAGGAATGCTTCAGTCAATTGAATGGAGACTACTTCTCTAAAGATGCAGCCTCTATCGCCACATGCACCAGCTTCTCTGCCAACTACTTTAAATGTTGTCGCAGGAGTGCCTTCTTGAGTTGCTGAATCGTAATAACGCCATTGAGAAAAATAAGTCAATTGGGCATTGAGCTCATAAGTCTTTGCGCCTTGAGTAGTTTGTTCAGATTTGAGGCTAAACATCTCATAAGTATTGGCCTCATCCATTGTGTTGATAGGAGGGCCTTGATAGGTTTTTCCACCAGTTGCTGCATTCGGAGTAATGATGGTCGAGTGATAGACATCATTGATTTCCCAACCACTAATTTTTTTATCATTCTGGTTGCAGGCAAGAAGACCAGTGCTAATTGCTAGCAATAAAACAATACGATAGATGATGCGATGCATATAAAACTCCCTAAGAATCATCAAATCATACTATTCCTTAGCTTGGGGCTCCAAATCTTAGATTTAGACGCATTTCCCAGTTAGGCCACCATTAACCGCCAGCTCGCTGCCAGTCACGGAGCCGGCGGCATCGGGGGCTAAAAAGGCGCAAGCATGAGCCACACCCCAGGCCGTTTTTAAGAAAATATCTTAGCTACCTTATTGGCAATACGAGCGCTTAATTCCTGGGCTTGTTATTAGGGTATCTCACTAGTCAATTATTAAACTTCACAACTTCACAACTTCACAATTTGTGATATAGTCATAGAACTGGGAGATGAAATGAAGAAACAGATACCAAAAACACATCAAGCCTTGGAATGGGTAGGGAAGGGCATGACTGCTGCTCAAGCAGCCAGAAAGATGCAAATTTCAGAATCCAGTGTGTATGCCGCCCTTAGAAAGACAAAGGCGAAAGAAGTGGGATGTTGCCCAACGTGTGGTCACAAAATAAGGAATTAAGATGAAAAAGACTCTATTAGCAGCCGTATCGATCTCTGTTGCTGCGTTCGCGTATGCGAATACACCACCGTCAGATTCTTCTGAGTTAGTAAATCAGCAGTGCAAGATATCTGCCGAGGCGGTATCTACCTTAAAAGGCTTGCGTTACGGCAACACTTCAATTCGTAAGGATGTATCCACATTGATTAATGCAAGCCTGAAGACCCCAGAGAATCGCGATCTTGCGCAAAAGACTCTAAATCTCATGGTTGACGATAAGTCGGTAGATGTTAGAAGCTTAGAAGGCAAGTACTGTTCTTAAGGAGTTCAGTCTGAAATTTAATTGATGCAGAACGCTGAATGTCCTGACTGTGGGAACATGCGGGGATTGTTTAATCAATGTCCGCATTGCGGCTCTGAAAACTTACCCATCCTGAGTTCAGATACGATTGAGCTCAATATTAAGCAAGACGGCCCATATGTTGAAGAGGCCTTGGATCGTCTAACTGACTACCTCCGAAAGTCTTTAGAGGTAGGTATTAAAGCCATTGTGCTGATTCATGGCTACGGGTCTAGTGGTGAGGGGGGTCGAATCAAATGGGCTATTCACGATGCGCTAGAAAATAACCGCTACTCTGACCGGGTGGATGAATATCATTTTGGCGAGGATGTTGCCTATGGAAGTGAGGCCTATCACGCTTTATTAAGGCGACGCCCTGGCTTAAAGCAATATCTCAAGCGTTTCAAAGAGGGTAATGCTGGTATGACAGTTTTATTGCTGGGTTATCAAGCTAGAAGTGCTTAGAATAGGATTACGGGTGATTTATGCCTAATCTAATAGGATTACATTGATATGACTGCAAAGAAACTAAACCATTCAGATTTACATGATGACAAGCCAGTCGGTGCTGAAAGCCTGATTGGTGAATTCAAAGCCTTGATGGCCGATGCCGAGGCTTTGATTAAAGCAACGGAAGATCATCCAGGTGCTGCCATTGCATCCATTCGTAATAAAGCATTAGAGACTCTTGCTGGCGCGAAAGAAAGCCTCTCGGGTGTCGAGGGCAAACTTCTTGATAAAGCAAAGGTAGCTGCTGAAGGCGCAGATGATTTTGTTCATCGCAATCCTTGGGAGGCAGTTGGTGTTGCAGCTGGTTTAGGTTTGTTGATTGGCTTGTTTATTGGGCGTCGCTAGATCCATATGCCCCAAGAAAATTTACTTTCCTCTATCAAAGGCTTGGTTTCCACTGGAGCGTCAATAGCCCAAACGCGTCTGGAACTCTTATCGCTTGACGTACAAATTGCTAGAAGCAAATTCATCAGCCTGCTAGTAATGATTATTAGCGCTTTATTCTTTTTATTTTTTGGTTTAGTTATGTTGGCATTGCTTATTGTGATCTATAGCTGGGAGACTGATCGAATGCTGGCCCTGAGTTTATTGACTGGAGCCTTTTTGTCTGTAGGCTTGATCCTGGCTTTGCTTATCTCCCAGTCACTGCGTAAGATGCCTAAATTGTTTGAGGCTTCTATCACTGAGTTGGCAAAAGATCGTGAAGTACTTTCAAAATGAGTGAGCATTTAAATGCTTTAGAGCGTCGTCAGCGCGAACTCATGATTCGGGCAAGTCTTGAGCGTAAAGAGTTTTCTGAACATTTTGAGGCTTGGGAAAAGCCGCTCTCTTGGGCTGATAAAGGCCTTGATGCCGTGAGTTTCTTCAAGAGTAATCCGTTCTTATGGACTAGCGCTTTTGCAGCACTAGCGCATTACAAACCTAAACTAGCAAGTAAGGCTCTAGCATTAGGTTGGGGTGCCATGAAGGTGATCAAGGCTGCTAAAAAGCTAACCTAGCTTTTTAATGCAGATTGATGGCGTATGCCAAATTGATTTAAGAGTTCACTGCCGTTGAGGAAAGTAATTTCCAGTAAGGTAATTGCGCCACTCACCGCAAATCCAGCACTACGTATTAATTTATCGGCAGCAACTAACGTTCCCCCAGTTGCTAGCACGTCATCCAACAACAAAACCTTGGCATTATTTGGTAGGGTAGATTGTTGAATCTCTAAACAGTCACTGCCATATTCCAGGCCGTAGGTCTCACGATGGCTAGCTAAAGGCAGTTTGTTAGGTTTTCTGGCTAGCGCCAAGCCTTTATGTGCATGGTGGGCTAGGGCGGAACCAAAGATAAAGCCTCGGGACTCAATGCCTAAAATATGGGTGTAATCAAACTGCTGAGCAATTTCATCTAGTTGACGAATAGCTTCTTTAAATGCGGCTGGATTAGCTAGTAACGGGGAGATATCCCTAAAAAGAACCCCTGGTTTTGGAAAATCTGGAACTCCGGGTAGATAATCTAATAAATTCATCACAAGCCAATATGAAAACAGAACTCCTCATTATTACCGCATTAGAGTCCGAGCTCAAGCGAGAGGCATTGCCTAAAGGCGTGCAGATTGTATATTCCGGAGTTGGCAAAATTAATGCCACCATGACTAGCATCAAAGCAATTCACCAATATTCACCAAAGAAAATATTAAATTTTGGTACAGCAGGAAAACTCAAAACAGAGTTGCAGGGCCTGCTAGAAATAGGCAAGGTCATTCAGCGCGATATGGATGCTGAGCCCTTGGCACCTCGCGGCAGCACTCCTTTTTGTAGTAAACCGCAAGAGTATGTTGCTTCTGGGCAATTTATATGTGGATCTGGTGATAGCTTTGTCACGGCATTTGATCCTTGGTTAAACAGCCAAGGTGTGGATGTGGTGGATATGGAGCTATTTGCCATTGCTGCAATTGCACATGAGCACAACATACCTTGGCAGTGTTTTAAATACATTACGGATGATGCCAACGAAAGTTCTGGTAAGGACTGGCAGGCAAAGGTTCATGATGGTCAAGACCTTTTCTTGGAAAAGCTTCAGCAAATTCTACGGAACTAGCTTGATCAATTACTGATCTACTTTGTACCAAACCTGCGTGCGGCCCAGTAATGGAACGCCGATATATCCGCGCACTTCCATTTTTTTTCCATCCTCTGTTCCAATCTTCACTTGATAGATTTCACCTTCTTCCGGATCTAGGATTTTTCCATCCGACCAGTATCCTGGTTTATAGCGCTTCAGTTCGGACAAGATCTTCATGCCAATGATGGGTTTATCTTTGCGAGTATCTTTACAAAGCGTGCAATACACTAATGGCGTTTCATTTGGCTGAGGGAAAGTTTTGATGACTGTTCCCTCAAGAGCCCCATTCACTTCTTCAATCTTAATGAATGAAGATGGCGCATTGGTTTTATCACTAATTGTTTTCCAGACTCCAACAGCAGGATCAGGAGTCTGAGCATGAATATTTCCAATCATCAAGCAAAAGAAAGCGGGGAAATACGCAATAAAATATTTTTTGTTTTTTGAGTGCATCAATAGGAGGTTCTTTGATATGGTTGAGTACTCAAGAAAAATTGCTTGCCCATCTAAAGGTGGACGTTGAATTTAGATAATTGGCCCTTACAGTCTAGCTTCTATTCTATCTTTAATCCCTTACAATGATTGGAGGGAATGCTGCAAAATTCTCAATCGGAATATGAATAAAAAGATAGTGAAACTCGAGCTACCTATATATGGTTAATTCCTCTAAGCCTTGGTTAAAACACTACCCTGAGGGGGTTCCCCATGACTTGGGGCCCTTAGGACACTCATCGCTAAGTGACTTTATGGATGAATGTTTTGAGCGATTTGCTAGTCGCAGAGCAATTGAGGCTATGGGTAGTTTCTTTACTTATGATGAGATTAATTGCTTATCCAAAAACTTCGCATCCTATCTAGCCACCCTGAATCTAGAAAAGGGTTCGCGTGTAGCTTTAATGTACCCCAATGTTATTGAGTATCTTGTAGCCATGGTCGGTACATTGCGAGCAGGATATACAGTAGTAAACATTAATCCACTCTATACATCTCGTGAGCTAGAGTCTCAACTGCAAGATAGTGGCGCTACTGTTTTGGTTCTCATGGAAAATTTTGCATCTACCTATGAGCAAATATTGCCTCAGGCGGCTATCAAGACAGTCATCGTCAGCAGTCCAGGGGAATTACTTGGCCTGAAAGGCTACGTAATTAATTGGGTTGCACGTCATATCAAAAAAATCGTTGCGCCCTGGGATTTCAAGCACATCAAAATGAAGGACGCGCTACGAATTGGATTCAATAGGCCTTTTGTTAAAGCTTCTATAGGCCTAGATGATGTTGCCTTTTTGCAATACACCGGTGGAACTACTGGAGTTTCAAAGGGTGCAGTTTTACTGCATCGAAACATTCTGTCAAATGTCATGCAGATAGAGGCATGGCTTAATCCCGGATTAAAGCAGCAGCATACGGATCAATTGGTTTTATTGTGCGCACTTCCAATGACTCACATATTTGCTCTGACTGCTTGTGCCTTGCTAGGAATTGCAAAAGGTAGTTTGCTGATCTTGGTGCCCAATCCCAGGGACATCACCGGTTTTATCAAAATGCTGATCAAGCATCCCAATATCAATATCTTTCCAGGCGTAAACACTTTATTTCATGCTTTGATACATCGCCCTGAATTTAAGTCAGTAAAACTGCCTAATCTATTGGTAACTATAGGCGGAGGAATGGCTGTACATAAAAAGACGGCAGATCATTGGCAGGCTCTGACTGGTTCACCTATTGCTCAGGGCTACGGCCTTTCCGAAACTTCACCCGTAGTTTGCGTTAACAGTCCCCTGGAAGATCGTTTTACAGGCCACATTGGTTCACCTATTCCGGGAACGGATGTGGTGATTCTTGATGATGATGAAGTGGTTGTACCGCAAGGAGCGATAGGTGAGATCTGTATTAAGGGTCCCCAAGTCATGGCAGGCTATTGGAATAAGCCAGATGAAAGCCAAAACTGTATGACTGCTGATGGCTACTTTAAGTCTGGCGATATTGGTCTAATTACCTCGGAAGGGTATATTCAGATTGTTGATCGCAAGAAAGATATGATTGTGGTGGCAGGATTTAAAGTTTTCCCTAATGACGTAGAAGATGTCATAGTACAAATGCCAGGAATTCAGGAGTGCGCCGTCATTGGCGAGCCTCACCGCAAATTAGGTGAGATAGTGAAGGTTTATGCTGTGCGCTCAAACCATCATATTACCGAGGCAGCTGTGTTGCAGTATTGCAGGGAGCATCTTACGAGCTACAAGAGGCCTAGAAAGGTCATTTTCGTAAACGAGTTACCAAAATCCAACGTTGGAAAAATACTGCGTCGCGAGCTCAGAAATATTTAAGCAGGCATCACTTACTTGCGCGGTGTTTTGCCAACCATCTTCGCTGCTCTTAAGAAGTCAAAGTCTACGCCCTGATCGGCTTGAGTAACAGTATCCAAAAAGAGTTTCTTATAGCCGCGTTCAGCAGTCGGTGAAGTAATTGGGTTGTCTTTCATGCGCTTGGCGAGTTCTTCATCCGAAATCAGTAAGCTAATTTCACGATTCTTTACACTCAAACGAATGCGATCACCGTTACGCACCTGCGCTAAAGGTCCACCGATAGCAGATTCAGGAGTGACGTGCAACACAATCGTTCCAAAAGCAGTACCACTCATGCGTCCATCAGAAATGCGGACGATATCTTTCACGCCAGTGCGGGCTAATTTCATTGGGATGGGGATGTATCCAGCCTCCGGCATACCGGGCGCACCTTTAGGCCCAATATTTTTGAGAACTAGAATGTCCTCGGCCACAACATCCAAATCTGGACTATCAATACGATTGGCTAAATCGGCTGCATCTTCAAAGACAACAGCACGACCTTCATGCTCCATGAGCTTTTCATTGGCAGCAGATTGTTTAATGATGGCGCCACCAGGCGCTAGATTGCCGTGCAAGACTGCAATGCTGCCGCGTGGATAAATCGGGTTATTAAATGGGCGCACTACATCTTGTTTAAAGCTTGGAGGAGCAACATCAATTTCTTCACCAAGGGTTCGGCCTGAGACTGTCATTGCATCGAGCTTCAATAGAGGTTTGAGCTCACGAAGCAGGGTGGTCATGCCGCCGGCGTCATGGAAGTTTTCCATGTAATGATCACCGGATGGTTTTAAATCAACCAGCACTGGTGTTTCATCGCCCATCTTATCAAGAGCGTCTAGATCAATCTCTAAGCCCATTCGGCCTGCTATAGCAGCTAAGTGAACAATGCCATTGGTTGATCCGCCAATGGCCAAGAGAACACGCATTGCATTTTCAAATGCGTCAGCAGTAAGTACTTTGTCGATCGTTAAACCTTCTTTAGCCATCTTCACGGCACACGTACCTGTTTCTTCTGCTACGCGGATGCGATCTGCGGTAACTGCTGGAGGAGTTGCTCCGCCAGGAACTGTCATGCCCAAGGCTTCAGAGATGCATGCCATAGTGCTTGCAGTGCCCATAACTGAACAAGTACCAACGCTGGCTACCAGTTGATCATTCACCTCGTCTTTTTCTACTTCATCAATTTCGCCTGCACGGAACTTGCCCCAGTAACGGCGGCAGTCTGTACAAGCGCCAACACGTTCACTACGGTGTGAGCCGGTGAGCATTGAGCCGGTAATCAGTTGAATGGCTGGAATGCCTGCAGAAGCAGCCCCCATCATTTGTGCGGGTACAGTTTTGTCGCAACCACCAATCATGACCACTGCATCCATTGGCTGCGCGCGTACCATCTCTTCGGTGTCCATTGACATCAGATTGCGCAAGTACATGCTAGTGGGTGCTGCAAAACTCTCATGAATGGAAATTGTTGGAAATTCCATTGGCAATCCACCTGCCAACATCACACCGCGCTTCACTGCCTCGAGCAGTTGAGGCATATTGCCATGGCAAGGGTTATAGGCACTACCGGTATTAATAATGCCAATTACAGGGCGATCTAAAGCGCTATTGGTATATCCAGCACCCTTAATAAAGGCTTTGCGTAAAAATAATGAGAAGCCTTTGTCGCCATAGCTAGTTAGGCCCTTGCGCAAACCGCTCTCTGCGGGATCTTTTGGTTTATTGCTCATGAATGTCTCAAATCTCTTATAAGTGTTCTTTTGACCTTATTGTAGCGATGGAAAAGGCAATGTACCTATAAGCCGCCACCCCAGCGGTATTGCCAAGAGATCCCCATTGCGGTGTAGTCAGTATTGGTGTTGGAATAAACACCTTTACTACCAGTGAGGCGGATCGAATTGTGCTTATCGATAGGGTAAGAAAAAGTACTGCCAAAACGCCAATTTTCCTGTGAACTACTGATTGCGGCTCCGTTGACATATTTCTGGCCGCCCATAAAGTAAGTAGCATCCGCAGAAATATAGGCCATATTCTGAAAGTAATAGATCGCATGGGCTTCCGAAGAGTAGATCGGGTTTTGTGAGAGCGTATTGCTTCCCAGAAAGCTTGTATTGCTGGTGTAGATCGTGGCCATGCCTGCCAGCTCTAAACGCCATGGTCCGACTGCTTGAGATGCTCCGATAGCGGGCTGAATAAGAGAGCGATTAGCCCCCACGTTGAGCATTTGCTCGTTGTTGTACTTACCCCAAGGAATGGATGCAGCCAGACTGGTGCCAATAATTAAGTCTTGCTGATAATTCTTAAAGTCCTCCAGCGAGAGTGCTGGTGCACCATAAAGATTGGCAGAGATTTTCACAACAGGATCCGATAGACCTTCTGCGGATGCATTCATATTTTGGGCTCTAATACTGCCAGCACCTGAAAGTTGGGCAAAGGGCACTAAGAGACTAATTCTGCCAGACTGTCCGAAGACGTCGATGATACGAGTTAGGTTTGCCGCCTCAGTAGTGAGGGTATTAGAGCCACTTTTGGCTTGCGCAATACCACCCGTAATAAAGTTAATGCCAATGGGTGCATTGGAATAGGCGCGAGCTTCGATCTCTTGGGCTTGAGCCTGTTGGCAAAAAAATCCCAACAGGCATAGCCAAAAAATTCTCACGTAATACAAGTAAAGCAATTATTTTTTGGAGCCAAAGAGGACTGCAAGAGTTTCAGTATTTCCTACAACTTTATTGAATCCCACAAAAATCAAGTAAGGCCAAACAATCAACCAATACACAATTGACATAGCAAGCACTCTTAATGGATCACCGCTTCCAAAGGCTGCCATGGAGGGGATAAATTCTTTTCCATGTATCAGGCCATCGACTCCGGCTTCAATAAAGTTCAGCGCAATAATGACAATAATGTAAACAATAGATTCAACAAATAGAGAGCCAACTATTCCATTTTTTTTATTTACCTTGATTGGATAAGCGGCTTGTGCAATCAGCATAAATTTTGCTGATAAACCTGCTTTAATAAACGCAAAACCAAAGATGGTCAAGGGAATAGGGCGCTCTTCAAGCGCGGTTGCAGCTATGAAGGCAATAGCGCAGAACCAAGTGCCAAAGTAAAGCGTTAGCTCAAATGCTTTTCTCATTTCATCTTCGAGTTTGATTTTCAAACCAGGTTTATTTGTATCGTTCTTAGCGCTATTAGTCATGAAAATCTTTAATCAGAGGGGTAGGAATTAATCGCCGCAAGTAGAGCAAGAGCTCGTTGCCACTTCAGCTGGTGCCAGCTCTTGTGTGTAACGTGCAATAAAGGCATATTTGCTAGACATCGGGATATTGAGCCAAACGAAGTGACCTGATCCTGGCGCGACATCAATGGATTCACCATTCATATTCCACATTTCTGACAAAACAATATCTGTATTTCCGTTTGGTTCAATGATCTCGATTTTGTCGCCAACAGAAAAACGATTCTTAACGTCTACCTTGACGCGACCTGTTGCCGCATCGATCTCCAGCGTTTCTCCAACATACAAGCTACGTCCTGATAAGGAGTGACCACGCATATAGAGTTGATATTCCTTATCGTGGTGGCGCTCATAAAAGCCATCGGTATAACCACGATTGGCTAAACCCTCTAATTGGCCTAATAAAGCTGTGTTAAATGGTTTACCTGCTACAGCATCATTAATTGCTGCTCTATAGGATTGCACAGTACGTGAAACGTAGTAGGGTGATTTAGTGCGACCTTCGATCTTGAAGGAATCAACACCCATCTTAGTTAAGCGCTCGATGTGCTCAACGGCTCGCAGATCTTTGGAGTTCATGATGTAAGTACCATGCTCATCTTCTTCCATCGGCATTAAATCATCAGGACGGCGAGCCTCTTGAAGTAAAACTACATCACCGCTGGTGTTTTGTTGACCAGGCTTGACCTTGTAATCCCAGCGGCATGCATTGGTACATGCGCCTTGATTGGAATCTCGATGAGACATATAGCCTGATAGTAAGCAACGGCCAGAGTAGGCGATACAGAGGGCGCCGTGAACAAATACTTCAAGCTCCATCTCTGGACAATCTTGACGTACTTCTTCGATTTCATCAAAGGAGAGTTCACGAGACAAAATCACGCGGCTGATACCAACAGAGCGCCAAAACTTGGCAGATGCTCCATTCACTGTATTGGCTTGTACCGATAAATGAATTGGCATATCTGGCCATGCTTCACGTGCCATCATGATGAGACCTGGATCGGACATGATTAAAGCATCGGGCTTTAATGCAATGACTGGGTCCATATCTTTAATGTAGGTACGTGTTTTACCGCCATGGGGCAATAAGTTAGAAACCAAATAAAACTTCTTACCCATTTCATGGGCGGTATCGATGCCTTGCTTTAGAACTTCGATCTTGCCAAAGTCGTTATTGCGTACCCTCAGGGAATAACGTGGCTGACCTGCATAAATGGCATCAGCGCCAAAATCAAAGGCGGTACGTAGCATGGAAAGGCTACCAGCTGGAGCGAGAAGTTCTGGGATCTTAGTCATAGCCTCTATTTTAGTGAATGCAGCAGATCTTGCTTGATTCTCTGTATTTCCTAGCCTTAGGGCTAGCTAAAAGCGGGTTTATAAAGACCCATCAAGTAAACCATGGGCCACAAGAGTATCCTGTTGGGTCTGTGGAGAGTATTGTAAAAACGAACGAGGAGCCTTCCCTTTGACTTTTCACCTTAAACAGAAGGCGCTTATTAAAGAATGCAATGTCAAAACTAACATCCAAACCCATCCTAAAAAAAGCCAGCGGCATTTTGGCTCAAGAGTTCGCAATACCTAAGGAAGCGCAGATTAAATCAAAATTAGCCTGAAGAGCGCCGCAAAAATATCCCCATATTTAATTTTTACGAAGACAGTCTGATTTTTCTAAGATTTGGCGCTAATTTCCCTTCTCTGAGTTGCC
>NZ_JACVPJ010000021.1 GCF_018881975.1 Polynucleobacter sp. JS-Safj-400b-B2 | reverse complement strand
ATGCTGACGGCACCTTTACGCGCAAACTCCAATCGATAGCTAAGGTTGATTTACTGATTTTGGATGATTGGGGCCTGCACCCTCTAAACCAGGAAGAGCGCTCCGATCTTCTAGAAATCATGGATGACCGAGTTGGAACCAAGTCCACCATCATTACCAGCCAGCTTCCAGTGGAGCACTGGCATGAGTATCTCAATGACCCCACCTTGGCTGATGCCATCCTTGATCGGATCGTGCACCAGAGCCACAAAATCAAACTCAAGGGTGAATCGATGCGAAAGCAAGAAGTGGAAAATCTGACGGAAATAGGCAAAAAACAGAGGGCATCGTGACCGCCAAGTTACAATTATTTAGCCTTCCAGCATCAAGAGTTTATCGGTCACGATGAATTTGGAATGCGCGGTCACGATCGCTGGAATACGCAGAATGATCAAGCACGGGGGCCTGATTAAACTCTACAATCTCCCCGGAAGCGCTCCAACGCAAATATTTTCAATATGGCAGTTTCTATTGCGCATTAATTCTTGATAATGTAATGTAAATGGCTTAGCTAAGATACCATTCCATCCAAATGTCTTTTCCAATGAATAGGTATTGCTAAAGTGAACGCCATTGGCTGGGCCAAATTCAACAAAAAACCCAGTATGCTTAAAGTCTAATTGAGCCAATACGAATATATCTTGCATGATTTACGATTTCGAGCTGTGGGAGAAATGCAACATTTCACTTAATTCACCTCGTTGATTTACGGCTAGCTGAGCTTCTTTCAGGCTCAAAATTTTGGTATTTGTCATAAAGGTTTTTAAGGTTTATTAGCGCATAGATCGCACTACAAAAAACTGGCCCAATGGAATGGTTTAATAAGCAGTTGCTCTTACTGGCAGAGGCACTCAATTGACAGAGTGTGCCAAGCCCAACGTTCGCAAAATCTGATTGCCTTTTTCTTTGGAGAACTGACCCTTGAGGGTAATGAAATTATTGCCCGCTCGGTCTATTACGGCGATGTAAGCTTCCCGCTCATCACAATCAATCCCCAGGGATTGACAGAATAGCTCTCTATCGGCATAAAGGACCACGATATGATCACGTGTTTTGGGGTCGGAAATAACATATCGCATAACGCGTTCAGTAAAAAAATCAATCAGCTCCATTGCCAAGGGCATAACCGGCAATTCTATCCACGCTAATTTACCATCGTCCAAATTTAAACCCTCTCTCCAAGACTGAAGAGTGCCGGCCTGAGCTTTTTGGAAAGCAAATAAAACGATGGTTTTATCTGACGGTAATTGCTCAGGAAGATGCAGCAAGGCCCCATTGAGATTTTTTCCCACCAGCTGCGGAAATCGTGCGCCACCGTTAATTGGAAACGGCATCGAATTTGACGTCTGAACTTGCGATAGAGCAGGCACCCCACTTAAAAGAGCAAATACAAGGGCTGCCTTGGCAAGTTTACTTAGAGTTATCATGCTTAGCCGTATCAATCAGGATTAGCGAGGAATTCTATTTGCCTTACGCACATCATGTATTTTTGGCTCATTGAGTGCTGAGCTCAAGGTTCAATGGGGATTGATCGAGCAAGACAGGGATTCCTAGTGGCTCGCGATTAAGGGGGTCAATGTGAGGTTAGAGACAATAACAAAACCGCATCCCTCTCCATGAAGAGAGTCAAGAAATAACATCTTCTAGAGATGTCTTTTTACTTGAGAAGTCCACTCTTGGCCTTTAGTTCTGGTTCCGGCAGCTCACCATTAAGATCAACTATGCACCGATCGATCGCCCTAGTTACATGTTCAGAAGTAATTAACCTACTGCATTCAAATTGACGCTCGGTTCCCTTGTGACGCGGACACCAAAGAAAATCAAAATGGTCAAAGATAATTTGCCCATCATTCCAACAGGAGTTACAGACGTTGGTATTGTGAATGCGGTAGGGAGACTCAAACTCATTAATCGGGTGGGTCATCCCACTAATCATAACCACAGGAGTTCCACAAGCCCAAGCTAACCAAGATAGGCCGCTAGAGACCCCAATAAACATTTCGGCATGCTGCAAAAGGGCAGCGCGCTCAGTTAAAGGGTGGGGTCCGGTAAAATCCTCCGCACCGTGAGGAATATAGTTCCAGGTAAGCCCTGCACCGTGTGTATCTGACTTATCGATACATAGGACTCGATAGCCCTTTGCTTTGAGATGCTTGACTACATCGCGCCATCCAAATGGGTTATTCCAATACTTACACTGCGTACTACTTTGCACTGCAATACAGACGTATTTCTCAGGAATAGTTCGATCAAAGGACTGGACCGTAGGCGGCGACTCTTTTGTATCAACGCCCAGAATATAGGCTGCTGTTTTGTGTAAACCCACCAGACGAAAGTCTGCCGGCTGCTTGTTCTCCACATCGCCACGAAAAAAGAGGCCTATATAATAGGTGGCATAGGTATTAAGTGACTCAACTTTTTCTTTAGTAATAAATCGAATCTGCGGGTAAGTCTCTTCAAATAAGGGCGATATCAAATCTGACATCACGCAAGTTAGCTTACAGTCGTGTTTAATGCGAAAACGCTCTAAATAGGAGAACCAAGCAATCGAATCTCCTAAGGTGCCAACTGGGAACTGCACCAATACTTCTCGGTTTTTGAGGTTCATCTCATGCGAAATAACGACTTCGCCCGAGTCATTATCTATCACCTCAAATGAAAAGGGGACATAATATTTACGCGCACTAGCGACCATACTTTCTTCAGTGATATCGGCCAAGAATAGCGTATTGCCAGCATGCACATCTTTTAAGGCCACCTTCCAATTACCCTTGGGTAATTTGACTCTAACACCCTCGTTAAAATCATACAAAATACCTCGCGGACCTTTTTGCGTCGGATTTGCTGGAGCAGGAGCAAAGGGATTGAGAAGATCCGCGGGGATTGGCTGCGTTATATTGCTAGCATCTACCGGTGTCTCCTTCGATTCATTTGCGCTGGGTGCCGTCTGAGACGCATTGATAAGGTCAGGGGTAACTGGAATTACCTCGAGCGCAGCCCCAGGCTGAAGCTGCGAAATAATGGGTGACCGATCTAAAGCCATAAAATTTTCTTTTTAAACTATTGAGGTTAAACGAATAGAGGTTGACGCTTAAAAAATGGTTGATGGGCAGACCGTGGCCAGCAGCAATTAATTAGTTCGTTGGCGTAACAGGATCGACAAACAGATCCCCATTCTTGCCATTAGCTTTTACTCCATATTTCCAAAATTGACCCCCTACCAGCTTACCATCTTGAACCATCCAAACATACGCACTGCACAGCAGCTGCTTTTCCGCCGGCAAGGATACGGTCTTAACCTTGGAAAATATAAAGGATTTACCCTTGGCGCTCGCATTGCTAGCAACGATCACTTGGGCGGCAGCGTCTTGCAAAGACTCGTCATCACACCTTACATTGGCGATAATAGCGTTTTTGTTAGTCTCTCGAGGCTGAGCATGGGCATGCGAGGCCGCAAAATATCCAAGACTTGACAGAGTTAAGAGGATAGTCAATTTAAATTTAGCAAATTTACTCATTGGGAACACGCCTACGTAGTTTAGTTAAAAAAGCAAAATCTCGATAAATCAAAACCGGTCATAATCATAGCACGATCATTGAGCTTGAATTGCCCCCAATCCTGTGATTGACAAAGAGTTAATATCCCATATTTATGGGATTGTTTAGAAGCTTCTAACATCATAAGCTGACTTTAAATTTTGATTCTTTCAGCACAAAACCATCAACATCTATTACTTATTTATTCGTCTATTTATTGCGGTCTACTAGATCTTTAACCCGAAGCTCATGGCTTAAATTGATGTGTTTGACTGCTCGCCTATATGACCACACCTAGACCGCCGCTCTCTCAACATGACTGCGACTCTTTTTTTTATCAGTTAGAGGATGTGGTTATTGAATTGAATTATCTTGCCGGCAAAATGCTTTCTGCGCACTACCTTAATGATCAAAGCCATGCCCAACTTCGCTCATTAACTGATGCAATTACAGCGCTTAACAAGCATGGGCGTAGGTCCCACTTTGAGCTAATCGATATAGCACAAGCAATCTTAGATCGATAGTCTCAATGGCTTCAATGCCTCTTAAATTAATGGGGATCTTCTACATTTTAGGAGGAACCAAGGTTATCACGGTCCGCTAGACTAGTTAATTGGATAGGTAAACAAGCCATCAAACGCACCTTTGCGAGTATTGCAGAGGAAGTCGGCTGCACAGAATTTACCGTGCGCGCCGTATTTGCTGACTATGTACAAGAACTTGAGAAGACCATCCGCTTTGAAACCCCTAAATGGATGGGCATTGATGAAATTCACCTGATCAAGCCGCGCGGTGTCATCACCAATATTCAGAACAATACAGTGGTCGAATTGCTGCCCAATCGCAATAAAGAAACGATCATTAAGTATCTTTCTGGCTTGCAGGGCAAAAAGGAAATTGCTTATGTTGCAATGGATATGTGGGAACCATATCGTGATGCCGTCTTGCATGTGCTTCCAGAAGCAAAAATAGTGATTGATAAATTTTATGTGGTCAAAATGGCTAATGAGGCGGTAGAGCGGATTCGCAAGAGTTTTAAGGCGGAACTAGCGCCCAAGGTCCGCCGCACTCTAATGCACGACCGCTACACATTGCTTAAGCGTGAGTCTGAGCTAACCGATAAAGAAGCGCTACTTCTGTCTGGCTGGGCAAATAACTTCCCAACCTTAGCATTGGCTTACCGTCTTAAAGAGGATTTTTTCAAGATTTACGATGCCCAAACGCGAAACGATGCCTTAGTGCTCTTTGCCAACTGGGAAATATCCGTGACCCATGAAGTCCGAGATGCTTTTAGTGATCTCATTCGGGCTTGGCGTAATTGGCAGCCGCACATCCTCAATTACTTTGATCATCCTGTAAACCAACCTATCACCAATGCTTATACCGAATCGCTCAATAGCTTGATTCGGGTAATGAATCGTTTAGGCAGAGGGTATAGCTTTGAAGCTCTCAGGGCTAAGATTCTATTTTCGGAAGGGGCGTTTAAGAAAGAGCTGCAGCGCCCTAAGTTTGAAAGACGAATGGGTTATGGAAATCCTGATTTGCCTGTGATGTTCCGCATGGCGCCAGGAATGGTTGGCAAGGACAAAGTCGATGAAACCGAGGCTACAGAAGTTAACTACGGAGTAGACATATCAATCCTAACCAGGATGATTGAGGCTGGTGAGATTTAGGCAATATCAATCACAGAAATCGGATACCCCGCTTAGCAACAATCATCTATGTTCAAACGAAAATACTTTTCTTGCGCAAACTGTAAAGCACAGTCTCCTCTTGGATGTACAGGCTGTATTTTATGCGGAACGCCAAAACCACGGCGGATACTAAATGAAGCGACAATTCTAAAAATAGTATTTTTGTCGTGGTTTTGCGTTTTTTGGGGGCTACTTTTGCTGCCAAGGTGGACGTAGTGTACGAGCCTCAGAAACAGCACCTTAAGAAGTTCACCAATTGAACCCGCAGTCCAGAATGTATTGGACCAATACATAGATTTGGCTGACGGAACTTCAAAGCTTACAATAGGCAAGGAGGATTTTGAGGAGTATTACATCGAGTACATTCCCCACAAAATGCAAAAAGGCTTTGTAAGGAAAAACTTGGCTAAAGTGGCTGAAATGCGGGAGACTCTAAAGCTAGAAGTTGAGCGCATTGAATCTAATATGCGGAAAATTTTCTAAGCAAAACAAATGAACACCAACATCGACCCCATAAACACAGTCTACTTGGCCCTTGCTCTGTTAATAGGCATCGCTTCTGTCGTTGTTGTATCTATATACTTAAAAGATGGGCGGGACAAGGCTATTGAGAGCGTTTATGCGGATGGCTCCACGAATGCGGTGCACGCTGAAATTGCAGGCTTAAGGAAGGAAACTAGAATGTCCATCTGGCTGATCTTCTGCACGAACATTGGGATTTGCTTCTTAATTTTCAAGGGGCTGCATTAGGCGGTGTATCCGTATAGCCGTTCTTAACACGTTGATTTTATGTAGAAATTACGGCGTCAGATGAAACGCCCCAACACCCAGCATAAGGGTATTTTCTGCAACTAACGGAGCTGCTGTGAAATTCAATAAAAATGGTCGGCTAATGTCCTTTTCTACCTACGGTGATAAGCCGCTAATTGCCGAAGATATTAACAAGCTAATTGAGCTTGAAAAGGCAAGTATCGAGCATGCCAAAATCCCACGAGGGCCAGTTAATAGTGGCTTCAAAGATTGCTTTGGGCACCGCTGGTTTTGGTTTCTAATTAAATGGCTCGATAGGCCGGCAGATTAGGCGCGTAAAAACCTAGCTCAACCTAAGCCTAACTTCTTGATTTTATTTGACTTGTGCAGTTGCTACATAATTCCGCAAATTATTAAAAAATGGGTTAGATAATATTCCTGAGCAAGAAAAACTCATCTCTGCTGGATGCGCAATTCAGAATATTTTAATAATGGCTAGCGCGTTGGGGTTTGGCTCAGGGCTATCAAGCGGTAAGGCCCTATATAACCAAAAGATGAAAGAGTTATTTTTACTTAAGGTCAAGGAGGAGCCATTGTGCTTCATCACCATCGGCACTATCTCGGCTCATAATCCCAATAAACAAAGGCCTGATGCCAGCTCCTACAGCTCAATTTTCTAAAGTGAGCTACTCCCGCTAATTTGCATGCGCAATCTTGGAGCATTTTGCAGACTCAGCACTCTTCTTATTTGGGGGCTGCTCAGCCTGTTGTTGCTAAGTCCAGCTTAGTCGCCAATATGTTGCGCACACTCTTTTGAGTCATTGCGTTATTACTTATTGCAATAGCACGGGCAGCCTCTAATCGATCTTTGCCGTAGGCTTTGGAGAAACTTAGTAAACCCAGGCAGGCGCGATAGCCTAGCTCGGGATGGGCTTGTTGATGCAGTAGATGTGATATTAAGGATTGAGTAAATGCACCAATCTCTTTGCCCCGGATGAGTAGACGCTGCGGGCTCCATTGTGATGGGCTTGATGTGTTCTATTGCTTGAATATACGCTTGTTTAGCTCATGGCATTACTTAATCTTAGGCTAACCCCCATAAACAGGAGGCATCCAATTAAGATCGGGTCTATTAGGCTATAAATTGTGTCAAACAATTTATGGGATTTAAGGTGATTAAGCTTTTAAAGCACCATACTTCATTGGAGCCAGTCTATATTGCACTTTCTGAAGATATGCGGTTTCATGTCCTATACGAAGATGCTTCTTTAGGGATTCATGCCTCTATTGGTGCTGCGGTGAGGTCTGTTGCCAATGACTATATATTCGGAATTTCGAGCGACGTGAATGAGTGGGAGCTCTTGTCAGAGCATTCTCCATCTCTAAACTTAAGGTCGGCATGTTCAATCTAGTTTCAGAAATTATCATTGGTTCTTTATTGGCAATTGTGAGCCTGATCGTCTTTTATTGCGCCCTAATGTGGAATTAAAAACCACAACCCTTTCTAACAATCGATATCAACCCGAGCACTTTAGGTCATTTGTCTAAGATGAATATTCAATCAAGGTTACCCATTCATCTGACCTGCCATTCTGTACCCACGGCATAAAGACGCTAATAGCCCCAATCCTTTTTAGCCACCCATGATCAGATTGCCCAATCCCAAAATATGTTGAATTTAAAAGAGGAAAAATTAGAAGCAAGCATTGATCCAAAAAAAGTAGGAGAAATTGTCTTAGATGCACTATGTGAAGTGTTGCGTCATATCCCAAGCGCCAATACTGCTGAAATCATGATGGCATTTACCGTCATGATTAAGTCAACGTTAATTAGCATGGATTTATCGGATATAGAAAGACATCAAGCCAAGCTACTCTTTGATGCTATTTGGGATCAGGTGCTAAATGATCAACTTGAGGATCATGCAATGATGAGTCAGTCGGTGCATTAGCCTGGCTTACTGCACAAGATAAATCGGGCATTCAAGTTTTGACCTTCCCCCCGTTTTTCACCTGCAATCAGCGTGAGTCATCATGCTACCAGCATCTCCTTTCTTTTCGCTAACCAGTTCTGTAAATACTGCTTAGGAGATTGATAGCCAAGACTTGAGTGAAGACGTTTACGGTTATAGCGCACTTCAATATAGTCAAAACAAGTAGTCTTCATTAATTCATGGGTGGCAAAGCGATTGCCGTAGATGACCTCATTCTTAAAGCTGCCGAACCAACTTTCTGCAGGGGCGTTATCCCAGCAATTACCTTTGCGACTCATCGAACACACCATGCCGTAGCTCTTGAGTTTGGTTTGGTAGGCATTGCTGCAGTATTGACTACCGCGATCGGAGCGCAAAATTAATCCGGGATGAGGCCTTCTTCTAAACCAAGCCATGGTGAGCGCATCACTAATTAGGTCAGTAGTCATCCTCGGCTTAATCGAGAAGCCCAAAATCTCCCGATTAAATAGATCCATGACAACGGCTAAGTACAGCCAGCCCTCATCAGTCCATAGATAAGTGATGTCCGAGACCCAAGTTGGTTAGGCTGATCTGGATTGAAGTTACGATTCAGAAGATTGGGGGCTACAGGCAGGCGGTGTTTGGAGTCCGTCGTTACCTTGTATTTGCGCTTGTGTTTACCAATAATGCCGTTCTCTTGCATCAGGCGCTCCACTCGATCTTTGCCACCTTTTTGCCAAGCACGATAACCCGCAATACTGACATCCAATACAGCGCACATCTCAGGTAAAGCGAAGACATCTCGATGCCGATCAATCCAGGCGCACTTTACGCTAGTTCTCGCGCAAAGTACGCCGTGGCCTTTTTTAGGATTTGGGCCTCTCGCTTGAGGCAGATGTTCTCGGCGCGTAGGCGTGAAAGCTCCATTTGTTCTGGAGTCACCATTTTGGTGCCAACCCCAATAAGCCTGCCTTCATGAGAAGCTCTTACCCAATACCGCAGGGTCTGACATTGGCTACAAGCCCATATGTAGTATCCCCTTAGATTCGTACATTTAAAAAGTTGAGTTTTCTGTTGTTTATGGCAGTATTTACAACAGAAGAATCAATATGAAGAAGTCACGATTTACAGAGACCCAAATCGTTGGGATTTTGAAAGAAGCCGAGGGCGGTATTGCGATGGCAGACATATTGCGCACGCATGGCATTAGCGGTGCCACCTTCTACAAGTGGCGCTCCAAATATGGCGGCCTTGAAGCTTCTGAACTGAAACGCGTTAAGGAGCTAGAACAGCAGCTATCAGAATATAAAACGATGGTGGCTGAGCTGACCCACGATAACCGAGCGCTCAAGAACTTAATTGAAAAAAGCTCTAGCGCCAACCGCTAAAAGAGAAGCAGTTGATTACCTGGTTGACGAAGAAACGGTACCCATTACACGGGCTTGTGCTCATTTGGGGCTGGCCAGGTCATCGTATTACGAGCGCCCAAGGAGCAAAGCTAAAGCCGATGAGCCTGTTGAAGTCCTTAATCAAGTGGTTGCCAAGAATGGGCGCTGGGGATTTAGATTATGTTTTGATTGGATGCGCAATCAGGGTTACGAGTGGAATCACAAGCGGGTATGGCGTATTTACAAGGAGATGGGCTTGAACTTACCCAGAAGAACTAAGAAGCGCATCCCCAAGATGCCCAGAGTTCCGCTCATTGCCCCGACCGAAGCCAACTCGATGTGGGCCTTAGATTTTATGTATGACACCTTGCATTACGGCAGACCCTTTAGGACCCTGAACGTCATTGACGAATCCAACCGTGAGATCTTGGCTATTGAAATTGATATTAGTTTGCCAGCAGCCAGAGTAGTCAGAACATTGGCGCAACTAGAGGATATCCATGGTTTACCTCAGGCGATACGTCTGGACAACGGGAGTGAACTGAGGTCTGCCATCTTTATGGGCTGGTGCGAAGAAAAAGGGATTGAACTGAAATTTATACAACCGGGTAAGCCTCAACAAAATGCGTTTATTGAACGCTTTAATAAAACCTACCGTCATGAAGTACTCAACGCGTATTTATTTGAAAACCTCAGGGAGGTACGTGAAATTACAGAAAAATGGATCACGATTTACAACGAAGAAAGACCGCACAGCTCTCTTGGCAGAATATCGCCTAGAGACTATCGAGCACAGGCAGAAAACAACACTTTAGGAATGTCGGCTTGACGGGGGATACTACACTTGGAGTTAGAGCGCGCTAGACCAATTAATGAAATAAGCCCCTTGGATGCGATTTAAGCAATTTTCTCCAGGATGACGTTTTGCAAAATATCAAGATCAACCGGCTTAAGTAGGACTTCATTCATACCACTTTGAATGCAATCTTGAATGCTTGCATCTCTCAAGCCGGCTGTTAAGCCGATAACTGGAATTCCTCCTGTATCGATATCTTTATCTTTTTCCCATGCTCGAATTGCAACAGTGGTCTGGAGGCCATCCATGCCTGGCATTTGAATGTCCATCAAAATCAAACTTGGCTTACAAATTCCTTTTGTTAAGGCGCTGAAAGCATCTAGCCCATTATTGAAGCATTCAAACTGAATACCCAGTCTGGATACAACCTCCCCCACGATTCTTTGGTTGATGGGGTTATCCTCAACCACCATGACCATTCGTTCGTGCGGAAAGTGCTGAATGACGGGGCTGGTAGGATTTGATCTAGATAGATTTAATGATGACCCTGCAATTTGCTCTTTTTCTGCAAGAGTTAAGACCGAAGGCAAGGGCTCGGCCACATCCAAGACTACCGTTTGAATTGTGAACCAAAAACTAGAGCCCTGACCTAATGTGCTTTCAACACCCACTTCCCCACCCATACGACTTGCAAGATTCTGAACAATGAATAGGCCCAAACCTACCCCATTAAATTGACGGGACAATGTGGAGTCAATTTGGGAAAACCGCTTGAATAATGTATTTAACTTGTCTTGCGGGATGCCCACCCCACTATCGGTTACAGAAAAAAGTAAAATAGCCTCAACGCCAGTGTGCTCAACCTCTTGCACTTTAATATGAACGAAGCCGCCGCTCGTAAATTTGATAGCGTTACTTATAAGATTCGAAAGCATTTGTCTTACTCGGAGACCATCTGTACGATAAAGTTGATTTTCTGGCCCGCCCCACTCAATTGAAAGGGCTATACTTTTTTTGCTTGCATATTGTTCAAATAGGCTAACAACATCAGTGGTAATGCTTTTGATGTTGCAGGGCTCGGAGCGTAATGAAAGTCTATTTTCTTCAATTTGTGTAATGTCAAGTAAGTCATCGACCAGCGTATTTAGCGCCCTGCTTGAGTCAACAATGATTTGTGCATATTCGATACGACCTTGTTCCGTAAGATGAGGCTCTTGAAGCAGCTGAGCCATGCCCAAAATACCATTTAATGGCGTTCTCAATTCGTGAGAAATTGTGGCTAGAAACTGTGATTTAGCAGTATTCGCAGCCTCTGCTGCTTTGCTTGCCTGCTCTAGCCGTCTTTGGGTAACGGCGCGTTCAATGAGTAAATCATCTAACCGTTCAATATGATGAAGCAGGCCGGACTGAAGTTTTGCAAACCCGCTTTCGAGTTGAGAGATTTCATCTTCATAAATATGAGGAGGACGCTCAACCCGCAGTGGGACTGTTAAATTCTCAGAACTTAAATTCGCAGCAAAGTCTGCTATTTTTTGTAAAGGCTTGGATAAATTTCGCCTCAACACATAAAAAATAATGCAACAAATAGTGGTGATTAAGAGTAAATATCCAATAACAATTTCTAGTGTCCAACCTAGAAACTCTGCCCAAAAATATTTTGGATTAGTTGAAATGAAAATCTTTCCTAGTGGAGTAACATGATTTACCATGATGATTGGTAGTTCACGCGTGTCCTCCTTGCGAATAAGGGACTTATCTCCAGCTTCAAAGGTTTGGCCTGTCGCCGCTTGAACGCTTACATGCCCGATTTCAGGCCATTTTGCAAGCTGATTTACCTGTTCCTGCAGGGCAGCAGGCTCAATATCCCAGAGGGCAAGAGCCATCATCGGAATGGTAGACTCTCCCATGCGATCAATGACCTCGTTGAAGTGATTATTCGTTTGAAATTGTAAAAAAATCCCTTGCACGCCCAGCGATATTAAAAGTGCGAAAGCTGAAAAAAATGTAATCTGTTCAATCAATATTTTTGTAATTGATTTGTATTTGAGATCGCTATAGATTTTCATGAGATCAATTCAGTAAATTACTAAATCCAAACGCATAGGATTTAAGGGTTGGGCTGTAGACTTTGCTATATTTTTTAAAATCTATGGGCCGAGAGGAGTCGCCAAATTTAGCTGAAAAGGACTTTACTTTTTCTGTGGTAAACAAAATGAAAGTGGGCACAGAGAGCTCAAGCCCTTCGTTTGTAAAATCTTTGCCATGTGCGTAGTCATAGATCAATACTAACCCCCAAGCACCAGTAACAAAATGACCGCCTGCTAGAGCGGAAATACGCTGATCATTAAGTGCCTTGAATGCCCTTTCAGATGTATTGATACCACTAAAGAGCATGGTTTTTCCTGGTATTTCACCGCGATTTTCAGCCGCTTGCATAGCGCCAAATGCCATTAGGTCGTTGCCGGCCCAGACTAGCTTAGTTTCGGGATATCGCTGTAACAGCCACGCAGTTTGTTCAGCGGTCTTATTTTCATTCCAGTCAGCGTAAACCAATTGTTCCAGCTTGACATCACCTGCCTCGTTGACAGCGCGCAATACACCATCATTGCGCAAGACAGAAGAGTTGGTAGATCGATCCCCGGCTATTGCAATGAGATGCATCTTAGAGTCAGCACCTTTTGCGCGCATCGCCCTGCCTTTTTCGATTAGTGCGCGCGCCGTTGCATATCCCGCATCTTGAATGCGGGGCTCGATTGAGCCAAGCCAATATGGATATTGGCCTCTTGGTCCCCCCAATAGAAGACGCTCTTGAGCTGTTAAAGAGCTATAGACCATTAATGAGGGAATCTTTGCATCATTAAAAATTTTTAAAAGAGCTGGGGCAATCCCAAAATCATTTGAAAAAACAACATAGTCAGGCCTAGTTTTTTTGGGTCTTGAAGCAATCTCCTGAGCGATCTCAATAGCCTTGGTGCGCTCACGTTCAAGATAAAGCACTTCTAAGTTCATATTTAAACTGGCTGCAGCCATACGCATCGACTTAGTCGCCATAACCCAATAAGCTTCATGACTGTAGCCTGGGTTAATAAAAGTAACATTTTGACCCCACCCTATGATGGGCATAAGAAAAAATAACAAAGAAATAATAATTTTCATGACTAGGATGAGCGGTTAATTACTGCCACGAGGTAATGGCCGTTGTTTATAGGCATTTGAGTGATGCAAGATGGGGCGTCTATTTATGGTCGCGCGTTAGGAAACAAAGAAAGCGCCTTGTATACTGCCTCATTCTTAGAGTGCACATCAAGTTTTCGATAGATTGATTTCAGGTGGTCCGCAACAGTAAAAGGAGAAATTTGCAAAAGCTTCGCAATCGTCTTTACAGAGCAGCCTGTTGCCAACAGGTTGACAATTTCTACCTCGCGTTCAGATAGCCTCTTGAATAAGTCAGATTTCTTTTTCTCTGGATTGGCAAGCATCTCCACGGTGCCAATAAAGCCTACTACTTGCTTTTGAGTGTTATAAAGAACCGCCTTTTTAAAGGCGATTTCATACTCATGTTCATACGCTGTGGTTTTTATTGTTGAGAAATAATATTGATACTGCTGTTGGTGATGGGAGTCCAGCAGCGTTTGATCGCTAGCAGAACATAATTCTGCTACGTGATGTGGTGAAAAATGATGGGGAGTAAATCCCACAATATGGTCAGTGGGTTTGCCTAAAAAATCAGAAAATGCTTTGTTGCAATAGACATAAATGTCATGCCTATTTTTTAAAAAGATGGGCTGAGCAATTTCATCAAAAAAAATGGGGCTAATAAATAGGTTATCTAGATTCACAAAGTACTCTCTGAGCTACTTATTTTTAGATTAAAAAATATCAATTCGCAGAGCCCAAATTTTCTCCTAGTTTTCCATGGTTGCAAGAGATGTCTACTTTAAATGTACGCTTATGCTACTGAATAAATTAATGAAATCAATTCTCCAGCCTAAAAGGCGAGAGAGAAGGAGATATTGAACCCCAAATCTTCTATTTGTTCTTACCCATGACACCTCATTTTGGGAATGAATATTGAACTGCCGCTAGTTTTTTGTTGCTCTTAAGCTTTCATCTTACATTAAACCATCCTATGCAACTGAGTTGTATTTGAGCGATTCTGGGTAAGATCACCTGTGGCGCTGGCGGCTCACGACCTAATTAGCTAAGTGGCCCTTAAAATCCACGGGTGGTGTATTGGGTTACCCGACAAAGACATCAACTACTCGCTCAATTAACTGGCGTTTCCATTCGGTAATTTGGTTGGGGTGGGCATCGTACTTTTGGGCTATTTGGGCAAGGATTTTATCCCCAGCAACTGCCTCTGAGGCCACTTTGGCCGTTAACGGGCATGAGTGGGCATATCTTGACCGTCTTGCCATTTATTCTCTCTACTTTCTGGTCCATTGAGCCTATCAAAACAGCAGAGATTCCACTTATCGGGGTGTTCAGATTTATGAGGCCAGCCCTCTTTAGCTTAGCCACCTTTTTATGTTCAAAATATATCTCTGGATGCTTAGCTAAAGTGATAGCCCAACACTGGCCAACCGCCCTTTTGCCTTTTATAGTGCTAGTGGGTTCGGCCGCAATAGTTTCGATGTAGGGTGGAATCGTTGCGAATCATGCGTGTAGTCCAAAAATATTGCCTCTAAACTGACCTGCATTGATTTTTAGTGCATAACTTGCACCAACTTGACAGTGTGGCGACCTTAGAGTTTTGGGTATCCGTAATAAATTGTTGATTTGACCCCATCTAGATGCGCTGAGTTTTTCGGCGCCAACGCATCTAGAGGCGCTGTTTACCTAATCGAAACCGGGGCAAGCGCTCTTGCGATGCTCGCTTCGCCCTTGCCGTAGGTACTGGCATTGTAGTTGGCGATGGTATCCGTTCTTGCTGTCGACAAGAGCTGATTGGATATTTTTGTGGCGTCAGCAGTTGTAAACTTGCTTCCCAAAATTGCGGAATAACCAGAAATTATAGGGGCAGCAAATGAGGTTCCGTATAACTTGTTATTAGAGTCGTTGCCGCCAGTCACGCCAACAACTAAGAATTTGTTTTGCACTGCCGTATCGGCACCGGCAACGTTCGAGTAAGAGGCGATGTTGGCTTTGCTGGCTGTGGTTCCATTCTTATCGAGAGCGCCTACAAAGATGGCTGATTTTGAATTCATTAGGGCAGAGTTCAAGTAATCTATCTTACCACTTGAGTTTGTGGATCCCACCGCAACACCATAGTCATTGCCGGCAGCTTTGGAAATTACTGCACTACCGTTATTCGCATAATTAATAATCGATTGCTCGCGCGCACTCCAGTTGATCTGATTGGCTGTATAGCCCGAATTTGCATATATCGCGTAGCTTAGATTAATGGTATTTAGGCCCCCTCGGGCAAGCTGCACTGCATTTAAATTTGATAAATCCTGAGTGTTGATCGCGGCAGATGGCGCAACCAGCTTAGCCATATCTGATGTCCACATACCATGCTGAAGAAGTTTCACAGTGCCATTAACGTTTCCAGAGTAGACAGAATTCGATTTAAAGTCATCCACAAAAGTAATTGTTGTTCCTTGACCTTTATAACCTGCTGCCCATGCATCACCCACTTCTGAATTCATCCAAGACTGAACCACTGGAGCTTTGGGAAGAGTCGGTATTGAGTGCATGTGAGTAGACTGCATAAAGCCCAATTGAGCATAAGCCATGGGAGTCGCTATCACTATGGCAAGGCTAAAGAGTAGTTTTTTTGTTTGATATTTCATCATTTTTCCTTTGAAAGGTGCTACGTTAATCGAAATTTTTGGTGTACTGCAATAAAATGGTGTTGAAGTTGTAGGGCTTTTCGTTATAAAGGTATTGCAAGGTTTGAGATGGCGCCAAAGCGCTGGCAGCCATGCGGCAATTTACTTGTTGAACTCCGCCAATGTCCCCGTAATTGGCAGTGCAGGCAGATTCTCTTAGTCTGCCAGCCAAGATGGTAGTTCCCTTTAAAGATAGGGCCGAAGTCTTGTCAAATTCGTGGCTAAATACAAGGCCCAACTTCATGCTGGGGTCAACGGTATATTTTTGGGCGTTTTCGCCGGTGCTAAACCCCCAAATTAAGCCAACTTTGGGATGCAACTGAGTCATATAAGTAACCCGGGTGTCAACAAATGTAGGGGTATACCAAGCCTTAAAATTGACGAGAGAGCCACCTGATAAATCGTAACCCCCGGCACCCTGATAGAGCCGCATCTTATTAGAGAGCTCAGAACCTTGCTTTATTTCTATTAGGCTTGTTGCGTCCCATAAACTATCACCAGCTAGGCAATGTTGCATAAAGCTGATTGAGAGAAGCAATACGAGGATTTGTCGGAAAAGAATCAATTTAATTCAATAATAAATTTTATAAACAAATTAATGGGCGTGATGACTGAAGGGGCACCAAATACTAAGGGTTGACCCTTTTGAGTTATATTTGATGTCCAACTTTTGTGGGTCAGTTCATGCTTGAGTCATTATTTTATCTGTGGAAAGCTCTAATAGTTACCCCCATATTTAAGGGGGGTAACTATTAGGTAATCACCCCCTAGAACCAAAGTAATCAGAAGTAGAATTTTCTCGTATATGAGGAGTTCTACATGAAGCGTTCTAAATTTACTGACAGCCAGATCATGGATGCCCTAAAACGGGTAGAGGCTGGCTTAACTGTCCCAGAGGTTTGTAGGGAGCTAGTCATTAGCACCCAAACCTTTTATAAGTGGCGTGCCAAATACGGTGGCATGGATGTCTCCATGATGGTCCGCATGAAAGAGCTTGAGGCTTAGAACGCCCGCCTCAAGAGAATGTACATCGAAGAAAAACTCAAAGCGGAGATCGTGACCGAAGCACTCGCAAAAAGTGGTGAGGCCGCCTCCCAGACGTGAGATGGCCCAACGGGCAGTCAAAGATAAAGCAATCCCGATCCGCTTGGCTTGCGAAGCTCGCAGGTTCGATTCCTGCCGGGCGCACCAAAACAGGGGGGTTTTTGACCTACATCATGCGTAAATTCGTGAAAAAGGCTATTATATGCACCTAACTTATTGATTCTTAACATGTCAAATCATCTAAATCCCGCACTTTCTGAGCCATCTATTGCCAATCCTTTGGCTCCTGATCTTCCATTGCCCCATCGAAAAGTCATTCGTAGCTGGCTGATCCCAATGGCTCAAGGGGAAACCGTAAAAGCGATCGCGCTTCTAGCATTAGATGCCGTTTTGTGGCTTGCGTGTATCGTTGGGACAATTTTTGTTGAAAGCATCCTCATCAAGATCATCTTGGGCTTGGTTGCTGGCTTCGTTACTGGTCGTATCTTTATTTTGGGCCATGACGCGTGCCATCAAAGCTATACACCTCACCGCGAACTCAACAAAGTACTGGGTCGTATCGCATTCTTGCCATCCTTAACTCCATATAGCTTATGGGATGTAGGTCATAACGTAGTTCACCATGGCCAAACCAACCTCAAGGGCTTTGACTTTGTTTGGGCTCCTTTATCCAAAGCGGAATTTGATGCTCTGCCAGCATGGCGCAAAGCCTTAGAGCGTCTTTATCGTAGCGGTTGGGGCCCTGTTTTCTACTATCTCATTGAAATCTGGTGGAGACGCGAGTACTTCCCGAATGCGAAGAACAAGCCCGGCGATCGTCCAATTTTCCTTAAAGACAATTTATTGGTGACTGGCTTTGCCATTATTTGGATTGGCTGCCTAATTGCTGGTGCGATTGCTACAGGGCAATCTATCTGGCTTGGATTGATTACAGGCTTCGCCGTCCCATTCCTTTTCTGGAATGGCATGATTGGCTTTGTAGTCTACGTCCACCATACCCATCCAAAAGTTTCTTGGTACGACAAGAAGTCTGAGTGGTTACGCGCCCAGCCTTTTGTTTCAACCACGGTTCATTTGACCTTTAATTGGATTTGGGGCTCCTTAATGCACCATATCATGGAGCACACAGCCCATCACGTGGATATGAGCGTACCGCTATATCGCCTGCAAGAAGCCCAAAATACCCTCGAAACCATCCTTCCAGAGCGTATTTTTGTGCAAAAGTTCTCTTGGGCATGGTATTTCGATACAGCCCGCAAATGCAAGCTCTATGACTTTGAAAACAAAGCTTGGTTGGATTTTGATGGCAATAAGACGGCTGATTCTGTCAGAGTCGTCCTAAGCCCAGCCCCAGCGGGACAAAACGGGTAAAATAGATCTTCTGTACAAGATTTGGCTTACCCGGATTGCCCATGACTACCTCGACTCCAGCTGCTACCCAAGAAACCTCACAGAGCCTTAAGTTTTGCTCTTCATGCAGTCGCGAAAAGCGCCTGGAAGGTGGCACATGGATTCCAACAAGTAATCGTAAGCAACGTTGGATTTGCGCAAGCTGTTTGTATAACCGCACACACCGCACCGGCTCAGCAAAAGCCTAATCCTTAATTAGGCGTTCCCACTTCAATCTTAATCAATCCCCTACGTAGGGATTTGTTTCGCGCTCTTTGCCAAAAGTCGACATAGGCCCGTGCCCCGGAACAAATTGCACGTCATCACCTAGCGGCCATAATTTAGTCTTAATAGCATTAATTAAATCGGCATGATTGCCGCGCGGAAAATCTGTTCTTCCTATTGATCCAGCAAAAAGTACATCGCCCACTAAAGCCAAACGATCTTCTTTATCAAAGAAAACAACATGTCCTGGTGTATGCCCGGGGCAATGCAAAACTTCTAAATCAACATTGCCAACTTGTACGTGATTGCGTATTTCAGACCAGCGTGACCACCCATTTCAGGCAAATGACCGGTCATTTCAGAGTGAGCGTGACCACCTGTTTCAGAATCAGCGTGACCGCTTTTGCACCTTCCTCTGAAATGCATTTTGCCT
>NZ_JACVPJ010000020.1:3737-28667 GCF_018881975.1 Polynucleobacter sp. JS-Safj-400b-B2 | reverse complement strand
TAGGTTGGTGCGGCTGGCAGGAATTGAACCCACGACCCCTTGGTTCGTAGCCAAGTTAACTGTCGGTGCAATTACTTTGTTAAATCAAATGGTTGGTTGCGACTGGCTGTATCATAAAAACATCTCTGCGGTGTCGCCAAGTGTTTGATTTGTTTACCCTTGATAACGGCTATTGATACAGTAATTGCCAATCAAAAGGCTCAGCAAAAACCAAAGAGGTGAATCCATCTAATAAACCAATCAATTGCCTAGCGGGGCAATACAACTGGCGTCAAGTTTGGGTATCGCACCCTTTCTTAAAAGCCCTGCAGTGAACCGCTCCAGAAAAGTTAGATAACCGCCAAATCTCGGACCTTCACTAACCCTTGTGCTAGTATTTAGACTGCCACCCTAATGGTTTCGACTGTCAGGTGCAGAGCCTCCTCGGAGGCTCTTGCTTTTTCTGCTGCAGAAAAAGCAAATGGGAAACGTGGCCGAGCGGCTGAAGGCACCGGTCTACTAAACCGGCATATTTGTAAAAGTATCGAGGGTTCGAATCCCTCCGTTTCCGCCAAATAAAATAGTTAGTCATTTGCGGGTGTAGTTCAATGGTAGAACTTTGGCTTCCCAAGCCAATAGCGTGGGTTCGATTCCCATCGCCCGCTCCAGTTGCGTCAAATGCCGTTGTAGCTCAGTTGGTAGAGCAACGCACTCGTAACGCGTAGGTCGGAAGTTCGATTCTTCTCAACGGCACCATATAGCACAACCCACCCACACCCCCAATTTTTTTTACGCTGGAAGATGGGGATTTGAGCATTTCCAAAACGTATTTACAAAAAGACTAGCAATATAGTTTTTTGTATGTATAATTTGATATATGGAGATCACATACGACTTAGCAAAAGATGCCAAGAACATCTCTGAGCGCAGCTTGTCGTTTAGCAGGGTCGCAGATTTTGATTGGGTTAGAGCAACCTTTAGGGAGGATGCACGCAAAGATTACCCAGAGCGTAGATTCTTAGCGGTGAGCTATCTTGATGAACGTCTGCATGTCTTGTGTTTTTCAGAAACCGATTTAGGAATTCGAGTGATTAGTTTTCGCAAGGCAAATAAGAGGGAGGAAAACGCATATGAAAAAGCAATTAGCGCTGACCAATAAAGAGGGCGAAGTAAGGCTACTGTCGTCTGAAGATTTCAAGGAATTTAAATCAGCCCCTGAAATTTTACCCGCATCACTGATAAAGAAGTTAGGAGTTCGTGGCCCACAAAAGTCACCTAAAAAGGTGGTTACAACCATTCGTCTATCGCCTGATGTCATTCAAAAATTTAAGGCTACTGGCGATGGATGGCAATCTAGAGTGGATGCCGCCCTGCGCCAATTTATTAATGAGCACCCTATTACCAGATAACGGCAACACATTGTCAGAAAGTCGCTTGATGAAGATTCATATAACTAAAAAACTATTCGCAGCAATCTTGCTAATTTCGGTCTCCATAATTTCATTTGCTCAACAAGCAAATAGCTTGCAAGCTTGGCAGCGCAATGGTTTTAATTGGTATGAGTCTGGTTCGATTATTTATCGCGGACCAGTAGTGGCCATGTTTCAAGTATGCGCTCTAGATATGCAAGCCTATGTCAGCAATACCATTGCCGATAGCGTCATGGTTGCTCCAGGTACGTGCGCCTATGTAAGTGGTGTTGACTTAAGCCTGCACAATCTAAGTGGTGGCGCTATGGTAAAGCTAATGCGCTAGCGCCGCTTCGTACTTCAAAATCACCTCATTGCGCTCTGCCTCACTTATTGCACATTCTGCGGCAAAGTTGGCAAGAAACTGTTTAAAGCCGATTGCATCTGGTTCTGATAATCGGAGTGCTTGACCTCCAGCTCCAATTTCGGAGCCCTGGCCACCTGATAGCTTGGCACCGGGCTGGCGCAAGCCGTTAATATTAGTGGGCTGAGTCCCAAGACCCAAATTAGCAATAAGTTGATTGCGCTTAGCTTCAATAGCATTTTTTTCTCCTAGGGTTGATTTTTCGATTGTGTTTTGGGTTGCATCCATTTTTTGCTCTTGCGCTCTAGCCGCATCATTTGCCTTTGCTACAGCAATTTCTTGATCTTTCTTATCGACGCCGCCACGATGAATATCGCCCGCAATAAACCCTGTGCCAAAAGATAAAAATATGGCAACAATTGCGCCTAAGATTAAATTAAGCTTAGGCAATAAATCAGGGAACATAACTACCTCCTACGTTAATAAAAATAGTCACAAGGTAGCTATACGTATTCTCATGCTGACCGTAATGATTGCCAGGCAGGCTTGCCCAAATGTGTGCGCACTTGCCGATAGCCGCTTTAATTCTTCCGGCGGCAATGTCATCCATCGCATCGCACTCTAAAATCTGCTGTAAGGCAATGGCATCTTGTGAGCTTGGTGAGAAATCGGGCAAATTCAACTGCTTTTTATAAGCATCAAACCAATGCTCTAGCAGCTGGTAACGCCCTGCCGCCGTTGAGGATAAGTGGCTATTGATTTGAATTAATCTGCGTGGATGATCGGCATAGCTACCAAACAAGATGGGGGTATCTGACGTACTGCCAACTAAGACGTTATAACCATCATCCGATAAAGCCAATAAGGCTTTGCCCAGCTCAGAGATCGTCAGCATATCGAGAAATGCTTTTTGATTGGTGCTGATATTGCTCATAAACTACTCCTTAAATCATTGGCCACATCCTCGATAGAGGCATCTTGATGCGTATCGATGTAATTGAAAATCCAGCGCACGATTGCCCATGCTGGTAAGCCACAAGCAAAGGACAAGCCTAGGATGGCGGTTAAGCCAATGAAGTTGGTTACCCATTCATATAGGTGAAAGTAGCTAATGACTGCAGCTCCGCCGCAGACCGAACCAATCACTGTGCAAACCAATCCAACAATCCATTCTTTATCGGAGCGTGGCTTAGTCATGCACATCACTACAAATGCTGCCAACCCTGCGCCGCCCGCTGCCACACCGGCAGCACCGCCAATCAGCTTCCACCCCGCAAATCCTGCCACCCCAGAGCTAGTTGGTTCTGCCATCTTCATTTTGCCCATATAGAAAAACCCCGCATCAAAAAACATGGCGGGGTTTGGTTATCACTGCATTAAAAAGAAATTCTCTACGTCACCTTTAATACCTTAGCTCAAGCATCAACTGGCGCAGACGTACATCGTCTTCAACTTCGTCAATAGATATGTGATGATCTTTGAGGCTCCAAGCGCAAGTGAAAATACCTCGTACTACAGATTGTGTTCGTACCAATGCGCCAAAAATCGCCTTCATCCATCCTAGATAAGTCATACCAAATGCGTACCAGCAAACATGGGGTGATTGTTCTCTAGGGATGTAGAGCTAAAGATATGGAGCGGAATGACTACAAGAGCGTCTTCTGCGGCAGTGAAATGGTGCGGAGTCATCTTAGGTAAAATAATGACCATGCCGGGCTCTAGCTCATACTCTTTTTGTACGCTTGGCATACCCACTATAGAGGTGCCGCGCCCGGATAGAACATAAACCACCCGCGCTGTCGAGTGGATGTGATGGCTTTGCTCAGAGCTTCCTGCCGGTATGCTCAAATACTGCCAGGTAGGATCACCCAAGCGATTGGGGGCAATCAACTGCTTGGTAGAGCAGCCATTGACATACGGCAAATCAGCACCGCGCGAGTAAGTGCTTGAGCGCTCCTCTGGGGTATAACCCATAATTTGCACGCACACCAAATCAGCAACGACATAAGGCTGCCCATCCGCATCACCTACGACACAACCCACTGTGTTTTCATTAATGTACCAATAGCTCGAGTGGGGCGATGGTTTGAGCAGGCTACCCTTTGGGTAGACCCGGTATTGGTATAAATCATTGGCATCCGATTGATAAACGGCATCACCCAAGATGATGAGTTCATTAGCCTTGTGACTAAATTGGCGATTTGCTGGCATGTTCCATTCTCATAAAATCATTGTCAATGTTGAAATACTGCGCGCCTAATGGCTGCGTGATAAAGCGTAAATTGGCCTTATTGGCTAACTCAATTCCAAACACATTGGCTTTGCAACGTACCATTGCCTGTAAGCTGCCCTGCTTGAGCTTTTTAAGGTAGCGCGCATCGTGATTAAAGTCATAGATGTATTGCTTAGATACCCATTTGCCGGTCTCAAAACCATGGCCAATAAATTGATCAGTATTGGCCATAGACCACTGCTGAAACGGTGGTGGGCTATAAAAGGTGGTGTAGTTTTCCTCAAGAGCGAGCGTGTTGCGATGGGCGCTATAGGGCAACATGCGTACATAGACTGATTGCCACTTGGTAGCAAAATTAATCCACCAGAAAAAATGGTATGGCGTTTCAATGGCAATCGGGGCATTGGCACATAAACGCAGGAGCATTTCTAAAAAGGCTTGTGCGTACTGGCTACTGCTACCGCCTACCCTAGCAATAAAAAATGCTAATAGCGTTTCATACATACTGACAAGCGGTTTAAAAAGCGCCTCAAACCCATAGGCCACTTCAAACACTTGCGCTACTTGCGAGCCAAAGAGCTGATCCGCATTCTCACCACTAACAAAAAGATAGTGGGGATTGCCCAGGTAATACGGAAAACGAAAAGAAGATACGCATTCAAAATGAGTAAGAACGTGATCATGGTAAAAATCGGGGTTCTCTAAAATACTTGCCTCGGAGAGTAATACCGTAATGCGCTGCAGTTCATTACTTCTAGCCACCTTTAAAAAGGCGCATAGCACCAGCGTTGAGTCAATCCCGCCGCTATACATCACTGCTATCCGCCTATTTTGCGAGAGCGCCTGATCAAGTAATGCGCGCGCCCTAGCATCGCAGATCGCCTCAAATTCATGACTGGAATCTAACTCGGGCAAGGCCAGAAAATCCAATGGCGCTACTGCGACTGGCACTGAAAACGTCCCGGTGCGATCAAGCACTGTAATGTTGCTCGAAAATAAGTCGTAATACGTGGCAAAGGCCCAAGAGCCTGGGGTGGTGACTTTTTTAGTGCTCAGCTTAAAAAGGTCGTAGCTGTTGTAGTAAATCAGCCCCGGGCAACTTTCCTTAGTTTCCTTAGCCCCCTTGCCTTCTTTAAAGTTAAAGGCTGGCGTATTTATCAATCTGCGCCCCTAGCGTTTCCATCAGTGGTTTTAATTGCTCTAAATGCTCTACCGCCAAAATAGCTTTTTGGTGCGCTAGGCGCATGTTCTCAATTTCAGCCATGCGACCCTTGGCATCTTCGTATTTAAACTGGATGCGCCGCGCTGCTACCTCGATAGAGATTCCCTCAATCTTGGCATAACCGGATACATATAAATACCGACCCGTTAGGTCTTGTGAAAGGTTCTGCTCAATGACGTGCATCGCCTCAAGATATTTTTGCTCGTAAATAAGGTTACCAACGCCAATGCGGGTAAAAAGCATCTGCACCGTGTCATTGAGCGTATCGAGCGCAGCCACCTGTTGATTAAGAAGCAGATATTGATTAAATTGGGACGCATCAAACTGGGTATCCCCAACCCACGCAGTTACGCCATCACGGCGCCAGAGGCAAGCAAAATTGAGATCAAGCTCAAATTGATGGTCATCTGCCGAATTAAAGCGACAGTCTGCCACCAGATTGAATCCTGTTAAAGCGTTAACTGAACGTAGGTGGTTTGAAACAGCTACCAATCGATGCTCGTGCGCCGTTAATAGGCAATATGACCCTCTAAGATTTTTGGAGTTGGCAATGCGATATAGCGGTGCTACAAAATGCTGCGCGCTTTGATAGGACAGCATTTGCAGATCAAACGGATTCATGAGGATTTCTTTATGAGGCTGACGGTATGATGGATTGGGCTACAGGAATGGTGACGACGCCGGTGGCCAAATAGTCGGCAATTCGCGCGCTTAAATGATCGAGGATGGCTGGGAAGTTTGCCAAGTCGCTATACACGGATTTGGGAACCATTGAGGTGATTTTGACAAAATCTGGCGCTGGCGGCGGTTTCACATTGGCCAGCAGGCATGTAATCATCACCCCATCAGCTCCAATTGCATCAATATTGACTGGGTTGATTGGCGGATAAAATCTCACCTGGACTACGCCCTGCAAAGCCTTTACTTGCGTTGCTAATGCGCGCACATTCGGATCATCAATTACAGGCGAGTTGGCGGTCATACGTTTTCCTTAACGGTGGTTTTTTCAAAGACCGAATTTGTTTCATTCGTGCCGTCAATTTCTTTCATGACGGGCGCTTCAGTAGCTATATGAATAGGAATGACTTTTTTGGACTTTTCCTTATGCTCCATGCAAGTACCCCAAATATCTTGGCGCTCTTTAGGAAGGTGATCGCCATAAATCATTTTTGGGATGTACCCAGTCATCTTTTCAAATGCCAAAGCAAAGAGGGCAATCGCATCGGAATAGGCGTTATCGCAACTGGCTTGCCAATATTTGCCAGACAGGAACATACAAGATCCCTTGCAAATATGCAGTACAGGGCAGTCATTACAATGCGCCCTCTTAGACCAATGGGTTGCCGTTTTAATTTGCACTTGCTCTATTGTTTCAATAGAGCCGCCCAAATGAGAGACGCCGCTAGGGCTTTGATCAATCGCACTGACATTCTGACAGGTAATCACATTGCCGCGTAAATCAAAGCTAATCACATCCTCTTGGTCCATTCCACACTTTTGACCAACCGTGCGTGCATTTCTTTGGGATAGAACATCGCCAGTGAACTGATCAATCTTTTGTAAAATACCGCCAAAACCAATTTGACCAGCACTGGCGTAAATATCATTAAAGGCAGTACGGCGAAATTCAAAATGCGCTGCTTTGGTTTGCAGTGATTGAGCCAAACCATCACCATCATAGGCATCGACTATTGAGCCCTCACCTAAAGGCACGCTGGGATCACCGGTAAAGGTGACAAACCAATCATAAATAGCTTTGCGACTAATGTTGCTGCCATTTAGCATGGCATTAAAGCTAATGCGCCCCAATGGTCGTAACATCCGGTACAGCCCAAGCACAATAGCTTTCTTTGCTCCATCCTCAAAGGGATCGGGGCCTCGCACGGGTTGACCGGGGCCATCGTGACTAATAGAGACGCTAAAGCCCATGGCATAAAGCCACGCGCAAATATCTGGGGTGAGCAATGAACCATTGGTGATGATTGAAAACTGAGGCTTGATGCTCCAGTCTTCAAACTTTTGCGCGATGGCATGCGCTAAGGGCTTGAGCGTTTTCCAGTACACCAAAGGCTCGCCACCCCAAAACTCGACCTTTAAGCCCTTTTCTTGCGAGAACTCCAAGCCGCCAAACATCTGCATGAATCGCCCAATATCCTTGGCATTGGTTTCTTTGGGCCGCTCGACTGATTTTTGTGAACAGTAGTCACAAGCGTAGTTACACGATAGACCCAGCTGAATTTTAACTACCCGCACATGGCGAGACTTCGTTAACGGATGGTGCTCATCGAACCCTTGATTGGCATTGCGAGCGGTATGGCCACAACTTTTTTGCATATCAGGATAACGATATTGACTGCCATCTTCGCAGTGCAATGCATTCGTTTGGTTATCGTAGAAAAAACGCTTCTCATCACCGAGCTTTTTCTCGGCGAGAATTTCAAAAATCATGGAGTATTCCAGTTTGGGTTAAGAATGCATCGACCGCTTTAGCTTGCCTAGCCGCAGTTGCAGTTACAGTCGCAATTGCAATCGCAGTTGTAGCTAGTTGCAGCCGTATTGCAGTTGTAGGTACACGCGCAATTGCAGTTGTTTTGCAACCAGGCGCGAGTGTCGCAGTTGGCGCAGTTCACTGCGCCACTGATCGTGCAGTTATTACACTGAATATTTCCGCAGTTGCAATTACTGGTGCAGTTGCCGTTATTGCAGTTGCCATCGGCATTGCGCTGATACCATGCTTTGCCGTAATACCCACCCATGTTTTCAGTAGCAGGTTGCTGTCCCGCTTTAGTATTGCCTTGAATCCATGCAAGTGAAATCGAAAAGGCAGCCGCTTGCCCCATCTCCATACTAAAGGTAGATAGGCTAATTTGCCCAGATGCCGGAAGTGTCATGCTGCCATTACCTCTTTGGACAAGCTATCTACCCTGGCGTCTAATTCTTTGATGGCTTCAATTAAGAGCGCAGTTAATCGCTCGTAGCGCACGGTGAGGTATTTGGCATCAATAGGCGCTGGCGCCACCGCTTCTGGCAAGACGGATTGGACTTGCTGCGCTGATACACCGACTTCGCGCACCTTTTTGTATCCGAGCGATTGCGCTGCCTTATTCGCTTCGTAGTAAAAACCTGAGAGCTGCTTTACCTTACCCAGCGCATCTTCAATATACCCAAGGCGGGTCTTTAGGCGATCATCCGAGTAATACGCTGTAATATTCCCAGTGGCAGTCATTTGCCCATTAATAGCCAATCCTGCAAAAGTGGGTGTGTTGCCAGTACCCAAGCTTTGATTAATCGTATAGGCAGTAATGTTATAGGCCGTACCGCTAACATTAATGCCCCAGGTGCCAGAAGCGCCACCGCCAATTGGCGTAGGAGGCGTGTATCCCAAAGCACCAACAACATCAGAGAGGGCTAATGCCACCGCTCCAGTACGCCCAAAAACCGAGCTCACTGGCGCAGCTGGGAAGGCAATCGCAGCCAAACTAATCCCCGTGATTTGCCCTTTGCTATTACTGGTAACTACCGGCACTTGCGTACTACTACCAGCGGTGCCAGGATTGGCGTTTACATTTGGCAAAGTTAATGCAATGGAAATGTTTTGGCTGCCATCAAAGTTACCGGTGCCAGCCACATCGCCAGAAAATGCAATGGCTCTTGCAATGGCTAATTTAACAGCGGTAGCCGCGCAAATATTGTAAATGGCGGCCATGGCAGACCAAACCGTCCCGCTAAACTTCTCCCAGTAGCCATTAGCGCTATTCCAGCGCAGCGCATTGGTCGGCACATTGATGGGTGAGCTAGTTGCTGGATCAAGCCCTTTAGATAAATCCGCATTAATGGCATTGATTTCTGAAGGGATTGAGGTGTACAGATCCGATGACTGCGGTTTTGAAAAATCAGAGCTAGTCATCATTGGTCTTCATTTTTTTAGATTTCATTTGTCTCTTCAGAACCCTTTGGCTGACCAAGAGACGGGGCCAGAGACACGAACTCCACTGGCATTAAAAAGGAATACTTGGAAATTAGTTGGGTCGGCAACACCACTAAAGGCATACACCGCATTTAGCGGGGTAGATCCTTGTGGCGTAACAGAAATACTGGTCACATCAATAAATGGCACATTAAAGTTCACATTGGTGCCGTTGACATCAAGAGCGTTTGCAGTCACAGACCCGGCATCATCCTTAAGCTGAACGCTTAGCTTAATTTCCAAAGCGGTCATTTCTACTAAGGATTTATCGTCAGGTGAGACGGCTGTAATGCAGGCTTTAACCCATCGAAAATTTGTCAAATAAATCTGCGACGTATTTGGGTAGTCAGTCCAAGGCCCTGCTGCGCTGGTATTGCTGCAACTGATCATTACTGAAGTAGTCGGGTTTCCAGCGATCGCCGTGATAGTCGGAGTCACAATCACGTTGACTGCTGGCAAAGTAGAACCATAGTCAATCACTTCTTCGTAATACCCAGAGATTAAGGCAGGCTGCGCATAAATGGGGTAGCCTGCATTGACTTGGTCATTTGGAGTATTCCAGGTGTTGCCAGAAAAGTGCTGCGCCCATGTTTGACTAGTATTGACCGGCATAGTGATACCCAGCCCATCTTCAGACGTTGCATTTACTAAGGCGCCACCAAAGGTGCTAAAAATATCCGAATGCAAAACGTAGTTTGGTGGCGCGCTAACGACAGCGGTAATTTGACCGGGTTGGCCAACATTACCAGCACTATCAACACCGGCAATCCAGTAGGTGTATGCGCCTGCAGCCGTTTCAAAGATAGTGGTAAATAATCCAGATTTGTTGCCAATAAGCTCCGCACCTGCAAAGGTACTGCCCTTATAGATTTGATATGTTGTGATCGGCAAAGACTGGGTAGCATCCGTCCAGTAAAGCAGCACATTGTTATCAATGACCTGATTGGTCACTATCGGCTTACTAGGAGCGCTTACTACGATTTGGGTATTGGTATAAGGACCTGTATTGCCAGCGCTATCAACACCGGCAACCCAAAAGGTGCGGCTACCGCTAAATTGCGCTTGGCTTTGGTATTGCGTGGTGTAAGCCAAGGACAGGCTTGTCAGATTTAAAGCATTCGGACCAGTAGCGATAATGTAATGATCAATTGGGAACATGCTTGCTGGCACGCCCCATGACAAAACATAATTTTGCCCAGACAAACTTGCCGATAAAACGACTGCCGATGGTGCAACTGCGCCAAAAGTGGCAATTTCCACATCAATCGATTCGTTTAAAAAGCTATTGCGCGCTTTAATCATCCAGCTGTAATTGGCTGCCAACAACGCCGGTACGGTTGTACTTGTACCATTAAAAAATCCCAAAGAAACCGCGCTATCCCAGCTGACGCCCTCTCTGATTTCATAGTCATAGAGCATCGGGTCGGCAATGTCATTCCAAGAAAGCAATACACCGTTGCCGGTCACCGTGGCGCTAAGTCCCGTTGCATCATTGGGATAGATCGGTGCTGGCTGCGTGACGGTATAGCTAAGCGAAGCTACCCCAGAGGAAATTCCTAAGGACGAGACAGCGCAGATGCTAAAGGCATATACATCGCCCACTTTGACATTGGCAATATCTAAGCTTTGGCCGCTTTGCGTTAACTGAATCGTCTGCCCGCAATTAATGCTATAGGTAATATTGTAGTAATTAGCGCTACCAGACCACGACAAGGTAAGCGTCAAGCCTGCAACTCCGACACTAATCACGTACCAAGAGCTGATCGCAGATAGTCCGCTAGGCGCAGCAGGAATGGTATGAATCGAGCTAACTGATGGAGTCGTTAGGTTATAACCATCTTCAACATATCCATATTTGCTAGGATTGTGAGCTACCGCACTAATCTCCAGCACATTTCCATCGGAAACTTCAGCAACTGATATTACGCGCCAAAGCTCTGGCTCAATATCCGTTTGAGAAATTAAGTACAGCGCATTATCAGTTGGAACGGCTGCGACAGTATTGGCTAGGGTAATAAAGTTACCCTGCGCAGAACTAGAGCTTGAAACAATTGCATCGGAAAAGATGGTGCCATCTGGCATCATGATCTGAATATTAGGAGATGAACCCGCCTCAATGACGTAAGAACTATCTACTGTGATCGTCTTAAAATCGGCAGAAATTCCGAGCACCCTGCCACCCATGCGCGCACCGCTTCGCACTGGATCGCTTGTCTGAATGATGGCCCCAGGATAGCAATACACCGCATCCATGCCAGCTCTAAAAGAAATCGTCTCAGACTCTAGTTTTTCTGAATACAGCAACCACCTACCCAAGCGATGAGCCTGCCCTCTTGAAGTGCAGCCGATAGCCGTAATCGATGTTGGGATAACGCCATACTGAGCAACATCAAGATCGTTTTGTACATACTCGACGTTATCTTGATACCAGTTATTCGGATCTTTATAGCTCACCAAGCAAACGGTATGCATGGCTTTTGAGCTGGCACCTTGATAATTAAATGCGCCATCAATCACATTGGCGGTGGTAAATAATTGAATAGGATCGCTTGGCGCATCCTGCACAATCGATACTGCGCCTGATGCCCAATACGTAATAGAGCGAAAAATTGACGCTAAATCCTGTATCGCCTTATAGGCTTCTTTTTCTGAGGTAATGTACAAATTACAGCTAAAACGTGGCTCTTGCCCGCCGTATCCGTCAGGCACTAGCTCATCGCAATATTGGGCGATGGTATAAAGCTGCCATTTATCAACCAAATTAGCAGGCAAGTAATTGCCAAGCCCGTAGCGGCCATTGGTCAGTAAGTCATAAAAGCACCATGCTGGATTGTCTGACCAGGCCAATTTAAATGTGCCATCCCACACTCCAGCATACATTCTTGCAATTGGATCGTAATTGCTAGGGATATTAATAATCATCCCTTTTAGGTCGTAAGCCCTTGTAGGTATTGCGGAAAACTGCCTAGCATCAATTGAAATTCCTGCAATCGCCGTATGGCGATATTCCAATTTGGTAGAAATAATCGATGTATATTCATCAAACCAAATTTGCGACTGAGAATAGGTGTTCAGATCATCGCCAGATAGACGCGTAACACGGATATCCCAAGGGCCGCTGCCCGATACAGCAATTAAATAGTCACGGGTATATTTGCTTGTCGTCTTGCCGTTAAACGAATCTGAAATGGCACGCACAAACCCGCCGCCATTTGTTTGAATATCAATCGCAAATGAGACGCTATTGCCATTCACATTTCCATTGCTGGTGTTGGTACTCGTTAATGCAGGCGTACTGATCGTGATACGGATGTGATCCACATTGGCCTGAGTCACCGTTCTGACAATAGGGGTCGCCTGCCAAACTTGAACTCCCACGGATGTCGTCGCCTCAATATTGCCAGCATCCCCTGAGATTGCGGATGAGGCATGTTGATTGGATGCTAAATCGCCTGTCGTGTATCCAAAAGTAGCGTTGTTAAAGTTGTAGGTGCCATCCAGATTTTGCAGCGGAACCTTGTCAAAATAAATTGACTGAGCGCCATTCACTAACCCATCAATAGGGCCTTCTGATAAAGCGTCTAAAACGGTTGCATATTGAGTTGACCTAAGGGTGTTTGGAGCTTCAGTAGCGCCAGCGCCAGAAGTAACGCCGCCGCCACCTCCACCGCCAAAGCCACTAATGCCACCAATGTTAGGTGTAGCTTTAGGTGTAACTTTAGGCGTGGATTGAGTGAGGTCCTGAGGCATTAATATTGCCCCTTATAGTTCACGGTATTGGTCAGCACAACGGCCAAGTTGGCAATAGGAATATCGGCAGAGCTTACAGAGGCTGATACCACTTGTGAGCCAACAATCATTCGCCCATATAGGATGGGTACTGGGTTACCTTGACTGGTGTTATTGACCGGCCCATTAAAGCCATAGTTTCTGGAGTCTTGCTGTTGCCCTGGGGTCTGAGAGAGTAATTTTGATATGCCGCCTAGCATCAAGGCCGCTCCAAAGGCAAGGGTTGCTCCAGCCATGAGCGACGCCGTTCCTGCGCTGACACCAAAACCACCAAAAACCCCACCTGCTACATCGGTCACCATGCCGTCCGCACCGATAATGGCTGAATCTGCAGCAAAGGCGCCTGGTATATAAAATGACGCAACTACTAAGGCGGCACCAATTAAGATTTGGCCCACACCATTTCCCGCACCAGAGATAACAGGAATAAATGCAATCTCATGGGCTGGAAGCAATAACTCTTCTTTTGTGTTGATAAGGTGCTTGTTAACGGCAATTTTGTAGCGCCTGCCCTGCTTTGCAAATTCATGTCTAAACGCTGGGAAATTGGCGCTAAGAGCGCGAATTGCATCAAATGAATCACAAACATCTAAGACGTGCTTCTTCCCGAACATCTTGCCAAGATGCCCGTAAAGTTTGATCGTTTTCATAATTTAGATTGAGGTTTTTATTTGACTTTGATGGCGTACTACAATGCGGGCAGCTCTTTGCCAACCGCCGCCAAATACATCGCGGCTCGATAGTCTGCCTGCGCAATGCTGCAATATTTGATTTGACCCAAGATAGATTGCGCCATGATTAATTACGGGACTACCTACTTGCATGAGCACAATGTCATGCTCTTTCATTTGCGCAATCGGCACCTCAATAAATCCTGCTTTTTCAAAATTTTGCACATACAAGTTCTGATTTTTTAGCCACCACTGCGCCTCACGGTCAAAGTCAAGCAATTCAATGCTCAATTTTTCTTTGTAATAGTCACGGATTAGGCAATAGCAATCTAAGACCCCATGAAAAAACTCTCTGCCGATTAATGGCGCCACGTAGCCTGTGGGCTCAAATTCGTAGATTGCGCCTGTAGGCCAATTCACAATCACCCACGGAATGCTTGACAATTCGCATGAAACTTTATCGCCCTCACTTGGCATCGGGGAAATATTGGGGTGCGAATGCACGATGCGGACTATCTCCCCACAATCTTCCGCTAGGGTGTAATCTTGCGGGTCAATAATGAAATGATCTAAGACGTTATCAGCAATGTTCTTACAGGCAAAGTAAGACTGTTTTCCATTCTTGATAACAACTAGGCCACAAGCTTCTTTGGGATACTCTTTTTGCGCATGAGCACAAATGGCTGCAATCGTGCGCTTGCTAAGTTTCATAAAATGAGTTCATCAATTTAACCCCGAGCCTGGGAAGCCGCCATACGGTAAGATTGCCGAGCTTCCAAATCGTAACTTGCAATCACTTAAGCATTTGCCGCAACTATCCACTGTAGGATCGCTCGTAGGGTTGCCATTGGCATCTGCAACGGGGCCGCCCGTGTATCCACAATCGGCGCCGCGGTACGTCCAAGTGCAGCAGTTTTGAATAAATTGCCTAGCTGGAACCTTCACACCCACCAAATCTAGCGCAGATGCCAACTCAAAACTCATGATTTGTCCGTTTTCAGCGCTTTTGCGATCGACAAACCATATTTCACTAGGCAACGCTTGTGATGAATCAGCTTGCGCATTGCCGCCTTGAAAATTATCCGCATCCAAATACCGCGCAAAGGTTCGAATTCGCGTGAGCTTACAGGATCTAAACCCGCCGTATTGACGCGCCAATGCCCCCATGTATCCGCCAATATTAGAGACAGTTAATACCGGCCTTGGCAACGCACCAGTAGCGCTTTTTTTAAATCCTGTTGCCGTTATTGGGAATCGGCTATAAGTTTGCCCGATCCAAACAATATTGCCTTGCAGTTGATTGGTGCCAGCATGGAAATATAAAATTGATCCGCCCTGCGGGGTTAAATCCAACTGAAATAGCTCGATCATCGCCGATGGACTTAGCGATTGGATTTCTGCGGTAATACTCATGTTGGGCGGTTAAATTCCAAATTGCTGGATAAAAGTCGCGGACACATCATTAACACCGCCAGGCAATTGTCTTAATTGCCATTGCTTGCAAAGCCATAAGCATTGCGCGCTACCTGGAGGCGTCCAAGTAAATTTAAGATATCCACCCTGAGCTATTAAAAAAGCGTCAATAGCCTGCGCAATTGCCAATGTCTGGCCCTTGAACTGAAGCGACCAAGTGGCAGGCTGAAAGTTAATTCCCTTTGGCGAGTTTTGCTCGTAGCCATCCCCAAATTTAGCGCTATAAACACTTGGCTTGGTAGATTTGGAGGCCTGCGTGGGTGACCATATAAATTGATCTGCGCTCATTGATTTAGACTCATCTTAGCCAGCCAAAAGGCCGCCTGGCCTCATCTGATCCATGATGTGCTTTTGCACCATCGCACCAATTTGCGTGCCAAGATCACTCATATTTCCAGCGCCACCAGTAGAGCTTGCTTGACCATTGGAATTAATCACCACATTGACATCGCCGTTCATTTGATTGCCACTTGATGACGATGCGCCGCTAATGGCTTGGCGCACTTGATGATTTGGAACGACCGTGCCACTGGAATTAGGAATAAAGATTTCGGGGCCAAGCTCACCAACAAGAGATGCTGAGCCACCAGTCATTCCGCCGCCAGAGGCATGGCCGGGCAACATACTAGAAATTGCTCCAAACATGCCGCCTGTCCCGCCACTACCAACGCCACCACCAGCTAAAGCCATAATGTTGCCAAAAAATTGCTGTGAAGCAACCTTAATCATCATGTCAATAATAGAAACGCCTAACGCTTTGAAGTTGATCTTGCCTGTTTCACAAAATTTTGCCAATGCATCCGAGGCTGTAGTAAATGCCCCCGACATCACGCTCTTAATTTGAGCTGCGGAGTTGGTGGCTCCCTCGGTAATCGAGTTGTAACCCTCTTTAAGCCCCGCATCAGCAGAGCGGTCGTATGTGTAGCGCTCTGTATTAATACCTTGCAAATGCCCAGAGTAGTTTTGTGAAACCTGAGTGGCTTTTGCAATGGCATCGGACTTATCTTTTTCTGATAAAGAACTATCTTTAAGAAGTGTATTGATGCGCTCTTGCAGCTTTAACTGCTCAGCATATGCAATCGTCAAATTTTGCGCTTCAAGAGTTCCAAGACCTCTTAATTTAATTTCTTGCGCCGCAAACTCTAATTTGGCCTGGTCATCTGCCCGCTGCTTTTCTGTATCGTTATTAAATTTAATTAGATCGTTATAGGATTTACGCTTTTGGGTTAAGACATCTAATGCGCTAGCAGCGCTAATGTAGGCATCTTTCTGATTGGCGGTTAACGCCGAGCGGTTTTCCAATGTTCGCTGGGCATCTGAGAATTTTCCAAACTCAAGCTCAAAGCGCGCCATCGCTTCTTTTGAAGCATCGATTCCGCCTTTATATTCACTCCAGTGATCAATACCCCATTGCAAAGCCTCTTTTTGCCCGCCCATATCCGACATGGCTTTAGTAAATGGGTCTGTTTTATAAGTCTTGCCATCGCCAGTATTAACCGGATCAAAGCTTGGGGATTTTTTAGCTGCCGCCTTAGCCGCGGCATCATCGGCGGCTTGGCGGGCGGCGGCTCTAGCGGCAATGTCATCGGCAATCGATTTGCCTGGCACATTATTTGCGCCCAATTTCACTTTTTGAGAGGAGTTGAGCCTATCTAATGCAGATTCGGTTTTACTAACAGCCCATGCGATACCGTCAAAAATCGGCTTTAAAAAGTCTGATATTGAAGTCCACGCACTAACTAAGCCTTCTTTAACTTTATCCCAAACAGCACCAATCCAGTTTCCTAAACTGGCTGTAGTGTCTCCCAGGGTAATCAGCTTATCTTGAAACAACCAAGCAGCAGCGATCGTTGCTGTAATCGCAACAGCAAGTGCAGTAAATGGATTGGTAAGCAGCGCCGCTGTAAAGCGGTTGACTGCGCCAGTAAGCACTCCAAAAATACCAACGCCTGTAGCGCCCGCAAGCCCCATACTAGCGGCCATAATATTAATGGCTGCTGTAGCGCCATTGATTGCCATAGGTAGAATTTTGACAACACCAATAAATGAGACAACCCCCACGGTTAACTCAGGCAAGATGGTCATCATGCGCTCTAGGGCGGGTGTGATGGACTCCATGGCGGTAAATTTCCATGAATTCATCGAACGCGCAAGTTTTAGCCATCCTTGCTCAAGCCGAAGGGCCGCCTCCGCTTGTTTATCGGTAATACGGCCATTTAGATCGCCGCGCTCGGCTAATTCTTGCAAGAACGGGATCATTTGAGCACCCTTCTTGCCAAATAACTCCATGGCGAGTCCTGTTTTGGCTGCTCCCGATTCCATAGCGCTAAAGCGCTTGGCAACATCCATCATGACATCTTCAGTAGGTCTTAAATGCCCAGTCATATCTAGAGCAGATACGCCCACTTTTTTAAAGGAAGCCTCTGCCGCCTTATTGCCGCCTTGTGCAGACCACATCACCTTATCTAGCTTTGCAACCATCAGGCCGACAGCGTCCATATCCATGCCCACCACCTTGGCGGTAGCTGACATTGCCGATAAGGCAGAAACAGAAACACCCGTAGACTCTGATAGATGCTTCATTTGAGCGGCGGTCTCAATTGAGCCCTTAATCATGCCAACAAATGCGCCAGCACCGGCGATCACGCCAAGAGAGCCCAAGGAAGTACCAAGCCCCTTGATGGCGCCTTCTAAAAGTTGCACATGTGCATTAGCAGCGGTAAATGCGGCCTCCATGGACTTGCCGGATTTTTCAGCTAAATAAGCCGCCTTTTCCATAGCGGATTGAAACTTAACCAAATCGGCATTCAGTTCAATATTCAGTCCGGCTAGTGCCATATTTATTTCTCGCTAATACGAAGCATTGCTATTGTGGGCAATGGCGCTGTGCAAGCGCCTTCATGTAGATGTACATCTTGAATTGGGAAACAGTCATGCCATTTTCAAGAGTGACAGGCTCTAAATCATTGGGCACATCACCTCTTGAAAATATCAAGAAGTCTTTGTAATTCCATGGTTCTGGTTTTTTATCGCTATCGCGCTTTAAGTTTGCCAAGAGCGCAGAATTGCACGCCGAAATCATGTCAAGCATAGGAGTGCCGTAGGGCTCGATTTCATAAAACCGAATCCAATCAACCCATTCGGAGGCGTATAAAGTAGCCTCCAGCTCTCGAACAGATCTACCAAGAGCGAGCGCTAGGCGATGCTTTGCCTTTTGCTCCCCAGTTAGTTTCCCAGCTGGGCCCCATACCCATTAATCTTTAAAACAGCGGCGGCCAAAGACTCAACAGCAGCATTAGCTGCGCCTGAAAACAAGGGAATGTCCTGCGCAGTAAAAATGGGCTCGCCATCCTTCTTGGTAGACTTGACAACCAAGCCATATCCAAAAAGCTTGCCGCGCAAGGCAACATCCTTTTCCAAATCAATGCTTTTGCGAACTTCCGACACTTCGCCCTCAGTCAACTCGACAATATCTACCTGGCCAACGCCAAGCAAGTTAAATGTTTCGGTCTTTGGCTTTGCTGCATTAAAGAACATCGCCGCCAATGAAGTGCCTTTAATTGGCTTAGTCATTTTTTCCTCTTTGAATTAAATTGATTGATGAGTGATTTGAGATTAATTAATAAGTGATGCTGGCTTGACTACCCCAGTTCACCGCCACTGGACCAGAAATGCGCAACGTAGCCAAAAGCTCAATCTTGCCGTTCACTTTAGCGTCAGGAGATTCACATTTGACAACGTAAGCATAAAAAGTAAACGTAATGGGATTGGCCAACTGAGCGCCGACTGTGTATTGGTAAATGGATAGGCTTTTATTAGCCTTCTCAGTAAAAAGTTGCTGTTGATACTTGCCACCAAAAAAGTTAGCGGTAATGTCAATCGATCCCGAATCTTCCAATCCCAACACAAATTCTTTGGCGATCGATTGCAAGTGGGTCACATCAATTTCATCAACCTTTTGGCCGGATGGCTTAATATCCGTGCATTCCTCAATTTGGTTCCAAGTAGTAATGGCTGCAGCTGCGGTAACAATTGAAGCAGCTGTTAACGGGGATGCTGGAGTAGCAACGCCGCCCCATGCGATTGTTGAATTTTGACTGCGTAGTGCATTGCTCATAGCGATCTCCAAATAAAAAAACCGCCAACACAAATGCATGGGCGGCGTTAAAAAATTCCCCAATTGGGGTTTACTGGTTAATTAAACGAATTTAGTTATCAAACAAGATGGACATGTCGAGCATCATTCGATGCAAGCGTGTGTCCGCCTCAAAACTGGCCATCTGATTGACTAATATTGCGTTGACACTCTGATAGAGCCCCTCAATAACGGCCTCTGATAGGCTATTAACTATCACCTTATCGGGTGAATACACATCAATTTGATAGCGCAGCGGCACCAATCCAGATTGCCCAGTCAAGGTATAGCCGCCCTCTTGCAAAGAAACTAGGCTATAAATGACATAGGTTGTGTCATCGGATTCTGCGGCCACGTCAGGGCGTATAGCGATACCTGTTAATGCTGGAATAGCCTTAAGCAATATGAGCAAGGCGCTATCAAAGATCATCATCTGTATTTATCAGCCTTACTTGCCAACCTTCAAACTGGTTAAATCTTTCAATTTCTCGGTCAATGATTCTTTAAATCGGTCAACTGCCACCTGCTGTTGCGATTCAAATGCAGGCCGTAAAAATGGTGTCGCTTTCATCTTTGAAGTGCCAAACTCAATAAACTTCCAAAAGAAGGTTTGCCTTTGATTTTTAAAGGCAATGATGGTTTGCGCGCCATGTTGATCTTGCTTAACGCGTTTGCGAACTAGGTTTTTCTCTAACCAGCCCGGCTCGACCACCTGCGCCACTGAGGTAAGTCCCATGGTCTTGGCCATCAGACGATCTTTTGCCATGGTGTAGAGTCGATACGGAGCAATAGCACGAATAATATTCTTTTGCGCCTCTTTAACGATCGGGTAAGACGCGGCAACTAAAGCGCCTTGCAAAGCTTGATTGGCAATCTTAGGTGATAAGGTCAGCAATTCATCCTGCAGCTCTTTTAGGCCAGTCACCTTGCATTCAATCATGATCGCTTCCCATTATTAGCCCTCATTAAGCACCCCCACCATCATCAGCGCCTTGAGTGCAAAGCAAATCCATATAAAGACGATGTGTCATGTCAGGCATGACGTCATTAATATCGTAGATCACCCCATCATGATTGACACGCATCCCCGGATTAATGCCGCGGCGCCAACGAATCCGAATACGGGCATTGGCAATACTGACCTCCTTATTGCCAGCGATGGTTTCTTTGCCAGTTTCATACTTAATACCAGCCCACACGACGCACACCGGAGTCCAAATCCGCATGATCTGCCCGGCAGCATTACTTTGGGAACTATCTAACTGCTCAATGGCAATGCGGTAACGAAGCGAACCACTATTCATGCAAAGCTCGGAAGGGCATTGGCTGCCTGCAACAAGCCGTCTGTATATGAGCTTGGCATTTGCGCAAACAGCTTGGCGTCATTGGAAAATAAATCACGCTGCGTGTACGCCCAGCCAATTGCCAAAAGCATCCACTGCGCTACAGTAGGCAGATAGGATGCAAACTCTTGCTGGGTATATCCAGCAGTGAGCATAATTTTTACTGCATCACCTGGTGGATTACTCAAAACCGGAAAACTTGGGGCAATAATTTTCACTTGATTGGTATCAATGAGCGTCCTAAATCCCGTTAAGGCCATTAATTGCCCTGAATCGTCAAGATAATGAATGGCATCGACTGAACGCGCATTGGGCGCACTAAGTACAATCGGCGGGTAAATTCCCGCTGTTATCCGCGGAAAATCACCAATCGTATAGATCACCTGAGCTTTGCGTAAAACAGAGTGCGTCAAAGCTTCAGCATGGGCCCTTGCTCCGGGAATAATGATGGATGATAAATTCCAGTCATCCTCATCTGTATCTAGGCGCAGATGATTTTTAACATCCTCCAAAGCCAATGGCTCTGAGGTGTCAAGATAGGCGACCAATTGCATATTTATTTGGCACTTTTGCCGGTGAGTGCTTTAATTTCTGAGTTCGCCTCGGACACTACCTCGGACTCCACTTTTTCAATGGCCACTTTTCCAGATTGGACGATTTTGTCAAAAGTGGATATCTCTATTGCCTCTTTTGCCAAGCCACGCTCGATGAGCGCCTTTGCAGCCTCTTCGCCTAGGTTAATTTTTTCGCCCAAGTTATAAGGAAGCGCGTTACGTATAAATTCAACGATCATTTTGTTCTCCGTGAACATGTAAAACCCCCGCGGCAATATTCATTGCTGCGGGGGCGAACTTCGATAAATGCATTAGATAAATGCGTTCGATCAATGCGTTACATCAACGCATTTTTTAGTGCCGCTGTTGCAACTCTAAAATGACAGACTTACCACTGAACGCCAACCAACACAGAAGCGCCCAATGGATGACGCAAGGCAAAGTCGTGCTCAGCAATCACGCGAATACCAGTAACGTCTTGCTGAAACATCGATTGCATAGTGCCAGACACAGGGTCAACCCATGTGCCATCCTGACTCATGGCTACACTCAGATTTAAGGTGTCGCCAATAACCATTTGGCGGGCATCTACAAAGTAGACTTCAGATAAACCAGCGGCATTAGCCAATGGGGTATTTGTTGACCCAGTCGCAGTAGCGATATTGTCTGGAATATTGTTGGTTACCGCTACGTTATATCCCAGCAATGTCCCTTCAAGCTCCAAGCTTGGGAACACAGGCAATCCCAAGTTATTGGTTAATCCGCATAAATATTGATGTGAAGCAGCAGACATAACAAAATACGAAGTTGCTTTAGAGACCGGCACATTTGCAGCGCGCACTCTAGCAACTAATTTAGTTAAATCTTGGCGAATGGCTTGCGCAATTAAGCCGCCATCAGTAAGTGCGGAGATATTGCTTGCAGACAGCAAATTGGCAGCTGCGATGGCGTTGGCAATACCTAAAATAGTATTGTTGGTGCCAGAACCACGAATCATTGCTGCATCTTGGGTGTAGGCCAATGTGCTACCGATGTCATCCAAAATCACTGCCGTCACATTTGGGCTAATCCCAGCCAAGCGGATCAAGTCATTTGAAATTGGGGCCAAGCAAGTGAGCTTTTTAGCAGAGAGCTTAATGTTATCAAAGCCGGGCGTACCAACGCTTGCGGCACTATCTAATGCGCCATAGGAAGCAGTAGCGCCACTAGCGATACGTGGCAAAGTGAGGTTGCCGTTAGGCATTGGCAAAACCACTGGATTCATTGCGCGAATCACCGATTGAGGAGTCAAGCGCTCAATCAGGGTCTCAGACAACACAGATGGAATCAGCACATTGCCGCCGCCAGTAGAAGAGGTATTCAAAGTAGCTGCAACTTCCGTGCCAATATCTCCGCCCATTTCATTAGCAGTTTTAATAGCGCGATCAATATTTCCATTGCCTTGATACAAGGCACCCAAGAAACCAGCTAAGACAGCCTCCTTATGCGCCTTAGTTGCCACTTGTTTAGCTTGCGCTGGCACTGTGCTTGAGGCAGCTGGCGCAGGTTTTGCGGTCTCAACTGCCACCGCAAATGAAGCGGACATAGCGGCAGCCTTTTGCGCGCGATCAATTTGACTGGTAATGCTTGCTACTTGCGCTTCAATACCTTCAAACTCAGCAACTTCGGCATCGGTCAAAGCCTCAACCTTGTTAGCCAATTGAACCGCACGATCTGACAGGGCTGCGCGTTCGCCTTTTAACAATTGAATCTTAGACATGTAAAACTCCTCGCATTTAAAAAGGGGAATAAAAAAAGCCACCCAGAAGGTGGCTTGGTTTTTGCTTGGCGAACGCCAATGCAAACTAAGTGGGATTGCTCCCGAATTTTTTAGAACTTCATTTTTAGCGCCTTAGCGCGCAACTTCAAATTATTTTGAGATTGAATTTCTGGGGTCTGGTTCTCAATGCGTAAAAATTGCGGCATATTGCTTGCCGCCGCCATGACTACTGATTTCAGGGCATGCTGTGGATCTTCATAGGTATCAGCAAGGCCAGCGGCAATAGCGTGTGCGCCTTTATATAACCCAGCTTGCGTATTAATAACAGCCTGCGGGTCAAGCCCCCTATTGGTGGCTACAAAATTGACAAATGCCTGATAACTACTGTCGACCATTTGATTTAGCATCGCTAAAGAGCGATCATCCAATGGGGCATTTGGAGTCATGTTGTTTTTATTGTCACCACGGAACACGGTAGTAATGCTAATTCCCGCATTTTCATTTGCCTTGGAGTAATCAACGTGCTCGGCAATGACTCCAATTGAACCCACACCGCCAGTTTGACTGATCGAGATAGTATCGCAAGCACTGGCAATCAGGTAGGCGGCAGAGTAAGCGCTGTAATTCACAATGGCAGTAGTTGGCTTGGTTGATGCTGCAACCTTAGATGCACACTCAAAAGCGCCAGTAACCGCCCCACCCCCAGAATCAATATCAAATACGATCTGGGATACGCAATCATCCGCAAGAGCAGCGGCTAATTGCTGATTGATCGACTCATAACTTGTCATGGTTTGGCATAAATTAACGCTATTTGCGCGCGGAACTAATGGCCCATGAACGCTAATCACCGCCACACCATTGGCGACTTGATAGCCTTCATCGCCACCATCATCGTCATCCCCAATATCCGCATCTAATGCTACTGCGGCTAATTGAGCGCCCAATCCCAAATGAGTATTAGCAAATCGAACTGCTAAAGACATTAAGTCCTGGCTCATCATCATGGGCTGATTAAAGATTTGCCCCAAAAGATGCGGGTATCGTTTAGTTTGTTTGTGCGTTTTTGCCATTAGTTGCTTTCTGCTCCGTGGATTGATTCAGAATGTCATTTTTTGCCATCATGTTTAGTGGCTCTAAATAGCGATCACCACCGGCTATTGGCGGTAAATTTTCAGCATGACGGGCATCATTTGGACTCAAAAATCCCCAGGCAATACCAACCGAGTAAGACGAATAGCGCGCAGCAGTATCGCCACGCAATAAATCCTTGGTGTCATAGCGGATAGTTAAGCCGCTCAATCGCTCGCCTGGCGTTAAAAAATCCCTCTCCATTGCCTCTTCATGCCGGCGAAGCCAAGGCATCAGGGTGTTGTTAAGGAAATTAAGGCTTTCTTGCTCAATATTTGCTTTGGTTGAGCCTGACATTTCACCCAGCATATGTAATGGGATGCCGTAAATTCGAGCAATATCGGATACGCCATACTTCCTTGATTCGATAATTTGCGCATCCGCATTGGTCATGGACATTTGCTTAAAATCCATACCCTCTTGCAGTAATGCGGTTTTATTTGCATTGCTCGCGCCAGAATAGGCATCATTCCAAGCGCCTAAAACCGCCTTGACGGCTTCTTGAGATAATCCCGGCTTATTCTCAGGCCTTGTAAGCACGCCACCTAAATTGGTGCCATTTTTAAACGTTTTCCCCGCATGGCGCTCGGTTGCCATAGCTATGCCCAATGGGTCGGCGTGCAACATGACTGGAGATAACCCAACAAAGGGATTTTCACTATTGCCCCAGCGTACATGATGGATGTCTTCCCAACTAAATACGCCATCGATGCCATCAACTGGAGACATCGTCACGCGGTAATACGGCAAATGATTTTCTGGATTAATTAGCACGATCACCCGATCGGGATTGATCGGCATCAGCCAGACTAAGCGCCCACGATTGTCATACATCTTTACTGCATAGGCATTACCACGAAGGCCAAGACTAATTTGCTTAAATTCGTTAAAAGTTTGCGGG
>NZ_JACVPJ010000020.1:0-3639 GCF_018881975.1 Polynucleobacter sp. JS-Safj-400b-B2 | reverse complement strand
GGTTAAGAATGGCGCAGGAGAAACTTGTAACAATGGATGCAACGCATGATCTTTTACCTCGTCAAACCCGCCATCGGGCAACGCTTGGTAAATTTTAATTGGCAGGCGAGATACTGCTTCAGCCAAAATCATGACGCACCGCTGCACCGCTGGAATTGCAAATGCAGATGTTGGGCTAACAACCTCCCCAGCATCACTTTTTACACCCCATGATCCCGCGGTAGATCCGAGCCAAGCGCCCGCCTGCGGATTAGCAGCGCCGCCCCCAGAAAATGCATTAGAAAACCACATGTTTTTCCTTAATTTCTAGAGCGGGCTACTGATCTAGCAACTACAAATGACCATGCATTGAGCATGATTCCAGCAACAATTAAGCCAGCAGGAAAATAAACTAATGCAATTCCAATTGAGATCATCAAAAAACCAATAACTCCAATCGCAACCGTCCAAAAATCAACCGAATAGACTAAACCCTGGAGTTTCATAGATGGAACTTTCTTCTTCTGGTTCTGATTGCGAAATGCCTACTGCCATCAACAATGCAACCATATCGTCTATCTTTTCCGATGAACGCTTCTTATCGGGGGCCATGTTTAGGTTTGCATCCGTTCTAGTCACTAGATTAGAAGCGCACCAAGTTAATACTGGGTCAATCCCATAGCTTAATTTCTCGCTGATATATGCTCGCTCAAAGGCTTGCATTGCGGGGTGGTAGCTTTTAGGGCCTTGAATAAACATTTGCAACGGAACATCTTGCGTTTTTAGCTTTGAAGTTAATTGAGCGGCGTTCCATTGGTCATACGCAATAGCTTGCACGTTAAAGTTCTCGCAGGCCTCTAATATTTCTTTTTCAACATAGGCGTAATCCGTTACATCGCCCGGAGTTACCGTCAAAAAATGACCAGCTACCCAAGCTTGATAGGGCACAGTCCCGCGAATTGTCCTATTTTTAACGGCACTCTCAGGAACCCACCTCTTGCCCCATGTGTATAAGTGACCCTCAACATCCCAAACTAGCCGAAATGATGTCAAGTCTGATGTGCTAGCAAGGTCAAGCCCGCCCCAGCATGGGTAACCTTTTAAGATCTCAAGATCGACTGGGGTGGCGCAGGCCTTCCATTTGTCAAACTTGATCCATCCTTGTGCGCTAGAGCTTTGCCGATTTAATCTTTTGATTCTGAACTCAGCCAGCTTACCCGGCATTGCCTTGGCTTCAATGGCCTGCTTACGCATTTCCGTTAGCAAGATTGGGTTCACCTCAATGAGAGGGTTTGCCTTAATCCATTTTGACTCATCAAAATCATCATCTTCATCATCAATGGCGTAATAAACCGCCAAGAAGTGATCCGCCTCGATAACGCCCTCCAGCACTTGCTTTGCAAAATGCCTTACTTCTGCCCACGGGCCGGGGGACTCATAGCCCTCTGTGGTCGTGAACAGAAATAAGGGATTTTTCCTTGCACCGGATGCAGACTGCAGGACATTTAGCAAATCCCCGTCTTTATGAGCGTGAAGCTCATCCAAAACTACGCAGGATGGATTTAAACCGTCTTGCGTGCTTGCCTTCGCGTTGATTGGCTTAAACGATCCGCCATTCGATTGGCTTGATATGGCGTGGGCGAATGCCTCCATCCCAAAAGCCTCACGAAGCGCAGCGGTCTTTTCAACCATGCGCTTAGCAACACTAAACACGATCCTAGCCTGCTGGCCTGTTGTGGCTCCGCTAATGACTTGAGCGCCATCTTCGCCTTCACAGACTTGGCAATACAGTGCAATTGCAGCCGCCACGGTTGATTTAGCATTCTTACGAGCGATTGCCTTTAAAGCAGTAGTGAACCGTCTTGACCCATCTTTGTTTCTAAACCCAAACAAATTGACAATAAAAAAGACATCTGATTTATGAAGCGTAATTGTTGGGGTTTCCCACTTGCCTTCAACGTGAGGAAGTCGCTCAATAAACCGGCAAGCATCGTTTGCATTCCAAGTATCGAAGTAATAATGACAATCGCTCTTCTTTGTCTTTTGCAGATCGCCTGTGAATCGCTTGGCGGCTAACTTGATCCACTTACCAAACTTTGCTTGGTTTTTTAATAATGTGGCTTGCCTTGCGTACTCTTTGGCAATCTTGCAGTAATCACGCCGTCCGTTTTCCATGCTGTAAGAAAGGGTTTACCTCATCGGCTGGCACTAATTGGATTCTCGTCCTAGAGCTTGGAGTAAATCCAAGCTCGCTCGCTGCTTTTAGCATGATCGCCGCTTGCTTATTCACGATTGGAAGATAGGGTGATTGGATTGGAAGTCCTGTATTTGGCGCTTTAGTTAATAAGCCAAACTGGGCCAGCTTTTCCGATGCCTGCCTGTGCAAATCTTCTGACACAACCCAAACGGATAGTGCAGACTTATCGAGTTGCTTTAAAAGGCCCTTGGGTGAGCTGCGGATTGCAAAAGTCCATCCATCTTTCTGTGATTTTGTCATCCACTCTGGGGCATCCGTAAGATTTCCCTGTGGAATTGGCTCTAATTTATTCACCCTGCCCGGGCGTTCTGTGCCTTGAATCAGTTTTAATGCTGTGGGCTTTGGTTTTCGACCTGCCATTTTTATTCTCTTTTTTATTACTTGGAGGAAAGGGTATTTAAAATTCTGCCCATTACCTCTCTAGGCATGATGCAAACTTCCCCAACTACAAACTGAGATGGATCACTCATACCCCTCATTCCCTTTGTTGCCTTTGCTTTGTGAACATAGACCACCCATCAATTGACATATCGTCATGCTTATAAAGAACAGACCAGCGTGCGCATACCCCATTCATTGCGGGCATCGCCCAGCTTTCACTTCTTCAAAACTTCGACCATCAGATTCTAAGTAAGCACTCTTTCCAGAAAATGCTTGCCAGCGAGTAACGATGACATCGCAATACTTAGAGTCAAGCTCCATCAGGTAAGCAACCCGACCATTCTTTTCCGCTGCAATGGCTGTCGTACCGCTTCCACCAAAAAGATCAAGAACAATATCCCCGCCTTTGGTGTTGTTGAGCATTTGGTATTCAAAAAGCGCAACGGGCTTCATTGTTGGATGCTCACCGTTACAAGATGGTCTATCAAACTCCAAAATAGTAGTTTGCTTTCGGTCTGAGGCCCATAAATGGCCTGCCCCTTCTTTCCATCCATACAAACAAGGCTCGTGCTTCCAGTGATAGTCTTGCCTGCCCATGACCATGGCTTGCTTTTTCCAAATGAGGCATTGCCTCACTTTCCATCCGGCATCATTGCAAGCGCCTCTGAAGTTGTAACCTTCTGAGTCTGCGTGCCAAATATAAAACACCGCACCAGCCTTCATTACCGAGCTGGCAGCTACAAAAGCATCTCTTAAAAACTGACGGAATGAATCGTTGTCCATTGCATCGTTTTGAATTTTTAAGGCGTCTTTAGTCTTTCCCTCATAGGCCACGTTATAAGGCGGGTCTGTCAGGAGTAGGTCTACCCCACCCCGACAGAGTTGCTCGACAGCATCGATACTTGTCGAATCACCGCACATTAGCCTGTGATTTCCCAAAATCCAAACATCGCCTGTTTCTGAGGCTGGGAATGCTGGGGTTTGCGGAGTTTGATCTTCGTCAGTCAATCCCTCGGTAGGAG
>NZ_JACVPJ010000001.1 GCF_018881975.1 Polynucleobacter sp. JS-Safj-400b-B2 | reverse complement strand
AATTACTCCCAAGCCAAACTCAATGCTGTAGCAAGGCAACTCAATGAACGTCCTAGAAAAACACTAAACTATCAAACACCGGCAGAACGTTTTGCCCTAACTGTTGCATCGACGGGTTGAAATCAAGGCCGATAGCGGACCATCGGCACCAAACAAAAAGCCGTCCCGAAGGATGGCTTTGGTAAGGATTTTGGCAGCGACCAAAACTATTACTTACTTCTTGGCGGTATCGATACCCAGTATTGAGTAAGCTGGGCAATTGCCGATCACTCCCGTTAACAATGGAATGATGCCTATCCAAGCCCAGGGACCAGTAATACCAAAGCCAGCCAAACCCATGAGCGTTACCCCAACAGTCATTCGTAAAACGCGATCAGTATGTCCGATATTGCATTTCATATAAAGCTCCTTGTTTTACTTGGCAGCCTTGTGAGTTACCTTATTTACTTACTTTAGCTAGGCGCTGTCTTAATGCCTCATACAAGCATACGCCACTTGCAACGGATACATTCAAACTTGAAACAGCCCCTTGCATCGGAATACGCACCAACTCATCACAGGTTTCTTTTGTAAGGCGGCGCATGCCCTCGCCTTCAGCCCCCATCACAATCGCAATCGGACCCGTGAGGTCGAGGTCATAAATTGATTTTGTGGCTTCGTCATCGGTGCCGATGAGCCAAACACCCGCTTCTTGCATTTCTTTCATACTACGAACGAGATTGGTCACTGTAATAACGGGTATCACTTCTGATGCCCCGCTAGATACCTTGCTTACAGTGGCATTGATAGATGCGGAGCGATCTTTAGGAACCACTACAGCATCTACGCCAGCACCATCCGCTACGCGCAGGCAAGCGCCAAAGTTATGGGGATCAGTAATGCCATCTAACACTAGGAACAATGGCTTTTTCTGAGCACTCTCAGCATCTTCAACCACTTCAGTAACAGTGCGCGCGACAGTCATTTTGTCGGCCAAGGCCACAACACCTTGGTGACGATCATGACCTGTCAGCTTATGCAAACGTTCTGCGTCAGCAGCGTGTAAACGCTCACCGAGAACCTCTTCTGCTTGTTTTAAGAAATCGCCCATGCGTCTATCGCGACGACCAGAATCAAAGTACACAGACTTCAAGCTATCTGGATCGACTCGTAAACGCGCTTGCACTGCATGAAAACCTACTAGTATTTGCTTCATATTGTTTGCTTCATCTTATTTTTTTATCTTACTTTTTTGTTATTTTTCTAATTAATCTTTATTTGCGGCGTGCTTTAGTACTGCGAACCGGAGGCTTGTTGCCTGCAGGTTTACCAACAGACCTACCTGGGTTGGCAGTTTTACCGCTCTTACTATTTTTACTGGCTTTACTCTTTGACTGGTTAGCCCCTAGAGTTCCAGCAGATTTAGCTGCATTAACATTGATGCCGCTTGGCTTTTGCGGAACCCTATTGTCAGAACGACCTCTTTGAGGAGCTGCCTTTTTATTCGGCCTACCTGTATCGGTCGCTAATATCAACTGGCGACGGTTAGAAGAACCACCAGGCTCTGCGCCAACTGATTTAACAAGACTAAATTCAATCTTGCGCGCATCTAAGTCAACGCGACTTACCAATACATGCACTCGATCGCCTAAGCGATAGCGAATACCAGTACGTTCACCACGCAACTCTTGACGAGCTTCGTCATATTGGAAGTAATCCCCACCAAGCTCGGTGACATGCACCATACCTTCGACAAAGAGATTCTCTAGCTGGATAAATAAACCAAAGTTGGCAACACCAGTGACTGTACCGGCATATTCTTGGCCTAAATGGTCGCGCATGTAGTAACACTTGAGCCAAGCCTCTACATCACGTGATGCTTCATCAGCACGACGCTCATTAGATGAGCAATGAACGCCTAATTGGCCCCAGATTGGCAATGCGGCATTGGCGCCCTTGGGTGCTCTTGTACCCTTTGCAGCTCCTGTTTTGGCATCACTTTGGGATTTCTTGGCATTGACTGCATTCTCACGACCTTTACCCTTACGAGGCAAAGTTAAGTTGAGAGGCACCATCGGCGGCAGTACTGGAACGTAAGCCTTTTTTTGAAGAATCGATTTAATCACCCGATGCGTTAGCAAATCAGGGTAACGGCGAATCGGGCTAGTGAAATGTGAGTAAGCTGGGTAAGCCAAGCCAAAGTGGCCTTCGTTATCAGGCTGGTACATCGCTTGCTGCATGGAGCGCAATACCACTGACTGGAGCATGCTGAAATCGGGGCGCTCTTTAATTTCACGCATTAATTTAGCGTAGTCACGTGGCTTGGGCTTGTCGCCACCTCCCAATGAAAGACCTGAAGTTCTCAGAACTTGGCGCAAAGTAACCAACTTCTCTTCTGATGGCTCACCATGCACACGATAAAGACTAAGGTGCTTATTTTTATCAATAAAGTCAGCAGCACAAACGTTCGCCGTCAGCATGCACTCTTCAATTAAGCGATGGGCATCATTACGAAGACGTGGCTCAATGCGCAAAATCTTACCAAGCTCATTACTAATGATCTGAGTCTCAGTAGTTTCAAACTCAATAGCTCCCCGCTTCTCACGAGCAGCCAACAAAATCTTATAAAGTGAATATAGATTACCCAGCAATGGGCGGAACTGGGCAAAGCGTGTTGCTTCAGGACCCTTGCTATTAGAAAGAATCTCCCAAACAGTATCGTAAGTAAAGCGTTGCGCTGAGTGCATCACTGCCGGATAAAACTGATATGCCAAAACAATACCGTTGTTATCGACAACAGAATCACACACCATACACAGACGATCAACGCCGGGGTTTAACGAACAAAGACCATTCGAAATCTTCTCAGGAAGCATCGGAATGACGCGCCTTGGAAAATACACTGAAGTGGCGCGCAATAAACCCTCGTCGTCCAATGGATGACCCGGCTTCACATAATGAGATACGTCAGCAATTGCCACTATTAAACGCCAAGCTTTAGTCTGACCGTACATGACGGGCTCGCAATAGACAGCGTCATCAAAGTCACGTGCATCAGCACCGTCAATGGTGACCAAAGGCACATCACGTAAATCAACGCGGCCTTCTAAGTCTGTCTGCTGCACTGTATCTGGCAATGCTGCCGCCTCCTTCATAGCAGCAGCAGAGAATTCATGGGGGACGCCATACTTCCGTACAGCGATTTCGATTTCCATACCAGGATCATCAATCTCACCCAAGACTTCAACTACTCGACCTACCGCTTGGCGATAACTATCTGGGTAATCAATAATCTCAACACTAACCACTTGACCTAATTTGGCGTTTCCCTGCCCTTTAGGTGGAATCAAGATGTCGTGACCAATGCGCTTATCTTCTGGCGCAACAATCAAAACACCGTTTTCATTTAAGAGACGGCCGATCACTACCTTATTGACGTGCAGAACGACCTCGACAATTTGTCCCTCTGGACGACCACGTCGATCTGTACCTAATACTCTGACGTTCACTCTGTCACCATGCATGACACGTGACATTTCTCTTTCTGACAGAAAGATATCTTCGCCACCATCATCAGGAATCACAAATCCAAATCCATCTCGATGCCCTTGAACTGCTCCTAAACGGTCAGCCTCACGTGGCACCAAGTCTTTTGCTTTACGCATTTAATTCCTTTGGCAATACATGCCCTGTATATATCTAGTGATATCTATTTTTGTTATGAATAAGGCTACTGTATCAAACCACCAAGTCTGAAGGGAAAAAGCCAAATGGGAGCGGAAATGACCTCAAAACACTCATCCCCCTATAATAAAGGCATGCCCAGGTGGCGAAATTGGTAGACGCACCAGCTTCAGGTGCTGGCGATCGTAAGGTTGTGGGGGTTCGAGTCCCTTCCTGGGCACCAAATACACCTACAAAGACCTATATGGGGTCCAAAGCCCTCCTTTTCAATAGGATCACTTCTGGTGCACCCAAAGAAAAACCGCCCGAAGGCGGCTTTCAATAACGTAGACAGCAACTTAATGGCTGTGAACCCCTTTAAGGCTTGCTTCACCAAGCGCCTGATGCTCACTTGGATCAATCGCTTTAATTTCTTTCAAGAATTGAGCGGTATCGATTTTTTTACCACCAAGCCAAGTGCCTTGAACTTTCACTTTATCCATAATCTCATTCGGATTAACAGCAGTGATATCGGCTGAAAGCTCTACTAAATCGGCATACTTACCAACCTCAAGTGATCCAATTTCAGTATCACGCTTTAATTGGTATGCGCCATTAATAGTGGAAGCTTTAAGCGCCTGATCTAAGGTGACTGCCTGATTAGCACCGTGAACAGTTCCAGCATCTGTTGTTCTAGTAACCATATGTTGAATATTTCTCAAGGTACTAGGCGGAGATACTGAACCATCATTATGGAATGTAGTATGAATGTTGTACTTGAATGAATCTCCAGCACGCTGCCATTGAGCGCCATACTCAGGCTTAAACATGGTGCCATCCAATAAATCGCCCCAATAAATATATTGGAAAGGTGCTAGTGAAACTGTTACACCAAGACTTTCTGCGCGCTTAAATTGGTCTGCACGTGCGGCGCCCAAATGCTCAACACGCCAACGGTGATCAGTACCGATCAGGTTATATTTATTCAGCGCATACTCATAGGCATCAAGGACTACGTCAAATCCTACGTCACCATTACAGTGAAACGCCATCTGATAACCCATCGGGGAATATTTATCAAGTAACTCATCAAGTTGCAAGCGGGTATAGTTCATACCTTTCTCGCCAAGTGGCCCCAGAATAATTTCGGCATTACGAGTCCGCTCATTATCCAAATATCCAAAGCTTTGAGCAACACTTCCTAACCAAGGGGTTCCATCTGCCCAAAGTTTGATACCGTTTTTGCGAACCATACTTGAATCGGGCCAAGTGGCTTTAACGCCAGCGTCGGCATCAACAGCCATGTGGTAGACGCTCATTCTCAGCGGGCTATTAGGTACAGAAGCAAGTGCTAAGTAACCCTTATACATGCCAGTGCTGTATGTGTGCTCTGAAGTAGCAGTAATTCCAAGAGAGGCCATATAGGCATACCACTCTGCTCCTGAAAGCAATAGATGAGGGATGGCCTTAGGAAGGATAGGACCTGCTACAGCCATGATGGCAGCAGTCTCATTGGCAGTTCCGTTAGAGGCGCCGTCTTTGTTACGACCAAAACTTCCACCTACAGGATTTGCAGGCGGTTTGCCACCTTTCCAACCCAACATTTTAATTGATGCAGTATTGAAATACACCGCATGCCCAGAATTGTCGATCACGAGCACTGGGCGGCCACTTGGGGTCAACTTATCAAGCACATCCTTTGTCGGTGTTGGAGCTTGTTGTAGCAATTTATCAACGCCATTAAATATCAACGGCACTCCAGCAGGAGCTGCTTTGTCTTCCTTCAGAATTTTGGCCTGAACATCTGCCCAAGTCTTATAGCCAACATAAGGTGCAATCCAAAATGCAGGCGCCTGAGTTGTAATTCCCGAGAGGAAGGGATGGTTGTGCGGGTCAATAAAACCCGGCATCAATACTGTTGTGCCTAAATCTTTTACTGTTGCGTTAGGAGCAGATGCACTAACGTCTTTCAATGATCCAACTGCAGTGATCTTCTTGGTATTCGTATCAAAAGCAATTGCTTCTGCGCGTGGATTTTTTTCATCCATCGTAATAATGTTTGCAGCTTTTAAAACCACAACTTCCGCAGAAGCGAAAAGTGGTGCAGAGCACATCACAAAAGCAGAAATAGATTTAGAAATGAAAGTACGATTGATTTTCTTCACAAGGGTCCCAATAGGTAGTTATTGTTCTGAGGATTATGCCATTTATTAACTATTTAAATGGCCCTCCATAACCCCAATTAGCTTTAATATAGGACATTTAGCAATAAGCCCAAAACAACCCTTAAACAGCCCATTGACCCCCGTCCTACTTAAAAACCCGAGCAAGAAAACCAAAGAAATTAGCCTATTTTCTGCCACCGCACTAGGTATTGGGGGAATGATGGGTGCTGGACTCTTTTCTCTTCTGGGAACCGCTAGTGCGCATGCCGGATCCCACATTCCCTTAGCCTTTTTACTTGGCGCTCTAGCCGCCTCTTTTTCGGTCTATTCTTATGCCAAATTAGGCGCTACTTTTCCTAGTAGCGGAGGTGCTGCCACATTCACGGTGATGAGCTTTGGCCCGGGGGTAATTTCTGGTGGCCTCAACATATTCCAATACCTAGGCTACCTCATTGCTGCCGCACTATATGCTGCTGGCTTTTCTGAATACGCCAATACTTTGCTTGGTGGAAGTCTATCCCCAATCGAAGTTAAGCTTGTGGGTGCCGGCATTGTCATTCTGTGCGCTGGCATTAACTTACTGGGCACCAATATTGTTGGCAAAGCAGAAATGTTAGCGATTGGCTTTGTCACTATCGCCCTTCTACTCTTTTCTGTTGAGGGTATTCATGTTGCTAACGTCGGTGCATTTCAGAACACCAGCTGGTCCCTCAATGGCATTGCGATAGCTACAGGCATACTGTATATCAACTATCAAGGCTTTGGAGTAGTCACGAACTCTTCAAACGCCATGCAAGAACCCCAAAAAGAGTTACCCCTTGCCATGTTCTCTGCGCTTGTTTTAGTAACAATTGCTTATGTGCTGGTCAGCACGGCTTCAACACTATTGCTTTCTCCGGCTCAGATGGCGGAGTACAACGGCCATGTATTGGCAGATGCAGCCCAAATCGTAGCCGGAAAGGCGGGCTTTATTGTTATAGGTACTTCAGCCCTCCTGGCTTGTGCTGCTGCACTCAATGCAACCATCTTTGCAGCAGCGAATATTGCGGCTGATATGGCCAGGAAGAGTTCAATCTCCAAGGCTCTGAGTGAGTCTGTTTTAAAAACGGAATTACGTGCGTTAACCGTTTCTGCATTTTTAGTCATTGCTTTGGTGTTGGCATTCCCATTAGATGTTGTTGGGAAGATGGCTAGCTTAGCTTTTTTATTGGTATATGCGGCGATTACTTATGGACACATTCTGGTGCGCAAACAAACCGGTGCAAAACTATGGCCACTTTGGGCAGCAATTATTATTAACTTAAGTTTGTTTACTACCCTATTTATCAATGTCATCGAGAGTGCGCCGGGTAGTGCGATCGCACTAGGGTGCGCCTTGGTTGGTTCTTTCGCCCTAGAGGCGACTTCTCGAAAGCTCCTCAGGAAGAAATTAAAGCCCCATTGAGCGGTGCAAGATTTTGGATTTCATTTCCAGCCAAAGACTTTCAAAATCCTCGACCTTATCGTCGGAAAACTGAACCGGCTCAAACAGACTGCCAAAAATAATAGAACTCTTCTTTACTAGAGTCTTTTCAAACTCACTCAAGCTAATGGGCTTATCGTCCATATCTCTTGTGAGCTCTGCTGAACAAACAATCGCATCTGCATCATCGCGGTCGATCACCGCAAACTCAATGAACTGTTGATTCTTTTCAACAATGACTAAAGTACCCCGAGCATAGCAAACTGCCTCATGCGCTTGCACTATATAAGTAAGAAACTGATTGATCTCTTCATCTTTCTCAAAAGGAAGATCCTCAATAAAAAAGAGGTATTGATCACCCTCCCCGTTTACCAAAGTAAATACCTTTGGAATAACACCATGAGCCAGGGCTAAGTTACGGTAGTAACTAGAAATTTCTACAGCAAGATTTTCGGCAAATAAGTGCATGATGATTCAGGATAGGAATTACTCTTTACGAGTTTTAATAGATTCGATAATTTTATAGAAGGCATCCGGCTGAACCGCATTTTGACCTTCTTTGGTTTTCTTTGGAATGAACGTTCAGATAGCTTAGCTATTGATATATTTTTGTAAAAAATCAAGCGTACGTTCCCAGGCCAGTTTTGCAGCTTCAGCGTTGTATTTTAGAGGCGGCAAGTCTCTTGAATCAGCCTTTGGGTTTGCAAAGGCATGCTTTGTATCGTAGCGATGAAATTCATAATAGACGCCCGCTTCTTTTAGCTTTTCCTCCAACTGATCTACGCCTGCGATTGGGAAAAACTCGTCGTGTAAGGCCCAATGCCCCAGCATTGGCTTGGTAATGGCTCCAGCATTAACGTACTCCAGCGGTGGATTGCCGTACCAGACAATAGAGCCGTCTAACTCTGGCACATTACATGCCGCAAGGATAGTTAACGCTCCACCCATACAAAATCCAGTGACGGCAACCTTTGCACTGCCAGTGGCTTTTAAGTATTGAACAGCGCCACGAATACCTTGCCCGGCGGCATCCCCAAAATTGAGGTCACCCATTAAATGCTCCGCCTCATTAGCCTCCAGGGCCAACTTACCGCGATACAAATCTGGGACTAATGCGCGATAACCTGCTTTAGCCAGACGATCAGCCACTGCCTTCACTTCTTCATCAAGACCCCACCACTCCTGAATGACAACTATCCCAGGGGCATTCGCTTTATCACTTGGCTCTGCCAAATATCCATTTAATGCCTGTCCATCAGGTCTTTTAAATTCAATCATAGGGACTCCTTAAGTTTTTTTCGCATCAGAATGAATATATCCTACCAGCCAAAATGTCAGTAACCCACAAATAACTGCGCCATAGCCAACCAAGTTGTAATGCTCCATCTTTCCATCCGGCGTAATAGTGACGACTAAGCCTGCCAAAACAGATGCAATTCCTGAAGCCAGCATCTGAGTTGAACCTACTAGACTCATAAAGGTTCCCCGGATTTTTGGCTCCACCAGCTGACTCACTATTGCCATAGCCGGGATCATTCGCCCTGAAATCAAGATAAAAAATGAGGTTGAGTTAATCAACACCGCCCAAAGGGGAACCGGCACAAGATTGGTTGTCACTATCAGAGGAATTAAGCTGATAATCGCCAGAATTCTAAATACCCGCACTTTGCCATATTTATCAGCCATTTGACCTATCAACCTTGAACTCATCAAGGTAGCAATGCCACCACATAGGTAAATTAAGGAAATATAGGAATTAGCAACGCCAACATTGGAAGTGAGATACAGGGCAATATAGGGAATCACTGAGAATCCAGTGATCATAATAAGCCCCATAAACACAAAGGCGCGCGCATGTTTGTGGGCAATCAGAATGTCATAGATTTGTCTAAAGCGGCTACCCTCTTGAACGTGATGCAAATGTCCAGAAATTTTAGGAATATAGCGATATCCAATAAACAAAATCAATATAGAGATTAAGCCAATAAACATGAAAGGAGCGCGCCAACCTAGAAAGCTAATGTGATTTGCCAAGAACAAACTTAAGGGTACGCCAGCAACAGTTGAAACTGAGAAAGCAGCCATGACTGTACCCAATGCTTTTCCTCTTCGCTCAAAAGGAATGGAATCAGCAACAATCGTCTGCACCAATGATCCTAAGATGCCTCCAAAAGCGCCGGCACAGGCACGCGCGATAAATAGCATGTGATAGTTTTGGGCAAACCCACAGGCTATGGTTGCAATAATGAAGCAAACATACAAACGCAGCAGCAATTGCCTCCGCTCAAATCGATCAATGTAATAGGTAGCAAATACGCCTGCGATCGCAGCAGCAAAAGTATAAGAAGATAGCAATAAACCAAATTGATGTGTATTGATCGATAAAGCGCTGATGAACTGAGGCCCAAGCGGCATCATGATCATAAAATCCAGTATGTGGGTGAACTGAATGCCAGCCAAGGCAAGCAAAAAGAATCTCTCTTGCTGAGGGGTGCGAACTAAACTCAAAGTAGAATCAACAGTGCAAATTAGGTAGACAAAAGAACATTATCCTCTCTAGCGCACGGATCTGCTTTGGGGTAGGATTACGGCTATATCGCCTACCAACCTATTTCTGAATGGAAATTATGGCCTTGCCAACCTTGTCAGACACGACAACAACCATCTCACTTACCTTTGTTCTTATTGATATCTTTTTTGGGGTTACGGGCTTAATCCTGATTCTCATATTCCATGGTAGCGGCTTAAATCACATGGCTATGCGTTTCGAGCGGTTTACCAAGGCAAATCTAGATCGCAATCAATATAATAGGATCTTTTTTCACTTCTACCTAGCCTTCATTATTATTGCTTTGATTCATATTTGCGAGATCTTTATTTGGGCAGCCATTCTCTTTTGGTTAAACCTAATCCCTAATGGGGTAAATGCCATTCTTTTTGCAGGGAGCTGCTATACGACTGTGGGTTTTATATCTGACATTCTTCCGTATGGATGGAAAACAATGGCCTTCTTTATTGCCTTCTCAGGTCTTTTTTCAATCGCTTGGACTACTTCCACAATGATTGGAATGACAGGGCTTTACAGACAAGCTTGGAATCTTAAATATCTGGGCCGCCACAAACAACTTTAAATAAAACCCTAAAAAAAATTCCTTTTTAGGATTAATTTAGGTTTTTAGTCAAAAGAGTGTGTAGCACAGAAGCTAAGGAACCACCTTAAGCTTTAATGTAGTAGCCATAAACACATCGATTTCCACCTCTAGAGGGGTCATGAGTATCGTAAATGACCCCATTCACTATCGCAGTCAAGTGCTTAGAAACCTTCACAATTAAGACTCCTGAAGGCAGCTCATCTAACCTTAAATGAACCTGGCAGCCTGCGCCGACTTTCATGGTGGGCACCCACTCAAAGCCTAGACCCAATATATAGTCATGAAATACATTGCAGTGATTGCCATTTCTGGGAGACGAGCCTTTTACGCTCAGCCTCTTTGCCAGGCGATCATTACGACGCTGGGCATAATGCTCATTTGCCAACCTTAAACTTTCATAGACTTGCATATAAGGCAGGTTTGCAGCAATCGCGATAGATCTGACGACGCAATCTCCTGCGCCACCTTTAAAGCCAGCCTCTTCCCTGCCGCCATCATTCAATTGAAATGGAAACTGGGCATGCGCTTTAGAGAAGGGGTTTAGAAATCCAAACATTTACTTATGTCCAATAAAAAATGGATTTGCTTTGTAGGCAAATCCATTCTTATCAAGGGCGTTGGCTAAATTACTTAGCGTGCGCCTTCTTTACCTCTAAACGCCAAGCGTGCAACAAAGGCTCTGTGTAACCGTTAGGCTGCTCAAGGCCTTTGAAAATCAAATCGCTAGCGGCCTTATAGGCATATGAATCTTGGTAGTTAGGCATCATTGGCTGATACAAAGGATCGCCAGCATTTTGACCATCAACCACTTTAGCCATACGCTGTAAAGCCTCATTTACTTGATCCGCAGTCACGATACCGTTAAGCAACCAGTTCGCAATGTGCTGACTAGAAATACGCAATGTTGCACGATCTTCCATCAAGCCAACGTTATGAATATCAGGCACCTTAGAACAACCAACGCCTTGATCAATCCAGCGCACTACATAACCCAAGATACCTTGGCAGTTGTTATCCAACTCTTGCGCAATCTCTTCCTTAGACCAATTGGCCTTCTCAACTACCGGAATAGTCAATAAATCATTGATTAGTGCCTCTGCTTCGGCAGCAGTATCCAACTTTTCCATTTCTTTTTGGAGCTCTGCTACGTTTACTTGATGGTAGTGAAGCGCGTGCAAGGTAGCTGCTGTTGGTGATGGTACCCAAGCAGTATTAGCACCTGCTTTAGGGTGAACAATCTTTTGCTCAACCATAGCTTTCATCATGTCTGGCATTGCCCACATCCCTTTACCAATTTGAGCGCGACCACGCAAGCCACAATCCAAACCTGCAAAGACGTTACGACGCTCATAAGCGGATAACCACTTGCTGGTTTTCATATCGCCTTTGCGCATCATTGGACCTGCATACATCGCTGTGTGCATTTCATCGCCAGTGCGATCTAAGAAACCAGTATTAATAAAGGCTACACGTGCACCCGCAGCAGCAATGGCTGCCTTGATGTTGGCACTCATACGACGCTCTTCATCCATGATGCCAAGCTTTACGGTATCGGCTGGTAAGCCGAGTAATTTCTCAACGCGGCTAAACAATTCGCCTGCAAAAGCCACTTCTTCTGGGCTGTGCATTTTTGGCTTAACAATGTATACAGAACCCTTGCGAGTATTACCAATCGCTTGGCTTGCTGGACGATTGATGTCATACAAGGCAATCAATACTGTTACTACCGCATCTAAGATGCCTTCGTAGATCTCTTTGCCTTCACCGGTAATGATGGCTGGGTTAGTCATCAAATGGCCAACGTTACGAAGGAACAAGAGTGAACGGCCATGCAATGTAACGATGCCATCTTTTGCATCAACAGCGCCGATGCCAGCTGTGTACTTGCGATCTGGGTTAAGAGCGCGCGTAATTGTCTTGTCACCCTTCTTCACCTCCTCAACCAAGGTACCTTTCAAAATTCCTAGCCAGTTTTCATAGGCGAGAACCTTGTCATCGCCATCTACTGCAGCAATAGAGTCTTCCAAGTCCAAGATCGTTGAAAGCGCTGCCTCAAGAATGACGTCATTAATGCCAGCAGGATCACTTGCACCAATCGTTTTGCTCTTATTGATTTCAATATCAATATGGACACCGTTATTACGTAGCAAGATAGAGCTTGGAGCAGCTGCATCACCTTGGTAGCCAACGAACTGCTTCTCATCAGCCAAACCAATGGAAGTGCCATCTTTTAACTTCACGGACAACTTATTGCCGTCTACTGTGTAAGCCACTGAATCACGGTGTGAGCCTTTAGCCAATGGTATTGCTTGGTCCAAGAAGTTACGGGCATAAGCAACCACTTTTGCGCCACGAATTGGGTTGTACGCGCCAGCCTTGGTAGCGCCATCTTCTTCAGATAAAACATCAGTACCGTAGAGAGCATCATACAAAGAGCCCCAACGTGCATTGGCAGCATTTAAGGCATAACGTGCATTGAGAACCGGAACAACCAACTGAGGGCCGGCTTGAAGCGCCAACTCGTCATCTACATTCTTGGTGGTAGCGGTAATTTTTCCTGGCACATCAACTAAGTAATCAATCTCTTTCAAAAACTTGCGATACGCAGGCATATCTTTGATTGGGCCTGGATTGGCTTGGTGCCATTTATCCAAATCCAATTGAATGCGATCACGTTTAGCGAGCAAGGCATCATTTTTTGGGGTTAAGTCTTTAACGATTTCATCAAAGCCCTTCCAAAAATCAGCACTCTTAATACCAGTACCTGGAAGTACTTTGTCTTCGATGAATCGATATAAAGGGGTTGCCACTTGAAGGCTATTACAGGTAGTGCGCGCAGTCATATTGATATCTTCTTAAACAAAAAGTTAATAAATAGGGTTAGGTAGTAAATCAGTTAATTAATCAGTTCTGGAATATTTTCCATTAATCCTGAAAAGGATGCTGAAGGAGAATGGTTTCGTCACGCTCTGGGCCTGTAGACACCATAGCGATTGGCTTGCCTGCAACTTCCTCAATACGGCGCAGGAAGTTTTGTGCCTCGACTGGAAGCTTATTCCACTCACGAATACCGAAAGTCGTGCCCTTCCAGCCAGGGAAATCCTCATAAATTGGCTGGCAACGGGCAACAGATTCTGCGCCGCGTGGCAATACATCTAACTTCTGACCGTCCAAGTTATAGCCAACGCATAAACGAATTGTTTCGAAACCATCGAGAACATCTAGCTTGGTAATGCAAAGGCCAGATAAACCATTGATCTGAATGGAGCGCTTTAATGCTGCAGCGTCTAACCAGCCAGTACGGCGTGGTCGTCCAGTGACAGAACCGAACTCTTTACCAACTTCAGCCAAACGAATACCGATCGGATCTTGCTTGGCAGGATTGTCATGATCATAGAGTTCACTTGGGAATGGACCAGCGCCTACACGTGTGCAATAGGCTTTGGTAATACCTAAGATGTATTGCAATGAGTCTGGTCCAACACCTGAACCAGCAGCAGCATTACCAGCTACACAGTTGCTGGAGGTGACGTACGGATAAGTGCCGTGATCGATATCCAACAATGTTCCCTGCGCACCTTCGAATAATAAATTCTGACCAGATTGCTCGGCAGCATATAAAGCGCTAGAGACATCTACCACCATAGGCTTCAGGCGCTCAGCGTAAGACATTGCCTCAGCCAATGTCTTTTCATAATTTACTGGCTCAGCGCCATAGTAATTAGTGAGCATGAAATTGTGATATTCCAAGTTCTCACGTAACTGCTCTGCAAATTTTTCTGGGTAGAACAAATCTTGAACGCGCAATGCACGGCGCGCTACCTTGTCTTCGTAAGCCGGTCCAATACCGCGACCAGTAGTACCAATCTTGGCATCGCCGCGCTTCTTTTCACGCGCATTATCAATCGCCACGTGATACGGGAGGATTAGAGTCGTTGCTTCTGAAATCTTCAAGCGAGATTGCACATCCAAACCAGCAGACTCAAGCTCATCAATTTCTTTGAAGAGCGCCTCCGGTGAGAGCACTACGCCATTACCGATATAGCAGATGACATCTTTATGCATGATTCCGGAAGGAATCAAACGCAGAATCGTCTTCTTGTCGCCAATGATGAGGGTATGGCCTGCATTGTGACCGCCCTGAAAACGAACCACTGCTTGAGCATGATCTGTTAACCAATCAACTACCTTACCTTTGCCTTCATCACCCCACTGGGTGCCAATGACAACTACGTTACGACCTTTAGTTTGCTGCTTTGAAGACATAGTGAAATCCAAAAAGATAATTACAAAATAAGTTAACTGCTTAATGCCAATTTATTGCTTTATTTCCGCTTTACTTGCTCTTTACTTCTTCTTTACTTCTTCTTTACTTCCCAAGAGTTACCTTGTTTAACCAACTCTCGATCGCATTCATATTCAGCAGCTTCCAATGACGTTCCTACTGGAATCTGTATCACCACTTCACCCTTGGTTCTGAGGGTTTCGATGGCCGCACTTAACTCTACATCTTCAATCCAAGGTGCCAAGATGGCCAACTTGCGCGCAGTTAACGGCGATAAATTGACTAAAGTTAATAGGTCTAAAGAAAAGCCAGTTGCAGGACGGGAACGACCAAAGGCTTGACCAACATGATCATAGCGACCGCCTCTTGCAATTGGTTGCGGGAATTGATCAACATAAGCGGCAAACATGACACCGCTGTGATATTGATAGCCACGTAAATCCGCCAGATCAATACTGAGTTCCAAGTCATTAGACAGCTTCGCTACAGCAGAAACCAAGCGCTCTAAACCTGCTAAAGCTTGATCAATTGCTGCATGCTTAGGTAATACTTTCTTGGCCTTTGCTAAAACTTCAGAACAAGGGCCGTTCAGTTCCGTCAATGCCATCAGCGCTTGAGCAACATTAGCAGGCAAGCAAGCTGCCCATTGACCTAATCGAGGACGGTCCTTGCTTTGAAGCAAGCTATACAAGGCTTCAATCGTTTCTTGATCCAGATTCTGACCAGCTAAGATCCCCGCTAGAATGCCAGCGTGTGACAAATCTAGATATACCTTCTTAATTCCAGCAACAGAAAGTGTTTTCAGCAATAAGGTAATCGCCTCAAGATCGGCTTCCCAAGTTGCACAACCGTAGATCTCTGCACCGAGCTGTAGTTCTTCGCGAGCTGAGCTACCAACTGGGGTGCGAGCATGCGCAACAGATCCGGCATAACAAAGACGTGTAACACCTGCACGATTTAAGAGGTGCGCATCAATACGAGCTACTTGCGGAGTGATATCGGCACGCAGACCCAGTGTGCGACCAGATAGCTGATCTACCAACTTGAATGTTTGCAAATTGAGATCGGAACCAGTGCCAGTTAATAAGGAGTCTAAGAACTCCAGAATGGGAGGCGCAACTAACTCATAGCCATAAGACTGATACAGGTCCAAGATGGCACGACGCAAAGACTCGACCTTGCGAGCCTCGGCAGGCAATACATCTGCAATATCTTCAGGAAGTAACCAGCGATTCATGATGTGAACTATTTGCTTTCTTATTTTTTGTGCAAGAACTTGAAGAACTCACCATTTGGCTCTACCACCATGATGTCCTTCTTATCCTTGAAAGAGCTTCTATAGGCTTCTAGGCTTTGATAGAACTGAGCAAACTGAGGGTCACGCCCGAATGCCTCTGCATAGAGTGCGGTAGCTTTCGCATCTCCCGCTCCCTTAATTTTTTGGGCATCGCGATAGGCCTCCGCCAAGATCGTGTCACGTTGACGCTCTGCATTTGCGCTAATCTTGTCAGACTCTGCAGCGCCCATAGAACGCAACTCATTGGCCACACGCTTGCGCTCTGCTTCCATACGGCGATAAACAGAATCACTAATTTCCGCCAAGAGGTCAACACGCTTTAGGCGAACATCAACAATCTCCACGCCAATATCAGAAGCATCATCAGCAACCTTCTTACGAATACCTTGCATCACCTCTTCACGCTGATCAGAAATCAACTCGCGAACAGTGCGCTTAGTGAACTCCTCATTCAGGGCTGAGCGAACTAACTGAGTTAAGCGGTCTTGCGCCAAGCGCTCATCGCCTTTAAAGCTTATAAAGAACTTACGTGGATCGACAATGCGCCATTTCACATAAGAATCGACTAATAAGTTTTTCTTATCGGCAGTAATAAAACGCTCTGCCTCTGGATTATCAATTGTCAAAATGCGACGATCAAAGAAGCGAACACTTTCAAAAGGAGCTGGAAGCTTCACCTGAATTCCTGGCTGCTCAATCACGCGAACAATCTGCCCGAATGAGAACACCACGGCAAACTTACGTTGATCGACCACAAAAATACTGGAAGACAAAACATAGATCAGCGCAATAAAGCCAATGCCGGCTGCAATTAAACGATTGGCGCTCATTATCTGGACTCCCGATCGCGACTACGGAGGCCATCACGTTTATCTGCAGTGCTATTCGTTACTGGCGCTACAGGAGTAGAGGTAGAGATCGAGGACGAGCTCGTTGTATTTGTATTTGTACCAGTTGCACCACCTACCGTAACGCTACCAGTGGGAGTGCTTGTTCCAGATGAGCTTGTTTGCGCACTGGCTGCTTGAGCACTTTCAGCGCTTACTTGTGCGACGATCTTATCGAGCGGGAGATATAACAGGCTATTACTCTTGGTAGTGTCAACCAAGATCTTCGTAACGTTGTTGTACATCTCACGCATGCTATCGATATACATGCGATCACGAGTCACTTGAGGCGCCTTGGAGTATTCAACCAAGATCTGCTTAAAACGGGTGGCATCACCCTCTGCAGTAGCCACTACACGGGCCTTATAACCCTCAGCCTCTTGAATAAGACGTGCAGCAGTGCCTTTGGCCCGCGGAATGATGTCATTAGCATATGCTTGACCCTCACTCTTCAGTCGCTCTTGGTCTTGCCCTGCTTTCACAGCATCATCAAACGCAGCTTGAACTTGCTCTGGCGGTTGAACGTTTTGGACGGTTACGCTAGTCACATAAATGCCCGTTTTGTAACTGTCCAAAATCTTCTGAATAGAGTTGGCTAAATCAATGCCAATCTTTTCACGACCCTCGTACAACACGGTATCCATCTTGCTACGAGCAACGATTTCACGCACAGCTGTTTCGGCAGCTTGCACTACCGCTGCATCGGGATCGCGGTTATTGAATAAATAATCAGTAGGATCCTTCAAGCGATATTGCACGGCAAAGCGTACGTCGATGATGTTTTCATCTTCAGTAAGCATTGAAGAATCTTTTTGATTGGTAGCCTTGATTAATACAGGGCGTCCTACTTCTACAGAGCGAACTCCTGATAAGTTCACAGTCTCTTCAGACTGAATCGGCCACGGCATACGCCAGTTAATACCTGGCTTAGCGGTGTAATCGTACTTACCAAAAGTAAGAATAACGCCAGCTTGACCTTCTTGGATAATGAAGAAGCCACTGCAAACCCACACAAAGAAGACAATCGCTCCCGCAATCAGAAAGCTCGCCTTTGAGCCAAAAGGATTGGTGAAATTAAAGTTAGGGGGGCTGATACCACCATTGCCGCCGCCACCATTGCCGCGCTGTGAAGGCGGAGGAATATCGGTGCTGCTCGGTTTATTTGCAGGCTTACTAGCTGAACCACCTAATGCACCCGGCTTCTTCTTGCCACCAAAGATGCCAGCAATTCTGTCATTGAAATCACGCCACAACTCATCTAAGTCTGGCGGGCCATCTGGCTTAGTTACAGGATTTGTTGGTTTTGGGTCAACTGGCTGGCTAGTTTCTGGATCCGCTTTTGGAGCTTGACCTTCTGCCTGCCCATCTTTGGCATCTTTGGATCCACCTGAATTGTGGCTATTGCCCCAACCTGGATCATTCACCGAAAAAAGGTCTAGAAATTTACGCGTCATTAGATAAATAGCTTCGGTTGGCAATCGGATTAAATTCAGAAGTTTCTGGTCGTTCAGGTAAAGGTTCTAAAAACTCATCCGGGGCCAATTGCTTCTTGGCACGGTTGTGCTCGACCCTTATTCTATCAGTCATTTGAGAGCATTCGGCTAGGGCCGAGCGAAGTAAATCAAGGCCTAAGCCCGTCTTGGCTGACAGGAAAACCTGACTTGGAAAACCCTGTCCATCTCGCTCTAAAACAGCCCCACGGGTGAAGGTTTGAGGCATCTGGTCGATCTTATTCATCACCTCAATCCGAGGGATGTCATCAGCCCCAATTTCCTCTAAAACGGCCTCTACCTCAGCCTTTTGCTCCCTAGCTACCGAGCTACAGGCATCAATAACATGCAAAATGAGGTCGGCATGGATGGTTTCATCCAAAGTTGCCCTAAAGGCTTCCACTAGCTGGTGAGGCAAATCCCGGATAAATCCCACGGTATCAGAGACCACAATTGATCCAACTCCATCCAAATGGACCTTTCTGGAGGTGGTATCTAAGGTGGCAAAAAGCTGGTCAGCAGCGTAAGTCCCTGCTTTGGTTAGGGCATTAAACAAAGTCGATTTACCGGCATTGGTATATCCAACCAAAGAGACAGAGAACACATCTTTGCGATTTCGAGCCCTTCTTTGCGTTCTTTGTTGGCGCTGGAGTTTTTCTAGCTCATTTTCCAAGCGCTTCGCTTTGGTTGCCAACATCCGGCGATCCAACTCCATCTGAGTTTCACCAGGACCGCCGCGCACACCAATACCGCCTCGCTGTCGCTCTAAGTGACTCCAGGCTCTAACCAAACGAGACATCCGATAACGCACTTGTGCAAGTTCAACTTGCGTCTTACCAATATGACTTTGCGCTCTTTGACTAAAGATATCCAAAATCAATCCGGTGCGGTCCATTACATGAAAACCAATATGGCGCTCTAAATTGCGTTGCTGAGTTGGAGAAAGTGGATGATTGAAGATCGCAAGTTCTGCACCATGCTCTTCCATCACTCGCTTAAGCTCATTCGCCTTGCCTGAGCCGATAAACAAAGCGGGGTCAGTTTTCCCCTTGCGGGCAATAACAGTGGCTGCGGGTATAGAGCCTGCGCTATCAGCCAAAAGGCTGAGTTCGGCCATGCTATCTGCAAAGTCTTCGCGTCCCGTGTCTACACCAACTAGAACAGCGCGTGCCGCATCTACTCCGGTTTTATACAGGGCTAGCTTCTTCTAAACGAAAATCAATCGCACGAGCAGGAACGATCGTAGAGATTGCATGTTTGTAAACCATCTGCGTCACCGTATTACGCAAGAGCACAACATATTGGTCAAATGACTCAATATTGCCCTGCAGCTTAATACCGTTTACAAGATAGATCGAAACAGGAACATGCTCTTTGCGCAAGGCATTGAGGAATGGATCCTGAAGTAATTGAATTTTGTTGGGATTGCTATTGCTCATACTGCTCCTTAATTATCTTTTGGTAACTACTTTTTTTGGGAGTCTTGCTTTTTTTAAATACCAATTTTCACTGCACATTTCTAAATACACATTGCTTGATACAAACTGCTAGAACCAATGACTCATTAAGCTCTATATTGGGCTGATTTTCTGAAAAATCAAGCCCAATTCGGCATGAATCTAAAAGATTAGCCCAAATTAGCGCTTTTTGTTTTTTTTACCCTTGTCGTCATCAACGTAAGGGTTTTTAGCGGTATTCATCTGAATCCGTAAAGGCGTACCGCGCAATTTAAAGACATCCCTAAAGCGACCTTCCAAGTATCGCTTGTAGCTATCAGTCACTCCGCTCAAGGATGTGCCATGGATGACCACAATTGGGGGGTTCATACCCCCTTGGTGGGCATAGCGTAATTTTGGACGACCCATACCAACCCGTTTTGGCTGTTGATGCTCGATTGCCTCTTGCAAGATACGAGTTAAACGAGGAGTTGGTAACTTCGCCATCGCTGCGGCATAAGCTGCATCGACGTCCTTAAAGAGATCCTTAAGGCCTGTACCTTTTTTAGCGGAGATCGGATGAACGTTTGCAAAATCCAGAAAGCGCAGTTTTTGAGCAATCTCCAAACGAGCGCGCTCTTTAACGTAGGCATCTAAACCATCCCACTTGTTCACTGCAACTACTAATGCGCGCCCAGCCTCAACAATAAATCCAGCGATATGTGCATCTTGCTCGGAAATATCTTGCTGAGCATCTAACATCAAAATCACCACATTACAGTCAGCAATGGCTTGCAATGTTTTAACTACTGAGAACTTCTCAATCGCTTCGAATACTTTGCCACGGCGACGCAGACCTGCTGTATCAACCAGGATATAAGGCTTGCCGTTACGCTCAAAGGGAACTTCGATCGCATCACGCGTAGTACCCGGCATATCAAAGGCAATCACACGCTCTTCACCGATCAACTTATTGATCAACGTAGATTTACCGACGTTTGGACGACCCACTACCGCAATCTTCATTGGGCGATTAGGGTCGTTAGCTAATTCCTCTTCATCTGGCTCTGCAATGCCCAGCGAATCTAAAGCGTCATCAATCAGGCCACGCACACCATCGCCATGCGCAGATGAAATTGGGAAGGGCTCACCCAATCCAAGCTCATGAAAGTCTGCAGTAACAACGCCGGCTTGCATACCTTCGGTTTTATTTACCGCCAGGATGATGGGTCTTCCAGTCTTACGCAAGAAATCTGCAATCACCCGATCTTGTGGCGCCATACCTAAGCGACCATCAACCAAGAAAATCACAATGTCAGATTCAGCAACGGCTTGCTTGGTTTGTTTTGCCATTTCGGCAACGATGCCGGTCTTTGCTACTGGCTCAAAACCTCCGGTGTCCACGCAAATAAATGCACGCTCGCCGATACGGCCTTTGCCATAGTGACGATCTCTGGTTAAACCAGAAAAGTCAGCCACTAATGCATCACGTGAACGCGTTAAGCGATTAAAGAGAGTCGACTTCCCCACATTGGGACGGCCGACGATAGTGATAACTGGATTCATTTTGGACTGTACGCCGCTATTTTTCCACCTTGAGATTGAACCAAGATGAGGCCACCTACCGCAATGGGGGCAGCCGAGATTGGACTACTGTCGTGACGAATACGCGCAACCATCTCACCATTCGCCTGTGAAAATGCATGGATATAACCTTCACCATCACCCATCAGCAAAACTCTGCCAACCGCAAGTGACTCACCTACATCACGGAACATCAGCTGAGTGTTTTCCCAAACCTGCGTACCGTCTTTAGTTGCAAAAGCAGTCACGTAGGATTTATCGTTTGCTGAGAAAACCATGTCAGTACTTTGGGAAGTGCCGGTGTAACTTGAATAGTCCTTAAACCACAGAAGGTTTCCTGTACGAGCCTGGCCACAACCAATACGGCCCTGATAAGAAACCGCACAGATAATATCGCCTTCCATACTAGGTTTAGCACTGACATCATTCAGGCGTTCGATTTCAGAGAAGCCTTTAGGAAAAGATACGGGGGTTTCCCAAACCAATCCGCCATTCGCAATTGCAATCATGCCAAAACGACCGCCAGCAAAACCAGTAACAATCACCTCGTTATTAATAGATAGCATGCCATAGCCCACACGCAACGACAAAGCAGACTGCTGACGCTGATAAGTCCACTTACGTTTGCCAGTTTGTGCATCTAACCCAATGAAACGATTATCGAGTGCACGCACAACCACGATGCCACCAGCAACCACAGGTTCGCTTAATACTTCACTGCCAACACTCACATTCCAAATAGGCTTGCCAGCATCGTCATAGGCATAGACCCTACCCTTTGTACTCACTGCTACAGTAGTACGCCCATCCGAGCCAGGGCCAACGGATAAGCGATCAGGTACAGATACTTCCCACGTTTTATTGCCTGATGCTAAATCAATCCTGGCCAAGTTCCCACGGTGAGAAGCGACGTATACCGCATCACCAGCAACAATGGGATGAAAGTTAAAGGTTTCTGATGAACCAATGCTGTTAGACCAAACAGGTCGAAGATCAAATTGATTGGTAACCGCAGGTAATTCGGCAGGCTTTCTGACCTTTGAGCTACCGGAGCAAGCTACTAAAGCAATTACCACGGCACCCAACACTAAGGCAGTACCTATACGCATCGGCAAATGCTTCATTTCCTTAGTTATCACTTTAGTCATCACTGAGTAACTCCTCCAACGGCATCCAATTTAACTTTTAAGAGGCGACGCGCCTCTTCAGGAAATTCTTTTGCTTGATCTAATTTTTTCCAGGCCTCTTGGTAACTAGTCTTAGCTTGTTCATTTTTCTTTTGCGCGAGATACCAATCACCACGACGTTCAAGCCATAAGGATTCAAAACCAGCAATAGGCTTTTCTTTCAAGATTTGATCAGCCTCTGCAAAATCTTTTTCAGAGCCCAGCTCAATCAATTGAGTTACTAAGCGTAATTTTGCCAAAGCAAGGTAGCCGTCATTTGATGCATTCTTAGCGGCCCAACGTAAATAATCTAAAGCCTTCGCGCTATCGCCTGCATCCGATGCGATGCGCGCAGCGATCAAACTAGACATTGCCGCATAGGGTGTGCGTCCAAAATCTTTTTGCAAATCGTCAGCTGCGCGCAAGGTCAGATCTTTATCGCCTTTCGCAATCGCGCCCACCATCGTTTCATAAAGCTTAGAAGCTTCAAGTGCCTGACTATTACGCCACCACTGATATCCACTGTAAGCAGCGTAAGCGAACAAGGCAGCCGTGACTACCCCAGTAATAATATTGCGGTACTTTTGCCAAAACGCTTTGAATTGGTCTAATTGTTCTTGTTCTTCTAGATCTAAAGGCATTTCAATCCAAGTTCACTAATGGGTAATTAAAAGGTAATTTATAAGTAATTGGTTAATTCTATTCTGAGGCGCCAACCAGGGCATCAATTACTGCCCCCAAGACATCGTCCAAAGGAACGGATTTCTGCTCCCCCGTGCCACGTAAGTCCTTCAGTGCTGCCTCATTCTTGGCCAATTCGTCAGGGCCAATAATGACTGCAAAGGCTGCCCCACTGCTATCAGCCTTCTTCATTTGGGACTTAAAGCTGGCGGATTGACCGTCTGGAGGGCAGAAAAGAACGGTATCAATGCCTGCGCTACGAAGGCGCTCAGCGATGATCATGGCAGCAGTCAAGGTCTCGCCACCTTGGTGCAAAACATAAATATCGCATTGGGCCTGGGCTTCGGGCAAGGATCCAGAGACCTTCATCAACTCGAGCACGCGTTCCATACCCATTGCCCAACCACAAGCAGGCGCTGCTTTACCACCCATGCGCTCGATCAAAGGGTCATAACGTCCACCACCAGCAATCGTACCTTGAGCTCCCAGCTCATCGGTCACCCACTCAAATACCGTGAGGTTGTAGTAATCCAAGCCACGGACTAAACGAGGATTGATTTTGCAAGGGATGTTATTTGCTTTGAGTAAAGCTTGTACTGCATTGAAATGCTTAAGCGACTCTTCTCCCAAGAAATTCAATAGTTTTGGTGCACCCTCGATCAATGCCTGCATCTCTGGGTTTTTAGAGTCCAGAATACGCAATGGGTTGCTAACAAGGCGACGCTGTGAGTCTTCGTCGAGCTGTGATTTATTTTTCTCAAAGTAAGTTACTAAGGCAGCACGATGCTCCGCGCGCTCAGGAACCTGACCTAGGGAATTGATCTCCAAGCGAACCCCCTTCAAGCCCAGCTCATCCCACAGACGTTGACCCATCAGGATGATTTCTGCATCGATATCGGGACCAGCAAAGCCTAAAGCTTCAACACCAAATTGATGGAACTGACGGTAACGGCCACGCTGTGGACGCTCATGACGGAACATCGGTCCGGTGTACCAAAGGCGCTTAGGGCCCTCGTAAATCAAATTATTTTCAATAACGGAACGGACTAACGCAGCAGTACCCTCGGGACGCAAGGTGAGTTGCTCGCCATTCAAGCGATCTTCAAAGGAATACATTTCTTTTTCAACGATGTCGGTCACTTCGCCAATACCACGCTGAAATACTGCGGTCGCTTCTACGATTGGCGTTCTCAAAAATTCATAACCATAAGCACGCGTTAGATCGCGTAAGACATGCTCAAGATGTGCCCACTGCGCTGCATCTGCTGGTAGCAAATCATTCATACCGCGAACGCCGTTTATTTTCTGCACTTTTTGGGTATTCTGGATTTTGACTTCTGGTTTTTGGTCTTTACTTTGATCAGTCATTTTTATTATTGTTTTGTTATCGCCTTGTTTAAATCTACTTAAACTTTAGATGCGTAGTTTTGTTTAACGTACTCGTCAACAATTACTTGAAACTCTTCGGCAATTTTTTCACCGCGCAGGGTTTTTACCTTCACCCCATCCACAAATACTGGTGCAGCTGGGGTTTCACCCGTTCCCGGCAATGAAATACCAATATTGGCGTGCTTGCTCTCGCCTGGGCCATTTACGATACACCCCATTACTGCCACATTCATATTCTCAACGCCAGGATGGGTTTTCTTCCAAACCGGCATTTGTTGACGCAAATACGATTGAATATTGGCTGCTAATTCTTGGAATGTTGTGCTGGTGGTTCTGCCACAACCAGGGCAAGCGATCACCATTGGTGTGAAGTTACGTAAGCCCATGGTTTGCAGTATTTCTTGAGCAACGATAACTTCGTTCTCACGAGGAGCGCCTGGATCAGGTGTTAACGAAACGCGAATCGTGTCGCCAATACCTTCTTGCAACAAGATGCCCATCGCCGCAGTCGAAGACACTATACCTTTGCTGCCCATGCCTGCTTCTGTTAAACCTAAGTGCAATGGATAGTCAGAGCGACGTGAGAGGTCGCGATACACAGCGACTAAGTCTTGCACATTACTCACTTTGCATGAAAGCAAAATTTGATCAGGATTCATTCCCAACTCAACTGCTTTTTCTGCCGACTGCAATGCTGACTGAATTAAGGCTTCAATCATCACTTCTTGTGCAGTTTTTGGAACTGCTAAGGCAGCATTGCTATCCATAATGGAGGCTAAGAGTTCTTGATCTAAGCTTCCCCAGTTCACACCAATTCGAATCGGCTTGTCATATTTACAAGCAGCTTCAATCATTTGTGCAAATTGTGGGTCACGCTTGGCGCCCTTACCCACATTACCTGGATTAATGCGGTACTTTGAGAGCGCTTTAGCGCAGTCTGGAAAATCATTCAATAAGGTATGACCGTTGTAATGGAAATCGCCAATTAAGGGTACCAAGACATCCATCTTATCTAGCTGCTCACGAATATAAGGAACGGCAGCGGCTGCCTCTGGCGTGTTGACAGTAATGCGCACCATCTCCGAACCTGCACGGGCTAATTCCTTTACCTGAATTGCAGTACCAACAGCATCCGCTGTATCGGTATTGGTCATGGACTGCACTCGTACTGGCGCATCACCACCAACAGTAATGATATTGGTCTTCCAAGCAACAGTTGCTTGGCGAGTTGCTCGCTTAGGGGATGGCCCTAACGGTAGAGGTGGCAATAAATTATTAGAGCTCATTGGAATAATCGGGATCTAATCTTTAATTTAATTTTTTGAGCCACTCAATTGGGTGCTCATTTGACTGCTCATCGGATTCCGCTTCTTCGATTTCGATCTCGGCACTATGGACATCACGCTCACGTACACGCGTACGATCCACGACGTCACCTGCTAATTGACCGCATGCTGCAGCAATATCCTCTCCGCGAGTCTTGCGCACGGTCGCAACCATACCCGCATCTAACAAGATGCCAGCGAAAGTGTTTATGCGCTGGGCTGATGAGCGCTTGAGACCAGATTCTGGAAATGGATTAAATGGAATGAGATTGATCTTGCACTTAATGTTTCTCAGCAAGCGAACCAACTCTTTAGCCTGAATATCAGAATCATTGACACCATCGAGCATGCAATATTCAAAGGTTAAGAAATCTCTTGGCGCAAATGGCAAGTAACGCTCACAAGCATCGAGCAATTCACGTAAAGGATATTTTTGATTGAGTGGCACTAGCTGATCGCGTAATGCATCATTCGGTGCATGTAAGGAGACCGCTAGTGCTACTGGGCAATCTTGCGCAAGACGATCAATCATCGGCACTACACCTGATGTCGATACCGTGACACGACGACGCGACAAACCATAAGCTCTGTCATCAAGCATTAAGCGCAGCGCAGAAACAACGTTATCGTAGTTCAGCAACGGTTCACCCATACCCATCATCACCACATTGGAGATGACGCGACCTGTGTGCTCCCAGCCTGGAGTTGGAAACTTTTCTATCCTGCGAATAGCCTGAGGATCATTACGTAAAAGATGTTCAGCAAACCAAAGTTGCCCGATGATTTCACCAGAAGTCAGGTTGCGCGAGAAGCCTTGATGACCGGTTGAGCAAAAACGGCAATTGACTGCGCAGCCTGCCTGAGAAGAGATGCACAGAGTACCTCTATCGTCCTCAGGAATAAATACGGACTCGACTGCATTGCCAGCACCAACGTCCAGCAACCATTTACGGGTACCATCAGCGGCGTGTTCATCTTTGATAACGGGGAGAGAAAGTACTTCTGCTTTATCTAGCAAAGTTGCTCTAAAGCTTTTTGCTAAATCACTCATGTCATTGATGTTACCTACACCACGTTGGTGTATCCACTGCATGAGTTGCTTCGCCCTAAAGGGCTTTTCATTCAACCCCGCGACATACGCTGCCATTTGGTCAGCGTCAAAATCTAAGAGATTTACGCGCGGGGAGGTCAATGCGCCTACTTATATATTAAATAGGTTATTCGTTAGCAATCGTGGATTAACGATTGAAAACATTCATGCCAGGGAAGAAGAAAGCAACTTCCACAGCAGCTGTTTCAGGAGCATCAGAGCCATGAACTGCGTTTGCGTCGATGCTGTCAGCGAAGTCAGCACGGATTGTGCCTTTTTCTGCCTTCTTAGGATCGGTAGCGCCCATCAAGTCACGATTCTTAGCAATAGCGCCTTCGCCTTGCAATACTTGAATCATTACAGGACCAGAGATCATGAAGCTCACCAAGTCTTTGAAGAAAGGACGATCTTTGTGAACGCCGTAGAACTGCTCGGCTTCATTCTGTGACAAATGGGCCATTCTGGAAGCAATGATCTTCAAACCAGCAGACTCAAAACGGTCATAGATTTTGCCGATGACGTTTTTAGCGACAGCATCAGGTTTGATAATAGAAAGGGTGCGTTCAATTGCCATTCAAGACTCCAATAGTGATTTCAAAGGTATTTGCCAGGAAAGGCCAATAAAGCACCCCACTCCTGCGACCCCCCGAATTATACATTGCTTGACCGTATTTACCCCTATGCCCGTAGGGCTAAGCCCTTGAATTTACAGGGCATAAGCCTTCAATTTGTAGGTCTTTTCTGCGGGGCCTTGAAATTAGGGCGTTTTGTCTATACTTACTGTCAACAGCTCTTTATGGGCTCTTGTATTAACAATGAAAAAGAAGGAGTCAATATGAGTGATCTGAACTCTTACGGCTTTGGCCAAACCGGCTCAATTAGTGCCGTCCAGGTACGCAACCGCGTACTCCGTAACACTTACGCCCTCTTGGCGCTTTCCATGGTTCCAACTGTGATTGGTGCCTGGCTTGGGGTCGCAATGGGGCTTGATCTGTTCTCTGGCAGCCCTTTTATTGGCTTTATCGTGTTTATGGCTGTTGCCTTTGGCTTCTTCTGGGCAATTGAGAAGAATAAAGATACTGGTGTAGGCGTACTCCTACTCTTGGGCTTTACCTTCTTCATGGGCATCATGATGTCTCGCTTAATTGGTTATACATTAAATAGCTATAGCAATGGCGCCACTCTCATCATGCTGTCCTTCGGCGGTACAGCTGCAATCTTCGCTACTATGGCAACGATTGCTACTGTAAGCAAAAGCGATTTTGCCGGCATGGGTAAATGGTTGATGGTTGGCGTGTTGCTGTTGATTGTTGCTTCATTGGCAAACATCTGGTTGCAACTACCTGCTTTGATGTTGACTGTGATGGTATTGGCAATCGCCATCTTCTCAGCCTTTATCTTGGTAGATGTACAACGCGTCATCAATGGTGGTGAAACCAACTACATCATGGCTACATTAGCTATCTACTTAGATGTGTATAACGTCTTTACTAACTTACTCGCACTATTGGGTATTGTTGGTGGTAATCGAGATTAAGGGAGATTAATACACACTAAGATCTTTAGTGTGTTGTTCTCATCAGGCGCCTGCGGGCGCCTTTTTCTTTACGACTACGCTACTCTGCCTACCTACTTGTTTATAGCTAAATATTAGGCCGCTACAAACATACTAATAGCGTAAGACAGTGCCATCAAAATTAATAAGATTGCAAAACTATCTGAGGCTTTCATGACGCTCTCCCGAAGGTAAAAAGGATTGGCAGTAATACAACCACTGCACAAGTTCAATCTACTCTTCAATAAGACTTGATTTTGAGGGCGCCGCACCAGCATCAGGCTAAATGCACTAAATATGGGCAATACTTACGGAAAATAGAACTAAATCTAGAGTTTGTGGGGCTATAGACGATCAAATACGGCCATAGACTCGACGTGGGAGGTGTGGGGGAACATATTGATAATGCCTGCACTGCTTAAGATGTAGCCCGCTTGATGGCACAAGATATCCACATCCCTCGCTAAGGTTTTGGGGTTGCAGGAAACATAAACAATGCGTTGCGGTAGTAGATCACTTTGCTGTAAATGTAGCTCTGCTAAAGACTTGCAAATCTCCATCGCGCCTTCACGCGGCGGATCCATTAACCAGCGCTCTGCCTTACCCCACGATGCAATGGTTTCTGTTGTCACCAGAAATAAATCGCTTTGCATGAAGCTGGTTTTATCCACCAGCCCGTTATGCTCAGCATTCGCTTTTGCCCGAGTTGTCAAACTCTCAAGACCTTCAATCCCTAAAACTTGTTTTGCTTTTCTGGCAAGGGGTAATGTGAAATTACCAAGACCACAAAATAAATCGAGTACACGATCCGTTAACTTCACTTCTAACAAGCGAATCGCCCTGCTCACCAATGCGCGATTCATCATGTGATTTACCTGTGTGAAATCAGCAGGCTTAAATGGCATCTCAATCTCAAATTCAGGCAAGCGATAACAAAGCTTGCCTGTCTCTGGATAAAACGGTGCCACGGTCTCTATACCCTTGGGTTGTAGCCATATCCATACCTGATGTTCATCAGCAAATGCACGCAGGAGCTGCTCATCTTCTGCCGTTAAGGGCTTGAGATTACGAAACACCAATGCGGTAACTGGCTTTGATTTTTTTGGATCATCCGAGAAGACATCTTCCGGCTCACCAACCGCAATCTCAATCTGAGGCATACGATCGACAATGGATAAGCCCATGACTAATTTACGCATCTCTGGCAATAAATCCGAGACATGTTTAGGCAAAATCTCACATGCCAACATATCAGCCACATAACCACTCTTGCCTTCATGAAAGCCTATGAGTACTGTGCCTTTTTTAATGGAGCGATTCACGGCGCTTAAGCGCGCGCGGTGACGATATTCCCAAGTGGGCCCTCCCATCGGGCGCAGAATTTCTTGTGGCTTTACTTTGGCGATATGTTGCAGGTCATCCTCTAGAACGCGTTGCTTCATAGCTACTTGCGCACGAATATCTAAATGCTGCATAGTGCAACCGCCGCACACCCCAAAGGCTTTGCATTTCGGTTCCGCCCTAAATACTGCAGGCTTGAGAATGCTGCGTACCTTAGCCTTACTAAAGCGGGATTTATCACTGGTGATGGTGTAAGTCACTAGCTCGGTTGGCAATGCGCCCTTGATAAAGATGACCTTACCACTTTGACCTTGGGCAGCTTCTTCCTCATTGGGGGCTAAACGAGCTATTCCTTGGGCATCTAAATCTAGTGCTTCAACTTGAATTGGCTCGACAACCTCAATGTTGACCGGCTTATCCCCTCTACGCATCCGCTGCAAAACCCTGAAGGTACTCTTGCCATTGACCGCCATTGGGTTCTTTAGATTCTGTTTCTAAATAAGCCTTTACGAAATCAATTTCTTCTTGATATTCAGCATGAGAAAAGCCGCCACGCAGCAATTGAAAGCGGCAGTACATGAGATAGGTATTGACCACATCGGTCTCGCAATAACGGCGGATGTCATTGATCTTGCCATCTTGATAAGCAGGCCACACCTGACTGCCATCCATACCCATCTTGCCTGGGAAGCCACAAAGTTTAGCCAAACCATCTAATGGCGCATTAGCTCGGCCATTAAATTTGGCCAGTAGATCCATCATATCGAGATGGCGCATGTGATAACGACTGATGTAGTTGTTCCACTTAAATTCACGGCTATCAGAGTCTTGACTCTCGCCCATCTCCCAGTAACGCGGGGCTTGTACATGATTAGCTAAGGCACGATAGTGCAAAACTGGCAAATCAAAGCCACTGCCATTCCAAGAAACCAATTGGGGAGTGTATTTTTCAACCAGGTCAAAGAAGGCTTGTATTAATACCTTCTCATCATCCTGTGGAGTGCCTAGGGTACCGACTTTAATTTGGGGCAAGCCCTCTTTAGTGGTTCTACGAATCACACAAGATATAGCAACAATCTTTTGCAAAAATAAGGGGAGAAATTCACTACCCGTTTTAGCGGCTCGATCTGCCATGGCTTTTGCAGCCACTTCAGAATCACTCATAGAATCTGGATAGTCTTCGAGGCGGCGTAAGCCAGCTACATCGGGAATGGTTTCAATATCAAATACAAGAACAGTGGCCATGCGTATTTACTGCAACATCACTGTAAATACGGCGTTGGATTAACTGGTTTGCCGTTAACACGCAACTCAAAATGCAATTTTGCTAAAGTGGTGTCCGTATCACCCATCTCAGCAATTTTTTGACCTTTACGAACGACATCACCCTCTTTAACCAAGAGCTTGCTATTGTGAGCGTAAGCAGTGAGATAGGTGTTGTCGTGCTTAACAATGACTAGATTGCCATAACCACGCAAACTGTTGCCGGCATAGACTACTTTGCCATCGGATGCTGCTAGGATGGGTTCGCCAACCTTACCTGCTATATCAATTCCTTTATTGGTTTCACTGAACTCACCAGTAACCTTACCTTTAGCAGGCCAAGATAAACGAATCCCAGGTTCAGCAACTACTTCTGTTTTTGCAGGTTCTGGAGCGGATGCTGAGGCTGAGGAATCTGCTTTATCTGCTGCTGGTTTCTTCTCGGCAACTTTGACTGGCTTTGATCCGGCAGGTGCTTTAATCACAATCAAGTCATCAACTTCAATCAGATTTGGATTAAAACTTGGATTGGCTGCTTTATTCCACTGCACTACATCGCGAGGTGCTTGTCCGTTATCCAAAGCAATACGCGCCAAGGTATCGCCTTTTTTAACGCGATAGAAACCAGCAGGCGTTGGCTCAACTGATCCGACGCTTCGATCAGTTACGCTAGCAGGCTTAGTACGTGGTGTAGAGCATCCCACCATCAACATCAGGGATGTTGATATCAAGGCAATCAAGAAAGTCTTAGATAGGTAGGGCATTAAATTGAGTACTGAATTAGGAATTCATCATTATTCTTATACTACCCCTGATTGTAAGGGGACAAAAAAGACTCCGTCCAGTACGGTTCTTTGATAGCGCTGGGAGCTCATACGCTCAACCATCACCAATTGCTGCTCTTTCGCATTTTTAGCAACGGGTGCAACCAAGCGCCCCCCAATCGATAACTGGTCTAGCAAGGCGTCCGGAATACCCAAGCCTGCTGCTGCCAAAATGATCCCATCAAATGGGGCTGCCTGAGGCAAACCCAAGATACCGTCACCATAGATCAGGCGTAGGTTATTAATCCGAAATGGGCGCAACTTCGCTCTAGCCATGTCATGCAAAGGACGAATACGCTCGATGGAGTACACCTCATCTGCCAACAAACTCAAGACGGCAGCTTGATAACCACAACCAGTGCCTATCTCCAAGACCTTGCCAAGTTTGTGTTTTGGCTTGTGAAGCAACTCTATCATGCGCGCCACTACAGAAGGCTTTGAAATAGTTTGCTCATGTCCGATAGGCAGAGCAGTATCTTCATAGGCTTGCGCATGCAAACCAGCATCCATAAAAGCATGCCTAGGAACTGTGGCAATTGCCTCTAAAGTTTTGCCGTGTTTGACACCACCAGCATGAACTTTTGCTGCTAAAGCTTGCCGATAGGCAGCAAAACGTTCGGTGGGAGCCTTCAACCGCGATCCCAACCATTGGCACGCATAGCTGCTAAGCGAGCATGGTGCGTTAAATCTAACTGCATTGGGGTAATCGAAATACATCCTTGCGCAATCGCATGAAAGTCTGTACCTTCAGAGCCTTCTTTAACATCGCCTGCAGCACCAATCCAATAGATCTTCTCGCCGCGAGGACTATCTTGCACTACAACTGGCTGAGAATGATGGCGATTGCCAAGACGCGTTACACGCCAGCGATACAAATCGGCATAAGGTCGATTGGGAATATTGACATTAAGCAATGTTGCTACCCCATCGGTATGATTTTTGCTTAAAGCAGAAACCAGCATTTGAGCCACCACATCATGCGCAGCTTTAGCGGCATCTTCAATGCGATTCCAACCGCGATCAATTTGTGAGAAAGCAATGCCAGGAACCCCAAACATCACACCCTCAACTGCGGCAGCAACAGTACCTGAGTAAAGTGTATCTTCACCCATGTTCTCGCCTTGATTGATCCCAGAGATTACTAGGTCAGGTTTCTCATCTAAAAAACCCGTCATGGCAACGTGCACGCAATCCGTAGGAGTGCCATTGATGAAGAAGAAGCCATCACGCTCACCACCAGCTACCCGATGAATGGAGAGTGGTCTAGAAAGCGTTAAAGAATTGGAAGCGCCGCTATGGTTCTGCTCGGGAGCAATCACCGTAATACGACCCAAAGGACGTACCGCTTCTACTAAAGCCAATAAGCCAGGAGCCAAATAGCCATCATCATTAGAAACTAAGATATGGGGTTGCTTAGACATGATTAAACAAGCCCAGGTTTATGTTTGCCATGCGCTCTCATTGCCGCATAGATCACTGGCAGTACTAGTAAAGTCAAAATCGTAGTAGTTACCATTCCGCCCACAATCACAAGAGCCAACGGACGCTGTGCCTCGGAACCGATCGAATGTGACAAAGCTGCAGGTAGGAGACCTAATCCAGCCAACATTGCTGTCATCAATACAGGGCGAACGCGCAATGCAGCACCATCTACCATCGCATCCTTCATGGCGCCATGCTCTTCAGCTACCGTTTTATTAATATAGGAGATCAAAATCACACCGTCTTGAATCGCAATGCCAAAGAGTGATAGGAATCCAAATAAAGCGGAAATACTCAAGGTCTCACCACCAAGATGCAAAGCAATGATGCCGCCAATGGCAGCGAAAGGAACGTTAATCAAAACAATCACTGCATCGCGGAAATTACCCAAGGCAGTTACAAGCAATAAGAAAATGGCAACGAGCGTCAATGGAATGATAACCATGAGCTTTTGTTGTGCAGCCTTCATTTGGTTAAATTGACCGTCCCAAGCAATGGTGTAATTCGTTGGCAAGGCTACATTCTTTTCAACTAAATACTTGGCATCCTCTACAGCACTGCCCAAGTCTCGACCGCGCACACTAAAGATCACAGCGATGTAGCGTTTACCGGCTTCACGATAGATAAAGAATGGGCCATCGCTTAAACGAATATTGGCCACCATGCCTAAAGGAACCTTTTGACCATTAGGAGTATCAATCAATAAATTGGTGACATCCGGAATATCGTTGCGACTAGCCTCATTTAAACGAACAGCTATGCCAAAGGTTTTTTCATCTTCTAAGAAGTTTGAAACTGGTGCACCGCCAATCGAATTTGCAACAACCGTTTGAATATCACTGACATTCACACCGTAACGTGCGGCCATATCGCGATCGATCTGAATATTCAAAGTGGGCTGACCCAATTCCTTGAGAATATTCTCATCCTCAATACCGCGTACTTTTTTGAGCTGTGTCACTACCTCATGCGCTTTTTGAGCAAGAACTTCTAAATCAGAGCCAAAGATCTTGACAGAATTTTCCCCTTTAACTCCGGATAAGGCTTCATTCACGTTATCTTGGATGTACTGAGAGAAGCTGTAATTAATGCCTGGGATCTTATCAAGCTCAGCCTGCAGATGCTGCAGCAGAATATGCTTGCTTGTGCCTTTTGGCATCTCCTCAGGAGACTTTAAGTACAGACCATACTCTTGATTAAATACCCCCGTTGAATCTGTACCATCATCAGGGCGACCAATCTGAACGGCAACCTTTTCTAATTCTGGCTGCTTTAAGAAGGTCTCGCGCAGCTGATTGGCGACTTTGATGGAGTAATCAAGATCCACCGTATTAGGAAGTGTTACGCGCAACCAAATATTATTTTCTTCCAGGGTTGGTAAAAATGCCGTTCCCAATCGAGTGGCACTTAATAAAGTTACACCCAAAATGAAAATAGAAATTGCAATCACGTGACGTGGGTGATCCATCCAATTACGTAATATTGGGCGATAACGCTCCAACATCCACGTAATAAATTTCGGTGGCTCATGATGAAAGTTATCCCCAAAGACATACGACATAGATGCGGGTAGGAAGGTCAAGCTCAGAATAATTGAGGCTACCAAAGCAAAGCCCATGGTGAACGCCATCGGCTTAAAGATGATGCCCTCAACGCCACCCATTAAAAATAATGGAGAGTAAGCCACAATGATGATGCTGGTTGAATACACCATAGCCCGCTGCACTTCGCTTGTAGCAAGAATGATGCTTTGATTGACCCGCTTACCGCCCTCTTCCATATGGCGCATAACGTTTTCCGTGATAATCACGGCCGCATCCACAATCACGCCGAAGTCGATGGCCCCTAGCGAAATCAAGTTCGCCGGCACATTGAATATATACATCATGATGAAAGAGAAACATAGCGCCAACGGAATCACAGCGGCAACGACTGCGGCAGCGCGGAAGTTACCTAAAAATACATAGAGCAATACCAGAACCATGGTGATACCAAAGAACATGGTGTGCTTCACAGTGCCTACAGTGATGTCCAGCAACACCTGTCGGTCATAGAAAGGCCTTACCTGAATACCGGGTGGCAAGATGTGATTATTGACATTGTCAATTTTTTCACGCACGCGAGCTAAGACTTCTGAGGCATTTTCACCGCGACGTAGATAGACTATCCCTTCAACAGAGTCTGGATTACTATCGAACTGAAACAGGCCCAAGCGGGGTGCATTACCAATAAGAACAGTTGCAATATCGCCAATTCGAACTGGTACACCCTTATTGACTGCAACAACTACTTGTTTGATATCAGCAATATTCTTCAGTAGGCCTACACCGCGCACGACAAACTGTTGCTCGCCACTTGGCAATATGCCACCACCCGTGTTGTCATTCGCTTTCGTTAGTGCATCGATCACCTGAGGCACAGTCACCCCTTTGGACTGAAGGCTTTCTGGGCTAACAATGACTTGATATTGACGAACCTTGCCACCAAAGGAAGAAACGTCAGCAACCCCTGGAGTTTGCTTAAGCTCTTTATAGATTTCGTAGTTTTGTAAGGTCTTAAGACGTGTAGGTGACGCGTAATCAGAAGTCACCTGGTAACGCAAGATTTCACCAGTCGCATCTGAATCTGGACTAACACTGGAACTTACCCCTGGCGGAAACGCCACATTGCCTAAATTGGTGATGAAGATTTGGCGAACTTTAAAGGGGTCGGCATTGTCATTGAACTTCAACGTAACAACGGACAAACCAAACAGAGATACCGAGCGAAACGCTTTGACCCCCGGAATACCAGCTAAGGCATTCTCAACTGGAATAGTGACTTGTTGCTCGACCTCAGTTGTACTTCTCCCTGGCCATTGGGAAATCGCCTGAATCGTCAGCGGCGCCACTCCTGGGTATGGCTGAATCGGTAATTGTTTTAAGCTAAATGTGCCAAGCACCAACAGCACAGCAGCGGCAAATAAAATAATGACGCGCTTATCTAAAACTCCCCGAATGAAGGAGGTTACAAAACTCAATTATTCCTCCTGCTTGGCAAAACGGTCGTTCAATAGAACCGCGCCATCAGTTAAGACTAACATTCCAGGATCTAGACCCTCAGTTACTGCGAAACGCTTACCATCAAGATCGTAGCCTTTCACAGAAAAACGGCGGAAGGTGTCTTTAGATGTTTTGATGATGACATAACGCATCTCACGGACCCTCACAATCGCTGACTGAGGAACGACAACAGCCTCCGCATCGCCTGTCTTGAGTTTTGCGCTGACATACATATCAGGACGCAAGAGCCCATCTGTATTTTCAACATCACAGCGGATGAGCAACGCATGTGTCTCTGGATCAATCGCCGGTGCAATGTAATTCGCTTTAGCAATGAATTCTTTATCGGGATAGGACTCAGAACGCAGCACCATAGTCTGCCCTTTTTGAATCTTGCGAATATCCTGCTCATACACATTACCTAGGAACCATAGCTCTTTAGGATTAGCCAAAGTCACCAATACATCGCCAGCATTTACGATCGATCCTGGCTCTATTGAGCGCTTTACTACCACCCCCTGCAAAGGTGAACGCATCACCAAGTTATATTGAGTCTTTCCATTTCCATCTAAAGCTTTAATATCACCATCACTCGCCCCTAGATTACGCATCCGGTTTGCAGCGGCTTGCTGCGTAATTTGAGCATCGCCCAGCAGATCACTCATTGTCTTGTTTGCTTCAAGCACTTTAGCGGTCTTAGACGACAATAAATACTCTTGTTGCGCAGAAAGAAACTCAGGGCTATAGAGCTCCACTACTGGAGAGCCGACTTCAACTGGTGCACCATCAAAAGCATAGATACGCTCAACCCTACCCGGGGCTCTAGCGGAGAGCACTTTAGATTTTTCAGCATTAAATGCAAGGCGACCCGGAACATTTAATTCAACAGGTACTTGAGTTTTAACTGCATCTTGGAAAATATATATGTTGGGATTGAGATCTACACCTGGGAGCTTTAACTCCATTGCACCGGTGTTTTCAATCGATAAAGTCTTAGCTGTTTTTTCCAGCTTAACCGGACGGTTCACGTTAACGAATAAACCAATCACAATACCCAGCATCAAAATAGAAACACAAATAATGACTAAGCGGAGGCGCGCACGCGTCTCTGGTGGAAGCGCCCAGTATGAGCGATGAATCTCATTGGTATTGGCGGCGATGCGAGCAGTAAATTTATCCCTTAGCTTCTGAAACTCTTCGGAAGCTCGCTTGAGGATATTGATTAATTTGTCCTTCAAAACAACTCCTTAAAAAGGTTCTTTGCCAGCTGAAACCAGCAAGACAGCCTGGGATTGCATCAAATTAGCTTCCGCCAATGCCAGTTGCACCTCCAAATTACGCAACTGCGTCTGTGCCGTCAACAAATCATTAAAGCCTTGACCATTATTGGAATACTGAATTAATCCTACCTTGTAAGCTGCATCTGCTTGTGGAACTTGCTTATCCTTCAAAAACAGTGTCTGCACCTTGGCTTGTTCATATGCAGCATAGGCACTGTTGACAGCCAATACAATTTGCTGACGGTTAGAGATATTGCCTGCCTCAGCAGCAGCTTGATTACGCTGTGCTTGCTCTACCCCATACTTTTCCTTAGTAAAGAAATACAAAGGAATGATGAGATCTAATTCAAATTGATAGAACAGCGCGCCATTGTTTGCAGAAAATGGGCCGCGCGGCGTATAGGATGACCCGATCACCTGAAAGTCCGGCAAGTACGCTTTCTTAGCAAGATCCACACCCTTACGCGCAGCATCTAATTGCAGTGCAGAACTCTTTAAGGCGGGATGACTACTTTCGGCATAGTCTTCAAGCTCAACTAATGTAGGCACACTGTTCACACCACGACGCACATCACCACGGAGTACTAGCTTCTCACGGGAGTGTCGACCGACTAATGTATTAATACTATTGAGTGCAACTTGAAGTTGACGGTCAACATTAAATTGATCAGCCTCAGCGGCGCTTTGCGCAACCTGCGCATTCAGATACTCAACATAAGCTGCAGCGTTATTCGCATAGCGAGCCTTAGCTACATTCTTAATCATCCCTAGACGTACAACGGATTCTTTAAGGACCTGTAATTGCTTTTGTGAGGCGAGTGCGCTGTAGTAAAGACTGGAAAGCTGTGCACCTAACTGCAAATAGGTTGCCTCTGACTGAGCTAATAAGGCCTCTGCGTTCGTATCAGCAATATTCGCCGCTAAGCTTTTTTTGCCCGGAAACTGAAAAGGTTGCGCAATCGAAATGGCATTATTACTACTGATGCCACCTGGGTATTGCTGTGATGGTGCATTTGCCCCACCTAAAGCCAGCGGAGAATTCACCGGCATACCTGACCACACCAATCCGACCTGTGGATTAGCTGGTGCATTGATTTGTGGAACAGTCGCTTTGGCAGATAAGTAAGACTCACGCAATGAAGATAATTGCGGATTATTCACTTTGAGCTCACTCCAAAGCTGGCGCAAATCCATCTCCGTTGGCCCAGATGCAATAGGCTTGGTATAAATTTTTGGAGTGTTTGCTTTTGTGACTGGAGCAAACATTTCGCTCGCCTTAGAGCTAGCGCCTAGCTGTGCTCCGATTGATGGTGTCGCCGCCAATGGCGTATCACCAGTCTGAACGGTAACGCTCGCTGGAGCGCTATCTGTAGATGACTGAGAAAACGCAGAGGTAGGAAAAGTAGAGGTGCAAACAACATAGGCTGCCATTGCGAATGGAGCCATCCTTTTGAGCGGTGTCGCTACGCTAGTTTTGTGTTTGCCAAGAATCAACAAAAGCGGCTGCCTCTAAATCAATAAAAATGCTGTTTTTATAGCCCCAGATATGGATATAGAGCCAGTCCAAAGCCATTTCTGGGGGTTTGAAGGATTATAGGGTACAAAAGCCAAAAGTCTAATTATTGACAATTGCTATCTTATTGATTCTCAAAATAATAATGATGGTTATAACTTACAAAGTCTTTAAAACTCGGCATGGATCCTAAAAGACATGATATTCACTGGGCCCCGAGCTGAGTTATAGGCTGGATTATTGACGCGCTGAAAGTTCACGCCGGCAAGCACATTTTTAACCACCATCGCGTTGTAGTAGATTTCTCCGATACGCTCTGGACGATATGAGATGGTTTGACTGGGGCTTGCATAGTCCCCAATGAAATACGACACTCCACCAGTTTGCAAGTAAGTCCTTCTAAAACTAGAAAGACCATTTTGCATCATCGATACGCCGATGGTGTCATTGGGCCTCATCCAGCTTGTACCACTCAAACCCATACCAACCGAAACAGAGTTATCAGCCTCTGTAAATGACATAGTTTCGGTATGGCCATCGGATGTAAATGCGCGCCCATAGATGCCAAGATCCTTAGTTAACGCTTGCTCACCATTAATACCAATACCAGTTTTGTATTGGTAGTTATTGCGTACATTGTTAATGGCTTGTGTGCCTTGTGCATTATTAGCTACTACATAATTTGTCGCATCCTGAAAGCGCGCCAAAATCATACGGTTGCGGTAAGCCAAGACACTAACCTTGCCTGGTAAGTCACCAATACTGTGTTGGCGCTCAACCTCTACTTGGTCGCCATAAGTATTGAAAATTTGCCAGTTCAAGTCACGGCCATTGGGGTTCTTAGGCGCCAACATGCGAGAAGCTCGCAATACCCAATTATCGAGATACCACTCACCCGCTATGCCAGTGCTGTAGCCGCGCGCGTCGGCCGCATAGTCATATGCTAGGTAGGTCATATTGCCCCAGTTCATGAACTGAATACGGGGATCCTTGGCATAACGACTATCGTCGAAAATATCCAAGGTGGAGAATTGGCCAGCGGTGACCACTACGCGATTACTGCTAACGGTTTGCGTGATTTGGTTGGCATCATTCTCAAGTAGAACTTTATCGCCCTCTTGATTAAACGTCTGACGCAAGAAGGCGCGAGCAGAATAAAACTTCGCCTGGGCACCGCCTGCTTTAGTTGCTTCACCGTTCGTGAAACCACCCAGTCCAACCAAACCTGAAAATGGCACGCCAGAAACGACTTCTGGATTGAAGTAGATATCAGTGTCAGGCGCCAAGCGAGCGCCCATGAATAAGGTGCCAGACCAGGTGTAGCTCATGGACTTCAAATCACTCATACTGTTTTGTCCAGAATATGAGGATGTGAAATTGTTATAACGTTGGTTAATGTAAGTGGTTTGACCGTGAATATTTACCGGCAACCCAAACAACTCTCCTTCTGTTGGCAACCAAGAAAGATCGCCCGCAAAGCTAGAAATTTGGTCGGCGCCAGAACCCGCCCGCTGCGCAAATGCAGAAGCTCCAAAAAATGTACAAATAATGCTCAGCAGGAGGAGTAGATAAATCTTGCGGGTCATTCACAATTTCTAGTGGGGTTGCCAGTGCCTCAGAGCAACGGCCACATTTTGATGGGGAAATCGGCAAACACGACTTAGGATTGAAGCCTAAGGGTGGTGCAGACCAAATTATCCCTAATATGGAACAATTTACCTAGTCTTTATGGCAACAAGATGACAGATCAGGGAAGAATCACTCATGGACTACGCTCGCATTAGTCTTAGGTGTGCCCTGAAAACAACTTATCCAAATAAATCACTATGGCTGCCTAGGCGGGCAAGATGCAATAGTAGAGGATCAGGCTTTTTGTAGATTAGCAAAACATCTGGCTTGATATGGCATTCACGATGTCCGCACCATCGACCAATCAGATCATGATCTCTCAATTTGAATGGTAAGACCTTATCCAATACTAATAAATCTATCGTCACCAACAAGAGCTCTTCAATGCCCCTCTTATGCTGGGGGTTTGAATATATACGCCTAAAGTCTTTTTTAAATACTGAAGATCTTTCAATCTCCCGCATGCAGATCCGCCATTAAATCCTTGCTGTTTTTAAAACGCTTTCCTTTGCCCGTCTCAAGCTCTGCTATGGCCTTTTTTGTTTTAGCGTTAGGAACCTTCACTGAAAAAGGCAATTGCTTTTCATCTGCTATTCGCAACATGAGCATTCGAATTGCGTCCGAAATGGATAATCCCATTTCCTCAAGAGCATCAGATGCGCGATTTTTGGTTGCCATATCTATTCTGGCGCGAACATATGTATCTGCAATAGTCATACAACTCCCCCACTAAAAGCATTGAATTATTATGTAGTCTCAATGTGACTACATTTTAACAGAAAATAGGAAATAAAAAAGGGGCTCAATGCCCCTTTTTACAGAATACTTTGTAGGTAAACGATGGTCTAACGGCGATCCATCAAGGCGCGAGCCAAGGTTCCCGCATCCACATACTCAAGCTCGCCACCAACTGGGATGCCTCTTGCTATACGCGTCACTTTGATGCCTTTAGCTTTAAGCACTTCACCGATGTAATGAGCAGTGGCCTCACCTTCACTCGTGAAATTCGTAGCCAAGACCACTTCACGAATCGGCACACCGGTATCGGGAGTCTCAATGCGATTGAGCAGTCGATCAAAGCCGATTTCGTTTGGACCCATACCATCGAGTGGTGAGAGACGGCCCATTAATACAAAGTAATTACCTTTAAAACTGAGTGTCTGTTCCACCATCACCTGGTCAGCAGGTGTTTCTACTATGCAAAGCAAAGAAGGATCACGGCGACCATCGGAGCAAGTACTACAAACCTGAGTTTCTGAAAAGGTATTGCAACGGGCGCAATGTCCTACTGTTTCAACTGCCTCACCCAATGATTGAGCGAGTACTGCTGCACCATTACGGTCATGTTGTAATAAATAGAACGCCATGCGCTGCGCTGACTTGGGGCCTACACCAGGCAGTACGCGTAATGCCTCGATCAGTCGACCAAGTGCATCTTGAGGTGCTTCTATGCGCGCCATTAAATATTCAGGTTCGTATTTAGAAAGATTGAATTAGAACGGCAACTTAAAGCCAGGAGGCATTGGCATGCCAGCAGTTGCGCCAGACATCATCTGAGCACTTGCCGCCTCCACCTGTTTAAATGCTTCTGTGTAGGCAGTCACAATCAAGTCTTCCAACATCTCGCGATCATCCATGGCACCTGGATCAATCTGCACACGCTTGAGCTCGTATTTGCCAGAGATGCTTACTTTAACTAAGCCACCAGCTGCTTGGCCAGTTACTTCCAACGCAGCCAATTGCTCTTGCGCTAGCTTCATCTTCTCTTGCATCTGCTGAGCCTGTTTCATGAGGCCAGCAAGTCCACCTTTCATCATCGCTTTATTTCCTTAGTGGTATTAATTGTGATTTATGAATATTGATATTGAATTAAAGAGGCTTCACAGAACCGCCAACTACTTTGGCACCAAACTCTTTTTCTAATTGCTGAATAAATGGATCGGCAGCAATCATTTGCTCCGCATTCATTCTTTTCTCTTGATGAATCTGGGCATCAACCTTCGCAACAGTCTTGCCTTCTACCTCACCCTTCTCAATCACGATCTTGACGGGCTTGCCAAAGTGAGCAGTAAGTGCGTCAGCTAAGCGACCAACAGATGCGTCAGAAGCTAACTGCGGCATTGGCGTCACAATCGTTGCACGTACTCCAGACGCCGAATCATTCCAATCTTGCAACTCTGTCTGAAACGCTAACTGCTGCACCATGCCTTTAACGGGTAACTGGCGCATCAAGGCATGCCAATCAGGACGCTCTGCTGAGTTACCTGCAGCAGCAACAGGTGCTGAAGCGGCAGGTGACGGGGCTGGAGCTGGAGCTTTTGCTGCTGGCGCAGGAGCAGCTGTTCTAGCTGCTGGCATTGAAGGTGCTGGACGAGCAGTATTTATTGGTGGCGCCGAGGGTGTTGATGGTGTTGGGGAAGAGCCTCCTCCACCATTGCCTGGGCGAAACGCTAACATACGTAATAGCGTCATGGCAAAGCCAGTTTGCTCATCAGGGGCCAGCGATAAATCTGGACGACTTGTGATTGTGATTTGATAGAAGAGTTGCGCTTCTTCTTTTGTGAGCTGGCCTGCCAAGCGACGAATCTCGCCTGCCTCTGGCCAATCTTCTAAAACGGATTCTGGGACAACTTGGGCTGCTGCAATCTTTTGCAACAAGCTGGATAGATCTTGTAATGCTAATGAGAAAGACATGCTGCGCTCACCCATTTCATTTGCAACTGCAAGCAGGCTTGCACCATCTTTAGCAATCAAGCAATCGAGAATACGAATGAGATAGGCATCATCTAATGTGCCAAGCATACCGCGCACAGATTCTTCGGTGACTTTGCCGGCAGCATAGGCAATCGCTTGATCGGTAAGGGATAGCGCATCTCGCATAGAACCTTGAGCAGCTTTTGCTAAAACACGCAAGGCATTCACTTCGCACTCGACGTTTTCTGCAGCGAGTACTTTTTCTAAATGCTCAACAATCAGGGGTACTGGCATTTGCTTGAGATTGAACTGCAAGCAACGCGACAGAATCGTTACCGGGATCTTTTGAGGATCAGTGGTCGCCAGAATAAATTTGACGTGCTCTGGAGGCTCTTCCAGAGTTTTGAGCATGGCATTAAAGGCATGATTGGTGAGCATATGCACCTCGTCAATCATGTAGACCTTATAACGCGCATTGCTGGGTGCGTAAGCCGCTTTTTCTAGGAGAGCGGCAATATCGTCCACACCACGATTACTTGCAGCATCCATCTCAATGTAATCAACAAAGCGGCCTGCATCGATTTCCATACAAGCTGGGCATTTTCCGCAAGGCTCTGAAGTCATCTTGCCGGAACCATCAGATCCTGTGCAATTGAGGGCCTTAGCCATAATTCGGGCAATTGTGGTCTTACCTACTCCACGAGTACCCGTAAATAGCCATGCGTGGTGCAGGCGACCTTGATCCAAAGCATGGGTTAAGGCCTTAACCACATGGTCTTGGCCGACTAATTCAGAGAAGGTTTTGGGGCGCCACGAACGGGCTAATGCCAATGCTGTCATGTCTTACATTCTAACAAGCTAAAATGGAATTGGATGGGCCTCCCCGCATGGTGGGTTGGATAACCTGGTCAGGTCGGGAACGAAGCAGCCAAACCCAATTCTGTCAGTGCCGGGGGTTTGGCTCATCCACCCTCCCCAATGGAATGCCCTAAGAGCAAGCTGGCTTACTTCTGTAGCTTTTTAGCCCCCCGCTGCCCTGAATTCTCTTTTAATTTCTTAGCAAAAGCAGCCCTGCCTTCAGCCTCGGAAACGATCCTTAACTAGCGTTAATAAACTTTCTGCCTGCGTAATTGCTTCTGACGTCAATGCATCCGAAACTAGATCTCCTGAATAATCGATAGCGTTTCTTTGCTTGCGCAACTGATCGAGCAATATGAGTGTAGTTTTATCCAGACCGATAGTTAAGGGCAATGCCTGCAACATGAGCTGATGATGTCCTGCCTTACTAGTTAGCACCCTATAGCCTTTTGCTTGCAATGCTGCTTTGGACATTTGCATAATAGCTTTATAAGCTAAATCAAAACGACTTTCATTGCTGATGGTTTTTAATTTAGCGTCTTGCAAACTCGACTGCGCAGCTTCAATGAGCCTGCGAATCATTAAGCGATCGATTTCTATTGAATCAAGACTGATTCCGACTAGATTTTGTAGGGTGATCTGAGGCCTCATTAGTGTGGAGTTGTTGCTCATCCCCAATAATGAAGAGCTTTGGCTTGCTCAATACATCATGGATGAAGGCTCCATTATCTTTCACCAACCTGCTCCACTCTTTAGCAGCATAGACCTTAGGGTTAATCTCTCTTCCCAATTGCTCTTGCAAGGGATGCAACAGCAGAACAACTTCTGCATAACTTACTCCACCAATGAACATGAGATCAATGTCACTTTTAGCATTTACCTTTCCACTCGCAACTGATCCAAATACAAACGCGCTTTGTATTTTTTCACTTAAAGGTAACAAGGCAGCAATCAATACATCACTTAAGCCACTTGTCTTACGCAAAACATTGGCGAGGTCTACGTAAATTGGACACTCTTGATTTGCTTGGTAATGATTTTGATTGCCTACTTTCTGAACTGTAAGTAAACCCACCTCTAACAACTTATCCATTTCCCGCTTAAGAGTGCCTGGCACAGTTGTAGTGAGTCGAGCAATTTCACGCAAATAGTAGGAGCGCTCTGGATGAAGAAGAAGCAAGCCCAATACACGGCTGCGATATTCGGTGAAAAGTACGGATGAGAGTGTCGACATACCCTAAATATTGCACTAATGTTGCTTAATTAGCAACTATAGTAGCTTTTAAAGCAACATTAAGACCAAATCAAATAGAGGGTCTAAAAGACCTTCAGAATCCTCAATATTCCCCAAATCATCCAAATGATTGCCAGAACGAGGACGGTCCTAGCGTCTAGCTGGATCTTAAATAGCTGTAGCTGCCTGTGAGAACACTCAATAGAAACGCGCAAAGCTGACCTCCTAAATATAGAAGAGTTCAGCGTAGAGGCTTTAGAGAGCAATAGGTAGAGAATAGGGATGAAATGGTCGTAGGAAAGCATTACACCTTCCTAAGCCCAACCCATCGCTATTACTTTTGTGAATCCGTATTGCGGCCTTGCGTTACTTTCTTACGCATGAATGCCGGCTTAACTGATTCCTCCATCATGCAGAACAGCACCGTGTCATCTAAATCGGCAACACGATTCTTGAGCTTGTCAGAGGAATACATTAATTCTTTTTCCATTGCCTCGTGATCACGTCGCTCTAGCAATGTGCGTAGGTAGCGCACTGTTTCGGCTAACCAGGGGTTCTGAAAGCACTTAAGAGCTATTAAGCAGCCACAAGGTCTGATCGCCATCCTTTATTGCGCACTTCTCTGGCTACAATCTTTTGATTAATGAGGCGCTCTACGGCGCTAATTCGGCTAACGACAGAACTAACAGTCTGATTACCATCAGCATGAGCTAAATACAAGACTCGGATCATTTTGTCCGCCCACTTAGGCAAACGTCCATGCTTTTCCCAGCGCGCTATTGACTGTGCATCGGCACCCATCAAAGCTCCCAGCCCCGCCTGAGATAAGAGCATTCCTCCACTACGGATATACCGAAACTCTATCCCACTTAAGGAGCTCGCTTTTGTAGTCAATGCCAAACAAATGGCTTTGCTTAGACCCTCTACATCATGAATCGCCACACCTTTCCCGTAAGGCGTTGAGCGCACTTCAAAGCCATTTTGAAGCCAAACATTTTTAAGGCCACCATCAGTGTAATGATGCATTTTCTTATTCATGTAATCTCGTAAACTGTAATAATAATCAACCCCTCAGATGGAATCTCTACGCTCACTATGGCTGCGATATTCATACCAGCGCTATAACGCTCCATCTGACATTTAATTCCAGAATGTTTTAGATCTGGCTCCGGCTCTCTTTTAATTACCCCACATCTCAGAACATCAAACAACATTGAATTAGTAATATGACGTTCACGCATTCTTAAGCTCGCGTGCTGTGTGACAGTCACATTAATCGTTTGTATTGCAGCCTTGCGTATATGCCTCTGAAGCTGCGCCCGAGAAATCTTACTCATGGGCGCTACCTATTATTTTGATAGGTAGCCATAATATATCATTTTGATAGGTATAGCGCATAAAGGCTTATAAATAATAGTTGGGAGACCATTTTAATAAGACCTATACCCCAATTTATTGGAGGGATTCTTAATTCCCTATTAGCAACCCAGACTTTTCTCTGCACTCATCACAATAATATTTGCAGCTTCTTTCCCAAGCTTTAATACCCAACTTCTTAGTGCACCAGTAGCAGTAGAGATTGGTTGAAGGAATAAACTTTCTTTTCGCTAAATCTATAGCCAGTTCTGCAACTTCATTTTGAGATAGATCTACTGCAACTACTTTGGGCTTAAGCTGCGCTATGAACCACCGCCAAGCTTTAGGTATCAGCCGATAGCGAAAAACTGCATAAATCGAAATCACTCCCAGAAGAATGGAGGCTACTATCACAGGGTTTTGCGCCATCTAATCCAATGCAGCCAGCGTAACTATGTAGGCAATATATAGACCAAGCAGCGCAAGAAGGTACCCGCTTGGGGTCTCATCTTTTTAGCACCTTACTACGTTAGCAGGTTGCTGTGGCGACAAAGCCATCTCTTGATGTAGGTTTGAGTATGGGTGCTTTTTTATTCAAAGTCAATTGTGATAATTAATTCAAGGCACAATAGGATTACTCAATAATTTATACCCACAAACACCTTATGACCCAAGCCATTATTTTTGACGTAGAAGCAACCGATAAGAACGATGCCGTCATTATTGAAGCTGCTTCACTAGATGTCACTTCTCTCAATCCCTTTGAAGTCGGCAATCCTTGGGTCCAGCGTTACAACCCCGGCAAGCCTATTAGCTTGGGTGCTCTTGCTACACATCACATCATGGATGAAGAGCTGGTCAATTGCCCGTCAAGCAGCTCTTTTAGATTGCCAGCTGGCACTAAATATTTAATTGGTCACAACATTGATTTTGATTGGGTTGCGATTGGCAAGCCTGAAGTTAAGCGCATCTGCACCTTAGCCCTTGCACGTAGTCTTTGGCCTGAGCTCGATAGTCATACTCAAAGTGCGCTTCTGTACTTCTTCGAGCGCGATACTGCTAGGGACCAATTACGCAATGCACATAGCGCATTAGCTGACGTATGGATTTGCTCCAAGGTTGTTGGAAAAATTATCGACAAGCTGCACCCCGTCTCTTTAGATGCCCTATGGGAAATGTCTGAGAAAGCACGCATTCCGACAGCAATGCCCTTTGGTAAACACAAGGGTGAGCTCATTAGCCAAATGCCATCAGACTATAAACAGTGGATGTTGCGCCAAGACAATGTCTCTGAATATCTGCGCAAAGCTTTAGAAGCCAAGTAAGTATTTTATTTGTGTCGTTTTTTAGCAATTGTTTTGCGCTTCATAGACAAAATAATTCCTTCTTTGGTAGACATGTCATCACAAATTACTCAGACTTCGCTCAAGCATTGGATCTGCGGAGCGAAATAGGAATTTGATTACCGCACATTTTTAACCCGCTCCTCAGTCTTTGGGTCACAAACCTAACTACGCCTAGGAGGTAATGATGCGATTTCATCACTTTAATAATGAAGAAGATGATTATTTCAATGAGTATGCTGATGGCATTAAATACGACCTATTGAAAGACCGTCTGCATTGGCAACACAAAACACGCAAAGATATCTATCTAGAGTATCGATTTGGTGACGATGATTGTGATTTTGATTTCTAACCAAATCATCCCAAAAGAATTAGGGAATAAGGAGTCCGTGATTTCCTTATTCCCCCCAAAAAAACCTGCTACAACATTTTTTTAAACTTATGTACTACTGGGATCTGTGATTTAATCCCTGATTTATGGCACTTTCATGACGCTTGGTGTTTTTTAGCACTGCGCAATAGGACAGCACCATAATTATTGCTAATGAGATGCCGTTAAAGTTATTCAATAGGTCCATTTTTTCTTCCTTTACGTGTTAATTGCTACTAAAAATTCAGAATACTGAGCCAAAAGCTCATGAAATGAGCTAGTAAAAAATGGTGGTTTTTTGTTTGAAAATTTCATATTTTTTAACGTGCTATGGGCAACTCATCCCACCTCGTGGTGTAGTTCGGCGACCGATTGTTTGATCTCATCTGCCACTCTTCTTTAGAGTGATTGGTTCCTGCGGCTGCAGATCTGATGAATGCATTGCCAAAGCGCGTGTTGATCTCATCTACCGCTTTCATCAAATGAGCAGACTTACCTTTAGTCTCGATATCCTCAAACAAGGATTGCTGAGCTGTTGGCTTATCGCTAATCAGATTGAGGATGACGCCTGCTTTCTTGTAACGGAAGTTTGCTTGATAGATTTGCTTGAGACCTGCTAGCGCTGCATTAGTTAAGGTCAGCGTGTTATCCGTCGGGTCCGCCAAAGGAATCGTGACGCTTTGGTGATACTGTGGTTCGTTTTGCTTAAACGGATTGGTCTGAATAAATACGGTGAGCGCGCCCGTAGTGCTATTTTGGGTTCTGAGTTTTTGAGCTGCACGCGCTACGTGAGTGGCAACCGATTCTGCAAGCTCTACCTGGCTAGTCACTAACTTACCAAAACTGCGTGAGGCAATAATTTGTTGTTTGGCTGGCGCTACTTCTTCTAGTTGCAAGCAAGATGTGCCACGCAGTTCATAACAGAGGCGCTCCATCACTACGCCAAACTGTTGACGCATGGCTTGCGGCGAAGCTTGCAAAAGATCAAATACGCTCATAATATTTTGAGCTTTGAGTTTCTTGGCGATTTGCTTACCAACACCCCAGACCTCGCCTACCTCAGTCTCGCTCATCCACTGATAGAGCTCTTCTTTTGCCATGGCATTGACATCACACACGCCAACGAACTGCTTGTGCTTCTTGGCCAAGTGATTAGCCAGTTTAGCCAAGGTCTTGCTAGCGCCAATGCCTATACAGACTGGCAAGCCAGTGGTATCTTTCACTTCCTGTTTAATCTTTTGACCTAATTCAATTGTGTCTTGATACTGTTTTAAGACAGCCTCGATTTGCAAGAAGCTCTCGTCGATGCTGTAAACCTCTAGGTTTGGCGTGAATGCTCTCAGCACCTGAACTACACGACTGCTCATGTCGCCATACAAGGTGTAATTAGATGAGTAAGCCTGAATGCCATGCTTCTTAGCGAGATCCTTCATCTGAAACCAAGGTGTTCCCATCTTCACGCCAAGCGCTTTAACTTCAGCACTACGCGCTACAGCACAGCCATCGTTATTGGATAGCACCACCATCGGCACTTCTTCTAACTTAGGCTGAAATACGCGCTCACAAGAAACATAAAAGTTGTTTACATCTACAAGTGCGAAGAGTGGAGTTGATGTAGTTTGTGAATTGGAGTTCATCTCACTTCCCCTCTTTGTTGTATCTGCCGCTAGCATTGCTGTACTTACGAACCACTCCAACCACTACACCCCAGATTTGTAACTCGCTGCCTTCGTTAAAGGTAATAGGCTGATAGTTTGGGTTTTCTGGTTGGAGCTCAATACGACCGCGCAACTGATAAAGGCGCTTGATGGTGTACTCGCTATCTACAACGGCAACCACAATGTCTTTATGTTTTGGCTTATGAGCTTTATCAACGACGACCTTATCGCCATCACAAATTCCGGCGCCCAGCATGGAATCCCCCTTCACGGTAAACATGAAGGTGGCCGGCTTGTTTTGGACCAGGTAATGGTTCAGATCGAGGCCGTCTTCGGCGTAATCTGCTGCTGGACTAGGGAATCCAGCTGACATCCGGTGACTTAGGAGCTTGAGCTCATAGGCGGCAAAATGGCCTGCCAAGGCTTGTGGTGCCTGGCTCAGGGTTACTTTTGCGGGGTTTATTACTTGTGTCATAGCCATTAATATACTGTATGTTTATACAGTATATATAAAAACCACAGAAATAAGGCTATTTTTGTTGTTTTGGGGCTATGAATACCCTCCCACCCCCTCTCACCCCTCTTTCTCTAGCCATAAACCCCGAGTACCCCATGGTTGTATTAGGGCCTAGGAATTGCATAATGGTCCTAGAAGTTATTCAGGAAGTTATCCCTGAAATAGCTCATATAAAAAGAACAGTAGGGGACACATGAAGACGTATCAGATTGCGTCCGTCCCAGGCGACGGCATTGGTAAAGAAGTTATTCCAGAGTGCGAAAAGGTATTGAATGCCTTAAGCAAAAAACATCCTGAAGTCGCTTTTGAATTTGAGCACTTTGATTGGGGTGGTGATTACTACCGCAAGCACGGCATCATGATGCCCGAGGATGGTCTTGAGCCTTTACGCTCCAAAGACGCTATCTTGTTTGGCTCTGCTGGCGACCCCAAGATTCCGGATCACATTACTCTGTGGGGCTTGCGCCTCAAAATTTGTCAGGGCTTTGATCAATACGCAAACGTACGCCCTACTCGCATTCTTCCTGGCATTGAAACGCCACTACGTAATTGCAAACCAGGTCAACTTGACTGGGTGATCGTACGTGAGAACTCTGAAGGTGAGTACTCCGGTGTAGGTGGTAGGGCCCATCAAGGTCACCCTATTGAGGTTGCTTCTGATATGAGCATCATGACTCGCGTTGGAGTGGAGCGCGTACAGCGCTTCGCCTTTAAGTTAGCGCAGTCACGCCCTCGCAAGCACCTCACCGTAATTACCAAATCCAATGCGCAGCGCCATGGCATGGTGATGTGGGACGAGATTGCTAATATTGTTGCTAAAGACTTTCCGGATGTGACTTGGGATAAAGAATTAGTTGATGCTGCTACTGCACGCATGGTCAACCGCCCCGAATCTTTAGACACCATTGTTGCAACGAACTTACATGCCGATGTCCTGAGCGATTTAGCAGCTGCCTTGGCTGGTAGCCTGGGTATTGCACCCACTGCCAATCTGGATCCAGAGCGCCGCTATCCATCGATGTTCGAACCGATTCATGGTTCCGCTTTTGACATTATGGGTAAAGGCCTTGCTAACCCGATTGGCACCTTCTGGTCAGCAGTCATGATGCTCGATTTCCTGGGTGAGAAAGCCCTTGGCGCAAAGTTGATGGCAGCCATCGAAAAAGTGACAGCCAATCCAAAACTACACACTCGTGATTTAGGCGGCACAGCGATGATGAGTGATGTTACTAATGCAGTCATTGAGGAGATCTCTAAATGAAGCTGTTTAAATTACTAAGTAGATTTCTGAGTATTGGCCTGGTCTCACTTGGCTTGTTATCCGGCGCGTATGCTCAACCTTTCCCCGATAGAACCATTCAGTACATCATCCCCTTCCCCGCTGCTGGCGAGTCTGATTTAGTGGCGCGCTATCAAGCCGACATCTCCGCTAAGAAATTTAAGCAACCGATGGTAGTGATGAACCGCGCTGGCGCCGGTGGCGCGCTGGTATGGAGCACTCTGAATACCTACCCTGCCGACGGCACAACGGTAGTGGGTGTAAATATCCCCCACACCATCTTGCAGCCGCTACAAGAGGGCATTCAGTACAAGACGGAAGACATTAATGCGATCTACTACTACCACTTCACCCCTGATGCTTTGATGGTGTCTGCAGATAGTCCTTACAAGACCTATCAAGAATTTATTGCGGCCGCCAAAAAAGATCCCGGCAAGATGACGCTTGCTGGATCCGCACAGTTCTCAGCTAACCACATGGCAGTCGAGCGCCTCAATAAACTGGCTGGCGTCAAAATTACTTACGTTCCCTTTAAAGGCACAGGTGATTTGATTACTGCCTTAATTGGCATGCACGTTGATGGCGCGATGGGTTATCTACCTTTGGCTATTCAGCAAAAAGGGAAAGTACGCACGCTAGCAATTGCTACTGAGAAACGCAATCCCGCCTTACCAGACGTGCCAATTTTTAAAGAGCTTGGTCTGAACTGGGTGGATGGTGCGTATCGCGGTGTTGCTGTACCAAAAGGCACTCCACTGGTGCTCCAGCAAAAAATGTCTGACTACTTTGCGAAACTCAATGCCGATCCTGAAACTAAGAAGAAGCTAGAAGATGCTGGCTTTGTGATTGTGGATGTTCCTCTGGCAAAGATGCCCGCATTTATGAAAGAGAAAACAGCTCAAGCTATGGATGATGCAAAGAACGCTGGGATGATTAAGTAAGGCTTTAACTTCCTTAAATAAAAAACCACCGCATATTCGGTGGTTTTTTATTGGACGCTTGCTTTCTGTATTAGCAAAAAGCAAATGCCAGAATCGCGGGATCATCCAGAAAAGCATTAGATAAGTAAATGCTAGCGCGATAAAGCCACGGATTTACTTCATTAATGATTTGTGAAAAATATTCCATGACTATATTGTAAGGGCTATTTAGCCACCTAGGTAATCGGACTTACCAACCTCTACCCCGTTATGGCGCAGGATGTCATAAGCAGTAGTCACATGGAAATAGAAGTTTGGGATGATCCAGGTCAGCAGATATTGCTCGCCAACAAACTCAAAGTTCCACTCTTTAATTGAGAACTTAATTTCTTTTGCTTCCGTGCCATCAATTTGCTCTGGTTTGAGACTGTTGGCAAAAGCAATGGTTTGAGCAATGCGGTCTTGTAACTGGGGAAAAGTAGTTTCGTTATCCTCAAATTTAAGTGGCTCAACACCAGCCAGGCGCGCCATGCCATTTTTCACTTGATCACAAGCAATTTGAACTTGCTTGGATAGTGGAAACATATCTGGAGCAAGACGACCCTCTACCAACGTTTTACTATCAAGGCCCTTAGCGCTTGCAAACTCTTCACCCTTTTTGAGGATATTCGAAAGATTGGTAAGCATCTTTGTGAGTTGCGGAATTGATGCTTGATACATTGAAATTGTCATAGTGCTCTCTCCACCTTCTTAGTTATTCTTACACGTCGCTCATAAAATCACCACCGCCATCATCCCAAGAGCTCGAACCACCATCATCCCAAGAGCTTGCATCATTGACGCCAAAGTTGGCAGCATCTGGTGCTTGACCGCCTACTTGGTTAAAGTCGTTATTGAGGTTTGGATTTGGGCGTTGATTACCGCCCATTAAATGACTTGCCAAAGCTTCACCAGCAACCATACTAGCACCGAGTGCTGCACCAGTCGCTAAGCTACCCATTAAACCACCGCCCATACCAGATGCTGGTGCGCCTGGGTAACCAGGCGGATAGGTGCCAGGCGCTCCTGGTGCCCCTGGATATGGTCCATTTGCAGTCGGCGCGTTATAAACCTCCACTGGCTGCTGGCGCTTCCTCATAAAGAAGATTACGCCCGCAACCAAGATAGCAATCAAGATCCAAAAAACTGGGCTAGTAAAGATGGAACTTGCACCCGCATTAGTATTAACGTTGCCCGGTGCTGTACCTGCACGTAATTGCGCTTGGAGCCTTTGTACAGAATCAGGTTGAGCAAATGGTAAACCTGGCGCCAGATTTTCTGCTTGTACAAAAGCGCTTCTTGCAGCATCTAACTTACCTTCTTTGAGGTAAAGCTCAGAAGCCATGTAATGTGCCTTGCCGCTATTAGGATGATTTTTCAAGACCTCTTGCATCATGGCATCCGCTTTTGCCAATTGCCCAGATTCAATTGCTTGATAGACCTCGGGCAAAGTAGCTTCTGCAAAAGCAAGATGACTCGTTAGTAATAGCGCGCTTGCGAATACACCAACAAACAACTTGAGTAAATTACCCATTTTCATCATGACTCCCCGTGAAATGTTTTGCTGCGAATTTTATTATCGCCAGTTTAGGCATTTTTGCTATTCATCATCCATATGGGGGCTTTTACGGGAAATTCAAGGGCATGAACACCCCCTTCACACTCCTTGCTACCCTCTTCTTTAGATTGAAATTCCCATAATTTTTGTAGTTATATTAATTCATTAATGCTATGATTTAACGTAACTACAATATTCCCGATGAAATTCACTTATGATTCGGCAAAAAATGATTCAAACCTCGCAAAACATGGCCTTCCGCTCTCAGATGCAAAGATACTTGATTGGGATACAGCCTTTAGCTGGATCGATGAAAGAAAGGATTACGGTGAAGAAAGACGGATTGCTTTGGTGTTAATGAATGAACGCCTGTATTGCGTGATTTATGTAGAGTCAAAAATAGCGATGAGAATTATTAGTTTAAGAAAAGCAAATAACCGTGAGATGAAAATCTATGAAGAAGAAGCTAATTAGACTGAGTGTCGAAGAGGATGCCGCAATTACTAAGGCCGCCTTATCTGACCCCGATAACCCGCCTATCACGGAAGAAGAGTGGAATGCGATTAAACACAGAGTCGTTCGCGGCAGGGGAAGACCTGCGGGTAGCGGAATTAAAGAACAAGTTACCCTAAGGATTGATAAGGATGTTTTAGATTTTTATAAATCTAAAGGTGAAGGTTGGCAAACATTTATCAACCAAGTGCTTGGTGAAGTGAAAAGAGAATCCAAATCAATATCTACTGTTGAAAAGAAGTTGAGTAAAGGCACTTTAATGACCAACAAATTCAAGGCCGCAGCTTAAGGATTTACCTTACTTCGACTATCTCGCCCTTAGACGAAATCAAGTAAGCCTTGTTTGGTTTATCTGTTCTGATGCGTGTGAGTTCAGCTTGGTAGCCCTGTAATTGCTTACGGTACTTTTCATATTTCTCGCTACCCATCTCCGGGATGGTGAGCTTGTAATCGATGATGGCCAAATGGTCGCCAAACTCCACCAAGCGATCCATGCGATAGCTCTTGCCATCCTTGCTAGCGATATCTAGTTCATTCCACGCTTGTAGCCATTCACCTGAGGCAAGATAGCGCTTAAGTTCGGGAGCCTCTAGTACTGTTTTTGTGCGAGCGATCAGCGTTTTTGCATGCTCCTCATCTACCCCTAGCCAATTCATGAGCTCTTGCTCGCTTGGCATAGGTGGCTTTGCTTCATTACTAGAGTCTGGAGTGAGGAACTCGAGTAACTTATGGAAGTTTGTGCCCTCTTCTAGGATTTCTGGATCGGGATTGCCTACTTTCTCATCTTCACCGGCAAATACTTCAACCGTCACACCGCTCTCGATGTCAGACAGCATTTGCGCATGACTTTCTTGCGCAGAGTCCCAGTCCAAGACAAAATCCTCAACTGCGTTTTCTTGCGCAGGTTTGATGGCCTCAAACTCCTCCTTAGCCACTACTTGCTCACCTACCTGATACACAGACAACTCAGCTTTGCTCGCCTTGCCATACCAAGAAGCTTTATCCAAGCCACTGGGATTATTGGTAGTAGGCTTTTGGGCATCACCACTAATCCATAGACCTTGACGTGCACGAGTCATGGCGACGTAAAGTAGGTTCCAGTTTTCTTTTTCACCGATTTGCTTCTCAGCCTCATTGATTTCGGCGCGGGGGGTAGTTAATGTTTTAGAGGTAAACAGGGATAAATGGGATGGACTCTCTTCTTGAGGCACCCAATCAATTAAGACGCCGCTGTAGTCGACATTAGTGTCAGTATTGTTCGCATCGAGTATGATGACAAATGGCGATTCCAGCCCTTTAGCGCCATGAATTGTCATCAGGCGCACGCGCTTATGGCGATCCTCCTCTGACATCTCGCTCTCTTCATCTACTTCAACCAAGTTGTCATCACTAGCCGCATCGACATCACCTTCATCGGGTGTTTCATCATCATCACCGCGGCGTTTGGTATTCATCTCCTGAATAAAACGACTCAAGCTTGGGTATTGACCGCCATCTTGATTGAGTGCGACCTCTAGGAATGCATCTAAGTTCGCCAATACCTGTGGACGGTCCAACTCCTGACAGACTGCGGCATATTTAAGTCGCACATCACCTTCTTGATAAATGCGATCAAGCAGGTCATGAACTGGCAAGCGCTCGCCCAATAGGCGCCAATGCTGGAGATAACGCGCAGCTCCTTGTAGCTTTGCATCCTGACTATCTTGCAATGCATCCCACCAAGAACGGTATTGACCAGAAGTCATTGCTATAGCCAATTGCTGCATTTGTTTTTCTGCAAAACCAAAAATGGGGCTTCTGAGAGCCTGAGCTAACGGTAAATCATGCCGAGGCGTTAGCAATATAGTAAGCAAGGCAATTAGATCGTCGACCTCAAGAGTATTGAGTAAGCCACCAAGGCGTGGACTTTCGTAAGCAAGCTTTACATCACGCAGGGCTCTTTCATATTGAGGTAAGTATTTACGACACTTTACTAGCAACAGGAAATCACTTGCTCTAGCCTCACGCCAAATTTCCTTAGCGCCTTCTTTATCAGCGACCTTGCGTGTAGCAATAACTTCTTTAATCAGGCGTGCAACCAACTCACCCTCATGCTGACGCTGAATTACTCCAACCGTTTCACTTGAATCAGCAATCGCCCCATCAAATGCACTGCCCTCTCGCAATTCCTGCGTCTGCTCTGCATAAGCAATCAATGGCAGCAAGTAAATCTCGCCTTGCCCAGCATAAGCGTCGGCAGGCTTACTCTCATCTGGGGTGGACCACAGCGTTTGCTGCTCTGAATACGGGTAGTCAGGAGGTACTTGCTCACCCTGAAAGATTCTATTAACAGCGCTGTTGATTTCGGGGGCGTTACGGCGCGTTTTATCCTGCTCAATGTAAGCAGCATCATGACGTTGATGTAAAAACTGCGCTGCACTTACAAACAATCGAGGATCGGCACGGCGAAAGCGATAAATTGATTGCTTTGGATCGCCTACGATAAAAACTTTTGGCCGTTCATCACCTTCGCTATAGCCCGCTAACCAAGCTCGCAGAATTTGCCACTGCAATGGGTTGGTATCTTGGAACTCATCCACCAAAATTTGTTTGTACTTTGCATCAAGGCGCGATTGAAGATAGGCTGCGTGCTCAGGCTCACCCATCAATAAGCTAACGCCAACCTCTAAATCGTCAAAATCACGTACGCGCATATTCTCTTTTTGGGCGTTGGCGTGCGCCATCATGGATTGATTCAAGGCAAACCAGGCTTCATTAATCGAAAAGACTTCCTGCTCTGCCTGCCAGAGAAGGTATTCCTCAAAGGTGTGGCCCCAGTTTTGCTTGATGACAATGTAATCACTTATGCGATCTGCTTTACCTTCATTATTTAAGAAGGTTTCCAAAACATTCAAAATCGTATCGTTACCACTGCGGTACTTCACAGGGCTTTTCGTCAAAAAGACATCTTGCAAACTCTTGGCAACATCCATCACGTTGCCGCTACCCTTTTTACAGGCTAGGGCCGGCATTAAATTAGCCAATAGCTTTTGATCATTGGTACTGCTATTTTTAAAGCAATACTCCAAAAACTCGAGGTCAGCTAATGCATTAGGCGCATTCCACGTAGCCAGTAATGGGTTTGGCATATTGAGTTTATGCAGAGATTGCTTTAGTTGCTCAATTGGAGTAACGCCAGTTTGATGGCATTTCTTAGCAAAGAAAGTCCATGCGCCTCTTTGCTTAAAGAGACTACCTTTACCCATTAAGAGTTTTTGCGTCTCGTGAGAGCCTAAATATTTGAGCAAGACGTCGTAATGCGCCTTGAGCTCTGGCGTGAGATCACCCCACCAATCATCAAGACACTCCTCTTGGAGTCTCTTAGCATCTTCACGCAACTTGAACCCCGGCTGAATGCCAAGTGATACCGGGGCCGCGCCAAGTAACCTTCCAAACCAGCCATGAAAGGTATCGATCACAATCGGCTGTGGGTTTGCAAGCACTTGCTCATACAGCGCTTTAGCTTTGGGCAGGCACTTTTCAGCCTGCTCTTTTTCCATTCCTCTAGCGGTGAGTTCCTTGATCAAAGAGGCATCATCACTTTTAGAAAATTGTTCCAGCAATCCATATAGTCGGTCACGCATTTCTTGCGCTGCTTTTCGCGTAAACGTTAGCGCGAGGATTTCTTGTGGCTTCACATCGTCGAGCAACAGCCGTACCAGCCGTGCAACTAGCAGCCATGTCTTGCCGCTTCCTGCGCAAGCAGAAACAATCACTGAGCACTGCGGATCACAGGCCAGCTTTTCTGAGTAAGCTTGTTTGCTTGGGAACGCACTCATGTGATCACTCACCAAATCCCCTTCCTGCAAATACCTCTTGCTTCGCAGTATTGGCAGACTCCTTCAGGTGCAAATGCTTGCATTGGCTTTTTAGCCCAGAGTTGCTCTACATCTTCTGTTATTTGCTGGTTGAACTGCCGCATTATTGCTGGCATATTGGCTACCTCTTGGCTGCGTGCAGCCTTTTGCTCGCCCTTAGAGATGTCGGCCTTTAAGGCCACCCATTCAGCTTGCGTAACTTGATGCCCCGTTAACTTATGGCTTTCCTGGCCTTCATTGGCAGCCCTGGCATAGATCAAGAGCTGAGGATCATCCAAGATATGTTCCGCCCTTACTTTGACTCTCTCAAAGCGTTGATTTTTGTAATCAATCACTGAAGCAATCTTGCTGTTATCCATATTGACATCATAGCGATCAGCAAAACCTTCAATACGAATCATTTTTAGATTGCCATCGGCATCCTTAAATGGCAGATTAAAGCCAACTTTTATCTCACCATCATAGTATTGCCAACCTACTAGCTCACGTTGCAATTGCCACTCTACAAAACTGGGAATTTGTTTTTGCCAATCCCTTAATGCGCCCATAACTCTAGCGTCACCCTCAATCAAAGCGGCAAACTCTTGCTCTGAATACATGCTTAAGTTTTTCTCCATCCAGGCGCGTCTCTGATTTGCATCGTCCTTAATTGACGGATTGGTATGTTCGTGAGTTTTAAGTGCTTGATAGAAACGCTTCAGCAGTTTGTGTAAGGTTTGCCCCGCTAACGAGGCATCAAAGCCTTCATCAAACTCTTTGTTCTTGCGTAAGCCTAATAGACTGCGCACGTAGTAACGATATGGGCAATCTCGCAGAGCCTTATAGGCACTAGGGCTCATTGATGGCGGCATCGGCAGATCTTCTTCAAAATGCGCAACCGCCATCTCCATGGGCATCGGTTCAAAAGCACGTTTTTTCAATTGAGCTGGAATGGCTTCCCACTTAACTAGATTTTGCAAACGCTGTATCCATGCCGATGGTCTGAGTGGTTCTCCATTATTGCTTTTGCTTTGCCAGAGCAAATCAACACTGGGACATGACACTAGCAATTGCGAAAGATCTCTAGCCTGCTGCACAAACTGCATCGCTATCGTAGAGGTCTTCAATAACTGGTTGAGCGCATCTGAGAAAAATAATGGTGGCTCTGAATAAGCTGGCAACTGCTGCTCATCGCAACCTACAACAACCACCGCTTCAAAGTCACGCATACGTGTTGAGCTTAAAGGCAAAATGCTCAGTGTGGCTTTGACCTCTTTACCAGCCTCTTGATAGCTCGCGCCTTCAATAACTGTTTTCAGCAAACTAAGCCACTCACTCAAACGAATAGAGGTTTGTTGGTATTGCGTCTTACTCAAATCAAATGTCTTTAGCACCTCTAGCAATTGCTTGCCTGCCGAGTCTTTTTCAAGACTCTGATCCATGCCAGTCGCTTGGAGATTAGCCTGCAACAGCTGATAGGCCGTATTGCAATCAACCTTAAGAGTCAGCCACTCATGATGACGCTCTCGAGCAAACTGCAATAACTCAAATAATGCTGCGCTTGGCATCACGCCAGAGGTTTTTGCCGCATTCGCTTGCGCGCCCTCAATGGCTAGATGAAAGGTTTTCCAGCCAGATTCTGCTTTGCTGCCAACCAAAATATCTTCGAGCTCTGCAATCAGTCCAACGCAGGCTTCTGCATCTCGATTCAGAATCTCGCCAAGATCTAAAAATGGGTTTTGCAAAAACTCGAGCAAGGTCTTCGCGCTCGGACCATCCTTGGGTGCCTTAATAAGCTCCAACCAACTATTGAGCGCGGCAGCGGCACGCGTAGTAGATAACTTCCAACCGGTTTCATCACGGATATTGAGTGACGGTCCCAAGCGTGAAAGTAGTGCACGCGCCCTTCTTGCCACCAAACGATCTTGCGCAACTAGTGCCAAATTGGTTTTACCGTCAATGAGATGTTGCTCAATTGTTTTAGCAGCAGCCCAGGCTAATTCTTCAAAACGTTTTGCGGCAATAAGTCGCCAGCCTTTACTTTGAGCGCATTTTATATTTTCTAATGCTTGAGTGCTTGCTTGTTCACGGTCTTCAGCCCCAATAGACTCAGGCCATAATCCTACGTCATGCCAATCCATCTTTACCTCTATTACTGGTGCGTACTGGGCATACTCATTCAGCAGTGCACCAATGATTTCTTGGTCTATTGGTGTTGGATCAGCCGTCTCCACCCACATCAATGGCCTTGCTGGATTTGCACTCTTACTTGCATCGAGATGAGCGGCTATTGCAAACTGATTACGAAAGGCTGGATCACTCATGCTTGCGGTATAGCGCCAAAACTCGAGTAAGACCTTAGTCTCTTGATCAACTACCTTGCGAGCCATTCCTGAGTAGACTTTAGCAACCGTGCTATCTAATAATGCTTGTGCCTCACTAAGGCAAAGCTCACCAAGATTGCTTGCTTGGTTTTCATTGTGTTGAATGAATTCATGAATCTGTTTTTGCAGCTGTGGACTCACTGCGGTTGATAAGGTGTCACACGCCTTCACAATCGCTTGGGCCAAACCCCATGCGCCAGACTCAGTCTCCGCCTTAAACCATACCTGCAAACCTTTATGTTTACGCAACGTGGCATAGACACCTAACCATCTTTCCAAATCACTTTGCTTCTTCGGAAACTTCCATGCGCCTGGTGCAGCTTCCAGCCAATCCGTAAAACTGATAACTTGAGGTAAGAATGCGATGGTGTTGGCAAGATCTTTTGGACGGTTTAGTTCAAGAGCTGCTCTCACCCCAATGAGTGGTCCCGCTGTGCTTAGCACTACTAAAGGACGCTGATTGGTTTGCACTGCACAATCCCAAATACCTTTAGCCAATTGGGTAAGCGCTTGGCTATTGGGCGTAATTGCCCAAGCCTGTGGCTGCTTTTGGTCAGAAAGAATGGGGAACGGCTGGGGCATTAATTGGGTAATTTATCTATTTTGAGCAGAACGTTCCGCTTATTGCTAATATAAGCGTTGTAACGACATAATTAAATAACTCACTAAATAAGTCTAAATAAGGAATTTTCATGAGTGCCGGCATTAAATATGTAACTGACGCCTCTTTCGAACAAGACGTCCTCAAGTCCGATAAACCTGTTCTGCTCGATTTCTGGGCTGAGTGGTGCGGTCCTTGCAAAATGATTGGTCCGATCCTGGAAGATCTCGCTGGGGAGTATGGAGACAAGATCCAGATCGCAAAAATGAACGTAGATGAGAACCAAGGCGTTCCTGCCCAGTTCAATATTCGCGGCATTCCTACCTTGATCCTCTTCAAAAATGGCACCGTGGCTGCTCAAAAAGTAGGCGCTTTGGCCAAATCCCAGTTGACTGCATTTATTGATAGTCATCTGTAAATAGTCTCAGATCACAGGTTCACCAGCTGAGCCTGTGGTTTTTACCGCTTTAAACGCTTGTCACACCCCTTTTTTGGTGTAGTATTACCCAAACGCACTAATCAGTGCCCCGATTTTCAGCAATTTACATCCCCCTTCTTTTAGCAAATTCCAAAATTCTGTTTTCCCATATCTGCTTGATCTAAATCAGCGCAGCGATACCCCAAAACACAATCCCCATTCAAATTTATATTTATCAACACCCGAGAACCACATGCAATTAACTGAACTCAAAGTCCTCCACGTATCCGCCCTGCTCGAAATGGCGGCTAGCTTGGAGATTGAAAACACTCAACGGATGCGCAAACAAGAATTGATGTTTGCCATTCTGAAAAAACGTGCGAAGGCTGGTGAAACTGTTTTCGGCGATGGCACTTTGGAAGTATTGCCTGACGGCTTTGGTTTCTTGCGCTCTCCTGAGGCCTCTTACATGGCTTCCCCTGACGATATTTATATTTCTCCTGCGCAGATCCGTCGCTTTAACTTACATACCGGTGATAGCGTTGAAGGTGAAGTACGTACCCCTAAAGATGGCGAGCGTTACTTTGCATTGGTCAAAGTAGACAAGATCAACGGTTTAACGCCAGAAGCTCTTAAGAACCGCATCATGTTCGAGAACTTAACGCCGTTACACCCAAATCGTGTAATCAGCTTAGAGCGTGATATCAAGGCCGAAGAGAACCTTACTGGCCGCATCATCGACATGATCTCCCCGATTGGTTACGGCCAACGCGGCTTGATCGTAGCTTCACCAAAATCTGGTAAGACCGTGATGATGCAGCACATTGCTCATGCAATTGCAGCCAATAATCCTGAAGCGATTTTGATCGTACTGCTCGTTGACGAGCGTCCTGAAGAAGTAACTGAGATGCAACGTTCCGTTCGCGGTGAAGTGGTTGCCTCTACCTTTGATGAGCCAGCAGTGCGTCACGTTCAAGTTGCTGAGATGGTGATTGAAAAAGCCAAACGCTTAGTTGAAATGGGTAAAGATGTGATCATCTTGCTTGACTCGATTACTCGCCTTGCTCGCGCATACAACACAGTTGTTCCTTCATCAGGCAAAGTACTCTCTGGTGGTGTGGATGCCAATGCATTGCAGCGTCCAAAACGTTTCTTCGGTGCTGCTCGTAATATTGAAGAAGGTGGTTCATTAACCATCATCGCTACTGCATTGATTGAAACCGGTAGCCGTATGGATGACCTCATCTATGAAGAGTTCAAAGGCACTGGCAATATGGAAGTTCACCTAGAGCGTCGCTTAGCTGAACGTCGTGTTTACCCATCTATTAACCTCAATAAGTCTGGTACCCGCCGTGAAGAGCTCTTGGTTAAAGCTGAGAATCTCCAGAAGATCTGGGTATTGCGTAAATTGCTGGCAGATATGGACGATATCGAGGCGATGAACTTCATCGTAGATAAGCTCAAATCCACCAAAAACAATGGTGAATTCTTCGACTTAATGCGTCGCGGAGGCTAATTTAGCCGCCCTTAAAGGGTATCTAAATAGGGATTTACTGCAAATGGGGGCTTTTTAGCCCCTTTTGCACACCTAAACAGCGCTTTGCTGTTGATTTCATGGCATAATTTCGCTTTTGCTACATCTGTGGCTGCTTTTAAAACCTGGGAAAGTATTTCAGTCAATTTGGCTAAAACGGCTACCCGCTCATAGGACTCAACATGAAACCTGGCATTCACCCCGAATATCGCGAAATCGTCTTTGTAGACGTTTCCAATAACTTCAGCTTCAAGACTCGCTCCACTATGTCCACTAAAGAGAAAATCAAGTGGGAAGATGGCAATGAATATCCATTAGCCAAGATCGAGACTTCATCTGAATCACACCCTTTCTACACTGGTACCCAGAAAATTATGGATACCGCTGGTCGTGTTGAGAAATTCCGTCAGAAATTCGGCACTAAAGCTGTTGCTAAAGCTACCGGTGACGGCGCTGCTAAAACAGCTGAGAAAAAAGCTGCTGCTGCAGAAGCTAAAGCTGCTGAAAAGCCAGCTAAGAAGAAGGCTTAACCCACCTCTATTCGCGGGGTATGTTAAATACCTGCTCTGCGAGATAATCAAGGCAGCGTTTGCTGCCTTTTTTATTTTTAACTTCACCCATGGTCAAACTTACTGCCGCCGCCACTAAATCCATTCCGCGCATTGTTATTTTTGCGTTGACCTTGATTTATGGTTTTGCTGGCCTCTTCTTTCGCGACCCCTGGAAGAACGAAGATGCGATTGGCTTTGGTGGCATGTGGGCCCTCTTTCGCGGTAACTCGATTGACTGGATTGTTCCGCACCTAGCTGGCCGCGACATCTCACTTGGTACGCCCCTGCCATATTGGATGGGTGCCACATTGATTAAATGGTTTGGCCCATTTATTGGGGCTGCTAATGCTGCGCGTTTATATGCGGCTATTTGCTTCTTCGCTGCCGCACTGGCAATTTGGTACGCAACCTATTTATTAGGACGTCGTCGTGAAGTTCAGCCAATGGCATTAGCTGTTGGCGGTCAGCCCGACCTAAAGAGTTACGGCATGACCCTAGCTGATGGTGCGCTACTGATCTTTTTGGCATGCGTGGGTCTTGCACAGCGTGCCCATGAAACCACTCCCATGATGGCGCAGCTAATGGGTATCAGTATCGTCCTGTACGGCACTGTTCGCGGCTTGGATAAACCTTGGCAAGGCGGCTTATGGACTGGTCTTGGCATCGCTATCGTAGCGCTATCCTCTAATCTCACACTCAGCTTAATCGTCGTGACCTCCACCATCATTGCCGTGATCGCTAGCAATGCCAAGTTACGCTTTCGTTGGACACTGACAAGCACTGTTCTAGGTTTAATTGGTTTTGCGATTTGGCCTCTTATTTGGTATCTATCCGATCTACCTGTGCAGTGGCGACACATTGCTGAAGAAGGCTGGCGCAATATGCCAGAAATGCGCACCACCCCATCAATCGAATCACTAAGTTTCTTAAGCGTGAACTTTTGGGCATATGCTTGGCCAGTCTGGCCTCTCGCGATTGTTTCACTAGCCCATTGGGGTCGCGTTAAGGAAGCGGGCGCATGGCGCGCTCCACATCTAGCCATCCCATTAAGTCTATTTATTGGCAGCTTCATTTATGTACTGTTCCGCTTAGAGGCGAATGAACATGACTTGATGATCTTGATTCCAAGTCTTTCTATCATTGCCGCATTTAGCTTACCAGTTCTAAAGCGCAGCGTGATTAGCTTTATTGATTGGTTTGCGATGTTCAGCTTTACGCTGATTGCCTTGGCTATTTGGATTGTTTGGTTAGCAAAGGTGACAGGCTATCCAGAGACTACTGCAGCCAATATTGCACGTTTGCTACCAGGATTCGAAAGTCAATTTAATGCATTAGCATTTGTAATTGCTCTCGCAATTACTGGCATATGGTTGGCGGTAGTACGCTGGAGAACTTCGCACGCCCCTAAGGAAATTTGGCGCTGTCTCATCATCTCAGCGTCAGGCACCACATTGATGTGGGTTCTACTGATGACTCTGTGGTTACCAACCATTAACTTTGCCAAAACCTATCGTCAAGTTTCTGCACGTTTGGCTCAAGTGGTTCCGTCAGGTGGCGGCTGTATTAATACCAGCAACCTCGGTTTTGCACAACTAGCCTCTTTTGAATACTTCTCTAAACTCAATTTTCGCGATGATCCTAATTGCCCATGGATGCTGACCCACAGCCAATCAGAAGCAAAAACATACGCACAACTAAACAATAAAAAACTCACCCTACTATGGGAAGACCGTCGCGCAGCTGACCGTGATGAGCGCCTGCGACTTTACGAAGTCATCCCAGAATAAATCGTGCTGCACTTTAAATTAGCGCGTCTACGCGAGGATATTCCCTCCTTACTAAAACTAGCCGGCCCTTTATTGGTTGGTCAGCTTGCTGTCATTGCTTTTGGTGTACTAGATACTGCTATGACTGCACGTTATTCGGCTGATGATCTTGCTGCGCTTGCCATGGCTTCAGCCATCTTCATTAGCATTTACGTTGGCTTAACTGGAGTCATCTCAGCTCTCGCACCAATCGCCGGTCAACTCTTTGGCGCCAAGCGCTTTGGAGAAATTGGTGAAGAAGTTCGACAAGCAACCTGGCTTGCTTTAGGGCTGACCGTGTTGGGCTGTTTTGTTTTACTTAACGCTGATCACTTGCTAGCCATCTCACAAGTGAATGATGCTATCGAAGGCAAAGCGAAGCTATATCTCAATATCTTAGCAATCGGCCTGCCAGCTAGCATGGCAATGCGCGTATTGATGGCGCTACATAACGCTGTCTCGCGCCCTACGGTAATTACAGTGATTCAAATCATTGGTCTTGCCCTAAAGCTACCGTTAAATCTGCTATTCATTTATGGTGGCTTAGGAATTGAGGGCATGGGCGGCCCAGGATGCGCTGTGGCTACCGTCATCATTAACTGGTCTGGCTACTCATGACTCTTGGATTTGTTTTATTTGATCGCTTTTACAGACCATTTAAGATCTTTGCCCGCTTTAGCCTGCCGGATTGGCATCGCATTTGGACATTGCTCAAACTAGGTGCTCCGATTGGCTTTAGCTATTTGATTGAAGTGACTTCTTTCACTTTTATGTCTTTGTTTATTGCTCGTCTTGGAACTACCGCATTAGCTGGACATCAAATTGTGGCCAATATGGGGACCGTCATTTATATGGTGCCACTATCACTTTCCATCGCAACGATGACACTGGTATCCCAATCGATTGGCGCCAATAAACCTGAGCGTGCCGAAGAGATTGGTTGGTCATCCGTCTTGTTTACCACTACGCTTTGTATCAGCATCGGTATTGCCGTCTGGATATTTAGAATTCAGTTGCTAGACTTATACGATCCACCAGCAGAGGTGAAGGTGTTCTCTGTTCCCCTCTTCTTATTTATAGCCTTCTATCAAGTATTTGATGCTCTTCAAGTTACCGCAGCATTTATTCTGCGGGCCTATCGTATTGCGTTTTTACCTATGGTAATTTATGCCGGCTCACTCTGGGGCGTAGGCCTTGGTGGTGGCTACCTAATGGGCTTTAATGTATTGGGTAATACACCTGCATTCTTACAAGGCGCCAATGGCTTTTGGGCTGGCAATAGCTTGAGTTTGGGCTTGGCTGCTTGCTTCTTGCTCTACCTCTTTAGAAGAACGGCGGAGCGCTATGAGAAAACGCATCCGCCAGTAGAGGTTTAATCCAAACTACTTATTAGTTTCGGCTACTTGTATACCTTCAAAGTAGATGCATCGTCATCTAGGCGTCTTTTGAGATTACGCATCTGCCCTGCCGAACCAGGATTGTTAGTAATAAAGTTTTGATCAGCTAAGTACTTACGAACATCTTCTGCTAAATCTAAAGAAGCCAACTTCATCAGCTTTGCCATGCTCGGCTTATGCGCCGTATCTCTGCCATCAATTTGGACATCCTTACCCTCCCCTGATGCCACAAAGGAGGCAACGATTTGAGTGGTTTTGGTATCGACGATATTAAAGTCCACTGTTACTTCGAGAGTTACTTGTTGCGAGGTAGATTTTGTTCCGGGAATATCAGCGACATTATCAACACTAGAGATTTCAGCTAAAACACCATACAACACATAATCGGCATCACCAAAATCGCCAGCCTTAATACGCTTCACGATATCAAAGTACTCATCACCTTGATTGGGAACTGCAGGAGTAGATTTAGCCTGCACTACCTTATAACCAGACTTAATGAGCAAGCCACGAATCGGGTTGGCTAGATAGCGCAACTCACCATACTCATTATTACTTTGATAGCCCGACTTCTTCATGCTTTGGGTATTGGCACTTGAAGTGCTATTACTTGGCGTTGTTGCATCCGCTAAGGGCGTAGGGGGTATGGCTGTGCCAGGGCTGGTTGCCTTTGGATCGGATAAATCAGTGAACTTCACTGGAAACGCAGATGAATTCGCACCACCAGTAATAGCAGATGAGTTAGCTTTGTCGGCATCAATCTCAATTGTCTTAGGTGTAATCGTTGAAGAGATACTGTTATCCGTCGTTACCCTTGTCTCTTCAATGTAGGTTAAGTTCTTACCTTCTTTTTTGAAGTAGATATCTGTTACAGCGATTGATTTGGAGTCTGCCTTGAGCGCTTCTGCACTAATCACGGGATTCTTCGGTGGATCTGCTGGCGCTTGACCCACCATTACAGATTCTGCTGGTGCAGGCGGCTTAGTAGCGCAGCCACTCAGGAAGATCAGACCAACACCAGTGCAAGCTAATAAGGTTTTTTTCATGTATTGCTCAATTCTTTATGGTGATCAGTGACGTATCAACGTGTGGCAGTCTTACGAATCTCTTTTTCATCAGCCCACTCGAGTAAACCAGATTCATTATTGATGAGGTTTAAGTTAAAGACGTAATACACATCTTTAACATCCTTGGTGTTCTTCACAATGGATGCAATCGACCCCTCGATGCGATATTGCGCACCTTGCATATTGCCAGTCTTGGCAATCGTACTATTCTTGTACAGTCCCGATTGGTTCTGTCTCTTCAGCTCATCAGTTTGATTTTGCATTTCAGTAATGCTGACCGCAAATCGCACTTGGCCACTCTTCATCAGTTGCGTACGAATCTTATCGGTAATGACGCGTGTATCGATATATTCAGAAGTCTTGTTCTTAACATCTGCCAGCGTCACAATAGGTGCATCCTTACTTCCAGAAATCGCTTTTGATTGCAATAGTGATCTTGTCATTGACTCGGCAATCATCTGCAGATCCGTAGATCCATAGTTGGCATTCACGGTCTCAACAGCTTTAGCATCCCCATAACGAACTTGTGGGCCAGAGCAAGCTGTAAGGGCCGCTATAGATATAACGAGAGCAGATAAGCGAATAGTTTTAGTGTTCATGATCATCCTTAATACATCTAATATCTTTTTAATATTGAATGGTTGCTTTATTTTGTCTAATTTTTCTATTAGATTTTTATTTGTATTGATTTAACTCAAAGCGAAAGTCAGTAGCATCTGGGGTTGGGGCAATACCCATAATAACGGTCGACTGCCCCTTCCCTGCTGTTACAGGCTTCCATGCCTCTTCATCCGTAACAGTCATACCGTTTTTACCAATCCACTTGAATCGATAAGAAACAAGATTCGATTTACTGTCATTTTGAATAGTCACTTGCGCAGTCAGCACACCATTGCGTACTAGACTTCGCATATCTGTAATTTGAATGCTATCCGTATCACCCATACGCACTGTCATCTCTTTCATGGATGGGGTTGAGCTGCACGCTGCTAGAGCAAGTGCGGTCATTAGGATTGCAAAGTATTTTTTCATCTAGATATTTCCTAATTAAAAAGCTGCTGAAAGCTATTCAGTAGACTGGGTGGCTCGTAAGGCTTAGCCTCTTCTATATTAATGCTAGCAGGACTATTACTGGGAATCGGATTGGGGTTGGAAACCGGGGCTGGGACTACAACTGGTATACCAACGGGTGCGATAGGCATCACCGGTGACACTACTGGAGAAGCCTCCTCCACAGGTTGAGGGTCCTGAGAGCCGCCCCACAACTTCTTGAAGCCGGCAAAAGTACCTTCGAAGGCCTTAGGCTCTGGGGTGACTGCTGCGGGAGTCGGCAGTACTGGCGCCTTAGACGGAAGTGCTGCCGGATCATTCGAAGTGAGAACTATTGCTCGATTTCTGAACATCCGGATATAAACCACGTTATAGCCCCCTACTAAATTGACTGTCTGCGAAGCTAGCACTCCAGAGGGTAAAGTGTATTTGAGTACAGTAGGTCCTATTGGCAAACCCATTCTGGCCATATAGGTCTGCGCAGGTAAAGTTGACCAGTGGCGCACATCTGTCACATTGATAGCTTGCAGGGTGTAACCCGTGATCATTCCGGCAATAGCGCCAATCAGTGCTGCATTGCCATTGTTCTGGTTGTTCTGATTCTTTCGATTGGCTGCTTGTTGAGCTGCACGATCTGCGGCGTATTGAGCAGCCAAGGAAACCAACGCCCTGGAGGAAGCCCTTAAAACATAGGCCGGCATTTCATCACGCAGGTTCTTGCGAGCCATAGAATCGATATTTGCTACCAGCTCTGGATTAGCAACCCGATCTCCTAACTGAACCATAGCGGGTCTAAAGCGTTCTGTAGACTTTTCGATAACTGGGAAAGTTAAAGTGACCAACCTTGAAGTATTACCAACGGGAAAAGATTGGCTGATTTGATAAGGAATAATCTTAGGCATGTAACCCGTATCAATAATGATCAAGGTATCAGCAAAAGATTTTTTACTCTGATTTGCAATATTGGAATCGAGCTTAGCAATACTGGTTTTAAAGAAATTTACCTGGGGTCTTAACTCAATTGCCAGCCGATATCCTGGCGCAGCCAGACTAGCCTCCCCTTGAGACTCATGAATAAAGCCTGACAGGTAATATGCGCCTGGGTTCTGATAAGAATTCTTGAGACTACGTGTTTCTTCATCATCTAATAAATTAATTGGATAACCACTGATATTTTGGATGCGACTCGTGGCGCCTTGAGTATTCGGATTATTTTGTTGATCACGTTCTACTTGGGATACCGCGGTAACTTGGCTTTGAATAAGCTCTTCAATGACCTTCTCACGCTGTGCCATTTTTTTTGCTTCTACCATGGCGTCATTCCATCGACCTTGTGAGAGGTGATTTAATGCCAAGGTCTGACTTAATAAAGTCACCTCATAAGGCTTGGGATCGTACTCACTGCTAAAGCCTTCAGACAAGACATAGGAACTGGCGCCTGAAAAAGAGCGCCTCAGTTTGTCGCTAGTAGTTGCCTCCCAACGGCTAACCAATTGATCTGCAGCCAGTAAGTTTTGGGTACTACTCGGAATTTGCGTAGGGCCCTGCAATCTTTGAACTTCACCCAACTCCATGTAGTACAAAGTATTCTTATCTTTAAATGCCCCCTGAATAGCCGCTACTGTATTTTGCAGATCTCCATTCTTAAACTGCTCCTTAGACTCATTCATTTTGATTTGCTGGGTTTGCGTAGCGCAGCCCACCAGCAAACAAACAAGCAAAGTTGTCCCGAATTTAGAAAAGTCTAATGCTGAAAATTTAGGCAAATTTAGGGGCTTGGAAATGGGGTAAAGAGTAGAAAGGGACCTCAAGCAAATAGTTCTCACATCGTTAACGCTTGAAAATAGGCTGGGGCTGACAAGAAGAACCGTTGTTACTCTGATTTTTACTCTAATTTAGCACCCGATTGCTGCACCACCCTACCCCATTTACTTGCTTCGCTGGCAATCAGCTTGGAAAGGTCTTTTGGGCTGCCTGGAGCTGGGTCTAAGCCGCTAGCTAAAAGACGTGATTTGACTTCTGGGTTGCTAAGGGTTTGATACACCATCCGATTGAGACGTTTTTGAATATGAGGCGGTAGATTTGCAGGTGCCATCAATGAAAACCAAGAAATCGCCTCAAAACCAGTCAAACCTTGCTCAGCTAAGGTCGGAATTTCTGGGGCAGCTTGTGAACGCTTCAGCGTAGTGACCCCCAAAGCTTGAACCTCCCCGGCCTTGATCAAAGCTAAAGAGGAAGAAAGATTATCAAAAAGCATTGAGATGCGGCCACTCAGTAGGTCAGGCAATGATTGTGCGCGTCCTTTATAAGGAATATGGCGTATTTGCACGCCTGCCATTTCTTTAAATAATTCACCAGACATATGTAGCGATGTACCGACACCAGATGAGCCGAAAGTTAATTGACCAGGCTTTGCTTTTGCAAGTTCAATTAATTCATGGAGATTGGTAACGCCTAATTTTTTATTGACGATTAATACATTTGGCGTACTAGCTAAAAAACTAATGGGCGTGAAATCCTTCACGGGATCAAAAGACATCTTTTCATAAAGCGCGCCATTGATGGCATGTATACCTACTGTACCAATTAGCAAGGTATAGCCATCAGGCGCACTCTTAGCCACTAGATCGGCGCCAATATTACCTCCATAGCCAGGGCGATTCTCCACCAATACTGGTACACCCAAATTTTGCTGCCAGCTTTCCCCTAAAACACGCGCCAATATATCGGGAGCCCCACCAGGGGTAAAGGTCACCACAATACGTATAGCTTGCTTAGGCCAGTCGGTATTTTTTTGCACAGCTTGTGCTTGGGCTGAGAACGCAAAAGTACATAGCAAGGCCGCAATGAAGAAGCTCTTCAGAACTTGGGGGAATGGCATATTAAAACTCAGGACTAGACCGAATGGTCTAGATTAAAAACCAAAGCGAGAGCGCAGCCACAGCCAGCCGTCATACTTCACTGGATCATCAGCGCAGGGACCAATGCCACATTCTAGAAGTGTAGATACGAGATTACCAAAAACCAAAAGAATGAAAGCGATGACCAAGGCATTTGCGAACCAAGAGCGTGAGCGGACTTCGCGATTGGGCAGCATTAAGAGAATTGCCAGACCCAATAATAGTCCTGTGTAACCAACATATGCCCAGGTATAGAAATGTAATTCTAAAAATGTTTTTCCAAATCCTTTGTCACCCGGCAGAATGTGTAAGAACACCTGGCGAAGAGAAACCATCATCCCCACTATGCCGCCAATGATGCCCCATCCGTAGTGAGAAGAATGCGCACCGAAACGAATATTCAAAACCAATGCAAAACCAATAATCACAAACCCAATACGTTGCATTAAACATAAAGGGCAAGGTAACTCACCAAAATACAGTTGATCAAAAAATGCATAGGAAAGCATGCCAACAACAGCCAACAATGCCAGCTGGTTGCCTAGCGCCGCTAATGAAGGAAGAGAATGTCTACTCACGATCAATTACAAACTGATGTTGAGATGGTCGGTTGCATGAACCCGGAACCAAACCAAAAGAATACCGACGGTAATCGCCAAAACTATCAAACCCGCAAGGCGTTTCTCAAACCAGACTAAAACAAGTCCGATAAAAGCCGTCAGAAAAGGTAGAAACATATACATGAGATTATTCTAGCGCAGGATTCTGCCGATAGGGGTAATTCTGTAAATACAGGGCTTGGAGAAAGGTCTTTTGTTTAGAATGAGTCCATGAATACAAGCCCTACCCCGCCCTGCATCGATTTAAACATTGATGGAAAGATTGCCTGGGTGACCTTCAATAACCCTAGCGCCCGTAATGCTCTAACTTGGCCGATGTATGAAGAGCTCAAAAAGATCTGCGACTCACTGGCATGCAATTCTGAAATTCGGGTGGTTATTTTTAGGGGTGCCGGAGATAAGGCATTTGTTTCGGGCAGCGATATTCAACAGTTCGTGGATCTCAAAAAAGATGAGGCTTATGAAATCGCTGTTGATCAGATCTTTGCTTCTTTGCAGCAACTGCCCATGCCAACTATTGCCATGATTGAGGGTTTGGCTGTAGGTAGCGGACTTCTCATGGCAACTGCTTGCGACTTTCGTATCTCAACGAAGGATGCCCGTTTCGGCATTCCAGTAGCAAAGACTTTAGGAAACTGTTTATCACCCAGCAATCTATCTTGGATTGCAGCTCACCTCGGAATTCTGATGGTCAAAAAAATGCTGCTGACAGCTGAGCTGATTAAGGCGCCAGAATTATTAGATCCAGGCTATCTATATCAAACAGTTGAGGCAACAGACCTTCATGTTGCCGTTCATGCACTTGCACAGAAGTTGGTAGCTTTAGCACCCATCACGCAAAAAGCCAGCAAGCTGACTCTAGCGCGTTTACTTCAAAGCAATCTGCCAGACTGCACTGAGCTCATGCGTGAAACCTACAACAGCGAAGACTTTAAGGAGGGAGTAAATGCCTTCTTGGAAGGTCGCCTACCTCAGTGGACCGGGGAATAAGATCGAAGATCGAAGATCGAAGATCGTACTTAGCCTAGCGCTTGGTCTAACCCTTCGCGTTTAAGAACTCCACTACGATTTTCACGAACTGATCGGGTACCTCGACATGGGGTACATGACCTACATTGTCGATGGGAACTAATGTTGCATTTGGTATAGCCGCTTGCGCCTTCCTACCTAGCTCCGGAAAATTACCCAAGGTCTTCACAGCTTCAGGCGGCGCAAAGCGTCTACCAAATACCGTACGGTCTTTTTGACCGATTACCAATAAGACTGGCATCTTTAATTGTGGCAAATCATTTACTACAGGCTTTTCTGCAATCATTTGATATGTTAGAACCGAGGTCTTGGCATAAGCCGGATAGTCGGGGCCTTTTTGAACGCGTACATAAACCTCCACAAACTTTTCATAGCTCGGTTGCCAGCTTGGAAAATACGTTTGCAGGAAACGGCGATAAGTCGCTTCTGTTTGAGCCATCTCTAGCTTAAGTAAATCGTCATTTTTCTGTGGGGGAATATCTTTGCTGTAATCCTCAAGGCCCAATGGATTCTCAAGTACGAGCTTTTGCACAGTCTGTGGATAGAGACGAGAAAAGCGTATACCCACCATGCCACCCATTGAATTGGCTATCACTGAAACTCGCGTAATATTGAGAGACTTCAATAAAGCTTGCGTGTTGACAGCTAAATCATCAAAGTGATACTCAACATCAAGCTTAGAAGATTTGCCAAAGCCAATCTGGTCAGGTGCTATGACACGATAACCAGCCTTAGAAAGGCCTGCGATCGTGGGGGCCCAGTAATCACTGGAGAAATTCTTCCCATGAAACAACAGCACCACACCTTTTGGCTTACCGAGTGCCGGCACATCCATATACATCATGCTGGCTGGCTGGCCCTGTAGAGAAGTCTTAAATTCTTTTAAGGGATATGGATAAGGCCATGTGCTTAAGCGCAAATCCAAAGGGCTTGCATTGGCGTAAAGACTGACTGAAGGGATTGATGATGAGGGAGTTGAAGATACTTGCTCAGAGCTAATGCAGGAAGCCAAGAGAATAGGTACGGCAATCGCAGTACCTATCAACGCTAATCTTTGAGGCAGATTCCTGATGAAAAACCTATTTTGCATTTAGCTAATTTTGGTCTTTAAGTTCGTCAAGCCAGCAACACTACCCTCAAGTACGTCACCTTTTTTCACTGGACCCACTCCCGCTGGAGTGCCTGAGAAAATCAAGTCGCCTGGCTCCAATGTAAATAAGGTGGAAAGATAGGCGATTGTGTCTGGAACATTCCAGATTAATTGATTGAGGTCTCCTTCTTGACGAACCTCTCCGTTCACCAATAGCTTGACGGCGCCCTGAGCAAGATGACCACATTGAGCTGCTGGAGTGATCTCACCGCAGGGTGCTGATTGATCAAATGCCTTACCAGTATCCCAAGGACGCCCCATCTTTTTCGCCTCACCTTGAAGATCGCGTCTAGTCATATCTAAACCTACTCCATAACCATAGACATGTTCTAGAGCCTTATCAGCAGCAATATTTGCGCCACCCTTGCCAATTGCAACGACCATTTCAATTTCGTGATGCACGTCGCTCGATAGATTTGGGTATGCCATATCTTTTCCATCGGTCACAATCGAATTAGCAGGCTTCATAAAAAAGAATGGCGGCTCACGGTCAGGATCATGGCCCATCTCACGCGCATGATCAGCATAGTTACGCCCTACGCAGTAAATGCGATTGACAGCAAAGCGACGGCTATCACCTGTTACCGGCAATGAAATAACTGCTGGTGGATCAATCACAAATGCTGAGGACATAAGAACCTTTCTAAGAATTTTGATAAATAAATACTCTATTGCCGTTTTCTGGAAGTATGACGTAATTTCAACAACAATATACTGAGTGCCAAAGCAAAGGTCATGGCATTTGCGAGGATCAAGGGCCACTTTTCGATAATGAGGCCATAAACCAGCCACAAACCTACCCCCGCCGTAAACAAGGAATACATTCCCAGGGAGATTCCGGAGAGATCTCGAGTTCGCCAGGACTGAACTGCCTGAGGCAAAAAGGCAATCGTGGTCAAGAAAGCAGCGCAATAGCCAATAATTTCAATATGGTGGGGCTCTAGAGTCATTTATCGATTGTAGTGAAGGAAATTGCCAAATCATTGACGCAGCGCATGAATTTTATTACTGTAGATAATAGAAAATCGTAACTCAACTCACCACTAAAAATACAAAATGAGACAACATATTATTAAAGGCCTAGGCCTACTCCTTTGCAGCAGCTTAATCAGCACCCCGCTGCTTGCACAAAACAATGCCGCTGCTATCAAGAGCTACCCTGACAAGCCTATTAAGCTGGTTATCCCCTATCCGCCAGGTGGGGCAACCGATGTCATTGGACGCATCATGGCGCAAGAGTTATCCAAGTCACTAAACCAACAAGTGATTCCAGACAATCGCGCTGGTGATAGCGGTAATATCGGTGCTGACATGGTTGCCAAATCTCCGGCTGATGGCTACACCCTATTAATGGGTGCACTCACATCACACTCTATTAACGCCAATCTTGATAAAGACAAGATCCGATACAACTTAGAAAAAGATTTCACACCGGTTGATGTAGTGGGTGTGGTGCCGCTGGTATTTGTAGTCAATCCTTCAGTTCCTGTAAAGAACATGAAAGAGTTCATCGCCTATGCAAAAGCAAATCCAGGCAAACTCACCTTTGCCTCATCCGGTGCGGGCGCTCCACAACGCCTTGCCATGGAAATGTTTCGCTATCAACTTGGTTTAGATTTATTGCATGTGCCATATAAAGGCAGTGGTCCCGCTATGACTGATTTAGTCGGTGGTCAGGTGTTGACCATGTCTGAGACTGTTCCTGCAGCATTGCAATTTATTCAGTCCGGTCAGTTAAGGCCTCTTGCAGTAACAACCGCTAAGCGCATTAGCCAATTACCTGATGTGCCAACAATCACTGAAGCCACTGGCTTACCAAACTTTGATGTAGTCAGTATGTTTGGTATTTTGGCACCTGCAGGGACACCCAAGCCAATCATCGATAAGCTCAGCGCAAATATCAAGATTATTTTGCAACGCCCTGATGTGCAAGAGCGGATGCTAGCGGCTGGTGTTTACGTCAACTATCTCTCGCCTGCAGATTCAAGCAAGCGCATTACACGAGAGATGAATATGTGGAGCAAGGTCATTAAAGACGCCAATATCAAGCCTGACTAGGCAGATGGCTCTAATTTAATGGAATGGAAAAAATCGCTTTAAGCGTTAATGAATCCGTGCTGTTAGAAAAGCCTTTACCTACTCCAGCCTGAAAAGAAAGTGGTTTGCCATCGTAGTACATCATCAAAAAACCCAATTGCTGTGTATTTTGATAATTGATAGGCTGACCAAGTTGATTTAGGTTGGAGTAATACTCCACTCCAAGAGCTAGCTCAGGAGTCACCTCCCTAGATAAGCGTGTTGCCGTCGAGAAATAAGGTGACTGATGTACATAGGGCTGGGAGAGCGGCATATCCACAATGGGGTTAAAGGAGAAAAGCCACTCATCAAAATGCTTACCGATTATGAAACGTACTTCACTGTTATATCGGGACTCATCAAACTGTGGTTGCACGTTAGATAACTCTAGATTTGCGCCTGCAAAAAAAGAGTCGCCCTTATCTTCACGAATTGGTAACCATTTCATACGCACTTTCGTTGCCGCGTATTGAAACTTATTGTCATAGTTCACATAAGAGATATATAAGCCAGCTTCTAGATCATGACCTAAGCCATAGGCAAGCTCAGGGGTCACCCGAACACCATTATTGTTCATCACCTCACCTGGATAGGAGGGGGTTTGAATACCTCTGGGGGTGCTGTTTAAATGAACCTCGAGACTGGCTTCTCCCTTGGCATTAATTTCATCGTCGTAAACCTGAATTTCATCCTGCAATACAGCCATACTAATAGATGGCGAGAGAATGAGCGCAGTTAATATAAGCCCCTGAATAAGCGCTTTCTTAAGAGGGCGAGCTTGCGTCTGCATGATGCGTGAGTTTAACAAGGATTAGTATTTTTTGACGTGCTTACCTCAAAGCCACTAAGGAAGCCTAATAGTTTTCTTAATCACCTACCGCGCAGAAGCAGACTCCGTTAAAAAGCGGCCTTTAGGGCGGTGTTTGCAGCAAACCAAAGATCTTCTCATGAGAAAAGCCACCCTAGGGTGACTTCCTTTTTGAATGAAGACTCCGAAATAATCAAGCCAAGGTGAACTTCAGGTCGCCCAGTTTCTCTACTGAACTTACAATCTGATCGCCCTTCTTCAGCCACACCTGCTTGTCTTTCGGCATGCCGGCAATTACGCCTTGTGGTGTGCCAGTGAAAACAATATCTCCCGGCTCCAATGTCCAGTAGGTACTGATATAAGACAGCATTTTCTGGGTGTTATGAATGAAGTCTGAAGTATTGGAGTTCTGACGCAACTCACCATTAACCCATGTCTTCACCTGAAGCTTATTGGGGTCACCCACCAAATCAGAAGTAACAAAGTAAGGTCCAATTGGTGCATATTGGTCCAAGGTCTTGCCAATCATCCACTGACCACTCGGCAATTCCAATTGCAAATCACGTGATGAGAAATCATTTGAGGTGCAATAGCCAGCAACATAATCCAAAGTAGCGGATTCCGGAACGTTACGCATCTGCTTACCAACAACAATCAACAACTCAGTTTCATAATCTAATTTATAAGAAACTGATGGCGGTGGAATTTGCAATAAACAGTTATGGGCTGTAAGACTATTGTTGTACTTATTAAATAGTGGGGGCACCCGTGGATGAGCCATGCCAACCTCGTCAGCATGTGCGCGGTAATTTAAGCCAACGCAAACAATCTTTCCAGGGTTTTTAAACAAGCGCCCGAAAGTAATATCAGATTCTTTTAAGTAAGGCACCCCAGATTTATCGGCGCTTGCCACTACCTTATTAAATCCTGGAGCATTACCCTCTTGCAATAATTGATCTAGGGTTACTGGCGCAGCAATCTTCATTTTCTTAGCAACAGCACGAACATCGATGACGCCTTTTGGCGTCACTACACCTAAGGTTTCTGTTCCATCCGCATTTTGGATCGAGAGAATTTTGCTGTTTTTCACCATTTCGCGTGGGCCAGTGTAAACCTCGCCTCCCCAGACTGAAGTGGGGTGAGCTGAAGCATCCTTCATTACACCCATAGTAGAGGCAGCCACTAAACCAGCTCCAGCAGCTGAAGCAGTTTTCATAAATTGGCGACGAGAACTCATATTTATCTCCTTTTGTTGTTATCTATTTTTAACTACAAAAGGAATACTACCCCACCCATTTATGCGGTGCTGCAGCAAATATCAACTACAGGAGATTTAACCGAGGCCCAAAAAAATCGCTAGGCGATAGGTAATAAATGATGCCAAATAGGCCAAGCCGAATAAGTAGCTCAACATAATGATCGGAATCTTCCAGCCCCCCGTCTCGCGCTTCACTGCAGCAATGGTAGACAAACACTGAGGCGCAAATACAAACCAGGCCAATAAAGATAATGCAGTCGCCAAGGACCAACCACTAGATATCAACGGAATCAGGGCATCAGCCGCATCCACACCAGAGCTAGATAGTGCATAAACCGTTGCTAAGGAACTCACCACCACCTCGCGAGCTGCCATGCCTGGTACTAAAGCAATACTGATTTGCCAATTAAAGCCGATAGGCGAGAACACATGGGCTAAGGCCTGACCAATCATTCCTGCAAAGCTATATTCGATCGGCGATCCCGCAGCTCCATCAGGCGGAAAAGGAAAGCTAGACAGCACCCATAAACCAATGGTCATTAGCAAAATAATTCCGCCAACACGACGTAAAAATATTTCTGCTCTTTGCCATAAGCTGATAGCTAAATTACCTAGACGTGGCAAGTGATAGCTGGGCAACTCCATCATCAGTGCATTCATCTTAAATTGCTCACTAGTAAAGCGCTTCAGAATCCAAGCAACTACCATGGCCCCCAAAATGCCTGCAAGATAAAGCAAGAACAATACGAGACCTTGCAAATCAATACCAGCCCATAGCTTTCGCTCTGGAATGAACGCAGAAATCAGCAAGGCATAAACAGGGAGTCGCGCGGAGCACGTCATCATAGGTGCAATCAGAATCGTCACCATGCGATCACGCGCATTAGAGATGCTTCTAGTAGCCATAATTCCTGGGATGGCACAAGCAAAACTGGATAGTAGCGGAATAAAAGATCTGCCTGAGAGTCCTACTGATCCCATCACCCTATCAAGCAAGTAAGCAGCTCTTGGAAGGTAGCCGGATTCTTCAAGCAACAAAATAAAGAAGAACAGAATCAAAATTTGCGGCAAGAAAATTACCACACCGCCTAAGCCCGCCAAAACACCATTGATTAACAAGCTACGCAACCAACCATTAGGCAAAAATTCAACGATCTGACCACCAAGGCATTCCACGGCACTCTTAATCAGATCCATGGGCACTGTTGCCCAAGTAAAGACCGCCTGGAATATGCAAAAAAGTAGCACCACCAAAATAATAGGGCCCAATATTGGATGCAGTAACACTGCATCCAATCGATCACTTAATTGATCAGGAATAATGCGGTCGAGCTTGAGGCTTTGCAGAATTCTTTTGACTTGAATGTTATCGGTCTCAGTGTGCGCAATATGAGCAGCAACATTCTCAAGGGTGGCATCGCTTGTACCTGTTCGCAAGCCATTCAAATTGCGCCAATCCAGGTTCGATAAAAACTCTTTGATCTCATCAGCACCATGAGATTGAATACCAATACTAGTGAGTACCGGCAATCCGAGCTCATTTGATAAGGCAGCAGTATCAATCTGCAAGCCTTGGCGCTTGGCGATATCCAGCATATTTAGCACCACAACACAGGGTAAGCCAAGGCGCTTTGCAGCCAATACTAAGCGCAAGTTGCGACGTAAATTCATTGCACTTAATATGCAGATAACCAAATCGGGGCGCTTCTCACCTTCAGCTCTGCCAAGCAATACATTGCAAGTCACTTTTTCATCAAGCGATCGTGGATAAAGACTGTATGCACCCGGCAAATCAAGAACGCGAATGTTTTTACCGGACTCGAGCGCTAAGCGGCCTTCTTTGCGTTCAACAGTGACGCCAGAATAATTGGCTACCTTTTGACGGCTACCAGTGAGTAAATTAAATAAAGCAGTTTTACCGCAATTGGGGTTACCCAATAACGCAACGAGAGGCTCGTTAGAGTAAAAGTGGACCTTAGATTCAGACATGCGGGAGAGATTCAACCATAATCATGCGTGCTTCTGATTGACGCAAAGCAAAAGTTGAGGCACCTACGCGAACCATATAAGGTCCTTTTCCCAAAAGACCTTTGCGCAATACTGTCACTTGCTCTCCAGGTAAAAAGCCAATATCTTCCAACTGCCCCTTAATTTGAGGAGCACCCTTGGGGGCATTAATGTCACTAACGCGATAAAGACTGCCTAAGTCGACTTGGTCTAAATTCATGCAATATGCTTTTTAACTGATGTAGAAGTCATTATAACGACAAATGAGAATGAATATCATTCGTTTAAAGGGGGATTTAATTGGCAATAATGGGCTATTTAAGCTCACTAGGGCTTGATCCAAAACAAAAAAAGGGGGGGTTAATGGATACTTATTCATACCCCATTGAATCCAGTTAGTCCATGTACTTACCAAAACATTTTCTTGTTGAAGATCCCGCAATACTGGCTCAGTTGATTTCTGAATACCCTCTTGCCATCATCGTGGGCAATTTAGATGGTCATCTTGAAATCAATCACCTACCGCTCATGCTGAGCTCCGACAAAACCAAGCTTTACGGACATGTTGCCAGAATGAATCCACTCGTTAAAGTTGCGAGCGGTAACAATGTATCCGTTACTGCAATATTTAATGGGCCTAATGCATATGTAACCCCTTCTTGGTACCCATCCAAACAAGAGAGCGGAAAAGTTGTTCCAACATGGAACTATGCCGCAGTGCATGCTCAAGGCACCATCAAGTTGATTGAAGACCCGCAATGGCTAAGAAGCCATGTCTCACAAATGACGAACATTCATGAACCAACTTATGAGTCGACATGGAAGCTAGATGACGCCCCAGAAGAGTATGTACAGACCATGCTCAAGGCTATCATCGGCATCGAGATTGATATCAAGAGCTTGATTGGAAAATTTAAGCTTAGCCAGAACCGGCCGGCCGAAGACTATGAAGCAGTAGTAGGGCAACTAGAGAGGTCACCGCAAGAGGCTTTACAACAGATGCTGAAGTTCATGAGAGCGCCCAAGTAATTAGCAACTAAGGTGTGATGTATCCATACCTTTGCAAAATGGATTTGGCTTGGGGCCCCTGCATAAAGCGATACATATCCACTGATTCTTGGGGCGCACCTTTTATTAGCACCATGCGCTGCTTAATGGGCTCGTATAACTTAGCGTCGACCAATAGGAGGTTAGTTTCTTTTACGACCTCTGGAGATTTGGCCAAAGATAAGGCAGTAAAACCAATATCTGCCGCACCGCTCACCACATATGTTGTAGCTACGCCAATGTTGTCTCCATAGACAAGCTTGTCTTTAGCCAGATCCCATAGGCCTTCTGCCTTGAGATAATCAACCGCAGCTTTACCATAAGGAGCAAGCTCTGGCTTAGCAATTGCCACTTTGTTTGTTTGTGCAATTGCCCGAGCAATTTCTGTCTTGCTATCAGCCAAACGAATCCCAGATGAGGTTTTGACAATTAAGGCAAGCTTACCAATCGCATATGTAGCGCCCTCATCCACCGTCTTACCATTCTTAAATAGCTCCAACGGAAAATGCTCATCTGCCGCAATAAAAAGATTGAATGGAGCGCCGTTCATGATTTGTGCCGCGAAGTTACCGGAAGAGCCATAGACCACTCTCAACCCTGCTTTACCGTTAGCCTTAAAGGCAACCATAATCTCGTTAAAAGCATCTTTCATATTGGCAGCAACGGCAACAGTTGAGGTCTGCGCAAAGGCAAGATTGATAAATAAAAGCAGCGATGCGAATAGGGAAATCGGGCGAATAAACATGATTGAGTTAATTCTAGCGGATAGAAATAAAAAACCACCCCGAAGGGTGGCTATCGATACTTAGAAACCTGATTAACCAAGCAACTTTAAAGCGCTTAAGAAGGTTTTATAGACACCCCAAGAAAGTGGTATGCCTACAAATGCCCACGCCAAAATGACTGTCAAAGTAGAGGTATGCTCATGGCCAGCTTCCCCTTTAACAATCGATCCCATTGCCTTTTCATGGGCAAGACGCTTTTCTTCTGCTAATTCAGCATCAGTCATAAACCACTTATCTGCAACTGGGCGAATCATCAAATTAGCAATCAAGCCGATAACTAACATACCTACAAGGATGTACATCGTCTGGTTGTACACCTGACTCTTCGCAATTCCAAGACTTAGTTGATAGTCACGCATGTAGTTCACAATCACTGGACCTAGGATACCGGCTGTAGACCAAGCAGTTAACAATCGACCATGAATTGCGCCTACGTTTTGAGTGCCAAACAAGTCAGCAAGATAAGCAGGGACAGTAGCAAAGGCTCCACCATACATACTTAAGATAATGCAGAAGGCACCAACGAAGAGAACCAAACTACCTGCAGCAGCACTAGAGGGAATGCTGAAATACAACACCCCACCTAATATGAAAAATATGCTGTAAGTTAATTTACGACCCAACTTATCTGACAAGCTGGCCCAGAAGAAACGGCCGACAATATTAAACAAGCTCAGCAGCGCAGTAAAGCCAGCGGCAATACCAGCAATCGCCACTAACTGACCCTTATCGAGCTCGCCAAATTTCAATGCATTACCAATTAAGCTACCAGCAAAAATTTCTTGGAGCATTGGAGATGCCATACCAATCACACCAATGCCAGCAGAAACGTTCATGGTTAGCACAATCCAAACCAACCAAAATTGAGGAATACCCCAGATTTTCTTAACACTAACGCTGCGTGTAGTGATCATCGCCTTAGATGTATCAGCAACAGGAGGTGTCCAACCAGCAGGCTTCCAATCGCTCGCCGGCACGCGATAGCTCATTGCGCCAATCATCATGTAGATGAAATAGATCACACCCATCACCACGAATGTTTGTGCCACACCGACACTAGTAGACGTTGCAAAGTTCTTCATGAGCATTGCGGCCAATGGTGAGCCAATCATTGCGCCACCGCCAAAGCCCATAATGGCCATGCCAGTTGCCATTCCGCGACGGTCTGGGAACCACTTAATCAAGGTTGAAACTGGTGAGATGTAGCCCAGCCCCAAGCCGATACCTCCAATCACACCTGAGCCGAGAATCATCATCCAGAATTGATGGAGATAAATACCCCAGGCAGAAAAGAGCATGCCACCAGCCCAACAACAAGCCGCTACAACACCCGCTTTGCGTGGACCCGCGCGCTCTAACCAGCCGCCCCAAATAGCAGCAGAGATGCCAAGGAACACGAAAAATAATGTATACATCCAACCTAAGGTCGAAATTTGCCAGTCACAAGTAGTTGTGAAAAGTTGCGCAAAGAAGCCAACATCGGCAGTACATTTAATTGCCTCAGTACCGCCCTGCGAAACTCCCAAGGCTCTGGATAATGGTAGCCAGAATACGGAAAAGCCATAGGCCATACCAATACATAAGTGAATAGCTAACGCCGCCGGCGGCACAAGCCAGCGATTAAAGCCTGGCCCTGCAATCGTTCTTTCTTTATCTAATAGATGAAACATGTTGCCTCCTATTTATAGTTATATTTACTACACAGTAGCTACTTCTTTACGTTACAACCAACCTTCAATTTGTCGATTAAGGCCTACAGCCTTATATCCAGGCGTATCTCCCGAATAGCTTCTTATCTTCCTGATTAATTTGGAGACCTCTGATTGAGCAACCATCTCCCTATGCATGGCGATGAAAAATAACTCATCTTTAAGCGGTATAAACCCCAAACCATTTTCAATAGCAATATTTTTCACGCCCAAACCTACATCAGCCTTGTCGGCCAAAATAGCATTTGCAACCGCTGAATGAGTGAACTCTTCATGCAGATAGCCATTCACTTCAGAAGGATCAATACCCTCCTCTATCAGCAGACCATCAAGTAGTAGTCTTGTGCCAGAGCCGATTTGACGATTGATAAAACGAACTTTTGGATTCACCAAATCATAGAGGGAAGAGATACGAAGGGGGTTTCCATTTTTTACCAGCAAGCCTTGTGTGCGCTTCATTACAGGATATATTTGAATATCATTTTTTGACAAGCGATGATGAATAGCCTTTGAGCTTCGCTCATCTGATACATGGTATCCGGCAATATGGGCTTCGTTACTCAGAAGCTTTTCAAGGGACTCTCCCGAACCAGCAATCTTCAAATCGAAGCCTTTAATCTCTGCGGCGGCCCTTTGAATGATGGAATCACTGCTAGAGAGAAACTTCCATTTTCTACTATCAGTCTTTTGAATCTTTTTGATTTCTTTAAGTAAGGTATCTTGATATGCGCTTCCATGCTCAACATACCCCGCTTGCATCTCATCAATAAACTCAATTAAAAACTCGCCGAGTTTTGTTAACTTTGAGCCATGTCCTTTGGTCCTCGTAATGAGTGGCATGCCAAGCGCAGCTTCAACATCATTCATCTTGCCCCAGGCGCTTCGATAAGAGGTGCTGGATTTTTTACTTGCTGAAATTAACGAGTTACCGCGACCGATATCCCTTAACAGCTGAGACAGCCAAACCAAATCAATAGGGACCCCGCCTTTGGCTTGATTATTTAATACTAAGGTTGGTCTAACTTCAATTTGCATATGTAATTGATTGCATATTCAAGTGGTAATAATTATGCGATGATATTACCTTAATAAATTACTCCTCGCACCCTCATGAAAAAATCAATCCGCAACCTACTTCTAGCGACCCTAACGGCCATTGCCCTCAACGGCCCACAGGCTTTCGCCCAAGAAAAAAGCATTGTGGTCTCATCAACTACCTCCACAGAGCAATCTGGCCTCTTCAATTACATACTCCCCATTTTTAAGATGAAGACTGGTATTGAAGTTAAGGTTGTAGCTGTTGGAACTGGGCAGGCACTAGATATTGGCCGCCGTGGTGATGCAGACGTGGTGTTTGTTCATGACAAACCTGCTGAAGAGAAGTTTGTTGAAGAAGGTTTTTCAACTAAGCGCTATGAAGTGATGTACAACGACTTTGTCTTGATTGGGCCTAAGTCTGATCCAGCAAAAATTGGAGGCGGTAAGGATATTCAGGTTGCACTTCAAAAAATTGCTGCAGCCCAAACTCCATTTATATCCCGCGCAGATAAAAGCGGTACACATGCAGCAGAGCTTCGCTATTGGAAAGGTGCTGGAATCACTCCCTCATCCGGCCAATCTTGGTACAAAGAAACAGGCTCCGGCATGGGTCCTGCTCTCAATACAGCATCCGCAATGAATGGCTATATCTTGGCTGACCGTGGCACCTGGCTCAGCTTTAAGAATCGTGGCGATCTCGTTATCTTGGTTCAAGGCGATCCAAAACTATTCAATCAGTATGGTGTGATGTTAGTAAACCCCGCTAAATTTCCTCATGTGAAAAAAGCACAGGGTCAAGAATTTATTGACTGGCTTATCTCCAAGAATGGTCAAGATGTGATTGCCAGCTACAAGATTGATGGCGAGCAGCTCTTCTTTCCGAACGCCAAAAAATAATCAATATGAAAAATAAGAAGTTTCCGAAGTTTTCAATCAACCTTAAGCTACTGATGGCAAGTATTGCCATTGGTATGGGTATGCAAACTGCAATGGCACAAAATAATCCTATGAAACCAGAAGCCATTTATGGAAAAGGTAGTCAAAGCTTTACTTTGGCAACTGGTAGTCCAGGAGAATTAGGACTACTTCAAGCTCTTGGTGAGGTATTTGATAAGAAAGAAGGAGCACGTTTAATCTGGATCAAAGCGGGTAGCGGCGCCTCCCTCAATCTACTCAAAACTGGACAGGTAGATATGATCATGGTCCATGCTCCTGATGCAGTAAACATGGCGATTGCAGATGGCTGGGCCACCAACTGCACTCTAATTGGATCCAATGAGTTTTATATTGTTGGCCCAAAGAGTGATCCTGCAACTATCAAAATATCAAGCAGCGGTGCAGATGCCTATGCAAAGGTAGCAAAAGTAAAGGCAAACTTTATTTCCAGAGGAGATAAGTCAGGCACTCATCAAAAAGAGATGGATATTTGGAAAAAGGCAGATGTAACACCCGAAGGTAGCTGGTATATCGTCACCAATGACTTTATGACTGCCTCCCTGAAAAAAGCGAATGCAGAGAATGCCTACTTCATGACTGACAGCAGCACTTGGGTTGCTGAAAAAGATATTGCGCCTAATTTGGTTATTTTGTATCGCGGGGATAAGTTCTTGGTAAATACCTATGATGCACTTGCTGCACCTCCTGGCGCCACGGCAAATCGCGATACAGCTGTGAAATTCATTCAATTTGTCGCTTCAGATGAAGGTCAGGCAATTATTCGCAACTATGGCAAATCAAAATACAAAGAGCCTCTTTATAATGATGCAGCATACGCAAAGCAATACGTTCAATAGGAGAAATCGTGGAACTCAAAGTTAAACTCAGCGCACGCAACACTCTTAACGGTAAGGTAGTTGAACTCAAAATGGGTCAAACTACTTCTCATGTGAAATTGGATATTGGCGGCGGTCATATTGTGACTGCCTCTATCACCAATGAAGCGGTTGATGAACTCAACCTCAAGGTTGGCGATCAGGCTTGGGCGGTAATTAAAGCATCTGACGTGATGATTGCTAAAGGCGCATAAGCCAGCGCTTCAAGCATACCATTCAAATGTAAAAAGCCCGCAGATGCGGGCTTTTTTATTGCCGGTGGACTACTCGGCAAACTAAATACTAAATACTTACTTCTTAGGTGTAACGAAACCAATAGCTGTGTCGTCAACGAACTCAATCATCACGTCATCACCAGCTTTGAATTTCTCAAGACCTAAAACAGATGGATCCACTTTAACTTTTTGCTTCTCGCCGCTTGGCATTGTGAAAGTAACGATACGTGTTTTTTGATCGATTGTTGAAATCTTTACAGTGGCATAAACTGTTTCTGTAGTTTCTTCAAATGGCTTAGCAGAACCTTTGCCGGCTACAACTACAGAGCGCACACCAGATACGCCTGGCTTTTGATCCTTACCAACAGCAGTCAAGCCAACTGCAACAGCTTGAGCATGCTCAACCAAGAATACATCGCCCTTTTTAACTTTATCCAAATCATTAATAGATTTAGATACATTCATTTGCACCAAATTACCATTAGCGTCTTTCAATACAACGATGCGCTTCTTGGCATCTACTGAGTCAACGGTCGCGCTCAAAACTGCAACATCAGCTGCCAAAGGCATCATTTTTGCAGGAAGTTGTGCAAAAACAGAACTTGCAAAGGTAATGCCAACTGCAGCAAACAAACCAGCTAATAAAGATTTCTTCAAGATAACTCCTAATTGAGTAAAAGGTTTTAGGTGGGCTCAATACTGAGCTTGATTCATTGTAACCACGGAAAGTGGCACTTTTAGTACGGCATCGAACTATATACATGGCCTAGAAAACCCCTTCTTTGGTAAATTGAGCTTATTAATAGCTCTTCGAGATCCCAAACCCTTGGAAATACTGATAAAACCATGGAAAGAAGCTGAGGCAGGCGCTTTTTTGGTGCGCCAGGAAGTATTTATCCAGGAGCAAAGGGTTCCGGCTGAACTCGAACTGGATGAATTTGACCCATTGGCCACCCATGCTCTCGCCTACCTAGATGGAAGCTGTATCGGCACAGGTAGGCTAGTCGATTTAGGTAACGGGCAATCTCAAATTGGCCGTATGGCGGTTTTAGCCCCCTTCAGAAATCAGGGAATAGGCCAGCAAATTCTAGAAAAGCTGATTACCCTAGCTAAATCACAAGGGGCAAAATCTATCATCCTTCATTCTCAGGTGCTTGCCATCCCTTTCTATGAAAAACTTGGCTTTCAGGCACGGGGTTCTATCTACGATGAGGCAGGCATTCCGCATCGTAATATGATCCTTTTATTACCAAATTTGATTTGACAAGCAATGACTACTAGCAACCCAAACTCCCCTGCCTTTACTTACAAACATCGCGTTTGCTATTCCGATACCGATGCCGCTGGATTTGTCTATCACGGACGTTACCTAGAAATATTTGAGCGCAGTCGCGCAGAGTGGCTTGCCCAACGGGGACTGAGCCCCACTAAGCTTGCGGATGAATTCACAATGGTGATGCCCTTGCGCGAGCTCACAATGAACTTCTATAAACCAGGACGCCTAGATGACTTGCTTTACATAGATCAAGTGATTGAGCATCGTGGCCGCACACAGGTGACCGTTAAGCAAACTGCACAAAGAAGGCTTCCTGACAGCGAAGAATTCCAAGTCATTGCGAGCGCCACACTACATATTGTTTGCGTTGATACCAATACACTCAAACCCAAAGCTTGGCCTGATTGCGTCTTTCAGGACGAGTAATACAATGGAGCAAAATATGTCTGATGGAAAGCTACTGACCTTTGTTAAAGAGCTCAGCGTCCTGCTTGAGAAGCAACCCAGTGAAGAGCTTGTTTTTACTGATGGTAAAAAAATGCTGGAGAAACTGATTGCGGTAGACGATTGGTTGCTCGAAGAATTTACTAAACCCCATCCACAGTATTACCAACAATATCTCTTATATGCTGATCCTTTAGATCGATTTTCTGTAGTGAGTTTTGTCTGGGGTCCAGGGCAAAAAACACCCCTACACAATCACACCGTTTGGGGAATGATTGGTCAGTTGCGCGGTCAAGAAACAGGCACACCCTACTATCGCCAAGCGGATGGTAGCTTCAAGACGGGAGAGGCTTGCGTTAGCCCACCCGGACACGTCGATACTGTGTCGCCAGGCACCCATGACATTCATGTGGTGGAGAATAGTCTGGCTGATCAGACATCAATCAGCATTCATGTGTACGGTGGCAATATCGGGCGCATTCATCGCTCAGTCTTTGATCCTGTCACTGGAGCAGAAAAATCCTTTGTGTCTGGTTACGCCAATACTGTCGTTCCAAATCTCTGGAATCCAGCGTAATCTGCCAATTCTCAAGCTTTTGGGGTTGATGACTTAAAATAGAGCCTCTTACTGCAAACGCTCTAGCGCAGCAGCTCACCCCATTGACCGGGATAATCGATTTTTAAATACGTTGAATACGGGTCAATACTTTATTGGCCCCTATGTTATTTACAGATCTTGGTTTATCAGAACCCATTCTTCGTGCTATTGCTGAAGAAGGCTATACCAGCCCCACCCCGATTCAAGCAAAATCGATTCCTGCTGTTCTCAAAGGCGGCGATCTTTTAGCTGCAGCGCAAACTGGCACAGGCAAAACTGCCGGCTTTACCCTGCCGATTCTGCAGCGCTTAACTTCAAGCAAAGCCAGCTCAGGCAAACGTCTATTGCGCGTCTTAATTCTGACGCCAACTCGTGAGCTAGCTGCTCAAGTACAAGAGTCAGTAGTGACTTATGGCAAATACACTGGCTTGAAGTCCACAGTGATCTTTGGTGGTGTTGGTGCCAATCCTCAAATTAAAGCCATCGCTGGTGGATTGGATATTTTGGTTGCTACTCCAGGTCGCTTATTAGATTTGATGTCTCAAAATTGTGTATCCCTCAAGGATATTGAAATCTTAGTGCTCGATGAAGCGGATCGCATGCTCGATATGGGCTTCTTACGTGACATTAAGAAAATCTTAGCCGCCCTTCCAAAGCAGCGTCAGAACTTATTATTTTCAGCAACCTTCTCAACAGAAATCAAAGCTTTAGCCGACGGCTTATTAAATGCGCCTGAGTTGATTGAAGTGGCTCGCAGCAATAGCGCCAACGAAGCGATTGCTCAATTGATTCACCCAGTAGATAGAACAAAGAAACATCCACTGTTGGCCCATTTGATTCAGAGCAATGATTGGAAGCAGGTACTAGTCTTTACTCGCACTAAGCATGGCGCCAATAAGTTAGTGACCCAATTAGAAAAGGATGGCATCACCAGCATGGCCATCCATGGCAACAAAAGCCAATCTGCACGAACTAAAGCATTGGCTGACTTCAAAGCAGGTAAGTTAACCGCCTTAGTTGCTACTGATATTGCAGCGCGCGGTATTGATATTGACCAACTACCCCATGTCGTGAACTACGATCTTCCGAATGTGTCTGAAGACTATGTCCACCGTATTGGACGGACGGGTCGCGCAGGATCAAATGGTGTAGCCGTATCTCTGGTGTGCGTTGATGAACATCAAATGCTCAAAGATATCGAAAAACTGATCAAGCAAAAGTTGCCGCAGGAAGTGATCGCTGGTTTTGAACCAGATCCTAACGCCGTGGCTCAGCCGATTCAGCTACGTAGTCAGCAACACCAGCAATCTAGAAAACCAAGACCCGCAGGATTAGGTGGAGCTCCAGCGAAGAAGGCTCCTGCAAAGCGTAGCAGCCCTCCCAAAAGAAGCTTTAACCGTTAAGCGCTCGTTAAAATACCCTTATACATTTCATCATTAACTTTATTCAAACTTTTAAAAAACCAATTAATATGACTACATCCCGCCGCTCTGCTATTAAAACGATTGTTGGCGCTTTAGCACTTCCATCGCTTGGCCCTATTTCTTCCGCATTTGCACAATCTTCTCTTGAGTGGACTACATACGAGATCGTGACAGAAGTGAATCTAGAGTCTCCCAAGGGCATTGCGCAGAGCTGGGTTCCATTGCCACTAGTTTTAGACACGGACTATTTCCGCACTATCGCTATCCGCTCAGAGGCAAGCGATCCTAAAGCTGTTAACCAAATGTATGAAACGCCCAACAAACAGGCTCGCATGGTTTGGACAAAATGGGATTCCGCTGCCACCAGCCATACTGTGAAAGTATCAATCTTAGTTAGCACACGCAATCGTAATCTTGAAATGACCACCCCAAACCCTGCTCTTAAGCTTTCTAAAGAAGAGCAACGTTTTTGGACTCGCCCCACCAAATATCTGCCTACTGATGGCATCGTAAAAGCAAAAGCGCTCGAAGCGATTGCGAAGTTGCCCGCTAACGCTAGCGAAGTTGATAAAGCCAAAGCCATTTATAACTGGGTAGTAGATAACACACGTCGCGATCCCAAAACACGTGGCTGCGGTCAAGGTGATGTGAAGTTGATGTTAGAGACTAATAATCTCGGCGGTAAATGCGCTGATATCAACGCAGTCTTTGTAGCGCTTGCCCGCTCAGTGGGCTTACCTGCGCGTGATGTTTACGGTATCCGTATTGCTGACTCTGCGCGTGGCTATAAGAGCCTAGGTAAATCAGGTGATATCACCAAAGCACAACATTGCCGAGCAGAATTCTATGCCTCAGGCTATGGCTGGGTTCCGGTCGATCCAGCAGATGTACGTAAGGTGATTCTTGAAGAAACCGGCGGCTTAGCTGTTACCGATCCAAAGGTTATTGCTATTCGCGACTACCTCTTTGGTAATTGGGAAATGAATTGGATGGCCTATAACTATGATCATGACATCGCATTGCCTGGATCTAAGCTTGGTAGCAAAAGTGACATTCCATTCCTAATGTACCCACAAGCTGAAAATACTGAAGGTCGTTTTGATTCTCTCGATCCAGATAACTTCAAATACAAAATCACCAGCAGACGTATTGGCTAACGCATCAGTGAAAAACACGATGTGGTTGTCTATACCTAAGTCAGCACGAGAAGTTATTCTTGCGCTGACTTTTTCTTTGCTTGCATTGGTCAGTTATTCGGCCCATGCACAATGGCAGTCTCCAACAAAATTGGGGCTACCGCAAACGGCACCGCCATTGCAACTCAACAACCTATCTGGCAAACCAATAGATATAGCAAGCCTCAAAGGCAAGGTAGTTGTAGTGAACTTTTGGGCAAGTTGGTGTGAGCCTTGTCGAGAAGAATTTGAGGAACTTACTCAATTACAAGCCAGTTACGGATCTAAAGGGCTAGTTGTTTTAGCAGTAAACCTTGCTGAAATGAAGCCACGTATCGTGCAGTTTCTGAAAGGTAATGGCTTTTCCGAAAATAGCCTTGAAATACTTCTTGATCGCAATAGCACCGTCTATAAGACCTGGAAAGCCCGCGGCTTACCAACCACCTTCCTCGTGAGCAAAAGCGGTAAGGTTGAAGGTGTCTGGGTCGGCGCTATTGAGAATGTTGATAGCATTGAAGTTAAAGGGAAAATTGAATCCCTGCTACGCCAATAAACAACTCCATCTCGCTTCTGATACCCTCGCAATATGAATAAAGTAAATACCGCAAATATCGCCAACAATACTGAGAATACTGAGCCACGTCTCACCTCCCTCTCTCATGGTGGAGGCTGTGGTTGCAAAATTGCCCCGGGCGTTCTCTCCGAAATTCTGAAGAATGTTCCACAACTACCTTTCCCAAAAGAATTACTGATTGGCATTGAGACGTCTGACGATGCGGCCGTTTATCAAATCAATGAATCCCAGGCAATCGTAGCAACAACTGATTTTTTCATGCCCATCGTAGATGACCCATTTGATTTTGGGAAAATTGCTGCCACCAATGCGATTAGCGATATTTATGCGATGGGTGGCACCCCCCTGTTTGCTCTCGCCTTAGTCGGTATGCCGATTAAAGTGTTATCCAATCAAACCATTGCTCGAATCTTAGAGGGTGGTAGCGAAGCTTGTCGCAGTGCCGGCATTCCTATTGCTGGTGGGCATACCATTGACTCAGTAGAACCTATCTATGGATTGGTAGCAATTGGAATCGTCGATCCCAAGCGCGTGAAGAGTAATGCAAGTGCCAAACCATGTGACGTTCTTATTTTAGGAAAGCCATTGGGTGTTGGTGTTTTATCCGCTGCCCTGAAAAAAGATTTATTGGGCTCAGATGGATATCGCGAGATGATCTCAAATACCACTAAGTTGAATTCTGCAGGTCCTGACTTAGCCAAGCTTGCTGGTGTCCATGCATTAACTGATGTCACTGGGTTTGGATTGGCTGGACATACTTTAGAGCTAGCACGAGGATCCAACTGCACAGCGCATATTGATTGGAGCCAAGTGCCCCTGCTCTCAAACGTACAAAAACTTGCTGATGATGGCGTTATTACTGGCGCCTCGGATAGAAACTGGCTCAGCTATGGCGATGAAGTTGGCATTCCAACAGGCTTCACACCAGCACAACGCGCCTTATTAACTGATCCACAAACTAGTGGCGGCTTATTGGTGTCATGCAGCCCTGATAGCGTCAAAGAAGTGCTAGATATTTTTAATCAACACCACTTCTTAGGCGCTCGCGTCATCGGTCAAATGAGTAAGCGCCAAGAAAAACCGCTAGTTGTTTCTTAGATTTTTCTTGGGCTGTTTCTCAATTCTTCACTTCTTCATTTTTATTTCTTTAAATTAAACACGCTAGAAAAATCTAGCTGACCATTGCCTGCTTTGCTGTGATTTTCATAAAGTTGCTGGGCTAACTTTCCTAGCGGGACGCTGGCATCTAAATTCTCCGCGTTCTCCACGGCCAGACCTAAGTCTTTGAGCATGAGATCGACACCAAAGCCACCTGCGTAGCCTTTTGAAGATGGAACGTTATCCATGACGCCCGGACATGGGTTATACAGCTCCAAAGCCCAATTGCGCCCTGAACTCTTAGACATGATGTCAGAGAGAACCTTGGGATCTAAGCCATTAGCTATTCCTAAGCGCAAAGCTTCACTGGTACCCAGCATCTGAATCCCCAGCATCATGTTGTTGCAGACTTTGACAGTCTGCCCCGCACCATTCGCTCCAGCGTGAAAGATATTCTTGCCCATTTTCTCTAGCAATGGTCGCGCGCACTCAACCGCGCTTGCATCACCACCAACCATAAAGGTCAATGTGCCCGCTTGCGCTCCAGCAGTGCCACCTGATACTGGCGCATCAATCATGAAAAAACCTTTTGCTTTTGCTGCAGTGGCAACTGCTTGTGCCACCTTAGGTGAAATCGTTGAGCAATCAATGAGGAGCGTCTTTGGATTAGCATTTACAAGCAAGCCGGTATCGCCAAGGTACAAACCCTCGACATGTTGGGATGCAGGCAGCATGCTAATTAATACATCAGCATCTTTTGCGGTAGCGTTTGCGTTGTCCGCAATCGCTCCACCCGCTACAGCAAATGCATCTAGCTGGCTCTTTGCCAAATCAAAGCCGGTTACTTGATGGCCTGCTTTTAATAAATTAAGGGCCATTGGGAGACCCATATTACCTAAGCCAATAAATCCGATTTTCATAAGGTTCCTAGTTTTATTGTTTTGCTGCTTTACTCTTTTCTTGAGGCCAAGTACTTAACGCCCTCTGGTCCATACGATTCTGCATGAGGCTTCTTAAAACTCAACTGAAATATTTCACCAGCCTTGTAAACCGCATTCTGACTATTGGTGATGATGGTGATGCTACCCTCAATAACTAGCGCCCTCACCTCAAAAGGATGCTCATGTTCATCCAGATATCCATTAGGAGACTGCTGAACCTCAACCGGCTCAGGAAATCCATCCCGCTGAAGGAGCCGTAAAAATTGCTCTGTATTCATACCCTCACTATAGCGTGGATATACTCTCTGAGGATTCAGCAATCTATATATGGGGAGTCATGATGGTTAAGGTAATTGGGTTGATGGAGCCGATAGATCTAAGCGCTTTTGAGCAATACCGTTCCCAAGTGGGTCAAACGGTTGAACTTTACAAGGGTTCAATCAAAAATCGAGGATCAGTTCCTGAACTATTCTGGAATGAACTAAAGATTGCATCCTTCAAAACATTTGTAGAACTAGAGTTTCCAAGCGCACAGGATGCTCACACATGGGCCAATAGCCCAGAGTATCAAGCGCTTATTCCTACCCGTAGCAAAGCAATGAAGCTCACTTTATTTAGCGTTGTCATTTAAATCTTCTAATGGATAGCGAATCTGAAAATAAAAAAGCCTAGCTCGTAAAAGCTAGGCTTATCAATCAGTCTGGAGCGAGAGTTACTTCTTAGCTTCCATCGCCTCTTTAGTGGCTGTAATTTCTTTGCGACGCTCTTTGCATGCGCCAGCGATTTCTTGCAATGCCTTGCGTGCGCGAGCAGCAGATGCCTTAATACCTTTTTCAATGAATTTTTCGTTTTCAGCTTTGTATGCTTCAAAAGCAGCTAACAATGTATCGTGTTGTGACATCTCGTCTCCTGTGAACAAATGAATATTTATACTGACAGCGGAGTTAGTATATCCCCATAAAAAGCATAGAAAATCGCCCCCCAAATCAGGGATAACTCTTATATTGGCGTGTTCAGCCACAATAGATTCCCATTCTCATAAATAGCTTGGAGACACACAAAATGCTCAGGAATGTCCTTATATTGTTGATTGGCGGACTAATTGCTCTTTCAGCCAGCGCTCAAACCAGTTCCTGGCCGGCTTCTAACAAGCCGATCACCTTTATTAACCCCTTCCCGCCAGGCGGGGCTGTAGACGCTTTTGGACGCCCTCTAGCCAAGCAACTCTCGATCCAATTAAACGACTCTATTGTGGTCGATAACCGTGGTGGTGCAGGCGGGACCTTAGGTGCTGCAATTGCAGCAAAAATGGCACCCGATGGCTACACTTGGCTTCTTGGTGCGGTGCATCATTCAATTGCGCCTAGTATGTACGCCAACCTGTCATATGACATCTCTAAAGATTTTGAGCCTATCGCAATCATTGGTAGCGTTCCCCATGTCATCGTTGTGAATCCAACCAAGTTTCCAAAGAATGATTTGAAATCCATCATGGAAGAGATTCGCAAGAATCCAGGGAAATATAACTACGCATCAACTGGCAATGGCACATCACAGCATTTGACCGGTGAGTTATTTAAGATGCAGAACAAACTGTTCATTACGCATATTCCTTATCGTGGCACAGGGCCAGCACTGCAAGATCTCGTTGCGGGCCAAGTTGACATGATGTTTGATACCCTCGCAGGTGCAGCGCCTTTCATTAAGAATGGGCAACTGATTGCAGTAGCAGTAGCAACTTCTAAAAGAGTTGATGCATTTCCTAATGTGCCAACGGTTCAAGAGTTAGGAATCAGTAATTTCGTTGTATCGAGCTGGTATGCCCTGTGGGCAATCAAAGGAACACCTAAGGATATCGTCGATAAGATGAGTGCCGAAGTGCAGATAGCACTTGCCTCACCTCAGATCAAGGAGCGCTGGGCAGCTATGGGGGCAACCGTTCCCAAGATGACACGCCCCGAACTTGCTGCGTACATCAACCAAGAAATTACGCGCTGGGGTGAAGTAGTTAAAAAGTCTGGCGCCAAGTTAGACTAAATACAATAGATTTAAAAAAAGAAACGTTAAAAACCATTAAGAGACAGCATGAGCATTCAGACTAAAAATTATTCATTTGTTCGCAATAAACTTCTTAACAAAGAAGAGCTTGCATTATTAGATGTGCGTGAAGAGGATCCTCATGCACAAGAGCATCCTCTATTTGCAGCGAACCTACCTCTCTCTAGAGTTGAAGTTGATGCTTATGCCAAGCTACCCAAAAAGAATGTACCCATTGTTACGCTAGATGACGGCGAAGGATTTGCACACTTAGCTGCACAGCGCTTAGTCAATTTAGGCTATACCGATGTTTCTGTATTGGAGGGTGGTGTAAAAGGCTGGAAGGCTGGAGGTGGCGAGGTATTCAAAGATGTCAATGTACCGAGCAAGTCTTTTGGTGAATTTGTTGAATCCAGGCGTCACACCCCTTCCTTGTCTGCGCAAGAAGTAAAGCAATTAATTGATAACAAAGAAGATGTTGTGGTTGTAGATGTCCGCCGCTTTGATGAATACAACACCATGAGCATTCCGACGGGGATTAGCGTTCCAGGTGCCGAACTCGTCCTACGCCTTCCTGAATTAGCTCCTAACCCAAAGACCAAAATCATTGTGAACTGCGCTGGCAGAACACGTAGCATTATCGGTACTCAGTCACTCATTAATGCAGGTATCCCGAACGAGGTCAATGCACTGCGTAATGGCACGATTGGCTGGACCTTAGCGGGGCAAGAATTAGATAAAGGTCAAAGTAGAAAATTTCAGGAAGTAAGTGAATCTACAAAGAACGATGCAGCAGAACGTGCTCGCAGTGTTGCAGATAGAGCCGGCGTCAAGCGCGCTAGTCTTAGCGATGTACAAGACTGGAAAGCACAATCTAATCGAACTACCTATTTCTTTGATACTCGTACCCCAGAAGAATACGAGGCGGGTCATCTTCCAGGATTTAGATCTGTTCCTGGCGGACAGTTAGTTCAAGAAACGGAGATGGTTGCCCCAGTTCGTGGCGCCCGCGTTGTTTTAGTTGACCCGAGTGGCGGTGGAGTGCGCGCCAATATGCCTGCTTCATGGTTGGCACAAATGGCATGGGATGTCTATGTACTTGATGGAGTAAATACTTCTGACCTTTCTGAAAAAGGAGTCTGGAAGACGCCTCTACCAACCCTTCCAACAATAGAAACCGTAGATGCTCAGATAGTTTCTCATTGGCTCAAATCAGATAGCAATACGATTGCGATTGATTTCAGTACACATGCCAATTACGTTAAGGGACATATACCTGGTAGTTGGTATGCCCTGCGCTCACAACTGACAGAAGCTTTGAAAAAGATTCCGCAGGTAGATCGCTATGTCATTACCAGCGCACCAAGCGAACTTAGCGCCTTTGCTGCCCAAGAGTTGCAAACACTGACCGATGCCGAGGTACTGATTCTCGAGGGTGGAAATGCGGCCTGGGTAAAAGCAGGACTGGAGCTCGAGAAAGACCCAAGTCACCTAGCCTCGCCTCCTCTGGATCGCTATAAGCGCCCTTATGAGGGCACTAGCGTAGATCCCGCAGCAATGCAGGCTTATCTTGATTGGGAGTTTGGTTTAGTTGAACAACTAGGCAAGGACGGAACCCACCACTTCTGGGTCCTCTAGGTCCTTGCAGTTGTCAGTAAAGCTAACCGAGTTAACCAGTTAAACAATCTTATTGCGAATGATGCCAATGCCAGTGATGTTGGTTTCCATTACATCGCCCGGCTTCATAAACTCCTGAGGAGTTCTTCCAGCGCCAACGCCAGATGGCGTGCCAGTTGCAATGATGTCGCCAGGCAATAATGTTAAGCCACGTGATAGCTCAGCAATAATTGCTGGGATCTTGAAATACATTTGCTTGTAACTAGCATTTTGCTTTTCAACGCCATTCACACGGCAGATGATGCGAGTGTCATCCAAATTGACACCACCAGCAGTAACAACCCATGGACCCATTGGGCCGTGACCATCCAAGCTCTTGCCTTTAAACCATTGGCCGGACTGACGTTTTTGCTGAATATCGCGCGCCGTAGTGTCGTTGTAGGCAGAGTAGCCAAAGACATAGTCCATTGCATTATCTTCGGAGATATTCTTACCCTTTTTACCAATCACCACTGCTAGCTCAGCCTCCCAGTCAATCATGGTAGAGATGCCAGCATCATAAGGAATGCTGTCGAATGGGCCATTCATGGTTTGAGTGCCTTTAGTAAATAGCACTGGGACCTTTGGATACTCTTTTACAGCGGTATCAGCACGGTGCTTAAGGCCCTCTTCAAAATGATCTAAGTAGTTCCAGCCCACACAATAAATATTACTTTGTGGTTTAGGAATAGGCGAGAGCAACATTACTTGATTAACATTTGTTAAGTTAGTTCCGCGACCCTTAAATAATGCCGCTAACTCAAGCAAACCTTTATTGCCTGAACCAGCTAAAGAAATCATTGAAGTGGGATCAAATGACAATTGCACTTTTTGACGAGCGGCTTCAGCAGGAATATCCACTACCATGCCATCATTTGTTACTAAACCCAATCTCGAAGTAGCGCCCATTTTTGGTAGGTAATTAGCAACCCTAAATCCAGCTTTACCAGTCAAAGGTTCGACCACGATCGGTGGTTGGCCATCTGGCGCAGCAATGGCATTAGAAATAAACATGCCACTCATAGCAGCAGTAGTGCCCAATTTCAGCGCATCCCTTCGATTTGTATCCACAGCGTCTCCTTCAATATTTTTATAGGTATTTTATTAATGCCGATACGTTCTCTAAACGATCTGCCGTAAATATTAATACCAAACCCTGATCTTGGGCAGAATATTGAAAAAATCACTATTCTTAGGGCATGTTCATTCATAACAAAACTTCCTATATTCGCCTAATAGCCAGCCTTTCAATTCTCTTGGGCTTATGCGCCTGCGAACGAGAGGTTTACACCAGCTGGAATTGCAGTTCAACTAGCGATGGGAAGATTCCCATGGTGCTTCGCAAAGCCCAAATGGAATTTAAAGGTGATAAATTGGATTACTGTGGAAGCCTGGGCAATGAAAGTTATTTTGATCAAAAGTGTCCAGCCCAAACTACCCAATCTAGCGCAACATTTACACCCTCCTCTGGATTGCTCCTGATCCAGGGGCAAGAGTTTTCGTGCACTGCTTTATAAGAATTGCTTTAAAAACCCATCATGAATCGATTAAGTCCCAAGAAATTACTCCTAACTAAGTGGACAGCAGTAAATCCTATTGCTAAACAAAAGCATTTCTTAGTCAGCAAGGTCATTCTTCCTGAACCTCCAAGCGAAAAAATTGAGTTTGTAGAAATAGAGGCAGTCTTTTCCAAGAAGACTACGCAAATCGCCTGGCGTGATCTCACCAATAGCGAGCTTTGGTTGCAAGGCTGGCAATAAAAAACCGCCCCAGTGATGAGGCGGTTTTCGTATTCACATCAGTAAAAGTTACTATTCATCCGACTTCTTTTTGGTCCCAGTTTTTTTAACCAAGTCGTCAATATTTTTTTCTGCAGTCTCAGCCACTTCATTAACAATACGGCGCCCCTCTTTGAACATGTTTTGTCCTGTAGTGGACATTTCATGAACAACCTTGGAAAGCTTATCGGCATGAGCTGGCATTTTGTTTTCAGCATCCTCAAGCCAACCAACCAATGAGCTTCGAACCTTTTCTAAATGTTTCTCGGTTTCATCCGCAGCCCCATCACCAAGCTCTTTCAAAACCGACTTCACTTTCTTTTGATAAGCAGCCGCACGCTTGGCAGCTTCCTTGGCAGCCTCTTCCTGCAAGTCTTTTAATTTAGCTAAATCATTTTTAGCGGCTGACTTGGCGCTGTCTAAGGCATTTTTGACGCCCCACTCAACCTCAGCCAAATGATGTTCACTTAATTTCTTGGCAGCCTCTAAAAGAGTATGTGAGTAATCAAAAAGCTCTTTAGCCTTTTCACGTTGCCATTTTTGTAGTTCTTTAGCATCCATTCCTGCACTCCTATAAACAAGGGTTAATGAAACTTCGATGTTTAACTCTATACCGAATTTGTGTAACTGCCAATTCCCCGAATTTACCCCATTAAAATGACAAAATGAGTGAAAAAATATCAATATATGAATCCATAGGCGGAATAGACCGAATTGACCAATTAGTGGATCGGTTTTACGATTTAATGGCCCTAGAACCAAATTTTGGGGATCTTCGGGCTATGCACCCCCAAGACCTTTCGAGCTCTCGTGAAAAGCTCAAATTCTTCCTGACTGGGTGGATGGGCGGTCCCGATATCTATTCCCCTAAATATGGTCACCCAATGCTAAGAGCCCGCCATCTCCCATTCAAGATTGGCTTAAAAGAACGCAATCAATGGCTAGCCTGTATGTATAAAGCCATGGAAGATTGTGGCATTGAGGGTATCGCTGCCAAGCAACTAGAAGAATCCTTTTTCAATACTGCTGACTGGATGAGAAATCAGCCAAACTAGTAATTAGCCCAAGCAATATCCCGATAGTCGGTATGGGCTTATATATTAAGAGGTACATTTCATTTACTTGGATACACTTTGCAATAAGGCCATAACAGCAAAGTAAAAAATGATTGAAAGTTTTATGCAGCTTCTGAGCGACCCTAATGCTTGGATCGCTTTTCTGACACTTTCTGCCCTGGAGATTATTCTAGGCATCGATAACATTATTTTTATCAGCGTTATCGCCAACAGGCTTCCCTTAGAGATTCGTGAGAAGGTACGTCGCTTTGGTCTGATTTTTGCCTTGGTCACTCGTATTCTTTTATTGCTCAGTCTTTCATGGGTAATGGGCCTTACCGAACCAATCTTTAGCATTACTGATAAATCCATTAGCGGTAGAGATTTAATCTTGCTACTGGGTGGATTCTTCTTAATCTGGAAAGCCTCTAAAGAAATTTACGTAGAGGTCGAGGTAGGCGATCACGGCGAGGAGCAAGGCGTATCTGAGGGGAACAAGAATGCCAAGTCAATGCTCTTTTTGTTTATTGGCTCCGTTCTACAAATTGGCTTGCTAGATATTATTTTCTCTCTAGATAGCGTAATCACCGCTGTAGGTATGGTCGATCAAATTAGTGTCATGATCGCAGCGGTTCTAGCATCTGTCCTGATCATGTTAATTGCAGCCAAACCGATTGGAGATTTTGTACATCGCCACCCCTCAATCAAAGTACTGGCTCTATCGTTTCTAACGGTTGTAGGAGTAGTGTTAATCGCTGAGGGTATGGGAGTGCATATTCCAAAAGGATATGTCTACGTCGCAATGGCGTTTTCTCTGGCAGTCGAGCTTTTAAACATTCGCTCGCGAGAAAAGAAAAAGCAAACCAGATAAGGGCTGGTTTTTATACGGCCTGAGCACAAGCAAAACCGCTTGCCCAGGCCCATTGGAAGTTATGTCCACCTAAGTGGCCGGTGACATCTACGCATTCGCCGATAAAGAATAATCCCGGGTGTTTGCGTGACATCATGGTTTGGCCGTCAAGCTCTTTAGTATCTACACCACCTAGCATGACCTCAGCCTTTTTCCAACCCAAGGTACCCGCCGGTTTCACTGACCAGTTCGTAATGAGCTCTTTGAGAGCCTGACGATCCTTTTTAGAAACTTCCACCCATTTGCGACCAGTTAAACCTTTTTGATCTGCAAATGCTTTTGCCAACCGCTGGGGTAGAACTGAGGCCAAAATCGTTTCAGTTAATTTCAAACGATTCTCTTCATTATTAAATAGTTCATCGCAATTAAATCCACCGGGACGCTCGATAGCCCCAAGCCAATCAATATGAATCGGCTCGCCCTCTTCCCAATAGCTACTTGCCTGAAGCACTGCAGGACCAGAAAGTCCTTTATGGGTAAGCAGAAGATCCTCGTTAAATCTACAAGCGCCATAACGATGGCCTTTTGAACCCGATGCAATCCTAACTGGGACACTCAGGCCAGCTAAGTCATTGAGGTTACCAAAATTGTCTGCAGTAAAAGATAGTGGCACTAATGCAGGCCTCGGATCAATCACATTCAATGCAAACTGTTTAGCAATATCTAATGAATAAGCAGTAGCACCAATTGCAGGAACTGGTAAACCTCCAGTTGCCATGACTACTGACTTCGATTTTTCGGTACCAGCGTTAGTAACGATCTTCCATTCATTACCCCCCTGCTCAATGGATTGAACAGTGACTGGATTACGAATAGTGATGTTTCCTTTAGCGCATTCGGTAAAGAGCATGTCAATGATTTGTTTAGCAGAGTCATCACAAAACAATTGACCCTGATGTTTCTCATGGTAGTTAATCCCATAAGAGGCCACTAGCTTGATAAATTCCATTGAGGGATATCTAGCAAGCGCACTTTTAACAAAATGCTGATTGCGAGAAAGGAAATTGGCTGGGCTGCTATGAAGATTAGTGAAGTTACAACGACCGCCTCCACTAATACGAATCTTTTCCCCTAAAACTTCTGCATGATCAAGCACGAGCACCTTCTTGCCCAACTGGCCAGCAACTCCTGCGCAGAATAGACCTGCAGCACCGCCACCAATAATGATGGCATCCCATACTTTACTCATGCTTACTCATCGGTTGCCCATAAGTTACTCAAATTACTCAAATCGATCAATGATGTCAGATGAGATATTGAGTTTTCTCATGTGAAGCTTGGTATAGGCCTGACGGAAGCTCTTGGTCATGGAAATCATGACTGATGCAGTCCATGCAAAGGAGAACATTCCAGAAAATGCGATGATAACTGCCAGCATCTTCCAACCATCCGGAAGAATATCTTCCATAAATCCCATTGCGGTGTACGTGCTACCGCTAAATAAAATACTTTGACCTAATGCAGGCAGTAATTTGAATGCATATAACGCAATACCCCAAATAAGTATTTCAGCAATATGCGTCAAGAACAAACAGAAGACGCTAACGTAAAAACAGAGGGCGACAGCAGAGTATTTCTTCTCAGCTAAATACAGAAAGGTTTTGACTTCATACCGCTTGGCAATCTGGAGCAATACGACACCATGGAAAACCATGACTAATAACAACATGGCGCCACCCAGGACGTAACCAGGAAGATCTAGAGAGGTAGCAAGGCTAGTTTGCGTGGGATTCATGGTTTTGATTTTACAGGGGCTAGGGCGCTTAGCCTAACTGATACCAGTCTTGAATCACCTGCCAAGCCTCCTCAGCTGTCTCTGAAAAGTGAATACTCTGCATATCCTCTTCGTCAATGACACCAAATTCCACCATCCCCTTGAAGTTCAACATCTCATTCCAGAAGCTCTTGCCTACCAATATCACTGGAATCCGAACAACCTTTTTAGTTTGGATCAGAGTTAAGACCTCAAACAACTCATCAAAGGAGCCAAAGCCTCCTGGATATGCGACGATTGCCCTAGCTCTCAACATGAAATGCATCTTGCGCAGTGCAAAGTAATGAAAACGAAAACTCAGTCCTGGGCTAATGTACTGATTGGGTTGCTGTTCCCTGGGAAGACTGATATTGAAACCAATGGTTTTATCGCCCGCCTCAAATGCCCCGCGATTGACGGCCTCCATAATGCCAGGGCCACCACCCGTGCAAATATGTAGCTTATTTGAATCGCTCTTTTGGGTGGCATTGTAATGAGCTACTACCGAGCCAAACTGTCTTGCAGACTCGTAATACTCGCTATGAAGTAAGGCCTTATTAGCAAGCGCAATCTCTTCTGGAGTTTTAGCTCGCTCTTTCAACTCCATTGCCTGTTCATGACTCACAAAACGGGTTGAGCCAAAAACGGTAATCGTATGTTCAATGCTGTGCTCTTTGAGTAAGACCTCAGGTTTGAGCAACTCCAGCTCAAAGCGAATACCCATCGTTTCTCTTCGAGCTAGAAACGCTTCATCATCAAAAGCAAACTTATAAGAATCGTCTGAGTTTTCTTCTGATATTTGACTTTGATGAAGATTCAAAAACTCAGTAATAGTCTGTGAGTTATGAACAGGGAGTTTTGGACTCATATTGCAACCCTCTTGGTGAATATGGAGCCATCTTAACTCGCGCCCTAAATTAGTGTTAATACCTAGTTAGACCAAAGATATCGGACTCTAGGGATTGTTGGGATTTACCCAGGGCCTATCCCGAGTTAATATTGCCCTAATTTCAACTAAATCGAAGGAAAAGCAATGAGCAACCGTTCAATCATCATCATGGTACTAGTATTAGTTGGTGCCACAGCCTATTTACTCCTCAAAGGCGATGGCGACGTTGACATGGGTGGCGAAAAGCATGGTGCAGAAGCTGCCCATATGGAAGATGCCAAGAAAGATGCTCCAGCAGTTCCAGCAGCTCCAGCCGCTCCAGCCGCTGCGCCTGCAGCTGACGCTAAGAAGTAACTTCTTCTTTTGTATATAAAACCGCGGTTCTCCGCGGTTTTTTTATCTCCATATTTTGATGAAACCAATATTTTCATTAGTCATACCCATTGCACTCCTGTGCTTACCTCAATTTACTAATAGTCAATCATCTCTCGCTATGAAAACTATAGATTCCAAATCACTCTCCTCTTTTGCGCCAACCGGTACTCTGCGTGTTGGCATTAATTTAGGCAACCCAATTCTTGCCAGCGAAGATCCTGTATCAAAAAATCTGTCTGGTGTGACGATTGATATAGCCAATGAAATTGGCAAACGAACTTCATTGCCAGTGAAACTCATTCCATTGAAGACTGCGGGCGCAACGGTTGATGCCGTTAAGACTGGGGATATCGACTTAGTGTTTGTGGCAATCGATCCCGTTCGTGGCGCCGATATTAGCTATACACCTGCCTATATTCAAATTGAAGGGGCTTATATGGTGAAGGTCGGCTCACCCCTTAAGAGTAATGTTGAAGTAGATGTTATGGGAAATGAAATCGTAGTTGGCAAAGGGAGTGCTTATGATCTTTATCTAACGCGCGAGATTAAAAATGCCACCCTGTTACGTTCAGAAAGTTCACAAACCGTCATTGATGATTTTATGTCTGGTAAAGGTAATGTGGCAGCTGGCGTAAAGCAACAACTTGAGAGTGATGCAAAGCGCTATCAAGGACTGCGGATGCTTCCTGGACGTTTCATGGTGATTAATCAAGCGATTGGTATTCCGAAGGCCAGAACTAACTATGAAAGTACAAATGTTTATTTGAGCAATGTCATCACCGAGTTAAAGCAATCTGGATTTGTTGCGAAAGCCATGAAACGACACATCATCCAAGGCGCAAAAGTAGCCGAATAAATTAACATGTATTCGTGGGTTGGCACTCCATTTAGTACGATACTGTGCTTATGACTTCCCCCACTACACTCGACACCCTCTCTGTCGTTACGCGCCTAAAACGCAAACCCGCAGAACACAAAGGTAATGCGGGCAAAGTCGTTTTAATAGGTGGCGCTCCAGGAATGGCTGGTGCTCTTATTTTGGCGGGCAATGCCTGCTTACATCTTGGTGCTGGCTGGACTATCTTAGAAATGTTAGACCCTGCCTCAGCGCATGCTGATGCCAATCAACCGGAATTGATGATTCGCCTTGCTACCGAAAATATTCATGAAACACTCAGTGCTTCAAAGCCTGATGTCATTGCCATAGGTCCAGGTCTTGGTAAATCTGAATTAGCTGCTCAATGGCTGCGTGAAACACTTTCTTTTCCCAACATTCCTTTGGTTGTTGATGCAGATGCGTTGAATCTCATTAGCGAGTCTAATCAATTATTGGCCAGTTTACAGAAACGAAACTCCGATTTTCCTGGGCTTACCGTTTTAACCCCTCATCCCGGCGAGGCAGCCAAGCTTTTAAGAACCACGACAGAGATAGTTCAAGACAATCGCGTAGATGCAATACAAGGACTCATTGAGCTCACACAATCGATTGTGGTTCTCAAGGGGCAGTACACCCTCATTGCCTCACCACAGCATTTACCTGTTCAATGCCTCGCAGGCAACCCCGGTATGGGCACTGGTGGCATGGGAGATATTTTGACGGGAAGCATTGCCGCTATTGCCGGTCAAGGAGTCCGACATCAGCTAGATCTATGGCAAGCCACTGGGATTGCAGTTGAGCTCCATGCCAAAGCGGCAGATAGCCTGGTGAGCAAAGGAGTTGGCCCCATTGGTCTTACCCCTACCGAAACCATTTTAGAAATGCGGGCGCTTCTCAATAAACTGTTATAAATCGGTATGCATTCCGTAAGCGCAGCTCACCATCATCGACGCTACCTCTATGGCATTTTGATGGCCGGAGTAGGCTCTATGCTTTTCTCAGGAAAAGCTATTCTGGTGAAGCTAGCATTTGAATACGGTGCGAACGCAGAAACCCTTTTAGCCTTACGCATGCTGATGGCCCTTCCCTTATTTTGGGGAATATTCTGGTGGGAATCTCGCCGAAAAAAAATGAGCCCCATTACTTGGCTTGATCGCGGTAAATTATTTTTCCTCGGATTTTTGGGATACTTTTTATCAAGCTATATCGACTTCTTAGGACTTCAATATATCTCGGTTGGCCTTGAGAGAATTGTTCTGTATCTCACACCGACGATTGTTCTGTTGATCTCTTATTTTGTTTTAAAAAAACCGATATCGCGCTTGCAGTGGTATGCACTGATCGTAGGCTACATTGGGGTTTTTATCGTCTTCATCCAAGATGCCAGCTCTACTGGTTTGAGCGCTTGGCTAGGCATGGCTCTCGTATTTGGCAGTGCCTGCTCCTATGCTGCCTACATGATTGGCGCAGGCGAGATGGTGAAACGTATCGGTAGCGTACGTTTGGTTGTCTATGCCAGCTCAGCTTCGGCTATTTTGAGTATTACGCAGTCAACCATTCACAATCCTTCGGCTATTTTTGAACAGTTACCGCAGATCTATTGGTTCAGCCTTCTAAATGCCAGTTTTTGCACTGTTATTCCCATGCTCTTAATCATGATTGCTATTAACCGCATTGGGTCACCCTTGGTAGCACAAGCCGGAATACTGGGCCCAGTATCAACCATCTTTATGGGATATTTAGTTCTCTCAGAACCCATTACATGGACGCAAATTAGCGGTATGACTTTGGTTATGGCGGCGATGTGGCTATTAGTACGCAACGATACCCCAACAAAAAAGTCACCAGACGCAAAAAGATCTGATGACTTAGATGGGGCAGAACCTCTCAATTAAGAGGGGCTCATTTAAGCGCCTTACTGAGTTGCGGCGTCGGCAGCTGCCTTGGCTTTCTTTTTAGATTTCTTTTTCGCTTTTTTCTCAGCCTTCTTTTCTTTCTTTGCTTTTTTCTTCGCCTTCTTCTCAGCAGACTTCTCGGCTGGAGTTGCGGCAGGTGCAGCAACCGGAGTAGCTGTAGGTGCGGCAGCTGGTGTTGTTGCAGGAGCTGGGTCAGCAGCCATTACAGAAATTGGAGCAATGCCGATAGCAGCAGAAATAAGGGAGGCCAGGCTCAAGCGAGCAATACGTGAAATCATGCAATTCTCCAAGAAAGTTTGTGGATAATTTGATAATACTCAAAAATTTGATATTAATGCTTCATTTTTAAAAGGTTGCGCATGAGTAAATTTCCAAGTGATATCTTTACCGAACCTCAAGGCTATTCGGTTAATACCTTAGAGCAACTTGGCCCCTTGACTGGCATGGCCGGAATCTGGGAAGGTATACGTGGCTTGGATATCAAACCCAAGGCTGAAGGCCCCAAGAAGCAAGCTTATGTAGAGCACATTGAGCTTCAACCGATTGACCCCCAAACGAATGGGCCCCAATTATTTTATGGCTTGCGTTATCACACCCTCATAACCAAACCCGATCAAGTCAAGACCTATCACGATCAAGTGGGCTATTGGTTATGGGAACCCGCGACCGGCAGCGTAATTCACACTCTCTCAATACCGCGCGGCATGATCACTATGGCAAGCGGAAAAGCTGCGCCAGATGCAAAACAATTTGAGTTGAATGCTAAAGAACATGATCCTTGTGCAGGCATATCATCCAACCCATTCTTAAATTACGCATTTAGAACGGTGGAGTTTCGTATTCAGGTTTCGATTCATGATGATGGTACTTGGTCTTATGAGCAAGATACCGTTATGAAGATTAAAGATCAGGCGGAGTTATTTCATCACGTTGATAATAATGTGCTTCATAAAATTGGTGATGCCACTCCCAATCCATTGGCTAGATAAGCAACTGATCAATTTAATTTGTCAGATGCAATAAAGGCCATCGTCTGATGGCCTTTATTGTTTAATGCTTCACTGCCAAAATTAATTATGCAGGCTGAGCTTCAGTCTCGGTAATTTTTTCTAATGCAGTAGCGAGATGTCCAACTGTGCGATCAACATTCGCCAACTTCTCCAAACCAAACAATCCAAGACGGAAGGTGCGGAAATCAGCTCGCTCATCACACTGCAAAGGAACGCCTGCAGCAGTTTGCATACCCAGCGCAATAAACTTCTTGCCGGATTGAATATCAGGATCCTTGGTGTAGCTAACAACTACGCCAGGGGCTTGGAAGCCCTTAGCCGCTACAGAGCTGTAACCTTTAGATATCAATAAATTACGCACTTTAGCACCCAACTCCACTTGCTTGTCTTTTAACGCTGCAAAGCCGAGGGATTGAGTTTCTTTCATCACATTACGTAAAATCTTCAAGGCGTCAGTAGGCATAGTCGTGTGATACACGTGACCGCCCTTTTCGTAGGCTTCCATAATCTGCAGCCATTTCTTTAAGTCCATAGAGAAGCTGCTGCTTTGAGTTGCATCAATACGTTCACGTGCGCGATCCCCAAGAGCAATCAATGCGCAACATGGTGAACTACTCCAACCTTTTTGTGGTGCAGTAATCAGTACATCAACATTGCAAGCCTTCATATCCACCCACATTGCGCCAGAGGCAATGCAATCCAATACAAATAAACCATTTACAGAGCGTACTGCCTCACCAACTGCTTTGAGGTAGTCATCTGGAAGAATGATGCCCGCAGAAGTTTCTACGTGCGGCGCAAAGACAACCGCAGGTTTTTCTTTCTTGATATAGGCCACCACTTCTTCAATGGGCGCTGGTGCAAATACACCCTGCACTGAATCTTCCAATTGATGACCCTTGAGAACGGTGACATCCTTGGTGATGTGGGCTAAATCAAAAATTTGTGTCCAACGATAGCTAAACCAGCCATTACGCAAAACCAAGCATTTCTCATTGTTTGCAAATTGGCGCGCAACCGCTTCCATACCAAAAGTGCCGCTACCTGGAACAATAACTGCAGAGCTGGCGTTATATGCGTCTTTGAGAACGCTAGAAATGTCGACCATTACACGCTTGAACTCTTCAGACATGTGATTCAAAGAGCGGTCGGTGTAAACAACCGAGAACTCTAATAAACCGTCTGGATCAACATTGGGGAGTAAGCCTGGCATAGTAATTTCCTAGGGATTTCAGTGATTAGCCCTAAATGATACCGATTTAAGACTTTTTTGGGGGCTTGGCTCTAAAACCCCTCCTAAAAGGGCATTTTCGACTGTTTTCCCAGTTTTACCTGGCTCGTTTTGAGGAAATCACAATGCCAGCAACAATCAGAGCAAAGGCCAGGCCATGGAAAAGCTGTGGGGGCTCGCCCAACATGGCTGCTGATAAAAGTGCTGTAAACAAGGGTATGAAATTGGCAAAAAAGGCAGCGACCGTAGGGCCCGCTCCAGTAACACCCAAACCCCAGCAACGATAGGCAATCAGCGAGGGGCCAATAGCAACGAAGATAATTAAAGACGCAGTCCACCAATTGAGATCAATAAAGGCATGTCCTGCTGCGATTTCAAATCCGTCAAAAAAACCTGTCCATAAAAGACCTATCGTAACTTGCGCCATTAAAAATTCAGCCCATGGCCATTGACGTTCTGTACTCGAACCCGGACGACTTAACATCCAGCTGTAAGTAGCCCACAAGATTGTGGCCAACATGATTAAAAGATCGCCCACCACCATTTCCATAGATAACAATGTAGACAGATCACCTCGCGTAAGCACGATGCCAACGCCAAGCAAACTGACCACTGCGCCAATCATTTGTAAGATGCTTGGCTTAACCTGATAAAACACTGCGCCAATAAATAACATCCATATCGGCATGCTGGCACCAATCAAGGTGACATTAATGGCGGTGGAGGTTTGAAGCGCAAGATAGAGCAACACGTTATAGCTGCCCACTCCAAATAGACCCAAAAAAAGGAAACGTTTCTTGTTTTGCCACAAATCGCTTCCTGGCGTAAAGACACGCCAGCCCAAAGGAAGTAAAAGCAAGGCGGCTAATCCCCAACGTACTGCACTTAAGGTAATCGGGGAGATGCTACCCACCAAAACACGCCCAGAAATTGCATTACCTGCCCATAAGGCAGTAGCAGTGAGCAAGTAAAAAATGGTGGAGAAATTCAGTTGGTGCATTCAGCAACTTATTGGGGAAGTAGTTATTTGGGGTTCCCAAGCAAGGGATACCCTAGCATTGTAGAAACAAATCCCCGGTATTGCTAAGATAGAGCTTAAATTAAGCTTTTGCTCCAATAAAATAGCATTAAACAGAAGGAATCATTGTGGCAATCATTACCAATATAGAAGACTTGCGGGTCCTCCATCAAAAACGCACCCCCAAGATGTTCTATGACTATGCTGATTCCGGTTCGTGGACTGAATCAACCTACCGAGCCAATGAGTCCGATTTTCAAAAGATTAAGCTTCGTCAGCGTGTCGCAGTGAACATGACCAACCGCACCACTAAGACAACTATGATCGGCCAAGAAGTTGCCATGCCAGTCGCTCTTGCGCCTACTGGTCTCACCGGAATGCAGCATGCTGATGGTGAAATATTGGCGGCCAAGGCTGCCGAAAAGTTTGGTGTGCCATTTTGTTTATCCACCATGAGTATTTGCTCAATTGAAGATGTGGCGGAGCGCACTACGAAACCATTTTGGTTTCAACTGTATGTCATGAAAGATCGCGGCTTTATTGAGCGCCTGATTGAACGCGCTAAAGCAGCTAAATGTTCTGCGCTGGTACTGACATTAGATTTACAAATCTTGGGTCAACGCCACAAGGATTTAAAAAACGGTCTCTCGGCCCCTCCCAAACTAACGATTGCCAATATGATCAATATGGCCACCAAGCCACGTTGGTGCATGGGAATGGCAATGACACCGCGCAGAACCTTTCGCAATATTGTTGGGCACGCTACTGGCGTAGGCAATATGTCCTCCCTATCCTCTTGGACTGCTGAGCAATTTGATCCAGGTCTTAATTGGGGTGATGTGGAGTGGATTAAAAAGCTCTGGGGCGGAAAGCTCATCATCAAAGGCATCCTAGATGAAGGCGATGCTCGCTTGGCAGCAGACTCTGGAGCGGATGCATTAATTGTTTCTAACCATGGCGGTCGTCAATTAGATGGCGCCATCTCCAGTATTAAAGCTTTACCTGGAATTGTGGATGCAGTTGGTAAAGATATTGAAGTATGGATGGATGGCGGTATTCGTTCAGGTCAAGATGTTTTAAAAGCGTGGGCCTTAGGTGCACGCGGTACGATGATTGGCCGCCCATTCCTTTATGGCTTAGGCGCCATGGGTGAAGCTGGGGTTACCAAGTGTTTAGAGATTATTCACAATGAGCTAGATATCACTATGGCTTTTACAGGTCATCGCGATATCCAAAATGTGACTAAAGATATTTTGTATCCGGGGACCTTTTAAATTTTTCACCTCTTAAATTACCCACTTGCTGTTTTTGCGGTTTCATTCCTAGCCTTTGCTTTTGCTGTTTGGTTTGGATATGCCGTGCTGAGCCGTTACCGCACTAAAGATACCGAAACCTCTGCAGACCTCGGCATCATTCAGACCGCTACCTTAACCTTGCTTGCCTTAATTATTGGGTTTACTTTCTCAATGGCTATTGATCGCCATGATCAGCGTGAGGTACTTGAGGAAGGCGAAGCAAATGCCATTGGCACCGAACTCTTAAGAGCGGATATATTGCCCCAGAAGGCATCAGAAGCAACAAAAGATTTGCTGATGCAATATGTAGATCAACGCATTCTGTTTTACTCAAGGCAGACTCCAGAAAAAACTCAAGACATTCGTAGCAAAACAGATCAACTACAGACTGCCCTATGGAATGAAATTCTTCCATCAGTTAAAACACAAACTACACCAACTATGGCAATAGTTGCTTCGGGCATGAATGATGTTTTTAATTCTCAGGGTTATGTTCAGGCAGCTTGGTGGAACCGGATTCCACTAACAGCATGGGCATTGATGGCGGCGATCGCCATTTGCGCAAACCTCCTAGTCGGATTCGGCGCTCGTAATTTTGAGAAGAATATTGGTTTATTCATGATCTTCCCATTTGTCATCTCAGTGTCCTTCTTTTTAATCGCTGATATTGATAGTCCGAGAGGCGGAGTTATCCGCATTGAGGCTAGAAACTTAAGAGCGTTAAAAATGAACTTAACCCAACAGATGGATGCAATCAGGCCATCTATCAGCAATAAATAAGCTTCACCATAAAGGCGGTACAGATGAAACGTGTAGTGGATGTCTTTAAAAACCGTGGCCGTGAGCTAGTCTGGACCTATGTCATTCACCTTCAAAATGACGAAGAATTTCATCCAGGGCAACTGGACTTTGAAGTTGAAGCCCTTAGACTCTCTCAAATAGATAAACGCGGTGCAGCCAATGAGCTGAGTGCCAAAGTAAGGCTGAATAACTGAGATTTGGGGGCTACTTCAGGGAGAGAGTCCCTGAAGTAGCCAATGTTAATGAGATTCATTATCATTTATAATGAATCCACATAACTCCTAGCGCTCATGTCAAAAACCAAATATCACCCAGCTTCCATATTTTTCCATTGGTTTGTTTTTGTTCTGGTTATTTCCGCCTTTATAGTCATTGAGCTTAAAGGGCAGTTTCCCAAGGGAAGTGAGCCTCGCGAGCCATGCAAAACGGTACATGGCGTCATCGGCCAGCTCATTTTTTTAGCCATGGCTCTACGCCTGATAGTGCGCTGTACTTATGGCGTTCCTAAGCCCACAAATCCAAAAGCATTATTTGCTTCATTAGCCACAGCAATGCATTGGTTACTATATTCCCTGCTTTTGATATCCCCTATCTTTGGTCTACTGTACTTTCAGTATGGTGGCAAAGAAATCCACTTCTTCGGCTTGGTATGGCCTCAGTTCGTTGCGCCAAATCCAGAGATGAAAAAAGTAGTTGAAGGCATTCATGAGTTCCTAGGAAATTCACTCTACTTTTTAATTGGTATCCATGCCTTAGCAGGTTTGTGGCAACATTACGTCATCAAGGACGATACACTTCGTCGTATGTTGAATAAAGTACGTGCCTAAACTAAAGCTGGGGTAATGAATAAATGAAGCCACTCTCTAAAAAAGCCAAAATGGCAATCGGCTGGACGGTCTTAATGACTGTGGTGGGAACTGCGATGCTGCACCAGTGGCAATTTTTTGCAATGGGCTGCGCATCTCTGGCCTTACTACTAGCGGCTAATCAATACGATCTTTTAAAAGATCCTGAAGACAAAAAATAATCCCACCCGTTTAGGTGGGATTACTTTTAAACACCCCAAGATTTGAGATTTGTATTACAGACTTGGATAGTCTGTGTAACCGACTTCCTCACCGCCATAAAAAGTAGCGCGGTTGTAAGGATTGAGGGCAGCACCCTGCTGGAATCTCTCTGCCAAATCTGGATTAGCAATATAGAGTCGTCCATAAGCAACCGCATCAGCCAAACCATCTTCTAACACTTTCTCGCCCATCGCCTGGTCATAGCCACCAGCAGAAATGAACTTACCTTGATAGGCCGCCCGGAACATTTCAGAGGTAATTGGAGCATCTTCAAGTACCTGGTCGCCACCGCCAGCGCTGGTTGATCGAGGTTCAATCATGTGGACGTATGCCAATTTATAGCCATTGAGCTTATGAATTGCGGCAGTAAATAAAGCAACTGGATCGCTATCGCCCATATCGTTAAAGGTGCCGTAGGGTGAGAGGCGAACCCCCACCTTATCACTTGGAAATACCTTGCTAACAGCCTCAATCACTTGACCTAATAAGCGCAGGCGATTCTCAATCGAGCCACCATATTCATCAGTACGTTGATTCGTTTTGTCCTGTAAGAACTGATCTAGCAAATAACCATTGGCCGAATGAATCTCAATACCGTCAAAGCCAGCAGCTTTTGCATTTTGTGCGGCAATCTCAAACTCTTTAAGTAAACGCACAATATCTTCCGCACTCATTGCCTTTGGTGTCTCGTAGTCATGTAGCTGCCAATCAGCACCATAGGTTTGACCGGCTGCAGCAATTGCTGATGGCGCCTCAGGTACACCTTGTTCTGGATGCAAGGAAGAGTGGGAGATACGACCCACATGCCATAGCTGAGCAACAATTGCGCCTCCCTTAGCATGAACAGCTGCAACAATCTCTTTCCAGGCCGCAGTTTGCTCTGCAGAATAAATTCCAGGTGTAGCCGGGTAACCTTTACCCAAAGGAGAAATTTGTGTAGCCTCAGTAATAATGAGTCCAGCACTCGCTCGCTGCGCGTAATACGTTTTTGCCAAAGGGCTCGACACATCTCCGTCGACTGCACGCATTCTAGTAAGCGGTGCCATCACTAAGCGGTTTTTTAATTGAATGGATCCGAGACTTACCGGAGTGAACATGATTTCTTTGCCTGACATTTGCTGCCTTTTAATTAAGTAATGAATGAGAGTGGTGACTGTAACAAGGATTGGTCTATTTTACAGAGCGTGTAATGGGTATTCTTAAGTTACCCCAAATTGCTCACGAATGCAGTTGGCCAGCGCACTAAATTCCTGGGTATGTGCGGTAGAGGGCCTTGCAACTAATGCGATAACCCTTTTAGGGGCAGGTGCAGCTAATTCTTTTGCTACTAATGCAGAGTTATTTAACAGGCTACTTTTGACTGCCATGCCAGGTAGCAAGGCAATACCAAGGCCAGACTCCACCATTTGCAATAAGGTCAGAAGACTAGTGGCCTCTAAGCCTTCGGCCTTACGAATATCGGCGCGCTTACAAGCTTGCAAGCTATGTTCTCGTAAGCAATGCCCCTCCTCTAGCAATAAAAGCCGCTCAGCCATCTTGGCCGGCAAAGTCACTTCTTTTCCCTTGAGGGCAGGATCACCTTCTTTGGCAACCAACCAAAAATGATCATCAAATAATTCTTGAACGAGAAGACCATTTACATCATATGGCAGCGCAATCAAAGCAAAATCTAACTTATGTTCAGCCAACCTAGAAAGCAAATTTGCAGTGAGATCTTCTCTGAGGGTAATCTTGAGTTCTGGAAAACGTTTGCGAACTTCTGGCAAAACGGTAGGCAACAAAAATGGTGCGATGGTTGGGATAACGCCTAATCGAATCGTAGCAGTCATAGGCTTACCAGTTGCACCCGCATACTCCACCAAATCTTCTGATGCCGCCAAGATGACTTTGGCGCGCTCAAGCACCTCTAACCCAATTGGAGTGAGGGAAACATTCTGACGATCACGCTCGACTAAATGGATACCAAGAGCGTCTTCCAACTCCTTTAATCCAGCACTTAAAGTCGATTGCCCCACGAAACAGGCTTGGGCTGCGCGGGTGAAATTGAGCTCTTTTGCCAATGCAACGAAATATCCTAATTGCCTTAAAGACGGTAGATAGGCCATTACCACTCCTTTATCGAATAATTAGATTAATACTATCATAATGATTCATTGGACTGATAAACAAATAGGGCGCACACTGCATACATGGTTGAGAAAGCAGCAAAAATGACTCAACAAACCATATACAAACAAAGGAATCAAAATGGCACGTCCAGAAATCAAAACTATTCAAAACTTAGAATCTGCCTTTGCCGGTGAATCTATGGCCCATATTAAATATCGTTATTTTGCAAAATTGTCTCGCGCTGCAGGCGACGAAGAAACTGCAAAGATTTTCGAGGCCACTGCCGATCAAGAAGTCATGCACGCTTTTGGTCACCTAGACTTACTCTACCCTGCTGGCACCATTACCCCAGCACGTGCTTTAGAGATCGCCATTGAAGGTGAAACTTATGAATACACCGAAATGTATCCATCCTTTCGTAAAACGGCAGTAGAAGAAGGCAATGCCGCTGCAATTGAGGAGATTGATGAGCAAATTGCAGAATCCAAAGAGCATGCAGAGCAATTTCAGGCAGTATTAGCCAAAGCAGCAAAACGCTTCGCTGCATTAGCAAACGTTGAAGAACGCCACGCAAATCACTACAAGCAGGCCCTGGAAAAGGCAAAGGTATTTGCAGCTCAATAAGGGCTACGCAGAAATATTTAGAAATTAAATTTAAAATCGAATCACTATTTAAGGAATCCAAATGAAAACGTACCAATGTATCGTATGCGGCTATATATATGACGAAGCCAAAGGCGTCCCAGAAGATGGCATTCCTGCAGGAACCCTTTGGGCTGATGTGCCTGAGGACTGGGAATGCCCAGACTGCGGCGTCGCCAAGGCCGACTTTGAAATGGTTCAGGTAAGCTAAAACCCATTTAGCCTCACCCACCTAACCCACTTCACCCGCTTACTTTTTTCTTATTTGGAGAGCCCAGCTTTGGATCAAACCACCCCCCAATCCCAATCTGCAATTGTCATCATAGGCAGCGGATTGGCTGGCTACACCGTCATTCGTGAAATCCGCAAACTGGATAAAGCAGTTCCAATTACTTTAGTCACTCGGGAACCTGGATATTTTTATTCAAAGCCCATGCTCTCCACTGCCCTTGCTAGCAAGAAAGAAGCTGCGCAATTAATCTCGACACCAGCTGATGGCATGGCAACACAATTAGAATTAACTGTTTTAGCGGACTGCGATGTCAATGCAATTGATGTTGGCACAAAAACTATTCAAACCAATAAAGGTGAAGTAACTTATGGAAAGCTTGTTATGGCCCTGGGCGCCGATCAAATACGCTTACCACTTCAAGGCAATGCTGCGCACGAGGTAATCACAGTTAATGATTTAGAAGATTACGCACGTTTTCGTAATGCTATCTCTGGGAAAAAGAAGGTAGCCATTCTGGGTGCCGGTCTCATTGGCTGTGAATTTGCTAATGATCTTGTATTGGGCGGCTACGAAGTGGATGTGATTGACCTGGCCCCACAGGCCTTAGGTCGACTGCTACCCGAGGCTGCAGCGCTTGAGCTGCAGGGTAAATTAAGCGCCGCTGGTATACGCTGGCATCTCTCTACAACCGTTCAAGCCATTGATCGCCAAGGAGAATCTCTTCAGGTAACTCTTGCAAATGGCAGCACTCTTTCTTGTGATGTCTTTTTATCTGCTGTTGGTCTAAAGCCTAGACTTGAATTAGCAAAAGCTGCCGGCATCAAGACCGATATTGGTATTGAGGTAAATCGCGAACTCGAAACCAATATTAAAAACATCTTTGCTATTGGAGATTGTGCGGAGGTTGATGGTTTGGTTCTGCCATACGTGATGCCCATCATGCAAGCAGCAAGAGCACTAGCGCCAACCTTAATCGGACAAACCACTGCTTTGACCTATCCTGCAATGCCTGTGATGGTCAAAACACCCGCATTGGCCACGATTGTTTCGCCCCCGGCTAAGGGTGCGCAAGGTCAATGGACTACAACACCTGTTGAAGGCGGTCTAGAAGCGCGCTTTGAGTCTAACGATGGAAAGTTATTGGGCTTTGCACTCATGGGTGCAGCCACGGCACAACGGGGCGCACTCACCAAAGAACTGCCTGCAATTCTGGCTTAAGCGCTGCCCTTAGAAACAAGAAGGCCCGCAATGCGGGCCTTTTCTTAATGCATCTGGCAGTGATTAAGAAACGATCACAAACCAAGTAGTGTTGTGTGACTGAGCAACCATCAAGAACAGCATTGGTACTGATAACAATGTATTCAAACGAGATGTCAACATCGCAACGCGAGCAGACTTGGCTTTTACGTCTGCTTCAACAGCGACGATGCCAAGAGCACGTTTTTGATTTGGCCAAATGATGAACCAAACGTTGAAGGCCATTACCAAAGCAATCCACATACCCAAACCGATTGCACGGAATGGAGCTTGCAATGTAAAGGCTTGATGCAAGTAACCATTTAATGCGGCAACGATCAAACCAGTGATCACAGTAAACAAAGCCGCGTAACGGAACCAGAACAATGCTGTTGGAGCAATCACTTTGCCGATAGCTGGCTTTTGCTCATCGGGAATCTTTGGCATGGAAGGAATTTGCACAAAATTAAAGTACCAAAGCAAGCCAATCCACATCACGCCAAACATCACGTGCAACCAACGGAAAATAAATGGAAGTTCAGCAGAGCTAAAGTTGCCGCCCAAAGCGAAAATAATTAAAACGAGGAGAACAAAGCCCGCCAAAACGGTGCGCCCCAAAGAGGTCAAGATAGAGGTCATGTAATGCTCCTAAAGAGATTCAGTAAGTTAATTAAGCAAAGTTTTGGCTGGCAAAATCCCAGTTAACCAAATTCCAAAAGTTTTCTAAGTATTTTGGACGTGCATTGCGAGTATCAATATAGTAAGCGTGCTCCCATACGTCACATGTCAACAGTGCTTTAGCATCCGTAGTAAGTGGAGTTGCAGCATTGCTAGTAGAAACCAGATCAAGACTGCCATCGGCCTTCTTTACCAACCATGCCCAACCTGAGCCAAAAGTTCCAACGGCACACTTTGTAAATTCTTCTTTGAACTTATCAAACGAGCCCCACTTAGCGTTAATAGCATCAGCCAAAGGACCGGTAGGTTCGCCACCACCATTTGGCTTCATTCCGAGCCAATAAAATGTATGATTCCAAACTTGTGCAGCATTATTAAAAACACCACCTACAGATTTTTTAACGATATCCTCAAGTGAAGCATTTTCAAACTCAGTGCCTTTAATTAAATTATTCAAATTAGTGACATAAGTCTGATGGTGCTTACCGTAGTGATACTCTAAAGTTTCCTTAGAGATATATGGGGCCAATGCATCGAGTGCATATGGCAACTGAGGTAGGGTATGTTCCATTTGTATTCCTTTTAATTACATTAAACTAAATATAGATTATTTTTTAATAACTATAGACTATTCTAGGGTTTTTGTTTGAGCCAAGAAAAATGCCGACAATGCACCTTGCTGGCATGAGTTTCAATGGTGCATGCTACGGTTTATTGTGCAGTCCAACCGCCATCCATGTTCCAAGCCACGCCACGAACTTCAGAAGCATCAGGGCCACACATAAATAATGCCAAGGCTGCCAATTGCTCTGGGGTGACAAATTCTCCAGATGGCTGCTTCTCTGAAACCAAGGCAGTCTTAGCGGCCTCATTAGAAGTTCCTTCACGCTCTGCGCGGGCATCCACTTGTTTTTGAACCAATGGGGTCAAAACCCAGCCTGGGCAAATAGCGTTGCAGGTAATACCGGTGCGCGCATTTTCTAGGGCAGTCACTTTAGTGAGGCCCACGATGCCATGCTTAGCTGCAACATAGGCCGCCTTCTGTGTAGATGCCACTAATCCATGGACTGAGGCAATATTAATGATGCGGCCCCAGTTGCGTTTTTTCATACCAGGCAATGCATGATGGGTCGTATGAAAGGCTGAACTTAAATTGATAGCAATGATGGCATCCCATTTATCCGTTGGGAACTCTTCAATATTTGCCGCGTACTGAATGCCGGCATTATTAATCAGGATGTCTAATGATCCAAAGCGCTTTTCTGTTTGCTTGATGAGGTCTTCGATTTCAGCGGGCTTACTCATATCTGCGCCGTGATAATCAACCTCTACTCCACAGGCTTTAATTTTGGCAATAGCTTCATCTTTTTCGCCAAAGCCATTCACCATAATATTGACGCCCTGCTTTGCCAATGCAATAGCCATTCCCAAGCCAATACCACTAGTGGAGCCAGTAACTAAAGCAGTTTTACCTTTTAATGTGGACATTTCTTTTATCGTATCAAGTTAACTAGAGGGGCCTTCAAGCTGATTTACACCTAAAACTTGATGTTACAGGATATGGTGACCGACCCCGGTAGGCAATGCTCCGGGGTGGCTAGGAACAGTTAGAACTCAGATCTTCTTCAGCGCGCGCAGGATCTTTTCGCAGGTAATGGGCTGATCAAAGACGGTTGCGTTAAATGGCGCTAAGGCGTCATTGATCGCATTTTGAACGGCGCCTGGTGCACCCGCGGTACCAGCCTCACCCGCTCCTTTAGCTCCCAATTTTGAGGATTGGGTTGGAGTCTCTACGTGAGCAACTTCAATATCTGGCATCTCATTAGCCATTGGCACCAAGTAGTCGGCCATGCTGCCATTCCGCAGCAAACCACTTTCATCATAGAGGCACTCTTCAAATAGAACACCACCAATGCCTTGAACAATGGCACCGCGAACTTGCTCATTTACCAACATAGGATTAATGACGCGTCCACAGTCTTCTACTGCCCAATGCTTTAATAACTTGACGAAACCTGTCTCTGGATCAACCTCAACATAAGAAGCTTGAACGCCATTCGTAAAGATAAATGGGTATTCTTTTTGTGTGTAGTGACGTGTCACCATCAGATCAGCAGAGAAACCAGCTGGCAAAGTATCGGTACGGAAATAACCCACCCTTCCTACTTCACTAAACGGCATCAACTGCTCACCAGTCGCTTTATCCAAAATATAACCACGACGTGCAATAAGCTCTGTAACAGGTCGATTCAAAATAGCGCCAGCAAGCTTAATAATATTTTCTTGCAGCGCTTGAGAAGCCAGAAGAACTGCTTCGCCGCCCACGCCAGCACCCCGTGATGCCCAAGTACCACCACCATAAGGAGTGACATCAGTGTCACCAGTGACTACGCGCACTTGGTCAATTGAAACACCAACAGCGTCTGCTGCAATCTGGGTGTAGATACCTTCAGTACCTTGACCTTGCTCTCCAACACCAATTAATACCGAGATCACACCGCTTGGATCCATGCGCACGGTTGCGCCATCCTGAGACGCAATGCGAGCACCGCCTACACCATAGAAGGCAGGGCTTGGATTGGTTAATTCAATCAAGGTTGCAAATCCAATGCCGCGGTAGATACCTTTTTTACGCAACTCAGCCTGCTCTTTACGCAATGCAGAGTAGTCCATCATTTTTTCGATGGTACGCAAGCATTGCTCATGAGAAAGCACTTCTAACTTAATGCCAGAAATTCCGGAGCATGGATAAGCATCATCTGGAATAACGTTACGTTTACGGAACTCGAGTGGATCCATCTGTAATTTTTGCGCGGCCAAGTCAACCAAGCCCTCAGTAACTGCACAGGCAATCGGATGACCAACCCCACGATACTGACAAGTTGGGGTTTTATTCTGGAAGACCACATTCAATTGAGCGCGATAGTTCTGATGTTTGTATGGGCCGCCTACCAAGTTCACTACCTGGTTACCTTCAATGGCGCTAGTCCTAGGAAACATAGAGTAAGGACCGATCGCAGTTAAGTCATCAATTTCAAAGGCCAAGATATCGCCCGCCTTATTGGCTGCAATACGACCTTTAATACGATGCTCACGTGCATGAATATCACTCGTAAATGACTCCAGACGATCAGCAACAAACTTTACAGGGCGTTCTAACATCATTGCGAGACCCACTGTTGCGAAGTCATCTGGATATGCGTGAACTTTGATGCCAAAAGAGCCGCCTACATCCTTACAAATCACATGTACATCTGATTCTGAAAGCCCAAACTGACGGCAATATAAATCTTGCATCATGTGTGGTGCTTGTTGTGAGTGATATACAGTTAAGCGACGATCGCCTGGGTTGTAATCTGCAATTTGACAGCGTGGCTCAAGCGTTACGCCGGTATGGCGTCCAAATCCAAAAGTCGCTTCCGCAACCACATCTGCTGTTGCAAACACTTCATCCACATTGCCGACATCTAAACTACGGGTGAAGCATAAATTGTCGCCAAGCTCGGGATGAATTACAGGGGTATCTGAATCCAGCGCAGTTTCCATGGAAACCACGGCTGGCAACTCTTCCCACTCAACGTCTACATGCTGCAAAGCATCTTCAGCTTGCGCCCTAGTTTCAGCGACTACTGCTACCACTGGTTCACCCTGCCAACACGCACGATCAATTGCTAATGCATGCTGAGGGGCCGACTTCATGCCAACCAAGTGGCCTAAAGTTGCAACCCAAGGCTTACAAATTTTGGCCATTTGCACACCATCTACAACCGCCAATACACCAGGCATCTTGCTAGCGTGCTCTGCATGAATTTTGCCGATCTTCATATGTGCAACTGGAGAGCGCCAAAACACTACATGGGCCATACGTGGCAACTGAATATCGTCAATATAAGTGCCCTGACCTTCTAGCAGACGGCGAGCTCCATGCCTTGGTTCGCTATGGCCGATATAACGCTGATCGTTTGTAACTGGATCAAGCACCATTCCTTTTAAATCACTTGGCTTATTCATAATGCGTTTTCCTCCGTACCTTAAGCGTTAGCAAGGACAGGTTTAATTTTTTGACCCTTAGCGCGAGCATCCAATACATCAACAATCGCATCCACAATCGAGTGATAACCAGTGCAACGGCAGTAGTTGCCTGAGATCCATTCGCGCACTTCTTCACGCGTTGCTTTCGGCTGCTTCTCAATTAACTCTGCTGCAGCCAACAACATGCCAGAGGAACAGAAGCCACACTGCATTGCGTTATGGCGCATAAAAGATTCTTGCAGGTCGGTCAAAACACCGTTTTTGGTGAGACCCTCGACCGTTTCAACCACACTACCATCGGCTTGAACCGCCAAAAAGAGACAGCCTCGAATAATTTGCCCATTGACCTTTACAGTGCAAGCCCCGCATGCGCCCTGCTCGCAACCTAAATGAGGGCCCTTGAGGTGGAGATCTTCACGCAAAAAATCTACCAGATGCCTACGCGGTTCAATCTCTGCATTTACAAGTTGACCATTCACGGTCATTGAAATTTTCTTCTTCAAACTCATTCTGATCTCCGAATTCTTTTATTGATCGAGCTTAAGCAATCATCTGCTTGAGACCGCGCTCAAGTAGCACACCAATTAAATGTTGCTTAGCTTCAGCGCTATTAGTAATGTCAGCAATGGCTTCAATTTCATTACGAGCTTCTGCTACCGCTTTAGCAATGACTTCATCAGTTAGCTTTTGACCGTCCACCAATTCTTGAGCTTTTATTGCCATCACTGGTGTAGCACCAACAGAAAAGAATGTGAATGCACAGTGAGTTAAAACATCACCCTGCTTTTGTGCAACTGCTGCTAGTCCTGCAACCGCATAATCCCCATGACGTCTGGCAAGCTCATGGAAATAGAAAACCTCTTGCTTATAAGCAAGAGGAATTTCAGTAGCAACCAAAATTTCATCAGACTCTAAAGAAGTTGTATATAGGTCAATAAAGAAATCTTGTGCTGAAATCCGGCGCTCGCCTGCAGGGCCATGAATAATCATCGTCGCCCGCAAAGTCAAGCTGCAAGCCGGCCATTCAGCCGCTGGGTCCCCGTAGGCTAAGGAGCCGCCCCAAGTACCTAGATTACGAATAGCGCGATGCGCAATGTGCGGAGCTGCAGCTTTTAAAAGCGGGGCATGCTTTGCAACTAACTCTGAATCTTCAATTTCGGTATGCGTTACTAACGCACCGATTCGCAGGCTGTCACCAACAATAGAGATACCTTTTAGCTCAGCTATATCAGTGATGTCAATTAATACGCTAGGCTCAGACAAGCGCATATTTAATGTAGCTAATAGAGTTTGTCCGCCTGCAATTAAGCGGGCATCATCACCACCCTGCTCAAGCAAAGACAAGGCCTCTTGTAATGCCTTGGGCTTTACATAATCAAATGCTGCAGATTTCATTACGTCTCCTCCACCATCAATGTATTTAGCTTTGATAGCTATTTATTTTTTATGCTGCTTTTTACTGCAACTGCTTTTTATAGTTTTATTTTTGAGTCTTATTTTTTGAGCCTCATCACTGCTCTTTTATTTACTACCAGCGTCTGACTCCAACGCTGCTGTCTCCCCGCCTAATTCTTTTGCAAACTTCTGAAAAAAGTCGTCTGCAATCTTTTTAGCCGATGCGCTAATCAAGCGGCCGCCAATTTGACCTAATTTGCCGCCAATGGAGGCTTCGGTTGTATATGAAACCAAGGTACCGCCATCAGCCTGCTTTAGCTCCACCCGTGACTTGCCTTTGGCAAACCCTGCTGCCCCACCTGACCCCTCAAAGGCCATAGAACAGGACTGGTCGGGAATGATGTCGCTGAGGAACAATTTCCCCGCAAAACGGGCTCTAACGGGCCCAATCTTAAACATGACCTTGGCATGAATCTCCTCCGGGGAGATGCGACTGATCTCCTCACAGCCCGGAATGGACTTGGCTAACACGTCAATATCGTTCAAACCCTTCCACACTTCAGGGATTGGAGCCGATATGAGTTGCTCGCCATTTAATTCCATTTGATCTCCTTGGGGTTTGTACGAATAGAGTCTTATCTACCAATTGTTCAACAATGCACCATTATTTAACTTTTGGTCAATAAGTCCAAATTCGGATAAACCCTGAGAACCCATGCGTTTTACTGAAGATAACGTTACCAGCCCAAATACTGCTGAAATTTCAGAAGACTCAATGGCGCCCACTAGAAAAAGAATGGGGACCGCCGAGCGGAAACGGCAAATATTGGATAGTGCTATTCAGTTTTTTGCCAGAAATGGCATCGATGGCCAGTTAAGGAATTTGTCCAAAGAATTGGGCATCACCCATACACTGCTCTATCACTACTTCCCAACTAAAGATGCGCTGATTCAAGAGGTTTACAAAGAAGTCTTTGAGTCCAGATGGAAGCCGGAGTGGGAGGAGTTACTAGATGATGAGTCCCTCACTCCCGAGGAAAAATTTAATGCTTTTTACTTAGATTATTCGAACACAGTCCTGACTTATGACTTTGTGCGCATCTTGATTTTCTCCGGCTTAAGTGATCATTCCATCAGTGATCGCTTCTTTGAGCTACTACGCACTCGCTTACTACCTAGACTCATTCGTGAAACACGCAAGTATTGCGGTATATCAGATACATCAAAACCTACGCAGCGTGAACTCGAATTTCTCATGGGCCTGCATGGTGGCGTCTTCTATATCGGCATGAGACGCTGGATCTATGGACAGGCTATCTATGCCGCTGAGAGCCCCAATACAGAACAAGAAATCATTCGCGACCGTGTCCAGTCTTACCTTCATTCCGCTAAATCGCTATTCGCTTAATCCAAAAGGTCACCATGTCTAACTTAAGCCTTAATCACTTTTCTATTCGCAGTCTCGAGATCGATAAAACTACTGAGTTCTATAGCAAGCTACTTGGCCTAACAGTCGGCCCAAGGCCAGAGTTTCCGTTTCCAGGGGTCTGGCTTTACAACGGTGATGAGAGCAGCTGGGCAAATGCAGTCTTGCACCTCATTGCTATTGATAAGAATGATCCAAACGGACTAAAAAAATATTTGGGTGAGCGTGATCCTAGCTCCCTTAATGGATCTGGCGCGGTCGATCACATTGCCTTTTTTGCAAATGGCTTAGAAGAGAAAATTAACTTGTTAAAAGAATTAGAGATTTCTTATCGCGAGCGAACCGTACCAGTAATAGGACTCCATCAAATATTTTTAGATGATCCTAATGGCATTGTCATTGAATTGAACTATCCAGCATCAGAAAAGACTGCCCTAGATGCTAAAGCAGCATAGGAGTAATTGATGGCAAAAATTCTAGTTATTGGCGGCTCTCTTGGCGGCTTATTCGCGGCAAATATCTTGCTACGCCAAGGTCATGACGTTACCTTGCTAGAAAAGACAGTTGGGTCCCTAGATGGACGCGGCGCCGGCATTGTGACTCATGATGCCCTGGCCCAAGCGCTTAGAGCCGCAGGAGTCACAGTCGATGAAACGCTGGGCGTCCCCGTTACTAAGCGCATTACTTTAGGCGCCGATGGCCAAAGTCTGGGTGAAATGGAATTACCTCAAGTACTGACCTCCTGGAGTCGCCTCTATCAGATGCTCAAAGAAAGCTTTCCGATTGAACGCTATCTTCAAGGTAAGACAGTGAAGTCAGTTACACAAGATGCGAACGCTGTGCAGGTGATGTGCGAGGATGGCAGTCAATATGATGCCGAGCTACTGATTGCATCTGATGGCATTCGTTCGGCAGTTCGAGCGCAAGTTGCGCCACAGATTCAGCCTGAATACGCTGGCTATATAGCCTGGCGCGGCGTATGTGATGAAGCCTGCTTATCAAACCACACGCTCGATACCCTATTTAATCGCTTTGGCTTTTGCTTGCCTAATGGTGAGCAAATGCTGGGTTACCCAGTGGCAGGCTCTGGCAACGATACGCGCTCAGGCAAGCGTCGTTATAACTTTGTTTGGTATCGCCCAGCATCAGAGCATGAAGAGTTAGTTAGCCTCTTGACCGATGACAACGGACATTACTATCAAACTGGCATTCCACCGCTGAAAGTCTCTTGGAAGCATATTGCCCATATGCGCACAGTAGCGCGAGAAATTCTGGCACCTCAATATGCTGAGATTCTTGAAAAAACAGCGGCACCATTCTTGCAAGCAATTTATGACGTTCGCTCTGAGCAAACTGTCTTTGGCAGAATCGCTTTAATGGGTGATGCAGCATTTGTTGGCAGGCCACACGTCGGGATGGGCGTTACAAAAGCTGCTGATGAGGCAATAGTGATTGCAAAGCATATTGCTGTACTTGGCGCCTCCCCTGCAGCACTCAGCGCCTATGGAGATGAACGACTCCAATTGGGCCAGCAGGTAGTAGCTAGAGCCCAATATTTAGGACGTTATATGCAAGCACAGGGTAGCAAGGGTAATAGGGATAACGAGAAGCTCAAAAGAAATGCCGATACTGTCATGGCGGAAACTGCGATTGATATCAGCGAACTATTAGCTCAAGGAAAAGCAGTGCCTGAATCTGCGCATTAAAAGGTGCATTCAGTTAAGATTTAAAAAAACAAAAAAGTATTCTTATTTAACTAAGTTTTATATGGAGGAGACAACCATGAAACAAAAAGTAACGAATCAAACAAGACGACAGATGTTGATTGGTGGAGCTGCAGCTGCAAGCACACCACTTTGGCTTAATGTCGCAAACGCTCAAGCCGACACTATTAAGATCGGCTTTCCAACTCCGTTGACAGGCCCCTTCTCTGCTGAGGCACAGGATCAAGTAAAGGCTGCCGAATTAGCTATCAAAGAATTTAACGATGCAGGTGGCTTCAATGGACGCAAAGCAGAACTTTTAGTACGCGATGACAAGCTAAACCCAGGAGAAGCAGCAACGCGCACCTTAGAATTAATTGAAAAAGATAAAGTCAACTTTGTAGTTGGCTCTCTGTCTGCAGCGACACAGCTCTCAATCAACGCCGTATGTAAAGAGCGTAAGGTCCTGTTTAACTCTATCAGTCAATCTGATGCCATTAACGAAGCAAAAGACTGGAGCGTTTATACATTCCACGAAGCGCTTAACCCAACCATGACTGCCGGTGCTGTAGCGCGCTACTCTATTCCTCGCTTTGGCAAAAAAATTGTCTTCCTCACAGCTGACTATGCTTACGGCCACGAAATGGTTCGCGCTTTTGAGCGTGCAGGTAAAGAAATGGGTGCTACTACCTTGGCTGACATCCGTCACCCATTAGGCGCATCTGATTACTCTGCATTCTTGCCACGCATCAAAGCTTTGAATCCAGATATTTTGGTGCTCTGTAACTTTGGTCGCGACTTGGTCAATGCAGCAAAACAATGTACTGACTTTGGCCTTAAATCCAGCATGAAGATTGTTACACCGGTACTTCTCTATACCTCACGTCTTGCTGGTGGACCAGAAGCCTTTGAGGGCATTATTGGCGGCACATCTTATTACTGGGGTCTAGAAGATCGGATCCCAACTGCAAAAACATTTAACGATGCTTTCCGCAAAATGTATAACGGCTCCGTACCGTCTGACTACGGCGCACTAGGCTATGCTGGTGTGAAGAGCGTCTTGGCTGGGGTGAAGATTGCAAAATCTACTGATACCCTAAAAGTGGTTACCGCAATGGAGAATATGAAGTACGACTGGTACAAGGGACCCGAGTACTATCGTAAGTGCGACCATCAGGCCGTGCAAACCGTCATCATCGTAGAGTCCAAATCTAAGAATATGAAAGACAAGTATGACGTCTTCAATATTTTGACGATTGAACCTACTACTGAGAAAAACATGCGCTCTTGCGCAGAGCTAGGCCACAAAGCCTAATCCAAAAATTTCAGGGTGGATATCTCATTCATCCTGATCCACTCCCCAACACCATTTGGTTGAGGGGAGTTTTTTCTGAGTACATTTATGACCGGTCTTTCTTTTGAACTTCTTTGCATGCAATTGCTTACAGGCATCGCCTTGGGCAGTATTTATGCACTTCTAGCCCTTGGCTTATGTCTTATTTTTGGCATGCTCAATGTGGTGAACTTCGCACATGGCGCCTTCTTTATGGTGGGTGCATTTTTAGGTGTGTACTTTTTGGGCGTCACTGGAAGCTTTTGGTTTAGCTTGGTACTAACTCCATTACTAACTGGCGGCATAGGTCTTGTAACCGAACGATTCTTGGTGAGACCTCTTTATGGGCGAGGCCTAGATTACCCCTTACTACTGACCTTTGGCCTCTCTTATGTTTTGATCGAAGTCATGCGCGTTACGTTTGGCATTGAAGGTCTCCCTTCGGTTACCCCTGAAGGTCTTGGCGGAACGATGAACGTAGGTATTGGTTATTTCCCTAAATATCGCCTCTTCTTAATTGCTGCTACCGCTGTCATTATTTTGGGTGTCTGGTTCTTCATTCAAAAGACGCGCTACGGTCTCATTATTAAAGCGGGCGCTGCTGATCAAGAGATCGTAAAAGTGCTTGGTGTTGATATTGCTAAAGTTTGGCTCCTAGTCTTTGGATTGGGTTGCGCTATTGCAGGCTTGTCTGGAATCCTGGCCTCCCCAACACGCTCAGTAAACCCAGAAATGGGGATCCCCATTTTGGCGGAGTCTTTTGTGGTGACTGTAGTTGGTGGCATGGGCTCACCAGTAGGCGCTGTTGTTGCTGGTTTATTGGTCGGCATTGTGTACAGCATGACCTCCCTCTTCTTCCCTGACTTAGCGGAACTCTCCATTTTTGTTTTGATGGCAGTAGTACTGTTAATTCGCCCACAAGGTTTATTTGGTAAAGCAGGAGCGATGGGCTAAGGCTCCGTATATTTATGAATTCATTTTTCCAACTTATTGCACGTCATCGCGTATTAGCTAGTACGCTCTTCCTGGCAATTTTCCCATTCATCATGCCGTATGAAGCCTTAGCGATCAATATTTTGATTTTTGGTTTATTCGCTATGGGCTTTAACTTACTGTTTGGCTACATGGGACTACTTTCCTTTGGGCATGCGGCATTCCTAGGCATCGGTAGCTACCTCACCGGCATTGGCATTGTTCATTATGGGATGCCATGGGGAGTTGCGATCCTGGTTGGCATCATAGGCGCAGCTATAGGTGGCCTCATTATGGGTTACCTCGCCATTCGTACTCGCGGTATCTACTTCTCCATGGTGACCCTAGCGCTTGGTCAAATTGTGTACTACCTCTTCTATAAGGCAGAGAGCCTTACAGGCGGTGAGAATGGTTTGCGCGGAGTACGTGTTGATGAATTCAACGTCCTGGGCATTCCAGTGGATTTCTTAAATCCGCTAGTGAAGTACTACATCATTCTTTTCTTCGTGGTAATCGCGATCTGGTTGATCTCACGCATTCTGAACTCACCATTAGGCGCTGTCATGGAAGCGATTCGTGAGAACGAAAAACGTGCTGCAGCGTGTGGATTTGACGTTGCGCGAACCAAATTACTGGTCTTCGTATTGTCAGCAGCAATTTGCGGGTTAGCAGGCTCATTGCGCGCCCTACACCTCTCTATTGTTCCGATTGATTCCCTGCACTATTTGCAGTCCGGCCAGGCAGTCATGATGAGCATTCTGGGTGGCATGGGTACATTCTTTGGTCCATTCATTGGAGCTGCAGTCATGCTCTACCTGGAGGATGTTGTCACCACCTTCACTAAACACTGGATGGCCGTTGTTGGCTTAGTCTTTATGTTCTTTGTGCTGTTCTTCCCTAAAGGTATTTGGGGCACCATTCTGAGCAAGCTACAAATTAATCAGGATTCGAAATAATGAATAGCGCCACTATCACCCCTATTCTTGAAGCACGTCATGTCAGCAAGAGCTTTGGTAAGTTCAAGGCACTGCAAGATGTATCCACCAGCTTTATGCCTGGAACACTGACTGCAATCATTGGACCGAATGGCGCAGGAAAAAGCACCTTCTTTAATGTATTGAGTGGTGCGTTTCCTCCAACAAGTGGCCAAATTCTGTTTAATGGCAAAGACATTACTGGTATGCAACAACATGAGTTTGCCCGTATTGGCATTTCCAAAAGCTTTCAGATTACAAACGTCTTTAAGCAACTGAGCGTTCATGAAAATGTCCGTGTAGCCGCGCAAATGGAAACAGCCCGCTATAACTTTTTAAGTAATGCCCAAAGTTACCCAAAGCCAATTGAAATTGCCGATGAATTACTCCGCAGAGTTAATTTAGAGCACTTACGCAATAAGAAAACTGGCGACCTGGCTCACGGCCAACAGCGCGCACTAGAAATCGCCATGGCTTTAGCCTGCAACCCCAGCCTTCTTCTGCTAGATGAGCCAACTGCCGGCATGTCTCCCGAGGAAACACTAGTCATGATGGAGTTGATTCGCACCCTCGCTAATGAGCGTACAGTGATTTTGGTTGAGCACAAGATGAAACTCATTATGGGTCTATGCAAACGCATCATTGTTCTGCATCACGGTGAGTTCTTGGCTGAAGGCACTCCAGAGGAAATCCAAAATAATGCTGAGGTACGTCGTGTGTATCTAGGTCAAGGTTAAATAGAAAGCAAATTATGTTGCGCGTAGAAAATTTAAACGCTTGGTATGACCGCAGTCATGTGCTGCAAGGTGTTTCACTTGAGGTGAATAAAGGTGAGATTGTGACCTTAATGGGTCGCAATGGGGCAGGCAAGACGACCACTCTGCGCTCACTTATGGGCCTACTATCCAAGCGTCAAGGCAAAGCATCCATTGATGGCACCTCATTTTTAGATTTACCTGCTCATGAACGCTTTCACTTAGGTCTCGCTTATGTTCCAGAGGATCGCCGTATTGTTCCAGGACTGACTGTCAAAGAAAACTTAGAGCTTGGGGTAATCGCCAAGAAGAATTCAGGTGATATGGGAGCCCTAGTAGATGAAATCGCTGAAACTTTCCCTAGACTCAAAGAACGCTTGCATCAAGACGGCACTTCAATGTCGGGTGGCGAGCAACAAATGCTCGCGATTGCCAGGGCCATGATCGGGAAACCTAAAGTCATTTTGCTCGACGAACCCTCAGAGGGCATCATGCCGGTTTTGGTTGAAGAAATGTTTGAGTTATTTGCTAAATTAAAACAGCAAGGCTTAACTATTCTGCTGGTAGAGCAAAACGTGCAGCAAGCTCTCAAAATTTCTGACCGTGCTTATATCTTGGATCAGGGTGAAATTGTGTTTCATGACACTGCACAGAATCTTTTAAACAACGACGAGATTCAGCAGAAGTATTGCGCGGTTTAAATAAGATGCAACCAATGCCCAAGCTGATGCCAAAAGCTATCGGGAACTAATGTGAGAAGCCAGGTAAGCGCAACGAAACGAAATAGCTTACCAATGAACATATAAATAAGGCATGGTTGCCAAGGTAGCTTTAACCACCCTGCCGCCAGGCACAAAGGGTCACCCAATCCAGGTAGCCAAGATAGCAGCAGTAGCTTTGGCCCCCACCCCCGAAGCCAGCGTTTAAGGCGACTGTTACTTGGCTCATCCATTGCCTTAAAACTATTACGCGCAATTACACCGAGCCACCAATCGACCATTCCACCCAATGTATTCCCAACAGTGGCAACCATAATGGCAACCCAAAATAGGTCTGGATTCAAAGTGATGTAGCCAAACAGAATAGGCTCGGAACCAGCCGGTATTAAGGTGGCAGAAATAAATGAACTAATAAATACTGCCGGCAAACCAACGGAAGGCATTTCGAACCAAGCAAAAAAATGATCGAACATATGCTCCATTACGCAATAACCCTTAGGGTGCTGTCATAGAGGGGAGTTGCTATAGGTCTCATAAAGCCTATTTTGCCTTGTTTTAGGCGATCCCCATGAATTTCAAATCTTGCTTAAACTAATGCCTGAAACGGTAATTACTCCATAAAACTATAAATTGAGACTTTCATGAACCACCCCATTCCTAAGCCAGACCAGTACCAAGAAATGCGTGAGGCATTACGTGACCTTTGTGGGTCTTTTGATTCTGCCTATTGGCAAAAGATTGATCACGAGCGCGGCTATCCAGAAGCTTTTGTGGATGCCATGACTAAAGCTGGGTGGTTGGCCGCTTTAATTCCAGAAGAATACGGCGGCTCTGGTTTGGGCCTAGCTGAGGCCTCCGTGATCATGGAGGAAATCAACTTTTCAGGCGGTAACTCTGGTTCATGCCATGGGCAAATGTACAACATGGGTACTTTATTGCGTCATGGCTCAGAAGCACAGAAAAAAATGTACCTTCCGAAAATTGCATCAGGTGAGTTGCGCCTCCAAAGCATGGCAGTTACTGAACCTACTACCGGAACTGATACCACCAAATTAAAAACTACCGCAGTGAAAAAGGGTGATAAGTATGTAGTGAATGGTCAAAAGGTATGGATCTCCAGAATTCAACACTCTGACCTCATGATCCTGCTGGCCCGCACCACTCCACTGAGCGAAGTGCAGCGCAAGTCAGAAGGTATGTCGATCTTTATCGTGAACCTCGCTGATGCTATTGGTAAAGGTATGGAAGTAAGACCGATCGCCAATATGGTCAACCATGAAACCAATGAAGTGTTCTTTGATAATCTTGAGATTCCTGCGGAGAACCTCATTGGCACCGAAGGGCAGGGCTTTAAATACATTCTGGATGGCCTCAATGCTGAGCGCGTATTAATCGCGGCCGAATGTATTGGTGATGCCTATTGGTTTATTGATCGCGCTCGTCGCTATGCCAATGACCGTGTAGTGTTTGATCGCCCTATTGGCAAAAATCAAGGTATTCAATTTCCGATTGCAGATAGCCATATCGAAACTGAAGCTGCTAATCTGATGCGCTTTAAGGCTTGTGAGTTATTTGACAATCATCAGCCCTGTGGGCCTGAGGCCAATATGGCTAAATACTTAGCCGCTAAAGCATCCTGGGAAGCGGCCAATGTCTGTTTACAAACCCACGGTGGATTTGGCTTTGCTAATGAATATGATGTGGAACGTAAGTTTAGAGAAACGCGTCTCTATCAAGTCGCGCCAATTTCAACGAATTTAATTTACTCCTATATTGCCGAGCATGTTCTTGGTCTACCAAGATCTTTCTAAGGAAGCGCTATGAGTATTCGCCCACTAGATGGCATTACCGTTGTTTCTTTAGAGCACGCAATTGCAGCACCTTTCTGTACGCGCCAATTAGCAGACTTGGGTGCGAGAGTAATTAAGGTGGAGCGCCCTGGTGGGGGTGACTTTGCTAGAGGGTATGACACGCAGGTGGATGGGCTCTGCTCTCACTTCGTTTGGGTAAATCGTTCTAAGGAAAGCTTGACCTTGGACCTCAAGCAGCCAGCAGCTATTGCAACACTCAAGACCTTATTAAAGACTGCTGATGTCTTAGTGCAAAACCTCGCGCCAGGTGCTGCTGCACGTATGGGACTCACTGCGGAGTCCTTACAAAAAGAGAATCCAAGACTCATTCTGTGTGACATCTCAGGCTACGGCAATAACGGCCCCTATCGAGATAAAAAAGCCTACGATTTACTCATTCAGAGTGAAGCGGGATTCTTATCGGTTACCGGAACCCCTGAAATACCTAGTAAGGCCGGTAACTCTATTGCGGATATTGCGGCAGGTATGTATGCCTACACCAATATCTTGGCAGCACTTTTACAAAGAGGAAAAACGGGCAAAGGCTCAGTGATTGATATCTCCATGCTGGAATCTCTTGGCGAATGGATGAGTTTTCCAATGTACTACGCCTATAAGGGTGCAGAACCACCGCCAAGAAATGGCGCATCTCATGCAACCATTTATCCCTACGGCCCATTTAAGGCTGGAGACGGCAAAACCGTCATGCTGGGACTTCAAAATGAACGTGAATGGGTGCAATTTTGCGAGACTGTACTAGAGAATTCAGCGCTAGCAAAGGACGAGCGGTTTGATCGTAACTTTAAGCGCAATGAAAAACGGATTGAACTTTTAGAAATGATTGATGCGTGCTTTAGCAAGCTTACCTCCGAACAACTGATCGCCAGACTTGAGAAGGCGCAAATTGCAAATGCCCATCTCAATGATATGGAAGGTCTCTGGAAACATGAGCAGCTTAAAGCGCGGAATCGCTGGACAGAAGTCGATACGCCCAATGGCGCTATTGCAGCCCTATTACCACCAGGCCTCAATGACAGTTATGACTATCGCATGGACCCCATTCCTGCTGTTGGAGAGCACACAGACTCCATCCTGAAAGAAATCGGAATGGCGGAGTCTGACATTGCAGATATGCGGGCCAGCGGAGCGATTTAAAGCAGTGGCGAAGTGAGATGTGCTGCGTTCTCAAGATAGCGATGCCATGCCGGTCTTTTTGCCCAAGCTTTAGGATCAACATCATCCGACTGCTCTAAGTAGGACTGAATTAACTTGTCGAGATTAGCGCAGAAGTCGTTGTCATAAACAATTAAGCTAATCTCAAAGTTTAAGCGCAGGCTACGTTGATCAAAATTGACTGAGCCAAAGATTGCAATGCGCTTATCAATCAACAGACTCTTGGTATGTAATAGGCCACCTTTAAATTGAGCGATTTTGACCCCAGAAGTCATTAAATCCTGATAGAAGCTTTTGCTGCTCCACGCCACTAAGGTTGAGTCATTCAGTTTTGGCACAATTAAAGTGACATTGACACCACGTCTTGCGGAAGCCATGAGCGCTTGAAGCAAGCCATCATCCGGACCAAAGTAAGGCGTCGTGATAGTCAAATCTTCACGCGCATCAACAATGGCTGAGAGCATCATTTGATACAAAATATCATCACGGTATACCGGCCCTGAAGCGAACTCCTGCGCAATAACTCCGCCCTCTCTTGGCACAGGCGGAGGGGAGCGGTCATTGAAGTGAGTGACCTTGGGATTATCAACACTCCAGTCAAAGGAGAAAGTTAATTCAAACTGCGCTGCAACAGGTCCTTCTACACGGACCATAGCATCAACCCATTCACCCACTCCGGAATCTTGTTTAAAAGTCCGAGGGTCAACCAAATTCATGCTGCCGGTCCAAACTACCGAGCCATCGACGATGAATATTTTCCGATGCAAACGCAAATCTGCACGACGGAACTGAAAGCGGCCAATCTGAATCGGCAGCGCCTCTGTCACTTCAATGCCCGCACTTCGGAAGCGAGCTGGCCATGACGACTTGAACCAATCCTTACTACCTAGAGAATCCAACAGAACACGACAAACCACGCCCCGCTTTGAAGCAGCAATGACAGCCTCCCCCACGCGATCGGCATCTCCTCCCAAAGCCCAAATATAGAACTCCATATTCAAAGTCTTTTGAGCTTGATTAATCTCATCAATAAATAACTGAAGAATGTCGAGTGATTTTGTATAGAGTTCAACTTTATTTCCATCGACCACTGGAGTGCCATTCTTTGATTCAGCCAAGATACTTAAAGCCCTAGCCTCTACAGGTAATTTTGATCTTTCACTCGCAAATTCTTTACATAACTGTTGAGTAATTTGCGCATACTCTAGATTCATGCGTTTAATTTTTCGCGTCAAACTTCGCCCTACAGGTCGCTCGCCAATCAATACATACAAAGAAATCCCCAATAGTGGAAAAGTCATCACAATAAAAATCCACGCAAATGCAACCCCTACTGGTCTTCTGACAGAAATGATTACACCAATAAAGTAGGTGACCATTAAAAAATGAATTAATAAAATCAATCTCAAATTGAATACAGATTGCGTATTAATAAACATTCCTAATAAGTCATTCATTTAAGTTCCAATTCGGCTGCAATGCCTAGATGATCTGACAGCTTTAACCATTCATGCAAAATTTCTGCTGAATGTACTTTTATTCCTCGAACATAAATGCGGTCCATAGCGAGCAATGGCTTCACACTTGGGAATGTTTTTGCAGGCGAACCGGTAAGCACCTCAAATACTTCATCAAAACCAGCAGCCTTCATGGGTGCACTCACGCGATTACGCCAATCATTAAAATCACCTGCCACAATGGTGGGGCCATTTTGAGTTAAATCCTGAATATGCCCCATGATGGCTTCTAGCTGGCGCTCTCTGCCCCGCTCAAAGAGTGCCAAGTGCACGCAAAAACAATGAATGGGTTGATCCATGCCATCCAGTTTTGTAACGCTATGTAGCAGCCCACGACTCTCAAAGCGATATGCTGATATGTCGTAGTTATTTCCTTTTTCTTGAGGATGCTTAGAGAGAATGGCATTGCCATGATGTCCATCGCGATACTCAACATTTTTTCCGTAATGCCAATCATGCCAAAAATCTTCTGAGAGAAAATGTGTCAACTCGGTTAGTGGCCATTGACTGAAACGTCGAATCCTACCTCGGTGCTCTTGCTGCAACTCTTGCAAGAAAAGTAGATCCGGATGTTGACTGCGCATTTTTTGGCGTAATTGATAAATTGTGGAATGGCGATGTAAAGGCGATAAGCCTTTATGCACATTCATGCTCAATACTGTAAAACGGGTCGTTTTATTGATACTCATTAAAACTGTCCCGCTGCGCGCTGTCGTCGAACGCGTGATAAATAGATTTCACCTTCAACCAAATCCTGACACTGCATACATTTATTGCAAATTGACGCCTGCTCCCTTAGCTCATCAATTGAGTCTATCGAGTGGGTATCTAAATACTCACGCAAATCCACGTCGAGGACCTCGTTGCAGAGGCAAACCACTTCAGCCATAAGTAAAAAATAGGGGAATCAATCTCATTACAGTCATTTTGCCACTGCCTTGATAGAATCTAGCGCATGTTGATCGCTTTTCAAGACGCCTTTTCCTTGCTCGCCCATCTAGATGGCGGGGTGTTGGGAATTGTCTTGGTTTCCCTCCAAGTCAGCTTAACTGCCCTTCTAATGGGCACACTCCTAGGTCTCCCTATCGGCGCCCTTCTGGCAACTGAACGATTTGCAGGCAAAAAGACCATTATTGTGACTCTCAATACCCTAATGGGGGTCCCCACAGTAATTGTTGGGGTTTTGGTCTATCTCATGCTGTCTCGCACAGGCCCCCTTGGCATGTGGGGCTGGTTATTTACAGTCAAAGGCATGATCGTTGCTCAAACGTTGCTCACAACCCCATTAATCGCAGCTCTGAGTCGGCAAATACTGGAAGACTCCTGGAAAATACACCGCGATTCATTCCTAAGCCTCAGACTGCCACCCTTATCGCGATTTAAGTGGTTGATATGGGATTGTCGCTTCTCCCTTACTATTGCGGTCCTTGCTGGTCTAGCAAGGGCAATATCCGAGGTTGGAGCAGTGATGATTGTTGGTGGCAATATTGATCACTCCACCAGAACAATGACGACTGCCATCGCCTTGGAGACCAGCAAGGGTGATTTGCCTTTGGCCCTCGCTCTTGGCATAGTCCTACTGACTATTGTTTTGTTAGCCAATCTATTTACTTTTGCAGTTCGCCAAATTGCGGAGCGCCGCTATGGTTAATTCAGCAGAAACTTTTGAAAAGTTCATTGAACTCAAAGACATTATTGTTAAGAGCAATGGTAGAGCTATTCTCAATATCCCGCATGCCATTATTCCGGCAGACAGAATTACTGCCTGCATTGGGCCGAATGGTGCTGGCAAAACTACCCTCCTAAAGCTTATCGATGGCCTGATCAAGCCAGATAGCGGAACAATAAGCTACTCCTTCAAAACAAAGACTGCATTAGTGTTGCATCACACCCCAATGATTAAAGCATCGGCTGCAACTAATCTAGGAATAGTGCGAGATGCAGACAACTCTATTAGTAAGGCCGATTTAGATCGAGTAATCAATCAAGTTGGTTTGAGTACGCTAGCCAATAGTCCAGCACAAAAGTTATCTGCAGGTGAAAGACAAAAGCTTTGTCTTGGCAGAGCCATTCTTCAAAGACCCAATTTGGTTTTGCTTGATGAACCTACCGCCAACCTGGACCCTAGAACTACCGAACAAGTTGAAGAGCTCATCCGTCAATTTGATCAACAAGGAGCGAATGTCATTTTTTCATCTCACCAACTTGCTCAAGTACAGAGAATTGCTGAGCACATCATTTTTATTGATCAAGGTGAGATAAAAGAAAAGGGACCCGTAGGCCCCTTCTTTGCTGATCCTCAAACACAAGCAGCAAAACGCTACTTACATCAAGAATTGCTCAGCTATTAATTACTTAGCAGCTGGTGCTGCGGGTGTTGCTGACGCTGCTGGAGCCGCTGCCGCAACCACTGGCGGTACAAATGGTGGAGGAGCTACACATGCAGCAGGTGCAGCAGTACCAGCCACTCTGAAGCGATCTGCAATACGATTTTGCGCCTGGCATAACTGATAGGCGCCAACTTTATCGCCATAAGCAGTTTTAGCTTTAGTAAGCGCAGCTGCTTCTGCCTGCTCAGGAGTCAGTGGCGGCAGCGCTGCGAATACAGAAGATGCAGCTAATGCGCAGAATGTAAAAGCAATGATTTTTTTCATGGCCTTGTCCTTATTTATTAACCTTGTTGTACCAGAGCTCATGGTGCTCTTTAGCCCAAGTAGCATCTACATAGCCAGTCTTCATGCCATCAAGAGAGCCTTGCATACCTATTGAACCGATATAAATATGTCCCATAGCCATAGTAGTCATCAAGATAGAAGCTGAGCTGTGGATGATATTTGCTACCTGCATGGTTCCGCGAATATATTGAACTTCCATAAAAGGAACAATCATATCGAGCACAAAACCAGAGGATGAAATTACTAAACCCAAGAAAGTCATACCAAACCAAAACCAAATTTTCTCACCGAAGTTAAAGAAGCCTGCAGGAGGATGCTTTCCGCCGAACATCCCACCAAATGACTTAATCCAGGTAAGGTCGCCTTGACCTGGAATATTTCTGCTTGCAAAGAGCAAGAAGAAAATAACAACACTCAATGTAAATAATGGTCCAGTGTAATTGTGAATATTTTTACAAACCATCAGGAATGAACCATAGGCAATTCCACCCATCAGCGGCATTGCAAAATACTTGCCATACAAAATTAACAAACCAGTAAATGCAAGGGCAATAAAACTAAACGCCATCACCCAATGGGTAAAGCGCTCAAAGCCATTAAACCGTTTGATTTTTTGGCCAGACATCGGCGCATGAAGCTTAATTGGACCTTTGATGATGAAAAGAGCGGCAATACCGAAAAAGCCAATAGCCAATAGCCAGCCACCATAAACAGTAATAACGCCGTTACGAATTAAACGCCATTGTTGACCAGAGCGCTGAATTAAAACGCTAGCCTCTTTATCAGGGATGCTGACAAAGTTGTATGGATCGCTATTTGCTGCTGTAAAGATAGAAGGGTTTGCTGGCTGAGATTGTGCTTGAGTGCCATTAGCCAAAGCATTTGGATTTGCCGGTACTGACGAGGGCGGAATATCTACACCACTAGCAGAAGGCAAAGGCAGCATCGGTGCGCGCTCTGCGAAACTGATTCCACTTGCCATAGTTAGCGACAAACCAGCAGCCACCACCAAAGTGCGTAGAACTTTAGAAAATGATCGTTTCATACACATGTCCTTAAACGTTTTCGTTTTATTTATAGTTATTTAGTGGATCACTTAACGCGACTGTATTCGTTTTGACCTTGATTGCGCTTGTCAACCGACTCAGTCCAGCTTGCCTGATTGCCTGGCGTCCAACCTTTTGTCACGAACCCATTATTGGCGCCCATGTAAGGAGCTACGTCTGGACGCTTAGCTACTTTAGCGGCAATTTCTGGTGGCTCTGAACAGGCAGCTAACAACGTTGCTGTTGCAAAACATAAACCGAGAGTTTTGAAATTCACTTTCATTATTGAGCTCCTGGAATTTTTGCAGCAGGTGTTGGTGTAGGCGCTGGTGCATCAGGTCCACCGTACGCAGTATTCCAACCAAAAGCCTTAGATCCTGGGTACTTGCCGTTCTTCTCACGTGTCGCAACACGATTATTAAAGATGCCAGAAATAATATCGCTATCGCCACCGATCAACGCTTTGGTTGAACACATCTCAGCACAGAGTGGTAACTTGCCTTCTGCCAAACGATTACGGCCATATTTTTCAAACTCGGCAACGCTGCCGTTTTCTTCTGGGCCGCCGCTACAGAATGTGCACTTGTCCATTTTGCTACGGGAACCAAAGGCGCCCTTGCTTAAGAACTGTGGCGCGCCAAATGGGCAGGCAAAAGAGCAGTAGCCGCAACCGATACAGATATCCTTATCGTGCAGCACAACACCCTCATCTGTACGGTAGAAACAATCTACTGGACATACCGCCATACAAGGAGCGTCACTACAGTGCATACATGCAACTGAAACTGACTTTTCTTGACCGATGATGCCATCGTTTACCGTAACAACACGGCGGCGATTAACGCCCCAAGGCACTTCATTATCATTTTTACAGGCTGTGACACAACCGTTGCATTCAATGCATCGCTCTGTGTCGCAAATAAATTTCATTCTTGCCATTGTGTTCTCCTGACTTTATTTTTTGACTTAGGCAAATTTTTCGATTTGACACATAGTGGTTTTAGTCTCCTGCATCATCGTCACTTGGTCGTAACCGTACGTTGTTGCAGTGTTGACCGCTTCACCCTGAACTACAGGAGCCGCACCCTCTGGATAGTATTTGCGAATGTCTTCGCCCTGCCACCAACCAGCAAAGTGGAATGGAACGAAAGCAGTTCCTTGATCAACACGCTCTGTAACCATTGCGCGCACTTTGATCTTGGCGCCTGTTGGCGATTTCACCCAAACATAATCCCAGTTCTTGATGCCACGATCCGCTGCAGCCTTTGGATTGATCTCCACAAAGTTTTCTTGTTGGAGTTCTGCCAGCCATGGGTTAGAACGCGTCTCATCACCACCACCCTCGTACTCAACCAAACGACCAGAGGTCAGAATGATTGGGAACTTCTCATATAACTTCTGATTCAAGTTTTGATCTTGAACAGTCTTATAGAGAGTTGGCAAGCGCCAGAAATTCTTCTTATCAGCAGAAGTTGGGTACTTGCGCATCATTGGCGCATTTGTACTGTATAGCGCTTCACGGTGAGTTGGAATCGCATCAGGGAAATTCCAAACTACTGCACGTGCTTTTGCATTACCAAATGGATGGCAACCGTTCTTCATCACCACGCGCTGTATACCGCCAGACAAGTCAGTCTTCCAGTTTTTACCTTCAGCAAGTTTTTTCTCGTCGTCGGTTAACTGATCCCACCAACCTAATTTCTTAACAAGCACGTGATCGAATTCTGGGTAGCCAGTCGTAATCGCTGAACCCTTAGAGTAGGAACCATCGGCAGCAAGTAAGCTGACGCCTTCACGCTCTACACCGAAGTTGGCACGGAAGTTACCACCACCCTCCATGACGCTCTTGCTGGTGTCATACAGATTTGGTGAGCCAGGATGCTTGATTGCTGCTGTACCGTAGCATGGCCAAGGCAATCCATAGTAGTCGCCTGTTGTGTTGTATCCAGTTACAGGATCAACGCCACCGCGTGACTTCAAAGTCTTCGGATCAAAAGTAGCAACCATTCTCATATGTGCTTTGAGACGCTCTGGAGTTTGACCCGTGTAGCCAATAGTCCAGCATGAACGATTAATCTCGCGCAAGATATCTTCAATTTGCGGCTCTTTCCATTGCTTACCAGCAAATTTAGTGCTGAGCATCTTGTAGTTCTTGGAGAGCTCTTCGCCGAAACCTAAGCGATCAGCAAAAGCTTGCATGATTACATGGTCAGGAACAGACTCAAACAATGGGTCGATAACTTTCTCACGCCACTGTAACGAACGATTTGATGCCGTTGCTGTGCCGCAGGTTTCAAACTGAGTGGCAGCTGGCAATAGATATACATTGCGATTCTTATTAACTGCTTGACCTTCTGCAGCAGGCATCGCAGCCATTGCAGCAGTAGCACTTGGGTAAGGATCAACAACAACTAAAAGATCCAATTTATCCATTGCGCGCTTCATGTCGAGGCCGCGAGTTTGGGAGTTAGGTGCATGACCCCAGAAGAACAAACCTTTAACGTTTGTTTGTTGGTCAATCATGTCGTTCTTCTCGAGAACCGCATCTACCCAACGAGAAACAGTAGTACCTGATTTCTCCATCATGTCAGGTGCATAGCGACCTTTAATCCATTCGTAGTCCACACCCCAAACGGTTGAGAAATGTTTCCATGAACCAGCAGCCAAACCATAGTAGCCAGGCAATGAATCTGGGTTAGGGCCTACGTCAGTTGCACCTTGAACGTTATCGTGTCCACGGAAAATATTTGTACCGCCGCCAGACTTACCTATGTTACCTAAGGCCAATTGCAAAATACAGGAAGCGCGCACAATGGCATTACCGATGGTGTGCTGGGTTTGACCCATACACCAAACAACTGTACTAGGGCGATTCATTGCCATCGTTTTAGCAGCTTGGTAAACCTGTGCTTCAGGAACACCACACGCCTCTTCAACTGCAGCAGGGGTCCACTTTTCCATCACTTCTTTGCGAATCTCGTCCATGCCATAGACACGGTCGTTGATGTACTTCTTATCTTCCCAGCCGTTTTTAAAGATGTGATAAAGCATGCCGAATAGGAATGGAATGTCGGTACCAGAACGAATACGAATGTACTGGTCTGACTTAGCAGCAGTACGGGTGTAGCGCGGATCAACCACGATCACTTTGCAACCATTTTCTTTCGCGTGCAAAAGCATCAACATCGAAACTGGGTGAGCCTCAGCAGCGTTTGAACCAATGTACAAAGCAGCCTTGGAATTCATCATGTCGTTATAGCTATTGGTCATCGCACCATAGCCCCAGGTGTTAGCAACACCGGCAACTGTTGTGGAGTGACAAATACGAGCCTGATGGTCTGTATTGTTTGTGCCAAAGAAAGAGACCCACTTACGGAGTAAATAGGCCTGTTCATTGTTGTGCTTGGAAGATCCGATGAAGAACATCGCATCCGGAGAATATTTCTCTCGAATGCTCTTCATCTGTGCAGTAATTTCAGTTAAGGCTTGGTCCCAAGAAATGCGCTGGTATTTTCCATCAACCAACTTCATTGGGTAACGTAAACGATAGTCGCCATGACCGTGCTCACGCAAAGCAGCGCCTTTAGCACAGTGAGCGCCCATATTAATTGGGGAATCAAACACGGGATCCTGACGAACCCAAACGCCATTTTCAACTGTAGCGTCAACCGCGCAGCCAACGGAACAGTGGGTACAGATTGATCTCTTGACTTCAATCTTGCCTTTGCCATCAAGCATTGCCTTACTTTGCTCAGCAGAAGCTTTTTGCACGAAGCTCAATTGACTAGCAGCGATACCGGCTCCAACTCCTACGCCTGAACGCTTAAGGAATGAGCGGCGATCCATCGTTGGCACGGCAGCTTTTAAGCCACGTGACAAGCTGCCAATCAGGCGTGATGTTGAACGACTGCTTTGTGGGGTATTGGATTTACGAGTCAGACTCATATGTTGTCCCTGAGAAAGTTTTTTTATTTATTGAATAACAGTTAAAGCAAATTAAAGATCGTTAATAAAGATCATTAAATCAAAGTGGTTTCGTAATACTTGCGCATGTGAGCGGTCATGGTTTGACCAACATCTTTTACCGCTTTGGTGCCAGCAATTTCTTGGATAACCGCCTTACCTACTGGGGTTTGGCTAGCAACAGCAACAGCCCCAACTGCGGCGCCTGCACCAATAAAGAACTTACGGCGCGATGGCTTATTTTCTTCGCTTGAAGCGACTTTGGATTTGGTTGTCATGGCATGCTCCTGTGTGGGTATTCTTGATCTGTGTCAAGTGTAATAGGAAATCGCATTTTTGACATATTGGTGTAACTATTAGTTATTAGGGTGATATGCATATTGCGGTGCAACATCAAATCATGTCAAAGCCTTGCCCTTCAATTGCTAGGAATTCTCGGGTTAGAGAGGCGATTGGGTGGTAAAGATGCATCTCAGGAATGCCTTCTATTGCATCGCAAAGTTCGTCGTACCAGGGTCGAATATGTTGGTTAAAAAAAACCCTTTGATTTGTAAGGTTTGATATTTCGACATCATCGCCCGCTATCAGATATCGCATCACTTCAGAAAGAGCGGATATGTGATCCTCGGTTTCTGTAATTTCTTGAGCAGCCTCAAGCCCAAATTTAGCCAAATCATTCCGAATGTTGACTAAAGGCCTCTCGTTTAGATGACCAGCCATGTAAAAAGAGCCATTCAGAACAACATTGGGCTTGCCAACGCTAATGAAATTCAAATCAAACTCATCATGCCAAGCCTTGGCGGGATTATTTTTAGCAACCTCGACCACGTCCATCCAAACTTTAGCCAACGGCGCCTCATCGGCAGCATCATATTGATCTGCTGTTGCTGCAATTTGGTCTAAGAGCTCTTGATCGGGTGGCATCTGAAAAAAGCGAGCAATCAAGCCGTACAAATCTGCCCGCGCCAGGTCCTCTGGCAAACCAATATCTCCTACTTCTGCGGCTAACTGTTCTTTTTCTATTTCGCTCATGTTTCTTTTTTCACCATGTCTACAACCCGACAATCACTACACATCTTCAATCGATCCATTGCAGCACCAGCAAAGGCGCCATGCGCACCTAGCTTAGTAAGCATGAGATCAACCATCTTGAGTGTTCCAAATGGCTTGCCACAGCTAATGCAATGGAAAGCCTGTGTTTCATTTAGGGTGGTCCGTTGCTTGCGCTGCTCCACCGTTTGTAAACGAGGAGCAAGTGTTAAAGCCTTCTCAGGACAAGTTTGCACGCAGATACCGCATTGAACGCACTGCTTTTCAATGAACGAAAGTATGGGCTCATCAGGGTTGTCTAAAAGCGCGCCCTCAGGGCAACCGCTGACACAAGACATACACAAGGTACAAGCATCTTTATTAATTGTCAGACCACCCAATAAGGAAGACTTTGGAAGTACGGACCCAGCTTCAGGCAACGGGGTCTTAGCCTGTTTTTGCAAATGCTCTAGAGCTGCTTCTAGCGTTTCGCGTTTTTGATTCGATAAACCAATACTTGCAGGTGTGCATATAGGAGCAAGCGAACCACGCTGACGCAGTGCGCCCATTGCTTTTGATACTGTCGACAGATCTTCAACAGAATTCGCCAAGATCAAGTGAACACGCTCATCAAAGCCGTATGCCTTAAGAATGCTATTTGCTAAATCTAATTGTTCTTCAAGTACAGCACGATATGCAGGATCTTCATCACCGCTTAATAGCAAGGTCACTTCAGCAAAACCATATGTCAGAGCGCCAAGCCATAAGTCCAAGCCTGTTGAAGCGATGTGCTCAATGCCATAAGGTATAACAAACGAAGGTAGACCTTCAAAACGCTTTGGCATGATGTGCGAAGACCTGCCAAGGCCATCAATCATTTGCGTGCCAGCTTTGAGGGTATGTAAAAGCAAGCTTGGGGCCATTGCTTGATTCATCTTTTTAGCTTCGGCGGTAAAGACACTCGCAACTGTTTTCAGCTCTTTGCCCTGATGAGCAACACTTGGGTAGTTGTAGCGCATTGCACCGGATGGGCAAGTAGTAGCACAGGCCCCACAACCCATACAAAGATTTGGATTGACCTCTACAGTGCCCTGACCATTTTTAAAGATTGAACCAATGGCGCCGGTTGAGCAAACGTCAATACAAGCATTACAGCCTACTTTGCCATTGCGCCCATGAGCGCAAATTTTTTCGTTATATACAAAATATTTAGGCTTCTCAAACTCCCCCACCATCTCTGACAATTGATTTACCGCTAGCGCTTGCTCCAGGGGATCTGTACCGGGAGCAAAATAGCCTTTCGGTGTTTGGCTCATCCGCATTTTGGGATCTAGTCTTAAATCTAAGATGAGATCAAATTCTGAATTACGCTCACGCTCTTTTCGATCAAAAGAAATCGCGCCTATACCAGCACAAGCAGTTACGCAATCACGATGAGATTTACATTTACTTAAATCAATCTGAAAGGAAAGATCAATAGCACCTTCAGGACAGACTTCAACGCAAGCACCGCAGCGAGTGCACATCTCTGGGTCAATCGGATTTTGCAGATCCCAGTTAACCGAAAAATTTCCTAAATAACCATCCAACTTAGTCACAACACCAGTAAAGATTGGATAGCTGCGAGTAAGCGGCAAGTCGCCTGGCTCAGTACATAAAACAGAAACATCTAAAGATGGGCTCAGTTTTTCAGCCCAAGGAATGGCTTGGGGGCCAGCTCCAACGATCAATAGTCTGCCTTGGCTTTCATAATTAACCGCCGGAACAGGCTCAGCCTCAGGCATATCCGCCAAAGCCAGCAATGCTGCAATTTTCGGACCAGATGTTTTAGCTTCTTGCGTCCAGCCGGCAACCTCTCGAATGTTCACGAAACGCAGTGGTGCAACCAAAGGCTTTCCAGCTTGATCAGCCAACTCACTAAAAAGCGCGCCCTCTTGAGTACATGCTATTACCAATGAATCAGAACCGTCTAGTGCTTTTAAAAAAGATCCGACTTCTTGCCTGCATAAGGATTGATGAATCGGCACACCCATTTCTTTTGCATCTAGGGGCATGGTGCCATTGCAGTTACAGACTAATTTTTGACTCATGCGCTATCTTCTTAGGTTTTTTTCTGTTTAGGCAGAATTGATGACTCATTGAGCGCATCATTCGGCACTTCTTCCAATGGGGCGGGTATTGGTTGTGTGGATGTTAAATCACTTTGCTGTTGCGCTGCCAATGCGTCGCCTTGTATCTTTGGGTTTGGCATCTCACTCACACTTAGCTGGGAATCCTGAGCAATCTCTTCGCTCGACTTGCTAAACAGATTGAGCATATCGCTCTGAACCATTCTCTCGAGCATGCCAGGCGGCAGTGGATCAGGCTTGCTGTAGTCATCAATATAGATATCCAATCCATCCATGATGTTGAAGTGAGGATCAGTAAACATTTTCTTGAGGGCGGCTTGTTGAACTGCTGGGTCTACGTCCGGTTTCATAAAAGCAGAAAAATCCGGATCCAAACGATCGATCTTGGCCACATCGTCCAAGTTCGCAGGTGGCGCAACTTGCTCTGGAACTATCTCAACAGATGATGATTGCGTGGATTGCTTAGGGATCTCTAGCTTTTTTTCTGGCAGCTCAACTTCGCCGACTTCTTTCCCCGCCTTGCGCTTAGACCAACGACCCAGAAATCCATCAGCCATTATTCCTCCCTAGGGCGCTCGGCACCCTTAAATGAAGCAGGCTTATGACGTTTTTTAGGTTCTGGCCGGTAATTGTCATTGACGTACTCTTGCAACCAAGCGGCATGCTCGTCAATCATGGGAACGGTATCAACCGACTCACCGCCATCAAGCAACCGTGCAGCTTCGTTATAGCTTACGCAAATACGATGTGGCACGGCAAAAGTGGTTTCGGCTTTGGCCAAGGAAATAGATTGTTCATCGATATAACGCTCAACGCCTTCTTCTAGACGCCACATCACAAACCAACTTGGAGATTTAGCAGAAACATTGAGATAGTAGCCCTCAGCCTCATCCGGAAAAAGGTCAAGCTCATAACCTGTGAATAACCAGGATTCGCCATCATCATCTCGCCCAAGGAACTGACCCCAGATGGAATTGCTTTGGTTACTATTAAATTGCCCAAAATCGGGCAAGACCTCCTGAGGAACCCAGCGGTATGAGACCCATGGGTTATCCAAGTTTTGTTTACGCATTAAAACTGCAAAGCGCATAAATATTCGAGGCCTTAAGTGTTCTGAACCACAATGCTCGGGAACTTACTGCTCATGTCTTTTGATAGAGTAGCAACACGAATAGCAACCTGTCTAGCAATGCCTTTATAGACCGCACTAATTGCGCCATCTGGATCAGCCACTACCGTTGGACGCCCCGCATCAGCTTGCTCACGAATCGAAAGGTTCAACGGCAAAGAGCCCAAGAAATCTACTGCATACTCTTTACACATTTTTTCACCGCCGCCAGTGCCAAATACGTGCTCTTCATGTCCACACTTAGTGCACACATAAGTACTCATATTTTCAATAATGCCAATGATAGGTACTCCCACCTTCTCAAACATCTTCAGGCCCTTACGCGCATCCAACAAAGCAATATCCTGAGGCGTTGTCACGATGACGGATCCAGTAACGGGAACCTTTTGCGCTAAAGTCAGTTGGATATCACCTGTACCAGGCGGCATATCCACAATGAGGTAATCCAAATCACGCCAACGGGTTTGACGAAGCAACTGCTCTAGCGCAGAGGTCACCATTGGACCACGCCATACCATTGGCGCATCATCGTCAATTAAAAAACCAATCGAACTTGCCTGTAAACCATAAGCTTCCATTGGTTCAATCGTATTTTCTTCAATTGAGTCTGGTCTACCAGTAATACCCAACATCATTGGCTGGCTGGGTCCATAGATATCCGCATCTAAAATGCCGACCTGCGCACCTTCAGCAGCAAGTGCTAAAGCCAGGTTCACAGCTGTTGTGGACTTCCCTACCCCACCCTTACCGCTGGCTACCGCAATAATATTTTTAACACCAGGCAATAACTTGACGCCACGCTGCACTGCATGCGCAACAATTTGACTGGAGATATTAGCGCTAACATTCTTTACGTCTGGTAGCTCACGCAATGCATTGATCACTGATTTACGAATTGCATCAAACTGACTCTTAGCGGGATAGCCCAGCACGATATCCAAAGAAACATTGCCATCCTCTACGCGAAGATTTTTAATATTCTTTGCAGTAACAAAATCAACCTTGGTGTTGGGATCGACTAAGTTTTTGAGTGCGCCTTGCACAGCCTCTACAGTAACTGACACTACCTTCTCCTATGATGTGCAAATCTGAGGCTATGACCTCAGAATGATGAATTACTTAATTGTGAATAACGGGTAGATTAACCGCGCCAGCAAAAAATTGCTTATCGGCGCCAATATCAATGCGCTCTAGGCTACATTTGTTACAGGAAATCCAGCGTCTGTTACCAACTGACTTGCCTGAGCAGGAGTTAAGGTCGTTTCGAGCGTGATAGTCTGACTCGCCAAATCCCCCTGCACTTTTGCTTGCGGGTCCTCAGCCTGAATTGCCCGAGTTACAGCATTAATGCAGCCTCCACAGGTCATACCAGATACTTTCAAACTCAACATATAGGCCTTTTAGATGTGAATACGGCTTGCATGGAGTAGATTATCTTCTATATGAACCCCCAAAAAGACACTAATCCAGAGCTTTTTACTCTCGATATCGGCGGCATGACCTGCGCCTCATGTGTTGGCAGGGTTGAGAAGGCTTTAGACAAGATTCCGGGGGTTGAGGCCGCTACCGTGAATTTAGCCACCGAGCAGGCCAAAATTCGCCTAAAAGCCGATTCTGGGGTCACACCCGATGAAATCATCGCTTTGATAGAAAAAACAGGCTATTCAGCCAAAATCAGCAACCCCCATGTCATTCCAGAAATAGCCCCCTCTAAATTGTTTTGGGGGGCTGATGGCTTGGGCCGGGTCATTCTGGGCTTTGCTCTCTCCGCCCCACTCTTTTTGCCCATGTTCCTGATGCCTTTAGGCATTCATTGGTTACTGTCACCAAAATGGCAACTCCTGCTTGCGACCCCAGTGCAATTCTTCTTGGGTTGGCGCTTTTATAAAGCGGGCTTCAAATCTCTGATGTCGGGTGTTGGCAATATGGATTTATTGGTAGCGCTTGGTACGAGCGCAGCATACGGATTAAGTGTGTATCAAATGATTGCATCACCCCATGCAAGCCACGAACTGTATTTTGAAGGATCAGCAGTCATCATCTGTATGGTCATGCTTGGCAAATGGTTGGAAGCTAGAGCAAAGCAACAAACTAGTGAAGCAATTCGCGCACTGCAAAAACTTTGGCCCGAGCACGCCAAGGTTATTAATCGAAATGTCAGCATTACCGATGAATCGCCACTAGACCAATTTCGCGACCTTCCTCTGGATCAAGTATTTCCAAGAGATCGCATATTGGTATTACCTGGTGAGCGTATCCCCGTGGATGGAATCATCTTGCGTGGCAGCAGTCATGTTGATGAATCCCTCCTCACCGGTGAAAGTAATCCCGTCAAAAAACATGTTGGCGAAAAGGTCATTGGCGGCGCCCTCAATGGCGAAGGGCTACTGGTCATAGAGGCCCAAGCAGTAGGGGTAGAGAGTGTGCTCTCCAAAATTATCTCCATGGTAGAAGATGCGCAGACTCAAAAGGCTCCTATACAAAAATTGGTTGATCAAGTCAGCGCTATTTTTGTACCGAGCGTTATTGTGATTGCACTCATCACTGGATTAGCAAATTGGTTTTATTTAGACTCAGCATCGATTGCCATTTTGAGAGCAGTCTCTGTTCTTGTAATTGCCTGTCCATGTGCTTTAGGTCTTGCAACACCAGCAGCCATCATGGCTGGTACTGGAGTGGCAGCACGCTTTGGCATTCTTATAAAAGATCCTCAGGTTCTAGAGTTAGCGCATCGCTTAAACGTAGTTGCCTTTGATAAAACGGGCACACTCACGATTGGCAAACCTCGATTACTAGAGATCATTCTTCTTTCGAGCGAGGTTACCAAGGATGACATCTTGGCAACTGCTGCAGGCCTGCAACTCGGAAGTGAACATCCTCTTGCAAAAGCACTGTTGGATGCCGCCAAACAAAAAGGTTTGAGTCCGATCACCCCAGCCGATAGCAAAGCGTTGCCTGGTATTGGTATTAGCGGTAAACCAAGCTCGGGTATTTTTGCAGATCAAAGTCTTAGCCTACAAAGCATTGCATCCTTGGGGGGCAGCAGTCATCACCCTGAAATACTAGAAAAAGCGCAAGCATGTTTTGATGCTGGGCAAACCGTTAGCGTATTCATGAATAACGCATTACCCTCAGCACCCTCATCCCCCATTGCCATCATTGCATTTGGGGATGAGCTTAAGGACAATTCCAAAGAAGCAATAGGCTCTTTACATCAACTACATATTCGTGCAGTGATGCTCTCTGGTGACAATACTGCAGCCGCCAATCGTGTTGCAAAAACGATTGGCATTGAAGAGGTATTTGCACAAGTGATGCCGGGCGATAAGGCTGACATTATTCGCAAACTTCAATCCAAAAATGGTGAACGCCAATTTGTGGCAATGGTGGGTGATGGCGTTAACGATGCGCCTGCTCTGGCTACTGCAGATGTTGGTATGGCGATGTCGACTGGCACTGATGTAGCTATGCAAGCTGCCGGCATCACTTTAATGAGAGGTGATCCCAATTTAGTCGCAAATGCGATTGATATTTCTAGGCGGACCTGGAAAAAGATTCAGCAAAATTTATTCTGGGCATTTATCTTTAATGCCACTGGTATCCCACTGGCTGCATTGGGCTATCTTTCGCCTATGCTGGCTGGAAGCGCCATGGCGCTATCAAGCTTTTGCGTTCTAAGCAATGCACTACTGCTGAAACGTTGGCGCCCTATCCATCGATAGGTAAGGATTATTTTTGATTCTTGCGAATCAATTCAATATCGCCGTAAAAGGCACGCGTTTCTGACTTGGTATTGTCCGTATCCGTAAGCAAGGCAATACCAATAATCTCCCCCGGAGCTTCGCCATAAGCGCGCTTATAGTCAGCAGCTAAATCGCGTTGATGCTTGTGCCACTCACCTAAATTATCCCAACCAGAATCCACCACAATCATTTTGATTCGAGCAGTATGGGCATTGGTAATGATGGAATCGATAGGAGATTTTCCTGACCAGATATACATCAAAGTGGCATAAGGCATTTCTTGTCCACTAATGAGATTGGCCATCTCAAAAGTCATTTTTTCCTTTAAGGGCAGCTTGGATTTATTGCCATCAAACGCAACCAAGATGCGAAGTGGTGCATCGTCTGTATAACCATCTGCGTTATCAGCATTAACAATTGGGCTTAGCGCCTTCCACTCCCATTGCAGAAATACATTTTCAGCCTGGCGCGGGCGTAACTTGACAGCTAACCCAGAAGCAGATGTTTTGGAGTTCGCGCTAAGCACTGTTTTGCCTTGATAGTTTTCGAGGCGATAGACCGTATTCTTTTTAAATGGGGCGATGCGATAGAAATTCCAGCCGTTGGGCATACCATCACGCGGGGTCTCGGCCGAGAATTTAGGCAGCTCATCTTGGGCTGGCAATTGATCTGCATTAAATGGCTGGCCAGCTTCGTTTTGTACAGATTCACTGCTCAAGCCAGCACATCCACCCAAAAATAGGGTCGTGCCAACAACGAAAAGCAGAGAGCGCAGCTTCAACATCAGTCAATTGTCCCAAAGAATGCTCTGCGTGAGTCTAAAATCACCTGATGCGCCAACAATCACCTTCTAGCTGGGCTGCGATCTGCGTCTTTATTGCCGCATTAGTGCATTTGGTTTTGGGGTTTTCAATAGAGTTTTCGGTTGATGAGGCTCACTACGCTCTGTATGCCCAACATTTAGCCTGGAGCTATTTTGATCATCCACCTTTGGTCGGCTGGATTCAGTGGCCCCTGGTAGCCCTCAGCTCGTCAGAAGGCGTTATTCGTTTTATTCCAGAGTTACTGTGGGTACTGTCTTGTTATTTGGTTTATGAGGTGACAGTTCAAATACATCACTTTATTCGTGGACGAAACGCAGGCTATCTAACGAGCGCACTCCCCTCCGCCAATTTATGTGGTCTATTAGCAGTCTTGGTTGTGGTTGCCGCACCCATGTTGCATATTTTGGCAATTGGTTTACTGCCAGATACTCTATTAGCACCTTTGAGTTTAGGTTTGATGTTGATGGCTTTACGCTGGTTAAGTAAAGATCAATTTAGCCTGAGCGACTGGATTATTACCGGCATCCTATTAGGATTAGCAGGCCTCAGCAAATACACTGCGTTTTTTACTGCGCTTGCATTGTTATTTGTTTTCCTGAGCGCACCCAGAAAATCATGGGTAACTAAAGTTGGTTTTTGGTTGGCCGTAATGATTGCCCTAGTGTTAATCACCCCGGTCTTGTATTGGAATTGGGCAAATGACTGGATCTCCTTTAAGTACCAACTGGCCCACGGTGGTGGTGGCCAATGGCTCTGGCGCAGACTCGGTGCCTATATTGGGATTCAAATACTAGTCTTTGGGCCTCTCTTTATCTTGGGGTCTTTTATATTCCTAAAAAACTGCATGCACGCAACAAAAATATCAATGCTTGCACTCTTCGGATTCTTTGTGATTCCATTCGCAATCTTTGTCAGCTTATCCGGCGGCGGAGGACTTCCTCACTGGACTTCACCTGCCTGGTTTTGCCTTGCGCCATTTGCCGGAATTGGTTTAGCAAAAGTCTGGGCAACTCAACATCGTCGTTGGATTCGTATTTTATTTTTTATCCAAATTGCTCTGTGTTGCATCGGCTTTGGCTATGTATTGTCTGGCGGCATTAGTTCAGCCTCAATGAAAGCAAATCCTATAGCGGATTTGTATGGCTGGAAAGTAGCAGGTCAAAAAGCTGCGACACTCAGTAAGGCCACCAAAGCTGATGGTATTGCTGTTCAAAACTGGACACTAGGTAGTCGTGCTGCTTGGTATGCATCCCCCACCCCGGTATTTGTTTTAGATCAACGGAAAGATCAGTTCGATCTTTGGTTTGGAGATCTACCAAAAGGCGCAAATGTACTGCTCATTAACTGGTCGGGCATGCCTCACCCTATGCCGGTAGGTAATCAATCGGCTTTTGCGGCTTGCGAGCCCTTAGATACCCTAGAGATTGAGCGTTTTGGCCGAGTTTTATCAAAATTTGACTTTAGCCTATGTAGTAACTGGCAAGGCTCCAGCGGAACGGAGTAATTCCCCCAAATTCAAGACCTTAGGCGCCCAAGGCATTATCCTTACGCTTATGAGTTCACAAGTCCAACCCACCCCCAAAACCCAATCGGGGTGGAAATCCATTCTCAAAAGAGCTTGGCCCACAATTCGTGTTCTGCTATCCATCGCTCTACTTTGGAAAGCTACGAGTGGAATTGATTGGCACTCGTTATTTGATAGCCATATTCAGATGCAGCCCCTTTGGTTCTTGGCGGCTTTGGCAAGCATGATGTGTGCATTTATTTGCGGTGGCTATCGCTGGGGATTATTTATGCAAGCGGTAGGATTTCCACGCCGCATACGCTCCTACATTGGTCTTTATTTTGCTGGTGGCCTAATCAATCAAGGTTTGCCAAGTACTTTAGGTGGAGATAGTTATCGCGCTATCACTGCCACGCATTTAACCAGCACGGGTAATTTGTCAGAAACAAAAGAGTTAGATGATGAACTGCATCACTCAGTAAATCTTGAGCAAACTACCCCTAAATTACGTTTAAGTTTTTCGATGGTACTTGTCGATCGCCTTCTCGGTTTGGCAGGCAATAACTTACTTGGCGGAATTGGCTTGATATTAGGCGGCGCGACATTAGCCACTTGGGGCCAAGACCTTGGCTATGCGGTCATGGCAATAATGTTGTTAGCAGGCGTAGCAATTGCTCTCATCTTAGCCTGGGAGCCTAGTAAGCAACTTCTGCAAAAATTCTTAGATCGTTTCAATATGCATAGCGCAATGCCAGGCATCACCCTTGCATTTGCGTGGCCAAACAATATTGCCCAAGCATGCTTAGCGATTGGCATTCACTTTCTTACTATTCTGACCCTGCTGTTTTGCCTGAAAGCTTATGGGGTAGACGCACCGATTGAAGGTTTAATGATTGGCCTACCTGCACTCAGCTTACTGCTGATGCTTCCCATTAGTATTTCAGGATGGGGATTGCGCGAAGCCACTCTATCTTCAGTCTTGGCCCTATGGGGTGTCAACCCATCATTAACAGTGCTAGCTTCTATTAGCTATGGAGCAATTACTGTTCTATCAGTGCTGCCTGGTGCCTATTTTTTATTAAAACGAAAATAATTCTGTAGAGTAAAACTATGACTATTAGCGTCAACACTATGCGCGCCATCGACCACTGGGTTGGTGTGCCTCTTTGTGCCATCGTCAGCCCGTTTATTGCCCTCATTGATGGCGTAAAAAATATCTTTGGTCGTGGTCCAGAGACTCCAAAGAAATTACTCTTTATTGAACTTTCCGAAATGGGAAGTGCCATTTTGGTTGACCCAGCAATGCGAAATGCAAAAGCACGCGGAGCAGAATTATTTTTCCTAATATTCAAAAGTAATCGCGCCAGCCTGACGTTGCTCAATACCGTCAAGCCAGAAAATATTTTCACCATTGATTCATCAAGCTTGGGTGGTTTAATTAAGGATACGCTGCGCTTTTTGATTATTGCTCGCAAGCACCGTATTGATACCGTTATTGACTTAGAGCTATTCTCTCGCTTTACCGCCTTACTGACCGGGATGTGCGGTGCACGTCGTCGCGTGGGATATCACATCTATCACGGCGAAGGACTATGGCGTGGCTTCATGCTGACCCGTAAGGTGCATTACAATCCACACATTCACATTACTAAGAATTTCCTGTCTTTAATTCATGCAGCCTTTGCCCAAAAGATTGAAGTGCCTTTTAGCAAGATTGAGATTAAGGATTCAGAGGTACGTTTAGAGCAGGCCATCATTAATCCAAAGGCCCTACAAAAGGTTCGTGAGCGTATTGAGAAGATGGCCCAGGAAGCTCGTATCGATTACACCCCCGGTAAAGATCGTTTGATTCTAATTAACCCGAATGCAAGCGATTTACTTCCTCAGCGCCGTTGGGCACAACAACGTTTTTCTGAGTTGATCCAAGCAATTCACCAGCAATATCCAAGCGATCTCATCTTAATCACTGGCTCACCCGCTGAATTTGTGTATGTAGAAAAAGTTCGCGCTGTGGCTAATATTAAAAATGCATTGAACTTTGCTGGTCAGGTCAGCTTTAGCGAATTGCCACCGCTCTACACCCTTTCAGATGTGATGGTGACAAATGATTCCGGTCCTGGCCACTTCTCTGCAGTTACACCTTTGAGAACTGTTGTGCTGTTTGGGCCTGAGACTCCAGCCCTTTATGGGTCAGTTGGCAACTCCATCGCTATTACGGCAAACCTTGCCTGCTCACCCTGCGTGAGCGCTGCCAATCATCGCAAAACACCTTGTCATGACAATGTGTGTATGCAAGCTATTACTGTCACACAAGTGTTGGATAAAGTAATTCAGCAATTAGAAGGTGCTGATAAAGAGAAGGCTCGCTAAGCTGGATGAATAACAAAGCAATTCCTGCATTTGCTTGGTTCATTCCACTAGCCCCTCTTGCGCTCGCTGCTCTAATCTACTTTGGCGAATTTCAAAGTAGTAGTTTTTTATTTATTAATAGCTTTACACAACTACTCCCTGACACTGTTTGGGCTTGGCTAACTTTTTTTGGTATTGGCTGGGGCTTATTTGCTCTCTCTTTCCCGCTATTACTCATTGCTCCACGCCTACTTTCAGCAGGTATTTTTGCTGGGGCTATAGCGGCGCTGACAAGCACCCTCTTAAAGAAGATTTTTGATCTACCTAGGCCTGCTGGTGTTTTAACCGATGGAAGTTTTTATCGTATTGGCGAAGCACTTCTCTATAAAGCCTTTCCCTCAGGTCATACGCTGACTGCATTTGCAATTGCTAGTGCCTTTTATTTTTCTACTGAAAAGAACAAACGTATAGCTCTGTTACCGCTATTCTTACTTGCGCTATTAGTAGGCCTATCACGTAGCGCTGTAGGGGCCCACTGGCTAACAGATGTTGTAGGAGGTGCAGGCTTTGGCATCTGGTGCGGAATGCTTGGAGCTTTAATAGCAAACCAATTGCCAGAGACCCAGCTAGACCCAAAAAAGATTTGGGCACACCTCATTGCGCTTGGTGGTGTTGTGGCTATGTATGCCCACCTTACTCAAGTTATGGACTTAGAGCTCAATCTTCCTTTGCAATATTTATCTATTGCCATTGTGGCTACTACCCTCGTCTTTTATATTAAGGCGCAATTTACCCAGATACCCAGCAAGGCAAAATAATAAAAGATGTTTAGCTATCGACACGCTTTTCATGCTGGAAGTCACGCAGACATCCTTAAGCATCTCACCTTAATTCATTTGGTGAACTATCTACAAGAGAAGCCTGGTGCACTCACGATGGTGGATACCCACGCCGGTGCTGGTATCTACAATCTACAAGATGGATTCTCCACAGTAAGTAAAGAGGCTGACGGCGGTATTTTTCGCTTGATGCAATATATTGATACCTGCAAGCGCACTAACACGCCAATTCCAGAGAGCATTCAAGAGTATGTAGGCTGTATTGAAGCTGAGAATATTGAGGGACAACTCTCTACTTATCCAGGCTCTCCGTTTATTCTGGCTCGCTTATTACGTCCGCAAGACCGCCTCAAACTATTTGAGCTACACCCTAAAGAGATTGATATTTTGCGCCACAAAATTGGCGAACTGAAACAGTCTAAACGGATCGATATTTATGCTGAAGATAGTTTTGCCCGGCTAAAGGGTTTAGTCCCACCCCCTAGTAGACGTGGCTTGGTGCTGATTGATCCCTCTTACGAAGATAAGCAAGACTATCGTTTCCTTGAAGTTGCCATGGAACAAGCCCTACAACGCTTTGCCACTGGCTGTTATGCCGTTTGGTACCCCGTACTCTCGAGAAGAGAATCAGCAGCACTACCTGATCGCCTCAAAAAGATTGCAGCGGCTCATAAGCGTTCTTGGCTACATACCGAATTGCGTGTTGAAAATGCACCAGGTGAGCGTCGTTTGCAGGCAAGCGGTATGTTCATCATTAATCCGCCATGGACTCTAGAGAAACACCTCGCGCAGGCTTTGCCGATTCTGACTAAGGCCCTAGGCATAAATGGTGGCGGCCAATTTGTTTTAAAAAGCTTTGAAGCGAAAAACTAGTCACGCAGGTTAATCATGACCTCATTACGCCGCATGAAGGGCAAAGTCCAAGGCGGGTTGTAACGTGAAAAATTCGGGGCTCCTGCACCCAGAAGATTGCGGGCCTTCATCCACTGTTCAAGCTCTAACGTTTTCTCAGCAACTTTCTGCTGATTATAAAAACCCGAGAAGCTGACTACCGCCTTTTTTACTCCAGGAATTTGACGTAATTGCACCTGTGGATTGATTGGCTTAGGAATTGTTTCCATGGTGTACTCCGCAGGCATTACGAATGACACAGTCCATTTGCCGGCGTTAGATTCAATCCCAACAGGGGCAGTCATGGCGATCTTGGCACTCTTTTGTTTTTGATCTTCCACCATCACAGGGGCCGTCATGGCAATTTTTTCGCTCACTTGATTCTGACCAAAAATATACGCTGCAATCAAGCGAAATCCCTGACTAGAGGCCTCGTCTAAATCGCCATCGACTTGTACCTCGGCCACAATCATGGGAGCATAAGCGCGGACTTCAAAAGGAGACTCTTTTTCGAGTACAGAATACTTTGGTTCTTCAGTTGCCATGGATGCTCCTGCAGATATGAGCGCAATAAATATGAAAGCGCCCTTCAAGAAAGAATGACTTAAACGATGGTCGCTAAACATTACCACTGCGCTTTAATTTGAAATCCACTTGAATTGAAATTTAAGTCGGCTTGAGCGCCAACAGGTAAGGTTAATTTATTTGCCTGATGACCAAAGGGTAAGCCAGTTAAGATCGGAATTTCTTGCGGTAGACGTTTGCGGATAGCCTCAATAGCCCGTTCGAGTGAATAGCCTTTATCGTTGTCGTAAAGACGATAAGCAGAAAACCCGCCCAGCAATATTGCACCCTGATTGGAGAGAATGCCTGCATCCAACAGTTGCATCAACATTCTTTCAATTCGATATGGGTGCTCATTCACATCTTCCAGAAATAAGAGTCCGCCCTGCGTTTGCTTAGCAGAAGGAAGATATGGCGTACCAACTAAACCAGCCAATATCGTTAAATTGCCGCCCCACAACAGACCCGTCAAAGAATGTGAGCTTTCTTTACCTAAAAAAGATTGTGGAGCCGTTACTTGACAATCAAGTTTTCGGTCTTGTGCAGCAGCCTGAAAATGTTTCCACATGAATTCATCAGGAACTACCGCTGCCCCATCATCACCCAGTCGCCCAAAGTCATAGTTGAGCATCGGACCGGCCAATGTAATAGCACCTGTTTTTGCTAATAGCCCCAATTGAAAGACCGTAAAGTCGCTATGGCCACATACTTGCAAGCCCTTCTGAATAGCATTTGCAATGGCATCCCACTCAATACCAGGAAGTAGGCGATGAAGACCATAACCACCTCGCATAGCCATCGCCAAGGACTGAGGCTCTAATTTAGAAAGATGGTTTAGCTCAGCAAGACGCTCTTCGTCACCACCCGCAAATCGTTCATACACTCGCTGAACGCAATCCTGATTCTGGACGGCTATAGATTGCCCCTCCAGCCAGTTGATACCGGCTAAAGGACTTTTATTATCCAAGCTTGCCCCTGATGGAGCTATGAGGTGAATGGATTTCAACGTCGCCCCTTAAAAAAATCACGTAGCAATTGACCGCACTCTTCACTCATGATGCCACCTTCGACACTCGTCTGGTGATTAATTTGCTTAGAAGAAAATAGGTCTAATACGCTGCCAGCAGCCCCTGTTTTAGGGTCTGAGGCGCCATATACGACTCGATCAATCCTGGCATGAAGCATTGCACCCGAGCACATTGCACAAGGCTCAAGGGTGACGTATAGAGTACTTCCAGGGATGCGGTAATTTTCTTCAACTAGAGAAGCCTCACGGATAGCCAACATCTCAGCATGAGCACTAGGATCATGATTAGCAATCGGCTTATTAAATGCCTTGGAAATAACTCGGCCATCCCGCACTAACACCGCACCCACAGGAACCTCGCCTGATTGCGCCGCTAACTGAGCCTGCTCAATTGCCATGCGCATAAATTGCTGGTCAAGCTCTACTTGGGTCATTTAAGCAGAATGAACATCTGCCCAGCAATTGGGCGTCTCATAAAGACGAATGGAAGAGAGTTCCAAGCGACCGTTAAATGCCTTACTAAAGACTGGTTGCAAAATAGTAAAGGCAGCATTTGCCAAATTTTCTACAGTAGGCACATGCTCCATGATGACTGTCTTATGGTTCGGTAAAGTCCCTAAGAAAGCTACTAAACCTTCATCTTCTTTAGCCACCAAAAATGCGTGGTCCCAAAGATCCACAATATATTGATTAGTTAATCGTTTGATATCGCCAAAGTCAAGCACCATACCGTCGTCCGCTTTACCAGGATGATCCGCCACTTCTCCAGTAAGCGTAACTTCAATTGCATAACGATGTCCGTGCAGATGACGACATTGACCATCATGATTGGGAATGCGATGTCCCGAGTCAAACTCAAGACGTCGAGTAATGGAGATGGCTGGTTGTTTATTTGTCATGAGGTGCTTATTTAATCAATTTGCGCTTAGCTAAGGCTTGCCTAATTTACCGAATCCCAATCAGTTTATGGGATTGCAGACTTAATCTCCATAGGGGACGCCTTTGGCACAAGCTGACAGCTAATTCAGTATTGCTTTTAAGGTTTGGGCCATCCATCGGCTGTAAAAAACGATTGCGATAATCCATTCCCTCAAAACGCGCCATCAACTTTTCTAATGGCTGGTGCTTGGTTTGTGGAATCACGAGCTTTAACTCATCTGCTTGAAGAACAATCAACTCAGCGCCAGCTTTAGGGCTTACACAAATCCAATCCACCCCTTTGGGAACTTTAATAGTGCCATTCGTTTCAATTGCTACTTCAAAACCTTTCTGATGAAGTGCTGCAATTAACTCATCATCCAGTTGCAAGAGCGGCTCCCCTCCAGTGAAAACCACATATCGCTGCTGAGGTCCGGCAGAAGTACTTCGCCATGAAGTCTCGATAGCATCTGCAAGTGAAGTCGCAGTTTCGAACTTACCGCCGCCCGAGCCATCGCTGCCAACAAAATCGGTATCGCAAAACTGACAAATGGCTGTGGCTCGATCCTCTTCACGCCCACTCCAAAGATTGCATCCAGCAAAACGGCAAAATACTGCCGCCCTACCAGCGTGGGCGCCTTCGCCCTGGAGCGTGGGGAATAGTTCTTTTACGGTATACATAGCAATGCGCCTATTTTAAGCGCAATGCCTACTTCCAGGAGATTAACTCCCACTCCAGGTAATCCTCCCAAAAGGCATTTACCCAATATACGCCTGAGGTAATGTACCGCCCAAAACTTCTCCGAATAACCCATCGGCCTATCTCCGGCGAAAACCAGAGATCTTCTTGCCGAACATTACCGACTCTAAATAGATCATTACTTACAAAATTGGGTATCTCATTATGAAATTGCAATACCAAGAACTCTCCGGCAGGCGTCTTTATGCGCTCCCATTGAGTCGCAGTCATCCCAAGACCCCAGTAGTAACTTCCATCCGGATAAGTGGGTACTTGATATTGGGCAGTGAAAAATCCATTCCAACCAACTTGCATTTGTTGTGGCCAAATGGGAATGGGTTTGGAAAATCTCTGAGCTGGGTTCCAATGGGGATCTTGCAGCACAAAACCCCACGGCGATTGAATTTCATCAGGGAGCGGTCCCGCTTTCGCTCCGGAGCGCGCTATACGTACTTCACTGCCCACGGATACTACTTTTTCAGTGATCGTATCGACTATCTCTTGATTAAATACATTACGAACTTGATATACCCACTCTTGCCCTACATTAGGCGCTCTAACGTTAGGAGTTGGTACTGGTTGAGTGGTTGCTACGCCCCTGGGATAGGGCTGGGTAGCTATGCACCCTACCAAAAAAAATGGTGCTAAGAAACATGCAAATCTATAGGTGCGCATCACTTGTAGGAGCTCAGCTGCCATTGCAAGCTATCCTCTAAATTTGGCATACCTAGTTGACCCTGAATCATGTAGGAGCCAGAAGACTCACGAGCCACCCAGCGACCGATGCTGGGAGCAAACCAAAGAGTCTCTTTACGTATGCAGTTCACCTTATTGTCATCCTCACTATCATAGTTAATGAGGTTTTGATAACGTAACGTTAAAAAGGTTCCTGCAGGCACCGTAATTTGCTCCCAACCATGCGCTGTCATGTATTCCTGCCAGTTATAGGAGTTTTCAGAATACCCACCCAAGCTATATTTGGTGGTGACCTGCTTGCTCCAGCTGGAGGATAGTTCTAGTGGCCACAAGGGAATAGGTGGCTTAAAACTCAGTAAGCGTGGCCAAGAAGTATCAAGCTGCACCATACCCCAAGGACCCTGTATCTCACTAGCCAATTGACTACCATTTTCGTCAGAGCGCTCAATCACAATAGTTGAGCCAACACTAGAAACACGCTCGGTAATGACGCCGCGAATCTTTCCATCAAAAACGTCACGCTTAATGTAGGTCCACTCCTGCCCTACTTGAGGGGCTCTAATAGATGGAGTGGTGTTTGGCTGAGCAACAGGGGTTCCTCGTTGATATGCCAACGGCACACCACATGCGACTGGAGCTAAAGCAGCTGATGCTATGAATGTGCGTCGCGATAAATTCATTTGTTGCTCCTACATTAATTTAGAACCATGCAAAATAATTGTATATCTGACTTATTCCTGAACGCTATCGATATAAAGCGTTTTCAATAAAATTCTTTGGCACTTTTGTCTTGGGGATGGCAATATCTAATGCATCAAACCAGGACTGGACTTTAATATCAAATCCTACGCCATGCATATAGTTGTAGATAGCCTTCTTTAGGCCCCGCCCCAGCGCATCATGATCAACCCCGGTAGGATCAATAAAGAGCACATCATTTTTAGCGAAAGTGATTTCAGGCAATGGAATTAACTCAATTCCGTACTCTTGAGGATTCATGCCTACTGGAGAGTGCACGGTACACGTAAAGCGGTGAAAGAAACCGCTTTGTATGCAGCCATGCTCAAAAAGCTGCCTTACATACTCCAAAGCATCTACCGTCTCTTGTACGGTTTGAGTTGGAAAGCCATACATCAGATAGGCGTGCACCAAGATGCCAGCATTGGAGAATCCTTTGGTAACTTGAGCTACCTGCTCCACGGATACACCCTTCTTCATTAGATTTAGAAGGCGATCAGAGGCCACCTCAAGGCCGCCAGACATGGCAATACAACCACTACGCGCTAAAAGGTCAGCTAATTCAGGGGTAAAGGTTTTCTCAAAACGAATATTGCCCCACCAGGAGATGAGTACCTTACGACGAATAAGCTCCTCAGCCAAAGCTTTTAATATTTTCGGAGGTGCAGCCTCATCTACAAAATGAAAACCTGTCTGTCCGGTCTCAGCAACAATTTGCTCAATACGGTCCACCAATAAGCTGGCTGATGCAGTTTCATAACGAGAGATATAGTCAAGCGACACATCGCAGAAGCTACATTTTTTCCAATAGCATCCATGCGCAACAGTTAACTTATTCCAGCGACCATCGCTCCACAAGCGGTGCATCGGGTTTAACATATCTAGAAGCGATAGATAAGAATCGAGAGGTAAGCCATCCCAAGTAGCAGTACCGACCTCCTCAAAAGGCACATCTGGCTCTTGCCAATTCAGGTATTGCACTTGATTTTTTGAATTTCTTATAAAGGTACGAACTAAACGCTCTGCCGAGCGCTTACCTTGAAGATGATCAAGTAAAGCAAGTAGCGGTCTCTCGCCAGAGTCTAGCGTGATGAAATCAACGTAATCAAAAATACGAACATCGGATAACTCCCTCAACTCCGTATTGACATACCCACCGCCTAAGGCAATTTTGATTTCTGGATGGGCATCTTTAATCGCTTGGGCTATTCGTAAAGCAGCGTACATTGCACCAGGAAAAGGTATAGACAAAAGCACTAGGCTTGGTTGATGGCGCTCAATAGCCTTGGTAGTAAGCTCCTGTAAATGCAAATCCATGAGTGTCGGACTAGCTTTGAGTGCCTCGGCTAAAGGTGTAAAGGTGGGCTGACTACTTGCAAGCGATTCTGCATAACGCACAAATTCAAAGCGATCATCCACTGCATCACGCAGCACATCAGACAAATCATTGAGATATAAGGTTGCTAAATGACGGGCCCTATCCTGTGAGCCAAGAGCACCGAAAGCCCAAGCCAATGAATCGGTAGACTCCTCATCTTCAAATACATCGAGCGCAGTAAACCGCGGGCCCTCAGGCAAAAAATCACGGGTATTAATACGATGACTTAAGGTGCTGTCACGGCCCTGCAAGAAATGAATAACTGGTGAGACGGTGGTTTGATAAGAATCGAAGTGATCCAAGAAAAAATTCACGCTAGCACTGCGATTCTCTTCAGGAACACGAAGCGCTTCGACTCGAATCTCGGCCATGCCTTCTGGAGTAAAAAAACTCAGTACGAGAGCTAGTGCGAGATCTTCTTGAACGGCATTAATTCCGCGCGATCTCAGAAACCCAGTAATATAAGCCGTAGAAGGATACGGCGTATTCAGCTGAGTCATAGGTGGGATGAGGCTTAATACCTTCATGCTCATTCACTATGCTCCAAGAAGATCTAACTCTTCCGTTGAAAAACCCGCTAGCTTGCGTGCCTCCATATTAAATGGCCCTTTTAGAACAGGTGCAAGATATTGAGCAGCTAATTCTCGATAAGCAGAAATTGGAGAAAGATTATCTTTTGTGCATAAGAAATTAAACCAGCGATTACCAATCAGTACATGACCGATTTCATCATTAAGAATAATCTCCAGAATCTCAACCGCACGAGCTTCTTTTATTTGCTTAAAGCGATCTCGAATCGAAGGCACAGCATCCAATCCTCGAGCTTCCATTGTTCTGGGTACCAGCGCCATACGGGCAATGACTGAATCTGTTGTTCTCTCAACCATCTCCCACAAGCTATTGTGCGCAGGAAAGTCCCCATAAGAAAAACCTAGTGAGTGCAAATGCTCATTTACGAGGCTGAAGTGATAAGCCTCTTCTTTAGCGACTTTGAGCCAATCTTCATAATATTCCTTGGGCATATTTGGAAAGCGCCAAATTGCATCCAAGGCAAGATTCATGGCATTAAATTCAATATGCGCCAGAGAGTGCAATAAGCCCGCTCTACCCTCAAGCGTATCCATTCTTCTTTTGGGAACGAGCTTTGGAAGTACGAGCTCTGGTTTTACTGGGCGACCAGGAAGAATGAGAGTTTGAGATTCAAGCTTACGAGAAACATCCAGGGTTACTCGTTGCTCTTGATATTCAGTAAACAGCTTTAGCAACTGACTTACTTTAGTTTGTGCATCCGTACTTGCTAGGATTGCGAGTGAAGCTTCTCGTAACTCAAGCATAGGAAATAGTAGGCTGGTGTAGCCCGCCCCTTATTCCCACTCAATAGTTACGTTGTTAAAACCACATACAAAACAGTGGGTTACGCCTACTGTTTTTGTTTGTGTAACTTTTGTGTAACTAGCATTGTTATGTGGCATTTTGAGGATAAATTGATCTTCCATTTACCGACATTGTACGCAGGATTTGGTTACAAGATGTGCAACCATTAAATTAGCACAAAGATAGTTTAATGAATGCTTATGCCACCCTCTGCTAACTGAACTACCCACTTGGCTTGATCTTAAATAGCTATCAAATTCGTACTTTTTTGAGTATAAGCAATAATCTCACCATATTTCAGACCCTGTTTAGAGACCAAATACTTGGATACGAATGTAATGTAATTTAGGTTGACCGTCCTCGAACAGAAATAGACATGAACGGTAGGGCATTTTGCTCTCGAAGTATACGATTTACTAGCTCAAGAACAGATGTAGATAACTGATCTCTTGATTGATCGGCGCGATAGAAGATGTGAGCCTCTAATTGCGCGCCATCGGACTCAATCTCTTCACATACGATCCGGATTGATTTTGAATGATCAACAAATTCGTTGTCCTTAAGGAAATCAATGGCAGCCAATCTAATTGCTTGAATTAGGCTCTCTAGATTTGCTGATGCACTTACTTCAAATGGAATTTCAACTCTAGAGTATCCGCCGTCACTTGAAGCATTGGTGACTGTTTGTTGAATAAGCACTGAATTTGGGATGAAGTGTACCAAGCCATCTCTAGAATGAATTCGAACGTTTCTCCAGCCCAGCTCTTCAACCATGCCGTCAATATTATGATCCTTGGCATTTATCAATACCCAGTCACCAGGCTTAATTGCACCTTCGAGTCCAATCGTTATTCCGCCCAAAGCATCCAAAATTAATTCACGCAAGGCTAATCCAACCACAGTAAGAATGACTGAGGATGCAGCTAAGACAGGAAGAATGTCACGGTTTAATACATCCGTGTAATAGAAGCCAAAAAAAGTTGAATAAATGATGGTAGACAGAAGTACCCTCAAGGAGCCCTGAAGCGCCGTCTTCTTTGACTTCTGTCTTTCGATCATCCAATCCACACCTAAATTCAAAGTGGCGGCAATTGCAAAATAGTAAAAGGCAGTAAATGCATTTTGAATAGTCACCAGCCAGATTGCATTTACTTTATCGAGTGCAGGGCTAAAAAATAAACAGATCTCTATAAAAAAGACTGTCAATAGGCTAGATTCAATTGTGATGAGACGCCCAAACTTCCTGCGATTTCTAAAGTAAGTTCTCATTAACCAAGGAATGCAAGCGATCAGGGCAAACAAAAGAGCTATTCCACTTGAGATTTTCCAATCCAACCTACTACCTAAGTAGGATCCAAGCATGGCATTCTTATTACGTAATCCATAAGTAGCCTTAAATTCTGAAAAGCTTCTTTCGCCTGTGGCTGAAGCAGGATTTCCTAGGGAATTCACAATATCCGTTTCAATTGCGAGACTGGTAGTTTCTGCTCGGTAATCCATTTCCGGCGCCAAGACCTCAGACTTCTCCATACCTTTGATAATGGAAGCAGTATTACCAATATTTGCTTCATCAATCACGAAACGCAATTGCGAAGAGTCCAGTGTTTTGTGTCGATAAGCAATCGACAAAGGTAACTGACCTAAGGCTAAGTCTTTTGATAATGCCTCAAATTTGAAGACCCCACGGTAACGATACAGTCGATACTTTTCATACTTACCGTCAGAAGACTCTAAAACCGTAAATGAGGGATTATCAGTAAATAGGGCTGGGAAAACGATATCGTCAGCATCAATTGCCAAGCTACCGCGGAACCAGATATCAACTTCCCCAGTAAAGTTTCTTTTCTCTAAGTTAATAAAGCTGATTTCTCGTGGGATGAGGCCAGTAAATATAACCGGGACCAAATCATATACTCGGCTATCAACTTGAATTTTATTGTCAGAAACCTTCTCAGCAAAGTTGAAGCGCGCAGCATCGGTTCCATACTGCGTTAAATAAGGCAATTGCTTGCCGTTCCGAAAGGATACTAATGTTGGCGGAATATCGCGCTCTTGATTCTGATCTAAACGCATACGGCCAGTGAAAGCACCCTCTTTTCCTTGACTGCTATTCAAGGAAGATAGATAGCTTTGGAAACTTTTACGAATCTCTTCAGGAGGAAGTTTTTTCCAGTCGGGGGTATCGCGCTTTAATTTTTCAATGAAGGCGCTTAATAGGTAAGCAGAATCATATCCATAGGCATATGCCCAAGAAGGATTTTCTTGGCGCCGTTTTTGGTAAACGTTAATAAACTCACGTGCACGCTCATCCGCCATGCTTGGGAGGAATGGCGTCACACTCATCAAACCATTCGTATAAAAACCAGGGGCTAAACGTTCTTTTGGAAATTCACGAAACTGATCGGGGAATGTAGGGAGACTTGCACCACCAAAGCCTACTATTTGCCCCGCATAATTTTCATCCTTCAACCCCTTTACCAACTGAACAGCCTCATCTGTTGGCAATGAAAACGCAACGAAATCAAAAGTAGAGATTGACTTGAGGAGTTGTGCAATGGCTTCTTTATCACCACTCTTCGGCCATACCTTTAATACAAAGTTATTTTTTCCAATTTTAGAAAATACTTTTTGAAAGCCATTGGCGTAACCATTCTTTGAATCACCCTCAAGAGTAATGAATACAGTTGAATTTGATTTTTGCACCTTCAAAAGCAGATTACTTACAAACTCGCCTTGTCGTTCTTGGCTAGGCTGCAAAGCAAAAATCCATTTTTCATTTTGATGAATGATTGGAGGGCTAATGGGAACCAAGCCCGGGACCATTCCCTCTTCCAAAGATGCAGTCATATCTTGGTAACCCAGTGCTTGGGTTGGACCGATTACCGCTAGCGTACTAAACCCTGCAGCAGCACTATCAGCAAGGGCTGCCACTGCATTTGCATTGCCGCGGTCATCCCTGATGATGAGGCGTACATCATTCGAGATATTGCCTGCGCTTGCTGCGTCCTTAAATCCCTGGGCAAGATCTTGACCAATCATCCGGGTAGGGCCAGAGAAATCAGCAATGGCAACGACATCGAGCAAATTAGCCTGATTGTCAGACTCAGATTGTAAATAATGCAAAACCAATGAACCCGGAGGCAAATCAAAATAAGCAGTGAGGCCGAAAGTTATTGCCAACAAAAAGACAGCGATGATGGAAACTACAATAGCCTTCCATTTTTTTGATTTCAGCCTAATCTGATCTAAATTTACAGAGAGTTGATTGGCAATTTTTTTCACAGATGGCATTGTTTAAGACCAATCCAGAAAAATAAAACGCGCAAGAAGTGGGAGAACATCTAGAAAACCAGTTTTAGACCTGGAAAATAATATCACTGCAAATTTTGATGAATCGCTTTTAATTCATCTTGAAGTCTATATTTGTCCAATCTCTCAAAAGAGAGCGCAGCCATAATATCTATGCGTGCTTGTAAGCCATTTAATAAAGATACATAAGCTCTTTTAATTTCCATGTTTGTACCATTGGTATGCGCTGGGTCAGAAAAATCCCAATGGGCGGTAGCCGGACTTCCGGGCCACACAGGCACACCTTCGCCAATCGCTCTATCAGATAAGGAAATAATAAAGTCCATTTTGGGAGCGCTTGGAGATGAATATACATCCCAACTTTTTGGTCCTAAAGCTTCACCTTGGTAATGCATCTCTTGGATCAATTCAATGGCATAAGGACTCAAAGATTCAGCAGGAGCAGGTCCAGCCGAAAATCCTTCAAATTTACCGCTTAAATGAGTCGTCGCAAGAGCCTGAGCGATGATTGAGCGAGCGCTGTTGTGATGACACAAAAAGAGAACCTTATATTTTTTCATATCACCAATAATAGAATTTTTTTACATACCGCCTCTATTAAAGAGCAGGCATGAAAACCTTAGATTAGGTTTTTCGGCTGATCTTCTCAATGCGAACATTCTGCAGTCTATTGAGAATTTATGACAAAACTATGACAGAATTTTGACGGCTTATGAGGAGCGGATAGCACCAATTTGATCCATTTAAACCAAAATGGCAAATGTTAAGAAATTACGGCCATTCCTAAACTCATAGGCCAAACGGCTTGAAAGTCCTTTAATGATGGCTAAACCTAATCCACCTGGCTCAGCCTCCTCAAGGCTGATTGCTTTGGGTTTTGGTGATGCCTCTGCTGAATTGAAAGGCTTTCCAGAGTCACTCACAGTGATGGCAATCTCTTTGCCAGCCTCAGCGCCATTAATAGTAAATTCTAGCTCTACCGGGGTTTGGGTGGCAGTTGAGCCAGCATGCATCACAATATTCATCAAAACCTCATCCAAACATTGATCCAAAACTAATGCTTTTTTTGTTGGCACCCCGTACTCCAAGGAGGTCTTTTCAAGCCAACTGGAAGCCGATCTGATTTCGGAACGATCTGCATTAATAGCAAATTGAGACAAGGGCGCCCCCATTTTTAAATTAATAATAAATCAGATAATTAAGCTACAGCGGCTTGTTCGGCCTGTGTGAGTTCAGAAAACATTGGTACTAAAGTACTAATGCCGGTCGAGTCTAAGGTCGTACTTACTTGCTCGTTGTCTCCAACAAACAAAATCATTTTTCCACCCTTGTTTTGGAGGGATTTTGCATTTTGAATAATCAACCGAATTCCAATGGACGAAAGGAAAGAAACTTTTGATAGATCTACAACTACTGCTGGCTTTGCGCCTGATGACATAGCTGCAAATTTCATGGCAATCTCATCAGACCCGGCGCTATCAAGTCGGCCGTCAATCATAATGAGTCTGAGATTATCTTTATCTGCGAAGTCTATAGGCATGGTGTGAATTTAGTGAAATTAAGTGAAGTGTCTAATTTAAGCTATGCTTATCTAAAATAAACACCAAATTTTACAAGTATCTTATCAAATAATGACACTTTAATGACAATACGTTCTTCTTGCTAGCATTCCAGCCTTAGAAGCAATGTCATTTACCATATGAATCAATGACTAAGACACCCAAAACGCTCCTCCACAGATCCACCTACTCAATCAAGCAATTGGTTGGAACATATTTGTGTGTTGCGATATTGATGGCTTTGTATGAACTGGCAAAAGAAACCATATTCAAGGGGCAACTCACTCTTTGGGAATCACACACTATTACGGTAATCGTCACAGCTACCTTTGCAACTATTACAGCCCATTTCATTCGGGCAAGAACAAATTCCTTAAATCAAGAATTACAAGAAGCCCATAGCCAAGCTGCTGATGTCATTGATAACATGCTTGATGGCGTGATTATGATTGACAAAGAAGGTGTGATTGTTAAATTTAATCCAGCGGCAGAGAAGATATTTCAACAATCATCCATGAATGCCGTTGGCAAACACTTCAAAGTTCTACTAGATAAATCCTACGCAAATGAGTTTCTGGACAGAATACAAAACTTTGCCAATGGTCATGATTCACCTGCTTTTAACAATAGTAAAAGCGAGGTGGTTGGAGTGAGAGCCAATGGAGAGAAGTTTCCAATGGATTTAATCTCCAGCAGCATGATCATCGGCGGTCAATTAATGTTTTTAGGTATGGTTCGCGATACCTCTGACAGCAAAAAAGCTGAGGAAGAGATTGAACGCCTACGACAGGTCGAAAAGAAGATTCACGAGAGTCTAAAAAATGAGGTGACGATCGCAGGCGCCATTCAGATGAATATGATCCCCAAAGGAGAAAATCTATACCCTGAGCACACGCGTATTCAAGCCCATGGATTTACCAGGCCCGCAAAAGAAATGGGGGGAGACTTTTTTGATGCCTTCTCAATTGATTCAGATCACATTGCATTAGCAATTGGTGACGTCTCTGGCAAGGGAGTACCAGCAGCATTATTTATGATGAAAATCATGACGCTCCTTCGCTCCAATATCACCAAGGCTACTGAGCTGATGGAGTCTTTAAGGATTGTTAATAATGCGCTCTGCCAAAATAATGACAGCAATATGTTTGTCACTTTGTTTATCGGCATCCTGAACGTACACACTGGTGAACTCCAATATATCAATGCTGGTCATGATGCCCCGTTAACTGCAAATAACAATCAAGAGTTCACGCCTCTACCCGGCCCTAGAAATATGATCTTAGGTATTCATGAGGTAAATAGCTATAACATAGGAAGCACAACTTTAAACACTGGAGATACACTTCTGCTGTACACAGACGGCGTCACTGAGGCTGAAAGTATCGAAGGTCAACTTTATTCAATCAATCGAGTAAGTCGATTGCTATCGAACTCTCAAATGACCAGCAAAGAAATTGTTAATAAGTTGCTGACAGATATTGATCTTCATTGCCAATCAACAACCCAGTCAGACGATATTACCCTTCTTGCTATTCAATATCATTAAGCAGAAGCAGCCAAAATGATGGGTTGCAACACTACCCATTTTGAGCAATAAATTGTTTATTCCCACTCGATCGTTGCTGGCGGTTTACCGCTGATGTCGTATACAACTCGATTGATGCCACGCACTTCATTGATGATGCGGTTAGATACCTTACCAAGAAGTTCATGTGGCAAATGGGCCCAATGCGCTGTCATAAAGTCTTGGGTTTGCACTGCTCTGAGAGCGACAACATATTCATAAGTTCTACCATCGCCCATTACACCAACAGACTTTACCGGCAAGAAAACGGCAAAGGCTTGGCTCGTGAGGTCATACCAAGATTTCTGGGTTGATTCATCAATCGTATTGCGTAATTCTTCGATAAAGATAGCGTCAGCACGTTGTAGCAAGCTAGCAAATTCTGCCTTCACTTCGCCCAAAATACGTACACCAAGGCCTGGGCCTGGGAATGGATGGCGATACACCATTTCACGCGGAAGACCTAAGGCAACACCAAGTTCACGTACTTCATCTTTAAAAAGTTCACGCAATGGCTCAAGCAATTTGAGATGCATATCATCAGGTAAGCCGCCGACATTATGGTGACTCTTAATGGTATGTGCACCCTTTTTACCTTTGCCAGCAGATTCAATGACGTCTGGGTAGATCGTTCCTTGAGCAAGCCATTTGGCATTTTGAATTTTTCCAGATTCAGTCTGGAAAATTTCCACGAATTCTTTACCAATGATCTTTCGCTTTGCCTCTGGATCAGCCACGCCAGCCAACTCACCCATGAATTTCTCTTTAGCATCCACGCGGATGACCTTCACACCTAAATTGCGTGCGAACATTTCCATCACCATGTCGCCCTCATTCAAGCGCAGTAGACCATGGTCAACAAATACGCAGGTGAGTTGATCACCAATCGCACGATGAATTAAGGCTGCAGCAACACTGGAGTCGACACCGCCAGATAAGCCAAGAATGACTTCTTCATCGCCGACCTGTTTGCGAATATTCTCAACCGCTTCTGCAATGTAATCACCCATCACCCAGTCTGGCTTGCACTGGCAAATCTCATGGACAAAGCGCTCAATGATTGCAGCGCCTTGAATGGTATGGGTTACTTCTGGGTGAAACTGAAATGCATAAAAGCGACGTTCTTCATCAGCCATACCTGCAATCGGGCAGGATTCAGTGGATGCCATCAATTTGAATGAAGGCGGCATTGAGGTGACTGAGTCACCATGACTCATCCAAACCTTCAAAATGCCATGACCTTCGCTAGTTGAGAAGTCCTGAATACCTTTAAGCAAATTGGTATGACCATGTGCACGTACTTCTGAATAGCCAAACTCACGGGCCTTGCCCAATGACTCTGCAGAGGCTACCGCACCACCCAATTGAGTAGCCATGGTTTGCATGCCGTAGCAAATACCTAAAACAGGCACACCAAGTTCAAAAACAATTTGCGGGGCACGCGGGCTACCGTCTTCAGTTACCGAGCTGGGGCCACCGGACAGGATGATGCCCTTACCGCCCTGCTCTTGAATGAACTTGCGAATAAATTCTGGATCGCAATCGTAGGGATGAATCTCTGAATACACGCGTCCATCACGTACACGCCGAGCAATGAGTTGAGTTACTTGCGAACCAAAGTCGAGAATCAGTATTTTGTCGTGCACGAAAAAGTCAGTCTTTAATTCAGCCTTAATGTCAGCTTTTTTAGTTGTTAATCAATATGGTAATTTGGCGCTTCTTTAGTGATCTTCACGTCATGAACGTGCGACTCACGCACGCCAGCTGAAGTGATTTCAACGAAGTTGGCTTTTTCATGAAGCTCATCAATCGTTTTGCATCCGAGGTAACCCATGGAAGAACGAATGCCGCCGGTAAGCTGATGCAAGATTGCCAATACGCTACCTTTGTAAGGCACTTGTCCTTCAATACCCTCTGGCACGAGCTTTTCTGCATTCGCAACAATGTCGCTTTGGAAATAACGATCGGCAGAACCGTCCGCCATCGCGCCCAATGAACCCATGCCGCGATAGCTCTTGTAAGAACGTCCTTGATACAAGAACACTTCACCGGGAGCCTCTTCAGTACCAGCAAACATACCACCCATCATGACTGAACTAGCGCCAGCTGCTAATGCTTTAGCAACGTCACCTGAGTAACGTATGCCACCATCGGCAATCAATGGAATACCGGTGCCCTTAAGTGCAGTAGCCACATTCACAATTGCAGTGATTTGTGGAACGCCGACACCCGCAACAATACGAGTAGTACAAATCGAACCAGGGCCAATGCCCACCTTGACACCATCTGCGCCATGATCAGCTAATGCCTTAGCAGCATCGCCAGTAGCAATATTGCCGCCAATCACTTGCACATGCGGATAGTTTTTCTTAACCCACTTCACGCGATCCAATACACCTTGGCTATGGCCGTGAGCTGTGTCAACTACGATCACATCAACACCAGCGCGTACCAATAACTCAATGCGCTCGTCGTTATCAGGACCTACGCCAACGGCTGCGCCAACACGCAACTTACCTTCGCTGTCTTTACAAGCATTCGGGTGTTCAGTTGCCTTGAGAATATCTTTAACGGTAATGAGGCCACGCAGTTCAAACTTGTCGTTGACAACCAATACGCGCTCTAAACGATGATGACTCATTAAGCGCTTTGCTTCATCTAATGAGCAGCCTTCTTTCACGGTAATCAAACGCTCACGTGGAGTCATTTTGGTTTTTACTGGCGCATCTAAATCTTCTTCGAAACGCAAATCGCGATTCGTAATAATTCCGACAACCTCTTTGTCAACTAGAACTGGGAATCCTGAGAAACCATGTTCACGAGAAAGCTGGATGACCTGACGCAATGTCACATCTGGACTGATGGTAATCGGATCACGCAGTACACCAGATTCATATCGCTTTACTTTAGCTACTTCACGCGCTTGCTCAGCAGGCTTTAAGTTTTTATGAACAATGCCAATGCCACCCTCACTAGCCATGGCAATTGCCAATCGACCTTCAGTAACCGTGTCCATAGCTGCGGACACCAACGGTGTATTAAGTGAAATATCTCGAGTTAACTTACTTGCCAAGCTGGCATCTCGAGGGAGTACCGATGAATAAGCCGGTACGAGGAGCACATCGTCAAAAGTGAGTGCTTTTTGAATGAGTCGCATGCAAAACCCCTAGTCGCAAAAACAGATTATAGCCTCCTAGCCTTTCTTTTAGCTGCGGCAGCCTGGAATTTGGCATCCTGGTTCTGATTAGCCTTCTTACGCCGGACCGTCTTAGGGTCGATTAATAGCGGGGAATAGAGCTCTAAGCGGTCTCCGGCATAAATAGGACTATCCCAGTCCTTGCGTTTACCAAAGACTCCAAAGCAGCCCTTCCTATTCAAAACAGGGTCGTCTGGACCAATAGCGAAGCCTGCCTTGACTAGGGCCAAACCTACGGTAGCTGACTCTCCAGCACCCAGAACAAGCTTGAATGCCTTCAGCTCTGGCTCGCCCAATCTGGCATCACACAGAATCAGCTCAAGCGATTGCTCAGCCATAGAGGTCCTCGGCACGCTTTACAAAGCAGTCAACAAAGGTGCCGACGATATGACCAAATACTGGGCCAATGATCTTATCTAGAATCACGCTCTTGAACTCCCAATGAAGCTTGAACTCGACTTTGCAAGCATCTTCCCGCAAAGGGATAAAGTTCCATTGCCCAGAAAAATGCTTAAACGGGCCATCTACAAAGGCCATATCAATCGTTTCTGGGCGGTGATTGACATTACGCGTATGGAAATACTGGGTAATGCCCTTGAAATTGATATTGATTTTGGCATCGAGCACTGTTTCGGTCTGCTCAAAAATTTCTACCCCACCACACCAAGGCAGGAACTCGGGATAACGGGCGACGTCGGTCACTAAGCCGTACATGCGGTCGGCTGATTGACCAATTAAAACGGTCTTGTAGACGTCTGCCATAATCGTTCTTGAGAGCTAAATAAATATGAGTATCGTCGATAACAAAAAAGCCTTCTTTGATTATTTTATCGAGGAACGCTTTGAAGCAGGGCTTGTGCTGGAAGGCTGGGAAGTAAAAGCTATCCGCGCAGGTCGCGTGCACATCAAAGAAGCGTATGTCGTCATTCGCAAGGCGGAGCTATTTTTGATTGGCTGCCATATCACCCCCTTGCTATCAGCCTCTACCCACATCCTTCCAGAAAACACTCGCACCAGAAAGCTTCTGCTGAATGCTGTTGAGATCCGCAAGCTTATTGGTAAGGTGGAGCAAAAGGGCTATACCCTTGTGCCATTGAACCTGCATTTCTCTAAGGGCAATGTCAAATGCGAAATCGGCCTTGGTAGAGGTAAAAAGCAGCATGACAAACGCGCAGCCACCAAAGAACGGGAGTGGGAGGTCCAAAAAGGCCGAATTGCTAGAGGTGATTTAAACGCCTAATTTCTCGTCTAAGCCCTTAAAAACTGAGTTAGACTAGCTCAGCCCAAAGATTTGAGCATTTATGCACTTTGATGGTGCAATTTAGCACCAAGCCGCTTCAAATCATCTCTTCTAGCTCTTGTAAAGGCTTTATTTTAGTAGTTATGAAATTGCCTTTTGATGAAATGCTCGACGCCGCAGGCAAAGCGCGTCCCCACTACGAAATTTTTCACAATTGGCTGAAGCAGCAAAGCGACTCCCTCATGGGTCTCAAACGCGCTGAAGCCGACTTAATCTTTAGACGAGTGGGCATTACTTTCGCTGTCTATGGTGATGACCTTGGTTCAGAAAGAACCATCCCTTTCGATCAAGTACCGCGCATCTTTACTGCCAAAGAATGGGAGCAACTTGAAGCGGGATTACGTCAACGTGTAAAAGCACTCAATCGCTTTATCTACGACGTGTATCACGATGAAGACATTATTAAGGCGGGCATTGTTCCAGCTGAACAGATTTATAACAATGCGCAATATCGCCCTGAGATGCGCAACGTCAGCATACCGCGCGACATCTACGCACAAATTGCTGGGATTGATATCGTTCGCGCCGGTGAAGGTGAGTTCTATGTTTTAGAAGATAACTTGCGCGTTCCTTCTGGCGTGTCGTACATGGTTGAAGACCGTAAGATGATGATGCGGCTCTTCCCTGACCTCTTTCAAAAATATCGCATTGCTCCTGTAGAGCATTACCCTGATCTTTTATTGGAATGTCTCAAGTCAGTTAAACCGGATGACGTTAAAAAACCAAACGTCGTTGTGCTAACTCCAGGCATGTATAACTCTGCTTACTTTGAGCACAGCTACCTCGCGCAACAGATGGGCGTTGAGTTAGTGGAAGGTAAGGACTTATTTGTGAAGAATGAACAAGTCTTTATGCGTACCACTCAGGGACCTGAGCGCGTAGATGTCATCTACCGTCGTGTTGATGATGATTTCTTAGATCCATTAGCATTCCGCTCTGATTCCACTTTAGGCGTTGCAGGGCTTTTATCTGCACATCGTGCCGGCAATGTGACATTAGCCAATGCAATTGGTACCGGCATCGCTGATGATAAATCCATCTACCCATACGTTCCAAAGATGATCGAGTTTTATCTTGGTGAGAAACCAATCCTCAATAATGTTCCGACATTCCAGTGTCGTAAGGCAGATGACTTAGCTTATACATTAGCCAATCTGGATCAGTTGGTAGTGAAATTGACTCATGGTGCCGGTGGATATGGCATGTTAGTTGGTCCAGCATCAACCAAAGCAGAGATTGAAGAATTCAGAACTCACCTTATCGCCAATCCAGATAAATATATTGCGCAACCTACATTGGCGCTATCCACCTGCCCTACCTTTGTTGAGTCAGGCGTTGCACCAAGGCATATCGACTTAAGACCCTTTGTTCTCTCAGGTAAGACTATCAAGATGGTTCCTGGTGGATTGACTAGGGTTGCACTCAAAGAAGGTTCTTTAGTAGTGAATTCCTCCCAAGGTGGCGGAACTAAAGATACCTGGGTATTGGAAGAGTGAGTGAAGAGTATGGGGAATAAGAAAATATGTTGAGTCGTACCGCTGATTGTCTTTATTGGATGGCCCGTTACACAGAGCGCGCAGAGAATACTGCCCGCATGCTCGATGTAAACCATCAAACCTCCCTACTGCCGCAGCCTGCAGAGTTTTTAGAACAGAGCTGGAAAAAACTACTCACGATCTCTAAGTTGGAAGAAGCCTTCCTCAGCAAATACGATGTCGTTAATCGTGAGAATGCTCTGGATTTCATGATTTATGAAACCAGCAATCCCTCCAGCATCGTCTCCTGTTTATATGCGGCACGAGAAAATGCTCGCGTTATTCGCGGCAAGATTACTTCCGAAGTTTGGGAAACCCAAAATACTACTTGGCTTGAGCTGCAGCGCATCTTAGAAGCAAGACATCAAGCCGATCCTAGCCGTCTACTAGAGTGGGTGAAACACCGCTGCCATTTATTTAGAGGCGTGCTTTATGGAACGATGCTAAAGAACGAAGCCTTTTACTTTATAAGCGTCGGAACCCTATTAGAGCGTGCCGATAATACCGCTCGTATCCTTCAAACTAAATATGAAGATCAGGCAGCGCTCAAAGTATTAAACCCAAATAAAGGCAGTAATGAAGGATCAGGGGTCAACTTCTTTGACTTCTATCACTGGGCAGCTTTACTGCGCTCTGTCTCCGCATTTGAGATCTATCGTCAAATTTATTCTGATCAAGTCACACCAAAACAAGTTGCACAACTACTCATCTTCAATAAACAGATGCCTCGCTCCTTGGTATCCTGCGTCAATGAGTTAATCCCCCTCATTTCCGAAGTCAAGAATCAGCAATCCAAAGAAATTGAGCGTTTGCTTGGAAAGCTCAAGGCAAGCTTGGATTACTCTGATATTGATGAGGTATTTGAGCAAGGCCTGGAAGAATTTATTGAGGCTTTCTTAGAGCGCATTAACTACATAGCCGATGAGTTTAGCAATGCTTATCTCATTCCACTTGCTGTTGCCTAAGAAATTACAAAGACTATATGCATCTTAAAATTCGCCATCGCACAGAATATCGCTATGAAACACCGGTGCGTTATTCAATACAAGAATTGCGCTTGACGCCTCCCACTCTAGCGGGTCAACAGGTAGATAAATGGAGAGTTAGCACGCCAATTAAAGCATCCAGCTCTATAGATACTTTTGGCAATCTTTGCAGTGTATTTGTGCAGGAAAGTCCTTATACCTCAATGATGATTGAGGCTGAAGGTGAAGTGCATACACAAGATGCATTTGAGTTTGTCGATGATGCTAAAGCAGTTTCGCCTTACTATCTTTTGCAGCAAACAAATCTTACTGAATCTACAGATGAAATGTTGGAATATTTCTCGTATGGCATTCCAAAGAAAAATTCTGTTGATCAAGTGCTAAAACTTGCTGAGGCAGTTCAAGGCTTGATTGTGTACTCTCCTGGCCAAACGAACTTTGCCACGACTGCAGCCCAATCCTTTGCCATGAAATCTGGTGTTTGCCAAGATCATGCGCACATTATGTTGAGTCTATGCCGCGCCTCTGGAATTCCGGCGCGATATGTCAGCGGTTATTTCTTTGCAGAGGAGTCTCCAAATCTTGCTAGCCATGCTTGGATCGACTTTTGCAGCGATATAGATAAAGGCATCTGGACTGGCGTAGATATCACCCATGCCTGCCTAGTTGACTCACGTCATATTCGCCTTGCCATTGGTAGAGACTATTATTCTGCCGCTCCTGTTAAAGGGGTGCGCTCTGGCGGCGGGGGAGAAGAACTCAGCGCCAACATTTCTATTCAACAGTTGCCATAGCAACCCTCTGGGTTATTTAAGAGATAATTCCAAGAAATAATGAAGAGGGTCTGTGTATGACGTATTGCGTTGGGCTTTGCCTAAAAGATGGTCTTGTTTTCTTATCCGACACCAGGACAAATGCTGGCGTAGACCAAATTGGCTCCTTTAGAAAGATGTCTTTGTTTCAAAACAAGGATCGCTTCTTTACCCTATTGAGTGCTGGCAACCTTGCTATTACCCAGTCTGTTAAGGAAATTCTGCTTCAAGGACAGCTTTTTAAGGGCAAGAACCTATGGACAGCCAAAAACTCATATGAAGCTGCAGTTGTTGTGGGTGATGCCATCAAACAAGTTTATGAACGAGATCATATAGCCCTTGAAAAAGCAGGACTCGAATTTAATTGCAATATGATTTTTGGTGGCCAAGTGAAAGGAGAGAAACCGCGCTTATTTAATATTTACTCAGCAGGAAACTTTATTGAAGCTACACCCGAGACTTGCTATTTCCAGATTGGCGAATCCAAATATGGAAAGCCCATCTTAGACCGAGTACTCAATTTCAATACACCACTTAACCTAGCAACCAAGTGCGCCCTAATCTCCATGGATTCGACTCTGAAAAGTAATATTTCAGTTGGGCTGCCTTTGGATATGCTGGTTTACGAAAAAAATTCTCTAAAAGCCACTAAGCTCGTTACTCTAGATGATGCAAACCCTTATTTCGCAATGATTCATCAAGCATGGGGCGATAAGCTACGCGAGGCTTTTAACTCCATAGCGGAACCAAGTTGGAGCGGCGCCAATAAGTCGAGTGACATCTCTACTCCCGCTAAAAAAATGGGGATTGTTCCAATAAATCATCCGCCATCTAAGGCGAGAGCTCAAAAGGCTACAAGAACAACTAAGGCCACTCCCGTAAAGAAGGCAGTAAAGAAAGTGGTGCCGAGGAAGGTAGCTGTAAAGAAAAAGTAAGTCTCCAATAATGATGAAGCGCTAGCTGCATTTATAAACAAAAAGGCCTAGAAAAAATCTAGGCCTTTTGCTTTGACGCTATCCGTTTTGGTTTAGGCTTTTAAATTCTTACCTAACATCTCCCAAGTAGCCACTACGCTATCAGGATTTAATGAGATTGAGGTAATGCCTTTCTCAACTAACCAACGAGCAAAGTCTGGGTGATCTGAAGGGCCTTGACCGCAAATACCAACATATTTATTTTGTTTACGGCAGGCATCAATTGAACGAGCAATCATGAACTCTACCGCTGGATCACGTTCATCAAAGTCGATAGCTAACAATTCCATACCGGAGTCACGATCTAGGCCCAGGGTTAATTGAGTCATGTCGTTTGAACCGATTGAGAAACCATCAAAGTATTCAAGGAACTGATCAGCCAAAATAGCATTAGATGGAATCTCACACATCATGATGAGGCGCAAACCATTAACACCACGCTTGAGACCAAACTTCTCCATCATATCGATCACACGCTTTGCCTGATTGATAGTGCGTACAAACGGAACCATGATTTCTACATTGTCTAAGCCCATGTCTTCACGCACGCGCTTCATAGCTGCGCACTCGAGAGCAAAGGCTTCACCAAAGTCTTCAGAAACGTAACGTGATGCACCGCGGAATCCTAACATTGGATTCTCTTCATCTGGCTCGTAACGTGATCCACCAATGAGCTTCTTATATTCATTGGATTTGAAATCTGACAAACGAACGATCACTGGCTTTGGATAGAATGCTGCGGCAATCGTTGCAACACCTTCGACCAATTTATCTTCGTAGAACTGACGTGGACTAGCGTAACCTCGGGCCACGCTCTCAACTGCACGCTTCAGATCAGGATCAATATTTGGATATTCTAATACTGCGCGTGGATGTACACCGATGTAGTTATTGATGATGAACTCAAGACGGGCTAAGCCAACACCTGCATTTGGAATTTGGCAGAAATCAAATGCTAATTGAGGATTACCAATATTCATGGTGATCTTCACTGGAATCTCAGGCAATACACCGCGAGATACTTCAGTGACTTCGGTTTCAATCAAGCCATCATAAATATGACCTTCATCACCTTCGGCGCAAGAAACCGTTACCATCATGCCATCTTGTAAATGCTCGGTTGCATCACCGCAACCAACAACCGCAGGTACGCCTAATTCACGGGCAATAATCGCTGCATGGCAAGTACGTCCACCACGATTGGTCACAATCGCAGAAGCACGCTTCATTACTGGCTCCCAATTAGGATCAGTCATATCAGCAACCAATACGTCACCTGGCTGAACGCGATCCATCTCACTTGGGTCACGAATAATACGCACAGGGCCTGCACCGATCTTTTGACCGATTGCGCGACCTTTTGCCAATACCTTTGAGCTGCCTTTTAATTTATAGCGCATCTCTACTTGGCCAGCAGCCTGACTCTTTACAGTCTCAGGGCGAGCTTGGAGAATATAGATGCGACCGTCTTGACCATCTTTACCCCACTCGATGTCCATTGGACGACCGTAGTGTTTCTCAATAATCACAGCATATTTAGCTAACTCAGTGATATCTGCATCTTCTAAAGAAAAACGATTGCGCTTTTCTGGAGTGACATCAACAGTTTGCACTTTTTCTGCAGAGCCCTTAGGAGCGAACTGCATCTGAATTAACTTAGAACCTAAGGAGCGGCGAATGATTGCTTTCTTATCCTGCGCTAAGGTAGTTTTAAATACATAAAACTCGTCTGGGTTTACTGCACCCTGTACCACAGTCTCACCCAAGCCATAGCTAGAGGTAATGAAAACCACATCCTCAAATCCAGACTCGGTATCCAGCGTGAACATCACTCCAGCAGCACCTAAGTCTGAACGCACCATGCGCTGAATACCAGCGGATAAAGCCACTTCAGCGTGGGCAAAGCCCTTGTGAACACGGTAGGAGATAGCGCGATCGTTATACAGAGAAGCAAATACTTCACGAATCTTCTTCAGAACATCATCAATACCTTCGACGTTCAAGAAAGTTTCTTGTTGCCCTGCAAATGAAGCATCTGGTAAGTCCTCTGCGGTTGCTGAAGATCGAACGGCAAATGAACCTTTGCCAGAATCATCTAGAACTGCGAATGCTTTACGAATCTCTTCGTCTAACTTTGGCTGAAAGGGCGCTGTCTCTATCCAGTTACGAATTTCTGCACCAGCTTGCGCTAAGGCACGCACATCATCAATATTTAAACCTTCTAAACGCTGTTGAATACGCTCAGTCAAATTGTTGTGACTTAGAAAATCACGGAATGCTAATGCAGTAGTTGCAAAACCTGTTGGAACACGAACCCCATTAGACGCTAATTGAGAAATCATCTCTCCTAAGGAAGCATTCTTACCGCCGACTGATTCAACATCAGTCATGCGAAGTTGCTCAAAAGGCAAAACATAGGCATCAGTCATACTGCTATTTTGTTGCTGTTGGTTGGACATAAAATACTCTCAAAAGATAAGGAAACTGGTATAGCGGCCACCCTAAACGGGGCATGCTTTAATATGATTCTATTGTAGTGCTGACCCTGACTTTTAAGCCAAATCCATGTCTAACGAAACCCGCATTGTTTTTATTGTCTCTGACGGCACCGGCATTACCGCCGATAACTTCAGCCAGTCGATTTTGGCTCAATTTGAGGCCACTTTTAAGCACATTAGGGTGCCTTTTGTGGATAGTACCGATAAGGCCCATGACGCCGTTAGCAGCATTAACCAGGCGGCCAACAAATATGGTATCCAGCCGATTGTTTTCACCACTTTGGTGAACTCTGAGCTCAATGCCATTGTTGGCAAGGCAAATGGCCTGATCCTGGACATGTTCCAGACTTTTGTGGCCCCATTAGAAGCCGCTTTGGGCATGAAATCTACCCACGCCATGAACCGCCTCCACCACAATGCAGATACCGAGGCCTATAAGAACCGTATTGAGGCGATTAACTATTCCTTAGCCCATGACGATGGTCAATCCAACCAAAACCTGGCTGAAGCCGACGTCATTCTGCTTGGCATCTCCCGAGTAGGTAAAACGCCAACCAGCCTTTACCTTGCAATGCAGTACGGATTAAAAGCGGCAAACTACCCCCTGATTCCCGAAGACTTTGAACGCGGGCAGCTACCTAAAGATTTGATGCCCTATCGCCAGAAGATCTTTGGTCTGATGATTGATGCTGAGCGACTCTCAGAAATACGGAATGAACGCAGACCAGGCAGTAATTACGCCAAGCTAGAAAATTGCCGTTATGAAATTAATGAAGCAACAGCGATGATGAAAAAACAATCTATTCCTTGGGTGCTCACCACTAGCAAGTCCATTGAAGAAATTGCCACCACCGTACTGCAGGCTATTAAGTCAGATAAAACGATACTAGGCTAAGTTTTAGGTCTGTGGATTAAGTACGCCTAACACGCACAGTCTCAAATAGACATACTGCCGCTGCCGTTGAGACATTAAGCGATTCCACTCTTGGATCAATTGGGATAGAGATACCTTTGGCTTGCGCAAGTAAATCCTCTGATACGCCCTGCCCCTCACTACCCATTACCCAAGCAACTGGATGCAGCAGCTCTTTTTTTAGGGAATAAAGGTCTTGTTCTGCATCTGCGGTAGTTGCCAATAAGGGTGCAGTGACTGCACTCAATACTTGTTGGTTAGACCAACCCTCATATAAATCTAGCAGTTTGTGGGCGCCCATACCTGCGCGCAATACCTTGGTGGACCATAAATGCGCACAACCAGATAAAGCAATCACTTGAGTAAAGCCAGCGGCAGCTGCGGTTCGCAGAATTGAACCTACGTTACCGGCATCTTGTACTCGATCTAATATCACCACATCACCAGCAAGTGTCGAAATCGATTGTGGTGGAGTAATCGTTGATTTAGGAAGATCTAAGAGCCCAGCAATATGCGGCGCATTTACTAAGTCACTCAGTAAATCCCACAGATCACTATCCAACTGAAATACTTTAGTCTCAGGACAAATTTCTAGGTGCTCATAAACCGCTTGAGAGATTTCCATGTTCTTCAAACCCACTTCAGAGGTTAGAAGGATTCTTAAAGCTGGATCACCCACCCAAGTCTGAACCAGATGAATACCTTCCAACAAAGCTTGGCCACTCGCTAGCCTAGCCTTCTGCCCTTTAGAGCCAGTAGCCTGTAGATTACGAATCTCTTTAAACAGAGGATTCTCTTTGGAGGTAATGAGATCAAAGTCCATGGCTTAGTGGCTTTGGTTTTCTAGAACTTTTCGCACCGGCGAAAAACTTCTTCTATGTTGATCACATGCGCCAAATTGTTTCAGGGCTGCAAAATGGGCTTCCGTTGGATAACCCATATGTTGTGCAAATCCATATTCTGGGTGGCGCTCATGCAATATTTGCATCTGTCGGTCACGCGTTACTTTAGCTACGATCGAAGCAGCTGAAATTGCAGGCTCTTTAGAGTCACCCTTCACAATCGCTTCTGCAGCAATCGGCAATTCTGGACAGCGATTGCCATCAATCAATGCTTTATCAGGCCAAGTGCCTAAGCGAGTGGTGAGATCTTCGATTGCCCTACGCATTGCCAGCATCGTAGCCTGCAAAATATTAATCTCATCGATTTCAACTGGGCTGGCTTCACCAACACCCCAAGCTTTTGCCTTTTCCATGATTTGTTCATAGAGATATTCACGGCGAGCAGCAGTTAACTTCTTAGAATCTTTTAAACCTTCAATTGGATTATTGGGATCAAGCACTACGGCACCAGCAACTACTGCACCAACCAATGGTCCACGCCCGGCTTCATCTACACCGCAAACCCAAATGAGGCTCATGCGCTTACTTGCTTTTTGCGATTATTGGCGATCGTCTGAGCTATCGCTTGCGCAACCAACAAACCCGTAGGACGACGCAAAGTTTCGTGCATTTGTGCGAAACGTTCTTTGAGTTTGGTAACTTTAGTTGGATGCTCTATCCACTCTTGTACGGCATTGGCTAATTTTTCAGGCGTAGCATCATGCTGTAAAAGCTCTGGTACAACAAACTCGCCGCAAAGAATATTTGGCAAACCTACATATGGAAGATAACCTTGGCGCTTCATAATCTGAGCCGTCAACCAAGGCACCTTATAAGAAATCACCATCGGTTTTTTCCACAAAGCGGCTTGTAAGGTAGCTGTGCCGCTTGCGATTAATACTACGTCGGAAGCTTCCAGCACTTCATCAGCCATCCCATCCAGTAGATGAATCTGAATATCTGGATTGCTATTTTTTGCTTTAAGCAAAAGCTGCACAAGGGGCTCACGCAGTCTTGGAGTAGCTACAGGAATTAAGAAATTAAGCTTTTGGCCTTTTAGTCTATTACTCAATAACAGCATAGTTTCAAAAAAGACTGGGGCAATCAATTCAATCTCAGAACCACGACTTCCAGGTAAGACAGCAATTACCAAACCCTCAAGTGAGGCGGCGGGAATTTGGAGGTGTTGAGTTAATTTTTCTCGCGCTTGCTCAATATTTGGCTCAAGTGGAATCTCGCTGGCCAATGGGTGCCCCACATATGTAGACGTAACGCCAGCTTTGTCATAGATTTCTGTTTCAAAGGGGAAGATGCAGAGCATGCGCTCTACCGCTTGGGATATCTTCTTAATGCGCCCTGCCCGCCAAGCCCAGATTGAGGGGGATACGAAATGTAAAGTTGGAATACCTGCCTTACGCAACTCCAACTCAACGCCTAAGTTAAAGTCAGGCGCATCAATTCCAAGATAGACGTCGGGCCTGTCTTCATTGAGGAGGTTTTGAATGAGTTCTTTACGAAGCTTCAGAATCGCTGGAAGTTGCTTGATAGCCTCAACGTAACCTCGCACACTCAAGGTTTCCATAGGCCAATCAGAGCGCATGCCCTCGGCCTGCATGCGGGGACCGCCAATGCCATAGACGTCAAGGCCAGACATGTCTGGTATTTGGTTCAGCGCACTAAGAACTGGCGCCGCCAATAGATCACCAGAAGGTTCGCCAGCTACACAAGCTAACTTTGGCAAAGTAATTCCGTTACCGAATAATGCCGCGGGTAGAAGCGGCAATGAAATCATGGAACTGCGCTAGCTTTTCAGTAGTAGCGGCATCAGCGGATGATGCAAGCACCATCTTTTGAATTTCTACTTTAGCTTCTTCAAAACTCAGGCCATCTTTATAAAGTACTTTGTAAGCTTGACGTAAAGCAGAAATTGTTTCGCTTGAGAAACCGCGACGCTTTAATCCCTCAACATTAATACCGTGCGGAGACGCCTTATCTCCAGCAGCAATCACAAACGGCGGGATATCTTGTACTAAGGCAGAGGCGCCACCTAGCATAGCGTGCTGTCCGATACGAACAAATTGATGCACTCCAGACATACCACCCATGATTGCCCAGTCTTCCACTTGTACATGCCCAGCAATTTGCGCATTACTTGAGAAGATAGTGTGATTGCCAACCTGACAGTCATGAGCAATATGAACATAAGCCATGATCCAGTTGTCATTACCAATGCGAGTGATACCTTCGTCTTGCGAGGTACCAGTATGAATCGTCGTGAACTCGCGAATAGTGTTACGGTCACCAATGATTAATTGAGTTGGCTCTCCACGGTATTTCATATCCTGTGGAGGGCCGCCAATAGCAGCAAAATGGGCAAAGGTATTTTCTTTGCCAATGGTGGTGTAGCCTTCAATAACGGTATGAGAGCCTACTTTGGTGCCAGCGCCAATTTTGACGTTAGGGCCAATAACAGAATATGGGCCAACTTCAACATCACTGGCCAGTTCAGCCTTACTGTCTACTACAGCAGATGCATGAATCCGAGTCATTACGCGCCTTTCGTACGAACCGCACAAGTAATATTCGCCTCTGCCGCAATCTCACCATCCACAGTTGCCTTAACAGCAAACTTATAAATCCCAGCACGACCACGCTCTAGTATGGCAGTCATGATGAGCTGGTCGCCAGGCAACACCGGCTTTTTAAAGCGCGCCCCATCAATACCAGCAAAGTAATAAATCGCGTCTTCCGCACGCTCTTCAGAGAAAGTAAGCAAGGCTGCCGTTTGTGCCAATGCCTCAATAATTAACACACCAGGCATTACAGGAAAATCTGGGAAATGACCCTGAAAGAACGGCTCATTCATAGTGACATTTTTTAACGCAGTAATACTCTCACGTGGTGTGATTTCTAGAACACGATCCACCAAGAGGAATGGGTAACGATGCGGTAGCAATTTCAGAATCTTATTGATATCGATTGCGATTGGTGTGCTCATAAATGACCTGCTAAAAGTAAGTATTTGATTTAGATTACAGAATCTTATGACTCTGTAGTTTTGTTTTTATCCAGTAAACGCAAGCGCTGACGTATTTTATCTAGGCCACGCAAAATAGCGGCATTTTTCTCCCATGCACTGTGGGGCATGGATGGATAAACCCCTGTGAAATGCTGACCTGGCTCAGTGATAGAGCGAATAATAGAGGTGTTACCAGAAACCGTTGTCCTGTCAGCAATTGTGAGATGGCCCGCAAAATTTGATGCTCCACCAATGATGCAGAAATTACCAATCTTGGTGCTACCAGAAATTGCAGCACATCCAGCCACAACGCAACAACTACCAATAACAACATTGTGCGCAATTTGGACTTGATTATCTATCTTGGTTCCCGCACCGATGACGGTGTCACTCATTGCTCCACGATCAATCGTAGTGGAAGCGCCAACTTCCACATCATTTCCAATGACTACGCGACCGGTCTGAGGAATCTTCACCCACTCACCACCGGCACCAGAAAAGTCGGAGGCAAAACCAAAACCATCTGCACCAATCACTGCGCCACTATGAATAATGCAACGCTCGCCAATTTGCGTACTGTAGTAAATAGAGGTTGACGGGTAGATCAAGCTATCGCTTGCAATCACACAATCTCTTGCAATACTTGAATTGCCTAAAATCACAACACGCTCACCCAACTTTACCCCAGCTCCAATTTGCACAAACGGACCAATATGGCATGAGACTGGAACAATCGCAGTGGAATCAATTACTGCACTTGGATGAATTCCGGCTGGATAAGTTGGAGTACTTACTTTTGCAAAGTGCTGAGCCATTCTGGCAAAAGTGGCATACGGGTTTTTTGAGACAAAGTACACCCGCTTGGCTGAATTGACACTGGGGTTAGCCTGCAGAAACTCTAAATCAGACTGACTAACAATCAATGCGCCTGCAGCGCTATCACTAGCCTGCTGTCTATACAATGGATTGGAGAGAAAGGATATCTGATCAGGTTGCCCCCGCTCTAATGGAGCGAGGCCTGTAAAACTGTGGGAAGCCTCCCCCACTAAGCTTGCTTGAAACTGTTCGGCCAGCTCAATGGCGGTAGGCATAAAGCTTACTTCTGGCTATTTAAAGCCTTGATAACATCATCGGTTACGTCTGCCTTAGGGCTTACATAAGCCGCTTCTTGAACAATGATGTCAATTTTTCTTTGCTCTGCAATTTGCTTTAACACTGCATTTGCTTTTTCTGCAATCTTAGCGCGCTCTTCAAACGTGCGCTGATTGAGATCTTCAGTAAATTCACGTTGTTTGCGTTGCAATTCACGATCTTGATCAGCCAATTCACGTTGACGACGTAAGCGCTCGGCTTCATTCATCACCGCGGCGTCACGATCGAGTTTTTCAGCTGCAGATTTAATTTTTTGGGCACTATCGCGCAAATCGTTCTGACGCTTGGTAAATTCATTTTGCAAACGAGTTTGCATTGCTTTTGCCAGATTGGATTCGTTAAACACTTTCTCCGAATTCACAACGGCAACGCGCGTTCCCGCATCTTGAGCGAATGATGGCGTGGCGGCAATTGTTGTCACAGCAGCAATTAAGCTAATTTGAATCCATTTAGAAGATTGATAAAGCTTCATAAAACTTTCCTTAAACAATTAAAACGCTGTACCCACTTGGAACTGTAAACGCTGAACATTGGCATTTGGATAGGGCTTATACGGCATACCATAGCTGAATTTTAAAGGTCCTAACGGTGATATCCATGATAAACCCAATCCATAAGAGTATCTCAGAACTAAATTCATGTTTTCCCCAAAAGCATTACCGCCGTCTACGAAGGTAAATAGGCGCAGGGTTTTATCGACGCCAGAGCCAGGAACAGGGAAGGTATATTCCACGTTTGTAACGATCTTAGACTGCCCGCCTGTTGGCTGATATTGACCAATCACGGTGTTGTAGTACTGGGGCCCCAAGGAACCAGGCGCATAGCCGCGAACAGAACCAATACCACCTACATAGTAGTTTTTGGTAATCGGGAATGGATTATTACCATAAGCCTGACCGTAACCAACCTCGCCATTAAAGGACAGGATATTACCCTTTGAGAACGAGTGGTATTTCTGGTACTGGCCATATAAGCGATAAAAAGTCATATTACCGACAGGCGTTCCCACCTCCGCTGACAATTGCTGTAAGGAACCAGAGGATGGAATGAGCGTACTGTCTCGACCATCGCGCGACCACCCAACAGTCAATGGCACGTTATAGGTAGTCAGGGTAGCGGGATAACCAGGCGCAGCAACCCCATAGCTTTGGGCATAATTTAAGTAAGGCTGCGGGGTATTACTAGAAGTCTGAATTTGAAATGCTTCAACTCCAGTTCCAAAAAAGACTCTATCAACCTCGGTATAAGGAACGCCGAATTTAATATTGGAGCCCACAGATTTAATTTGGTATTCAGTGTCGCCAACGTAGTACAAAGGCTTGGATGATCGATAGTACAGATCGGTGTATCGACTAATACCATCTTCCGTAAAGTATGGATCGTAATTAGATAGGGTTAAATTCTGATTGATCTTACCTAGCGATGCATTTAAGCCAATCGCAGTACCAGTGCCGAACGCATTATCTTGATTGATACCGGCAGATAAAATCAATTTCTCGGTTGAGGAGAATCCGGCACCAACAGTAATCGCGCCCGTCGGCTTCTCAGTAACCTTGACATTGACGTCAACCTGATCAGGAGATCCAGGAACATCTTCGGTGGTGATATCGGTTTCCGTGAAATAGCCTAAGCGGCCTAAACGCTTTTTAGATAATTCAATCTTGTCACTATCAAACCATGAACTTTCAAACTGACGCATCTCGCGACGAATCACCATGTCACGAGTTTTAGCGTTGCCAGAAATGGCCACTTGACGAACATAGATACGGCGCCCAGGATCGATCACCAAGGTAAGATCTACTTCAGCTAGATCGCGGCGAATATCAGGTTGCGGGTTAATGGTTGCAAATGCATAACCATAGCTCCCCAAGATCTCGGCAATTGCTTTGGTGCTCTCTGTTAGTTGGGCTGATGAGAAAGTATCTCCCGGCTTCAAAACAACCAACTGCATCAACTCCGCCTCTTTACCAAGAGTTTCACCGGCTAAACGCACATCCTTCACGGTGAATTTTTTACCTTCGCTAATACTGATTGTGAGGTAGACGCCCTTTTTATCGGGAGTAATCGAAACTTGTGTAGATTCAATTACAAATTCTAGATAACCACGATTAAGGTAGTACGAACGAATCGACTCTAAGTCGGCAGTTAATTTTTGCTTGGAGTAAAGATTGTCTTTGCTGTACCAAGAAAGCCAGCCGCCCGTTTTGAGCTGCATCTCGCTCTTTAAAGTACTCTCACTAAAAGCCTCCGTTCCAATGAAATTAATCTCTTGAATTTTGGCTATAGGACCTTCGTCAACGTTGAAATAAACGGCTACTTGGTTACGCTCAACAGGGGTTACTGTTGCAACTACTTCAGCTGCATACATGCCTTTACCAACGTATTGACGCTTGAGTTCTTGCTCTGCTTTATCAATTAAGGCTTTGTCGTAGAAACGCGCTTCAGCTACGCCGACTGTTTTTAATGATTTACGAATAATCTCGGGATCAAACTCTTTCATTCCCGTAAATTCAATACGAGAGATGGTTGGACGCTCTTCAACGATCACAATAAGCACACTACCCTGCGCTTGAATCTGAACGTCTCTAAAAAAGCCAGTGCTATAGAGGGCCTTAATTGCCTCGGCACCCTTTTCGTCAGTAAAGGTTTCGCCCACCTGAACAGGCAGATAGCTAAATACTGTTCCAGGCTCTACACGCTGCAAACCTTCAACACGAATGTCTTTCACCACAAATGAGTCTGCTGCAGATGCGTTCAGACTAAACCCAAGCACAAAAACTACCAAGATTTGGGTAATGCAGCGGGCAAAAAAACGTAAAGAAAGTGTCAGAGAATTCAAGGCGAAATATAGCGTTGTAAATCGTTAAACAAGGCCAGCAATGACATAGAAATCAGCAGAAAGAAGCCCACTTTTTGGAGTTGCCCCTGCATCGATGTCGAAATCCGCTTACCGGCTACCAACTCCCATGCATCATACAGTAGCTGACCCCCATCTAGCATCGGAAAAGGAAGCAAATTGAGCAAACCAATGCTAATACTCATAAGTGCTAAAAAAGCCAAAAATGGCTGCCAGCCTACCTGGGCGGATTTGCCCGCCATGTCAGCAATGCTGATGGGACCTCCCAACTGTTTTAGGGAGGTGTTTCCGGTAAATAATCCAGCCATTAGTCTTGCAGAAACCTTGGAAATTACCCAGACCCTTTTGGATGCAAATAGAAGTGCATCTATTGGGCCTAATTTGAGGTCTTGCCACTCTGCCAAGGGCGTTAGTGCTGGCAAGATACCAAGCGCCAGCATTGGATCCTTGTCGGGGGTGATTTTGGGTAAATCCTTGGCATAAAAGGACTTTACTAAGCTGCCGCCACTAGGAGTTTCTAACTTTAGTGCGAATCCATTCTCTCCAGTAAGCGCGTCCATCAAACTCCAGCGCAAGGCATTCCAACTTGGAACAGGAGAAAAATCACCAAAAAGGGGCACGCCATCCTGTTCAGAACCTAAATCCTGCCAGCCAATCACCCGATCTCCTCCAGTCAATCCAAGCTTGGCAGCAACAGAATGCTCAGGAGGGCTCTGCAAAACCGCCGGCAATTGGGGGGCGCCGGATACATAAATCAAGGCAAAAAAGATAATTGCTAGAAAAAAATTAGCGAAGGGGCCGGCAGCCACAATCAAAGAACGCTGCCATAGTGGTTTCCGATCAAAGGCTTGGGACTCCTCGGCCGGAGCAATCACTTGCTGAGGGTCTCGACCGTCGAGCAACTTAACATAGCCACCCAAAGGAATCGATGCTAAGACCCATTCGGTTTTATTTTTAGCATGGTAAGTAAACAAAGGTTTACCAAAACCAACTGCAAAGCGCAGCACGCGAACACCACAACACCGAGCTGCAAAAAAATGCCCGAACTCATGGAAGCTGACCAACACTCCAAGAGTCAATAAAAATGCAGCAAGAGTAATTAATGCTTGCAAAGAATATTCCTCACTACTGACTGTGCAGAATGACGAGCTCGTGCATCGATGTCCAAAATCAATTCAAGTGATTCTGCATTGACTGAGGGGATCATGTTCAACACATTCTCCACTACAGCTGGTATCTGCAAATAAGGCAAGCCCTCATCTAAGAATGCTGCAACTGCAATTTCATTAGCAGCATTCAGAACAGTGGGCGCAGTACCACCGGCAATAGCAGCAGCAAATGCCAAAGACAGGCATGGGAAACGCTCTAACTCTGGTTCAGAAAAACTCAAATTCGCTAACTGCGTCAAACTCAATGGCGCTACACCAGCATCAATGCGTTCAGGCCATGCAAGGCCATAAGCGATAGGAGTCCGCATATCTGGCTGACCTAGCTGAGCCAATACTGATCCATCGCGATAACGCACCATTGAATGCACGACACTTTGCGGATGAATCAATACCTTAATTTTTGCTAAAGGCAAACCAAATAACCAAAAAGCCTCGATGACCTCAAGACCTTTATTCATCATCGTTGCAGAATCCACAGAAATCTTTCTGCCCATCACCCAATTGGGATGTGCACAAGCTTGCTCCGGAGTGATGCTTGCTAACTGATCAAGAGGTGTATTTCTGAAGGGCCCACCCGATGCAGTTAACCAAAGCTCCTCAACACCTAATGCAGAATGATGCTCTTTAGAAAATTGACTTGGTAGACATTGAAAGATTGCATTATGTTCACTATCAATAGGAAGGAGTTGCCCTCCGCCCTGCTTAATTGCCTGCATGAACAAATCACCAGACATCACTAATGCTTCTTTGTTAGCAAGTAATACTCTTTTGCCTGCTTTCGCAGCAGCCAATGCCGGAACCAATCCCGCAGCACCAACAATAGCAGCCATCACAGTATCGCAATGAGATTCAGTAATGGCAGTAACTAAAGCTTGTGGCCCATACAAAACTTGAGTGCCGATTTGCTTCTCCAGCAAAAGCTTGCTTAAGCGAGCAGCACCATCTGCATCTGCCACTACGGCAATCGCAGGTTTAAATTCAATACACTGCTGCGCAAGTAGATCAACCTGTTTTGCCGCAGTAAGTGCTACTACTTTAAAGCGATCTGGGTGCGCACGAATGACATCTAGCGTATTGACGCCGATAGATCCAGTAGAACCTAGAATACCAACCCGCTTGATTGACATCACACCAGTCCTGCCAAAAGTGCTGCGATTGGCATTGCCGGAATCAAAGCGTCTACACGATCCAATACTCCACCGTGACCAGGTAACAAATGACTGGAATCCTTAACACCGGCCAATCGTTTTAACTGGGACTCAAATAAGTCTCCAAAAATACTGAATGCAGTCAATACCGTAACCATCAAGAACATAGGAACCCAGCCAAAGCGAATAGCCCATGCACCAAATAAAGTCGATTCAAAAGACAAAAAATACACGCACAAGAACGCATATATATAACAAAGTATTAAGCCACCAATAGCACCCTCGATAGATTTCCCGGGGCTAATTTGTACTGCAAGCTTGTGCTTGCCAAATGCTTTACCAACAAAATAAGCACCAATATCTGCAATCCATACCAAAGCCATGGTACTGAGCAAAAAGATGAGACCCAACTCACGCAAGAACACCAATGCAAACCAAGTCGCTGGAAGCACAATTAAACCAAGCACCACATAAAAAGGTCTTATCTTTTCAATGGACAGATTCATACCTTTGGCCAATATAAAGGGGGCAATAAAGAACCAGAAAATAACAGCTAGAAGCAATAGGGCAAATTGCCATGAGGCATTTTGCATGCCTAGTAAAAGCAAAATAATGGCTAGACAAAATAATACGTATATCCAAGCGGCACGGCCCGCGCCAGGAGTCAGCAAGCGACTCCACTCCCAAGCGGCAGCCAACAAGCCTACTAAGAAGAAAGCTCCGATATAAATTTGGGGAAGGAGAAACAAGATAGGCAGCAATACCGCCAATAAGACAAGGGCGGTAATGACTCTGGTTTTTAGCATGGGGGTGAACTTAGTAATGAACTACGTCAAACTGCATCGCTCATAGCTTGCGATGCAAGCTGAGCACTAGTACGACCAAAGCGGCGCTCACGCTGGCTAAACCAGTCAAACGCCTTGTGTAGCTCTTTCTCGTCAAAGTCAGGCCACAAGATATCTGTGAAATACAACTCGGTATAAGCCAATTGCCACAGCAAGAAATTGCTCACACGCTGCTCGCCGCCAGTACGAATAAACAAATCAGGCTCTGGAGCATAAGACATCGAAAGATGGGGCTGAAGTAATTCTTCAGTGACTTGTTGCGGCTTCAGATTCGGATTGGCAGTAAGGCATTGACGCATGGCCTGCAAAATATCCCAACGACCACCATAGTTTGCGGCAATCGTAAAAGTCAGCCCTTTACAGTCGACCGTCTTTTTCTCAGAAAACTCCACCATTTCTTGAATCGCAGAATCAAAACGACTCAAGTCGCCAATCAATCGCAAAGCAATATCGTTCTCAGCCAAACGCGAGACTTCGCCTTTGAGTGACTTTAGAAAAAGCTTCATGAGGAAACCCACCTCTTCCGGTGGGCGGCGCCAGTTTTCTGAACTGAAGGCAAATACCGTTAAGTACTCAACGCCCAGCTTGCGACATTCTTCAACAATCTTGCGAACCGCACTCAATCCTTCGGAGTGCCCAGCAACGCGCGGCATCATGCGCTTGCTCGCCCAACGCCCATTGCCATCCATGATGATCGCCACATGGCGAGGTATAGCAGATACCTCTGGTATGGCTAGAGTTGAACTGAAATGTTGAGTCATGAAAAGCCAAAAATTCAGGACGGTTTTAAACCGTCATGATCTCTTTTTCTTTTTCAGTAATGATTTTATCGACATCAATCACTGCTTTATCCGTCATCTTCTGAATTTCATCTGTAGCGCGACGCTCTTCATCCTCGGAGATTTCTTTATCCTTAGTAAGACGTTTTAAATGCTCATTCGCGTCACGGCGCAAATTACGAACAGCAATCTTAGTTTCTTCACCTTCATTCTTCACAACCTTGGTGAGGTCACGGCGGCGCTCTTCGGTCAAAGCAGGCATTGGTACGCGAATTACTGTGCCCTGTGATGCTGGGTTTAAACCTAAATCAGAATCACGAATTGCTTTTTCAATCACTGCAACCATCGTCTTTTCAAATGGCTGAACATTAATGGTGCGCGCATCCGCTAAACCCAGGCTCGCAACCTGACTTAATGGGGTGGGATTACCGTAATAGTCCACCTGAATGTGCTCCAAAATTCCTGGGTTAGCACGGCCAGAACGAATCTTGGCCAAATTGGTCTTCAAAGCCTCGAGAGACTTTTGCATCTTTTGATCGGTATTGGTTTTAATTTCTGCTGCTGACATCTGGCCTCCTATTAAACGTGTACCAAAGTACCTTCAGGTTCACCTTGCACTACACGCATCAATGCGCCTGGCTTGAGAATTGAAAATACTTTGATTGGTAATTTGCGATCACGACACAATGCAAATGCTGTTGCGTCCATAACCTGTAGATTCTTGATTAAAGCTTCGTCAAACGTAATAGTTTTATATAAAGTTGCTGCGGGATCCTTGACTGGATCCGCGCTATAGATACCGTCTACCTTGGTTGCCTTAAGCATGATCTCAACGCCCATCTCAGCCCCACGCAGAGCAGCTGCGGTGTCGGTAGTAAAGAATGGGTTTCCAGTTCCAGCAGCGAAGATGACTACTTTGCCCTCGCCCATCGCACGAATGGCGCGGGGACGAATATAAGGCTCAACCACTTGATCCATGCGAAGAGCAGATTGTACGCGTGCCTCAACACCTTTTTGACGCAATGCATCTTGCAATGCCAAGGAATTCATCATAGTTGCCAACATACCCATGTAATCGGCAGTTGCACGATCCATGCCAGCAGCACCTCCGGCCACACCACGGAAAATGTTGCCGCCACCAATCACAATCGCGAGTTCCACTCCGATATTCACAACATCGGCAATTTCCTTAACCATGGAATCGATAGTGACTGGATTGATGCCAAAAGCATCATCACCCATAAGGGCTTCACCAGATAGTTTTAGGAGGACTCGTTTGTAGGCTGGCATGTTTTTTATTTTCCGTAATTTGCCAAGTAATTTACTTACTTAGCTTATTGATCTTTAAGCACTTTTTTAATATCTACGCCAAATTATAAAGGGCTTGGGAGGGATCAAACAAAAGGGCACAGAAACTAAGGTTTCCATGCCCTTTTGGGTATTACCAACCAATGGGGCAAGCCCCAAACTGGCAATTTAAGCGGTTGCTTTTGAAGCGGCAGCCACTTGTGCAGCTACTTCAGCCGCAAAGTCGTCTTGACGCTTCTCAATGCCCTCGCCTACAACAAACATGGTGAAGCCCTTGATTGTTGTGTTTGCAGCCTTGAGCATTTGCTCTACAGATTGCTTGTCGTTTTTAACGAAAGTCTGGTTCAACAAAGAAACCTCTTTGAGGTACTTCTGAATAGAACCTTCAACCATCTTTTCAACGATTTCTGGTGGTTTGCCAGATTCGGCAGCTTTTTGAACAGCTACGCTACGCTCAACAGCAATTGCTTCAGCAGGAACGTCAGCCATAGACAAAGCTACTGGCTTCATTGCAGCAATATGCATTGCTACATCTTTAGCAGCAGTGTCGTCACCTTCGAACTCAACCATTACACCAATACGAGTGCCATGGAGGTAAGAAACCAACTTGTTGCTTCCAGCAAAACGCTTAAAACGACGTGGCATGATGTTCTCGCCGATCTTACCGATCAATGCGCTACGAACTTCATCAACAGTTTGACCATTCAATGGCAATGCTAACAATGCAGCAACGTCAGCTGGGTTCTTTTCAGCAACCAACTTCACGCAGTCATTTACGAACGCCAAGAAATCATCATTCTTAGAAACGAAGTCAGTTTCGCAGTTCACTTCTAACAAAGCACCAGTAGTGTCATTGATAGAAGTAGCAACGATACCTTCAGCCGTTACACGAGAAGCTGCTTTACCAGCCTTGCTACCCAGCTTAACGCGCAGAATTTCTTCTGCACGAGCCATATCACCATCAGCCTCGGTCAAAGCCTTTTTACACTCCATCATCGGAGCATCAGTTTTGGCGCGTAACTCGCCAACCATTGCAGCGGTAATAGCGGCCATTATTCAGCCTCCCCTTCTTCAACAAATTCTTCTTCACCTTCTTTAACTGCCGTCAAAATTTCTTGAACAGAGTTAGCTTTGCCCTCGAGGATTGCGTCAGCAATGCCACGCGCATAAAGGAGAACAGCTTTGCTGGAGTCATCGTTACCAGGAATAATGTAATCAACACCTTCTGGTGAGTGGTTAGTATCTACAACAGCGATTACTGGAATGCCAAGCTTGTTGGCTTCAGTAATAGCAATCTTGTGATAGCCAACGTCCACTACGAAAATCGCATCAGGAACACCGTTCAAATCTTGAATACCGCCAAGCGCTTTTTGCAACTTGTCGAGATCACGGTCGTTAGTCAAAGCTTCTTTTTTAGAAAGCTTTTCCCAGTCGCCAGCTTCTTTAGCAACTGCCATGTCTTTCAAACGCTTGAGGGAACCTTTAACAGTTTTGAAGTTGGTGAGTGTGCCACCCAACCAACGGCTGTCGATGTAAGGCATACCAGCACGAGCAGCTTCTTCAGCAATGATCTCGCGTGATTGACGCTTAGTACCAACAAATAAAATAGTGCCACGATTAGAAGCAACTTGTTTTGCAAATTTCAGGGCGTCCTGAAACATTGGCAATGTTTTTTCCAAGTTGATGATGTGGATTTTGTTGCGATGACCGAAAATGAATGGGGCCATCTTTGGGGACCAGAAACGGGTTTGGTGACCAAAATGGCAACCGGCTTCCAGCATTTGACGCATAGTTACTGACATAACTTCTCCTAAGGGTTGTTTCTAAAGTTGAGTCCTAGCTGCGCTAAAAAACGCCACCCTGGAGGGCTCAACTCGCGATTTCAAGTCCAAAATAGACCTGAGACCGAAATTATAGCTTAAATATCAACGCTCTAGGCAGCGCCACGGACGCCCCAACCGGAGGTCTAAGCTTCAAAACAGCCCCTAGAAGCCCAAAAAAGGCTATGAATGCTTAATTTTTAGGCATTACTTGCAAGCTAAAAGCCTCCAAGTCGTTGATAATCAAGGCATGAATAGTGTATTTACCGAAGAAAAAGACATCCTAGGGATGCGTGAAGCTGGCCGCTTAGCTAGCGAAGTGATTGATCATGTGGCACCCCACGTTAAAGCCGGGGTAACTACGGGCGAACTCGATCGGATTTGCCATGAATACATGCGCGACGTCCAAAAAACGATTCCAGCCCCATTGAACTATCAGCCACCTGGCTACCCTCCATTTCCAGCATCCATCTGCACCTCAGTAAATGATGTGATTTGTCATGGAATTCCTGGCGACAAAGTTCTTAAGACTGGTGATGTTGTGAACTTAGACATCACAGTCATAACTCCTGACGGCTACTACGGCGACACCAGTCGTATGTTTATGGTGGGTGAAGTTTCCGTCATGGCAAAACGCCTCACTCAAATTACGTTTGAATGTATGTGGCTAGGAATTGCTCAAGTTAAACCAGGTGCATCACTTGGTGACATCGGTCACGTGATTCAGACCCATGCAGAAAAAGCGGGTTATTCAGTAGTGCGTGAATACTGTGGTCACGGTATCGGCAAAGTATTCCATCAAGATCCACAAATGCTTCACTATGGTCGCCCAGGTACCGGCGAGAAACTAGAAACTGGCATGACTTTCACAATCGAGCCCATGATTAACGCTGGCAAGCGAGATATTCGCACCATGCCTGATCAGTGGACTGTGAAAACAAAAGATCGTAGCTTGTCGGCTCAGTGGGAACATACCTTGCTCGTGACTCAGACTGGTGTTGAAGTGCTTACCTGGTCAGAAGGTAGCAACCCACCTCCTGATTGCGTTAAAGGTCTTTCATTCAGACCTTCATCAGTAAGCGCTTAATACGATGAGTAAGCCTCAGGAAGCCGGCAACATTGTTGATGCAGCTAGCCTGCGTGCCGCTCGAGAAATTGCATATGCAGAATTTAAAAAAACGCAGTCGGTAGGCAAACTCACAAAGCAACTTACTAAACTGAGCGATCAACTCCTCAGCCATTTATGGAATAGCTGCGGCTTAAATAGTGAGGCCGCATTAGTAGCGGTTGGTGGCTTTGGTAGAGGCGCTTTATTTCCATATTCTGATATTGATATATTAATTCTGCTGCCAGCTGATGAGAGAAGGGCTAGGGCCTTATCAAAGCAAGTCGAGCAATTTGTTGCAAGCTGCTGGGATACAGGATTAGAAATTGGTTCATCAGTCAGAAATATTGCTGAATGCATGTCAGAATCCGAGCAGGATATTACTGTACGCACCTCCCTATTAGAGGCGCGACTGATTTGCGGCAAAAAGCAACTCTTCAATGACTTCGCTAAAGCTTTTGAATCTGCCATGGATCCAAAAGCTTTCTTTCAAGCCAAGCAAGCTGAACAAATTCAACGTCATTACAAATATCAGAACACTCCCTACTCTTTAGAGCCTAATTGCAAAGAAAGTCCTGGCGGCTTAAGGGATATACAGGTGATTTCTTGGGTAAGTAAAGCAGCGTTATTGGGTAACACTTTTAAGGATCTTAATGAAGCTGGCCTTATCACACAGCGTGAACTAACAGAACTTAATCGCAATCAACGCTTCCTAGAAACCTTGCGTGCTAACTTGCATTTGCTTGCAGGACGCAGACAAGATGTCCTCGCTTTTGACTTACAGACAGCACTGGCAGCATCAATGGGAATTACAGAGGAATCCTCTCGTCAAGCGAGTGAAGCCATTATGCGTCGCTACTACTGGGCGGCTAAGGCAGTTACACAGCTAAATGATGTGCTCCTACAAAATATTGAAGCCTTACTCTTTCCACAGGAGTCTAAGACGATTCTTGCTATTCCGGGTGAAGGTAACGAACATTTTATTGAGCGCCAAGGGGTATTGGATATTACCGATCCCCAACTCTTTCAGAATCATCCAGAGCAGATCCTAAGAACTTTCCTTGTATTTGCTCAAGCATCAAATGTAAAGAGTCTGTCAGCAACTATTTTTAGAGCTCTGTATAACGCCCGCACCAAGATGGATAGCAAGTGGCGTGCTGACCCAATTAATAGGGCGCTCTTTATCGAGCTTTTGAAGCAACCCGAAGGTGTAAGCCGCGCCTTCCATCTCATGAATCGTAGCAGCGTTTTAGGTCGCTACCTGCCAGCCTTTCGCAAGATTGTTGGGCAGATGCAGCATGACTTATTTCACGTGTACACCGTTGATCAACATATCTTGATGGTGTTGCGTAATGTACGTCGCTTCATGGTTGTAGAGCATACCCATGAATTTCCCTTCTGCAGCAGCCTCATTGCTCACTTTGAGAAACCTTGGTTACTGGTCATTGCCGCGCTCTTCCACGATATTGCCAAAGGACGTGGTGGTGATCACTCGCAATTGGGCAGAGCTGATATGCGCAAGTTCGCCAAGGATCATGGCTTAGATAAAAAAGATACTGAGCTATTAGTTTGGTTAGTCGCTGAGCACCTCAATATGAGTCAGACAGCTCAGAAGCAAGATATCACCGACCCTGATGTCGTGAAGGCATTTGCCAAAAAGGTAGGTGATGAGCGTCACCTCACTGCACTCTATCTATTAACTGTGGCTGACGTACGCGGCACTAGCCCTAAAGTTTGGAATGCCTGGAAAGGCAAACTCTTAGAAGATCTTTATCGCGCAACACTCAGAGTATTGGGCGGAGCTAAACCAGACGCTTCATCAGAATTGGCACAACACCAAGAAGAGTCCAAGGCTAAATTACGCCTATATGGTATTAATGATGAATCATATGAGGATCTATGGAAGCAACTAGATGTAGCTTTCTTCTTAAGACAGGACTCATCGGATATTGCCTGGCTTACACGCCATCTATATAACAAGGTAAATAGCGATCAACCTATTGTGAGGGCAAGACTGTCCCCTATTGGCGAAGGCTTGCAAGTTGCTGTTTATGTTAAAGACCAAGAAGATCTGTTTGCCAGAATATGTGCCTACTTTGAAAGGCATGGCTTCTCCATTTGGGATGCTCGCATTCATACGACACGTCATGGTTATGCCCTTGATACGTTCCAAATCTCTGGTAGTAACCTGGTGGATGAGGGCGGTAGCTATCGTGACATTATTCAATTGGTAGAGTTTGAATTAACAGAGGCTCTAACGAATGTAGAGCCTCTACCCAATCCAAGTATGGGTCGCCTCTCAAGACAATCTCGCACATTCCCAATTCAGCCGCGCGTTCACATGGTTCCGGATGATCGGGGCAGATATTACACACTGGCATTATCAGCAAGTGACCGTACCGGACTGCTCTACACCATCTCTAGAGTGTTGGCGAAACATCAAGTATCCATTCATACCGCCAGAATCAATACCCTGGGAGAGCGAGTGGAAGATATCCTGCTCTTGGACGCCGCAAACTTGGGAAAAAACCCTAAGCTACAGATTCAGCTGGAGACAGAATTGCTTGAGGCATTAGGGGCTTAAGGCAATTTTGCTAAAGCTCGCTGTATGCGAATGCTTTCGATATCCTTAAAAGCAACCCACCTACATTCAATATCTTCTTTAGGTTGCTCTTGTCGCAGGACTCGTAACTGATAAAGTAAATCTATGTGCAAATGAGCGCCCTCACCCTTTTTGGGATTCTCAGGAATCTCGTGAATATCAATATCAAGAGGCTCTTGATTATCGGGGTCTATTTCGCAAACGTAACCAGTTTCTTCATAAACCTCTCTAATTGCAGTCTCAATCGGCGAATCACCCTCATCAATGTGCCCGCCCGGCTGAAACCAACGCTTGATATACGGATGAAAAATTAGTAGAACCTTGCCATCCCTGATGACTAAGCCACTAGCGGTAATATGTCCCTCGTGATTTTTCCTTGAACAAGGATTATCAGAATTCAAAATCGTTTTAATACGAAAATTTTTTTCAAGCTTGAACATGTTATTTATTTAATCAAGGGATTAAAGCCAATAATTTGTTTGCCAATCTTATGCCACCCGTCCCAAATACAAAGCAGAACAATTCCAGTAGCTGCGGCTAGCATTATTAGTGACGTAGAGCTCCAGGTCACATCTCCGATAGAAGAAAGGATATACCCGCAAACGGCGCCAAAGAACATCTCAATTGAGTAGAAAAGGCCTGAAATGAGCCCTATATTATTTTTAAAGGGTCTAGTAACGCCAGCTTGAGCGGCAGGAAAAATAATACCAATACCGAATAATGCAAAAAAGACAAATATCAGCTGAACACGAAGGAACTTAATCTCAAGCGTAGCTAATGTATAGACAATTAAAGTAGCGATAAAAATAATAGCTCCAGCCAAAAAAACTAGGCGCCTTAAATTTAAGCTCGCCAATTTCCAGCGAATAAAAATTGTCCCAAGAATGAAGCCGCTAATAGTTGCCGAAAAAATATAGCTATATTCAATAGGTGTCGCTTGGTAAATATCTTGAATTAGCACTGGCGATGAAGAAAGAAACGCAAAATAGACCGTCCAGGCAAGACTAATTGCAAGGGTATAAAACACAAATTCTCGGTGCCCCAGTAGGCGACAGTAGTGGGAAATAACTGACCTGACCCAAAAAGATTCCCTATCCCCACGATTCACAAGACTCTCTCTCATAAAAGCACACAAAAAAATAAATACCAAGAAAGATATAGATGTCAATGCAAGAAATATTGATCGCCAGTCAAAGTAATTTGCGATGTAAGCCCCTAGGACTGGTCCAAAAATTGGAGAAATCACCATTCCCGTAGCCAAGTAACTCAATACCCTAACCTGGGATTCCTGGTCATATACATCTCTAACAATAACCCTTGCAATTAGCGTGCCACAACCCCCTCCGAGCGCCTGAAAAAAACGAAAAGTAGTTAATTGCTCAATCGTTGAAGCAAAATAACATCCAATACTTGAAACACAAAAAATCGATAAGACAACGATACAAATAATTCGACGGCCATATATATCGGCCAACATGCCCGCAAGCAGCAGACTTAGAGAATAACCAAGCATGTATGAAGTTAATGTATTTGTGATATCCGAGCTTATTGCACCTAGTTGTGAGCCCATGGCAGGCATTACTGGAAGATAGATATCTGTAGCAATCATTGGCAAAATTACTAAGGCCATAAGAATTGGTATTAGAAATTTGCTTTTATGAGGCATATAAAGACTCGTCTTGAGTTTGCTTGTATATTTCCTTCTGGTCTTGTCGCAACCCAAGTGACTCAACTATATGTCTAGCAACATTTTTTGCCCTCATGGAAACCATATCTAGCGAACTTACGAAATAGTAAGTTCCAGAAGTTAGCTGTCCTATTGCATAAAAATAATTAAGACTCCGATGACTTGCGCTTTTGACAATTGAAGTCTCATAATCCAACATAATTCCACCATGTGGATTTTTGATAATTGCCCCTGATTTAAGCAAGTTTTTTATCAGCGGCATCTCTGTGCTACCACCAATATCCTTAGCCGGACCCGTTGCATTAATTATCCAATCGCAATCAACTTCGATACTTGATTGAGATTCTCCAGATTCCCCAACGAAGGCTGTGAACCTATTTCTCCCAGAAGCATGAATCACCCTTAAGTATGGGTGATGCGTAAGAATTCCCGCCTGAAATAATGAATGTAGCTTGAGCGCAGTATGCATTGGCAGAGGGACTCTTTTGGCGGCCCATAATCTATGAAATTTATTCATAAATAGCTCTTTATCTGAGCTGGATAGCGCGTTCCAATAATCACCAATAACGGCATCGGTTTTGATTGCTAAGTTTTGCCAAGAAGAAAAATCCCTGCCCCCATCTAATAAAGACTGGATCCAACGGCTATATTCAATATTTGAGGGGCTAAAGAATGTATTCCAAGCAATTCCCGCCCGTAAAAACTCCTTCCTTGCTAGCCTCAATACCTGACGCACAGATATCCCTTTGTTGTTTTTACTCTTTAAAATCTCAAGATTATCTAAAGTCAAATACTTCAAAGCATATTTTCTCTGCTGACACCTTGCCAATGGAAAATTTGAGTCTCTTGTAAAGAAATTGATTGGCCCTTGATGACCATGGTTGGCCAGTACAACTGCGATATCAGCTGCAGTAAGCTGGCCACCAATGATGCCAACGCTAGCCGTCCTTTTTATAAGCTTTAAATAATTGTTTACTGGATAAGGGTTGTTGACATATTGGCTTTTACCAACCAACCTAAAGATGTCCTGCGGGGAGTTATTACCTGTGCATAAAATTGCACAATTAAATTCTGTGGACTTCCCTCCAGAGGCTATTACATTGAATTTATTATCACTTAGCACCGCAATATCGACCACCTCTACATTAACTAATATGACTTCAACACCTAACTCCTCAAGGGCAAGGATTGCGTCTTCTAAACGACTTTTTAGATACATACCAAAGAATTGACGAGAGATATAGCCGTATGGAGCCACCCCCGATCGAGACATAACATGATCGCTACTGATCCCGCATCCACCCTTAAGGGTCCACTCCCAAAAATCCTCTGCATGATGAGCAAAAATTGATGTTGTTGAACTTGTCATATTCATCAACAACTCATTGCTATCACACTGATATGCATAGCCTGGACCGAAACCAAAACTTTTCTCAAATATAGTTATTTGGAATTTTTTATTGAAATTAGAAGGGAGATACTCCAGCAATCCAAATAGCGTCGCAACAGCTGCAGCACCAGAACCAATAATTGCAATGCGAAAGATTGTCTGAGTCTCGGAAGAAACTGTGTCATCACTTGATCCATCGTGATGATTTAGAGATTTTTCTGTAAACTTACTACTCATGTTCCCCTTTCAAAGCTTCGAGCTTATCTAGGGGATGGAAAAATGACTACCTGATATTTCTGTAGGAAATAGACTACTTCAGTAAATCCAGCATACTCGCTTCATCAATTACTGGCACGCCCAATTCTTCCGCTTTGGTGAGTTTGCTACCGGCATCTGTACCGGCAACCACATAGTCTGTTTTCTTAGAAACTGATCCAGCTACTTTTGCACCCGCTTTTTCAAGCAGGTCTTTTGCTTCATCTCTTGTCATCGTCGGGAAAGTACCAGTAAGTACAAAAGTTTTACCCGCTACGGCAGCACTAATGACTTTTTCTTCTACGGCAAGTTGCATTCCGGAGGCTAGGAGTTGCTCGATGACCTCTCGGTTATGCACTTCTTGCATAAAGCTTGTGATGGAGTCTGCAACAACTGGGCCCACATCTTTTACTGTGAGCAGATCTTCCATGCCTGCATCCATTAAGGCATGCATCGACTGGTAATGATTTGCTAAATCCTTGGCGGTGGTCTCGCCCACATGACGAATCCCTAGGGCAAAAATAAATCTAGCTAAGGTAGTATTTCTGGATTGGTTAATGGCCTGAATGAGATTGTCTGCAGACTTCTCACCCATGCGCTCTAGATTAGCTAGTGCTGTGAAACCCAATCTATAGAGATCGGCCGGAGTTCTAACAAGGTTGTGATCCACCAATTGATCAACGATCTTCTCGCCTAGGCCTTCAATATCCAATGCTCTTCTATGGGCAAAGTGTATTAAGGCCTGCTTGCGCTGCGCGCCACAGAATAATCCGCCACTACAGCGTGCCACCGCCTCATCCGCCAAACGCTCGATATGCGAATCGCATACTGGACAGTTCGTTGGCATTAGAAATTCTGCTGCATCGGCTGGGCGTCGATCCTTAATCACAGATACAACCTCTGGAATGACATCGCCCGCCCTACGCACTGATACGGTATCGCCAATGCGCACGTCCTTGCGTTTGACTTCATCTTCATTGTGTAAGGTTGCATTGGTAACAGTTACACCGCCAACCTCTACTGGAGCAAGTCGTGCCACTGGAGTAATTGCCCCTGTACGACCTACTTGCACATCAATACCTAAAACAGTTGTAAGCGCTTCTTGCGCTGGGTACTTATGGGCGAGTGCAAATCTAGGGGCTCTTGAAACAAATCCTAACTTGGCTTGCTCGGCAAAAGAATTAACTTTGTAGACCACGCCATCAATGTCATAAGGCAGTGAGTCCCGTTTAACACCAATCTCATTATAAAAAGCCAGAATCTCTTCTACAGAATGCAAGACCTTGCGCTCTGAGCATACCGGTAAACCCAGCTCTGCATAAGCGTTGAGTAATTCTTCATGGGTTTGAGGCAACCAAGATTGAGGCTCTAGCGCACCTAAGCCATAAGCAAAGAAAGAAAGTGGCCGTTTAGCAGTGATTTTCGAGTCTAGTTGACGGAGACTGCCTGCTGCAGCATTGCGAGGATTGGCAAATTCTTTCTCGCCTAACTCTGCAGCCTGTCTATTCATTTTCTCAAAGTCTTTGAGATACATAAAGACTTCGCCACGCACCTCTAAAACACTCGGAATATTTTTTCCAGTGAGCTTGAGAGGAATAGCACGGATCGTTTTAATGTTGGCCGTGACATCTTCACCGCTAGCGCCGTCGCCACGAGTGGCAGCAGTTACGAGCAAGCCATTTTCATAACGAAGGGAAATCGCTAGGCCATCGAACTTCAATTCACCTGCATAGGTCACTTGATCAACATGGAGAGCCTCTCTGCAACGACGATCAAAAGCAATTAGTTCCACATCTTCAAACGCATTATTTAAAGAAAGCATTGGAAATGCGTGAGTAACCGAATCAAACTCTTTTAAAGCCGTACCACCTACGCGCTGAGATAAGGATTCTGGCGTAATCCATTCGGGGTGAGCAGCTTCAATATCGATTAACTCCCGATAAAGGCGGTCATATTCAATATCAGGAAGAAGCGGATTATCCAAAACGTAATAAGCGTGCTCCAGACGAGCAAGCTCTGCTTGCAAGAATGCGTAACGCTCCGCTAAATTTGTCGGACTAGTGGACGACAAAGTGATTTCCTAGCTAAATAGTCTGCTAGCTGTAGAAGATCCAGCAGGAACGCCAGATTTCTCAAGATTGGCATAGAGAATATCGAGGTGCTGGCGAATACTAATTACAGCAGCTTCACTCAGATTGATGTTGTTGTCATCTACTAAGCGACCGTGAGCAGCTTGTGCGATCTCAATACCTTCAGCAAGCATTCTTTCAAATGCACGCTCTTCTTGTGGCACTAAGGGAACTTCAAGCAATAGGGTAGCTTGGCTTACTGATCTATTTGGATCTAAATCAGCACTACTAAAAAGTACTAAACCTTTGCTGAGGTATTCGTAGTGGCGTCCGTTACGCGCTAGTTTAAAACCACGTTGACGCATGAGGGCGTCAAAGTTACCCCAAGGACATGGCTCATCAAACAGTACATTAATACTCAATTGAATGTCACTTTCTGCTGCCATGACATCCAATTCTTTAGCGCCATCTAACATCGTACTCACGCTCGGCATATCAATTTGCGAACCCAAGGTTTCTGCAAGCGCTTGTGCGCGAGAGCAAAAGTCAGATAACTCTAGAACGCCAATAGGACCTTTACGGCTGGCCAACTGAATAGCCAACTGTAGATCAGAATACGTCGAGTCAGAATGTAACTCTTCCCAGTCTTCAGCAACGTCTAGGTTGGCATTTAAGCCTTCACACATCCAGCGGGCAGTCGATTGAGCCTCAAGATCAGTCCAAGCATTAATTTCTGCCAGGATTTCTGCACCACTAATGCCCTCATCAAAACGAAGTGTGATGACACAATCAATCCGAGGATCAATGGCAAACTTTTCTGGCGCCGTTATTGTTGTGATCGCTTCACCGAAACTGGGTTCGGTACGACCTGTATTACCATCTGCAAAACCCTGAGCAAAACTCGGCTCTTTTCCAAAGCGATCATCCAAAGAATATTCACTTTGCTCTTTTGCTTTACGGCGAGCACGAGCGTACTTAATATTCAGAATAGCGACTGCTATCAGAATCAATAGGCCAATAACAGCCAGCGCCAATTGCAAATCAGACAATCCTAACATCGTCATGATTTGTTCTACGTACACTTAGGCAGCCTCCACCATTGAAACGGCAGAAGAAATATCCACCGCAACAATACGGGATACGCCCTGCTCTTGCATCGTGACACCAATCAATTGATGTGCGATTTCCATAGTGATCTTGTTATGTGAAATAAACAAAAACTGTGTCTTATCAGACATTTTGGCAACTAGCTGGGCATAACGCAAGGTATTTGCATCATCCAAGGGAGCGTCAACCTCATCCAATAAGCAGAATGGGGCTGGGTTCAACAGGAAGAGCGAGAACACCAAGGCAATTGCAGTTAAAGCCTTTTCACCACCAGACAGGAGATAAATAGAGCTGTTTTTCTTACCAGGAGGCTGAGCCATTACCTGAACGCCAGAGTCCAAAATCTCCTCACCAGTCATTACCAATTCAGCATGACCGCCACCGAACAATTCAGGGAAGAGTTTTCCAAAGTGACTATTAACCTGATCAAAAGTACCCTGCAATAGATCACGAGTTTCCGCATCGATCTTCGCAATTGCATCCGTCAGAGTCTGCATCGCTTCGTTCAAGTCAGCTGATTGCGCATCCAAGAACTGCTTACGCTCACGAGAGCTTGATAGCTCATCCAAAGCAGCCATATTGACTGGACCTAAAGACTGAATTTCGGTATTCAAGCGATTGACTTCACTCTGGAGCGCACCAACTTTCAAATCCGCACTGAAGTTCGCCTCAAGCGCAATGAGATCTGCCTCTGCATCAGACAGCAATGTGGCAAATTGTTCAAAGTTCAAACGAGCCGCTTGTTCACGTAATTGCAGATCAACGACTTTGTCACGCATAGGCTGGAGGCTACGCTCTACCTGCATACGTGACTCATCCGCTTCGCGCAACTGATGCAATAAAGCATCTTGCTCGGTACGCGCATTTGCTAAAGCAGCTTCACGTGCGCTACGAGCAAGTAATAATCCTTGTAACTTGTCTTGAGCTTCTTCGTCACTCAAAGTTTCTAATTCTTGAGCAGCGGCATCATGCTTATCCTGAATCTCCATGATCTGAGTACGAGCAGTACTTTGATCACGCTGTAGATCGGCAATACGCTGCTGCAAGGACCGAGTTGCAAATGCAGCCTCTTGAGCAGACATCTCAGCCGCACGAAGCGACTCACGCAAACGATCGCGCTCTTCAGTAGAACGCTCTAACTTTTCTTGTGCTACCTGCAAGGCTTCTTGCAAGGCTTGCTTAGATTCTTCAGACTCAAGTAACTCGGTAGCAGATTGCTCTTGAGTTTGAGCCAATTGCTCCATTTGCTGGCGCAACTCGCTTAACTCACCCTGAATCTGTGCTGCTCGTTGACTGTATTGCTCTTCAGCTTGAGTCAACTGCATTCTTTCCACTTCAAAACCATGCGCCTCTTGAACGGCATGCTCTGCATTTTCACGAGCTTGCTCGGCAGCTTGATGTGCCGCTTGATAATTTGCAACACACTGATCTAGCTCGCCTTTGAGTTCACTTTGCATGAGTTGTTGTGCACGCAATTGCTTTTCGAGACTTTCCATCTCTTGAGCGCGAGCCAACATACCGGCTTGCTCAGAATCAGCCGCATATAGCTGCACACCAACACGGCTTACTAGGTGACCTTGTTGAGTAACAAATGCGCCACCAGCGGGTAATTTTTCACGGCGATGTAAAGCATCTTCAAGGCTGCTAGCAATATAGATATTGTCCAGCCACTCCTGCAAAACGGCTGTGAGCCTTGCAACACCCGCACTTTGCACGCGGCTCAACAATGGTGTGAAGTCGGCTGGAGCAGAAGTATGTGCCGGAGTGATTTCCTCTGTAAGCAAAATAGCTAAACGACTTGGAGGTGCATCATTAGCCAAGGCCAATGTCTCTTGCACACTCTTTGCGGTCACCGCAGCCAAACGCTCGCGCAGTACTGATTCCAGCGCAGTTTCCCAGCCACTCTCTACTTTGAGTTCTTGCCAGAGGCGCTTACTCTCTTTAAGACCCTTACTCTCTAACCAAGGACCAATCTTGCCTTGGGCTTGTACGCTTGCTTGCAAGGCGGTCAATGCCGTCAATTTGGCTTCAGTTTGAGCAAGATCTTGATTTGCTACTTGAATTTGTTGTTGCGCAGTATTGCGAGCTTCATCAGCAGCAGGAACGCGCTGTTGGGTTTCAGAAGCGCGCTGCTTAGCTTCCTCAACCTTACGGGTAGCCATTACTTGACGATCAATTGCCGTCTGCAATGCTTCAGCATCAGGGCGACGTAAGCCATCAAATTCACCAGTTAGACGAGTCTCGCGCCCCTTCAATTCATCTGACTGAGCAGACATTGAGCGAAGACGCTCACCCAAACTTGCTAAGCGTTGCTCAATTGAAGCTAATGCATCACGTGCGCCATTTAACTCACGTGAGGCAATTTGATAAGTCTCTTCACGACTTGGCATTTGCTCTTGCAAACCATTTAAATCTGACAAGAGTGTTTGTTCTTTTTCAGAAGCCAAAGACAACTCATGCTCAGTAGTACGCTGCGCTTGTGCTGCATCCGTTTCTTGCACAGTCCAACGTTGTAGCTGAGCTTGTAAGTCTTGGGTTTGTTGTTGCAAACGTTGACGTGCTTCTTGCACATAATGAATCTGCGCTTCAACCTGACTAACGTCAGAATTAGTTTGATACAAGTCGCCTTGCGCTTGTGAAACTTTATCTTGTAATGCGTACTGTTGTGTACGCATTGTTTCTAGCTCCGCCTCGGCATGACGGAGCTTGGCGGTCTGTTCTTCTAAACCAACTTGTGTGTCACGGATACCATTCGCATGACGCTCTTGTTCTTTACCAGCCTCAGTCTGACGCACAAACCACAATAGTTGCTGCTGTGATTTCATCTGCGCAGAAAGTTCTGCGTGCCGCTCAGCTACAGTAGCTTGTTTTTCCAAACGGGTTAACTGTTGATCGAGTTCGCGCAAGATATCTTCAACGCGAGTTAAATTTTCTACAGTGTCCTCTAAGCGTGAAGCAGTTTCTTTGCGACGCTCTTTATATTTTGAAACGCCGGCAGCCTCCTCCAAGAATACGCGCAACTCTTCTGGTTTTGATTCCAAAATTCGGTTGATCGTACCTTGACCAATAATGGCGTAACCCCTTGGACCCATACCAGTACCCAAGAAAATATCTTGAATGTCCTTACGACGAACTACTTGGTTATTCACGTAGTAGCTAGAATTTCCATCACGTGTCAAAACACGTTTAATACCTAATTCTGTAAAAGCACCCCACTGACCTTGAGCACGACCTTCAGTGTTATCAAAAATGAGCTCAACACTTGCTCGGCCAGATGGTTTACGTAAACCAGAGCCATTAAAAATAACGTCCTGCATAGATTCGCCACGCAATTCGCTAGCGCGGGATTCACCCAAAACCCAACGTACGGCGTCAATAATATTCGACTTTCCGCAACCGTTAGGACCCACAACGCCAATAAGCTGGCCAGGCATTTCAAAATGGGTTGGGTCTACGAAAGACTTAAAGCCGGAAAGTTTGATGGATTTCAGTTGCACGGCGTACTTTGCAGGGGAAAAAGAGGTTCAAATAAAGGGGTAAAGATTAAAGCTAAAGTGGGAAGATGATAGCAAGCTCTTGCCTGCTTGGACGCGTTTTCCCCCCATCTATATAATGATAAATCCACCTTCAGGGACAAAATCCCTTAACAATCTGATAGTTAACTAAAAAGCATGAGCCAATCACCACAAAACATCATTGAACAAGCCTGGGAAAACCGCGCAAACCTGTCTCCAGATAGCGCCCCTGGGGATGTCCGTAATGCCGTAAATGCCGTTTTAGAAGGCCTTAATGCCGGCACCATTCGTGTGGCAGAGCGCCGCGATGTTGGCAAGTGGGAAGTAAATCAATGGGTTAAGAAGGCCGTTCTGCTCTCTTTCCGCCTAGAAGACAATAAACCAATGGGCGCTGGGGGATATACCCAGTTCTACGATAAGGTTCCTAGTAAGTTTGAGAACTACACAGAAGCGGACTTTGCCGCCGGTGGTTTCCGCGTGGTACCCCCTGCAGTAGCTCGCCGCGGCTCATTTATCGGCAAAAACGCTGTTTTAATGCCTTCTTACGTGAATATTGGCGCTTACGTAGGTGAAGGCACAATGGTCGACACTTGGGCAACTGTAGGCTCTTGTGCCCAGATCGGCAAAAACGTACATCTTTCCGGCGGTGTTGGTATTGGCGGCGTTTTGGAGCCAATCCAAGCCGGCCCAGTCATTATTGAAGATAACTGCTTCATTGGTGCGCGCTCCGAGGTAGTTGAAGGCGTAGTTATCGAAGAAAACGCTGTTTTATCTATGGGCGTCTACATTGGTCAGAGCACCAAGATCTACGACCGCGAAACTGGTGAAGTGCACTATGGTCGCGTTCCGGCTGGCTCAGTCGTTGTGCCAGGCTCCCTTCCCTCCGCATGCGGCAAGTACAGTCTGTATGCAGCAATCATCGTTAAAAAAGTTGATGCTCAAACTAGAGCAAAGACTGCCATCAACGAATTACTTCGCGACTAATTAAATCCATGAGCGCCACACTTGAGCTTACAGAAGCTCTCATCTCCTGCCATTCCGTAACACCGGCTGATGGTGGCTGCCAAGATTTAATCACAAAAAGATTGCAGGCGATTGGTTTTCATACTGAGAGTGTGGTGAGCGGTCCTGAAAGTTTTCAGGTCACTAACTTGTGGGCAATTAAAAAAGGTCAGGCTGGGGACCAAGGCAAAGTCTTGGTCTTTGCAGGCCATACCGATGTGGTGCCTACAGGCCCACTGGAGAAATGGACTAACAATCCCTTTACCCCAACTATTCGTGACGGCATGCTCTATGGGCGTGGCGCAGCGGATATGAAAACTTCCCTTGCAGGTTTTGTTGTTGCTACAGAAGAATTTGTCACTGCACACCCAGATCATGAAGGCTCTATTGCCTTCTTAATCACTAGTGACGAAGAAGGCCCCGCTAATGATGGCACTTTCATCATGTGTGAGCGCTTGCAAAAACAGGGGCAGCGTTTGGATTATTGTGTGATTGGCGAACCAACTTCAGTTGATCAACTTGGTGACATGATCAAGAATGGTCGCCGTGGTTCTTTATCCGGCAAGCTAAAAGTAAAAGGTATTCAGGCGCACATTGCCTATCCCCACTTAGGCAAGAATCCCATTCATCTGTCTGCACCAGCAATTTCTGCATTAGTAGAAACTGAGTGGGATAAAGGCAATGAATATTTCCAGCCTACCAGTTTTCAGATATCCAATGTACATGCGGGTACAGGTGCAAATAACGTCATACCCGGCGAACTGGTTATCGACTTTAATTTCCGCTTCTCCACAGAGAGTAAGCCAGAGCAATTGCGTGAGCGTCTAGAAAAGATTCTGAAAGACGTGGGTCTGGATTTTGAGATTGATTGGGTATTGGGCGGCAGTCCATTCATCACTGGTGACGGCGATTTGGCTGGAGCATTACGCAAAGCCATCAAAGCAGAAACCAATATTGATACAGAACTGTCCACTACTGGCGGCACAAGTGATGGTCGCTTTATCGCTAAGATTTGCAAAGAGGTGGTGGAATTTGGCCCCCTCAATGCTACTAGCCACAAAATCGACGAGTGCGTCATTGTTGATGATGTGGTGCCCCTTAAAAATATCTACCGCAAGACACTCGAGCAATTAATTGCTTAAGCACTGCTTCGTCGCGCGCCCTTTCCCTTAAAAAAATTCTCCATCATGGACCCTGAGTCTCAGCAACACCTTACGGTAAATCAGTGCATCGATCAGATCGCACAAAAACTTGAAGCAGCAAAGTTGCATTACGGCCACGGGGCAATTGATGCAAAAAGCGAAGCCTTGTGGATTATCAGCAAACAACTCGACCTTAGCCCAGCAGAAGCTCTAGATCATTTGGATGATGCAATCACCAAAGAGCAACAGCAAAAAGCATCAGCTATCGCTGACACCAGAATCTCTACACGCAAACCACTTGCTTACATCTTGGGTGAAGCCTGGCTCATGGGCGTACCTTTTTTCAGCAGTGAGCAAAGTATTGTTCCACGTTCTTGGATTGCAGAACTCATTGTTGATGGCTCGCTAGAGCCCTGGTTGCCTGCCGATGGCAAAGCGCTTGATCTTTGCACGGGCAATGGTTCACTGGCAGCCCTATTGGCTTTATCATGCCCAGATATTCATGTGAGTGCCTGCGATATCAGTATGCCCGCACTCTCGGTAGCGGCACGTAACGTCGACCGTCACAGCCTAGGTTCTCAAATCGATTTGTTAAATGGAGATCTCTGGGATGCTTTGCCAGAACCCAATGAAGATAACCTCTTCGATCTCATTATTTGCAATCCACCTTATGTCAATGCCGCCTCAATGAATGCGCTTCCCGCGGAATATCATGCCGAACCAGAATTAGCTTTAGCTGGTGGAGAAGATGGCATGGATTTAATCAGGCGCATTATTGCTTCAGCGTCCGATTACTTATCTGAGCGCGGAGCCCTTCTGCTTGAGATTGGCAATGAATATGAGAACTTCAAAAAAGCTTTCCCACAAATTCCGGCAATCTGGATGGAAGTCTCTGCTGGGGAAGAGCAAGTCTTACTGATTCAAGCAGAAGATTTGCGCTAAGCAAAGAAGAGTTAACTTAACTCTGCAGCAGCGGCAATTGCCTGATCAATACGCTCAACTGGAATTACCTTTAATCCTGGAATCTTGATCTTCGGCATATTCGCTTTGGGGATGATGGCCACAGTGAAACCTAACTTCGCCGCCTCTTTCAAGCGCTCCTGACCGCGTGGGCAGGGACGAATCTCACCCGCCAAGCCAACTTCACCAAAGACAATCAACTCTTTTGGTAATGCGCGATTGCGAATCGAAGACTGAATAGCCAGAAGAACGGCTAAGTCAGCGGCCGGCTCAGAAATCTTAACGCCACCTACCGCATTTAAGAAAACATCTTGATCAAAACAGGCAATACCGGCATGACGATGTAACACCGCCAAGAGCATTGCTAACCGAGCTTGCTCTAAGCCAACAGCTAAGCGGCGAGGATTAGGAACATGCGCTGTATCTACCAAAGCTTGAATCTCCACTAGCAGAGGTCTACTACCTTCTTGCGTTACCAATACGCAGGCACCTGGAACCATTTGCTCATGTTGCGATAAGAAAATAGCTGATGGGTTGGTAACGCCACGCAGACCTTTTTCGGTCATCGCAAAGACTCCCAACTCATTAACTGCGCCAAAACGATTCTTAATAGAGCGCACTAAGCGGAAAGAAGAGTGAGTATCACCCTCAAAATACAAGACTGTATCTACGATATGTTCAAGAACCCGAGGTCCAGCAAGGTGACCATCTTTCGTAACGTGACCCACCATTAGCACACAGATACCGCTTGATTTAGCAGCGCGAGTTAACTGGGCTGCACACTCTCGCACTTGGGCTACAGAGCCAGGAGCAGAACTCAATACTTCTGAATATAAAGTCTGTATAGAGTCCACCACCAATACTTGTGGCTTAACAGTATCCATAATAGAAATGAGTTTTTCCAACTGAATCTCTGCCAACACTTCAAGTTGCGGCGCATCCAATGCAATACGTTTTGCACGCAAAGCAATCTGCGCAGCGGATTCTTCACCACTGCTATAGAGCACATTCATACCAGCTGAGCTCATCTCCGCCAATGCTTGCAGTAACAAAGTGGATTTACCTATACCTGGATCACCGCCCAATAGGACTACACCACCTGGAACTAAGCCGCCTCCCAGTACGCGATCAAACTCCTCTACACCCGTACTAAATCTTGGCAGATCTTCAGCGCTGATAGCGGATAGCTTTTGTCTTGGCAATGATTGTGCCAAACCCTGAAAACGAGCGTTTTGTGTTGTCTCAGGCAAGCCCTCTTCCAAGGTATTCCAAGCCTGACATGATGGACATTGGCCCTGCCACTTAGCAGAGGTTCCACCACAAGACTGACAGATATAAATCGATTTGACTTTAGCCAAGGATTGCCTAAATAAGTAAAAATTAAATTGGAAAAATTAATCGAGCTGAGTGCCCGCTTTATTTTCTTGAGCTCGCTTAGGGGCATCCTTACGACGTTGCTCTAGATCGGCTGCTCTTGCTGCAGCATCTTTTTGCTTCTGATCAAACTCGCTCTGATTAGCGGCTCGTTCGGCAGCTTTTTCTGGAGAAGCACGCTCAGCCGCACGCTTAATATCCTCTTGATTCTTTAAGCTTTCACGAAGCTTGCGCTGAACTTCATGCAAAGCTACCTCTTGCTCGCGAATGGGATCGATTTCCTTGCGATAATCTGCGCGAGCATCCCTCAAGCAAGAGTTAACCCAATACTTCTGATAACACTCGGCAGATGCTTTACCCCAACGGTACTTAGACCATTCACGCTGAAGCTCCAACTCTTGCTCAATCTTATCTAATTGCTCTAGCTCTGCCTCTTCTGCAGGAGTGGCAAGTACAACGCCGCTCAATGCAGAAGCTAATAAAAATATTGAAATAAATATTTTCGATTGAAGCAGAAGGCTCTTTCTCAAATCTCGACCTTTGCACCCAACTCAACTAAGCGGTTTGCGGGAATCTTAAAGAAGTCGGATTGGCGTCCAGCATTTTGATACATCCAGCAGAATAATTTTTCGCGCCATATAACCATTCCTGGAATCTCAGTGGAAACAATAGTGTCACGGGACAAAAAGAATGAAGTGTTCATTGCATCAAATTTCAAATCGGAGGATTTTTCAATCAACTCAATAATTTGACCCATGTCCGGTGTTTCATTAAAACCATAAACCGCACGCACTACGTAAATGCCATTTCCAAGATCACGCAAGGTAATGCGTTCACTATCTTTAACGTATGGCACATCCCAGATACTCACTTTTAGGAAAAAGACTCTCTCATGCAATACATGGTTGTGTTTCAAGTTATGCAGGAAAGAGACGGGCAAATAATCCACATGCGCCGTTAAGAAGACGGCCGTACCTTCTACCCGGTGCGGAGGATGAGTCATTAACGAATCGATAAAGCTCTTTAATTCAAAACCGTTATTGATTGCATTCTGTCGCAAAATCTTACGGCCCTGATACCAAGTTATTAAAAATAGGAAGCAAATTGCTCCAAGCAATAAAGGGAACCAGCCTCCTTCCATAATCTTTAAAAGATTAGCAGTTAAGAAAGCTAAATCCACTACCAAAAAGGCACTGATAACCAAAGTTACCAGGAGCGTATTCCAACGCCACACCACGCGCATCACAATAGCGGCCAAGAAGGTCGTTACGATCATGGTAGTTGTAACGGCGATACCGTATGCAGCCGCTAAATTTTCAGATTTCTTAAAAGCTAAGACCACGGCGATTACTAGAATCAAAAGAGCCCAATTCACCAAAGGCATATAGATCTGACCAATTTCTCTATCAGAGGTGTGGCGCACTTTCATGCGGGGCAAAAATCCCAGCAAAATTGCTTGGCTGGTCATTGAAAAAGCACCGGAGATGACAGCCTGAGAGGCGATCACTGTTGCCATGGTGGCTAAAATTACTAATGGGAATACCCATACTTCTGGCACCATTAAGAAAAAAGGATTAGAGATCGTCTCTGGATTATTCAAGAACATCGCACCCTGCCCAAAGTAATTCAACAACAGACAAGGCATAACAATAAAAAACCAGCCCATACGAATAGGCTTGAGGCCAAAGTGACCCATATCAGCATACAAAGCTTCAGCGCCTGTTAAGACCAAAAATACCGCCCCCAGAACAATAAAGCCTTGTAATGAGTGCTCCACTAAAAAGCGAATAGCAAATAGCGGGTTAATAGCGGCAAAAATAGCTGGATTCTGAATAACTTGATGTAAGCCCATTAATCCAATAGCTACAAACCAGAGCATCATGATTGGTCCAAAAAGCTTTCCAACTAGATCAGTTCCTGTCTTCTGAATAAAAAAGAGGATTACTAATATAAAAATTGTGATTGGTATGACATATCGAGTGAGATCAGGGGAGATCACCTCTAGACCCTCAACCGCCGAGAGTACTGAAATCGCTGGCGTAATAATTGCATCGCCATAGAACATGCATGCTCCAAACACGCCAGCCATAACGATGAGTAGTGAGCGCTTTGAATTTGCAGGCGCCGTTCTTAAAGCCAGTGCCATGAGAGCCAAAATACCGCCCTCACCATGGTTGTTTGCACGCATAACGAATAAGACGTACTTTAGCGAAACCACAATCGCGAAAGCCCAAAATACCATCGAGATCACACCATATACAGCGTCAGTCGAAAATGGAATGCCGTGGTCAGGACTAAAACATTCTTTAAGCGCGTACAGAGGGCTCGTACCAATATCGCCAAACACCACACCGATAGCGGCAAACATGAGGGATATGGAGGCGCCCTTCTTATGAGGGTGATCCTCTCGGGAAATTTCCACGGGCCTAAGTAAGGACGATTCTGAAAACTCGGGATTGCTAACTGACATTAATAAACCTCAGAATGATGTTGCGTGGCAATATGTTACTCCTTAAAGGTAACCACTAAATCGAGAATTTCTACGATAAAACGCGTTATTAATGCGTTATTTACAGGAATGCCTCGACAGAGACCCTCAAAAAATGGTAGAATTTCAGCTTCAGACGCGGGGTGGAGCAGTCTGGCAGCTCGTCGGGCTCATAACCCGAAGGTCGTAGGTTCAAATCCTGCCCCCGCAACCATCAATACTTTAAGTTTTTCCACCTCTTCGGAGGTGTTAAGACTTAAGCTTTTAGTCCAATCTACGTTAAGCACGGCTTCTAGGCCGTGTTTCTCTGGTCTTAAATGAATATCCCCTAATAATTCTTTCAAAATGGTCCTAGAGTGTTCTAGATTTGATCCTAGGACTGTTTCTATGCCATCGATTGCCGTCCGGTAGCGCTCTAGCGCCTTTGGCAGCAGGTCAGCCATGCGCCCAATAGTCCTTTCGTCCATTAAAGAGGCAGTATTTAGACGCTCTTGCGCCCTCAATTTTTGAGCTTCGGCACTCTCTAACACCTCTTTAGTCGATGCCGTCACAATTCCGGCCTTAATGGCGCTCAATATATTGTCAATTTCGCGCTGCGAGCTTGCTACTAAGCGCTCAGCAGTCTTAACATCGCCTTGAAACTCTTTAGCCCTACTCATCAACTCATTTTTTACCTCAATTGCAAACTGCTCACACGCCTGTGGCGTTAATAGCTCTTGGCGCAGAACGTCTAATAAGCGCTTTTCAACCTTGCGTCTTGGCAGCCGATAAAAGTTAGAACAAGCAGCATGACCGCCATTGATATTTTTGGCGCACGCATAGGAGGTCGTACTGTGCATCACAAAGTTGGCTCCACATTGAGCGCATTTGAGTAAGCCAGAAAACAGGTATTTAAATCCGCGCCCCGTTGAGCAACCAGAAGCACTTGCGCTCGCTGCGCGAAGTCCTAATTTCACCCTTTCGCCTTGCTCGCTACTTAAACGCAATTGACGCGCTTTGACCTTATCCCATAACTCAGAATTAATAATGCGCAGCTCTGGCATCTCCGTAATGACCCACTCACTTTCAGGTCGCTTGACGTAGGTGCGCTTACCCGTATCTGGATTTTTACGCCACTCGCGCCGATTCCAAATATAACGACCGCTATATAACCAGTTATTCAAAATGCCCGTACCTTCATCTTGATCACCGTAAATAGCCGATTGCAGCCACTTACCGCCGCGTGGCGATGGAATGCCCATTTCATTTAACTCTCTGGCAATGGCTCTAGGCGACTGGCCGCAAGCAAAACGCTCATAAATATGGTTAATGATTTTGGCTTGCTCTGGATCAATTTCACGGCGCACGGCAGTCACGACTGGGCGGCCATGTGCATCGATTTTGCGAGGATCTTCGATGGCGCGGTGCACATAACCATAACAGCGCCCTCCAGTATTGTTTCCACAAATGGCTTGGCCCGTCATGCCGCGATGGGTTTTCTCACGCAGATCATCAAGGTATAACTCGTTCATCAGGCCACGCATGGAGGCTTGGATTTTTTCACCTTTGGCCGAGCTATCGTAACCATCGCTCACGCCCACGATTCTTAAGCCTTGGTACTTAAAGCGGCGGATCACCTGCTTGGTTTCAATATCATCACGGCTCAGGCGCGATAAGTCATCCACTAACAAAATATCAAACTCGCCAGCTTGCGCCGCCTTGAGCATGGCGCAATACCCCGGACGGTCTTTAGACGCGCCACTAATGCCGCGATCTTCAAAGCGATGCGCTACGGCCCATTGATGCCGATTGGCATAGTTCGTGCAATTGCGCACTTGATCCTCAATTGAGGAATCTCTTTGTTTGTCGGTGGAAAACCGAGCGTAGGTAGCGATGCGAGTCATGATGTGAATACAAAATTTTGTGTTGTAGAGCTTTAGGTAAATGCATGAAAGTGTGATGCTTGAATGTATGGCGTTTTGTGCGCTTCGTACACAGGCGGATGAAGATAATCAAAGGCATTTCGCATTGCGGTGAGACGGTACAACCTGATTAACAGCGGCGGCATGAGAAGGTGAGCTTTGATAAGCATCCCACCCAAAAAGTCTTGCCGTGTTAACGCCGCTGAACTTTTGGCCAAGCTGGCCAAGTTTTCCAATAAATTTAACTTGGTGGTAAGCGGTAATACAGTAGCCAAACCTCCCCCTATAAGCAATTTAAAAATACCAGTCAGCTTGGCCAGCTTGTCCATATTGGGCGTAGATGTGAGTGCCCCCGACAATCCTTGGATAAGAGATATCAGCATGCCTTAGTACCGCTTGGTTAGCTTGTGCGGAATTTTGTCCGAAAGCTTGAGATCTTTAATCTGAGGCCATGCAATATCTGCATCCATGTATTTAGCGAAGCGTTCGCGGCATATATCTACACTTGGAAAAACCCAAACGCGTTCACGTTGCCCTTTGATCGAAGTGCGGTCTTCATGAATGCCAAGAATGAGCTTTAGTGTGTTGCTAAATTTGATTTGATCGCCACGCCTGCGCTCGCCAATCTCTCCGGCCTTTATCAAATAGGATTGATAGAAGGCCCCTTTAGGAACTTCACGAGCCCAGTCAATTCCATTGGCTCCCGCGCAGTTTGAAGCCTCCAAAAGGATTTCATAAATAAATCGTTGCATGGAATTGAATGACTCAACTTTTTGCTCAAATAGCGCCTTGGTTTTAGGAACATTGCGAAGCTCGAAGTCAGTGAGATCAAGTTTTAGCAGGTGGTGCGCCCAAGCCTCAAGACCGCCATGATCGATTTGCTTCTTAAGCTCTTTAAAATAAGCAAAATCTTCTTTACGCTTATCACTAACATCTAAGACCAAAAACCGCCGTGCACCATGACCAGCAGGAACCACCCAATCTGAGTTTGATGCCATCAAAAAGCGCGCATAGTTCGATACCTTGATTGCTTCCTTGCCTTTATGCTCAACAGTTAACTCCCGTTCGGTAATTAAGCCCTTGAGCGAGCTTTCAAACTGCTTATCTCCTGCCCAGAACGATTCATCTAAAAAGGCATATAAAACCCCCAATAGCAAACCATTAAAGCGGCCAAGAATTTGATTGGCTTGAATCACATGGACCGAATGAGGCGCAGTTAAACGCAAGATGGCGTTGCCAAAAATACCCTTGCCAACACCTTCAGCGCCCCGAAGGACCACTGCGATACCCGGCAGGTTTGATGGTTTTTGCAAAATGTCAGCAACCCACCTCTCTAGATAATCAAAGATGGGCTTATCGCCATTGCAAATTATTTCCAGGATGTGATTACGCAATAGCGAGCAATTGCCCTTTTGGGGAATAACTCCAAGACCTTGGTATAGGTTGTAATCGCCCTCCTGCGCACCGCTTGGCTCAAATACCACACGATCAAACTGCCGCCGCTCAGGATGATTAAGCCACGCATGGGCAGCAGTGGTAATCATGCCGCTGTGATCAAGTACATGGTAGTTTCTTAGCAATAAATTAAAATCTGCCTGTTTACGAAAGACCACCTCAACGCGCCCATCCTGGGTAGGAAGCTCTTGCAAGATCACCGCTTGGCTATCCAATGAAACCACAGCAAATGATCGATTTAAATCAGGCATAACCTGATCGATAGGCGGAATAATAGAAATGCGCTCAAGCGGCAAAGACTCGATATATGGCTTAATGTGGCGCAAGCTTGGGTCGCGGTGATGTAATTCGCGCAGCACATCATCTAGCGCTACTTTAGGAGAAGTGACTACGGTACTATTTTTAGTTGCAATAGATTGACTCATTTTGAACCTTTCGAGTGAGTGCTATTCATAAAATCATCAAAGCCAGTAATGATCTCTTCGGACATGCGTAGTCGATACACCTTGGCCTTGCGTGAGTTGAGCATTTGCGCCAAACGACGTTCGGCAGATTTAACGGCTGGCTTATCCGCAATATCAGAATCAAAAGCAATAACAACCTCACGGTCGTTAAAGTCAAACTCATCCCATTGGGGCAATGGAATACCGCCTTTTCGTGACCAACTATCGACTCCAGAAAGACCAATGCAAGGAAGGCCACGCTTGCAAGCAATCGCGCTTTTCTTCTCCCCTTCCGTGATATAGAGCCGGATTGAGGCATCCACCTTTACTTCGCCCCAATCAAAATCGCCTATCGTCGGCAAGTACAACTCTGGCGGCGTGCCCCGTGGTTGCAAATAGCGCAAAAAACTCTGCTTGCCGTTTCTCTCGATTAATTGGGGCACGGTAAAGCGCGTTCGCACCAGCCCCGAACCATTGTTGTACGGCATAGCAAGATTACCCTTTGCATCTTGATACCAACCCAGCTCAAGCGCATCTTGCTCTACTAGATCGCTATTGCCAAGATCATCACGAATGGCTTGGGATAGCTTAGGTCGCCTTAATTTAGGAGTGAGTGTTGTCATTTCTTGCTCCGATTCCGAATAAAGTGCTGTATGAACAACAATTCTTTAACTTGCTCCGTAGTAGGCCAGACCAATACTTCATTAGGATCATTAACATCCATGAAAATTTCCACGTGATCCCCTCCATAAGGGTGTGGATATTTCCTGCTGACTGTGGATTTGGGATAATTTGAAGGAGGTTTCCCAAAAATTAATTGCGTTCTTTTCATGTTTTTCTTTCGAATTGTGGGCTGCACGACGATAATTTGAGTGCGTCTGCGAGCCCAGTTTGTGAATTGCCTTCTTGCTGTCCAGAAATAAGCTGCTCTACTACATCGGCAGCGATCAGGCGGAGTAATTCTTGAAGCGCCGCGCTCATAACATGGCCTTCAAGCCCCACAAACAGACGCCCCCAAAACTCAACAACAAAACAATGATTTCCTTGGCGCAAAGCCATATCAATACAAAATAGGCATACGCTAGACATCCACTCAGAAGAGTCGATGGATCTGCAAATATGCAAATTTGCTGAATAGAGGAATGGTTACGTTTGCTCATAGCAACCGTATTTTGAACAAGATCGACCCAATCGGTCACGGACAAAACTATTTAAATTATTCTGTCCAAACTAGGGGATCAAACAATCAGAGCAACGAGAAATGCCCTGTTGAAATTGAAAGTATTAGGTTTTACAATAGACTAGCTTTCGAACGTGACCTAATGCCCTCGAAAATTTTTTACGAGAGCAATCATCGACATCTTGTTCGCCTTCATCAATTTCATCTTTAAAGATCTCATAGCCAAAATGGGCCTGCTTTAATTTGGCATCCGATCCGTGAACTTCAACGAACTCGTTGTAGCAATCCTGAACCCTTAATAGCTTTACTATATTGTCAATTACCTTGGGTGTAGAATTGCGATTCCTTGAGTAATATTCATCTTGGCTTCTTAGCTCTAGCAACTCTTTAATGTGGCGACCTAATGTATTTTTTTGTTCAACAGCTCCAGCCTTAGGATCAAATACAAAAAAATGATGCTCCAAGTCCGCCAATATCATGACTGCATCGCCAATGCGCTCCGCTAAGCTTTGGTTGGTAGCAGTGGCTTGGTAATCAATTATGAAGTTTCGAAGAAAGTATGGGATAGGCTTTTCACTATTGAGATCCTCAAAGTCTTCGGGATCAATGAGCTTTCCCACAAGAGGATCAAAGTAAAGTTGATCAAAGTTAATTCCCAAATCATCCCCCTGCCTTGAGGGATCAATGAACTCAGTAAGGCTAAAGCTATTTATAAACTCAATTTTCTCGGACTTGTGAACAAGCCATTCCTGGCGGTACGAGGACTGGCGCCGCAAACATTCCCAACGCCTTTGTTTGGGATTTAAACCCTCAATATATTGATAATCGCCTTCAAACCGCCAGTCCGGAACATTCCACTTTTTACGGTATTTCTTTAGTAAAGTTGCTTCATCCATTGTCACCCCCAATTGAGTTGGTCATTGGGATTAGTATATATTCACCAATCCAGCCCCTTATATGAAACGTTAGCTAGGTTAAATAGATCGCCAAATAACGGCTTTAAGGAACCTAAAAACTTGGCATTTCCCATACATCAACCAGCCAACCGCTAACGCGATCCTGCCAATGCGATTTCAACCTCTTCCTTAAGGTTGTACATAGATTTGCCTTTGCAATTTTTATCCCATACATTCCCATCATTACTAATCTTTCCTCGAATCATTACTGCTGGAGCTAAATCCATGCCACCAAATCCGTTTTGGGCGCGGTAAGCCATGCATACTAATGAGCCGTCCTCATTCACGCTGACGCGCTCCAACTGCATGGACGATGGATTTTTTAGGGAATTTTTGATTGTTTTTGCCAAGATAACTCCTTGGTAATAGCGCATCTCAGCCAACTGCTTTTCCGCATCGGCTGGAGTTGCATTTTTAATTGCCTCCGTCTTCTGTCCTGACTTACCATCACCGCCCAATCCCGCAATCAAAGGTAGCACAATTCCAGTTGCCACCAGCCCACCAACCACCCATTTCCATGTCTTCATATACACCCTTTCTAAACGCATAGAAAGGCCATAATATCCTATTTTGGGTTATCCGAAAACGGGATTCAAACTGAGATGTCTATCATCAAAATTCATCCTCACTTTGGAACGTTTATACGCGCCCCGCAACCAAAAGCTAAGACAGCATCTACGAGATGCTAGGGAGCGCTTGAATATTACCCAACAGGAACTAGCCAATAAACTAGATCGCCCTCAGTCCTTTGTTTCAAAATTCGAGATCGGCGAACGCCGCTTAGATGTCATGGAATACGTTGATGTTTGTGAAGCCCTATCCATCGACCCCGTTAAATTCTTAGGCCAACTACTTTCGGACGCCGCCAAGAAGAAATGGCTCTGACCATTTTGTCACCTAAAGACAAATAGCCATTGCCCATCATCAAGCCACTCAATTTCTCCGGGCGTTAACTCGTGAATTGGCCCTGCACCGCAACCCAAAAAATCAAAGTTAAATTCACGCCACCGCTTTGTGATGATAGGTAAACACCAAAGCTGAAAGTAAAATACTGACAACAGCGACGAAGGGTAAAACCAATCATACAACCATGGAAAATCACATGACAGAAGATCTGTTAGGCCGAAAAGCGGATGAACATTGTATTAAGTACTGGATACAGAATAATTCGCGCGGGGTCATGGCAATTGATGGAGCGTGGGGCTCTGGAAAATCTTGGTTAGGAAGCAGCCTATACCAACATTATCAAAGTGATGAAACGATAGTGCCAATATGGATAGATACTTTTCAAGCCGACTGGGATGACGACCCTGAAATGGCAATATTTTCAGCTCTCTTCTCTTCGCCCAAACTTCAAGCAATCAAAAATAGAGCAACGAGTATCGCCACCATTAAAGAGGGCTTAGTTAAATGCACGGGCTTAGCAGGCAAACTTATTTTGCAAGCAGCCAGCAAGAAATTCCTTGGGGACGCTGAAGCGTTGGAAAATTTTTCACAAGAGGCGTTGGGTAATTACATCGACAAAAAACTGGAATCCATTAAGACAGAGAAGGAGGCATTAGAACAAATTCGCAAAGCTCTATCTGAAATCGCAAAAGACAATAAAATCATTATCTTTGTGGACGAGCTGGATCGATGCTCACCATCTTATGCGGTAAAGTTTTTGGAACGCATCAAACATCTGTTTAATGCCGATGGGGTGATAATAGTTTTGTTATGGAACGCGGACCAACTGGCATCAAGCCTATCCAAATTCTATGGCAATATAAACGCAGAGTATTTCCAGAAATTCGTTAATTGGAATCACACGCTGTTTAATGTCAGCACTGGACTGGTCAGCTCGGGTGGCTCACCAGTTAGCATGAACAAATTCATCACCCCACTATTGAGCGCATTCAAACTCAAGGCAAATGAGGCGCCATATTACGCAAATTACACGGATGTCTTATTTTTAACGGCGAGGGAGTGCGAACGGTATATTGAAATGATTCAGTATGCGCCGCCCAGCGAGGCTGACAACCCCTTATTCCTTCTTCTTGCAGCATTGAAAGCTAAGAAATTAAAGTTGGTTAAAGATGCCTCTACTGGCGACAGCGAAGCTCTAAAGCAGATTTCACAAACTCTTATAAATTTGAATTTTCATAAAATAGAAAATGCTGAGTTATTTGCATACTTTCAAGATATTCGAAAAATACTTTCAGCCCCACCTAATAGCAATCCAACTGTGCAGGACATGAAGTCAACTTCACTTAAAAATATGTTTGAAGGCAAACCTATTTCTGAATTTATCGTCTTCTATGAAAATACCTTGAGGGCATTATTTATTTCCTATGCTCCAAGACCTCAATAATCACCGCATAAATACTTGTATACGAATTAATTAGTCCAGTGCAAAATATTGAAAGCTAATTGATGTGACCGCCTCCATGAAAGTGAGCCTTGAAATTAAAATGAAATCATTTTCTGGTTGGGTCGGAGGCAAAAGGCATTGGTTTAAATTCTAAGCCCTCTATGTCAATATCCAAATCTTCCAATCTTTTATAGGTAACCGGATTTCGATTGCCCGGCCATTGATTTGGGGCATCAACTTTGGCGTATTCACTAAAAACCAATAATTTCCGCTTGTATGGGCTATTCTTGATCACCTCATCACAATCGACAACTTCCTTCAACTTACCCACCATAAAAGCAGCATGGTGTCGCGCAGTAAGCTGTTTAGGGTCAAAAAGATTTTGATTGTGATTCTGTATGCATACAACATACTTAAAAGTACTGGCGCGCTTGGTATTGATGCGCCAAGCTTGCGACCCACCCTCATTTAATATGGTGTCGAATCCTCTTCCAGTGAGCACAAATATTGCTGAATTTTTATCGCTAGTTTCCATATGCCTATTAATCGCAGACCCATTGAAAGCAATCATTTAATGTCGCACAAAATTCCAAAGCGGTAAAGCCCAACATCTAGGGATATAACTCATGCCGCATTGCGAAATCTCCACCCCAAAATGTTTACTAACTTCAATTTGTAAACATTACTAATAGCCATAAGGCTCTGGCGGTGTACAAGGAAAATTCCGCGCCCTATTATGTTTATAAACCGCTATTTACAGGCACTTTATAAACATTTTGGGAATTTGGATGAAAGAAGGCAAGGCAAAGGTACTCACTGAACAAGAACTACGGCGCACCCTCAGAGTCATTAGCAAGAAACCGCATGCCAAACGCAATACTGCTTTGCTCTGGTGCTCATTTGGCCTTGGCCTGAGAGCAAAAGAATTGGTGAGTCTTCGCGTAGAGCATATTCTGGGCGCAGATGACCGCCTATTGGAGGAGGTCAATTTAAGCTCTGCCATGACCAAAGGATCAAAGCAGCGCTTTGTTTATTTGACCAACTCCAGCCTAATAGAGGCTCTTAATAGCTACCTTGTTGAGCGGCAGGACCAAGAAGGCATCTTGTTTAGCCGCCAAGCAGCGCTTTTCACATCGCAAAAAGGCGGAGCTTTTACGCCCAATACCTTGCAGCAGCTATTTCATAGGATGTATGCCGAAGCAAAAATTCATGGCGCATCAAGCCACTCAGGTCGCAGAACCTTTGCAACCACCCTTATTGAAAAAGGCGCTGACATTAAGGCTGTTTCAAGGTTGATGGGGCACTCGTCTATTTCGATGACGGCTCAATATGTTGAGGACAACCCATTGCGGCTTAAGCAGATGTGCAAAGATTTGTTTTAGAAGAGGCATAAGATAGTTGAATTTGACGGGCGTCAAACTAGGTCTTCAAGGTTTTAAGCGAAATGAACCCGGATCAATTCCTAGGGCACCACTATTCACAAGCCCAGAAATATCTTTAAGGCCACTACCTGTAATTAATACCACCGAAGTTTCCTCAGCGCTGAACGCGCCTAATTTTTTCGCTCCAGCAAAAGCAGCTGCAGCCCCCGGCTCTGCAAATACTCCACTACCACATGCCAAATGAACAACGCCTTCGTATATCTCGGCATCAGAAACTCGAATAAATTGACCTCCGCTATCTTTAATTGCACGCAATGCTTTAATACGGTCTCGGGGCAAAGCCACGCTAATGCTACTGGCGCCAGTTTTTGATTCAATGATTTTCCCGGTATGAGGGCCAATTTCCGCCTCCCAAACCCGGCACATGTAATCACTACCCTGCGCTTGCACTCCAATAATTTTAGGCATGCGGTCAATGCAGTTCATTAGAAAAAGCTCTTGAAAGCCCTTATAAACTGATCCTACGATACAGCCATTTCCAACCGGGACAAATACCTTATCGGGCGCCCGCCACCCCATTTGCTCGCAAATTTCAAACGCAACCGTCTTTTTTCCCTCCGACATATATGAATTAAATCCCGTGCTTCTGTTGTACCAACCATTCTCATTCGACCTTCGATGACACTCATCAAATGCTTCGTCATAACCCCCGCTGACTTCAATTACTGTCGCACCATAGGCTTTAATCTGAGCTAATTTTTCTCGAGGGGCCTTAGATGGCGCAAAAATTATGCACTCAAGATTTTGGGTTGCGCACATGCACGCCAAAGCAGCTGCGGCATTACCTGTACTGGCAGCACTAACCGTACTAAACCCTTGGTTAACAGCCATAGCTACCGCTAAAGCACTCGCGCGATCCTTTAAAGAGCCGCTTGGGTTTCTACTGTCATCCTTAATTAATACCTGACCGCATCCTGAATGCTCAAACTCATATAACGGAGAGCCCCCAGTATGCAAATTTAACCTAAGAGGGCGCTGCACAGGCAAAAGAATTTGATACCTCCACATATCAAATCTATCGCACTCCTTTAGGGAGTTCATAAATGTAGCGCCTAAAACGTCATAGTTATAGATCACATCAAAAGAACCGCTTAATTCACATACGGGGCAGCAATAACTAATGCTTAAGGGCTCATATTCGCGAAGACAATTAAGACACCTCAAGGCCATAACTCGACTTATGTTATTGCCTGTCTGAAGATTTCCATTGAAGTTCTTGCGTGCTAAGATGGTTTGCATCAATATCTTTCCTTATTCATTGAATCCCCTATCAAAGTAGCTTTCTAAATTTTCTCCATAACCATAATTGCGTCAATGGCGACCAAAGTATTTCGAGCAAGATTGGCTGCTCCTACTGTTGTCCTAGCTGGATATGGCTTGGAAAAATACTCGGCCATTATTGAGTTCATTGTCTGAAACTTGGAGATGTCCGTTATATAAACGGTGACCTGAACGATATCCGCTAAACTGCCACCACAACCTTTTGCCATTACTTCTAAATTGCTAAAAGTTTGGCGAACCTGCCCCTCAAAACCACCTAAAGCAACTTCCCCCGTTTCAGGAACCACGGGTGTTTGGGCTGCCAGGAAAATCATGTTACCTACCTTTATTCCCTGAGAATATGTTCCCAGCGGTTCAGGTGCTTTATCCACAAAAATTACTTCTTTTGATTCTGAGCTTTGCCCAACAATATTTTTCACATCTGCATTCATAGCTTTTCCCTTTTTGTTAATTAAAAAATTAGTTGTTACATAAGATCAAACTATTTCAGGTCCTCAACTGAAATTGTCTTTCCATATCCTGATGTGATGCTTCTGGATGGTGTGGCAACCGCCAAATTGATTTCCAACAACTCTGTTGGGATGGAAGAGTTAGCAGCATATGATGCGCACAATTTTCCAACCATTGGCGCCGTTTGAATGCCATAACCGCCAAGAGCGGCGCACCAAATAAACCCCTCAACATTGGAATCGGCACCTAACAATGGCGATCTGTCTGGAACAAAAACCCTCAATCCAGCCCACCGATTCATAATTTTTTTAGGGCGCAACATAGTCGATGACTCCAGTCGATCCATAGTGATTGCAACGCCCATCTCATCGGCAATTGCATCACTTGGCTCAACTAATGTTTCGTCACATGGGGACACCATAAGACGCCCAACATCTGGCTTTAAAAAGATTTGTTCATCGACCGTTCCAATATATGGACAGGCGTCAACGTTAAACTCGGGATCTATCACAACAACCGTGCGCTGCAAAGGCTGAATACCAAGGGGTTTTGTGTGGCACCTCTGCGCCAATACATCTGCCCATGCTCCAGCAGCATTAATAATTACACCAGCTTGAATTTTTTCACCATTACTCAATGCAATTGACCAAGATGTCGAGACTCTAATTGCCTCAATGACCTCAGCCTGCGTCTTGATTACGCCACCATGTTTTCGAATATTGCGACAAAATGCCGTATGAATTGCATGCACATCCAAATCAAAAGCACTTTTTTCATACATTCCCGCAATCCATTTATCAGATACAAATGGCGCCATCTCCATAAATTGATTGCGATCTAATATTTCAACACTGGGAACAATTTGCTTTACGACTTCATGTCGAAGTTTTAATTTCGCAAAACTTTTTTCATCGGACAAAATTAATGCCCCACGCGGAGAACATAGAGGATCTGCCGTTATATCTGAAGGTGGGTTCTCAAAGAATTCCCGAGAAGCGCAAGTTAGCTTGCGTATTAATTCATTCCCATAGCTCTCCATCGAAATGGCCGCTGACCTTCCCGTGGTGTGATACGCCAAACTTGATTCACGCTCCAAAAGAAGCACTGAGCCTATTTTTGCAAGTTCGCTTGCTGTTGACGCTCCAGCAATTCCGCCACCCACAACTACAAAGTCATATACATTGTTCATGCGATCTCCTGAGGAGATTTTTTGCTGCTTGACCAATTTTTATGCAAAATAAAGTAAGCCAAGCAACCAATACCCAATCCCCAAAACGCAGAACCCATGCCTAGAAAGTGCATTCCTGATGCTGTAGCTAGAAATGTAATCACACTCGCATCTCGATGGCCTTCATCGGCCACCATTCCAACTATTCCCGAAGTAATCGCACCAATCAGAGCTAAGCCCGCCAAAGTTGCTATTAACTCCTTTGGTAATGCAGAGAATAAAAGTGCTATAGCGCCACCAAACAAACCTATGAGGATATAAATCAGCCCACAAAATATGCCTGCAACGTAGCGTTTTGCCGGATCTTCATTTGCCTCTTTCCCAGTACAAATCGCGGCGGTAATGGCAGCCAAATTTACGCCATGCGACCCAAATGGGGCCAATAAAAAGGATGCAATACCAGTGGTTGTGATGATTTCTTTGGCTCGTACTTTATAGCCCGATGCCCTCATTACCGCCATGCCAGGCACAAATTGCCCCGTCAGGGAAACTATTGCAAGCGGCAATCCCATATTGAGCACTGCAGTCCATGACCACTCAGGGATCACAAATATTGGTGTCACAAGATCTAGTGTCACCTCAGATATATGCGTCTTGTCGGCAAGCATTGCAGCCACTATACCGACAATCATTACCCCAGCTATTGCATACCTTGGGCTTGCTCGTTTTACTGCAATATATGCACCTATCATCACCAAAACCAAGATTGGGTTTATTGATATCGAAGAAAATACTTCCATCCCAAAGCGCAATAAGATCCCCGCCAAAAGCGCTGCTGCAATTCCCTTTGGCATACGCTCCATTACACGATCAAATGCACCACTAAACCCAATAATTACAATCACCAAGGCGCTTGCTAAATACGCGCCGATTGCCTGCGGATAAGGTGTATGCGGCAATAAGCCAATTAACAAAGCTGCGCCTGGAGTAGACCATGCAGTAATTACTGGCACCTTTAATCTCCAACTCAATATCAAGCCTGTTAGACCGCTCCCAATTGAAATAGCCCATATCCATGAAGATGTCATTTGTGTTGATAGGCCGGATAATTTTGCCGCTTGAAACACAATAACCAATGGTCCTGCGTATGAAATTAATACTGCCAGCAAGCCTGCTATGAATGCGGAAATAGATACATCATGTCGAAACTGTCGCAACTGTCGTAACTGTTTTTGCATTATTAGGCCTTATAAATAAACGGGATGGGTGGCACAGAGCGCCCTGACTTCTTCACGCACTGCATTAATTGCACCAGCGGGATCGCCAAGCAAATCCGCAACTAGATGCGCCACCCGCTCAGACTCAGCCTCCCTAAACCCTCGAGTCGTAATTGCAGGAGTCCCAAACCTAATTCCACTGGTTATCATTGGTCGCTCTGGATCATTTGGAATAGAGTTTTTATTACAAGTAATTCCAACCGATCCCAAAAGTTGCTCGGCCGCCAATCCTGTGGTATTTTTCGAACGAAGATCTACAAGCATCATGTGACTTTCCGTTCTTCCCGATACGATTCGCAAGCCTCTCTCAATTAAGGTGGTAGCCATCGCCTCAGCATTCTTAAGAATCTGCGCTTGATACCCCTTAAAACTTGGCTGCAGCACTTCCTTGAAGGCTACCGCCTTGCCTGCAATTACATGCATCAGTGGTCCACCTTGCATGCCAGGAAAAATTGCTGAATTTACTTTTTTCTCAAATTCAGATTTCATCAAAATGAAGCCGCCTCTTGGCCCCCTTAACCCTTTATGGGTTGTAGATGTGACAAAGTCTGCATAAGGAACTGGATTTGGATATAGTCCGGCTGCTATAAGCCCGGAATAATGCGCCATATCAACCAATAAATAGGCGCCAACTTCTTTGGAAATTTTTGAAAACCGCTCAAAATCGATTCTCAATGAATATGCAGATGCTCCAGCAATAATTAGTTTCGGCCTTCTTGCTCTTGCCAACATTTCCATGGCCTCATAATCAATTTCTTCTTGTGCATTTAGGCCGTAACTAGATACCTTGAACCACTTCCCGCTAATGTTTAAAGGCATGCCATGCGTTAAATGACCACCTTCATTTAGACTCATCCCCAAAATTTCATCGCCAGGATTTAGGGCCGAAAAAAATACGGCTTGATTTGCTTGTGACCCAGAGTGGGGTTGCACATTGGCTGCTTCTGAGCCGAAAATATCTTTTAATCGAGAAATGGCTAATTTCTCCACCTCATCAACTATTTCACAACCGCCGTAATACCTTTTTCCTGGATAGCCCTCTGCATATTTATTGGTTAGTTGCGACCCAACAGCCTGCATCACTGCGCGTGAAGTGTAATTTTCAGATGCAATTAATTCAATATGCTCCTCTTGTCGACGATTTTCCAGCTCGATTAAGGCCGCAATCTCACCGTCGATTGCTTCAATGTATTCACGCCCCTGCTTAAACATTTAATGCCCCTTGATAGTTACATTTGTTAAATAGAGGTTGGATTATTTACTATGTCAATGATCTTTGTCAACTAAATAAAATTTAGTTTAATAATAAAGTTGTCGCATCAGCCCTCAGTCGCAATATTCAATCCAAAAGCTCACAAGGACATCTGTCAACCCTTGCGGCCAGATCGCAATATTGCTCACACTCTTCTGGCAATGATTTACCCCAATTTTCTATATCCCTCATTTATGGGGCTTTTTGATAATTTTGCAGCTTAATCACCACTGGCTCAAAACGAGGACATGCAGAACTGACATCGACATGCCAAGACGTATTGCCAAAACCTCTCGCCCTGTTGGACGCCCCCGCAAGCGGCGCTCTATCCGCGAGGTATTGGCTACCAATATGGTGAGGTTGCGCCATGAGCTAGAGTGGTCCCAAGAAGACTTGGCGTTTGAGGCAGACTTACACCGAACCTTTATTGCCCATGTGGAGCGGCAAGTACGCAACATCTCTTTAGACAATGTCGAGAAGATTGCCGATGCTCTAGGCGTAGGGGTTTCAGAGCTTCTTACTACTTTCTAAGTCTAAAATGGATTTCTTTTAAGCAGGCCAACGGATGTCAAAATGCAACAAATTATTACTCCAAGAAACGCGATAACACTAGTTCTCACAGCGAAATCAAAGGATTTTCGACTCAAGCTTTACGAGACCACATTTCAGATGGTATGTTTTATTGGGGCTATTGGTTTATTGAGTCTTGGTTCGATTGTGGGTGTCATTTTCCGCAACATACCGTCCTGCAAGCCGCTGGGATGGGTCGCATTAATATTAATCTCGCTATCATCCATTGCCGCAATGGCTTACAACATTTCCCAACTGATACCAGACGTTGCCAAGTTAAAAAATCCAGAAAAAGAGGCTTCAAGCCCGCTACTTAAAGATTTTAATGATGATATGGATTTAATTAACGGCCTCGCAAAATCATTTGAAACCCATCATTTGAGTTATGCCAAGGTCATGTACGCCAATATGGCTCGCCAGATGCGTGAGAGAATTGGTCTACTTGTTGGCTCACTGGACAAAGTTGGTCTTATTCCCATCTTTTTAACCGCCTATCTTTCATACGCGAAAGCGATCAAGGAAGGCATCGCTTTTGGGCCAGTAGAGTGGATCTCCATCGCATTAGTCTTACTCTATCTATTCGCCATCAGGATGGTTTCAACAGCCCAATGGATGGAATCGATCTCCGAGATTTACGACCATGCCATTATGATCAAAACCAGCTCTAAACAAGATTAGGATGGGCGTATGCAAAACTTAAAGCAATGTACAAATCGCTCCCCCGCAACCAAGAATTACGTACTAAGCCCTTAATTTTTAAGGGCTTTTTGCTTTTCTGGGGCGTTAAAAAAGCCTGATTTCTCAGGCTTTTGAGCTATATCAGGGTAGTTTTAGTTCAACACCTTATAGCCGCGCCCACTTAAACACCTCTTAACAACTGCCTCTTGGGCTTGATTCCCAGTAAATGCACCGCCAGCTCCGCCAATGACAGCGCCTGCTCCAGCAGCCTGTGCAATTCCTGACCCGTTACCGCCAGTTACCAGCCCCAACAAACCGCCCACCACTGCGCCAGCACCTGCCCCTTTCGCGGCTGTAGAGCCCATGCCCGATTGTTGTTGGGCATAGTTTTGGCAATCTTTGAGATCACTCTCATAGCTAGCCTCATTTACACCCTTCATATCGACCAAGGGGCGCACATTTGCTCCAGCGCATCCGACTGTTACGACGATAACCAGAGAGCAAAGGGCGAGCAGCTTATTCATATGCAAATCCTTTTATTTGAGTTCACATCATTCGATGCCATATTCGTTTTATATCATGCCTCCAAAATTGTGTCGAAGACTTTGCATTATTTTTAAATAACCAAGTCTGCGCTCCCGTTTGAGGGGTTTGATAAAAAGGAATATCCAAATTTTTATATCGTGCAGTCACATCTGGGTGTGGATGACCATATCGATTTCGATAACCATTTTGTGCGAAAGCCTGATGAGGCTCTAATCTTTTTAGGAGCGCTAAAGATGAGGATGTTTTGCTGCCATGGTGCGGGGCCATAAATAGCAATTCCCTATCACCAATTTCTCTCAGCATTAACTCATCTAAGCGCTCAGTAATTTCAGCCTCACCTTGCTTCTCAACATCGCCCGTCAACCATACCGAACTCTGTTGATTTCTGACCTCAAGCACACAGCTCATTTCATTGGGTTTTCCAGGGTATTGATCTGAAAATACCGACTCTGAATTAGGGTGCCAAATTACAAAATCCACCCCATCCCACGTCCAGCGCTGACCAAAGCGACAGGGGATAGCAGGAATCTTTCTTGCTCGCAAATTTTGTAGTAATGGATTGTGGCTGGGCAAGGACCCCATCATTGAATCAAATCGAATGTGCTTTAAAAGTGTTGCCGCCCCTCCTACATGATCGCTATCACTATGACTAATAATCATCCGATCAACCTGATCAATTCCTCTGCCGCGTAGATAAGGAAGAATGACTCTCTGCCCTGCATCATCTTTCTTGCCTTGAATGGGTCCAGTGTCATATAGCAATCTTCTATTGGCAGTCTCAATGAGAACTGCAGTACCTTGGCCAATATCTAAAACGCTCACCCTAAATTCTCCTTGAGAGAGTTCGGCGCTACTAATTAATGTAGTTGGCCAAATAAATAAGGGGGCAGATAGAGCAATAGCAAGCAACCTTCGCTTCCACGATTCGCCAATCTCCCCCGGACGAATGGCATACACAATTCCAGCCCCAGAAAGAACGAGCATCCACCACTCTGGCTGCTTTGACCAAATAACAGCCCAACTCCAACCAGCCATCCACTCAAGTGCAATTCCTAAATATTCCATAGATGCATGGGCTGGCCATAAAAGCCATCTGCCAATAAATTCCGGGAGCAATGCCCCAGCGATTGCCAGCGGTGTCACAACATAACTAACCAGTGGAATGGCAAATGCATTAGCCAATGGCGAAACAACAGAAACTTGATAAAACCAATACAAAGTAAATGGTAGTAATGCTAGTGTGACCACAGCTTGCACGCGACACGCTTCACGCAACGCTTGGAACATGCGTAGCATCCAATGCACTTCTAGTTCTTTCCCGGTAGGGATGCCTAACAAATCAGACGAGTTACCCATGGCATACAGAATGGCAGCTACCGCCCCAAAAGATAGCCAAAAGCCAGGGGTATAGGCAGCCATAGGATCAAGCAGCAATACAAAAGCAAGTGCCCACCACCAAATATCAAATGATCGGGGATTTCTGCCGGTCCATAAAGCAAATGCTACGACTCCAACCATATACATGGTTCTTTGCGCTGGAATCTGAAAGCCTGCCAACCAGGCATAGATGAATGCAGTCAAAAATCCAGAGGCTGCTGCAACCTTACCTACCGGAGCAATTAGAGGCCATGTACGTCGACGCCAGATAAACGCAGCGAGAGAAGCACCAATACCCGCCAACATGGTGACATGAAGTCCTGATATTGAAATAAGGTGCCCAATACCTGTTGCATTAAATACTTGCCAATCATCTTGATTAATAGCATTTTGATCACCCATTACTAGCGCAACTAAAACCCCTACATACCGCGCATCGCTTGGTAGCATTGCTTGAATCTTTTGACGTAAATGCCAGCGGGCAAGCTCCATACGCAACTCAAACTCTGTCCAGGCAATATCTTTATCTAGTAGCAACTCTCCTGTCCTGATTGAGCCGCTAGCGCCAAAGTCCTGATGAAAGGACCAGAGTTCAAAATCAAAGGTATAGGGATTTAGAGATCCATAAGTGCGCTTTAGCTTTGCTTTGAATTTCCAGCGTTGTCCAGGAATAACATCGGGAATTGCTTGGGGATTTCTCCAGGCGGGCTGCCAACTTAAGTAAATTCTTTTTGGTGAATTGTTGAGGCACTCATTTCCTATGCTCGCTTTATCTATCTCAAAAGCAAACTTGGCGCCGGATGAACTACTTTGTGGAAGCGCTGCTACCCTTCCCTCAAGAATTAAATCCTTTCCCTCTAACTCTACGGAAAGAATATTGTTCAAGCGATATTCTGCATATCGAGCGTTCCATGCAAACCCTATGGTAAATAGCAAACCAAGTACCGCAAACTTTTTGAAGTGAGATTCTTGAGCAATTAAATAGGATGCTAATAAACAAGGGGTGGCGACTGCGATGCATACAAACAACCAATACTCTGGCACTTGCGGCAAAAAGAGAAGGAGTGATCCCCCGGCGATAAACGCCGTAATAGCTAAGCGCAAAGATTTAAGAGGCTAAATTAAAGCTTGGAATATCTGCACATAATGCAGACCAGCGAGGCAATGCCTGCATAGCATTACGCCAAACAGCAGAAGCAAATTCAGCCTCGCTGATACCCCTAACCAAGGCAAGTTCTTTTGCAATTCTCGGCAGAAAAGCGGGCTCATTAAAAGCAATACCCTCTTCCCTGAGCCATGCAGGTGGAATATCGGGAGCATCGGTTTCAGTAACAATACTATCTAGCGGCAGCTCTTTTAAGAGCCTACGGATTTGAAGGGCTCGCTCATAAGTAGCCGCACCACCAAAGCCTAACTTAAATCCAAGTTCGATAAATTGATCCGCCTGCTGAAAACTACCATTAAAAGCATGCGCGATACCGCCAGGAATATTGCGACGACGTAAGGACTTCAGAATGGCATCTTGCGAGCGCCGGACATGCATGATCACTGGTAATTGATATTTCTGGGCCAAGTCTAATTGCGCATTAAAAAAGAATTCTTGCTTATGTGGATCCAAATTTTCTACAAAATAATCCAAGCCAATTTCACCAACACCAACAAATCGAGGGTCGGAAAGTGATTGAATAATGTGTTTCTCAAGAATTTCGATGTCGCTCTCTTGGGATTGATTCGTGTACAAGGGATGTATCCCAAGCGTATAAACTAGTCCAGGAATTATTTGACTGAATTGATGAGTGAGTGCTTTTACGCTAGTACAGTCAGCCGCCTTTACCGCTGGCAACAGAATTGCTTTGACCTTGTGCTGGGTAGCTCTCTGAATAATTGCATTGAGTATGTCTGCAAACTCAGGAGCATCTAGATGGCAATGGGTATCGATCCACATGGGATGCCCACTCACACTGAAAACGTCTTTAGTACTCCACGCTCTAAATGCAAAATACGATCGCAACGTTTAGCGCGTACTGGATCATGAGTCACGATCACAAAGGCCGTTCCTTGATCACGAGCAATATCTAGCATCAAATCAAAAACTCCATCAGCAGTCTCGGTATCCAAATTACCCGTTGGCTCATCCGCTAGAACACAGGCCGGATTACCCACCAAGGCTCGAGCTACAGCAACACGCTGACGCTCTCCACCGGATAGCTCTCCAGGAGTATGAAGTTCACGCGCAGCCAAGCCAACTGCTTTAAGCATCTTGCTGGCACGATCCATAGATTCATCATTGCCCAAGCCACGAATACGCAAAGGTAATGCCACGTTTTCTGCAGCACTAAATTCATCTAAGAGATGATGGAACTGATAAATAAACCCGAGGCTATGGTTACGAAGCTGATCTAGTTGCTTGACTGATAAGTTGCTCAAATGAGCGCCCGCCAAAATGACAGAACCAGCACTTGGGCTATCTAAACCACCTAATAAGTGCAGCAAAGTACTCTTACCAGACCCCGAAGAGCCAACAATAGCGACTTTCTCTGATGGAGAAACATCTAAATCGATATCTTTAAGAACCTCAACTGCAGTAGGGCCTTGACCATAGGTCTTAGCTAAACCTCTCGCCTTGAGTACTAACTGATCTAAATTACTCATAACGCAGAGCCTCCGCAGGCTGAACTTTTGCAGCACGACGACTTGGGTAAAGCGTAGCCAAGACCGAGAGGCCAAAAGCCATTAAACCCACCGTCAGCACATCACTTGCCCTCACATCTGATGGTAACTCGCTAATGAAATACACTTCACGCGGCAAGAACTGCACCCTGAAGATAGCCTCAATTACCGGCACGATGACATCAATGTTTAGCGCAATCAATAAACCTAAGGCAACACCAACCAAAGAACCAAGAAGTCCAATTGCCAATCCTTGAATTAAAAATATTCTCTGTATTAATCCAGGGCTTGCGCCCATGGTTCTCAGTATCGCAATATCTGCCTGCTTCTCATTGACCGTCATTACGAGCGTAGACACTAAGTTAAATGCAGCCACGGCAATAATCAAAGTTAGGATGATGAACATCATTTTTCTTTCGGTCTGAACTGCTGCAAACCAATTGCGGTTTGATCTTGACCAGTCAGTAACCCAAAGTGCCTGTGGAACAATGCCTGCTAACTCATTAGCGATCTCAGGAGCCCGTTGCATATCATCTACTTTAACGCGTAGGCCAGATGGATCACGCAAGCGCAATAAGGCAGCAGCGTCTTGCCAGTGCATGATGGCCAATGAGCTGTCGTACTCATAGTGGCCGCTATCAACAATGCCCACCACCTGCAGAGTTCGCATCCGTGGCATTGCACCAGCCGGAGTTAAATCACTTTCAGGAACAATTAAATTAATGCGATCCCCAACATGTGCGCCAACCATCGCTGCAAGTTGTGCGCCTAGAGCAACCCCAAAATTCCCTGGCTTGAGATCATCAATATTGCCCGCAACAAATTGTTTTGGTAAATCCGAAACCTTACCTTCTTCGCTCGGCAAGATTCCCCGAATGGCTACGCCACGCATCATGCCTTCACGACTTAATAATCCTTGTGAACTCACCATCGGCGCTACCCCAACAACGTGAGGTTGAGATGCAATCTTCAGAGCTAGAGGCTCCCAATTTGCCAAACCATCAGGTGCAGTGATTTCCACATGGGACAACACCGACAACATGCGGTCGCGTACTTCTTTCTGGAAACCATTCATCACCGACAAAACCACAATCAGTGAAGCAACCCCTAAGGCGATGCCGGCGGTGGAAATCCCAGAAATAAAGGATAGGAAGCCATCACGCCTTCCTACCGTCTTGCGACGCTTGGATCGGGTGTAGCGCAGGCCAATTTCTAGCTCTATAGGAAGTCTCAACATAGTCACAGTTTAGTGAATAGCGCGGACAAACTGATGGAATATCTAAATGCCACCTAAAATCAGGGGAATGACTGCAAATTCCACCCCCTCCAAAGCTGCACTGAGACGCTTTACCCTGATGCTTTCTGGGGAAGATGTCTTGGATGAGCTCGATAGCAGGGTTGGTCCAAGCCAAGGACTACCTCATGAGCGCTTTTTGCTTGGGAAATTAGTCCCCCTAGCTCCCGTTTTACTACTTGGGCAATCCAATCAATTCGTTGATCCTACCCAAGTTATTGCCTGCCTTCAACCAGTTCATCTGCATGCTACGCGAGATCACCTTATTTTGATGGGGCAAAACCAGATCGATCTGACAGCAGAAGAATCTGATCGGCTACTCAAAGCAGCACTACCTTTTATTGAAGAAGATTTTCAAGGCCCTGTACTTTTTCATGATCGGCATTATTGGTTTGTTCCTGCCGGTCCATTTTCAAGCTTAGCAACCTACAGCGTAGACCAAGCACATGGACGCAATATTGATTGGTGGATGCCTAGAGATACTGACAAAGAAGGTATTGCTAAACTTTGGCGAAAACTCCAGAATGAAATTCAGATGCTCTGGCATATTGGCCCAGTTAATGAAGAGCGTGAACAACGTGGCATGCCTAGCATCAACTCAATCTGGGTTAGCGGAATTGGCAGGCTTGAGGATGTACAAATACCTACGTTACTAAAACAATCACAGCACCTAATAGGTCCGCACCCCATACTGGCTGGCCTAGCGAAGCTATTCAGCATTCCGCATGAAATTACTTTAGATGATCAAAATCTAACCGGCGCTTTTGCTTGGCTTGAACAACCTCAGTTAGCATGGCAACAATTAAGTGCAGCACTACGCGACAAGCAATTGGATGAAGTAGTCATCATTGACTTTCCCAAAGGAAAAGTTCGTGAACGCGTCTTCGCTGCTAAAGACCTCAATAAAAAATCATGGGCATTCTGGAAAAAGTCAGAGCCGCTGACTTGGAAAGAAATTAGTCAGACATGAGTTACGCATGAGTTTTGTATGAGCCTATTTTCCCAGCGCCCTTTTTCAGAACGTACAGCCACCTGGTTGGCGCAGAGCGGCTTACATCCGCTACTAGCTAGACTCTATGCCGCTCGAGGTCTGCAATCCCCTGAAGAGCTTTCTCTTGATTTAAAGCAACTGCTTTCACCAGTTGAACTAAAGAATTGCATCAGTACCGCCTGTTTACTTGCAGATATTCTTGAGAAAAATGAGCCGATGCTGATCGTTGCAGACTATGACTGCGACGGCGCCACCGCTTGCGCTGTAGGACTTCGAGGCTTACGAATGCTAGGTGGCCCGCAAACTCGGGTTCAGTTTCTGGTTCCCAATCGCTTCACGATGGGATATGGTCTTACGCCTGAAGTTGTGGATTTAGCCGCACAACAAAATCCGAAACCTAAATACCTCATCACCGTGGACAACGGCATTGCAAGCGAAGCTGGTGTTGATCGTGCCCGTGAGCTAGGCATGGAAGTTATTGTGACTGACCACCATCTTCCTGGAGACCGTTTACCTAAAGCGCTTGCTATCGTAAATCCCAATCAACCCGGTTGCGGTTTTCCGAGCAAAGCACTTGCTGGTGTTGGTGTGATGTTTTATATGCTGGTTGCATTGCGTGCAGAACTTCGTAAACGTGGAAAATTTACCAATGAGACTCAGCCTAAAGTAGAGAATCTCCTCGACCTAGTCGCTTTAGGAACTGTTGCTGACGTAGCGCAACTCGATCGCAATAATCGAGTATTAGTTTTTAATGGCCTAAAGCGTATTCGCGCTGGGATATCACAACCAGGCATTCAGGCACTGTTTCAGGCTGCAAACCGCGACCCGCGCAAAGCCAACACCTTCGATCTGGGCTTTGCTATCGGTCCCAGACTCAATGCTGCTGGTCGTCTAGCAGATATGACCTTAGGCATTCGCTTACTCATTTCGGATAACGTCGACGAAGCGATAACTTTGGCCCATGAACTTGATCGCATTAATCGTGAAAGACGTGTGATTGAAACAGGGATGCAGGAAACTGCTCTCTCCCATCTTGCCGAAGATCAACTTGATGGCACCATGTCTGAGCGCAATAGCATTTGTATGTGGAACCCAGAGTGGCATCAAGGTGTTGTTGGTATTGTTGCCTCCCGACTGAAAGAACGATTTAATCGACCGGCAATTGTGTTTGCTCCTGCCGATGGCAGTACCGGCGAAGAGTTGCGTGGTTCAGGTCGCTCACTTACGGGCTTTCATCTAAGGGATGCTCTAGATCTAGTTTCAAAACGTGAGCCTGGACTGATTCTGAAATTTGGTGGTCATGCAATGGCTGCAGGCTTAACCATTCGGAAAAGTGATTTTGAGAAGTTTGATACCTGCTTTCAGAAGGTGGCATCTGACTTGCTGACTGACGAGTTGCTAGAGCGGCGCCATGCTCATGATGGTGCTTTGGATCTGTCGGAATTCACCCCCGAAATCGGCGACTTGCTCGCTGAAGAGATTTGGGGCCAAGGCTTCCCTCAGCCGGTTTTCTACGGAGAATTTGAGATTGCCCAGCAAAGCCTCATGAAAGAGAAGCATTTACGACTGATGGTTCGCCCCGTTGGAAGTTCTGAAATCAAGGCAACTGACAAACCAATTACCGCTGTTTGGTTCAACCGCACGCAAAGCCTGCCGGCTAAAGCTAAATTAGCCTACCGCCTAGTTACCGACCGCTATCAGGGCCAAGCCAGAGTACAGCTCATGATTGAAGCCCATGATGAGACAGACACCCCCTGAGGGTAGGGTGCAATAACCCCCTTATAATTAGGGGATGGAAGCTGAACAACTAAATACTATTTCGAATACCTTGTCTGATCTGCTCACCCGTGAGCAAGCTCTTCGGGGGTATCTTTGACTTCGACGTAAAGTCACGTCGCCTTACCGAAGTAAATTCAATTCTGGAAGATCCCACTATTTGGGATGATCAAAAGAAAGCGCAGGCGCTGGGCAAAGAAAAGAAATTGCTCGATGGCGTAGTAGCTACTCTTACTGATCTCAATACCAATATTACTAGCGCACTTGAGCTGTTTGACATGGCTAAAGAAGAAAGTGATTTTGAAACTATCGGCGCGATTGAGCAAGATGTTGAAAGTTATAGCAAGATTATTGGCGACCTAGAGTTCCGCCGCATGTTCCATAACGAGATGGATTCATGTAATTGTTTTATCGATATTCAAGCTGGTGCTGGTGGTACGGAAGCCTGTGACTGGGCTAGCATGCTCTATCGCCAATACCTCAAGTATTGCGAGCGCAAAGGTTACAAAACAGAAATTCTCGAAGAATCCGATGGTGACGTTGCTGGTATTAAGAGCGCGACCATTAAGGTCGATGGTGAATATGCCTACGGTCACCTGCGTTCAGAAACAGGGGTGCATCGCTTAGTGCGCAAATCTCCTTTTGACTCCTCCAATGGTCGCCATACTTCGTTTGCCTCTATTTATGTTTATCCAGAGATTGATGACTCTATTGAGATCGACGTCAATCCTGCCGACATTCGAACAGATACCTATCGCGCTTCCGGTGCCGGAGGTCAGCACATCAATAAAACCGACTCAGCTGTCCGTTTAACCCATATCCCAACTGGGATAGTGGTGCAATGTCAGAACGACCGTAGCCAACACCGTAACCGCGCTGAAGCGATGAGCATGCTTAAGTCCCGCCTTTACGAGCACGAGATGCAAAAGCGCCGCGCTGAGCAAGACAAATTAGAGGCTAGTAAAACTGATGTAGGCTGGGGTCATCAGATTCGCTCCTATGTTTTGGATCAAAGCCGCATTAAAGACTTACGAACTAACGTCGAAATCTCTAATACCCAAAAAGTATTGGATGGAGATTTGGATGCCTTTATTGAAGCCAGCCTGAAGCAAGGCGTTTAATTAATCACGAATATGAACGATAAAACGAATTTACCCCCTGTTGCCGAAGCAGTTGATGAAAATCACATCATTGCAGAGCGCCGTGAAAAACTTGCCAAACTTCGCGCTGGTGGCATTGCCTTTCCAAATGACTTTGTTCCCACTCATTTAGCCGCTGACCTGCATACCCACTATGACAGCTTAACTAAAGAAGAATTGGCTGAGAAGAAGGTTCACGTCAAAGTAGCGGGACGTATGGTTCTCAAGCGTGTCATGGGTAAAGCGAGCTTCGCCACTATTCAAGATCGCAGCGGTCAGATTCAGTTCTATATCAATGATGAGCTTAGCGGAGCGGATGTTCATGGCGCCTTTAAACATTGGGATATGGGTGACTTCATTTCTGCTGAAGGCAACCTCTTTAAGACCAATAAAGGTGAATTGTCTGTTGAGTGCAGTAATTTACGCCTGCTCAGCAAATCATTACGTCCATTGCCAGACAAGTTCCACGGCTTATCAGATCTAGAGACTAAATACCGCCAACGGTATGTAGACCTCATTGTTAATCCAGAAAGTCGCAATACTTTCAAGGCACGCAGCAATGCTATTGCTTCATTACGCCGCCATATGTTGGATGCTGACTTTATGGAAGTAGAGACGCCGATGCTCCACCCAATCCCAGGTGGTGCAGCAGCTAAACCATTTATTACCCATCACAACGCACTCGACATGCAAATGTTCTTGCGTATTGCTCCTGAGCTCTACCTCAAGCGTTTGGTAGTTGGCGGTTTTGAGCGTGTCTTTGAAATCAATCGCAACTTCCGCAACGAGGGCGTAAGCCCACGTCATAACCCTGAATTCACCATGATGGAGTTCTATGCGGCCTATACAGACTATCGTTGGTTAATGGATTTCACGGAAGGCTTGATTCGTGCGGCGGCAATGGATGCACAAGGTACTGCTGTTTTAACTCACCAAGGTCGTGAGCTTGATTTGAGCAAGCCATTCCAACGCTTGACGATTACCGAAGCTATCCTTAAGTACTGCAGTCAGTCTGGCAAGAGTTATGAAGCTTCTCAATTGGATGACATCAACTTCATTCGCTCAGAATTGAAAAAAGGTGGCGAGAATCCAGATGCCCCCACCCTCAAGAATGCAGGTATTGGCGCACTTCAACTCGCACTCTTTGAATTAGTGGCCGAAGAACACCTTTGGGAGCCAACGTACATCATCGATTACCCAATTGAAGTCAGTCCACTCGCTAGAGAATCCGATACCCGCCCAGGTATTACCGAGCGCTTCGAACTCTTTATTACTGGTCGTGAAATTGCTAACGGATTCTCCGAGTTAAACGATGCCGAAGATCAAGCTAATCGCTTCCGCAAGCAAGTAGAACAAAAAGAAGCGGGCGATGAAGAAGCGATGTACTTTGATCATGACTTTATCCGCGCTCTCGAATACGGGATGCCCCCAACTGGCGGCTGCGGTATCGGTATCGATCGTTTAGTGATGCTGCTGACAGATGCACCTAACATTCGTGACGTGATTTTGTTCCCGCACTTGCGTCGCGAAGAAGAGTAATCATTCTTGAAATAAACAAAAGGCACCCTAGGGTGCCTTTTTTATTGCCAACTTCATTAAAGATTTCTTATGCTGGCAAACCTTTTTCATCGAACACGCCTTCGAATAAGGCAGAGCTTAAGTAACGCTCAGCGGCATCTGGCAGAACTACCACGATGGTTTTACCAGCGTATTCAGGCTTCTTGGCTAAACGAACTGCTACAGCAGCAGCCGCACCACAGGAGATTCCGACCAAAATACCCTCTTCTTTGGCGATACGGCGGGCAAACTCAATAGCCTCTTCATTGGAAACTTGCTCAACCTTATCCACCACTGATAAATCTAAGTTGTCCGGGATAAATCCAGCACCAATACCTTGAATCTTATGCGGTGCAGGCTTGATTTCTTCGCCATTAAGCTTTTGGGTTATGACTGGACTTGTAGTTGGCTCAACAGCAACCACTTCAATATTCTTTTTCTGAACATTCTTGATATAGCGCCCCACGCCAGAGATTGTTCCGCCGGTACCAACGCCCGCTACAAACACATCAATCTTGCCTTCAGTGTCTTCCAATATTTCCGGGCCGGTAGTCTTTTCATGAATTGCAGGATTGGATGGATTGCTAAATTGCTGGAGCAGCACATATTTAGAATCAGACCCGGCAATCTCTTTTGCTTTAGCTACAGCGCCATTCATACCTTTGGGACCTTCAGTTAAAACAATCTTCGCACCCAAAGCAGTAAGCAATTTACGACGCTCAATACTCATAGTCTCTGGCATCGTCAGCGTCAACGGAATTCCACGAGCAGCCGCTACGAAGGCTAAAGCGATACCGGTATTCCCGCTAGTAGGTTCCACGAGCTCCTTACCTGGGCCTAGTAAGCCTTTTTCTTGAGCGTCATTAATCATTGCAACGCCAATACGACACTTAACAGAGTAAGCAGGATTACGACCTTCAATCTTAGCCAGAACGGTCGCCTTTGCACCATCAGTCACACGGTTGAGTCGAACCAATGGTGTCCTACCAATGGTTTGTGAGTTGTCAGAAAAATAAGCCATGAATATTCCTTAGTGCAAAAAAATAGGTTTAGTAAAGATCATATGATTTAAGACAAAACTTGTAAAAGATGTAATTGTTATTTGCTCACAATTAAAGCTTCTAAGGATTAGGACTTAGATTTTCTAAAAAAGGTAATTAGCAATATCAAGCAGAGAGCCGAAAACCATAACAAGGACCACTCCGGAACTTGCAGACCCAAAATGGCTGGGAGCTTTGCAGAACACAATCCATCTGCTTTGAATAGCCAGGGAAGATAATTCGCTAACTGAAACTGATTAATCCAAGTCTCCAAAGGATCTATTCCACAAGATTCACTTGGATGAAATAAAAGCCAAACATGGTGCCCGGCCACCGCAACTCCATATCCAGCAGCCAACAGCGCCAAGCCATGAAATAACCTTCTCAATGGTGCAAGACCAGCAGCCAACAAACAGGAAATAGCGATGCCAAGATAGCCAACCCTTTGCAAAATACATAAAGGACAAGGCAAGAAGCTCACACCTTGGTAGCCAGTCTGCTGCAAGATTACGGCAAAAATCACCAAACTCAGACTGAGGGTTGATAGGAAGAGGTACTGAGTTCTTTTCATCTATAGATGATAGCCAATGGGTTCAGAATCCACCATAAACCACCGCCTTATTACTAAAAGTCTGATCTATATCACTACAGAGTCCTATTTTTTGGGGGATTAGCCCCTATTTAGACCCCCAAGAATGGGATAATTATCGTTTTGCTATCACCTAATTAATACGCATTTATGGCCGCATACAACACCGAAACCGTTTTGTCAGTTCACCACTGGAATGACACTCTTTTCAGCTTTACTACCACCCGCAATAAGGGCTTGCGCTTTCGCAGTGGCCACTTCTTGATGATCGGGCTTGAGGTTGAAGGTAAACCATTGGTGCGCGCTTATAGCGTTGCTAGCCCGAACTATGAAGAGCATCTTGAGTTCCTGAGTATTAAAGTTCAAGACGGTCCTTTGACTTCACGTTTACAGAAGATTCAAGTCGGCGATCCGATTCTTGTCAGCGAGAAGTCTGTAGGCACATTAGTACTAGATGATTTAAATCCAGGCAAGCATCTCTACCTGTTTAGTACTGGTACCGGCCTTGCTCCATTCATGAGCATCATCCGCGATCCAGAAACCTATGAGAAGTTTGAAAAAGTTGTTCTCATTCATGGCGTGCGTTTAGTAAGCGAGTTAGCTTATGAGAACTACATTAAAAATGAACTCACTCAAGATGAATACTTGGGCGAACTCATTCGCGAAAAACTCATCTATTACCCAACAGTGACACGCGAAGCATTTAAGCACACTGGACGCCTCACTACTGCAATTGAAACAGGTCAACTTTTCAAAGATATTGGCTTGCCACCACTCGATCCAGCAGTCGATCGCGCCATGATTTGCGGCAGCCCATCCATGCTCAAAGAAACCTCTGAAATGCTCGATGCCAAAGGCTTCAAAGTCTCGCCAAGCCTTGGTCAATTGGGTGACTACGTCTTTGAACGTGCTTTCGTAGAGAAGTAATCGGTTTATCCCTATATATCTAAAAGTCATTTAGATATCGCTATATATTCCTTGTGGATATATAGATGCCTTGGTAAATTCTCCTTAACGAGCTATTTACCAAGGAATTGCAATGTCACCAGTCAGAGAGCACTTCAATCCAGTTATCACCAATTTACTGCGTCAGCATGATCGCTTACCCCATGATCAGGTTGAAGAACGTAAAAGCTTTCAGCGTCAAATTTTGTTTCTCATGAACACAATCAAGCTCGAAGAATTCGAGCAATCATTTGCTTAAGCAGGGGAAGCAAATATCGTGATCCAATTTTTTATAGACTCTTCGCAATTTATCATTTCTGGTGCACTGGTTGGTCTACTTGTAGGCATGACCGGCGTTGGTGGTGGCTCATTAATGACCCCTTTGCTCACAATCATCTTTGGCGTAGCACCAACTACTGCAGTTGGAACTGATTTAGCTTTTGCCGCCATCACTAAAGGCTTTGGTACTGCTGCTCACAGACTTCATGGCAATGTTCGCTGGGATATTGTTCGCCTTCTTTGTATTGGTAGCCTTACCACTGCAATATTCTCCATTCTTGTTCTCAAGTATGTTGGTCCAGTTTCAAAGGACTTTAATCATTTGATTAGCATTTCGATTGGCATTTCTGTCTTGCTAACAGCGGCATCACTTTTGTTTAGGGCTAAGATTTTGAAATGGGTGCAAGACAACCCCAACTTTTTACCTAGCGGCACCAATTTAAAAATCGCGACCATTACTGTTGGTGCTGTGATTGGTGTACTTGTAACTGTTTCATCAATCGGGGCGGGTGCAATTGGTGCAACGCTTATTTTGGTTCTGTATCCATACCTTAAGCCTGCCCAAGTTGCTGGTACCGATATAGCCTATGCAGTACCACTTACAGCTCTGGCTGGTGTGGGTCACTGGTGGCTTGGTAACGTGCACTTTGACTTGTTATTCGGTCTTTTACTAGGTTCAGTACCTGCAATTTGGCTCGGCGCCAAGTTATCCAGCACCTTATCAGAACGTGCAACTAGGACCACTCTTGCGGCAACCTTATTTTTAGTCGGAATTAAATTAGTTACCTCATGATTGCTCCAGAATTTTGGTCGATTCCGCCAAGCACCCTTTCCGCCACAGAGCTTGCTGAGAAATCTGCCATCCTGAAGCAACGCTTAATAGATATTTCAGGGCGTTTTTCAGATATTCGCTTTGCAACTAGCTTAGCAGCGGAAGATATGGTGGTAACTGATGCCATCAACAAGGCAAAAGCGAATATCAAGCTATTTACTTTGGCTACGGGTCGCCTGCATCAAGAAACCGTAGATATGGTCAAAACTACTGAAGATCATTACGGCGTATCCATTGAAAAAGTTTATCCACAAGATAGTGATGTTCAAGTCTTTATTGATCAATATGGCATGAATGGTTTTTACGATGGTGAAGAGCCTAAAAAAGCTTGTTGTGGAGCGCGCAAGATTAAACCACTCAATGCTGCACTTCTTGGCGCCGATGCCTGGATTACCGGCCAGCGACGTGAGCAATCTACCACTCGTACTGAGCTTAATTTTGAAGAACTCGATGATGCACGAGGCATCGCAAAGTTCAATCCTTTGCTTGATTGGAGTGAATCGGATATTTGGGCTTACATCAAACAAGAAAATGTTCCTATTCATCCATTACATCTCAAGGGCTACCCCAGCATTGGCTGCGAGCCCTGCACCCGTCAGGTGAAAAAGGGTGAAGATATCCGTGCTGGTCGCTGGTGGTGGCTTCAAAGCGATAGCAAAGAATGTGGCTTGCACGTCAATAAATAAACAATTGTAAAAACTTAGTAGAAATAACTTACAGAATGTCAGAACAAAAATTGCTTGATGATCACCTCGATTGGCTTGAAGCTGAATCGATCTACATCATCCGCGAAGTAGTAGCACAGTGCTCCAACCCAGCCATGCTGTTCTCCGGCGGCAAAGACTCCATCGTGATGTTTCACTTAGCGCGTAAGGCTTTCCAGTTTGGCGATCGTCCAGTGAAATTACCTTTCCCTATTTTGCATATTGATACCGGTCATAACTATCCAGAAGTGATCGCCTATCGTGATGCTGTAGTGGAAAAGACCGGCGTGAAGCTGATTGTGGGTCACGTTGAAGACTCCATTAAAAAAGGCACTGTACGTTTGCGTAAGGAAACGGATTCGCGCAATGCTGCTCAAGCTGTGACTTTGCTCGAGGCGATTGCTGAGCATGAATTCGATGCCCTCATGGGGGGCGCCCGTCGTGACGAAGAAAAAGCACGTGCTAAGGAGCGCATCTTCTCTTTCCGTGATGAATTTGGGCAATGGGACCCTAAAGCTCAGCGCCCTGAGCTCTGGAAGCTCTACAACGCACGTATTGCCAAAGGCGAAAATATGCGTGTATTCCCAATCTCGAACTGGACGGAGCTCGATATTTGGCAATACATTGCTCGCGAGAAACTAGAACTCCCAAGCATTTACTACACACACCAACGCGAAGTGGTAAAGAAAAATAATTTATTGGTTCCAGTAACTAACGTTACGCCAAAAGCGGCTGATGATATTAGCGAGGTCCTGAGCGTACGTTTCCGCACTGTAGGCGATATCAGCTGTACCTGCCCAGTACTTAGCACTGCATCAACTCCACTAGAGATCATTGCTGAAACCGCTATTTCTGAGATTACTGAACGTGGCGCCACTCGCATGGACGATCAAACTAATGAAGCCTCTATGGAGCGCCGTAAGAAAGAAGGTTACTTCTGATGACTACCAATCAAAATCAAAACGTCGTTCGCTTCATTACCGCTGGTAGCGTAGATGATGGCAAGAGTACTTTAATTGGGCGCTTGCTCTATGACACAAAATCTATTTTGGTAGATCAATTAGAGTCCCTCTCAAAGACTAAGCACGCTCGAGTTACCTCCTCTGATGCAGGCGTCGACTTGGCCCTCCTTACCGACGGGCTAGAGGCTGAGCGTGAGCAAGGCATCACCATTGATGTGGCTTATCGCTACTTCTCTACCCCAAAACGCAAGTTCATCGTAGCTGATGCCCCGGGTCATGAGCAGTACACCCGCAACTTGGTGACTGGCGCCTCTCAATCGGATGTGGCAGTGATCTTAGTGGATGCAACCCGCGTTGATCTCAACACCACTCCCGCAACCTTGCTAGCGCAAACGAAACGTCATGCCGCTATTGTGCATTTATTAGGCTTGCGTCATGTAGTGTTTGCCGTTAATAAGATGGATCTATATGAGTTTGATGAAAAAGTATTTAATACCATCAAGACTTCCATTGAAGATCTCACCCAGAAGATTGGTCTACCTAAGCCAACTTTGATTCCAATCTCTGCATTGCTTGGTGCTAACGTAGTTACTGCAAGTAAAAATACCCCTTGGTACAAAGGCCCTACCCTGCTTGAATGGCTAGAAAGTTTAGATACTAGCCCTGAGTCTGAAAAACTGTCACTGCGCTTTCCTGTTCAATACGTGGCCCGCCAAGATGGCAGCGCTTCTGATGACTTTCGCGGCTACCTTGGAGAAATTGAGTCGGGAAGCATTCGCAAGGGACAAAAGATTAAAGTATTGCCAGGTGGCTCTGAGGCAACGGTTGCTGAGATTTATCTGGGCAATCGCTCCAGTAACAAGCAAACCAATGGCAATAATGCTGTTGAGTCGGCGCAAACTGGGCAAGCTGTTGCCATCCAACTATCTGAGGATATTGACATCTCACGCGGCTCTTTATTTATTAGCGCTGAAGATAGTCGCCCTCCAGTACTAAGCAAGCAACTTTCTGTAGATCTATGCTGGCTAGATAGTGAACCACTCTCATTGAGTCGTAAATATGCCTTGCGTCACACCACCAACACTGTTGGCGCGAAAGTGAAGAGCATTCAACAAGTACTGGATGTACAAACATTGTCTCAAGCAAGTGATGTACGTGCCCTATCCACCAATGAAATCGGTCGGGTTGATTTCATCTTGCAAAAGCCAATCGTTGCTGACTTGTTTGATCAATCTCAGCGCACTGGAGCCTTTATCTTGATCGATGAAGCCACCAATCATACGGTCGCTGCAGGCATGATTCGTGAGGCAGTAGCGAAGTAGTCGATGGATTTAGACGAACTGACCCACAGCAATATTGATCACAACCCCACCAAGCACAAGCCACAGAAATAGAATAGCCGCCAGCTTCAATGGTCCTGTTCCTGCTTTGGCTATAGCAGAAATATGGGTAGTCAACCCAAGGGCACCCATAGCTAAGGCTAATAAAAAATTATCTAGATAGACAAGGCCAGTACGAACAGGCTGGCTAATGTAGCCTGTTGAATTAATTCCAATAGCAATCAAAAATAAGACTGCAAATACTGGAAAAAATTTACCGATAGACTTTCTTATACCGCCACTAGTCGCATTTCGGTTCGCAGAGGTTTTGTCTGCCTTTTCTGACAGGGATACTAAGACTGAAACACCAATTAAAAATGGCGCTAACATCATGACGCGCACCATTTTAGCAATCACAGCGGTATTAGTAACATCATCACTAATCGCGTCTGCAGTTGCGACCACTTGAGCAACTTCATGAATAGTCGAGCCAATATAGATACCAAATTTTTCTGGACTGCAATACTCGACGTAATGAAGCAAGGCATAAGAATGGATAATTGGATAAATAAAAATCGCAACAGTTCCAAAAATCACGATAGTAGAGATAGCAACGGCAACACGTTCATTGCTCGCCTTCAGAATAGGTTGAGTCGCTAAGATTGCCGCCGCACCACAAATTGAACTGCCCGCACCAATTAAAACTGAAGTATCTCGGTCTAGTTTGAAATATCTCATACCTAGATATACCGCCAAGATAAATGTAGATATCAGCATGACCGCATCAATCACAATGCCGCCAATACCGACATCGCCAATATCTTGGAATGTTAGCCTGAAACCATGCAAAATAATCCCTAAGCGCAGCACTTTTTGCTTGGAAAAGTTGATCCCAGAACCGCAATAAGAAATCAAAAATTTATAAATTGGCATGTTGCCAATCGCAATGCCAATCAAAATGGCTAGAGTAAGAATGCTTAAGCCATTTTTCCCCAATGAAGGGTACCTACTAGACATTTCTATAGCTACCAAAGCAACTATCGTTGCGAATAATATTCCTGGGATATTTTTAATAAATGACATTATTTGGGGCGCATTAAGACAATCAACTCGCAGGAATACTCGAGCCGGACAGTATAAACAGCAATGTTTATTGGGGACGGAAAAACATAAGCCCCAAAAGAAAAGCCACCCCGAAGGATGGCTTAAAAGATTTTTTTGGAGGTACTACCTAAAGAATGAACAACAACTTCATCTTAGCCCCACCAGAAATCTCACTTTATTAGGTTTGCATGATTGTAGGCATAAATGCATTAATTTGGTGCATTAATGATTCTCTTTGGCATGATTGATTGAATATTTGGGGATTTCAATCACTAAATCCTGTTTTGCCACAATCGCCTGGCAAGACAAGCGGGATTGGGGGTTCAAACCCCAAGCGCGATCAAGCATGTCTTCTTCGTTTTCATCAGGAGGATTGAGGCTTTGAGAGCCCTCTTTCACAATCACGTGGCAAGTAGTGCAGGCGCACACCATATCGCAAGCATGCTCAATCGGAATGTCATTCTCAAGTAAGGCCTCACAAATCGAAGTACCTGGCGCCACTTCAACAACTGCACCTTCTGGGCAATATTCACTATGCGGTAGGACAACGATTTGAGTCATGATTCTTTTCTGTTTGTGTATGGTTTGAATTCGTTTTTAAATTATCTGCTCTTAAATCTCGGCAACATTTTTACCGGACAGAGCCTTCTGAATACTGGCATTCATGCGTTTTTGCGCAAAATCATCGGTTGCTTTTGCTGCATGGTCAACGGCTTTGCGAACTGTTGCACTGTCTGTTTCTTCATTCAAAATCTTTTGTAATTCAGCCATTTCTTGATCGATCACCGCCTGCTCTTCCTTATTTAGAAGATTACGATCGCTATCGAGAGCGGTTTGTACTGCATCGAGTAGACGTTGCGCATTAACCTGCTCTTCGCGCAATGATCTAGAAAGCAAATCTTCTTTTGCAGATGAGAATCCATCTTGCAGCATGCGTGTAATCTCTGCATCAGTTAAACCATAAGAAGGCTTGATATCAATCGACGCTTTTACACCAGAGCCTTGCTCGGTGGCGCTGACAGAGAGCAATCCATCGGCATCGACCTGAAAAGTGACTCTAATACGTGCTGCGCCTGCAGCCATAGCCGGGATACCACGCAACTCAAACTTACCTAATGAGCGACAGTCTTGTGCAAGCTCACGCTCACCCTGAACTACCTGAATCGCCAAGGCAGTCTGACCATCCTTAAAGGTTGTAAAGTCCTGCGCTCTAGCGACTGGGATGGGTGTATTACGCGGAATGATTTTTTCCACCAAACCACCCATGGTTTCAATACCAAGCGATAACGGAATGACATCCAATAAGAGCCACTCATCATCTTTGCTTTGATTACCTGCCAATAAGTCAGCCTGCATCGCTGCACCTAGCGCAACCACTTGATCTGGATTGAGATTGTTTAATGGCTGAGTACCAAAGAGGTCTCCAACGGCACGTTGCACATTAGGCATGCGAGTTGAGCCACCCACCATGACAACACCTTTAACGTCGTCAGCCTTGAGGCCGGCGTCACGTAGGGCTTTTTTACAAGCCATCAAAGTCTTGGCTACTAAATTCTGAGTAATCTCAAATAACTGCGCCTGACTCACTCCAACATTCACTACCGTGCCGTCCGCAAGAGTCTCATGTACTCGCGCCAGCGGATTATGACTTAACAACTCTTTAGCATGTTTACACGCCTGCAGGAGCGTTCGATGATCATGAATGGATAGTGGAGGAAGCTTTGCTTGTTCAATCACCCAGCAATACAAACGATGATCAAAGTCATCGCCACCCAAGGCAGAATCGCCACCCGTAGAAAGCACCTCAAAGACACCGCGACTCATACGAAGTATGGAGATATCAAAAGTACCGCCGCCTAAGTCATAGACTGCGTAGATACCTTCAGTGGCATTATCCAATCCATATGCAATTGCAGCAGCAGTGGGCTCATTCAATAAACGTAGCACTTCAATGCCTGCCAACTTAGCGGCATCTTTCGTTGCCTGACGTTGTGCATCATCAAAGTATGCGGGGACGGTAATTACAGCGCCAACAATGTCATCAGACACAGAATCTTCAGCCAGTTGACGTAAACGCGCCAAGATTTCTGCGGAGACTTCGATTGGACTCTTATCACCGGCAACTGTTCTCAGCTTGAGCATGCCGGGCTGATCAACAAAGTCATAGGGAGCGCTTTCAATATTCTCTACATCTAGCAAGCCACGACCCATAAAACGCTTAACGGAAACAATGGTGTTCTTTGGGTCAATTACGGCGCTCTCAAGCGCCTCAAAGCCGGCTTGTGTTCTGCCATTTGGCAAATAGCGAATAACGGACGGAAGCAACTCACGGCCTTGTGAATCAGGTAAAACCTTGGGCAAGGCATCGCGCACAATTGCTACCAATGAATTCGTAGTGCCCAAATCAATACCGACAGCAATTCGGCGTTGATGGGGCGCAAGCGACTTGCCGGGTTCAGAAATTTGTAATAAGGCCATAAGTAATGAGTTTAGCTTGAGTAGGGGCTATATTAAGGCTGCAATAGTGTCATCAAGCTCAACGGCAAACTTATCGATAAACAGTAAACCGCGAAGTAGTTCTGCGGCGCGCGCATAGTTCTTTGCGCCATCAATGGCTTGAGCAATTTCTGCAAGCGTATCTCGCTTAGATTCTTGCACTTCAGTCATCAAAGCATCTAATGCAGGCAAATCTTCTGCTTGCTCATCCAGGCTTTCACGCCATTCCATCTGCTTCATGAGAAAGGCAGCAGGCATCGAGGTATTCGTTTCCAACTTGGCATCAACGCCATGAAGATGGCAGATATAGAGGCCGCGCTGAATAGGGTTCTTTAGGGTCTGAAATGCAGTGTTTGCCAAGGTAGCCATTTGCATCGCCAAGCGTTGGTCTGCATCACTGCCTCGTGCATGGCGATCAGGATGCACTTCCTTCTGAATCGCAAGGTATGCCTGATCTAGAGCAGGCAAATCGATGTTGAATTGCTGATTTAGTCCAAAGAAGCGAAAGTAATCGTCAGACGCGGAAGGATTCGCCACAACCACACTCATCTTTTACGTTTGGATTTTGGAACTTAAACCCTTCGTTCAAACCCTCACGCACAAAGTCTAGCTCCGTACCGTCTAAGTAAGCCAAACTTTTTGGATCTACAAATACCTTAATGCCATTGGACTCAAATACTTGATCTTCGGCTGCAGGCTCATCAACATACTCCAGCTGATACGCTAAGCCAGAACAACCGGTTGTGCGTACGCCCAAGCGCAAGCCACAACCTTTACCGCGCTTTTCTAAGTTGCGGTTTACGTGTGCAGCTGCTTTGTCGGTTAAGGTAATTGCCATAGTTTTGACTTCGTATTTTTTCGTTCTTTATTGCAACTTTTATTTCGCTGGATGCTTCTCTTTGTAATCCGCCACTGCAGCTTTGATGGCATCTTCAGCCAAGATGGAGCAATGAATTTTTACTGGTGGCAAAGCCAACTCTTCAGCGATGAGCGAATTCTTAATCTCAAGCGCCTGGTCCAAAGTCTTGCCCTTAACCCACTCAGTTACAAGAGAAGATGAAGCGATCGCAGAACCACAACCATAAGTCTTAAACTTGGCATCTTCGATTACACCTTGATCGTTCACGCGAATTTGCAATTTCATGACGTCGCCACAAGCAGGTGCGCCAACCATACCAGTACCTACAGTGTCATCACCCTTTTCAAATGAACCAACGTTACGGGGATTTTCGTAGTGGTCAATGACCTTTTCGCTATATGCCATGGTATTTCCTCTTTAATTTCTATGTATTTATATTTGTTTTAGTGTGCAGCCCATTGAATCGTGCTGATATCAATTCCATCCTTGTACATCTCCCAAAGCGGAGATAACTCACGCAACTTAGCAATCTTTTCTTTCACTAACTTGATAGTGAAATCTACTTCTTCTTCAGTCGTGAAGCGACCCAAGGTAAAACGAATCGAACTATGCGCTAACTCATCATTGCGGCCTAGGGCACGCAAAACATAAGAAGGCTCTAAAGATGCAGAGGTACAAGCTGAACCAGAGGAGATCGCCAAATCTTTGAGGGCCATCAACATCGATTCGCCTTCAACATAGTTAAAGCTAATATTCAGGTTGTGAGGAACGCGATTATCCATATCCCCGTTGACATAAACCTCTTCAATATCTTTCAAGCCATTTAGCAAGCGATCACGCAAAGCCCGAATACGCTTGTTTTCTTCCGCCATCTCGATGCGGGCAATACGGAATGCCTCGCCCAAACCGACGATCTGGTGAACAGCAAGAGTTCCAGAACGCATACCGCGCTCATGACCGCCGCCATGAATCTGAGCCTCAATACGAATACGAGGCTTACGACGGACAAACAAAGCACCAATACCTTTTGGGCCATAACTCTTGTGCGCAGAAAAACTCATTAAATCGACTTTGATCTTTTCGAGATCAATTTCTACCTTACCAGTTGCCTGGGCTGCATCCACATGCAAAATCACACCACGTGAACGGCACAAGTCGCCAATTGCAGGAATGTCTTGTACTACGCCGATTTCATTATTGACATACATGACTGAAGCCAAAATCGTGCCAGGCTTCATTGCAGCCTCAAGCTGTGCAAAGTCAATCAAGCCGTTCGGCAACACATCTAAATAAGTGACCTCATAACCTTCGCGCTCGAGCTCACGACAAGTATCCAAAGTAGCTTTGTGCTCTGTCTTCACGGTGATGATGTGATTGCCACGATCTTTGTAGAAATGTGCAGCACCTTTCAAGGCTAAGTTAATACTTTCAGTAGCACCGCTAGTAAATACAATCTCTCTTGGATCAGCATGCACTAATTGAGCAACCTCAGAACGCGCCCACTCAACCGCCTCTTCTGCAGCCCAGCCATAAGCATGGCTACGGGAAGCGGCATTGCCAAACTGCTCGCGCAAATAAGGCAACATTTTGTCAACCACGCGAGGGTCAATAGGCGTAGTGGCCGAATAGTCCATATACACAGGAAAGTGTTCAGGACTAAACATAGGAACCGGTTGTTGCGGCAAAGCTTGTGGTGCGTTCATGATTTACTTATTAGTAGGTAAGACTGTTATTAACTTTGTCGCGCCAAATTGAATACTGAATTAATTAATGGCGCCTTAGGTACTGCTTCTTTCTTAGCTGCAAGCGCTGGAGCAGGTTTATTTGCTTTAGTACTTTCAACTTTAATTTTCTTTTGGCGCATATCTTGAATGACAATGCCGCGCCCTTCTTGTTGCTGAACCAAATCTTTCAAACTCACAGAGCTGAGGTACTCAACCATTTTAGAGTTGAGATTACTCCATAGATCGTGTGTCATACAGCGACCATGATTCTCTTCATCGGTGTGGCAGTTGCCTTTACCACCACATTGGGTTGCATCAAGAGGCTCATCGACTGCAACAATGATGTCAGCAACACTCACTTCAGAGGATGGTCTAGCCAGGGTGTATCCACCGCCAGGACCACGAGTACTTTCCACGATATTGAAACGGCGTAATTTGCCAAACAATTGCTCGAGGTAAGAGAGGGAAATTTTTTGTCTTTGGCTAATTCCGGCCAAAGTTACAGGACCATGCGTTTCACGCAGGGCTAAATCGATCATTGCGGTTACTGCAAAACGGCCTTTGGTTGTAAGTCTCATATGTCACCTTGGTAATGGATTGTTATGGACAGCTAACAGTCGGGCGGGTAATACCCGACCATTCCACTCAACTTTATCATATTCCCCAGCAAATTGCTCGGGAATTACCCCAAAAAACCTCAGTACAAGCCAGGAATTAGCCAATCAATTGTTAAACGGAGTCCCTAGACCTAGCCCCAAAAGCCATTTCTTTCACCTTAGTAAGCCTATCCCGGGTGCTGGCAGCCTTTTCAAACTCCAAATTCTTGGCTTCAGCGTTCATTTGCTTCTCTAGACGCTTGATTTCAGATGCTAGGTCCTTCTCGCCCATATCTTCATAGTGAGCCCGCTCTTGCTCAACCTGCATCTCCTGACGCTTCTCTTTGACGTCATAGACGCCATCAATAATGTCCTTAATGCGCTTTTTGACGCCCTTAGGCTCAATCCCATGAAGCTTATTGAATGCTATTTGCTTGGTTCGCCGTCTTTCGGTCTCCCCCATTGCGCGCTTCATAGAGTCTGTGATTCGATCAGCATACAAAATCGCTTTGCCGCGCACGTTACGTGCAGCACGACCAATGGTTTGAATCAAGCTACGTTCTGAACGCAAGAAGCCTTCTTTATCAGCATCCAGGATTGCGACCAGGGATACCTCGGGAATATCCAAACCTTCGCGCAATAAATTAATGCCAACCAATACATCGAAGACGCCTAAACGCAAGTCACGCAGTATTTCTACACGCTCCACTGTATCGATATCTGAGTGAACATAACGTACCTTGACACCATTATCGGAAAGATAGTCTGTTAATTGCTCAGCCATTCGCTTGGTCAATACAGTTACTAGAACTCGCTCATGTACTTTGACGCGCGCATGAATTTGATCTAACAAATCGTCTACCTGTGTACTTGCTGGTAGAACTTCAATCTCAGGATCCACTAATCCCGTTGGTCTTGCAACCTGCTCAACCACTTGTCCTTGATGCTCTTTCTCGTAATCAGCAGGAGTTGCTGAAACAAAAATGGTTTGACGCATCTTGGTTTCAAACTCAGTAAATTTGAGTGGACGATTATCCATTGCCGAAGGCAACCTAAAACCGAACTCCACCAATGTATGTTTTCGAGATTTATCCCCGTTGTACATGGCATTGAGCTGTCCAATTAGTACATGGCTCTCGTCTAAGAACATCAGAGCATCATTGGGCAGGTAGTCCACCAGCGTCGGCGGCGCTTCGCCTGGCGCGGCGCCAGATAGGTGACGGGAATAATTCTCAATCCCTTTGCAAAAACCTAACTCATTGAGCATCTCTAAATCAAAACGCGTGCGTTGCTCGAGGCGTTGGGCTTCAACTAGTTTGCCGTCTTTAACAAACTCATCTAAGCGAGTACGCAACTCTGTTTTAATAGTTTCAATTGCTTTCAAAACAGTATCACGTGGCGTTACGTAATGCGAACTCGGGTACACAGTAAAGCGTGGAATTTTTTGACGAATCTTTCCAGTCAGCGGATCAAAGAACTGCAAGCTCTCAATCACATCATCAAAGAGTTCAACGCGCACTGCTAACTCATTATGCTCAGCAGGGAAAATATCAATTGTGTCACCGCGCACTCTAAATACACCGCGCTTGAAATCTATCTCATTACGGTCATACTGCATCGCAATGAGGCGCATCAAAATATCGCGCTGACTCATCTTGTCACCCGGACGTAATGTCATCACCATGCTGTGATAGTCGCCAGGGTTACCAATACCGTAAATTGCCGATACGGTTGCAACAATGATGACGTCACGACGCTCCAATAAACTCTTTGTTGCCGATAAACGCATCTGTTCGATGTGTTCGTTAATGGAGGAGTCTTTTTCAATAAAGAGGTCACGCTGAGGAACATAGGCCTCAGGCTGGTAATAGTCGTAATAACTAACAAAGTACTCAACTGCGTTTTTCGGGAAAAACTCCCTAAATTCGCTATAAAGCTGGGCCGCTAAGGTCTTATTGGGGGCAAAAATGATGGCTGGACGACCTGTTCTAGCAATGACATTGGCCATCGTGAAGGTCTTTCCAGACCCAGTAACCCCTAGAAGGGTCTGAAAGGTCAATCCATCCTCAATACCTTCAACCAGGGCATCTATCGCCTGGGGCTGGTCTCCAGCGGGGGCAAATGGCTGATAGAGGAAATAAGGGGAGTCCGGGAAGGTCACAAACTTAGCCGGATCGAGGTCGTGACCAACCTCACCCAACGGATCTGCCGCAGGGCTTTTATTTACCACTTTTACTTCAGAATTTGGACCAGTTTTAGGCAACTTAGGGGGCATCTCGGCTATCATTTCACCTGTGAGACTTCTTCACAGAGAATTTTGTACAAACAATGATTTTGCCGTTTTTCTTAGGAAATAGTTGATTCTGGCCTCAAAAACCGACAATTAAACTGAATTTAACGTCAACGACAAGCTAAACCACCCCCAATCAACCCCTAACTACCAATTTCGACCTCAAATGACCCTGTTTGCCTCAGTTCAATTAGCCCCTAAAGATCCTATTTTCGGCCTCACAGAAGCCTACGTTGCAGACCAGCGTGCTGACAAAGTGAATTTAGGTGTTGGCGTGTACTACACAGACGAAGGCAAGGTACCACTTCTCAAGGCAGTCATGAAAGCGGAAGAGGCAATTGTTGCGAAGCACTCCCCTCGTAGCTACATCCCAATTGAAGGTCCAAACCCATACAACAGTGCAGTGCAAAATTTATTGTTTGGCGCCGACTCCGCACTCATTAAAGATGGCCGCGTTGTAACAGCTGAATGCCTTGGTGGAACAGGTGCATTACGTGTTGGTGCTGACTTTATTAAACGCCTGAACTTAAACGCACCATGCGCCATTAGCAATCCCACCTGGGAAAACCACCGCGGCATTTTTGAATCCGCCGGCTTTGCAGTGGTTGAATACACCTACTTCGACGGCAAAACACGTGGCGTAGATTTTGATGGCATGGTGAAATCTTTAGAGTCTTTCCCAAAGGACACGACTGTCTTGTTGCATGCTTGCTGCCACAACCCAACTGGTGCAGATATTACCGAAGCGCAATGGCGCCAAGTAATTGACATCTGTAAGAACAAAGGTCTGATCCCCTTCTTAGATATGGCTTACCAAGGCTTTGCTGATGGCATTGAGCAAGACGGTATTGCAGTTCGTCTCTTTGCTGCATCAGGCATGTCTTTCTTTGTTTCTAGTTCTTTCTCCAAATCATTCTCACTCTATGGTGAGCGTGTTGGCGCCTTGTCTATCGTTACACAAGACAAAGATGAATCTACTCGCGTGCTTTCACAATTAAAGCGCGTGATTCGTACAAACTATTCCAACCCTCCAACTCATGGCGCTGCAATTGCGGCTGCTGTTTTGAATTCGCCAGAATTACGCAAGCTCTGGGAAGATGAGTTGGCTGAAATGCGTGACCGTATTAAAGCGATGCGTCAAGGTCTCGTCGAAAAACTCGCTGCTGCTGGTGTAAAGCAAGATTTCGCTTTTATCGAGAAGCAACGTGGCATGTTTTCTTACTCAGGCTTAACGGCTGAGCAAGTTGAGCGCTTACAGAAAGAGGATGGCATTTATGCCCTTTCGACTGGACGCATTTGTGTTGCAGCCCTTAATACCAAAAATATTGATAAAGTGGCTAAAGCAATCGCCCGCGTATTGGCTTAATTAAAGCGAAATAAGCGGATACACTGAATTACCGGAGGTAGCATGCTATATCAGTTACACGAATTTCAAAAAGCCTTACTTCAACCAGTTAGTTCATGGGCACGCGCTGCTTCAGAAGCTTTTATCAATGCTTCCAATCCTGCGTCCAAGATTCCGGGATCAGATCGATTGGCTGCCAGCTACGAACTCCTCTATCGCTTGGGCAAGGATTACAAAAAACCGGAATTTGGTATTCGCTCTGTTAAGGCATATGGTCATGAAGTTGCAATTCATGAAAGAACGGTCATCTCAAAACCTTTCTGTAACCTGATTCGCTTTAAGCGATTTTCTGATGATGTGGAAACCATCAAGAGCCTCAAAGAAGATCCAACCGTACTAGTTGTTGCTCCAATGTCTGGTCACCATGCCACTTTATTGCGCGACACCGTACGCACCCTCTTGCAAGACCACAAGGTTTACATCACCGATTGGATCGATGCTCGATTAGTGCCTGTAGAAGATGGAGAATTTGGTCTGGATGACTACGTTCATTATGTACAAGAATTTATTCGCACTATCGGCGCAAAAGATCTACATGTGATATCTGTTTGTCAGCCCACTGTTCCAACTTTAGGAGCAATCTCACTGATGGCTTCTGCTGGTGAAGAAACCCCCAGTTCTATGATCATGATGGGCGGCCCAATTGATGCACGCAAGTCACCGACTGCTGTTAATAACTTAGCAGATCAGAAATCATATGAGTGGTTCAAGAGTCACGTAATTTATAACGTGCCGCCTAACTACCCCGGCGCTGGTCGTCGTGTTTACCCAGGATTCTTGCAACATACCGGCTTTATCGCCATGAACCCGCAAAACCATCTGCAATCCCATTGGGATTTCTTCCAAAATTTAGTACGTGGTGACGAACAGGATGCTGAATCTCATATCCGCTTCTACGACGAGTACAACGCGGTATTAGATTTAGATTCTAAATTCTACTTAGACACCATCAAGACTGTTTTCCAAGACTATTCATTACCTAATGGCACTTGGAAAGTTGCTGGTGAACTCGTAAAGCCAGAAGACATTAATAAGACTGCTCTGCTCACTATTGAAGGTGAATTAGACGACATCTCTGGAAGCGGTCAAACACGTTCTGCACATGGTTTGTGTACCGGCATCTCAAAAGAGAACAAAGATCACTATGAAGTTGCTGGTGCTGGTCACTATGGCATCTTCGCTGGTCGTCGTTGGCGCGAAAAGGTATATCCGAAAATCAAAACGTTTATTCGTGAACATCAAAATACGAAAAAAACAGCTACTCGGACCACTAAGTCTGCATAAATTAAGGGCTCTTCGGGGCCTTTAATTTTAAGGAGATCTCCAGAAGTAATTTTTATGAGTCAGACGAATAAGCTCATTGATCAGCTTGAGGACATTCTTCCGCAAACGCAGTGCACTAAGTGTGGCTATCCGGATTGCCGCGGCTATGCAGAAGCGATGGCCTCTGGAAATGCACTACCCAATCGATGTCCTCCTGGCGGCATTGAAGGTATTCAGCGCCTGAGTAAGGTGCTGATATCTATTTACCCACAAGATGCTTTCGATCTTCATCCAACCATTGATCCAGAGTGCGGGATTGAGCGTCCTAGACCGGTTGCTTTCATTGATCCTCAAAAGTGTATTGGCTGCACTCTATGTATTCAGGCGTGTCCTGTTGATGCGATCGTTGGGGCGTCCAAACAGATGCATGTGGTTCTGACTGAGTGGTGCACTGGTTGCGATCTTTGCATTCCGCCCTGCCCAGTCGATTGCATCAGCATGATTGATGTCACTGAAAATAAAACTGGCTGGGAGGCCTGGTCTCAGGATTTAGCTGATGCCTCTCGTAAGCGTTATCACGATCGCGAACATCGTCTTGATAGAGAGCAAAAGGATAATGATGATCGCTTAGCCAAAAAGGCTGCTGCAAAATTATCTGCGGTTAATGCAGAAATTCCTACCTCTGATAATGAATTAAAAGAACAAGAGCGCAAACGCGCCATCATTGCTGCAGCTATCGCAAGAGCCCAACAAAAGAAATGATGAATCTAGAAAAGCGTCGTGCTTTTTTTGAGCAGCTAAAAGCCAATAATCCTAAGCCGGAAACCGAACTAGAATATAGCTCGCCATTTGAGTTATTAATTGCAGTGCTGCTATCCGCGCAAGCGACTGACGTGTCTGTAAATAAGGGAACACGCAAACTCTATAAAGTCGCCAATACGCCACAAGCCCTATTAGACCTTGGTGAAGAAGGTGTTAGACCCTATATTCAACATATCGGCTTATTCAACTCCAAAGGCAAACATATTCAGGAGACCTGTCGACTGCTCCTGGAAAAACATGGTGGTGAAGTTCCTCAAACCCGTGAAGAATTAGAAGCTCTTCCAGGTGTTGGCAGAAAGACTGCGAACGTCATTTTGAATACTGCTTTTGGGCAACCTACTATTGCAGTTGATACGCATATCTTTAGAGTATCAAACCGAACAGGCCTAGCACCAGGCAAAGATGTAGTCAAAGTGGAAGAGCAATTGCTCAAGCGCGTACCAAAGGAATACCTATTAGACGCTCATCATTGGCTAATTTTGCATGGTAGATATACTTGTAAAGCGCGCAATCCGGATTGTGCGGAATGCATCGTAGAGCCTCTATGCGGCTTCAAACAAAAAACTGGTAAAGGAAAAGTGCGTGGCGATATTTAATCCAACTCGTGAAGAAGTGCGGCGCTTTTTCTGTGATACCTGGAAAAAGAAGATCGAGAATCATATTCTCGATCCAATGGAGACGCTCGCAAGTGATTGGATGGTTGAGCATCCCGAATACCACGACTTACTCAAGGATCCAGAGGGTGCTCTTGCTCAGGACTACACTCCGGAACGTGGCGAAACCAACCCCTTCTTGCATTTGTCGATGCACCTTTCGATTAGTGAGCAGATCTCAATCAATCAGCCGCCAGGCATTAAAGAGATTGCAGATAAGCTGTCACAAAAACTAGGTTCAATGCATGAAGCACAACACGTCATGATGGAATGCTTAGGGCAAGTGATGTGGGAAGCACAGCGTGAAGGGCAGTCACTTAACCCAGAGAAATATCTAGAGGCTCTAAAAAAGCTAACCTAACAACAGAGCAAAATTATCTTTAGGTAATGATGTATTTCAGCTAGGACTGATACAGCCTGAGGGGCTCTGACTTACTAGTACTTAGGGTAATCATCCTACCGCCGTACCCAGAAATTTATTATCGGAGGATTGAATGAATAGCAATATGTGTTTAGTATTTAGCAAGCGGGCTTTCAAGATCCCCTTATCACTATTACACCGACCCGCGTTGGAGACACCTATGTTTAGACTGAATTTTGTTAGACGTGCATGTTTATTTAGTACTTTCTTATTCGTAGCGCCCATATTAGCGAGTCAGTCAGCCTTAGCTCAACCCTTTCCTAATAAGCCGATCAAAATTATTGTGACTGCGGCTCCAGGTGGAACCACCGATATTGCCTCGCGCGCGTTGTCTGATTTGCTAGGTAAAGAGCTCGGTCAGACCGTGATTGTGGAAAATAAAGCAGGTGGAGCAGGCATCATTGGCATTCAAGCACTACTTGCCGCACCAGCAGATGGTTATACGATGGCGATGGGCAATATTGGCCCAAATGCAATCAACTACAGTCTCTATAAAAATCTTCCATACAAAATGGAAGATATGGAGCCGATAACGATTGTGATTGCCAATCCAAATGTATTGGTAGTAAATCCAGAGGTTCCTGCTAAAACGGTAGCCGAGCTTGTGGCATTAGCCAAAGCCAATCCCGGCAAATATTCGTTTGCATCATCCGGCCGTGGTCAGTCAATCCATATGTCCGGGGAATTGTTCAGAACTCAGGCTGGCATTGACATTATTCATGTGCCCTATAAGGGGGCTGGTCCCGCATTGGCAGATCTTCTTGCTGGCCAAACTAGCATGATGGTAGACAATCTACCCAGCTCTATGCAATATATTAAATCTGGAAAATTACGCGCTTTAGCAGTTACCAGCAAAAATCGTGTTGCGGAGTTGCCTGATGTCCCCACAATGATTCAATCGGGTTATCCTAACTTTGAGGTGACCGCTTGGTTTGGCCTATTCGTGCCTGCCGGCACCCCCAAACCTATCATTGATAAGCTGTACTTAGCGGTTAAGAAGGCACTAGAAACCCCAGAAATCAAGCAACGTTGGAAAGATCTTGGTGGCTGGGCTGTGGGTGATACGCCAGCCAATACCAAAATTTTTATTGCCGCAGAAAAGAAGAAGTGGGAGTTAGTTGCTCAACAGGCAAAAATTGAAGTTGAATAATTTGAACTGTACTTAGCCGCGGTAAAAACCAATAGGGAGACTCATAAGGGTCTCCCTATTGGTTTTTGAGGGGATGCAGTTAGCTTCCTTACTTGCTATATCGGATCAGGTCAATCAAGAAGGTGGCTACACTTGTAGGCAATACATTCTTGAGTTAGGCCAAGGGCTCAAATAGATGCGTCTTCTGACCGTCCTGAGTTTCTTGAAATACTACCCGAACCTTTTGCCCAATACGAATAGCATCAAAATCGCAATTGCATATGTGCGTCAGCAAAGAGATGCCTTCTTTAAGAAGAACATAGGCCATTGCAAAAGGAATCTCTACTCCACGCCTCATGACCGTGTATGAATAAATTTCACCAAGCCCTTCAGAATCAAGCCATACGGTGTCATTACCACCACAGTGAGGACAAATTGTTCGGGGATAGTAGTGAACTTCCTTGCAGGAGTTGCATACTTTTAATACCAGCCTTCCTTTTTGGGCGGCTTGCCAAAAAACCTGATTTTCTGGATTAATGATTGGACTAGGCAGATGATGCGCTACTTGATTTACTTCTGACATTACAACCTCCCCATAATAAGAGTTGCGGCACCATGGCGTGTCCCTAAGGCGCCGCCAATACCGGACGCTAAAGCAAATTCAAGATTGGGTACCTGCACCGCGGGATGAGCCTCGCCTCGGAGCTGTCTTACTGCCTCGATGACCTTTGTCATGCCGCCACGATTTGCAGGGTGGTTATTGCAAAGACCACCGCCATCGGTATTAAAAGCTAGCCTCCCCCTCCCGGAAATCAACTGCCCATCCTCAACAAACCGACCACCCTCGCCTTTTTTACAAAATCCCAGATCCTCAAGTTGAATCAGAACGGTAATAGTGAAGCTATCGTAAATTGATGCATATCGAATCTGCTCAGGCGTTAACTTCGCCTCCTCAAACGCGCGCGGGGCAGCCCATGCTAAACCAGAATAGGTTAAATCAACCTTGCCGCCCATTTGGCCTTTAGTGGACTCGCCAGCACCCATCATCGTAATCACAGGCCTCTTCAATGTCTTAGCAATGTCTGGATGCACCACTACCAGCGCACCGCCACTATCGGTAACCACACAACAATCTGCACGATGCAATGGATCTGCAATCATTGGAGAATTCAAAACATCTTCAACAGTTAAAACATCTTTTAATAACGCATTAGGATTGTGCTGCGCATGATGCGAGGCAGCCACTTTAATCCAAGCTAGTTGCTCACTAGTAGTTCCGAATTCATACATATGGCGCATGGCACACATGGCATAAGTATTTAATGGCGCGGGGGAATACGGTTTTTCAAAAGCAAAATCGGGAGCGCTAGCATATTGGCTACGCACTTGGGTGCCACTAGAGCCCTCTGACTTTGGTCGGCCAGCCAAAGTAATTAAGGCTACACGGCATTGCCCAGCATGGATAGCTCGAGCTGCATGATTTACATGGGTTAAATAAGACGATCCACCAGTATCAGTTGAGTCCAGGTAACTTAAGTTCTTTAATCCTAAGTAATCAGCCATTGAAACAGGACCCATTCCTGGAGCGTCGCCCGCACAAAAATAGCCATCAACATCATTCAATGTCAAACCAGCATCTTGCAGGGCGCCGTAGGCAACTTCAGCATGCAATTGAGCAACCGTATGATTGGGAGCAACTCGAAGGGGATGCTCATAAATTCCAGCGATACAGGCATTTTTAGAAAAAGACATAGACCCTCCTAAGGAATAAAAATACTACCCAATGGTAGAGACTGCAAAATCAGAACAATAAAGATTTGGCTCATTGCCTTGCATTTATCAGTGGGACCCCACTGATTTCTTGCAACTCTTCAAAACTCAATTCATTCACCCAATCGACAGCGAGCAATCCTTCTGGAGTAACTTCAATTGTTGCCAGATCTGTATAGATAGAATCGACCGCAGCTAAGGCTGTTAATGGATAAGTGCATTCAGACACCAACTTAGATTCACCTGACTTTGTTAAATGCTCCATCATCACGAATAATTTTTTAGCACCAAGGGCGAGATCCATTGCACCACCAACAGCCAGAATCGCTTTAGGGTCACCAGTGCGCCAATTTGCGATATCCCCTTTTACGGAAACCTGAAAAGCACCTAAAACGCAGATATCAATATGTCCGCCTCGGATCATCACAAACGAGTCTGCATGATGACACAGTGATGCACCAGGGAGCATAGTGACAGGCTGCTTACCCGCATTTACCAGCTCCTCATCAATTTCATCACCTTGAGCTAAAGGACCCATTCCAAGAAGGCCGTTTTCTGAATGCAGCAGAATCTCTTTATCCGATGGGAGATAGTTAGAAATAGTCATGGGCTGCCCAATCCCTAAATTCACATGAGCACCATCTGGAATATCTTGAACAATCCGCTTAGCAATATCTGCTGTAGATCGCTTTTGCACCTTAGAGAGATCAATCATGATTTTTTCCCAGCAAGTACAACCCGTTTTACAAAAATTCCTGGGGTAACAATGACCTCTGGATCCAAATCACCCAACTCAACTACTTGATTAACTTGTGCAATGGTGCAACGCGCAGCGGTAGCCATAATAGGGCCAAAGTTACGACCTGTGCGGTGATAGGTCAGGTTACCCCATCGATCGCCTTTATCTGCCTTAATGAGTGCGTAGTCAGCTTTGATAGCGAATTCAAAAATATGATTAACGCCATCAATCACTCGAGTGTCTTTTCCCAAGGCAAGCTCCGTACCAAATCCAGTAGGGGTATAAAAACCACCGATACCGGCACCACCCGCCCGAATACGCTCAGCAAGCGTTCCTTGCGGCACTAGCTCTAATTCTATTTTTCCTGCGCGATACAAGTCATCAAATGCACCAGATTCTGGTTGACGCGGAAAAGAGCAGACCATCTTCTTGACTTGTCCTCTGGCGATCAATTTAGATATACCTATGCCTGAGTTACCCGCATTGTTGCTAATAATGGTCAGATCTTTAGCGCCTTGCTCTGCCAGTGCATCCAATAAGAACATCGGTGAGCCAGCACCACCAAAACCCGAAACCAAAATGGTTGAACCACTGGCAATATCTCGCACAGCATCAGCCACGCTGTGAATCATTTTTTGTATCACTACAAGTCTCCGTCTATTTTTTATTATGGGCACTGCTGTTCAGCTTTTTGCTGATTTACCACTAATTTAATACATTTGAGAGATTGCTGAGCGAATTGCATCAGGGAGTTTTGCAGCTAGAGCCCTCCTGCCTTCTAATGCCGCCTTAGAAGGCTGCTGAGTTCTCGAGGACCACACAGAACCAGGAAAGTAGGCATCGTCCTTGTAGCGTGGAATGACATGCCAATGTATGTGGGGAACCATGTTACCTAAGGCGGCAATATTGACTTTGTCAGGATGCATTACAAATCGAATTGCCTCTTCAACGGCAAATACCAAAGTCATTAAATGGTCGCGCTCTCCGTAGCTCAGATCAGTCATCTCGGCCACATGGCGATTCCAAATCACCCTACAGAAACCAGGTAGATCAGGGTCGTTTACCAGAATGACACGGCAGTCATCTCCCCGCCAAATCAGTTGCCCCTCTTCGGGCTCAAGATCATCTTTACAGAGTACGCAATTGGTCATGGGAAGAATGTAAACGAAAACGGCACCTAAGTCACCCTTGTGGGGTCATTTAGGTGCCGCGGCAGTATGGTGCTACTGCTTACAACGTACTACTTAGGGATCTATTAAAGATTAATGGAACTGCTCTTCTTCAGTAGAACCAGTCAGTGCTGTTACAGAAGACTTACCACCTTGAATCACGGTAGTTACATCGTCGAAGTAACCAGTTCCAACTTCTTGCTGATGTGAAACGAATGTGTAACCACGATCACGAGCAGCAAATTCTGGCTCTTGTACTTTCTCGATATATGCAGTCATACCGCGTTGCATGTAGTCTTGCGCTAAGTCGAACATGTTGTACCACATAGAGTGGATGCCGGCTAATGTGATGAACTGATACTTGTAACCCATTGCGCCTAATTCACGCTGGAATTTAGCAATGGTTGCGTCGTCCAAGTTTTTCTTCCAGTTGAAGGAAGGTGAGCAGTTGTAAGCCAACATCTTGCCTGGGAACTTCGCACGAATTGCCTCGGCAAACTGACGAGCAAACTCAAGGTCAGGAGTACCAGTTTCACACCAAACCATATCAGCATAAGCAGCGTAAGCTAAACCACGTGAGATCGCTTGATCCAAGCCCTTACGTGTTTTGTAGAATCCTTCTGGAGTGCGCTCACCCGTCAAGAATGGCTTGTCGTTTGCATCGTAATCAGATGTCAACAAATCAGCGGCTTCTGCATCAGTACGAGCCAAAATGATGGTGGAAACGCCCATAACGTCAGCAGCTAAACGCGCAGAGATCAATTTCTGAACAGATTCAGCAGTAGGTAACAATACTTTACCGCCCAAGTGACCGCACTTCTTAACAGAAGACAATTGGTCTTCGAAGTGAACGCCAGCTGCACCCTGCTTAATCAATGCTTTACTTAATTCAAATGCATTCAATACACCACCGAAACCAGCTTCGGCGTCAGCAACGATAGGAGCAAAATATTCAATATAGCCAGCGTCACCTTTGTAGATACCTTTAGCTGTTTGGATTTCATCAGCACGTTGGAATGAGTTATTAATACGCTCAACCATTTTAGGAACTGAATCTACTGGATACAAAGATTGGTCTGGATACATCGCTGCGTATGAGTTACCGTCAGCAGCAACCTGCCAACCAGATAAGTAAATTGCTTGTACGCCAGCTTTAACTTGCTGCATTGCTTGACCACCAGTCAAAGCACCTAAACAGTTAACGTAAGCTTCGTTATTTACCAATTCCCAAAGACGCTCAGCGCCATGCTTAGCTAATGTGTGCTCAATCTTTAATGAACCACGAAGACGCACTACGTCCTCAGCTGTATAGCCACGAGTAATGCCTTTCCAGCGTGGATTGGTATCCCAGTCTTTTTGTAATGCTGCGATTTCTGCTTTGCGATCTGCCATGTTTTTCTCCCTAAGTTAAACAAGTACTTCAAAAATTAAAAATCTTTAAGACCCATTCAAGTCTTATGTCTTATATAAGAGTTTAGACAGTTCGATAAGGCACGCAAGAGAAATCTGAGATATTTTTAAAAATATTTAGTTATTTAAATTCAATAACTTATATTCTTATTTTTACTATGTGGAATCAGTATTCACTGATTGGAATGAAGCGGGGGAATACATACTAGGCTGAATTTTACGAAGCGTAATGGAATTTCACATTATGAAAAATAAAGCTTCTGCGGATTAGCGCAGAGGATGCGATTGCGCATGGACTCCTCTGGCGCATACAAAGCAAGGCTTTCAAGCATCTGCGCCACCGTTGGCATAACGCCCCAATTGGCTACATGCGGCCAATCAGAACCCCAAACGCAACGATCTGGTGCAGCGTCAATTAATGCCATTGCATAAGGGGCCACATCTGGATAAGGGGGCGCTTGATCAGTTAATCGGTATGCACCTGACACCTTGACCCATGCCCTCTCTCGTACCAAATCAACGAGTGCTTTAAAACCAGGTGAATCCAGACCAACAGAAGTTCTTAAGTAGCCCATGTGATCAACCACTAGCGTGGACTTTAGCTTTTGCATGCGCGGCATTAACGCTGGAAGACCATTTGCATCTAACAAAAATTGAATATGCCATCCCCAGTCTCTTGCTAGTGCATCACATTCTTCAAGGCTGGAGATATCTAAACCACCACCGGAAAACATGAGATTCATACGAATACCCACTACGCCGGCATCTTTCATTCGCTGGTAATAAGAATCGGCTTGACCAAGCAACGGTACAGCAACTCCACGCAAGCGATTGAGATGATTTTTCAACGACATCAGCATTGGCTCGTTATCTTGACCATTCACACTGACTTGAATTAGCACGCCATAGGTCATCCCAACCTCATCAAGCATTCGGATGTATTGCTCCTCTGTTGCCTCAGGAGAGGTGTAAGAACGATCAGACACAAAACTAGCAGCACTAATGACGTGTGCATGCGTGTCTACGGCACCAAAAGGCATCTTAAAAGAAAAAGGACCACTCTGATGATCGGGCGGTCCTGGGCAAAACGGAATATCTTTTTTTGTCACAGATAACCGTTAGTTGGCCTGCAATTCGCGCCCCTTAGTTTCGGGAAGAATTACTGCAGCTATAAAGAAAACACCGTAAGCAATGACTGCAAAGATCGCAATCGCCATGGCCAATCCATATTGAGCTGAGAAGTAACCAACTAAAGCCGGGAATAAGGCGCCGATACCACGACCAAAGTTGTAGCAAAAGCCCTGACCAGACCCACGCAAACGTGTTGGGAATAGCTCAGTTAAAAATGCACCCATACCTGAGAAATAACCGCTGGCAAAAAATCCTAGAGGAAAACCAAGCCACATCATCATTTCATTCGTGATTTCTAATTGGGTATAAGCCAATACTAAAACAATTGCGCCCAATGAGAAAGTCATAAAGAGTTTCCGGCGACCAAAACGATCAGCCATCCAAGCGCCAACTAAATAACCAACAAAACTACCAACAATTAAGAATGCCAAGTAACCAGTGGAACCAACCACTGTCAACTTGCGCTCAGCCTTGAGGAAGGTTGGCACCCAAGTGGTAATGGCGTAGTAACCACCTTGTGCACCCATGGTCAACAAAGAAGCAAGGATGGTTGTTTTTAAAATACCAGGCTTAAAGATTTCAAAAATAGATGGTGAATCACCCGCCGCCTCTACTTTTTCACGAGCAATCTTCGCAATCTCAGGCTCCTCTACATTACGTCGGATATAGAGCAAAAGTAATGCGGGGAAGAAGCCCACAACAAACATTGCGCGCCATGCCATATCAGCAGGAAGCAAGCTAAACATAATGGCTTGCAAGAGAACTGCAGCGCCCCAACCTACTGCCCACGCGGATTGCACAGTACCTACAGCGCGACCACGATATTCAGCACGAATAGTCTCGCCCATCAATACTGCACCAGCTGCCCACTCACCACCGAAACCAAAACCCAAGAGTGCGCGAGCAATCATGAGCTGATTAAAGTCTTGTGTGAATGCACAAATCAAACTAAAACTAGAGAACCAAAGAATCGTGAACTGAAGAGTGCGGACACGACCGATTCGATCAGCCAAATAACCCGCAAACCATCCACCAAAAGCAGAGGCCAAAAGAGTTCCGGTTACTGCAAGACCGGCCATACCCCGATCAACCTGCCATACTGCAATAATGGTTCCAATTACTAAAGGGTAAATCATGAAGTCCATGCCGTCTAATGCCCAGCCTAAGAAGCAACCCCAAAAGGTTTTCTTCTCCTTGGGACTCATGACTTTGTAAAAACCAGTCAGACTGGTATCCGGTTGTTGACTCATTTTGTCTCCTTTATTTTTTTGGCTTTAAATTAATGAATGAGTACCATCTTTATAACCTAATTACTCCTGCTGCAGGGCAAACTAGAGAAAACCCTTAACACTCCATCATGATGCATTGCACACTAATTGGCGACCACAGCATATCGATTGATTTCTCAAAATCAAAGCAAGCTTTAAAAGATATTCACGAACTTAGCAAACTACTCTTAGCCAACAAACCCATATGGGCCGCTGAAATCGTGCCCGGGCTTGATTCATTGGTTATTCAATTGCAGAGTGGCATTAAGGAGCCAAGCTTAACGCGCCAGCAAGCTTTCGCAGACCTAGAAAAAATCAGCAAGCAACAAGAAAAGCAAAAGAGGTATTCAACTTATCCGACTAAGATTCATCGCATTCAAGTTTGCTATCACCCAGATGTTGCATTAGATATACACGCCATTGCTAAGGCCTGCAAACTATCCATTGAAGAGATAATCTACCTTCACAAGAACAACCTCTATACGGCAGATATTCTAGGCTTTATGCCTGGGTTTGCGTACTTTAGCGGCCTTAACCCCAAATTGCTTTTACCTCGTCTACCCTCTCCGCGGCCAGCAGTACCCAAAGGCAGTGTGGCAATTGCAGAGCTACAAACCGCAATTTATCCACGAACTACACCTGGGGGATGGAATCTGATTGGCAGATCTCCTAATCAAATGTTTGACATTCAAAATGATCCGCCAGGATTATTTATAGCGGGCGACCAAATGCAAATTGAAGAAATTACATTAGATGAGTTTCAAAAATTAGATCAGAAAAATAAACATCAAGAAATTATCCGCGCATTAGATAAAAATAATGCCCAAGGAGCTATTGAAGTATTACAGTCGGGAACTTTTACGAGCATTCAAGATGAACCAAGATTAGGATTTTCACATTGGGCAGTGGGCCCTGGAGGTGCTTGTGATTTATCCTCATTACATCTTGCCAATGCTTTAGTGGGCAATTCAATAGGAATGGCTGCTATAGAAATGACATCTAGCGGTCCAACCCTTCTATTTCATCAAGCAACTTGTATCGCCTGGGTTGGGGCCGATTGCGATGGCATTGTGAATGGTCAACGCATCCCCGGGAATAGACCCGTCTGGTTAGAAAAGGGAAGTACGCTTAAATTCTTACCGTTCAATTCAGGATTTCGAGCGCTATTAGCGATCGGTGGTGGGTTACAGCTACCAGAGATTTTGGGTCGCTCAGGATCACACATTAGCGCAGATATCGGACCAAAGCGTATAGAAAAGGGTCAAGTCTTATCGCTCAAGAATCCTCATGCGCCACTCAAATCCATCTTCTTGAAGTCCTTATTCAAAGACGATCAATTGCCATGCTATACAAAATGGCATGTGAGCTCCCCTTTTGTGCCTTTAAAAGCAATTACTCAAGTCCACTGTTTAGCAGGTCCGCATTTATCCTCCCTCTCGATCAAAGAAGGAGAACTATTTTGGTCCACCATTTGGACTGTGAGCAATCAAAGCAATCGTATGGGTCTGCGCCTTCAAGGTGAGTTCAATGTAAAAAAGGATTTGCCCAACATCCCATCACAAGCAATTACGTTTGGAACCGTACAGCTCCCCCCATCACATGAACCTATTGTGATGCTTGCAGAGCACCAAACCACCGGTGGGTATCCACGCTTAGCTGAAATTATTCGCTCTGATATGGTGAAGCTAGCACAAGTTAGGCCGGGTGAAAAAATACAATTTATTCCTGTCGATATTCAGGAGGCAGATCTTTTGAATACGGAAGCGTTAAAGTTACAACAATCAACCATTAACTCGATTCAAACAATTATTCAAACTAGTGGAAATACATAATGGATATTAATAGCGATATGGGCGAAGGCTTTGGTGCCTGGGAAATGGGAGACGATGCTCTATTACTTAACTACATTACATCTACCAACATCGCCTGTGGATGGCATGCCGGTGATCCATCTCGCATGAAGAAGTTGGTTGAAATGGCAACCCAAAAGAGCGTGCTTATTGGAGCGCACCCTGGGCTTCCAGATCTAGAGGGATTTGGAAGGCGAGAGATGGCTATATCTGAGGAAGATGCATATAACTATGTCCTCTACCAGGCTGGCGCCTTAAAAGCTTTTGTTAAGGCTGCCGGAAATGCATTACATCATGTCAAACCTCATGGTGCCCTATATAACCAAGCAGCCAAGGACATGAAGCTTGCTAGAGGAATAGTGCGGGCAGTAAAAGATTTAGGTCCTGAAGTCATTTTGTATGGTTTAGCAGGAAGCTGCATGATTGATGCTGCAAAAGAATTGAATGTACTGGTATGGCAAGAGGTATTCGCAGATCGCAAATACACTAAAGAAGGTTTTCTGGTTCCGCGAAGTCAGGCAGGCGCTGTTATTGAGGATGAATCGGAAGCACTCAATCAAGCGATTGGTATGTCAATGAATGGGAAAGTGACTGCAATTGATGGTAGTGAGATCAAAATCCAGGCCGATACCCTGTGCATTCATGGCGATAATCCGCATGCGGTTGAATTTGCGAAAAAGATTAAAGCCGCATTACTTTAGGCTGCTTGCCGACCTTTTGATTTCACCTGAAAAACGGTTGGAATAATCATGAGCTGGAATACGACGATTCCAAGGAACAAGGCTTTAGGTAAACCAGCATCCATAAAGAAGCCAAAAATAAATGGGCCAACTGCCGCGCCTAAATCAATCCCCGAATAGACAATTCCGTAAACACGTCCAGCTACGCCTTGTGGGGTTGCCTTTTTCACCAATAGATCTCGCGAAGGCGCCACCACCCCATACCCGAATCCCAGAGCAAAGAAAATGATGGGAATGAGATCAATTGAAATAAATCCTGTAGATAACAGCAAGCACATCACTACCGTAATTGAGAGGCATGTGGAGACAATTCTTTCTGGTGCCTGCAACTTTGCCGCCAAGTAGCCCCCAAATAAAACCCCTCCAGCACTCCCTAATGCCAAAAGCGTGATGTAGTAACTGCCTATATTTAAAGGAACCTCATAAATACTAAAGAGTGCGCTTGGCGCAAAAGATTGCAGACTAGATGTAGACGCCATACTAAAGAAAAAGAAGACCCAACATAACCAAACTGCTGGCAACCGCAAGAATGCAAATGGACTCTCCTGAGCAATGCCAGGATTGGCCGCCTGAGTACTTACATGCGTATTCTCATGACGCTCTTTGACATTATCTAAGAGGTATTTTCTATTGATCCAAAGTAACACCAAGACACAAGCTTCTAATAGAGCTGCAGATAAGAATGCAATACGCCAATCAGCAAATTGAGCAATTGCCACCATGAAGGCTGGCGCAGCTGCCCAACCTAAATATCCGGTGACACCATGCATCGAATAGGCGTATGGAAGATTGGGTGACGACACCTTGTGATTGATAAGCGTGTAATCAACAGGATGAAAAATACCATTACCGCAACCAGCAATGACTGCGCCCAGTAACAGCATGGCGTAACCATTGCTTTGTGAATACACCAGTGCTGCAAGTACAAGCAAACCAACACCACCGAAGAGAACTGGTCTAGCCCCAATACGGTCCACTAAAAAACCAGATGCTGCCTGAGCAATACAAGACACAACAAAGAAGACTGACATGAGCAAGCCGAGTTCGGCATAACTCAATGCAAAAGCGCCCTTCAACCATGGGAACATGGGAGGAAGCACTAAATGAAAGAAATGAGAGCCGCCGTGAGCTAGGCTAATGAGACCAATAACCCGAACATCACTGGCACGCCTACTAAGCGTAACAGTCATGTCCTGAGTTTACTGGCGCAGGAAAATTCCTGCTGAAATACCTTTTTGCTACTTAGTGAACCTGTCGGGTAAAACTAAAGTCACCTGCCTTATCGACATCGACAGGCACTACATCCATAGGTCCAAACTTGCCCTCCAGAATCATCTTGGAGACTGGGTTTTCAATATGCTGCTGAATCGCCCGCTTAAGCGGTCTTGCTCCAAAAACTGGATCAAAGCCCACCTCAGCAATCTTATTCAGAGCAGCGTCACTGACCTCAAGCTGCATATCGACCTTAGTCAAACGATCTGACAAGTTTTTAAGCAGGATCTTTGCAATATTGGCAATGTTGCCTTTGTCCAAGCCATGGAATACAACGATTTCATCAATACGGTTCAAGAACTCAGGACGGAAGTGGTTCTTCAGCTCTTCAAATACCGCTTCTTTAATTTCTGCCTGCTTCTTATCGGTCATTGACTGAATCAAATGCGAACCAATATTGCTGGTCATCACAATGACGGTGTTTTTAAAGTCCACAGTACGGCCTTGACCATCGGTTAAGCGGCCATCATCAAGCACTTGTAAGAGTACGTTAAATACATCTGGATGCGCTTTCTCAATCTCATCGAACAAGATCACGCTATAAGGATGGCGACGAACTTGCTCAGTTAAATAACCGCCCTCTTCATAACCTACATAACCAGGAGGCGCGCCGATTAAACGGGCAACGCTGTGCTTCTCCATGAATTCACTCATATCAATACGAATCAAATGATCTTCACTATCAAACAAGAAGCCAGCCAATGCTTTGCAGAGTTCAGTCTTACCAACACCAGTTGGCCCAAGGAATAAGAATGAGCCGTAAGGACGATTCTCTTCTGCCAAACCAGCGCGGGAGCGACGAATTGCATCAGATACTGCACGAATCGCCTCTTCTTGACCAACCACGCGCTTATGCAATAACTCTTCCATCTTGAGCAATTTATCGCGTTCGCCCTGCATCATCTTGGATACCGGAATACCCGTCGCACGAGAAACTACTTCGGCAATTTCTTCTGCGCCAACTTGGGTGCGTAGCAATTTGTTTTTCACAAGGCCATCTTTATCGCCCTGAGCTTCCACTGCAGCAGCAGACTTTAACTTAGCCTCGAGCTCAGGTAACTTGCCATATTGCAACTGAGCAACCTGCTCTAATTTGCCATCGCGTTGTAACTTAGCAATATCTACTCTTACTTTTTCAATTTCCTCTTTCAGCTGAGCTGCGCCCAATACAGCCCCTTTCTCAGCCTTCCAAACCTCCTCTAAATCAGCATACTCAGCACCAAGACGCTTAATTTCGTCTTCAATCAGGCCTAGACGTTTTTGCGAAGCATCATCTTTTTCCTTCTTAACCGCTTCACGCTCAATCTTTAATTGAATCAACCGACGCTCCAGTCTATCCATCACTTCAGGCTTAGAGTCGATCTCCATTCGAATACGCGAACCCGCTTCATCAATCAGGTCAATCGCCTTATCTGGTAGGAAACGATCCGTAATGTAACGATGCGATAACTCAGCAGCCGCAACAATCGCTGGATCAGTAATTTCGATACCATGATGCAGTTCATACCGCTCTTTAAGACCACGCAAGATGGCAATAGTTGCCTCAACGGTAGGCTCTTCCACCATCACTTTTTGAAAACGACGCTCCAAGGCAGGATCTTTTTCGATGTACTTGCGGTACTCATCCAAAGTCGTTGCACCGATGCAATGCAATTCGCCACGGGCCAAGGCGGGCTTGAGCATATTGCCGGCATCCATGGCGCCATCACCTTTACCAGCGCCTACCATCGTATGAATCTCATCAATAAAGATAATGGTCTGACCTTCATCTTTAGCGACATCACTTAGAACTGCCTTCAAGCGCTCTTCAAACTCACCGCGGTACTTGGCACCAGCTAGTAGCAAGGCCATATCCAAGACAAGGACGCGCTTGTTCTTGAGGGTTTCAGGTACTTCACCATTAACGATGCGCTGCGCTAAGCCCTCAACGATCGCGGTCTTGCCCACACCAGGTTCACCGATGAGCACAGGGTTGTTCTTACCGCGACGTTGCAAAATTTGAATGGTGCGACGAATCTCATCATCACGCCCAATAACTGGATCGAGCTTGCCCATACGAGCGCGCTCAGTTAAATCCACTGTGTATTTCTTTAAGGCTTCACGTTGGCCTTCAGCATCCGCACTATTCACTGATTCTCCTCCGCGCACTAAATCAATAGCCGCTTCTAACGATTTACGATTTAATCCATTCTCACGAGCCACTTTACCGAGCTCGCCTTTGTCATCAGCCACTACCAGCAAGAACAATTCGCCTGCAATAAATTGATCATCACGTTTATTGGCTTCTTTTTCACATAGGTTGAGCCAGTTACTTAAATCACGGCCTACCTGTACTTCTCCGCTGGTGCCCTGCACTTCAGGGAGATTGCCAATGATTTTCTCTAGGCCTTTTTCAAGGCCAGGGACATTGACTCCTGCCCTAGTTAATAAGCTCTTGGCACCACCATCGGAATCACGCAACATAGCCAGCAATACGTGGGCAGGCTCAATGTATTGGTTATCTTTAGCTAAAGCGATACTTTGGGCCTCACTTAAGGCCTCTTGAAATTTGGTTGTTAACTTATCTATTCTCATTTTCTACCCCATTAACTCCACTTATATCTATTTATAGAATATAAGGGCAATATGAATAATTTCAAGCACCTACCCCACTTTTAACCCTAATTTTCCCTATTTTGACCTGGCTTGTTTACCTCCTTGAATGCTCAGATGGCACCTACTATGCTGGCATTACCAACCGCTTAGAGCATCGCTTAGAGGCGCATAACTCAGGGCAAGGTGCTCGTTATACAAGATCGCGCGGACCAGTTGTCCTCTTGGCAACACAAAAGCACCCAGACCGTTCTGAAGCCTCTAAAGCAGAGCTCCGCTTAAAGCGTTTACCGAGGTCTGAAAAGCTAGCCTTTTTTGAAACTGAGATCACCACCAAAACTGGGCATAGTTAGTCAGAGCAATCGATGAGCCAGCAATACAATATAGCCATAACAAAACCAATCATTTAACTGGATAACAATCATGCAACCAAAATGGGGAACCAGAGGAATGGCGGTAGCGCCACATTCTCTAGCATCAGAATCTGCTTTAGCTATTTTACGAGAAGGTGGTAATGCCCTAGAAGCAATGGTTGCCGCTGCTGCAACTATTGCAGTGGTCTACCCTCATATGAACTCCATAGGCGGCGACTCTTTCTGGGTGGTTCATTCTCCTGGTAAAGCAATGGGTGGAATTGATGCCTGTGGCGCAGCCGCTGGTTTGGCGACAAAGCAATGGTACGCGGAACGTGGCATCACTAAGGCCATTCCATTTCGTGGTGCAGTAGCAGCAAATACCGTTGCTGGAACCATCTCTGGCTGGGGCGCAGCGCACCAACTCTCCAAACAAGGGTTAGGCGGCAAACTACCCCTTTCACGCCTGTTAGCTGATGCGATTCACTATGCAGAAGCTGGCACACCAGTTACTTTCAGCCAATCAAGCCTCACAGAAAAGAAGCGTCAAGAACTGAGTCCCATACCAGGCTTTGCAGAGACTTTTTTAGTAAATGGCAAAGCACCCACTGTTGGCAGCATCTTTAAGCAAGAACGTCTTGCTAAAACCTTACGTCAGATTGGCAAAAAAGGAACTGATGACTATTACCGCGGTGAGCTAGCTGAATCATTAGCTAAAGAACTCGCTGAGTTAGGAAGCCCACTGAGATTAGACGATCTACACCGTCATAAGGCAAAACTCATAGACCCTCTTGAGCTCAAACATAGCATGGGTAATGTCTACAACATGACACCACCTACACAAGGTGTTGTCTCATTGATGATTATTGGCATCTTGGACCAATTAAACTTAAAACGCTTTAAGGTTGATAGCGCCGAGTATATTCATCATTGTGTTGAGGCTACCAAACAAGCATTTAAAGTACGCGATCAATTTGTAACCGATCCTGCCTATATGACTAAGAATGCGCAATCTTTCTTATCACCCGCATTCCTGAAAAAGCTAGCCAAGAATATTGATCCAGAAAAAGCGCTCCCTTGGGGCCAGGGCAAAGGTCCTGCAGATACTATTTGGATGGGTGTGATTGATGGCAACGGCAATTGCGTTTCTTTCATTCAAAGTATCTATCATGAGTTTGGCGCAGGCATTGTGCTTCCTACCTCAGGTGTCAACTGGCAAAACCGCGGTTGCAGCTTTTCTCTCGATCCAAATACACTCAATCACCTTGAGCCGTATCGCAAGCCTTTTCATACTCTTAACCCAGCGATGGCCTTATTTAAAGATGGTCGCTCAATGGTCTATGGAACGATGGGTGGAGATGGCCAACCCCAAACCCAGTGCGCAGTATTTACTCGTACGGCAACTTATGGCCTTGATCCCCAGGATGCTATCAGTCGTCCACGATGGCTACTTGGTCGAACCTGGGGGCAAACCAGTGACAGCCTTAAATTAGAGTCACGCTTTAGTCCATGGGTAGCTAAAGAGCTTCACGCTTTAGGACATGAGATTGAAATGCTAGACGCCTTTGATGAAACTGTTGGTCATGCGGGCTGTATCATTCGCGATCCATCGGGCACACTCCAAGGCGGATGGGACCCAAGAAGCGATGGAGCAGTAAGCTCGTTCTAACATGGAACATTATCTTGCGATATTAAAAAGGCTACCAATCGGTAGCCTTTTTTCCATCCTAGATTTTTAAATTACATCTTAGTTAAAACTTATGCAGTAAGTGTTTTCATATACTTAGCACGCATTGGGCGCAGTACAAAGAACGCTAGGATAGCTGCAGTAGCATCCAATACGATCATGATGGCAAATACAGGAAGCCAGCTATCCGTTACACCATGAATATAGGCTGCAACTGGAGCACCGATAATGGAACCAACGCCCTGAGCCATGTACAAGAAACCGTAGTTTGTAGTGGCATGCTTTTGACCAAAGGTATCAGTCAAAGTAGATGGGAACAAGGAGAAAATCTCACCCCAACCAAAGAACACAATGCCTGAGAGCAAAACGAACATCACTGGATCAGAGCGTGTCATCACCCAAGCAAACATGGCAACAGCTTCCAAACCAAAAGCAATGGTCATCGTATATTCACGTCCAATGCGGTCGGATACCCAGCCGAATATTGGTCGAGTTAAACCATTAGTAACGCGATCAATTGTTAAGGCTAAAGGTAAGGCAGCCATACCAAAAACCATGGCCGATGTAATACCAAAGTCTTTTGCAAATGCGCCCATTTGTGAGATCACCATCAATCCCGATGTAGACATCATGGACATCATCAAAAACATCAGCCAAAAAACTGGTGTCTTCAACATAACCTTTGGTGCAACTCCAGATGCAGCAGCTTCTATTTGGTCTGCTGTTTGCGCGCGATCAGCGTGAGGAACCCGAATGCCTTGCGCAGCCAATAGTCCAACAGCGCCAATAATGTAGCCAAAGAATGTCAAAGTACCCTGAATGCCCGTCTCAGTCAAACTAGTCGAGATTGGGAAAGTAGTGAGTAATGCGCCGATGCCGTAACCAGCAGCAACCATACCTACTGCAAAGCCACGATTATTTGGAAACCAACGAACCATCAAACCAACAACGCCGATATAAACAATACCGGTACCCAGACCACCTAAGACACCGTAGGTGAGGTAAAGATGAGATACGGTGGTGAGGTTAGCTGAAAGAACCCAGCTTGCGCCCGTCAGAATAGTGCCAATAGATAACAAAAGGCGAGGGCCAAACTTATCTACTAAATAACCTTGGAATGGCGAGAAAAAAGTCTGCAACACAATCAAAATCGAAAATGTTATTTGTAATTCCGTCAAAGTAACGCCGAGCTGACCCATGATCGGCTTGGTAAATAAAGCCCAGACATATTGCGGGCTAGAAATGGACATCATACAAATCACGCCTAAAGCCAATTGCACCCACTTCGACTTAAGGGGGTTCTTACTGGTGCTTTCTGCACCTATTACTGCTGAAGTCATATGAATCTCCCGTTTATTGTTTAATCAAAATTTCTAAATACTTTTGTACCTGCATTTTGATCTAAATTTGCGGGTAATTACTAAGGAATTCCCTTGGATGGTGCAGAAAAACCTATTTTGATGCACCTTGATGCACCAATAAAAACCTTAAATAAGGAACCAATCCGGCAAAGAAAAAGAAATTAGTCCGACTTCCAACGAGCCATTGCGGCTTCATCGGTTACACGGGCATCAACCCAGCGAGCACCATCAGGGGTGTCTTCTTTTTTCCAGAATGGTGCTGCTGTTTTAAGGTAATCCATAATAAACTCGCAAGCAGCAAAAGCTTCACCTCTATGTGCACTAGTGACCGCTACCAGCACAATTTGATCTTCGGGCAACAAAGGCCCAACACGATGAATTACTAGAGTTTGATAAAGATCCCAGTGGGACTTAGCTTGATTCAGGATTTCTTGGAGTGCCTTCTCAGTCATTCCAGGGTAGTGCTCAAGCGTCATGCCTTTTACCTGGCTACCATCATTCATATCTCGCACGGTACCCAAGAAAGTAACCACCGCGCCAACACGTGGATCACCTTTGCGCAATAGCGCTATTTCTGCACTAATATCAAAATCACCTTCTTGAATTTTGATCGCCACTTTAGCCCCCAGTTACCGGAGGAAAGAAAGCCACTTCAGCACCATCTTGCAATGGAGTGCTTGCATCAACCATATGCTGCTGCAATGCGCAGCGCAATACCCTGCCTTCAGCCAAGACCTCAGCCCAAGGGTTACCACGCTCGATAAGATACGACCTAAGATCGGCAATGGTTTTGACTGATGCAGGAATGGTGATGGTCTCTTGCGAGACACCGAGGGCCTCACGCAAGGAGGCAAAGAATCGTAATTCGAGTTTCATGAGTAATCGTAAACCGATTATTTAAGAAGTGCATCAAAAGGGATGTACTTCACTAGATCGCCAGTTTTAATTGGCTGGTTTGGTGGGCAATCTACTAAACCATCACCCCAAGAGACGCTTGTGAGGACACCAGAGCTTTGATTAGGGAATAAATCTAAGCCGCCCCGATGATTCATCTTGACACGTAAAAACTCATTGCGGCGATCGGCTTTTAACCAATCAAAATCAGCGCGTATGAAATAGGATTGCGGAAGCTTGGCTTCACGCCCTTGCAGCTTCAAAATAAAAGGACGCACGAATAATAGGAAGGTTACAAAACTGGATACAGGATTGCCGGGCAAACCAATAAACCAAGCCTCGCCATCTTTGGGTTCATCTGATTTGCGAACCGCACCAAAGGCCAGCGGCTTACCAGGCTTAATGGCAATCTGCCATAGATCCAATCTACCCTCAGCAGTAACTGCCGGCTTAATATGATCCTCTTCACCAACTGAAACACCACCGGAAGTGATGATCAAATCATGATCTTTACTAGCTTTACGTAATGCTGTACGGGTTGCGTCTAAGCGATCTGGAACAATACCTAAATCAGTTGCGTCACAACCTAAAGACTTGAGACAGGCCAATAAAGTATCGCGATTGGAGTTATATATGCCTCCAGGTTTTAAGGGTTCACCTGGAAGTGCCAACTCATCGCCAGTAAAAAATGCTGCCACCCTTACCCGACGCTTAACATTTAAATGGGTCAATCCGGCAGAAGCGGCAACACCCAACTCTTGGGGGCGCAAGAATGTACCAGCGGTCAAACAAGTTTTGCCAGCAGTTAAATCCTCGCCTCTGCGACGAATCCACTGACCTTCTATAGGAGCAATGTTTATAGTAACTTGATCAGCTTGACCCTCTGTCAAGCAATCCTCTTGCATCACCACTGCATCAGCACCAGGAGGAACGGGAGCGCCAGTAAAAATTCTGGCAACAGTACCAGGCTCCAATTGCACACCCATGGATCCAGCTGGAATACGTTGAGCAATCTTAAGAATGCTTCCAGCAGTTTGAGTATCCGCAGTGCGCACGGCATAACCATCCATCGAGGTGTTATCCAATGGCGGCACGTCAACTAAGCTACTCACGTTTTCAGAGAGCACGCGACCTAAGGCGGCTTGCATAGCAACCTTCTCACTCTCAGAAACCACTTGAGCATGAGAAAGCAAATGATCTAAAGCCTGCTGCGCAGTCAACATCGGTGGCTTTGTCATAGCGGTTTGTATTGCTTGATTAGTATTAATTGAGATGCGTTGTGATGAAATCTTTTACTTGATTTACATCTGCATCGATATTCTCTACGCGCTGCGGCTTGGACTTAATGTCTTTGAAAGCTGGCGGACATTCCGCAGGACGACCTAAAGCAACTTCGATAGTTTCTTCAAACTTAATTGGGAGCGCTGTCTCGAGCACGATCATTGGAATGCCGGCCTGTAGATGATCACGAGCTACCTTAATGCCATCAGCAGTATGCGTATCAATCATGACGCCGTAGCGTTTATCAATGTCGCGAATAGTTTCTAGGCGATTCTCATGCGTGCTGCGACCAGACTGAAAGCCATATTTGCCAAGCTCTTTAAAGACTGTGTCTTTTGAGATATCAAAACCACCAACTTCATCAACCTGCTTGAACATGGCTGCAGTAGCTTTGCCATCTTTGCCCATAAAGTCAAATACAAAACGCTCAAAGTTACTTGCTTTAGAAATATCCATAGATGGACTGGACGTATGTAGTGTCTCAGCAGACTTACGCGCACGATAGACGCCAGTGCGGAAAAACTCATCAAGCACATCATTCTCGTTTGTAGCAGCAATCAAATGCTCGATAGGAAGACCCATCATACGGGCAACGTGACCTGCGCAGATGTTGCCAAAGTTACCAGAAGGTACGGTAAATGAGACTCTTTCGGAACTAGATTTAGTGGCTAATAGATAACCTTGGAAGTAATACACCACTTGAGCAACTACACGACCCCAGTTAATCGAGTTCACTGTGCCAATTTGGCTCTTCGCTTTGAAGGCGTGATCATTGCTTACTGCTTTAACAATATCTTGGCAGTCATCGAAGACACCAGCTACTGCTAAGTTAAAAATATTGGGATCTTGTAATGAATACATTTGCGCTGACTGGAAAGCGCTCATCTTGCCGCGTGGCGAAAGCATAAACACCTTCACACCTTCTTTGCCGCGCATAGCGTATTCAGCAGCGCTACCAGTATCGCCAGATGTGGCGCCCAAAATATTGAGATGCTGACCTTTTTTCTTTAAAGCATACTCAAAAAGATTGCCAAGCAATTGCATAGCCATATCTTTGAAGGCTAACGTTGGTCCATTTGAAAGGCTCAAGAGACCAATTCGCGCTCCATGTTCCTCACCCAACCAATGTAAAGGCGTGATGTCTTTAGCATTATCTTGTGCACGACCATTGCAGTAAACCTGCTCTGTATAGGTTTTGCGCAAGAGTGCACGCAAATCTGCCTCAGGAATATCGTCGCAATACAGACTTAATACTTCATAAGCAAGATCAGCATATGACAAGCCACGCCAAGAATCTAATTGTGCCGCAGTGACTTTTGGGTACTGAGTAGGCAAATATAAACCACCATCAGGCGCCAATCCGCCTAGCAAAATTTCTAAGAAGGATTGTTGCGGACTATTGCCACGAGTAGATTGGTAACGCATGTATTTTGCTAATTTTTACTTAAGACAGATTTTCTAAACGGATTTTCACGACTTCGCCAGCAACGGTTTTGAGAGCCTGAATCTCTTTGATTGCGGCAAGCATGTTCTTTTCTTTAGTCTCATGAGTTAAGGCGACTAAATCGGTTTGACTTTCACCTTCATCAGCTTCTTTTTGCAAGAGCGCATCAATAGAAACACTATGGGATGCCAAAATCCTCGTGATGTCAGCCAATACACCGGCCTGATCAGCTACGCGCAAACGCAAGTAATAGCTGGTAGTGATCTCACCAATTGGTAATACTGGTGTGTCATGCACAGCATCAGGCTGGAAGGCCAAGTAAGGTACGCGATGCTCAGCATCAGCACTTAGTAAGCGAGTGATATCCACCAAGTCAGCAATCACTGCTGAAGCGGTTGGCTCAGAGCCAGCACCTTTGCCGTAATACAAAGTAGTACCTACAGCATCACCAAATACTTGAACCGCATTCATGGCACCTTCAACGTTAGCAATCAAACGCTTGGAAGGAATTAAGGTTGGGTGCACGCGCAATTCAACGCCTGATGAAGTTTTCTTTGCGATACCAAGCAGCTTAATGCGATAACCCAATTGCTCGGCATATTTAATATCAATCGCATCTAATTTAGTAATACCTTCAATATGTGCTTTTTCAAACTGCATTGGAATACCAAATGCAATCGCACTCATGATGGTGGCTTTATGTGCAGCATCAACACCTTCGATATCAAAAGTTGGATCTGCTTCCGCATAACCCAAACGTTGTGCTTCTTTAAGCACAGTTCCGAAATCCAAACCTTTATCGCGCATCTCTGACAAGATGAAATTGGTTGTACCGTTAATAATGCCGGCAATCCATTCAATGCGGTTTGCAGTTAAACCTTCACGCAAGGCTTTAATGATTGGAATGCCACCCGCAACAGCGGCCTCAAACGCAACCATCACGCCTTTAGCATGTGCTGCTTTAAATATCTCATTGCCATGAACGGCGATCAACGCCTTATTTGCTGTGACCACGTGCTTGCCAGCAGCAATAGCTTCAAGGACTAATTCTTTAGCAATGCCATAACCTCCAATCAACTCAACAACGATATCGATCTCTGGGTTATTGATCACTGCGCGAGCATCATTGACTACTTGTGCGCGATCTTTAACCAACTCTTTAGCGCGCTCTACATTTAAATCAGCAACTGTATTAATGCGAATGCCTCGCCCAGCACGACGGGTAATCTCATCTTGATTTCGCTCGAGAACAGTGAATACGCCACCACCAACGGTGCCAATACCTAATAGACCTACTTGAATCGGTTTCATGATGCCTTTGCTGCTGCTGAAGAAGCCTTGCGGCTGTGTTTATTACGATAACGCTCCAGAAAACGGGCAAGGCGGCTGATAGCTTCCTTAAGCACATCTTCGTGAGGCAAGAACACTACACGGAAGTGATCAGGCTTGCCCCAGTTAAAACCAGAGCCCTGCACTAACAATACTTTTTCTTCCTTCAAGAGATCGGCAACAAACTGTTGATCATCTTCAATAGGATAGATCTCGGGATCTAGCCTTGGAAATAAATACAAAGCTGATTTTGGTTTGACACAAGTGACGCCCGGAATATCCGTAATGAGTTTCCAAGCCAGATCACGCTGCTTTGCAAGACGACCGCCCTCACTCACTAAATCATTGATACTTTGGTATCCACCCAATGCTGTTTGAATCGCATACTGACCTGGCACGTTTGCACATAAGCGCATTGAGGCCAACATATTGAGGCCTTCGATATAGTCGCGGACCATTTCTTTATCGCCTGAAACCACCATCCAGCCAGCGCGGTAGCCGCAGGAACGGTAATTCTTAGATAAACCGTTAAAAGTGATGGTAACCACATCAGTCGATAAAGAAGCTAATGAGAGATGCTTTTCACCGTCATACAACATCTTGTCGTAAATCTCGTCAGCAAACAAAATCAAACCATGCTCGCGCGCAATCTGAATCATCTCCAACAAGACTTCTTTTGAGTAGATTGCGCCGGTCGGATTGTTTGGGTTAATCACGACAATCGCTTTAGTACGCGGTGTAATTTTTTTACGGAGATCATTTAAGTCTGGCGCCCACTCTTTGGATTCATCACAAAGATAGTGAACAGGTGTACCGCTAGATAAACTAACTGCGGCTGTCCATAAAGGGTAGTCTGGTGTTGGAACTAAAACTTCATCACCATCATTTAAGAGAGCGTTCATTGAGAGAACAATGAGCTCAGAAACACCATTGCCGGTATAGACATCATCCAAGGTCACGCCTTGAATGCCTTTTTCTTGGCAATACTGCATGATGGCTTTGCGAGCGGCAAAAATTCCTTTGGAATCAGAATAGGCTGAGGCATTGCTTAAATTGCGAATCATATCCAACTGAATCTCTTCAGGCGGATCAAAACCGAAAACCCCCACGTTTCCGATGTTTAACTTGATGATTTTGTGGCCTTCTTCCTCCATGCGCTGAGCAAGCTCGAGCACCGGCCCACGTATGTCATAACAGACGTTATCGAGCTTTTGGGACTTTCGGATTGGCTTCACAATAAATTTAAGGGTAAGTTCTTGAAATATGAGAAAAAACAGCTAGCTATAATCCACATAATTATGACAGAGAGTCCACTTGAAGCTTCAATCTGACCCCCATTCCGGAGCGAATACGATCACCGGCTACGGCGATGGCTACGTAGAGATCAATAAGATCCCCTACGCCCATGCAGTCCTACTAAGTTCGGATGGCGCCATCACTGATTGGTCCGCCCAGACTTTTGACAGCCTAGAGGCTAGTCATTTCGCCCAAATGGTTGATTTAAAACCAGAATTAGTCCTTGTTGGGACCGGAATCCGCCAGCGCTTTCCTAAGCCAGAACTGCTTAAATCCTTGATTGAGGCCAAAATTGGCTTTGAAATCATGGATTCCCAGGCTGCCTGCCGAACTTACAACATCCTAGTCGGCGAGGGTCGTCAGGTCGTGCTTGCCCTGATAGTGGAACCCACTTAATGCAATTTGGCCAAATTCGGCAATCTTCAGCCCTGCATCCAGGCAAGATTTTGCTGTTGGTAATCATTTATGCCCTACTCTGGTTTGGCACGCTTAATTACCGTCACCTTATTCCTTCAGATGAAGGACGCTACGCAGAAATTGCCCGAGAAATGCTAGTCACTGGTGATTGGATTACACCTCGTTACAACGGCTACAAGTATTTTGAAAAACCCCCTCTTCAAGCTTGGGCAACTGCCGCTGCATTTCAAGCATTTGGTATTGGCGATTGGCAAGCAAGATTGTGGGCCGCATTAACTGGCTTCCTGACAATTGTTTTAGTGGGATTTACTGGCGCTCGAATTTATAACGCCAGAGCAGGATGGCTGGCAGCTGTTGTATTGGCCTCAAGTCCAATGTGGATCATCAGCGGTCACTTTAATTCACTAGACATGGGCCTATCTGCTTTTTTAGTTGCTGCACTTTGCAGTCTGCTGCTTGCACAAACCTCTCACAACAAAGGGAGTTGTCGAAATTGGATGTGGGCTTGCTGGGCTTTCATGGCGCTCGCTACTTTGTCCAAGGGCGTCATTGGCGCAGCGATCCCTGCCATGGTTTTTATTGCCTATTCCATCAGTACATGGGACTGGAAAATCTGGGATCGCTTACGCTTATTTAGTGGCAGCCTCTTGTTCTTGGCAATCACTGCGCCTTGGTTCATATTGGTTGCGCAACGCAATCCTGAATTTCTAGAATTCTTCTTTATTCATGAGCATCTGCAACGCTTCACACAAGATGCACATAGTAGAACGGGTCCTGCCTATTACTTCGTGCCATTACTGCTAATTGACCTACTTCCCTGGGTTCTGCAAATTCCTGGGTCACTTGCACAAGCCTGGGGTGAGCGCCGCCGCGAGTTCTCTGCAAGCTGGTTATTGGTCTGCTGGTTTTTAGTGATCTTTGCATTCTTTAGCGTCTCACGCTCTAAGTTACCCGGCTACATCATCCCCGTTTTTCCCGCACTTGCTTTGATTATTGGCAATCGTTTAGATCACTTACTTGGTCACACCAACACCATGGCATTACCATGGAAATTACAGACCTTTGGATTTGCAATTCTCGGTCTCGTTGGATTTTTCTTTTTGGATGCCATTGGCAAGCAAGCAAGGCCTGATGAAATTGAAGCTTATGCGCAATACACCTATTGGGTTATTGCAGCATTAGTTGCACTAGTGAGTTTTAGCTCATATGCTGCATGGCAAAGTAAACGTAACGGCACTCAAAGTATTGTGAGTTTTGCTTGTGGATTTTTTCTGTGCGCCATCATCGCGGGAACGGGTCATGAGACTTTGGGTCGCGCTGTCTCGGGCATCGATTTAGTTGAGCGAGTAAAAGCCTCCATTCCTGAAAAAGTGAACTTCTATTCAGTACGTCTTTTAGATCACACCGTGCCTTTCTATTTAGGCAGAACGATGATCATGGTTGAATCACCCGATGAGCTTGAGTTTGGGGTTAATCAAGAGCCAGAACTTTGGATGTCGACATTAGACGCCTTTATTACCCGCTGGCAAGAAGATCAAACAGCCTACGCCATCATGGTTCCAGAGCAATTTGATACGCTTAAGACTCAGGGCTTCCCAATGCAGGAAGTCGATCGTGATTCACGCAGGGTCATTGTTAAGCATCCAGATATCTCGCAGTAATATAGGACACCATGTCAAACTTCATCCCCTTCACACGCCCTAGCTTTAATCAAGAAACCATTGATGCTGTTTCAGAGGTATTGCGTTCAGGATGGGTGACATCCGGACCGAAGTTGGCCGAGTTTGAAGCTGCTTTAAGTCAATACTTTGGCGGTCGTCCGGTACGCTGTTTTGCCAATGGCACCGCAACCATGAAGATCGCTCTGCAAGTTGCCGGCATTGGTGATGGCGATGAAGTAATTACCACTCCAATTTCTTGGGTAGCAACTTCTAATGTGATTTTGGGCGTTGGCGCCAAACCAGTATTTGTGGATATTGATCCCGTTACACGCAATATTGATCTGAATAAAGTTGCTGCTGCAATCACTTCAAAGACTCGTGCAATCATGCCAGTCTATTTAGCTGGTCTACCTGTGGATATGGACCAGCTCTACGCATTGGCAAAACAACACAATCTTCGCGTCATCGAAGATGCAGCGCAAGCCTTTGGGTCACAGTGGCAAGGTAAGAAGATTGGTAGCTTTGGCGACCTGGTGAGCTTTAGCTTTCAAGCCAACAAGAATCTCACTACCGTTGAGGGTGGCTGCCTTGTTCTCAATAATCTCGATGAAGCAAAGCTTGCCGAGAAGTTCCGCCTTCAAGGTTTGACCCGTCAAGGTATGGACGGTATGGATGTTGATGTATTAGGTGGAAAAGATAACTTAACTGATGTGAACGCAGCAATTGGTCTTGAGCAACTGAAGCAGCTCCCCTCTTATCAAGCACGTCGTGCTGCACTTGCCCGTCAATACTTTGATGTGATTCGTACTGAATTGAAATCTGTTGGATTGAAGAGTTTGCGCTTAGAACTTCCAGTAGAAAATTTCACTGATAGTAACTGGCATATGTTTCAAGTTGTTTTGCCGCTTGATCAATTAAATACAGACCGCGCCCAAGTGATGACCGAGTTAAAAGATCTTGGTATTGGCACTGGCGTTCATTACCCTGCAATTACTGGATTTACTCTTTATAAAAATCAAGATTACAAAACATCGGATACGCCAATTGCTGAACGCATTGGCAGATCCATTCTCACTCTCCCCTTATTTCCCGCAATGACCGATGAGGATATTGGCCGCATAGCCAGCGGATTGGTCGGAATTTTGCAGAAATACCGAAAAAACTAGTGTTCTTGGGTTAAACCTACAGAATCAGGCAAAATTGCGCCATGACTGCAAATTTAGTTGCCAACCCAACACTCAGTATTGTTATCCCCGTTTACAACGAGGAGGACGGACTAGAGGCCCTGTTTAGTCGCCTCTATCCAGCATTAGATGCTCTGGCCAGCAAACGCAATATCAGCTACGAGATCGTATTCGTAAATGACGGCAGTACAGATCGTTCCGCCGGCATTCTTTCCAAGCAAGTTGAATTGCGTCCCGAGGTGACTCGTGCTGTTTTATTCCACAGCAACTTTGGTCAACATATGGCGATCATGGCCGGCTTTGAATACGCCAAAGGCGAACACATCATCACCTTAGATGCAGACTTACAAAATCCCCCTGAAGAAATTGATGCGCTCACTGAGCAACTCTTAAAAGGTCATGATTACGTTGGCACTATTCGTGCCGATCGCCGTGATAGCTTCTTTAGAAAATTTGCTTCGCGCGCCATGAATCGCTTGCGTGAAAACATTACCCGTATCACGATGACTGATCAAGGCTGCATGTTGCGTGGCTATAGTCGCCGCATTGTTGATCTAGTTCGTCAATGTGATGAGAGCAATACTTTTATTCCAGCACTGGCTTATACCTTTTCTGCAAATCCAGTAGAGATTACTGTTAAGCATGAAGAGCGTTTTGCTGGTGAATCTAAATACAGTTTGTATCAATTGATTCGTCTGAACTTTGATTTAGTGACTGGATTTTCTGTTATGCCCTTGCAGATTTTCTCAATACTCGGCATGCTTCTCTCTCTTGCAGCTGGTAGCTTGTTTATCTACCTGCTAGTGCGCCGCTTTGTTCTGGGCGCTGAGGTTGAGGGTGTTTTTACCCTCTTTGCTCTTACCTTCTTCTTGATTGGTGTGATGCTCTTTGGACTCGGTCTATTAGGTGAGTATATTGGTCGCATCTATCAGCAAATCCGCAAGCGTCCTCGCTATGTTGTGCAAACCGTTTTAGAGAAAAAATAATTGCACGCAGTCGTCTTTGCTTATCACGATGTTGGCGTCAGTTGCCTCAAAGCACTTCTCAACGCAGGCATAAAAGTCGATTTAGTGGTAACCCACCAAGACGACCCCAATGAGAATGTTTGGTTTGGAAGCGTTGAAAAACTCTGTCTAGAAAAAGCTATTTCTTACATCACACCCAGCGCTGATGAGTTGCTTACTTTACTTCCGAAGTTTCAAGCGATAGCACCAGATTACATTTTTTCTTTCTACTATCGCTTCATGATTCCGGGGCAGATTTTGCAATGCGCAAAAATTGCCGCACTCAATATGCATGGCTCGCTTCTTCCCAAATACCGAGGACGTGCACCGGTTAATTGGGCCATTCTGCATGGCGAGACTGAGACTGGCGCAACTTTACACGTCATGGAAGCAAAACCGGACGCAGGAGATATTGTTGGGCAAGCAGCCGTCAGCATCGGCCCAGATGAAACCGCTACTAATGTATTTGCTAAGGTCAGTCAGGCTGCCGTGAACGTGATCGATCAGGTCCTGCCTAGCCTTCTAAAAGGAATTGTTCCCCGCAAGGCGAACGAGCTCCAAAAAGGCAGCTATTTTGGCGGTAGAAAGCCTGCAGATGGCCAAATTCATTGGAATCAGACTGCTAAACAGGTCCATGACCTCGTTAGAGCGGTTGCACCTCCTTATCCAGGGGCCTTTACGGCACATGATGGCAAGACCATGATCGTGGCCCGCACCAGCCTAAATGGGCCATTTCCAGCCAATCTCGATCTTGGGGTTTGTGGCATCCAAGTGGTTGATAATCGGGTATTCGGCATTTGTGGCGACCATCAAGCAGTGGAAGTACTGGAATGGTTTCCAGCTAGCAATTAAATGGCAACTGAGCAGCAACACTTATTAGATTAAAACGAGGCAGTAAAGATGAAAAAAGTACTCATTCTTGGTGTTAATGGTTTTATTGGCCACCACCTTTCCAAGCGCATTCTCGAGACAACCGACTGGGATGTCTATGGCATGGATATGCAAAATGATCGTCTTGGTGACTTAGTCAATCATCCACGCATGCACTTCTTCGAAGGTGATATCACCATTAATAAAGAATGGGTTGAATACCATATCCGCAAATGCGACGTTATTCTCCCTTTAGTTGCGATTGCAACTCCTGCAACTTATGTCCAGCAACCACTTAAGGTATTTGAGCTCGACTTCGAAGCCAATCTCCCCATCGTGCGCTCAGCAGTCAAATACAAGAAGCATTTAGTGTTCCCATCAACTTCTGAAGTATATGGAATGTGTGAAGATAGCGAATTTGATCCTGCTAAATCGAATATGGTTTACGGTCCAATTAATAAGCCGCGCTGGATCTACGCTTGTTCCAAGCAACTCATGGATCGTGTGATCTGGGGTTATGGCATGGAAGGCTTACGCTTTACCCTCTTCCGCCCGTTTAACTGGATTGGCCCCGGTCTAGATAGTATCTACACACCAAAAGAAGGTTCTTCCCGTGTAGTGACTCAGTTCCTAGGTCACATAGTTCGTGGCGAATCTATCAACGTGGTTGACGGTGGCGCACAGAAACGTGCCTTTACTTACGTTGATGATGGCATTGATGCCTTAATGCGTATCATCGACAACAAAGATGATATTGCTAATGGCAAGATCTATAACATCGGCAATCCAAAGAACAATCATTCTATTCGTGAGCTAGCCAATCAGATGCTAGAAATTGCTCGCAGTATTCCTGAGTATGCAAAGACTGCTAATGAAGTAAAGATTGTAGAAACTACTTCTGGCGCTTACTACGGCGAAGGCTATCAAGACGTTCAAAATCGCGTCCCTGCAATTGACAATACGATGAGTGAATTAGGTTGGAAGCCAACTACAACCATGAGCGATGCGCTTAAGAATATTTTCGAGGCTTATCGTGAAGATGTTGAAAAAGCGCGTACCTTAGTTGATAAAGAATAAGCAAAAGTAGACCCAAAGGTACATGGCTAAGATAGCTCTCAAGGTTGATGTAGATACCTTACGCGGTACTAAAGAAGGCGTCCCTAACCTAGCTCGGACTCTAGATCGTCTTGGTCTTAAAGCGACCTTCCTGTTTAGTCTTGGACCTGACCATACTGGCTGGGCTTTGAAGCGTGTCTTTCGCCCAGGCTTTCTGAAGAAAGTCAGCCGCACCTCCGTTGTAGAGCACTATGGCATTAAGACCTTGCTATATGGGGTTCTCCTTCCTGGACCAGACATCGGTAAAAAAGCTGCTGCAGAAATGCGTGCAATTGACAAAGCGGGTCATGAGACAGGTATTCATACTTGGGATCATGTCGCCTGGCAAGATGCAGTGCGTAATCAAGATGCTGCTTGGACAAAAGCGATGATGCAAAAGAGTTGGGATCGTTTTGTAGAAATCTTTGGTCATACACCAGTCACTTATGGTGCTGCCGGGTGGCAAATGAATGCAGCTGCCTTTGAGCAGCTCGATCAATGGGGCATTGCCTATTCTTCTGATGGCAGGGCTGAGCCCAATCTCATACCTTATCGTCTTGCCTTACCTTCCGGCAAAGCAAAGCATGTTCAGTACCCAACTACACTCCCCACCTTTGATGAACTTATTGGCATCGATGGCGCAGATGAATTTGGTGCAGTTAAAAAGTTATTAGAGATCACCCAAAGCAACCCAAACGACCAAGTATTCACGCTACACGCTGAACTAGAAGGTCAAAAGCTATTGCCGGCATTTGAGCAGCTATTGGCTGGATGGCTAAATCAAGGCCATGAGCTCGTCACTATGGGGGAGCTTCACAAATCCTGGGAAGCCACCAAGCAACTCGATAAAATAGCGGTATTACCACTGACCTGGGGTGAAATACCCAATCGCAGTGGCGACTTAATCATTCAAAATAACTAGAACTCAGAGATATTAACCAACGAAGGATCATCATGACAGTAGCCATCGGTCAACCTATGCCACAGTGCGCGATTCCAGCGACTTCCGGATTAATGTTTTCACCATCATCCGCCGAAGGCAAAAAATTGGTTCTGTATTTTTATCCAAAGGACATGACTCCAGGTTGCACTGCTGAGTCAGGTGAATTTAGAGACAATATTGAAGCCTTTACCAAAGCCAACACTCTTGTAGTGGGAGTTTCCCGCGATAGCCTCAAGTCACATGACAATTTCCGCAGCAAACTAGAACTCCCATTTGAGTTGGTTGCCGATACCGAAGAAACGCTTTGTCAGATCTTTGGCGTCATGAAGATGAAGAATATGTATGGCAAGCAAGTCCGTGGCGTAGAACGTAGCACCTTCTTATTTGACTCCTCTGGCAAGCTAGTAAAAGAGTGGCGCGGCCTGAAGGTTCCCGGTCATGTGACAGAGGTATTACAAGCCGCTCAAGCCACTAAATAATTTTTATAATAATTTGATCTGAGGTGCTTGCAAACCCCAAAATTTGGGGTAAAGTAATTCATATGCACCGTAAACGACGGGAAAGTCTGACAATCCGTTTGAATCAGAAACCTGAATATCTCAGATCAGGTACGGGGAGCAACCCCCTCCGTTTTTCAGTCCTCACTACAACCAGTTTCGTAATAAACCGTCAATGCAATCCGCTTGGCGGTTTTTTCTTTTAGGAGAGTACATGCCACTACCCCCAATCCCCACTCAAATTGCTGATCAAGTCAAACTCAGTCGCAAAGATACTCCCGACTTAAAGAAACGTCCTGCTCAAGCAAAACCGGTGGTAGTGGAAGCCGTTGACTGGACCAATGACGCAGAGGAAGATTTATCCGCTGCAGAAGTAGCTCTTGAAAAGATCAAAGCGGATCATCGCCCCACTTTCAATGCACGAAACGAAAGCAAAGTACCTACACCCGCAAAACCTAAACGCGTAATTCGCACTGGGCCGCCGAGCTTATTTGTTCTCGATACCAACGTATTGATGCATGACCCAAGTTCCCTATTCCGCTTCTCCGAGCACGATCTCTATCTGCCGATGACGACTCTAGAAGAATTGGATAACCACAAGAAAGGCATGACAGAGGTAGCTCGTAATGCTCGTACTGTCAGCAGATCCTTAGACCAGTTGATCGCAGGTACTAGCGGTACTTTGGATGACGGCATTCCCCTAAATAAGCTGGGCAACCAAGATGTGACTGGGCGCCTCTTCTTCCAAACCAAATTCTCTACACAAGCATTGCCCGAAGGCTTACCTGAGGGTAAAGGCGATAACATGATTTTGGCAGTTGTCAGTGAATTACAAAAAACTCGCAAAGGTCAAGAAGTGGTGTTGGTATCCAAAGATATCAATATGCGTATTAAAGCCCGTGCGCTTGGATTGCCTGCTGAGGATTACTTCAACGATCAGGTCTTAGAAGATCGTGATCTGATGTATGCCGGCGTGATGTCATTGCCAGCAGATTTTTGGCCAAAGCATGGTAAGGATATGGAAAGCTGGGCTGACTCCAAATCTGGCACCATGTTCTATAGAGTAACTGGACCATCTGTACAAAGCATGCTGGTCAATCAGTTTGTTTATCAAGAAAATCCGGATGGCTCTACACCCTTCTACGCACAAGTGAAAGAGATTAATGGCAAGACTGCTCTCCTGCAAACATTGAGAGACTTCTCTCATCAGAAAAATAATGTCTGGAGCGTTACTGCGCGGAACCGTGAGCAGAACTTTGCCATGAACCTACTCATGAATCCGGACGTAGATTTTGTAACTCTACTAGGGCAAGCTGGTACTGGCAAAACCTTGCTAGCATTAGCTGCCGGTCTTGAGCAAGTACTAGACAGCAAGCGTTATAACGAGATCATCATTACCCGTGCAACCGTACCCGTCGGTGAAGATATTGGCTTCCTACCTGGTACTGAAGAAGAGAAAATGCAGCCTTGGATGGGTGCATTTGACGACAACCTTGAAGTACTCCAACGCAATGAGGATGGTGGTGCCGGTGAATGGGGTCGTGCTGCAACTCAAGAGTTGATTCGTTCACGCATTAAGGTCAAGAGCATGAACTTTATGCGCGGCAGAACTTTTGTGAGTAAGTTCGTCATCATTGATGAGGCGCAAAACCTCACGCCAAAACAAATGAAGACATTGGTAACCCGTGCAGGCCCTGGAACCAAAATTATTTGCTTGGGTAATATCGCTCAGATTGATACGCCTTACTTAACAGAAGGCTCTTCTGGTTTAACTTATGTAGTGGATCGCTTCAAAGGCTGGCGTCACGGTGGACATGTGACATTGGCTCGCGGTGAGCGTTCACGTCTTGCGGATCATGCTGCTGACGCACTCTAAGCAATCCCTCTCATGCCGCACTCTCCTAGGGTGCGGCATTTTTATTTGTAGCTTATTTGCCCTAAGCGGATGCAGCACATTCAGCGGTAAATCGGGATCCCCCTCAAGAGTTTCTCAATTTAAGCAAGACACTAGCGTCGGCACTGAAGATATCTCCATTGCAGCCGTAGGCTTGGTGGACGTGCCCTATCGATATGGTGGTAATACCCCAAAAGGTGGTTTTGATTGCAGCGGATTGATTGTGTATGTCTATAACAAAGCGGCTGGGGTAAAACTACCGCGTACGATTCAATTGATGAGCACCAAGGGAATAAGCATCGAAGGACAGCCCCCGGCCCCCGGCGATTTAGTATTCTTCAATACTACTGGCGAAAAGTATTCGCATGCCGGAATTTATGTGGGCCAAGGTAGATTTGTACATGCCCCTAGCGCAGGCGGAACCGTACGCCTCGACTACATCACTTCCCCCTATTGGGCGGCTAAGTTTACTGAGGCGCGTCGCTTAGTAACGCAATAATCATCAAAAGACGTACTACGACCAACACCTTAGAATACATATCCACAAACTATTAGCTTTAGGGTCTATATCTAATCATTTAAACATCAGAAATAATACCTGGCAAACTTAGTTAGATACTCATCAAGATTGAGGAAGAGCAATGAAAGACATCGATTTAGACCGTGTTCAAGAAATATTGGTAACCGCAGCTACCGATATTGGACTCAAGATTTTGGCGGCAATCGCCCTTTGGGTTATTGGGCGATGGCTCATTGGCGTTTCTCAAAAGCTCATCCGCGTTGCCCTAGAAAAGCAACAGTTTGATCCAACCCTATTGCGCTATGTTCACTCGATTGTGTCGATTACCTTAAATGTGCTTTTGGTTATTGGAATCTTGGGTTACTTTGGTATTCAAACAACCAGTTTTGCAGCACTCTTAGCGACTGCGGGCATTGCTATTGGTGCCGCCTGGGCAGGCTTGTTGTCTAATTTTGCAGCTGGTGTCTTTTTGATTGTATTACGCCCATTCAAGGTGGGCGATGTCATCACCGCAAGCGGCATAACAGGAACCGTTAAAGAGATTGGTATATTTTCATCAACCATCAATACCTCTGATCATATAGTTACCATCATTGGCAACAATAAAATTTTGAGTGATAACATTCAAAACTTTAGTAGCTCCGAATATCGGCGTGTTGACCTTAAATATCAAATCTCTAGTGCCACTAACCCTGAGGAAGCAATCCAATTACTACAAGTAAAACTTTCGGAAATTCCGAAAGTTTTAAGTGAGCCTCCAATTGAGATCAATATTTTGGAATTTAACCTCGTTGGGCCTGTTTTAGCAGTTAGGCCCTATTGCAATAATGCGGATTATTGGTCAGTATATTTTGAGGTAAATCGTGTTATGGCAAAAGCATTTGCCGACGCAGGATACCCAACCCCAATGGCCTCACAAAATATGATTGTCAAACAAAATTAAGTCCATTACATTAGTTAAGTCTTGTACGGCGTTTTTGCAGCAGCGGTTCATCCAATTAATCAGGAGAATGAGTATGAAGAAAATTATTATTGCTTTAAGTATTGCGCTGAGTTTTGCACTTCCAACCTATGCTTTTGCTGACCAGGCAGCTTGTGAAGCTAAAGCTGTTAGCAAAGATGGCAAGCCACTCTATGGCGCAGCCAAGGATGCCTCTATTAAAAAATGTATGGGTGATGCCAAGCCGAATGATTGCGAAGCCAAAGCAGTAAGCAAAGATGGCAAGCCACTTTATGGGGCCGCAAAGACTGCTTCAATCAAGAAATGTGAAGGCGGTAAATAAGCTGATTTTATTGATCTGATTCATTTCGTGCATTAAAAAAGCCTCACAGTGTGAGGCTTTTTTAATGTCTATTTCTTTATCTGTTTTTAACAGTTTATATTTTATTCTTATTAGTTAGAACGGCTCGTAACCACCGGAAGAGTAACCCACAGAGCCCATCGCTAAGTTATCAAACTTAGTATATGGACCTTGCCAGCTTAAGCGCACAGTTCCAATCGGACCGTTACGTTGTTTACCAATGATGATCTCAGCCATGCCTTTATCGGTGGTAGTGTCCGGGTGATAAACCTCATCACGATAGATGAACATAATTAAGTCAGCATCTTGCTCAATAGCGCCTGACTCACGCAAGTCTGACATGATTGGACGCTTATTAGGGCGTTGCTCAAGACCACGATTTAACTGTGAGAGCGCAACGACTGGGCACTGCAATTCTTTTGCGAGTGATTTGAGTGAGCGTGAGATTTCAGAAATCTCGGTTGCGCGGTTTTCAGAACCAGAGCCACTCATCAATTGCAAGTAGTCAATTACTACTAGGCCAAGGGTGCCACCAAAGTTTCTCGCAATACGCCGTGCGCGTGCGCGCAACTCGAGGCTTGATAAAGAACCAGTCTCATCAATCAAAATTTGGGTATTGCTTAAACGCGCAATAGCATCAGTAACGCGTGGCCACTCATCATCTTGTAACTTGCCAGTACGCATGCGACCTTGATCTACGCGCCCTACAGAACCCAATAAACGGGCAGCCAATTGTTCACCCGACATCTCCATCGAGAAAATAACGACCGGCAAGCCTTCAGCAAGTGCAACATTCTCTGCAATATTCAAGGCAAATGCAGTGTTGTGAGTAACGACATAATCATTCGTTACGTAAGTTCTTTGAGGATGGCTAACTGAGATACATTGCGCCTCAGACATTCTGGAAGGCTCAATACTTTGAAATGAAAGTCTACGTTGGCGATCCCAACTTGCCCTTAATCTTTCAGCCTTTTCGGGCAGAGTAAAAGCTTGAAAACCGGGACCAAAACTCATGTTTAAAACATAAGATAAGCGACCTTGCTTCTTTTCACCCTTGTAGGTATAGCTAGTTTGCTTTTGTGCTATTGAGCAAAAGCCTCCTAATGACCTAGCTAAAATTGCAACATCTTCAGATAATTTCTTGCTTACTGTACAGAATCGAATAGAGCCCCACTTCTCAATCCAGCCATCGGTATCCATCAAACCCTGGAACAATGCAAGACGAGAATTCTTATTCGCCTCAAGATAAGTGGCCGGAATGTATTTATCAAAACTTCTGCAACCTAAAACACCTAATTCATCTAAAGCGGCTCTAAAATAATTTGTCTTTACAGCTGCTCTTTGACCATTGGCAGCAATTCTTTCTTTCGAAACCAATCTCCAGTCGTATGCATTAGCGTGCACTAACTCCATCTCATAGCTCGCAAGCAAATTCATGCGCTCTACAAGCTCAGGTGACTTAGTTGAAAACATTACTGAGCCATGAGATAAGGCTAGAGTGCCATCGCCTAGCAACGCACCTAAAACCCATGGATGAATTGGCAATGCATTCGAGTGGCCAAAATCACCTGTGACAGGATCAATCCATAATCTGTTCTTATACCGTACACACTGCAGCATTTCCATTAAGCGAGCTGTATTAATAACGCGTGGCTCGGACCAATCGCGATACTTTACACGCCAGAGATGCTCATCACAGCACTCAGCTTGACGGCCGTCGGAAAAAGTAACTTTGTATATCTGCTTAAGACCTTGCGGATAAATACCGGTAACCATCGAATGTTGGCCATCAACGGAAGCCAGGCGATCGCCAAAACGCAACTCACCCATCAGCTTCCAGCCATCAACCGTTTTCACTTTTGCATCTAGAGGTTGCGCCTTACCCATAGAAGGACGACCAGCAACAATCACGAGGTCACCTTTTTGCAGGCCACTAGTTTGCTTATCTAAATCAATAAAGCCTGTGGCAATACCGGTGATGTCACTACCACCTTGGCGGTTATAGAGCTCATCAATACGCGCAACAACGGCCTTCAGCAAAGGTTCAATCTCCAGATAGTCGGCTTTGCGACTACCTTCTTCACCAATCTGAAGAATGCGTGACTCAGCTTCATCCAACAGCGTTCTAACAGTACGTCCCTCAGGAACAAATGCAGAATTGACAATACTGTCTGAAACTTCAATCAAGCGACGCAAAATACTACGATCACGAACAATATCGGCATAGCCTTTAATGTTTGCCGCACTTGGTGTGTTTTGCGCTAATGAATTAAGGTAATCAATACCAACCAAATCACCACCCTGCTCAGATTTAATTGCATCATGAACAGTAATGACGTCAGCGGGATGATTGTCGCCAACCAAACGAGCAATTGCTTTGTAGATCAAAGCATGTTCGGGGCGATAGAAATCTTTATCGTTTAATACTCCACCCAGGTTATCCCAAGAGGAGTTATCGATCAGTAGACCGCCGAGCAAAGATTGCTCGGCTTCTACAGAATGCGGCGGAACTTTTAAAGCCTGCACGACTGCATCCCCAGAACCCATCATGCCGGGATTCAGCGTAACGGAACGTGAACGGGATTCAGCCATGAGGCTTATTTACAGTTCTAAAAATTAAGCTTGCTCGCCAACTACACGAATAGTGATGTCTGCAACTACGTCGGTATGAACAGCAACCGCTACAGGGTGATCACCAACCATTTTCAATGGGCCAGTAGGCATGCGAACTGAAGACTTCTCAATTGCGAAGCCTTTAGCTTTCAACGCATCAGCGATGTCATGGTTGGTTACAGAACCAAACAAGCGACCGTCAACACCAGCTTTTTGACCGATTTCAAGAACTAAGTCCTTAAGCTTTGCGCCAACAACTTCGGCAGCAGCCAATTTCTCAGCGGCTAATTTTTCCAACTCAGCACGGCGAACTGCAAAGTCAGCAATCGCTGCTTCAGTTGCACGACGCGCTTTGCGTTGTGGGATTAAAAAGTTGCGAGCGAAACCGTCTTTAACGCGAACTACGTCGCCAAGGTTGCCCAGGTTAGTTACTTTTTCTAAAAGAATGATTTGCATTGAGGGCTCCTAATTATTTCTTATGTTGATCGGAGAATGGCAATAAAGCCAAGTAACGAGCACGCTTGATAGCAGTGTCTAACTGACGCTGATACTTAGCTTTTGTGCCTGTCAAACGAGCAGGAGTGATCTTGGCGTTTTCGCCAATGAAGTCCTTCAATGTGTCTACATCTTTGTAATCAATCTGTTCTACGCCAGCAACAGTGAAACGGCAATAACGCTTACGCTTGAACAATGGGTTCTGAGCTGGTTTCTTTTTGAAATCGGGTTTCTTTCCAAACGCCATGATGATTTCCTCTTTAATTTTTCAATTGAATATTGGTAATGTGGAAAACAAGTCTTTGATTACGTAGAGTCTTGAGTGCTAAGAATCCCTCAAACACTGCCTCAGTTCCTAAATCCATTCGTTCTAAATCCTTTTGTATCGGACCGATTGTGATGGCTTCAACGTTCATGTGAATTTTCCTTGCCACTCCTACCTCGTTTGCTTGGCCACTATGTTCTAGCTGACAATGCATCACCGGTATTCCTGCTGGTGTAAATCGAATCGCGTCTTTAGATACCAAGATTGCAGTGAGGGTGAAATGATTCAACGCCACTCCGCTTCTCTGATACGTTTTCTAGTCTGTGTATTCCTCTTCAAATTTATAACTTAGGCTGCCGCTACAGGAGCGTCGGCTTGAGCTGATTTGCGCGCTTCTTCACGATGCACTTCTTTCATCATGATTGAAGGCTCTGTTTCAGCTTTCTTAGTCTTGATGATGAGGTGACGCAAAACAGCATCGTTAAATTTGAACGCATGCTCGAGCTCTTCCAGAGTTTTCTGGTCACACTCAATGTTCATGCAAACGTAATGGGCTTTAGCAAGCTTGTCGATCATGTAAGCCATCTGACGACGACCCCAGTCTTCCATACGATGAATTTTGCCGCCCGCAGCTGCTAATGTAGCTTTGTAACGATCGATCATCGCTGGCACTTGCTCGCTTTGGTCCGGATGGACGATAAAGACGATTTCATAATGACGCATCAAACACTCCTTAAGGATTGAGTCACCTGGGCGTCTTGCTAAGTTCTGATGGTTGTGAACTCAGCGCCAGTGTGACAAGGTAGTAACAAATTGTAGGTACTGCTTACAACACTTTTACAGCCGCTTTTCAGCGCTTACCGAATTACTGGCAAGAGCGTTATTCTAGCAAAAAAATCCTGCCAAGTCAGGGATTTACCAGCAGTCTGAGCCTGTTTTTCTGCATTCAGAGACAGTTGGAGTGCAATTCTGGCTCTGGGGGCAGTAAGACTGCCTGAGGCTAAGCACCCGGCAATGTCCTTTTCAGGCAAATCGAGCAAGGTTTCACCCGCACCGGTTCTAGTGGTTCTGACTAAGGCAATTCCATGCTTTACCGCTGCAACCAGCGAATCCTTCCAGGCGTCATGGAAGCCTCCCATGCCAGAACCCGCAATGACCAGACCCTTCACCTTAGAGTTCAACCAGTGGGTAATGGTTTCTGAACGAGCGCCTGCATGACTGGTCAATATTTCCACCCAAGGCCATTCGGCCTCCTTGGGAATGGGCAAATCCTCAGCCCAAAGAGCCTGAACCGCCTTCACACCCGATAACCAAGATGGATTAATTAGTCCAGCCGAGCTACTTGGAGTTGCTTGGATGGGCGCATTGAGGGCGCTACCGTGGCGTTTAGCGAGATCCATAGCCAAACAAGCCCTACCATCCATAACGGCATAAATACCACCAGGGCAGTTATCAATAGGGGTAGAGGCCCAACGAATGGCATCAAGCAAGTTGGACGGGCCATCTGCCCTGGGAGCATTTGCTGGCAACATAGCACCAGTCAGGATGACTCTTTTGCCTAAGTTTTGGGCATATTTTCCGGAAGTCAACTGCAAAAAAACACCAGTTTCTTCAATTGTGTCAGTTCCGTGAGTGACCACTACCCCTTTAACCAAGGTATTGCCTAGAGCCTCTCTCACAGCCTCGCCCAAAAGTGTTAATAAGGACTCCGTCAGATTACGGCTATTGATATTGGCAACCTGCCTTGAAACCAAGCTAATATCTTCAGGAATAGCGGACTGAATATGAGCAAGCAATGAGGCCACCTCAACCTGGCCAGCCTCATATTGCATCGGATTTTGATCTGGACTCGATGCCAAGCCAGCAATCGTGCCGCCCATACCCAAAACCAAGATATGGGGTGAATTTTCAGGAGTGTCTTGTAGTGAGCTCATACCTCATTATCCCCCTTAAATAGCTTGATCTATCAAATACTGCTGTATACAATCCCAGTATGGACATAAACACAGTCGATTTTCCGGAGGAGCTGACTGCCCTCCCCAAGCTCACTCCGCGTCAGAATGAGATTTTGGAGTTGATTACCAAGGCCATCGATGAGAGTGGGCTACCGCCTACTCGCGCTGAGATTGCAACGCAATTGGGATTTGCTTCCGCCAATGCGGCCGAAGAACATCTTCGCGCATTAGCCAAAAAAGGCTATATCGAATTAACGCCAGGAACTTCACGCGGCATTCGCATTCCGCAACGATTTAATCAATCGCACAATAGCAATAAATACCGCCAACTGTCCCTACCATCAGGCGCATTACAACAACTCACTTTGCCATTAATTGGTCGTGTTGCCGCTGGATCTCCAATCATGGCGGTGGAGCATATTGAAAAGCATGTGCCGATTGATCCAAGCTTGTTTAGCAAGGGTGCCGATTACTTGCTCAAAGTAAAAGGTATGAGCATGCGCGATGCCGGAATTTTGGACGGCGATTATTTAGCTGTTAGAAAAACGACTGAAGTTCGCAATGGTGACATTGTTGTTGCTCGCCTTGATGATGAAGTGACTGTGAAGCGTTGGCAACAAAAGAAAACTGCGAACGGTATGGTCATCGAATTACAAGCAGAGAACCCAGACTTCAAAAACATTTTGGTAGATGATCGTCAACCTAACTTTGCCATTGAAGGCCAGGCGGTTGGCCTAATCAGGGCTGAAGGGCTTTAAGCTGTTGCCTCTTAAGCAAAAGGCCTCTTATTAGAGGCCTTTTTTATTAATATCAATTAGTAAGTTGCTGGTTTACTTACTTACGAGTTGGCGCCACCACGTTCGCATTCTTCGGTGAAGAGGTCACAATGATGACTGACTTAGGGCCGCCAATAGATCCATCTACGATTTCTACAGTTGCAGTTCTATCGCCTTTTGTGAAAACTAAAATGCTGGTTTTTGCTTTTACAGCAGTAACCGTTGTCCAGCCGCCCTTTGGATACTCTGATTGGAAGAAAGCGTATACATCAGTTGCACCTTGAAGCGCATTGACTACTGCTCTACCAACCCATTCGTTGCCACGGCCAATAATGATGGAATCACCACCAGACAGTCGTGCGCCTTGCGGCAAAGGCATATCACCCAATAACTGATTCTGAACTTCCTGAATCTCTTCAGCCGTACCAGTAGGAGAATCTCCCGAACTAGCGCATGCACCCAAGAGTGCTGATAAAAATAATGCGAGGGCACTGATTTTCAAAGTTTGAATTGTGATCATGTGGGTTGTATTTGATTAAGGTGGTTGACGCTTTTTACTTACGATAGTTAAAAGTATTTTAGGTGATGCACCTAATTCGTCAAGACAAATTACTGGAGGCGCGTGAGGGAATCGAACCCCCGTACGAAGCTTTGCAGGCTCCTGCCTAACCACTCGGCCAACGCGCCATATACCCAAATCAAAAATGGGAAGCTTTTGAGGGCTTCCCATCGAACTTGGAGCGGGAAAGGAGGTTCGAACTCCCGACCTATACCTTGGCAAGGTATCGCTCTACCAGCTGAGCTATTCCCGCATAACAGGGCAGTAGTTTAACAAACATTCCCAAGGAAAGCATTATTCCTTGTAAAACCTCTGATGCAAAAGAATTGAACTGCCCCATAAGTCTTAACTGGCTGGGGTTTATGACGCTTAGTCGATTTTTCCAGCGAGCTGGGGCAAGGCCTTTTTCATGTAATAGAACATCGACCAAAGTGTTAAAAATGATGCAATCCAAATTAACCAGGTACCCACTTGTGCACAATTTAGCCAGCCAAATAAGGTGTCATTGAGCAGCAAAAACGGAATAGCTACCAACTGAGCAGTCGTTTTGAGCTTGCCAACCATATGTACTGCCACACTTTTGCCGGCCCCTAATAAAGCCATCCACTCCCGTAATGCGGAAATCGTAATTTCTCGACCAATGATGATTAGTGCAACCCAAACCTGAACGCGATCCATATTTAAGAGCACTAACAAAGCGGCAGCAACAATCAGCTTATCTGCTACTGGATCCAAAAACTGACCAAATGCAGATTCTTGTTTTAGGCGACGCGCTAAAAAACCATCTAACCAATCGGTAATTGCGGCTGAGATAAAGATGATTGCTGCAATCAGATTCTTCTCAAACGGAGTAAGCCAGGAGTTAGGAAGATAAAAAACAGCTACCAAGAGCGGAATCGCGGCAACACGCAACCAGGTTAAGGCGATCGGTAGATTGAAAGGCATACGATAAGCATAAACCAAGAACGGTCAATGCTCCTAGTGAAGCTGGCGATATATCTGCTCGGCGAGCGTTAATGAGACACCCTCCACACTAGCAATCTCTTCAATACTGGCATTAGAGACGCCTTTTAAGCCACCAAAGCGAGCAAGCAACTTTTGTCGACGCTTAGCGCCAATGCCCTCGATTTCCTCTAAGCGAGAGATGGTCCTTGCCTTGGCGCGTTTAGCGCGCATACCAGTAATAGCAAAGCGATGTGCCTCATCTCTTATCTGAGCTACCAATAGCAAAGCTGCGCTATCAATACCTAGTTCTAATGGTTCACGTCCATCTGCAAAAATGAGTGTCTCCAGTCCCACCTTACGACCTTCGCCCTTAGCCACACCCACAATTAACCCGATGTCCATGCCAAATTCAGATAAGACCTGACGAGCCATTTCTACCTGGCCTTTACCACCATCAATCAAAATCACTTGAGGAATTTTTTCGACTGGTAGCTCTTGAAAGTTAGCATAACGTCTTTGCAATACTTGACGCATTGCTGCGTAATCATCGCCCGGCGTAATGTCATTGATATTGAAGCGTCGATACTCACTCGATTGCATCGCATTTTTGGTATAGACCACGCAAGAAGCTTGGGTTGCCTCGCCAGAAGTATGGCTAATATCAAAACACTCAATACGTAACTGCTCAAGACTTTCTAATTCAAGACTCAATACATCAGCTAATGCACGCGCTCTTGCCAGCTGTCCACCCGTCTCTACTAGGCGTCTTGTTAAAGCAATCTTCGCATTACCTTCTGCCATTGCAAGCCAATGACGTCTTTGCCCTTGGGGCTGATGCAAGAAGGTAATTTTCCTTCCAGCTTGTGCATTAAGTAATTCATGCAAATCTTCGGGTGGAGATTCATTCAACTGGGTAAGATCATCGCTCGCTGACTGTAAGGCATGATTTAAAACTAATACTGGCGGTATTAAGTTGGCTGCAGTTTCATCCGCATGCTCTTCCAAGTAATGCTGAGTAATAAAAGCTTCCAGTATTTCTGCGGGAGATGGCAACTCACCGGAGGTGGAGCGCAATCCTTTAGGGAAATAGGCCCTATCGCCTAAATGACGCCCACCACGGATCATCGCCAAATTAACGCAAACCATACCCTCCATTTGCTCTACAGCGATAACATCTACATCACCCTCACCTTCAGCCACGGTATCCATCGACTGCTGTTGCAAGACGCTAGATAGATCTGCGATGCGATCCCGCAATACCGCCGCCATCTCAAACTCCATCGCCTCACTATGCTTGTGCATTTCTTTTTCAAGCTCGGATAACACTTGGCTGTGATCACCTTTTAAAAATCGAGTAGCCTGAGCTACGTCTTGCCCATACTGCTCAACACTCAAGCGGCCGACACAAGGGGCGCTACAACGATGAATCTGATGCAAGAGACAGGGGCGACTACGATTCTTGAATACAGAATCCTCACATGTCCTCAGACGAAATACCTTCTGCAAGATCTGCACTGAATTACGTACTGCCCAACTATTCGGAAATGGCCCAAAGTAGTGATTGCGCTTATCCACTTTTCCTCGATATGAGGCCAACCTAGGAAATTGGTGCCCCGTTAACATCACGTAGGGATAAGACTTGTCATCACGAAACAAAATATTAAATGGCGGAGCCAACTCTTTAATGAGATTGTTCTCTAGAATGAGGGCTTCAGTTTCAGTCCGTGTTACCGTTGTCTCATAGCGGGCAATTTTGCCCACCATCAGTTCGATGCGAGGCGATAACTGGGTCCGCTGAAAGTAACTAGAGACACGCTTTTTAAGGTTGCGCGCTTTGCCTACGTACAGAATATGCCCCGCTTCATCAAAAAAGCGATATACCCCCGGCAATCCGGGTAGCCGTTTAACATCTTGCTGAAGGGTTTCGAAAAGCGAATTACTCATGCGTTGGGATATTTTCTGCCAAATCGTTGATAACTATGGTGATGCCGGTGTTTGCTGGCGTCTAGCCCGAAGCTTATCAAGCATTCATGGGCAAGAGGTCCGTATTTTTTGCGATGACCTGCCAATCCTTAATTTACTCGCATCAGGAGTAGATCCAGTAATTAAGCAAAAAATCGACATGCAGTCATGGGAGGCTAGCCATGCGAATGCCCGCCATCCAGTACAAATACCCGATGTTGTGATTGAAGCTTTTGGCTGCGAATTACCTGAGCGCTATTTGGCTGGTCTCTTTATTGCACCCATCAAGCCCATCATTCTCAATTTGGAGTATCTCAGTGCGGAGCCTTGGGTGGCTGAATTTCATGGCAAGGCGTCACCTCAGTCACACGGCATTCCGAAATATTTCTTCTTCCCTGGTTTTCAAGATGAGGTGGGCGGACTATTACTCGACCCCATTCCAGCAGAAGGTTATCTCGTTGAAAACACTATTCCAAAAGATCTAAAAGCTATCTGGCCTCAATTACGACCAGGAGCAAAAAGGATCAGTGTTTTTTGCTACCCAGGGGCACCTCTCAAAAAATGGCTAGCTGACTTAGGGCGTCTTGGTGAAGATATCGATGTCTTACTGGCATACGGTCACGCCGAACAGTTAAAGATCTACGGCGAGCAGCCCATCGCAGTGTCGGCAAATCTGCAATTACTTTCCATGCCATTCGTATCTCAGGATGAATATGACTGGGTGTTATCTCAATGCGACTTCAACATTGTGCGAGGAGAGGATTCTTTTGTGCGAGCGCAGCTTGCGGGCAAACCATTTATTTGGCACATCTATCCACAAGAAGATCGCGCCCATGAAGTGAAATTAGCAGCGTTTCTGGATTTATATCTGGAAAAGGCTAGCCAAGAATTAAGGTTAGCTACCATTGCCGCCATGACCTGGGCAATGCCCGGTGAATGGTTTAAAGACCTAAACGTCTGGGATGCCCATGCCAAGCATTGGCGTACCCATTTACTTGAAAAACAAGCAGATGGCGGCTTGCCAGCGCGTTTAATCCGCTTTGTCGCCTAATCCCAAGCAATAAAGGCTTGCGGGCGGGTACAATCTTGTTTTTGATAAAAACCGCAGAAAATTAGCTCTGCCCCCAGGAATAGCAAGATGAAAACAGCACAAGAACTCCGCGTTGGTAACGTAGTCATGATTGGTACTGATGCCCAAGTCGTTTTAAAGGCCGAATATAGCCGCTCTGGCCGCAACTCCTCCGTTGTGAAAATGAAATTTAAGAATTTGTTAACTGGCGCGCCAAACGAAGGCGTTTACAAAGCGGATGACAAGTTTGATGTTGTGATTCTTGATAAGAAAGAATGTACTTACTCTTATTTCGCTGATCCGATGTACGTGTTCATGGATACCGAATATAACCAGTATGAAGTTGAAGCTGAGTTCATGGGTGATGCATTGAACTACCTCGAAGAAAGCATGCCATGTGAAGTGGTGTTCTACGAAGGTAAAGCACTCTCAGTAGCAATGCCAAACTCATTGGTTCGCGAAATCATCTACACAGAGCCAGCAGTTAAGGGTGATACCAGCTCAGGCAAGGTATTGAAGACTGCAAAATTGGCTACAGGCTATGAATTGCAAGTTCCATTGTTCTGTAATACTGGTGACAAGATCGAGATCGATACTCGCACTGGTGAATACCGTAGCCGCGCTAACTAATTTGTAATTAGCAAACTACAGTAGTTAAAAAGCCCGGCATGCCGGGCTTTTTTATTGTCGCAATATTTTTTATGCAATCAGCTTTAACTGCTCAAGCAACCCCTTGGCATGCTGGTACTGAGCTTCATTTTGCAATTCATTCCAACCCAACGCAAGCGCTGTCGGCATTAACTTATTTAAACGCGCTATGGAATCTTTCTGCTTAGCTTTTGATACCTTTAGCTTACTCAATAGCTGGTCAGCCAGGTCTGGGCGATTGCAGATTAATACCGCATCGCAACCAGCATCTAGAGCCATCTCAGCGCCCTTCACTACAGAGCCAGCAACACTAGCACCTTCCATTGATAGATCGTCACTAAAGATCACGCCTTCAAAGCCCAATTCTTGACGCAGAATGGAATGAAGCCAAACCTTTGAAAATCCTGCTGGGTTCTTGTCTACCTTTGGATAGATCACATGTGCAGGCATCACCGATGCCAAGCTCAAATCGAGCCATTCATACGGCTTAGCATCATCATTCAAGATTTCTTTTAAAGAACGCTCATCTACTGGAATAGCTACGTGCGAATCAGCCTCAGTCCAGCCATGCCCAGGGAAATGCTTACCACAGTTGGCCATGCCAGCAAGACGCAAACCTTCATTCAAGCTCTTCGACAAAGCAAAGACTATTTGTGGATCACGACTAAAAGATCGATCGCCAATCACGCCGCTTCGGCCAAAATCTAAATCCAGTACCGGAGTAAAACTGAAGTCAACTCCACAAGCACGCAGCTCAGTAGCAAGTACATATCCACAGGCTGTTGCAGCAGCCATTGCGATAGCAGCAGATTCTGCAGCATGAGTTGATTTATTTTTAGCACTCCACAATTCACCCAATTTACGCATAGCTGGTAAATGGGTAAAACCGTCTGTTCTTGCGCGTTGTACTCGACCACCCTCATGATCAATGGATATAAGCACATCAGGGCGCAGCTTCTTAATGGCGGCAGTTAACTTGGTGAGTTGCTGACGATTGGCGAAGTTTCTGCCAAACAAAATAACGCCACCAGTCAGGGGATGCAAAATGCGTCGACGATCCTCAGCATTTAATTCAAAGCCAACTACATCTAAGGTGATTGGGCCTGGGGCCATCGCGGACTTACTCATTTCTTCCTCTGTTTCAACTTTATTTGTAATTTACTTTTGAGTAACGATGACATGTGCAATTGCCATATCTTGTTCATCACTCACAGTGACGTGCGCTTCCCAATTTTTTTCTTGCATGAATTGCGCCAAGGCACCCAAGTATGAAGTAACGGGCTTACCGCTAGGCTCATTTAAAGTTTGGAGTGAACGCCAAGTCATAGGCATTCTCATTCCCAAGCCAATCGCTTTTGAGAAGGCCTCCTTAACTGCGAAACGCGTGGCTAAAAATGCAATTCCGCGTTTATGATTTCTGGCAAGGCGATGTTTAAATACCAACATCTCGTCTGGCCCTAGAATTTTTTCAGCTAGGCGGCCATTAGTGCGATCGTACGCCGCTTGTAAGCGCTCAATCTGCAGAATGTCTGTGCCGATGCCGATGATCATATTTACTGTAATGGCTTTTTGTTATTTGCTGTTATTAATACCTAAGCGCTGGCTCTACCCTGAGCCATCAAGGCTTTCATGTCGATAATTGCTTTTAGCCAACCCTTAAATAAGGCCTCAGCAACAATGGCATGACCAATATTGAGTTCAGATAATTCAGCTATTGCGGCAATAGGTTTCACATTGCCTTCGTGCAAACCGTGGCCAGCATTCACTCTTAAGCCGATACTTTTTCCAAATATGGCAGCCTTTCGAATACGCTCCAACTCTTTTACTTGCTCAACGCCAGATAAATCGGCGTAACGACCTGTATGCAATTCCACTACGGTTGCACCAACCTCTTTAGCTGCCTGAATTTGTTTTTCTTCTGGATCAATAAATAGAGATACCCGAATGCCGGAATCAATTAATTTCTTGGTTGCAACCTTTACTGCATCAAAGTGCCCCAAAACATCTAAGCCACCCTCAGTCGTCACCTCTTCACGCTTCTCAGGAACTAGACACACATCGTGTGGCTTGACCTTGCATGCAATATCAATCATCTCAGGCGTCACTGCACACTCTAAATTCATACGTGTTTTGATCAGCGGGCGCAATGCTAGCAAATCTGCATCTTTAATATGCCGACGATCTTCCCGCAAATGTAGCGTGATTAAATCAGCCCCAGCTTCCTCAGCCAAGGCTGCTGCCCGCAGTGGATCAGGATAGACAGTGCCCCGCGCATTACGCAAAGTGGCAACGTGGTCAATATTGATGCCTAATTCAAGGACTTGGGGATTGCTCATCTATGTAGATTACTAGATTTTCTTCAAATCAATCAAAATCTGGCGGGTAGTCAATACTTGGTCCTGCAGATGCAAGCCTAGCAGAAAACGCATCAATTGCTTACTTTCAGAAAGTGTCTCTGGATCTGAAAAATCTCCTGCTGCAATCGCCAAAAGAGATTTGCCAGTAAGAACAGGCCAGTGCCCAGGATCATCGACCTGAACAGGGCGTACTCCTCGTTCTGGTTGATAGACATATTGTTCTTGAGCTTTGGGTGCCTCATTCGTTTCAACGCAGCGATCCAAGGCGGCTGCATACCCCGTCTCCTGCAAGAGTGATAACTCAAATGGCCGCAGAATCTCTTCTAAGCCTTTGGACTCGAACTCCAGATTCGATAAAGCATTAATAGTCTCGGAATAGCGATCGTAGAGCCTCTCGTAATCATCCTCACGCGCTAAAAACTTCACAAGTAACTCATTGAGATAGAAACCACAAAGAAGCGCATCACCTACCAAAGAAGGCATGCCACCAACCCACTCAGACTTTGTGAGGGTTCGTAATTCTGATTTACCGCTCCAGGAAACCAACAATGGCTGAAAGCGCTGCAGAACAGGGCGTAATATCGAGTGTGGACGCTTAGCACCCTTAGCAATCAAAGCCATTCGGCCATATTGCCGAGTAAACACATCCAGAATTAAGCTGGTCTCTTTATAGGGAATGCTATGCAATACAAAAGCAGGCTCGTCAGCAATGCGAATCGAGGCCATCGGAACTTATTCCAACCCTTGTGCCCGAAGTTCGGCACGATCGTCTGCCCAGCCACGCTTGACCTTCACCCAAGTCTCTAAGAAGACTTTGCCATCAAAGAGTTTTTCCATATCGATACGGGCATCCGTCGAAATCTTTTTAAGACGCTCACCCTTTTGTCCAATGATCATCGCCTTATGACTATCGCGATCCACCAAAATAGTTGCCGCAATGCGACGCATCTTGCCATCCATCTTAAATTGATCAATCACTACTGTACTGGTGTAAGGCAATTCCTCACCAGTGAAGCGGAATACTTTTTCACGCAGAATCTCAGCTGCTAAGAAACGCTCGCTACGATCGGTGATCGTGTCGCCATCATAGACAGCCTCAGCCTCAGGCAGATAACCTTCTAGCACATCGAGCAATCTTTCGATATCGCCAGGACTCTTGGCGCTCATTGGTACGATTTCAGCAAACTCACACTTCTGATCTTCGTGTCCACCCAATTCACACCAAGGGCGAGCCATGTCTTTAATGAAGCTAAGGAGTGCTTGGTCACGCTCTGATGGAGTCTGAAAGCGACTGTTAAACAGGTCTAATTTATTTAGAACCAAAATAACTGGTAAGTCATCTGGCAGTAGCTTTAATACTTTCTTGTCATCTTCACCAAAGTAACCAGCTTCAACCACGAAGCAAGCCACATTCACATCTTGTAAGGCAGTAGTAACCGTACGATTTAAGGCTTTGTTTAATGTATTCATTAAACGCGTTTGAAAGCCTGGTGTATCGATAAAAATGAACTGGGCTTCTTCGCGATTCTGAATACCCAAAATACGATGGCGTGTCGTTTGCGCTTTGCGAGAAGTAATGCTGATCTTCTGACCCACCAAGGCATTCAGAAGAGTTGATTTACCCATATTAGGACGCCCAACAATGGCGATGGTGCCGCATCTAAACACGATTAGCCCTTCAGCTTAAGATTGAACTGCTCTTCGGTTACTTCTTTTTTAGCCGCTTTCTTTTTGGCCGACCGAGTCTTCTTGGGTTTGCGAGATTCTTGCGGTAAAGCCTTGAGCATAGCAATCAAGGCTAACTTAGCTGCCGCCTGTTCAGCAGCGCGACGTGAAGCGCCCTCACCTTTAACTGCCACCTTGTGGCTAGGTATTAGGCACTCAACCTCAAACTGCTGGTTATGAGCAGCGCCAGTAGTGCCGGTAACGTTATAGGTAGGCAACGGCAATTGATAGCCCTGCAAGCACTCTTGCAATAAAGTTTTGTCGTCTTTACCCAAGGTTTTGGGATCAACGTGTGCCAAGATAATGGAATAGAGCTTACGCAAGCTTGCCTTAGCCGCCTCAAAACCACCATCCATAAAGATAGCGCCTGTTACTGCCTCTAAGGTATCTGCCAGAATGGAGGGGCGACGAAATCCGCCACTCTTCAACTCACCTTCACCTAAGCGCAAGTAGTCTGATAAAGATAAAGTTTGGGCGATTTCGTATAAAGCCTGTTGCTTTACTAAGTTCGCGCGTACACGGGAGAGATCACCCTCATCTAAATCGGAATAACGCTCATAGAGCATTTCAGCAACTACGCAATTCAAAATAGAGTCGCCTAGAAATTCAAGACGCTCATTATTTTTTTTACTGTGACTACGATGAGTCAAGGCTTGATTTAGTAGCTCTGGCTTCTTAAAGGTATAGCCGAGGCGCTCTTGCAGCGGTCCAGTTTCGATAACGGCGCGCGCATTCATGATATTTACTCGAATCCGCCTATGCGGCCAAGATTACCCAGGTTTAACCAAACAAAAAAAGCTTTACCAACAATGTTTTTATCCGGCACAAAACCCCAGTAACGTGAGTCTGCACTGTTGTCACGGTTATCACCCATCGCAAAGTAATGCCCTGGTGGTACCTTACAAGTGACGCCGGACTGTTGGTACTGACAGAATTCAGAACCCGGAAAACGCTCAGTCGGGAATACGCTAGCCGGACGATCAGGATCATTGAGGATGTCATGGCGATTGCCGCCCAAGTCTGCCGGGAAAGTTTCCGTGAAACGCTTGGCATAACGCATATTCTCAGGATCAAGGTAAGGCTCGCCACCGCTATATTGCAATGGTTGATCATTAATGGTTAGGCGCTTATTTTCATAAGTGATTACATCGCCCGGCAATGCGACTACGCGCTTAATGTAATCCACCGATTCATCACGCGGATAGCGGAATACCACCACATCGCCACGCTTAGGTGAACCCAAATCAACTACCTTTTGATTCAGTACTGGCAAACGAATTCCGTAGGTAAACTTATTTACCAAAATGAAATCGCCAATTTGTAATGTTGGAATCATTGAGCCAGAAGGAATCTTGAAAGGCTCAGCAATAAAGGAGCGTAATACAAATACCGCACAAATCACAGGAAAGAAGCCAGCCGTGTACTCAAGCCACAAAGGCATGCGGTCATTACCGGCCAAACGTCTTTGTGGGGCAAAGTGTAATTTGTCAGCAACCCAAGCGATTCCAGAAACAATCACTAAGATGAAGAGGACTAAAGCAAAGTTCATTAATCCTCCACCTGCAGAATAGCCAAGAAGGCTTCTTGTGGAATCTCGACGTTACCCACCTGCTTCATACGTTTCTTACCTTCTTTTTGCTTCTCTAATAACTTACGCTTACGAGAAATGTCGCCGCCATAGCATTTAGCCAAAACGTTTTTACGCAAAGCTTTGACGTTTTCACGCGCAACGATATTGCTACCAATCGCCGCCTGAATAGCTACATCAAACATTTGACGGGGAATAATGCCGCGCATCTTGGCAACCACTTCGCGCCCACGATGCTGACTATTACTTCTATGAACAATTACTGAGAGAGCGTCAACCCGCTCACTATTAATGAGGATGTCGACCTTAACTACGTCTGCTGGGCGATATTCTTTGAACTCGTAGTCCATGGAGGCATAACCGCGTGAGATCGATTTCATTTTGTCGAAGAAGTCCAAAACAATCTCAGCCATCGGCAACTCATAAGTCAGCTTAACTTGACGGCCTAGATAGTTCATATCCATCTGAATACCGCGCTTACCAACGCACAAGGTAATCATCGCTCCTACATACTCTTGTGGCATGTATAAATTGACCGTCACAATCGGCTCAAGAATGGTATTGATCTTGCTGGCCTCAGGCATCTTGGATGGGTTATCGACCATCATGAGCGTGCCGTCAGACTGCTCCACTTGATACACCACAGTTGGAGCAGTCGTGATGAGATTCATGCCGTACTGGCGTTCTAAACGCTCTTGCACGATCTCCATATGGAGTAAACCTAAGAAGCCACAACGGAATCCAAATCCAAGAGCCTGAGATACCTCTGGCTCATACAAGAGCGAAGCATCATTTAGCTTGAGCTTCTCAAGGGACTCACGTAATTGATCATATTCACTAGCTTCAACTGGATATAAGCCAGCAAAAACCTGAGGTTTGACCTCTTTGAAACCAGGAAGTGGTTCAGAGGCGGGAACTCTGCCTTGCTGTCCAGGGGTGTGTGTGACGGTGTCACCCACCTTGGCAGCCTTTAACTCTTTAATACCAGCAATCACAAAGCCCACCTGACCAGCAGATAACTCTGGGCGATCTACTGACTTCGGACTAAAGACGCCTACATGCTCGACTAAATGGCTTGAGCCATTGGCCATTAAAGTAATTTTTTCTTTTGGCTTCAAGGTGCCGTTCACAACGCGAACCAGCATAACAACGCCAACGTAGTTATCAAACCAGGAGTCAATAATCAAGGCTTGTAACGGGTCTGTCGCATTACCCTTTGGCGGAGGCACCCTTGCAATCATCTCCTCAATTACATCCGTGACACCCAAACCTGTTTTAGCAGAACAGGTTACGGATTCAGATGCATCAATGCCAATAACATCTTCAATTTCTTTTTTAGCGCGCTCAGGGTCGGCTTGAGGTAAATCTATCTTATTGAGTACAGGCACAACCTCAACACCCAACTCCAAGGCCATGTAACAGTTAGCAACCGTTTGCGCCTCAACACCTTGACTAGCATCCACCACTAAGAGTGCACCTTCACAGGCAGACAAGGAACGACTTACCTCATAAGAGAAGTCAACGTGCCCCGGGGTATCAATGAGATTGATGTTGTAAATCTTGCCATCTTTAGCTTTGTAATTTAAAGCTGCGGTTTGAGCCTTAATGGTAATGCCGCGCTCACGCTCAATATCCATTGAGTCGAGAACTTGGGCTTCCATTTCGCGATCGGAGAGTCCACCGCACAGCTGAATAATGCGATCAGCAAGCGTCGATTTGCCGTGATCAATATGGGCGATGATAGAAAAATTGCGGATTAAATCCATAGCGTCTTAATAGGTCATTCAAAAAACGCCTTGTCAGAACGCACCACGATGATGCGCTGCAAAAAGTCGTCTTAAAGTGATTGTAATGGGATGGCGCCTAAATGGCGCCAAACCCCACTTTCAGGGCCAAAATAGGGTTATTTAGGCCTTACAGGGACTACCAAAGTGCTGTCAGCACGGCGAATAAAGACCGGGACAGCCTTATTAGCGTCCAAGCCCTTCACCAAGGCCTCAAACTGCTTAACACTTGTAATATCAGCGTCTGCAACTCGAATAATGACGTCTCCAGGTCTAATTCCAGCTTTAGCCAGGGGGCCATCCCCTAAACCGGTAACCTCAACCCCGCCCTTGATGTTTAAATCCCTCTTTTTGGCATCTGAGAGCTCACCAATAGCAACTCCCAAGGCATTTGCACCGTTACCGTTTGCTGCAGGTGCCTCTGACTTCTTATTGGCTGTTTGAGTAGATTCCGCATCAATGACAGCAACAGTTAAGTCACGGGTACCACCCTTACGCCAAACTTGCACTGGCACTGAGCTGCCTGGCTTAGTTTCCCCAACCACCCTTGGTAAGTCGGTTGATTTAGAAATATCGCGGCCATTGAAACTGAGAATCACATCACCCGCTTCAATACCGCCAGCCGCTGCAGGACCGCCTGGTTCAACATTACGCACATATGCGCCACGAGGCTTTCCTAAACCTAAACTCTCAGCCACTTCTTTTGTCATGTCACCCAAAGCAACACCAATACGACCACGAGTCATCTTGCCATTGGTACGCAATTGATCGGCAACACGCATTGCTTCGTCGATCGGAATTGCAAATGAAATTCCCATGTAGCCGCCAGAGCGACTAAAGATTTGCGAATTAATGCCGATCACTTGACCAGCAGTATTTAAGAGCGGCCCTCCAGAGTTACCTGGGTTTACTGCAACATCAGTCTGAATGAAAGGTAAGTAGTCGCCCGTATCGCGGCTCTTCGCCGACACAATACCGGCAGTCACCGTGTTCTCAAGGCCGAACGGGGAGCCAATCGCAAGCACCCATTCACCTACTCGCACCCTGGATGAATCACCCAAAGGCAGCTTTGGTAAATCACGTGCTTCAATTTTGACGACCGCAACATCGGTACGCTTATCCATACCGAGTAACTTTGCCTTGAACTCGCGCTTATCAGTCAGAGTCACGTAGATAGTGGTAGCACCTTCAACAACGTGAGCATTGGTCAAAATTAATCCATTGGATTCAATTATGAAACCAGAGCCCACACCACGATCCGCCTCTTGTGGCTTACTCGGATTTGGTTGTGGCTGCTTAGGACCACTTGGCATTCCAGGAATAGGTACACCAAAGAAACGGCGGAAGAATTCAGCCTGATCTTCAGGCATTCCAGGAATGCCGCCTTGAGTTTGCTGCACCGGTACCTTTTCAGTAATTCGAATATTTACAACAGCTGGACTCGCACGTTCAACCAAATCTGCGAAGTCAGGAATAGTGACTCGAGGAGCTTGTGCTAATGCAGAAGAAGTGAACGCAAGTTGACCCAAACTAAAAATAGCCAGGAGCGTAATTAAATACTTTTTCATAATGCTATAGACCTACTTGGTGAAAACCAACAATAAAGATATTAAGAATATTAGGTCAGTTTGCCAAAAATCAAGGTACCGTTAGTACCCCCAAAGCCAAAATTGTTTTTGACTGCATGGTCGATCTTCACATCCCTAGCGGTATTGGCGCAGTAGTCCAAGTCACACTCAGGATCTTGATTGAAGATATTGATAGTAGGTGGCGATTTTTGGTTATGAAGAGCCAAAATCGTGAAAACAGACTCTAGACCACCGGCACCGCCCAAAAGGTGGCCAGTCATGGACTTGGTGGAATTAATCAAAGTCTTCTTAGCGTGGTCGCCAAGAGCAGCCTTGATAGCACCAGTTTCGTTCTTGTCACCCAACGGTGTAGAAGTGCCGTGAGCATTGATATATTGAATCTGGTCAGCATTGAGACCTGCATCGCGCATTGCATTGACCATGCAACGACGTGGGCCATCCATACTTGGAGCGGTCATGTGATACGCATCACCACTCATACCAAAGCCAAGTAATTCGCAGTAGATTTTTGCGCCGCGAGCTTTGGCGTGCTCATATTCTTCAATCACTATGACGCCAGCTCCCTCGCCAAGGACAAAACCATCGCGGTCTCTGTCCCATGGACGTGATGCAGTTGCAGGATCATCATTGCGAGTAGAAAGCGCTCTCGCTGACGCAAAGCCGCCAACACCTAAGGCAGAAATAGTTGACTCAGCACCACCGGCAACCATGACATCAGCATCGCCATACTGGATTAAGCGCGCAGCTAAACCGATGCTATGCAAACCAGTAGTGCAGGCAGTTACTGCAGCAACGTTTGGACCTTTAAGACCAAACAAGATGCTGAGGTGACCAGAAATCATATTGATGATTGATCCTGGAACAAAGAAAGGTGAGATACGACGAGGACCGCGAGCCAATAGTTCAGCGCCTGTTTCCTCAATCATGGGCAAGCCGCCAATACCGGAGCCAACCATGACACCAACGCGCTCAGCGTTTTGCTCTGTGATCTCTAAACCGCTGTCTCGAATAGCCTGGGAACCAGCAGCAATACCGTAATGGATAAACGTATCCATATGGCGAGCCTCTTTGGCAGAAACATATTCCTCGACATTGAAATCTTTCACCTCTCCAGCGAAATGAACGCTAAGCGGAGTGTGGTCAAACTTCGTGATGGTAGCGATGCCTGATTTGCCCGCGAGCAAATTAGACCAAGCTAAATCAACTGAATTACCAACAGGTGAGATGAGGCCAAGGCCGGTGACTACAACCCGGCGTCGGCCATTTGATGCTGACACAGTAATGCCTAGGCTAGGGAATTAACCCTGAGCTTTTGATGTAGCGAAGTCGATTGCGAGCTGAACTGTAGTGATCTTTTCAGCTTCCTCATCAGAAATTTCGATGCCGAATTCATCTTCCAAAGCCATAACCAGTTCAACAGTGTCAAGAGAGTCAGCGCCCAGGTCGTTCACGAAAGAAGATTCATTTTTGATATCTCCTTCTGCGACGCCCAATTGCTCAGCGACGATTTTCTTAACGCGTTGTTCGATGTTGTCCATTAATTTCCCCAGGGGTTGTAAAAAACGATGAGAGGATTTTATCAGTTCGGCGGACCGAATCAGCAAATTCGCCTAAAAATGACTAAATCCTTGCTTTGCCGTTAGACTAAATAGAGTCCGCCATTGACATGTAGGGTATTACCCGTAATGTAACCAGCTGCTGGAGAGGCCAAAAATGCCACCGCCTGGGCTACATCCTCAGGACTACCTAGACGAGCCAAAGGAATGTTCACTTTTAGGGCATTTTGCTGCTCTTCGCTCAAAGCGCGGGTCATATCAGTATCAATAAATCCAGGAGCAACGCAATTCACGGTGATATTACGGCTACCGATTTCACGGGCCAAGGCACGAGTCATCCCTGAAACGCCTGCTTTAGCAGCAGCGTAATTTGCTTGGCCAGGATTACCCATATGACCAACAATAGAAGTGATATTGATAATCCGGCCACAGCGAGTCTTCATCATTGGACGCATTACCGCTTGAGAAAGACGGAATACAGAGCTTAAGTTGGTATCAATCACATCAGTCCACTCTTCAGACTTCATGCGTATAGACAAGTTGTCGCGAGTAATCCCAGCGTTATTCACCAAAATATTGATGCCGCCATATTCTTTCACAATCAAGTCAATGATTTCTTCACAAGCATTTGGTGCGGTGACATTTAATACTTTGCCCGCACCACCAGAAGCTTTCAAACGCTCATCAATGGCTTTTGCGCCACTCTCTGAGGTGGCAGTACCAATCACCTTGGCACCACACTTCACCAATTCATCCGCAATCGCTTGACCGATGCCGCGCGAGGCACCAGTCACTAAGGCAATTTGTCCGCTTAAGTCGAGATTCATATTTGTCTTCCGCTATTTTCTATATTTATGCATCTTGATTTTATTTGAAGCTAGCCAAAACTTCATTTAAGCTGGCTTCATCAAATACTGGCACACCAGTGACTTGATCATTAATACGCTTAGTAAGGCCTGCTAATACTTTGCCAGGTCCACACTCCACCACTTGAGTAATACCCTGAGAGGCCATAGCCTGAATCGTTTCCTGCCAACGCACAGGTTTAGCAGCTTGACGCACCAATGCGTCTTTAATAGCCGCTGGGTCATTCAAGATTTCAACATCTACGTTATTGATAACAGAAATGGTGGGGACTTTAAATTCAATATTCGCCAAGTAAGCTTTGAGTTTTTCAGAAGCAGGCTGCAATAAAGAAGAGTGGAATGGTGCAGATACTGGCAATGGCAAAGCACGCTTTGCGCCGGCCGCCTTCAACAACTCACATGCTTTAGTAACAGCGTCACTTGCGCCCGCAATCACTACCTGACCAGGGGCATTGAAATTAACAGCCTCGACAACACCACCAGATGCTGCACTCGCTTCAGCACAAACCTGAATTACTGTTGCATCATCTAAACCCAAAATAGCGGCCATGCCACCAGTACCAACAGGTACTGCACTTTGCATTGCTTCAGCACGAAAACGCACCAATGGAACAGCATCTTTAAATGAAATGACGCCTGACGCCACTAGGGCGGAGTATTCACCAAGACTATGGCCGGCCATCACCTGAGAAGCGGGGCCTCCAGCAGCCAACCAGGCGCGGTAAAGGGCCACACCAGCCGTCAACATCACAGGCTGTGTATTGGTTGTTAATGACAATGCCTCAGCGGGACCTTCGGCAATTAACTTTGCAACATCCTCACCCAAGGCTTCAGAAGCCTCTTGCAATGTTAAGCGTACTTCTGGACGCTGCGCAATAGAATTGAGCATGCCTACAGATTGAGAACCTTGGCCTGGGAATACGAATGCAAATGTCATGTGATTAATTCGCTAGCAAAAGAAATTAAAGAGATAAATAAAAAGTGAACTGTTCTTAGTATTTAATGGCAACCGCGCCCCAAGCAAAGCCGCCACCAACACCCTCTAATAAAAGATGTTGGCCACGCTTAATCTGCCCTGAGCGTACACCAAAATCTAATGCCAATGGAATGGATGCAGCCGAGGTATTGCCATGCTCATGCACGGTAACAATCACCTTATCCATCGACATACCCATCTTCTTGGCGGTACCTTCCATGATGCGAATGTTTGCTTGATGAGGCACTAGCCAATCAATTTGTTCGGCCTTGAGATTGGCTTTATCAAGCGCTTCGTGAGCAACTTGTTCCAAGACCTTTACGGCCAACTTAAATACTGCCGGACCATCCATTGTCATAAATGGAGAGCCGTGTACTTCGCCATTACCAGCACGCCCAGGCACACACAAAATATCGCGTTGACTACCATCGGCATGCAGCGCTGTAGACAAAATACCCGCCTCTTTAGAAGCCTCGAGTACAACAGCTCCAGCGCCATCACCAAACAAGACGCAAGTTCCACGGTCTTCGAAATTGAGAATGCGTGAGAAGGTCTCAGCACCAATCACCAATACTTTTTTGTAAGTGGCAGAACGAATAAACGCATCCGCAATGGCAAGTGCATAAGTAAAGCCAGCGCAAACTGCCTGTACATCAAAGGCTGCGCAGGAAGTATGTGCGCCCAATTTATCTTGCACTACACAAGCCGTACTTGGAAAGCCGCCTAAATGGTCGGGTGTAGAAGTAGCCAAAATAATGAGGTCTAAATCTTCAGAGGTTATGCCCGCGCTAGCAAGTGCAGCTTGTGCTGCCTTCACCGCTAGATCGCTGGTAAGTTCATTCTCAGCCGCAAAATGGCGTGCAGAAATACCGCTACGCGTTTTAATCCATTCATCACTAGTCTCTAAGCCAGTTTTGGCGAGACGCTCGACTAAATCTTGATTGGTTAAGCGCAACTCTGGAAGATAACTTCCAGTACCAGCTACTCTTGCAAAAATACTCATACATTTGCCTCCACCACAAAGGCTGCAGCAATGCGCTCCACCATGCGGTTCTTAGCTGCTTCATAGGCGCGATCCAAGGCAAAGCCAAATGCAAAGCGATCAGCGGATCCATGGCTTTTAATCACACAACCACGTAAACCTAACAATACTGCACCGTTATAACGACGATGATCAACGCGCTTACGCACTCTTAGCAATGGCACCATCGCGCAGATTGCCATTAATTTTGTAAGCAACGAGCGATTAAATTCTTGGCGAATCAAACCACTCATCATTTTGGCTAAACCTTCGCTCGCTTTGAGAACGACGTTGCCCACAAAACCATCGCAGACCACAATATCGGTTGTGCCTTTAAAAATATCGTTACCTTCTACGTTGCCATAAAAGTTTAAAGAAGTTTGACGAAGTAGTTCACTAGTTTGTTTAACTACTTCATTACCTTTAATCACTTCCTCGCCAATATTGAGAAGACCAATTGAAGGATTTTGTTTGCCATCTACCACTTGCACCATCACATTTGCCATCTGGGCAAACTGTACTAAGTGCATTGGTTCGCAGTCAGCGTTCGCGCCTAGATCGAGCATCGTTGTACCGCGCCCTAATTCATTGGGGATTGCGGTAGCTATTGCGGGACGATCAACACCATCGAGCGTCTTTAGAATGTAACGAGAGATCGCCATGAGTGCGCCAGTGTTGCCTGAAGAAATCACCGCATCGGCAGCGCCCTCCTTCACTTGCATGATGGCAACGCGCATAGAAGAATCTTTTTTGCGACGCAGAGCAATCTCAATGGGGTCATCCATCAAGACAACTTCACTAGCAGAAATAATTTGAATGCGGTCCATCGGCGCTTTGGGAGATTTACTCAAGACTTGCTTGATTAAATCGGGATCACCCACAAGGGTAATCTTCACATCTGCGTGTTTTTCTAAAAAATCGCAGGCAGCAGGAACCGTCACGACGACTCCATGATCTCCGCCCATGGCATCAATAGCAAGAGTAACGCTCATAAGCTCATTGATTGCTGCAAGTGATTTATCCAAGAAAAAAGCGGCTTTTACTGGAGCCGCTTCTATCTGTTTAGACTAAAAAATTAGTCGTTTTTAGTTTTAACAACTTTACGGCCACGATAGTAGCCGTTAGGTGAGATGTGGTGGCGCAAATGAGCCTCACCAGTTGTGGCTTCAACAGCCGTAGCAGGTGCGGTCAAGAAGTCGTGCGCACGATGCATGCCACGTTTGGAAGGTGATTTTTTGTTTTGTTGAACGGCCATATTGAACTCCTAAGCAAGGCGATATTCTAACATGGAAAAGCGTCTAAATGCTTGATTTATTGACAAATGATACTCAAAACAACACCTGATACAAGACCCCTCAATTCAGTTTTTCTTCATATTTTTCAATATGTTAAAGGGATTTTCACGCTCATTTGACGTCTCTTTCTCACTCCCCTCCCCAAAGGTGGAGGCATGGGGCTCACAAAACCCATCTGGATGCTTTGGAATCAAGGGCAATGACAGTAAAACCTCATCCTCAATGGTCTCCAGGAGGTTGAAATGCTGATTTACAACCAGGGGTTCCTGTTCCTCATCCTCAACAGGGTACTCATCAGCTTCAGAATCTGTCAAAACCAGAATAAATCGACGCTTTTCGTCCAAATCTACTGCGCAATCCTGCAAACAACGCTGGCAGACCAGGTGTAGGCGGCCTTTTAGACCCAATTCCAGAATTTGGTGGGGCTCACTTCCCGGCGAGTCTTCAAAATGAGTCTGAACAACCCAATCAAAGCCATCACCAGAATTGATGATTGAAGCCTCTTCGGCCAGCCTTGGCATATCTGAAATACTTAAAAAACCAGCACCCCTGTAAGACTGGGGTGCACAAAAATCCACCCTCTTTAAGGCACTAGGCTCCGCAGATAGCTCGACTTGAGGTAAAACTTGATTACGATTCATGGCATCAGTCTAAATGAAGCCGCGGCAGTAAGCACAGAAGAAAGCACAGAACACGATGAGTAGTTTTCAAAATCCAACCCTTATCCTGGGGTCTACATCCAAATATCGCCGCGAGCTTTTGGAGCGTCTACGCATTCCTTTTGAAGTCGTTTCACCAAAAGTAGATGAGACGCCACTCACCGGTGAAAGTACTCTTGATTTAGCCCTGCGACTTGCACATGCAAAAGCAGCTGCGGTTGCCAAACAGTTTCCAGATGCCTGGGTGATTGGCTCCGATCAAGTTGCCGATTTGTGTGGCGCAGCGATTGGTAAACCTGGAAATTTTGAAAGAGCATTAGCTCAGCTACAACTCATGCGCGGTCAAATAGTGACTTTTCAAACAGCGCTGTGTTTGATGAAGGGCGAAATCCAAACGACTGTTTGCATTCCGACTGAAGTAGCTTTTCGCAAACTTCCAGATAGCGTGCTAGAGGCTTATCTACTTGCTGAAGAGCCTTATGATTGTGCCGGCAGCGCTAAGTCAGAAGGGCTTGGCATCAGTCTACTAGAGTCAATCAAGAGTGATGACCCAACAGCTTTAATTGGTTTACCGCTGATTGCATTAACTGGCTTACTACGTGATGCCGGGTTTGCAATCCCATTAAAAACTAAGCAATAAAAAATAAAAAAAGTTCTCCATGAGCAAACTCGGCACTCTATATTTAGTTCCCAATACTTTGGGTGATGATGCTCGTGTTGAGCAATTACCTTGGGTGCTTCCATCAGAAACGATTAAGCAAACAGCCAAGTTAAAACACTGGATTGTTGAAGATGCCAAGACGGCGCGGGCACTATTAAAAGCCATCGATTCTGTTTCGCCATTAGCATGCACCATTCAAGAAATGCAGATGGGCGAATGGCGTGGCGCAGCGCGTAATGCCAAATACGGCGATGCCGTGAAACCCGCTGATTTACTTAAGCCTTTGCTTGCTGGAAATGATATGGGCTTAATGTCTGAGGCAGGTGTACCCGGAGTTGCGGATCCTGGTGCAGAGTTGGTATTAGCAGCACATAAGCTAGGCGCCAAAGTAAAGCCGCTGGTTGGCCCCAGCTCCATTTTGCTGGGCTTGATGGCAAGTGGACTGAATGGTCAACGCTTTGCATTTCAGGGCTACCTTCCTCATGACACTCATGAGCGTACGGTAAGACTAAAACAGTTAGAGGTAGAGTCCAGAAAATTACAACAGACTCAAATTTGGATTGAGACACCCTATCGCAATACCGCCATGCTCATGGCCTGCATGAATTCGCTAGCACCGCAAAGCCTGTTGTGTCTTGGAGTAGACCTTAGTCTGCCGTCAGAAATGATTGCTACCCTTTCGATTGGGGATTGGCGCAAACGTTACCCGAATGAATCTGCTTGTGCCCCATTACAAAATAGGCCAACAGTATTTCTACTATTGGCCTAAATTTGTTACCGCTCTAGTTTTGTTTTTTATTTACTTGAGATCAGGCGTCTTCACTAAAGCTTTACCAGCAGCAGCACCAGCCTCTGCACCAAAGCGCTTAGCGACCCGCTCGGCAAAGTTTTCCTTCATGGTGTAATCCAGAATATCGGGTGCCTTAAAGATATCGCGCGCGACAGTGTCAACCGTTCCATAACCATCAGCCAAACCAATCTTGACGGCTTGCTCGCCATTCCAGATACGCCCAGAAAATAAATCCGGCACATCTTTTAAGCGATCGCCACGACCCTCTTTCACCACAGCAATAAATTGCTGATGTATCTCATCGATCATGGTCTTGACCATTTCTACTTGCTTTGGGTTTTCTTTGCTGAACGGATCCATCATGCCCTTGTTAGAGCCTGAGGTAATCATGCGACGCGTAACCCCTAGCTTATCCATTAAGCCCGTAAAACCAAAGCCTTCCATGATCACGCCAATGGATCCCACTAAGCTGGCTTTATCAACCAAGATTTGATCCGCAGCCACCGCAACGTAGTAACCGCCTGAGGCACAAATATCTTCTACTACGACATAGAAGGGTTTTTTTGGATAGAGCGTACGCAAGCGATGAATCTCATCATTAATCATGCCAGCCTGCACAGGAGATCCTCCAGGGCTGTTGATGCGCAATACAACGCCAGCACTATTCTCATTCTCAAATGCAGAGAGCAAAGAAGAATTGATATCCATCGCATTAGCCATCGAGCTTGAAGAAATTTCTCCCTCGAGAGTTACCAAGGCAGTATGTTTTTCAACTCCCATGCCTTTACCTGGCAAATGAAAATCAAATATCGATAACAGAGCGCCTACCAATACCAGCAGGGTAAGTACGCGTAATATGGCTTTCCAGCGACGCGCTTTGCGAGTCTCTTTCAAATTCTCCAAGAGAAGATGCTCAAGAGCTTGGCGCTCCCAATTGGAGTTTGGATTATTTTCCATCTATCAATTCCTTAGCGTTACTAATCAGATTACAAATTACTCTTAAGCCATTGCGAAAGTTGCGCAACATCATCCACATGGACCAATGATGGCGACTCCTTCAGGGTGCTCGGGGGATGGGCACCATAAGTTACCGCTACTGCATCCACACCAGCATTTGCGGCCATATCTAAATCGTGTGTTGTATCGCCAATCATGAGCATGCGGCGAGTTGGCACTTGGGTCACATCCGATAACTCCAGCAACATACCGGGATGCGGCTTGGAGAAAGACTCATCTGCCGTACGAGTCTCATGAAAGAGATGGCCAATTTGATGATGCTTGAGTGAACGATCCAAGCCCACGCGAGATTTACCTGTAGCAACACCTAATAAAAATTGTTGATCATGTAGTTCTTGCAAGAGCTCTCTTATCCCGACAAATAAATCGAGTTCATGATCTTTGGCTAAGTAGTGATAACGAAAGCGCTCGGTGAGTTTTTGAAAATGAATTGGCTCAACCCAAGGTACCGCCCTACGCAATGAATCCTGAATCCCCAAGCCAATGACCGAGCTCGCCAGAGTATCGTCCGGCGCTTTAAAGCCTAAATCACGGCATGCTTGCTGAATGCAATGCACGATGGTTGGCGTGGAATCCAGGATGGTTCCATCCCAATCCCAAACAATCATGTCGTATGGTCGATTTGATTTATTTGTTTGCGGCATTCTTCTTTTTAATGTTCAAAGTTTTTCATCATGGCGGTAAATTCTGGCGGCATTGGCGACTCAATCCGCATCTTTTCACCAGTGCGTGGATGGGTAAAGCCAGCCAGATGAGCGTGTAGATATAAGCGTTTGGATTTAATCTGCTTATCCAAATCTTCAAAGCCATACTTATCGTCGCCCAAAATTGCGTGACCCAACTTTAGTAAATGCACTCGAATCTGATGAGTGCGCCCCGTCTTCAGTTGCGCTTCAGCCAAGGTAATAGTGACATCTTCACGCTTAAGTGTTTTGATTACTCTTAATGCAGTATGACTTGGTAACCCATCTGGATCCACTTTCACACGACGTTCACCATTCGGAAGAAGATACTTATGCAGCGGATATTTAAGCTGCATAGTTTGCGCGCCCTGGATAATTTCACCATGTGCAAGCAAGAAATAGCGCTTATCGGTTTGACCTTCACGGATTTGACGATGCAACTCCACCAAAGCGCTACGCTTTTTAGCCAAAAGCAAAACTCCTGAGGTATCTCGGTCCAGGCGATGTACTAACTCCAGAAACTTGAGTTCGGGACGAGTAATGCGCAAAGCTTCAATTACCCCAAGAGCAATACCTGATCCACCATGGACAGCCAAACCTGCTGGCTTATTTACGATTAAGAGTGCTTCATCCTCAAAAAGAATAGGCATCTTGTCTGAATAGCCGTGAGCTCGGGATTTGGTTTGAGCGGAATTAACTGCTGCCATTTGGGCGGGCTCGGCAATTCGGACTGGGGGAAGGCGCACCACATCACCCTCGATGAGGCGTGTGGTTGGCTCTGCCCGCTTTTTATTTACCCGGACTTCGCCAGACCGAATGATTCGGTAAACGTGGCTCTTAGGAACCCCTTTGGCCCAGCGTAACAAGTAGTTATCCAAGCGTTGGCCAGCCTCTTCCGGACCAATGGTCTGAAGATGCACTGCAGCAGGGGCTGAAGTATTGGGCGTTTTTACCTGCAAAGGCATAGAAATAGGTTCGGATTTCATGATTTATCTCTCTTGCGACCCCGGCGAGGGATGACAAGGGACTCAACAATACCCCATTGTCACGCAACTTGTGCCGTATAATCAACGCTCTAGCCAATTTATTGGCCCGAGACTGACCTGAAGTCAGGTTTGAATCGTGGAGCTTGGAGTCGCCCTTTAAAAGACTCTCGGGGTTGCCCCTCCCCCGTTGTAATGAGGCGCAGGGTTGGTGTGCCGTATGCCGCGACCCGCGATTAGAAGACAGTTTTCAGGCGCGCGCCTGCATTGATGACCTAAAGGAGGTCTCTGCGGCGATCGTCAAGTGTGGCACCGATTTAACCAACCGTTAACTGGGTGAACTAGGCAAAAAATGCTTAGATTTGCATGATCCACACTCATATACCGCCTTGGGCTTAGTCCCTAGCGGTATCTAACTTGTCCCCTAACGCAGCGCGCAACGACGCCCTCCCCCATAGGAGAGTGTTATGAAACGCATGTTGTTTAATGCAACTCAACAAGAAGAGTTGCGAGTTGCCATCGTTGATGGTCAAAAACTCATTGATATCGATATCGAAGCTGCCGGTCGTGAACAACGCAAAGGCAATATCTACAAAGGTGTCATTACCCGTATTGAACCTTCCCTCGAGGCCTGCTTTGTCAATTACGGCGAAGAGCGTCATGGCTTCTTGCCATTTAAGGAAGTTGCCCGTAGCTACTTTAAAGAGGGTACAGACGTTCGCAATGCTTCCATCAAGGATGCTTTGCGTGAAGGTCAAGAAATCATTGTTCAAGTAGAAAAAGAAGAGCGCGGCCAAAAAGGCGCTGCCCTCACATCCTTTATCTCCTTGGCAGGCCGTTATTTGGTTTTGATGCCAAATAACCCACGTGGAGGCGGCATTTCCCGCCGTATTGAAGGTGAAGACCGTCAAGAGCTCCGCGAAGCCATGTCTCAATTAGAAGTAGCAGATGGCATGAGCATCATTGCTCGTACCGCTGGTATTGGTCGTGATGCTACTGAATTGCAGTGGGACTTAAGTTACCTCATGCAGTTATGGAAAGCGATTGATGAAGCTGCTAAAGGCAACTCTGCTCCTTTACTGATTTACCTTGAGTCCAGCTTAGTGATTCGCGCGATCCGTGATTACTTCCAGCCTGATATTGGCGAGATTCTCATTGATACCGATGACATCTACGAACAAGCTGCAGCATTTATGTCCGTAGTGATGCCCGACAATTTGCCAAGAGTAAAGCGCTATCAAGACGATGTGCCTTTGTTCTCTCGTTTCCAAATTGAGCATCAAATCGAAACTGCTTACTCACGTACTGTGCCATTGCCATCTGGCGGCGCAATCGTGATCGACCACACTGAAGCTTTGGTTTCTGTAGACGTCAACTCAGCACGTGCAACCCGTGGCTCTGATATTGAAGAGACGGCTACTCGTACTAACTTAGAAGCCGCTGATGAAATCGCCCGTCAAGCACGTTTACGTGACTTGGGTGGCTTGATTGTGATCGACTTCATTGATATGGAATCGAGCAAAGCGCAAAAAGATGTTGAGAATCGCTTACGTGACGCTCTGCGTCATGACCGCGCTCGTGTTCAGATGGGCAAGATCTCTAAGTTTGGCTTGATGGAAATGTCTCGTCAGCGCTTACGCCCTGCATTATCTGAAGGTAGTCATGTAACCTGCCCACGTTGTAACGGCACAGGCCACATTCGTGACACCGAATCTTCTGCATTGCAAGTTCTGCGCATCATCCAAGAAGAGGCAATGAAGGAAAACACAGCGGCGATTCATACTCAGGTACCGGTCGAAGTGGCTGCATTCCTTTTGAATGAAAAACGTGCTGAAGTGATTAAGATTGAAACTCGCTTCAAAGTAAATGTCTTGATGGTTCCAAACAAGCATTTAGAAACTCCACATTACAAACTAGAGCGCTTGCGTCATGACGACCCCCGTCTTGATGACCAAAAAGCTAGCTACGTGATGGCCGAAGAGGCTGCTCGTGAACTTGAAACAGACACAACAGTTAGCAAAAAAGATGCTGACGTAAAAGTACGTCCAGAGGCAGCGGTTAAAGGAATTACGCCAACACAACCGGCGCCAATTAGCCAACCACGCCCTGCACGCACTGAAAAAGTTGCGAAAGTAGAAAGTACTGGTGGTTTCTTTGGGTTTATTAAGAGCCTCTTTGGTTCAGCACCAGCAGTTGAAGAGAAGCCTGCGCCAAGCAATCCCCGTGGACGCAATCAAGGCCGCAACGGTGGCAGCAACGACCGCAATCGTGGCCGCAACCGTCGTGGTGAGCGTACTGAGCGCACCGAGCGCCCAGCAGCAGCTGCAGCTGAAGGAACTCCAGCAGAAGCTAATGGCAATAATCGCAGCCGCAACAACCGTAACGGCAATCGCAATCAGGGCAATCAAAACGGCCCTAAACCAGAGCGCCAAGCTAACCCGGCAGCAGTAACACCTGCAACTGAAGCAGCTCCTGGTAGTGAAGCTACTCCAGCAGCGGATGGTGAAGAGCGTGGTCGTGGTCGTGGTCGCAACCGTCGTGGTCGTGGTCAACGTGGCGAGCGTACCGAAGGCGGCAATGACGCAGCTGGTACATCAACCAATGCACCAGCAACTGCAGTGTCTGCAAGTCCATTTGCAGGCCCTCCAGTTGGAATGGGTGGCGCATCTTCTTCAATGCCAATTCAGAACATCGTCAATAGTTTTGGCAATGCAAAGCCTGTTGCAGAGAAACAAGAAAAGCAAGAGCATGCTCCACGTACTCCACGCCCTCCACGTCAATCAAATCGCCCTGCGCAAAATTCTGCTCCTGCATCAACTTCTGCATCTTCAACCACTCCAGCACCTGTTGCTGTAGCGGCCCCGAAGTTAGAAGTGATTGCTAAGCCTGCACCAGAGCTTCCTAAGGTTGCCTTCCAGGCGCTTGAGGAAACCCCTTTGCATAGCGTTGTGCAATCAGCCGGCATGATCTGGGTCGCTACCGACTCTTCAAAGCATGCTGAAGCGCAAAGCCAAATTCAGGCAGAGCCTATTACCCATAAATTGGGTAGAGCACCTAAACCGGCCGCTAGCCTTCATGATGGTCCAATGGTTTTAGTTGAAACCGGCGGCCAAGAAAAAACGGTTTAACACTTATTTAAGCTTTTTCTCCAGACCGCCATTTATCTCAAAAGGATATTTGGCGGTTTGGCAGAAACCCCGTTTCACAGCCATAATTGCGATCATGGTTGAAAAAGCAATCCCTATAGTGTCTAAGGTAATCCCCATCCGTATTGACGAAGGCAAAGGCCTGTCGCCTTCTATTGGCGCGCAGCTAACTACGCCTCATGGTCATACCAAAGATACCCGCGGACGCACTCTAAGAGATCTTCGCATCTCCGTAACGGATCGCTGCAACTTCCGCTGCAACTATTGCATGCCTAAGGAAGTATTCGACCAAAACTATCCTTACTTGGCTCACAAAGAATTATTGAGCTTTGAAGAAATTACTCGTCTCACTTCAATCTTCGCTACATTAGGCGTTGAAAAAATTAGACTCACTGGTGGCGAGCCTTTGCTGCGCAAGAACTTAGAAGTGCTGATTGAGATGTTGGCAAAAATTAAGACGGCTGCAGGCAAACCACTAGACCTCACGCTAACTACCAACGGCAGCATCTTACGGAAAAAAGCTTCTGCATTAAAAGCCGCTGGCCTGAATCGCTTAACAGTCAGCCTTGATGGCCTAGACGACGCTATCTTTAAAAAAATGAATGATGTCGACTTCCCAGTAGTCGATGTGCTCGATGGAATTAAAGCAGCGCAAGAGGTTGGCTTTGAGAATATTAAAGTCAATATGGTGGTTAAAAAAGGCACCAACGATCATGAGATTGTTTCGATGGCCAAACACTTCAAAGGTAGCGGCATCATTCTTCGTTTTATTGAATTTATGGATGTCGGCAGTTCGAATGGCTGGAATATGGAGCAAGTCCTACCTTCCAAAGAAGTCATTGCCCGCATTAATGAAGTATGTCCACTGGAGCCAGTTGAGGCTAACTATGCTGGCGAAGTTGCCCAGCGCTGGCGTTATGTCGATGGCTCAGGTGAGATTGGCGTGATCTCCAGCGTTACCCAAACCTTCTGTCACGAATGCTCTAGAGCACGTATATCGACTGATGGGCAAATGTATCTCTGCCTTTTTGCAAATGAAGGTTTTGATTTCAAAACTTTGTTGCGTTCAGGGAAAAGTGATTTAGAAATTGCCAATGCCGTCATGAATACTTGGTCAATCCGCGATGATCACTATTCAGAAATTCGCGGCTCTCATACCGCCAACCTTTCTTCCGGCAATCGCAAGGTTGAAATGTCCTATATTGGTGGCTAATGATTTTGACTAAAGACATTACTGGACTAATACTTGCTGGCGGTCGCGCCCAGCGTATGGGTGGCATCGATAAAGGCTTAATTCCTTTTCATAACAAGCCCCTGATTGAATCGGCAATTGCCAAGCTAAAGACCCAGACACAAACCATCATCATTAATGCCAACCGCAACATTACAAAGTATGCGGGCTATGGATACCCCGTCATCATGGATGAGACGCCAGATTTTTCAGGTCCCTTAGCTGGATTCTCTGTAGGCCTAAAGGCATGTAAAACTCCTTACCTCCTTACCTCACCATGTGACTCGCCTTTACTGCCCAATAATCTTGCTGAAGTATTGGGCGCGGAGATGGAGCGAGGTGATTTTGAATTGGTTTATGCCTCCAGCAGAGAAGCCGATGGCAAGGTATGGGCGCAACCGGTGTTTTGCTTAATGCGCACTAACATGCAAGACTCTCTCACTAATTTTTTACTGAAGGGTGACCTCAAAATTGATCGCTGGTTTAAAGAGTTACGCAGCAGCACTGTGATTTTTGAAGACCCGCAAGCTTTCGCCAATGTAAACACTCCTGAAGAATTAAAATCTTTAGAAGAAGTATCAGCATGAGTCATTCCCCAAATCAACCCATTCTATTGACCTCATCGCTTCACGTGGATGATGCGCGTAAGGCAATTGCTGTATTAGTGAATGATCTCATTGCAGAAGCGACTGCTGTCAATGATCCTGCTGATTTTGAAACTGTTGCGCTAGATCAGGCGATCAATCGAATTCTGGCAGCAGATCTACTTTCACCAATCGATGTCCCAGCTGCAGACAATTCTGCAATGGATGGCTTTGCATTTAACGGCGAATGTCTCAATACCAAGAGCGCAACAATTGAATTACGAGTTACCGGTACTGCGCTCGCTGGCAAACCTTATGAAGGCAGTGTTGGTGCAGGAGAATGCCTCAAAATCATGACTGGCGCACTGATGCCTGCTGGCTGCGATACCGTTATCCCGCAAGAATTTACAACTGCAAAAGATGAATTCACCATTGCATTCAAGCAGGACCAATTAAAGCCTGGTGAGAATAGACGTTTACGTGGCGAAGATCTACAAAATAGCAGACCCGCAATAGCGGCTGGTCGTTTACTGCGCCCCTCTGATCTCGGTTTAGCTGCTTCACTTGGTATTGCCTTATTACCCGTCAAACGCAAGCTCAAGGTTGCTATTCTGTCCTCAGGCGATGAGTTGCGTGCGTTAGGCCAAACTTTGGATGCAGGTAGCATTTATGACAGTAATCGCTATAGCCTGACTGGTTTACTGAATCGCTTAAATCTGGACATCATTGACTGCGGCATTGTGCGCGATAATCCCACCTCGTTGAAGCAGGCATTTATTGAAGCAGCAAATAAGGCGGATGTATTAATTTCTTCTGGAGGTGTATCTGTTGGTGAAGCGGATTTCACAAAACAGATCATGCAAGAGTTAGGCGATGTCGGCTTTTGGAAAATTGCCATGCGTCCAGGTCGCCCCATGGCCTTTGGAGTTCTTAAGCCTGTTGCCGGAAAGTCATCCAATCGCAAAACCCTTTTCTTTGGTTTACCAGGAAACCCAGTGGCAGTCATGGTGACTTTTTACCAATTTGTCCGAGCAGCCCTTCTGCAGCTGAATGGCGCCAACCAAACTGAACCGCCTCTTACCCAGGCTATTGCCGCAGCACCTATCCGGAAAAAGCCAGGTCGCACAGAATTTCAACGCGCTATCTTGGGACGCAGACCTGATGGCAAACCAACGGTCAGACTCACTGGAAGCCAAGGCGCGGGAATTTTGCGCTCAATGAGTGAGGCCAATTGCTTTGTCATCCTGGGTCACGAACAAGGAAATGTTGCTGCAGGGGATTGGGTAGATATAGCACTTTTTGATGGACTGCTTTAAGATTGCGTCATCATGAAACTTAGCAAAAAAGAACTCGTCTTTCTCGACCCAATGCATACCGCCAAAACCTTAGTTTTGGTTTACCTCTGCTTCTCCTTTCCGATCGTTTTATTGGCGCTATTTGTAGCCTTCATTCGTGATGGCGCCATCCCCGGATTTACAGTTTTGTCGGCGCTTGTTCTCAATGCTCTACTCGGCTTTGGATTGCTGTGGATTGCCTGCAAAGTGTATAACTGGGTTGCAGGTAAATTCGGTGGTATTGAGTTAGCCTTACGCGAACTTCCAGAAGAAATTGATACTGAATAGATAAATCAGTAATCGTTATTGGTTCGCAGTATTACCCCACGTAATAAAGCCGAGTATTCCTCGGCTTTATTTTTTATTGCTTAATGAATTCAGTAACCCACTAACCCTTATAAACTTCTACGTTAATAAGACTAGGTGGTTTTTTGCCATCAAGTGCTGCACGTAAATTATCTACTGCTAAATCTACCATTGCTCTGCGTGTTTTTTCTGTGGCGCTAGCAATGTGCGGGGCAAGCACTACGTTACTCAATTTCAATAATTCAGGATGCACCTTAGGCTCACCCTCAAAGACATCTAAGCCAGCAGCAAAGATCTTTTTATCTTTGAGAGCTTGCGCTAGTGCTGCATCATCCACAATGCCGCCGCGGGCAATGTTTATCAGGGTTGCCGTCGGTTTCATGAGGGCAATTTCTTTGGCGCCAATCGTATGATGACTCTCAGCACTATACGGTAGCACTAAGACAACATGATCAGCTGTGCGTAGTAATTCTTCTTTAGAAACATACTTTGCACCGCACGCTTTTTCATCAGCATCAGATAAGCGACTTCTGTTGTGATAAATCACACTCATACCAAAACCTAAAGCACGTTTAGCAATGCCTTGCCCGATACGTCCCATGCCAATAATGCCTACAGTGCTGTGATGCAAATCCATCCCAAGGGGATTATTCACAATCGACCATTTATCCCAATGGCCCGCACGCACCCAATGTTCAGATTCAGTAATCCGTCTTGCTGTAGCCATGAGCAAGGCAAAGCCAAAGTCCGCTGTTGTATCCGTCAAAACATCTGGCGTATTGGTTGCCATCACACCGGCAGCAGTGATTGTGGGCACATCAAAATTGTTGTATCCAACAGAGATATTGGCTACTACCTTCAAATCCTTGGCATGAGCTAAGGCATTGGCATCGATTCTTTCGCTCCCTGCAACTAAGGCCCCTACAACGCCAGAGAGTTCTTTTTGCAACTCTTCGGGGCTAAAAATCCGATCCTCTTGATTGGATCGAACATCAAAGGATTCCTCCAGTTTGACTAAAGCCTCTGGAAAAATGGCTCTCGCCACCAAAATTCTGGGTTTTTGCATCCCTAGCCGGGTATTAGACTGTGTATTCATAGTGGGAACTTTACCTTAAGTAAATAGAGGGTTTTGCCTGAAAAATAGGCTATTTCGGCTAAAATTGAACTTTTATAACTAAGCACCCGGTTTTTTGGGGCTCATGAAACAAAACCACCATGACTTACGTTGTTACCGAAGCCTGTATCCGTTGCAAATACACCGACTGCGTTGATGTTTGCCCAGTTGACTGCTTTCGCGAAGGCCCCAATTTTTTAGTGATCGATCCAGACGAGTGTATTGACTGTGCGGTTTGCGTACCCGAGTGCCCAGTAAATGCAATTTATGCTGAAGACGACGTACCTGGTGACCAACAAGCGTTCATTAAATTGAATGCCGATCTATCCCCCTCATGGACTTCAATTACCAAGTCTAAAGAAGCGCTTCCAGATGCTGAAGAGTGGAAAGACGTTAAAAATAAACTCGATCAGCTAGTAAAGTAATTTCTAGCTAAGTAAATTTGTGTCGCACTCACCCATAGAAACCGATGCCGTAATTATTGGCGCCGGTCCTGTGGGCCTCTTTCAGATTTTTGAATTAGGCTTATTAGAAATCAAAGCGCATGTGATCGACTCACTCCCAGAGGTTGGCGGGCAATGCATTGAGCTTTATCCAGATAAACCTATCTACGATATTCCTGCGATCCCAGTATGTACTGGGCGTGAACTCACCAATAACTTATTAAAGCAAATTGAGCCTTTTGGCGCTCAATTTCATCTTGGTCAAGAGGTTAGCAGGCTTGAGTCACAAGCCGATGGCCGCTTTCTGATTAGCACCTCACAAGACAATCACTTTTTAAGTAGAGCCGTCTTTATTGCTGGTGGTGTTGGGGCATTTCAGCCGCGCACTATCAACCTTGAAGGCATTGATGCGTTCGTCAACAAACAAGTCTTTTACCATGTAAAAAATCCAGAGCAATTTGCCAATAAAAGAATTGTGATTTGCGGTGGCGGTGATGCAGCCCTGGATTGGGCGATTCATTTTTCTGAAATTGCAGCTAGCGTTACCTTGATTCATCGTCGCGATGAATTCAAAGCAGCGCCAAAGTCTATTGCCAGAATGCGCGAACTTTGCACTAATCATCAAATGGAACTTCTGATCGGACAAGTTACCGGTTACGAGGTAAAAGATGAACAAATGAGCGATATAGTCTTCACCAATATTGATGGTCAATCCAAACTAATTCCTTTGGATGACCTTTTAGTGTTTTATGGACTCTCCCCTAAGCTAGGGCCAATTGCCGAATGGGGTCTGAATATCGATCGCAAACAAATTTGTGTTGATACCGCTAAATTCCAAACTAGCATCTCCGGAATTTATGCAGTTGGTGACATCAATGTTTATCCAGGCAAGAAAAAACTCATCTTGTCTGGATTTCATGAGGCCGCCCTCGCCGCCTTTGCAGCCGCAGAGTACTTAAGCCCTGAAAAGCAGATTCAACTGCAATATACAACTACCTCCCCCAAGCTGCACAAGGTCTTGGGAGTGAAGTCGCCCACATTCGAGTAAGCTATCTCTAATTCGTTAATACATAACCACCTTTAGCCAATATATATGCATCAATATCACGATCTCATGAAAGAAGTCCTCGCCAAGGGAGTTCAAAAGTCCGATAGGACTGGAACTGGCACGGTATCCGTATTTGGACATCAGATGCGCTTTAACTTGGCAGATGGTTTTCCGATGGTGACTACAAAAAAGCTGCATCTCAAGTCGATTATTTACGAACTTCTCTGGTTCCTCAAAGGGAGCACCAACAATAACTGGCTTAAAGAGCGCGGTGTATCCATTTGGAATGAATGGGCTGCACCAGATGGTGATTTAGGGCCGATCTATGGCTATCAGTGGCGCTCATGGCCCGCTCCCAATGGTCAGCACATCGACCAAATCTCGGAAGTAGTCGAGACCATCAAGAAGAATCCCGACTCTCGTCGCATCATTGTTTCCGCATGGAACGTAGCAGATATTCCACGCATGGCTTTAGCGCCTTGCCATGCCTTCTTCCAGTTTTACGTTGCTGATGGCAAGTTGTCATGCCAACTCTATCAACGCAGCGCGGATATTTTCTTGGGTGTCCCATTCAATATTGCAAGCTATGCGTTATTAACGCATATGATGGCGCAACAATGCAATTTAGAAGTGGGCGACTTTATTTGGACTGGCGGTGACTGCCATTTATATAGCAATCATCTTGAACAAGTAGAGCTTCAGTTGTCGCGCGATTTTTTCCCACTGCCAAAGCTCAATATTTTGCGCAAACCGGATTCAATATTTGATTACGAGTTTGAAGACTTCGAAATCGTTGGTTACGAGTCTCACCCCCACATTAAAGCTCCTGTAGCTATTTAAGAATCTCAGCCCTTATGACACAACCTGCTATTTCCATGATTGTTGCGCGCTCGCGCAATCACGTTATCGGTCGCGATAACCAAATGCCCTGGAAAATTTCGGCTGATTTACAGTTTTTCAAGCGCGTCACCATGGGATTCCCCGTCATCATGGGTCGCAAGACCTGGGAATCCATTGGGCGCCCCTTGCCTGGACGTCGCAATATCGTAGTAAGCCGTAATCCAGGCTATGAGGCTAAAGGCGGTGAATTGGTAGGATCTTTAGATGAAGCATTGAAGAGCTTAAGCGAGTTCCCAAGTGTTTTTGTTATCGGTGGCGAACAACTATTTAAGCAAGCCTTTGAAAAAGCGGATCGTCTCTACATCACCGAAATCGATTTAGATATTGAAGGCGGCGATACTTTCTTTGAGGTGCCTAATGCAGCCTCTTGGAAAGAGATTGAGCGCACCCCCGGTTCCGAAGGTGATATCACTTTTAGCTTTATTACTTTAGAGCGCAACTAAAAAGGACTCCAAGGAGTCCTTTTTTTCTAATGCGTAGTTTTGCTGTTACTGTTTACTGAACCACAATCTTTGCATCTTTTGCAATTTGACCTACGAACTCATATTGTTTTCTTTGGGTCATGCCAGCACGAATGGCAGCCTTTGCTTGTTCGAATGATGGTGGCTTGCTCGATTTTTTATCTTCCAGCTTCATTAGGTACCAGCCTTGCTGCATCTGGATTGGGGCTGTAACTTGGCCCTTAGATAGTGAAGTCAATGCTGAGGCTAATTGAGGGCCTACCTGTGCAGCCTGAACCCATCCAACAGCGCCACCCTGAACCTTATTTGGAGCCAAAGATACGCTCTTGGCAACTTTATCAAACGGCTCACCTTTCTTGATGCGGGCTAAAGCTGCTTGAGCATCAGCCTCACTAGCAACTGCAATATCACTCACCTTATATTCTGTAATCATGCCCTGCGGCCCCAAAGATGCAATCTCTTTGTTGTATTCAGCCTGAATATCTGCATCGGTGATTGGGTTTTTAGCCATATAAGTAGACAACTCAAGGTCTGCCAAATAGTTTTGACGAATCATCATGAGTTGAGTGTTCGCTTTTTCAGAATTAGCCAAGCCATCTTTCTCGGCCTGCTGTGAAAGTAATAACACTTCAATGAACTTTTCAATAACTACTTTGCGCAGTTCTGGAGAATCTTTTTGCCCTTGAGAGATGGCAACCTTAATACCCTGCTCTACCATGTCATTAGTAATGATGACGCCATTAACTGATGCTGCAGCATTAATTGGTAAACCACTTTGTTGCGCATAGGCGCCGCCTACAAGCGCACCCGCCAATAAGCCAGCAGCAATAAAGCGAACCACCATTGGATTGAATACAGAAGCAAAAGGTTTCATAAGGAAGGTATCTTTCTAAAATTTAGCCTCAATGTTACCAGCAGGGTAAGGCTAAACAGTGATAACCAGCAGTAAAATTTAGCCATGTGTGTTCAATACCTCACTACCGTCAATCCTGATTGGGTTAAAACCCATTTTGATCTAGATTTACCAGCATCCAATGTCCATGATGTCTTTCCGACCTACCCAGGGCCTATTGTTCTCAAAAGTCACAATACTGAACGTACCGCCATTGGTTTGGCTCGCTTTGGATTATTGCCATCTTGGGCCAAAGAGGAAACCTTTGGCAGAAAAACGTATAACGCCAGAGTAGAGACAGTTGCCAAGAAACCTTCTTATAAGCACGCCTGGAAAAGTCGGCATTACGCCCTCGCTTTAGCTGATGCTTTTTATGAGCCTTGTTATGAGTCAGGCAAAGCAGTACGTACCGCTATCAAACAAGCCAATCAAGAACCTATGGCGATTGCATCAATATGGGATACCTGGACCGAACCTGAAACCGGTGAACTCATTGTTTCTTTTTCTATGCTCACCATCAATGCCAACGATCATCCAGTAATGCAACGCATGCATAAACCTGAGGATGAAAAACGTACGGTAGTTCCACTGCGCCCTGAACTCTTTGACGCATGGCTTAATGCCACACCAGAAGAAGCGCAAGCATTACTACAACTGGGATCTATTCCAGAACTAAGGATCGGTTAAACACCCGCCTAGAATGTAATAATAGGTTTCGTGGCTTGATAAGGGTCGGCAGATTGAGTCTCTATTGCCTCTGCCTCTTCTTCACCCTGTGGTTGATTATAAAATTTTGAATCCGATGCGCGCGCTTTGGATATACGAAGATCTTCTGCCCTTGGGTCCACTGGACCAAATGGTCCCTCAACCGGGGAAATAGTCTGACTGTTGAACTCCTTGATCTGCTGAGGGGAATACGGGGAATATGTTGTCGATCCAGGGGGCTGGGGAGGGGCTTGCGTGCAAGCCGAAATACCCACCAATATGAGAAGTGGACTTAATTTTGAAAAGAATGTTTTCATAAGGCCTATTGTAGGTTAGTACGCAATGCCACTTCCTTTTATATTAATTACAATACTTGCATGAATTTACGTCGTTTCATCGCATTTACTTTATGGACTCTACCGTCGGCCGCATTCGCAGTTGATTTGCAGCCCAACGATATTGTCGCGCCACTACCAGGCAAGAGCCACGCGATGATCAGCTATCTCAATACAGAGAGTGGTACTTTTTATAAGAATGGAGCAGTCGTTTCTACTAAACCATTTGGCAGTCCAGATATTGGCACTCAAAGCGCTATTCTTCGCGTTAGCACTAGTTACGCAGTAAAAGATTTACCGGCAATCTCTTATCTTCAGCTACCTTACGGCTCCATTAAGCCTGAAGGATCATTAGCCTCCTACCCTTCAAGCTCTGGCATTGGAGATCTCACTTTAGCAACGGCATTCTGGCCATATGCCGATAGAGAAAAAAGGCGATATTTTGGCGTAGCGGGTTATTTCACAGCACCAACTGGTAGCTACAACAGCCAGCAAGTATTTAACGTGAGCGAGAACCGTTATCGATCTGATGTTCAGATGGGCTATCAACAACCCATTGTTGAAAATCTGGATGGCATGATTGCTGTCGATACAATGTGGTTCGGGGGTAATAGTCAGTGCGCTGCAGCGTGCTTCTCTGCAAATAATACCTCCCTCAATCAAAAGCCACTAACGACTACACAACTTGGTCCAATCTACAAGATCAATCAGACTTATACCCTAGGCGCCTCATACTTTTATGTAGCAGGTGGCGCCACCACGATTGGCAATACTTATCAAAATAATGTCATGAATACTCAACGCTTCTTATTAAGCGCATTGGCGTATTACCCATTTGGACGAATCAGTCTTCAATATGGACGCGACATGGAAATCAAGAATGGCTTTGTCGAAACACGCCGCTTTATTGTGCGCTATACCGTCGAACTCTAATTCAACTTACTTCGATAACTCTGGAGAAAATTTCTGATTACAGGAATGCGGAAAATCAGCAATAGGAAAATAACGGCTCCATAAATAGAGACTGTACCTAAATCATTCTTGCCGGCTTTGTGCCACCAATAGTGAACTATTACAGTGCACGCGATTATGTAAATAAGCTTATGCAATAAAGCCCAACGCCGACCGAGCTGACGCACTGCCCACTGATTCGATGTTAATGCTAAGGGTGTCAGTAGCACCAAACTCAAAAATCCCATTGTAATAAAGGGTCGCTTGATAACATCACTCCACATCGATTGAATATCTAGGTTTTGATCCAACCAAAACCAGATTGAAAAATGAATGGCGGCATAGAAGTAGCAAAACAGCCCCAACATTCGACGCAGCTTGATCCAAGCAGTTAAACGCGTAATCAAGCGCAATGGGGTCATCGCAAGCGTAATGCATAGAAAGACCAGCGCCCAAGTGCCCGTTGAGCGGGTGATGAATTCAATGGGATTGGCACCCAAGCCCTCATGAGCGCCCAGCCAAATTAAGCGGGCTAAGGGAGCGAGGGACAAGAGAAAGACCGTTGCCTTAATAGACTTCATAAGACATATTAAACGACCCTGTTCATTCAAAATGAATAGGGTCGTTAATCGCTTTCAATCGGGTTAAAACTTAGGCCAAGCTCAAACCTTCCTTGCTCAATGGGAAGTTCCGCACCGGTCTGCCGATTGCAGCAGAGATTGCATTTGCAACTGCTGGGCCCACTACGCAGATTGTGGGCTCACCTACCCCACCCCAAAAATCAAAACTCGGGACTAAGACTGTTTCAATTCTTGGAGTTGCAGACAGCTTCAGAAGCGGATAGGTATCCAAATTCTGTTGTTTGATACGGCCGTTTTCTACAGAGATCTCTGGCAAGAAGATTGCTCCTAATGCCATTGCTACTGAACCTTCAATTTGCTCACGCGTTAAATAGGGATTAACAACATGCCCAGAATTTAAGGCAAATACCAAGCGTGTAACTTTCACCACGTTGTTTTCCACAGTGACTTCCGCTACGCATGCAGAGTAACTGGCATAACCCATGAACTGAGCAACACCTCGATACGTTCCTGCTGGCAATGGCTTATCCCAATCTGCTTTCTTGGCGGCAGCATTCAAAACACCCAAATGCTTTGGATGGCTTTGCATGAGCGCTTGTCTAAATTTGACTGGATCCTTGCCAGCTGCCTTAGCGCACTCATCCATAAAGCATTCCATGAAGATACCATTTTGATTGGTATTCACACCACGCCATGGGCCAACAGGCACATGGGTATTCTTCATCACATACTCCGTTAGGAGCGTTGGGAAGGTATAGCCTAGTTGGGCATCCGGACCATTCTCATAGAAGCCCTGGAGTTGACGTTCATCTTTGCCATTTTTAATAGCCTGTGGTGCTAAGGTGGCATTAATTGATTGGCCCGCAACCTTGATATGCATACCTGTCAAATTACCAGAGCCGTCTACACCGGCAGTCATCTTTGCCATGGCTATTGGATGGTAGTAGTCGTGAGTCATGTCCTCTTCACGACTCCAAATGACTTTCACGGGCACACCTGGAAATTTTTGCGCCACTTTTGCTGCAAAAGTAGTGAAGTCTTGTGTAGAACCACGACGGCCTAGACCGCAACCAGAATCCAATTTATATACTTCGCAATTCGCAAGTGGAAATCCAGTCGCCTCAGATAAAGCTGCGTGTGAGCCTTCACCATTTTGTGTTGGTACCCAAGCCTCCGCGCGATCACCTGTGATTTTGACGGTAGCATTCATAGGCTCCATCGTGACGTGCGCACGATAAGGCGTGTAATAAATAGCTTCAACTTTTTTAGAGGCACTATTGATAGCAGCAGGTGCATCACCTTCTTTACGCTGCCAGAAGTCTCCCTGCTCATCTAGACCATCCCGCAGCATTTTGTTAATACCCTCTTGTGAGACGCTAGCAGCCTTACCCTCATCCCAAACGATTGGTAACGCATTCAGTGCGGTGTTTGCATGCCACCAAGTATCAGCTACTACTGCAAGGGTGCTGTCATCAATCTTGACTACGCCCTTCACCCCACGCATATCTTTGATCTTGCCTTCGTCATAGCTCACCAATTTGCCACCAAAGACTGGGCAAGCTTTTACAGAAGCACAAAGCATCCCTGGAAGCTGTAAATCAACGCCATAGACTTTTGAGCCATTGACCTTATTGGCGGTATCTATACGTGCGTATGGTTGTCCAGCCACTTTCCAATTTCTTGGGTCTCTCAAGGTGATTGATTTCGGATCCGGTGGAGTTAAGGTTGAAGCTAACTCAGCCACCTTGCCGTAAGTTGTTTTACGTCCGGTTTGTGTATGGGTGATCACACCCTTGTCTACAGTCAATTCTGAAACAGGTACATTCCATTGATTGGCGGCTGCCTGCATGAGCATAATGCGCGCTGCTGCTGCGCCTCGACGCACATAGTCTTCAGAAATCCGAATACCTCGACTACCGCCTGTACCATGCTCACCCCAAACGCGCTTACGCGCTAAACTTTGGCCCGGAGTAGCTGACTGTGTTTTGACTTTTTTCCAATCGCACTCGAGCTCTTCAGTAACCAATTGGGCAAGACCAGTACGTGTACCCTGGCCCATCTCTGATCGGGCAATTCTGATATAGACGGTATCGTCTGGCTTAATGCTGACCCAGGCATTTACCTCAGCTTCACCGACTTGTAGCGGCGTGTTTGGGTCGTATTTAGCGCCAGCCTGAGCAAATGCTACATCGGGCAATGCCCCTATTCCCAGCATAAGCCCACCACCTAGCAAGGTGCCCTTAATAATGAAATCACGGCGTGAAGAATTTTCTAAATGAGGGCTTAGTTTTTTTGTTGTCATGTTTTTCTCCTTAACCTCGAGTCGCAGGAGTAGCGTTGTACTCCGCCAAAACATCTACTAATTTCTTTTGACCGGAAGCCACATGAATTCCATCCCGGATCTTTTGATAGGTTCCACAACGACAAAGGTTACCCATTGCATTGTCAATATCGGCATCAGTTGGTTTTGGATTTCTTTTTAAGAGGGCAGCCGCAGCCATTACTTGACCAGATTGGCAATACCCACATTGCGGCACATCTAGTGCAATCCAGGCCTGCTGCACTGGATGGGTATTATTTTTCGATAAGGCTTCAATAGTTGTAATTTTGGCTTTGCCAACTGCGGATACTGGAATAGAGCAAGAACGTACTGGCTCACCATTGAGGTAGACAGTACAAGCGCCACATTGCGCCACTCCACAACCATACTTGGTACCAGTGAGCCCTACCACCTCTCGAATAGCCCACAACAAGGGCATATTCGGCTCCACATCAATATTCTGAACCTGACCATTAATATCTAATTGCATACCGTCTCCCATGGCTTTCTTTTCAAAAGACTATAAATCATTCTGGATTTTTTGCGCTTGCACATAATTGTCTTGGCCTAAGGCAAAACCCTATCGAATTGCGCTGTAATTTGTTATTCTGAGCACTTAATTAAGGATAAATATGACCGAAGAAAACCAAACCCAGAATGATGAAGATTTTGACTATGGGTGCGAGTGTGCAATGACCTTGCTCAACGATCCGACTGAGGACCGTCTAAACGACTTAATTGATGATTTGGATGAAGATGGAATGATCTCCACCGAAGTAGTTTATGGCCTGCTAGCTACCATTCTCATGAGTATGAATGAGGAAGAACACGAAGGTGAAGAACACTAATTAGTCGCGCTTCACTTGAGAAGCAAAGGCATCCATTGCCTTTGCTAACTGAATATCTAATTTAGTCAAAGCCCCAGCCGAATGGGTGCTCAATTCCACCATCACCCTATTCCAAGAGTTTGACCAATCGGGATGATGACCAATCTCTTCAGCATATTGTGCGCAGAGCGTCATAAATCCAAAAGCTTGCTTGAAGTCGGCAAAAACAAACTCACGCGCAATCTTTTTGCCACTCGTATCTAATGACCAGAGGGGTACTTCTTGTTCTAAATTGAAGTTATTAACCATTAAGACAAATTACCTTTAAGTAGAAACGCTTTGTGAGAGTTGTTTTAAATCTTCCACATAGAGCCAACGCCATTCACCTTCAGCTAAATCAGTAGGCATTTGATAAGCACCAATCTTAGTACGATGCAACTTGGCAACATGATTGCCAACAGCGGCCATCATTCGCTTCACCTGATGATATCGACCTTCGACTATTGTCATAGCTAGCACATGATCAGAAATTTGCTTGCATGCCGAAGCAAAGCAAGGCTTAGGATCATCATCAAGCACAACGCCATTCATTAAGTGATCGATTTGTTTTTGAGTAATGGGCTCGGGAGTAGTGATCTCATAAACCTTGCCAATATTCTTCTTGGGAGTAGTCATTTTATGAATAAACTGACCATCATCCGAAATCAAAAGTAAGCCAGTAGTGTCATAGTCAAGACGACCTACGCATTGCAAACCTCTTTCTACAAATGGGCTTGGCAATAAACTATAAACACTGGGGTGATGCGTTGTTTTATGTGAGCACTCGTAATTGGCTGGCTTATTAAAAGCAAGGTAAGCCTTCTCGTGATACTCCCAGTCTTTACCCTCTATATTGAGCATCAGATTTTCAGTTGAAATTCTTTCCTCTGGATCCTCAGCTAATACGCCATTTACCTTTACGAGCTCAGCATAGACCAAATCACTGCAGTAGCGACGTGTACCAAAGCCTTGGCTAAAGAGTATTTTTTCTAGGGAGATCGGTTTTGCCATATGCAGGAAAGGATACTACAGAGGCTGTTTACGATGAGTTGAATGTTCATTTCTTACAATTCATTATGATTGGGTATTCCAGCCATTTATAGATGCCATTACGATGCTCTCTACCCCAAAGCCCCGATCCCTTTTACATACTAGAGAAATTACTTTTCACGGGTATGCAAGAGACGATAGCCTTTGGGATATCGAGGGGCACCTTAAAGACTTCAAGACGAATCCCTTTAAAACGAGTGCAAAAACTTGGCAGCCGGGTGAAGCTTTTCATGACATGTGGGTGCGAGTCACACTTGATAAAGAGTTTGTCATCAAAGCTATTGAAGCTGTGATGGATGGCCAACCTCATGCAGAATGCACAAGCGCTATTCCACCAATGGATGCTTTAATTGGGTCACAGATAGGCAAAGGCTGGCGCAAAACAATAGATACCCACCTTGGCGGCATCAAGGGCTGCACTCATTTGCGCGAGCTTCTCGTCAGCCTTGCTACGGCAGCTTATCAATCTGTTCCAGGCGCCTTCTTTGATCCAGATAGTGATAAACCACCGCTGTACTTAGGTACCTGTAAATCCTGGGACTTTGATGGTCCCGTAGTTATGCGTGTGTATCCCAAGTTCTATCAGTGGAATAAATCTAAAACTTAAAACTCTCCACGGTGCACATTAAATGCATTAAAGGCTTGCTGTACTGGCATTACCTCTAAGACATTGATATTAATATGACTTGGTAATGTAGCCGACCAATAGATAGTCTCAGCTACGTCATCAGCACTTAAAGCCTGAACGCCGGTATAGACCTTCTCCGCCTTCTCATCATCGCCTTTAAAGCGAACATTCGAGAACTCAGTTCCCGCACACATACCAGGCTCAATGCAAGTTACACGCACCGGAGTCCCAATAAGATCGGCGCGCAAATTTAAACTAAATTGCTTAACAAATGCCTTGGTACCACCATAGACATTACCGCCTGGGTAAGGATAGTTTGCAGCCACAGAACCTAAATTAATAACATGACCACACTTGCGCTCCACCATGCCTGGTAAAAATGCACGGCTCATATGAACAAGCCCTTTAATGTTGGTATCAATCATTTGATCCCAATCACTCAGAAAGGCTTTATGAGCCGGCTCTAACCCTAAAGCCAGGCCAGCATTGTTCACCAATACAGTCACCTTAGAAAAGTCTGCTGGCAGAGCACTCGCCAAGGCATCAACCAGAGCACTATCGCAAACATCCACTACCATGGTGCATAGTTTTATCTGCTGCTCAGCTGGTAAGGAGTTTTTCAAAGCCTCTAGACGCTCCGCCCTTCTACCAACAGCAACAACTTGATGACCATTAGCCAAAAAACGGCGGGCAGTTGCCTCACCAAATCCTGCAGTAGCGCCTGTAACTAATACGGTATGTTTCATACTTCCTCTTCAAATCTTTAGTGAACGGTGGTTTGTAATCTAATATTAATACCTATATGGTATTTGTGCGCACTCTGACATTTTCTTTGTTATGTATTTCCTCTGCTTTGGTGGACGCTACAGAGCAGAATACTGCTATGCCTATTTTAGGTCTCATTAATGCATCTCAAGAAAGATCTCAGGATTACACACTAGAGTTCTGGGGCTACCATGAGTCAGATAGCTCACAAAACTATGCCGATACTCTCAAGCTTCGCTATTACAACCCTTTAAATATTGGGAATTGGCATGGAATGATAAGACTTGATACAGCCTATACCGCCACCTATGGACCGCAGCTACCAGCACAATCGACCGGCACCTTCTCACCCAACAATGCAATGCTCACAATTTGGGGCGGTCAAGCAGACTGGTTTGCAAATGTTGGAGCGAGAGTTTTTGTGCCACTAGGTAATACAGGTCAGTGGCTAGCAGGGCCTCAAGTAAGTACATCCTTTAGGCCAGCAGACGACGGACAAAATATTCTTTCGGATATTTCGCCTCTAGCCAGATACATGATGGGCTTTAATCGAAAAGCGCCTACTAGCTCAAGCCTACCTCCGCTTGATAATCACCTCGAGCTTTATCCAACGGTAGGCCTAAATCTAGGCCCAAGTACCCAGCTTCGCTTTTGGGATGAGAATGGCGCTGTTTATAACTCTGCGGGTGGAGGCTGGTTTGTACCAATTGATGCCATGGTGACCCAACGCATCAATAAAAATCTTTTAATTGCAATTGGTGGTGCTAAGCAAGTTATTCAAACGTATCAACTCTATAACTGGACTGTCTACGGAAAGATTTCGCTAAGCTTTTAAGGCAAGCTATCAAGCAAGATCAACTAAAGTCTCACCCTCTAGCTTTGCAGCGCCAGATTTCACAAGTGCTTTAGGTAGCCACTGAATAAACTCATCAATATCCATGTTAAGCAATTTTGCGGCACTGATGAGTGCGGGCGTATTGGCGATCCAATCATTCACTTGCGCAATGTCACGACTACGCCATTCCAATAAGCGATATTTCAGCAATACTTTAGCGCCATGGCGTGCATTGCGACCTGGATCGGATGCTAAATAATCTAATCTTGAGCGTGCAATACTCAGTGATCTTGCAACATCAGTAAATGGTGCGCCATGCCCCGGAATTACCAGGTCCACGGGGATTGTTTCAATCAAATCCAAAGTTTGTGCCACCTCTTCAAACCCAGCTTCACCCCATAACTCAGGAAAAATGACTCCAAAGCCTTCTTCCCACAAAGCGTCTGCAGAAATTAAGATGCGATGATCAGCCTCATAAAGCATGATCGAATGGGGATCGTGTCCCGGTGCAGCCAATATCTTCCAAACATATTTCCCCAGCAAGATCTCCTCGCCCGGAATTAATACTGCGTGATGAGCAAACTGCGGACACTCTTGCCCCAGGTTGTCATAGCTTAATAAGGTGCTATCCCAGTTTTTGACAGCAATCTCTTCAGCAGCAGGAATATATATTTCGCAATTGAATGCTGTTGCTAAAGCCGCGTTACCACCGCAATGATCCGAATGCAGATGAGTATTCACAAGCTTATTAAGCTTTGGTAATTGATGTTTTTTTAGGGCATTGCAAACCAAATCTACGGTGAGGTTTTTGTGAGCACAGTATCCAGAGTCCACCAAGGAAACATCATTATCACTAAAGTGCAGGATATTATTGGCTGAGAGCCAACCCCTTTCAAACACTTCAATGCCAGGTGGTAATAAATGCGCTGTCATGCCTAATTTACTTTGCTTGAGAAGTGATCTCTAGCTTACGCGTATCAAATTGCTGTGCCTGCAAGCGCTGTAACGTATCTTCGTAAACTTTTTTATCTAATTGCGGAGTTCTAGACAGAATCCAAAGGTATTCACGACGTGGGTCACTTACAACCGCCACTTGATACTGAGGATCCAAATCAATCACCCAATAATCACCCCATACCATTGGGATAAAGGCTAGCCAAGCAGGTGCAAAGCGAACTTCTAGCTTTGGAGAGTCCTTTGACCCGATCTGACGAGCCGTTCCCTCTGCTTCCGAAACCTCTCCATCAGCTGTTTTGCAGCTATTTAATACTTTCAAAGTTCCATCGGCCCTAGCCGAATAAACTGCCTTGGTATTACTAGCGCATTTCTTTTGAAACCAGTTTGGGTATTTGGCAATCTCATACCAAGTTCCTAGGTAACGCTGTACATCTAACGATGGAATTGTCTTTACCGGCACATCACTTCCCTGCCCGTAAGCAGAAAAGCCAAATAACAAAATGAAGGCGCTAAAAACTACAGAATAAATTTTGCTCATTCTTAATAGTACTTCTTCAGATCCATCCCCGTGTACATACTAGCTACTTGCTCACCATAACCATTAAACATTTGGGTTTTGATCTTAGGTGCAAACATTCCTTTGGGATCGCCAATACGACGTTCAACCGCCTGACTCCAGCGCGGGTGATCTACCTGAGGGTTCACATTGGAATAAAACCCATATTCACGTGCATCAAATTGATTCCAGCTAGTCTTAGGCATTTCTTCTGTAAAGCGAATTTTGACAATGGACTTGGCGCTCTTAAAGCCATACTTCCAAGGCACCACAACGCGAACTGGAGCTCCATTTTGCTTAGGCAAGACTTCACCATACAAACCAAAGGTGAGTAAGGTCAATGGATTCATTGCCTCATCCATGCGCAGACCCTCGCGATAAGGCCAATCGATGATGGTGCTTTTGACTCCTGGCATTTGTTTACGATCTGCAAGAGAAATAAATTCCACATACTTTGCTGATCCCAGTGGCTCAACTTTGGCAATCAACTTAGAGAGTGAATAACCGTCCCAAGGAATGACCATAGACCAACCTTCAACACAACGCATTCGATAAATGCGCTCTTCCATTGGGGCTAACTTCAGCAGAGCATCAATATCCAGCGTCATTGGTTTTTTGACTAAGCCTTCAATGGATATTGTCCAGGGCCGAGTTTGTAAGCTCTCAGCATACGCAGCTGGATCTGCCTTATCTGTGCCGAATTCGTAAAAGTTATTGTAGCTAGTGACGAATTTATACGGGGTTAGGCCATCTTTATCCGCAAAGGCGGGATTAAGCGCTGCAGCTAATTTTTCGGGAGTAGAAGCAAGCGCCTCTCGAGAGAACCAAGGGGCCAAAGCCATTCCGAAGCCCCCCGCAGCTGCCGTCTTGATGATAGTGCGTCGGTTTTCAAAAATCTCTTTTGGAGTGATATCGCTTGCAAGAATTGTTTTGTCTATAAAACGCATACCGCGCCCCCTGAGAAAAGTAATAGACCTATTTTGCTACCGATGAGAATTTCTTGCTTAAATCTGACTCGCCCGCATTGTATTCATCAGAGTTAAGCTATGCTTATCCATACCACCCACTATTTCAGAGAAATCTGGATAGTCTCTAGTAAGCGTTTCACCGCCATAAAAGCGCAATAACCAATCTGGAAAGTTACGCTCAGTAATCTCGCGAATTTCTAAGAGCTCAACTCGGTGATGGCGCTTATCTTCCTGAATTCGCTTCCAGGCCTTCATCACACTAGAACGCTCACCTTCTATGATTTGACCAAACTGCTGGTTGTCATACAAGAGAATGCCAGTAATCCCATTTTTTAGATTGAAGGCACGCGCAGATTCTAACAATCGCATCAGACCCAAAAAAGACATATCCGAGACTGCTTCGCTCAGATAACTCAATTCAACCAGGTCTTTTGCTTTTGGCATCGCTCAAACAATGTAAATGGGATGTTATGAATAAAAAAGGCAAACTCGAAAGTTTGCCTTTTGATGCTAAACCTAATTGATAAAATTAGGTACTTATCGCTTATACCTATTACGCTGTTGCTGCCTTCAAAGCTGCGTTGAAAGTAGCGCTCGGACGCATTATCGCTTTGCACTTCTCCGAATCAGCAACAAAGTAACCGCCGATATCTGCTGGCTTGCCCTGCACTGCTTTAAACTCGTCGGCAATCTTTTTCTCATTTTCAATCAACGATTTTGCTAAAGGCACAAAGTAAGCTTGCAATTCTTTATCTTCAGATTGAGCTGCCAATGCCTCGGCCCAATACATTGATAAATAGAACTGGCTGCCCCGGTTATCCAACTCACCAGTGCGTGGTGAAGGTGACTTATTGTTGTCTAACAACTTTCCAGTCGCTTCATCCAAAGTACGTGCCAAGATTTTTACCTTGTTATTACCTGTCTTATCGCCGATATCCTCGAGAGAAACGGCCAAAGCCAAGAACTCACCCAGTGAATCCCAGCGCAAGTGGTTCTCTTCAACCAACTGCTGAACGTGCTTAGGGGCAGAACCGCCTGCACCAGTTTCAAACAAGCCGCCACCAGCCATTAAAGGCACGATAGACAACATCTTCGCACTAGTACCTAATTCCATAATTGGGAATAAGTCAGTGAGGTAGTCACGCAAAATATTACCAGTCACAGAAATAGTGTCCTTCCCACGAATCACGCGCTCTAAGGTGTAACGCATTGCACGAGTCTGAGACATGATCTGAATATCTACACCCTTGAGGTCATAGTCCTTGAGGTAGGTATTGACCTTCTTGATCAACTCGGCTTCGTGTGGGCGGTACTCATCGAGCCAAAACACGGCAGGAGTATTTGAGAGGCGCGCACGATTTACAGCCAACTTGACCCAGTCGCGAATTGGCGCATCTTTACACTGACACATACGCCAGATGTCACCCTCTTCAACATTTTGCTCAAGCAACACTGTGCCATCGTCAGCAACAATACGCGCTACACCGGCTTCAGGAATCTCAAAAGTCTTGTCGTGTGAACCATACTCTTCAGCCTGTTGAGCCATCAAACCCACGTTAGGCACTGTACCCATCGTCGTTGGATCAAAGTTACCGTGCGTCTTACAGAAATTAATCATTTCTTGATAGATACGGGCAAAGGTACTTTCTGGAATCACGGCCTTGGTGTCATGCAGGCGACCATCCGCACCCCACATCTTGCCACCAACACGAATCATCGCAGGCATAGAAGCATCCACGATCACGTCGCTTGGAGAATGAAGGTTAGTAATACCCTTAGCAGAGTCCACCATCGCTAATGCTGGGCGATGTTCATGGCAAGCATGCAAATCTTGAATGATTTCTTCACGCTTAGACTCTGGCAAAGTTTTGATCTTTTCATACAGGCTACTCATACCATTGTTGGCATTGACGCCTAGCTCTTCAAACAGCTTGGCATGCTTTTCAAAAGCGTCTTTGTAGAAAATCTTTACCGCATGACCGAATACGATTGGATGAGAGACTTTCATCATCGTTGCCTTAACGTGCAATGACAACATCATGCCAGTCTTATAAGCATCTTCGATTTCTTTTTCGTAAAACTCGCAGAGCGCTTTCTTGCTCATATTCATGCTGTCGATAATTTCGCCGGCCAATAAAGAGACTTTTGGTTTAAGCACAATGGTCTTACCACTCTTGGTAACCAAGTCCATCTTGACATCACATGCCTTAGTCATCGTCATTGACTTCTCGCTTGAGTAGAAGTCGCCGCCGTGCATATGAGATACGTGTGTACGGGAAGCCTGGCTCCACTCGCCCATGGAGTGTGGATTTTTACGAGCGTAACGTTTTACTGCAGGAGGCGCACGGCGGTCAGAGTTACCTTCACGCAATACTGGATTAACCGAGCTACCCAAACATTTGGAGTAACGGGTGCGGATAGATTTCTCTTCGTCTGTTTTTGGATCTTCAGGGAAATTAGGGATCTTGTAGCCCTTAGTTTGCAACTCTTTAATAGCTGCTAACAACTGAGGAACAGATGCACTAATGTTTGGCAACTTAATGATGTTAGTGTCAGGCAATAAAGTCATTTTACCGAGCGCACCTAAGTTGTCAGGTACTTGTTGTTCGGGGGTAAGGCAATCAGAAAACTCAGCCAAGATACGGGCGGCAACAGAAATGTCGCTCGTCACAATCTCTACGCCAGCAGGTGCCGTAAAAGTACGAATAATTGGCAGAAATGCACAAGTAGCCAAAAGTGGCGCCTCATCTGTCAGCGTATAAATAATCTTTGATTTCTCTGAAGCCATGAATGTTTCCTCAATATTGAAAAAAATTACAGAGTCAGGTTTTTACCCTGTCGCCCTCAAATCCACATCGAGTAAGTCGCTTTTAGCGCACCTATTGCCAATGAGGCGAGTCTTCCATTTTAAATCATCGGACTTGGCATAAATGACGGTTTTGCACCTGAAAACCCCCGATATGGGGCAATTTAAGGGAATCCACCAAGGCAACCTGATCCGTTAATTCACCGTAAACTGCAAGCCATGACCAGCAAACATCCTTTACTCAATAAAAACTTGGTGCTGCTGATTATTTGTCAGGGTCTATTCTTAACAAATAACGTCACTTTTATCGCTATTAATGGCTTGGTGGGTCTCAGCCTAGCGCCAGTAAGCTGGATGGCCACCCTGCCCGTTATGGGATATGTAGTGGGCGGAGCATTTTCTACCTCCATTGTGGCTAAATCCCAAAACTACTTTGGGCGCAAGCTTTCATTCCAATTTGGCTTACTGGTGGCAATGTTGTCCGCCCTGCTATGTGCTTATGCCGCCTTAAGCAAGAACTTCTGGCTCTTGGTCTTGGGCACCTTTATTGCCGGTTATTACAGCGCTAACGGCCAACTCTATCGCTTTGCTGCTGCAGAGCTAACTGATGTCAGCCAAAGAGATAAAGCAGTCTCATGGGTGTTAGCCGGCGGTATTCTTGGGGCTGTTATTGGGCCCAATCTGGCATCTTGGACTAGGGACCTGTTTGACACTGCTTTTCTTGGTGCTTACCTAACACTATCCATCGCCGGATTTATTGGCATCTTCGTGATGCAGTTCATTCACTTTCCTCAAGAATTTAAGACCCAGCATGCGCTGACTGATGGGCGCCCCCTAAAAATTATTCTCCAGCAACCCGCTTTCATGGTTGCCATCATCGGTGCGGCATTGGGCTACGGCGTTATGAATCTACTCATGGCTGCCACCCCTTTGGCAATGCAAATTTGCGGGCTACCATTTTCAGACACTGCACTAGTTTTGGAGTGGCATGTGATTGGCATGTTTGCCCCTGGATTTTTTACAGGCTCCCTCATCCAGAGATTTGGAGTATTAAAAATTATGGGGGTCGGAGTAGCGCTGAACTTTATCTGTATTGCTATTGCCCTAACCGGCACCGATCTTCATCAATTCTTCATCGCTTTATTTTTACTTGGTGTGGGCTGGAACTTTTTATTTACAGGCGCCACATCTTTGGCAATGACGGCTTATCAACCCAATGAACGTGACAAAGCGCAAGCTGCCATTAACTTCTGCGTCTTTGGCACAATGGCCTTCACTTCTTTTGGTTCAGGAGCCCTGATCACCTCTCACGGCTGGAGCATCCTTAATTGGGGATCACTCATTCCCGTGGTCGTTAGCGGACTAGCCATTTACTGGCTCGCCCAACAGCGCAAACTGTTGCGGGTTAAAGCTTAAGAAGTTTTTGCAAGTGGCAAGTTAAATAATAGATTTTGGGGCTTTAACTTCAACTGCTGTTGATCGTTCATGGCAATAGCCATATACACCGGCTTGCCGGCCTGAGTCTTGGCAATAGCGGCCTCATCAATAAAGTCCAAACGGAATAAACAAATCACTTTTTGCAGCTCGTCAGCTTCAACCAGCTCTTTGTTATATAGCTTATTCAGTATTTCAGTAGCAGCTGCATCCAAGCCGACATGCCATGACCACTTAGGATCAGTAATTTGCTGCATTGGTGTAATGCGTACGCTAACACCTAGAAAATGCTTTATCCACTTCTCTAAAGCACGGCAAAAATAATTAATAGGCTCATGTCCGAAGTTCAACTGAACCGCTAGATCAAAATCTTCATTTCGAGTCCAGTAGGTTTCGGCGTTGTCCTCATGGAGGACATCTAAATCAGCTGAGCGCATGGTCATGGATTTACCTTTCAGTAAATCCATGATGTTGCCCGTATCACTGGCCTGTGCATTGCGTGCAATAGCCTCTTCATCTGCGCCCATCACAATACCGTCTTCGATAACGCTGATTTTCTGAGTTCTAAAAAAAAGTTCGCTCATACGCACTTCTAATGGATGGGCTTGATCCCCCAGAATATGTCTTATAAAAATCTGTGCGAGCTGCGCAATAAATAAAGGTGGGACATCTACCCCTTCACCCTTAAATAAACTCATATAAAAGCTTTCTAATGAGCTTGAAGCCAATAAACGCGACCGATAACGCAACCAAACGCGATAGTTCTCCTGAATATCCTCGTCAGCCATTCCAGCAATGTCACTTTCGAGCACTTCAGCTCGAGGGTTTTCGGTCAGCCGCTGATGAAGTGAGAGTTCGATAGGGCAAGATTCTGGAACCAGCTTGAGCTCCGGCCTCTCCATATAAGTACGCAAAAAGTCGTCTGTCACCAACAACTGATCATCGGAACTGATTGTCAGGGTGCTATATGCAGAATTTGGCCAATAATTTGTCATGCGTTTTAGTTAAATCAAGCTTACCGTAAGAATTTATAGAGCTCAGAATATACTAGCCGCTCAATTTGTGTGAAATAGGAAAACATCATGAGTGAACTCAAAAAAATAGACACTGTTGTTGGAGAGGGCAAAGAAGCTGCCGCAGGTAACCATGTGGATGTGCATTACACCGGTTGGCTCTTTGATGAGAAAGCACCCGATCATAAAGGCCAAAAGTTTGATAGCTCATTGGATCGCGGTCAATTGTTTAGCTTCCCTTTGGGTGCTGGACATGTGATTAAGGGTTGGGATGAAGGCGTAGCCGGTATGAAAATCGGCGGTAAACGCACCCTGATTATTCCATCTGAAATGGGCTATGGTCCTCGCGGTGCTGGCGGTGTGATTCCTCCGAATGCCACCTTGGTATTCGATGTTGAATTACACGGTGTGAACTAAGCATTTAGGTACATTCAACTATGGCAGTAAAGCAAAAGCCACCCTCTGAGCTGACCCCCAAAAGTTGGACATTATGTCCAACCAAGGGGGTTTTGTTTTATGAGCAAGTACAGCAAGCAGTTCAAGCTAAAGGTAGTTAAAGAGTTTCTAAAGTCAGGTGGTCTTAAGCGGGT
>NZ_JACVPJ010000019.1 GCF_018881975.1 Polynucleobacter sp. JS-Safj-400b-B2 | reverse complement strand
CCAGCGTTCCCACATTAAAGCCTTCTGGGTGGCCGTGTAATAGATTCGGGGCCGTTGTTTCATGAGCAACACTCCTTTTGCTTACGCAGTTTGTAGTGTGTTGCATCGATCAGTTGAATTCAAGACCCTAAGCAGACACCCAAAGAAAAACCACCCGAAGGTGGTTTTGGTGTTTCTTGGTGGCCCGGGGCAGAATAGACAAAGGCTGAGGATGTGTAATCCCGCCTAATTAAGACCAAAATGCTTTCATCATTGGAGCATCAGCATTTCCTCTATCCCACCCTAATTTCAAGTAAGCCGCCAATAATGAAGGCAACACCAATTTTTTTAAGAGGCGCACTCATTGACATATTTCTATCGCTCACTCAGTGGCGGGAAATACCATTTGCCATTTCTAATGGGCATATAAGACCCATCATCTACACCTACCTCATTAGCGATAATTTCATTTAGTTTTTGGTTTAAAGAAAAAATTAAATCGCCATTTTTTTTCATATCTAATGCCAGATTATGAATTTCTTCTGGATCATTCTTTAGGTCATAAACCTCTACATCATTATTGGCGACTAATGCCTCCATCGTCTTCGGTGTATTGAAGTTATTGGGTGCAAAATACCGACCGAATCGATACTGACCATCATAGATACTTCTGATAGAGGTTCGATTGGAGAAATTCGGGGGATATTTAGTCAGCATGGCTAACTGCTGCGCAGGAGCGAGTGCTTGATATTTCTTTGTATCAATGGTCAACGCAGCCCACTTATTATCTTGATATGACAACATATCAAAATTAAATAATGCTGTTGGTCTTACTGCATCAATCTTGGCTTGACTCGGATTTTTTAATAGCGTTGAGAAATCTTTTCCCTTTAAGCCTTCGGATACCTTCTTACGTAAATTGGCATCCTTACCCGTCAAGCCAATAATGGTTGGCACAATATCTAATTGCGATGTTAGTGCCTCACATTCGACACCCCCTGGATAGGCGGGATGAACAATCATTAAAGGTAGATGATTTTGCTGACGATAAATGCTGGTTCCTTTCCCGCGCATTTGGTGATGACCGCCCAACTCTCCATGATCTGCATTAAAAATGATAATGGTATTTTTTTCCATCCCATTTTGTTTTAGCATGTCTAGTACCGCCTCAACTCTTTGGTCACAATCTCGAATAGCGTTGAAGTAATAATTTTGCAAAGCTCGCCACCGACGATCTTCATCGGGCCAATAACCAACTAATTCATTTTGTACGCCTTGATATATCTTTTGTCCAATAGGTCTGCCAGGCATATCAAATGATTGGCTCCTGGTGGATGGCAATGGCACATCATCCCAGGTAGCGTTGTATATATCATTATTTGGCGCTCTAGCAATATCGGACGAATGAGATTTGCTTTGAATGTTTTCACCTGGTAAATCAGAATTGAAATACATTACATCATGCGGATTAACTAAATTTACTGCCAAAAACCATGGCTGATCCTTCGCCTTTAATTCTTGGGCTTTGGTTCTAAACCATCTATCAGTAAAGGCTATCGTAGTATCGTCAAACTGATAGCCGCCTAACGTACCATCTATAAGATCACCCAACCCAAAGAAATCCTGAAAACCGTATGTCTCTATGGTTTTTTGATATTGTTTTAAAGGGGCATCTATAGGGTTTGAGGTCAAATCCATATTGGCTGATAAATGCCACTTACCTTGATAGGCGGAGTAATACCCGAGCTCAGTTAAGCGATGACCAATCGTCTTGATCTTCGTCGATAAGTCACGCTGCCAAATGTAATTGAGGTTGTCTGCAATTCCAGTTTGCTGAATATGATGTCCGGTATAGAGAACTGATCGCGCAGACGAACACACTACAGCTGCCGTATGGTGGTTTGTAAAAGTAACCCCTTTTTTCTTAATCGCTTCGCGAGCTGGGACTGGGAAAGGCCATTTTGGGAAAAAATGTTCCTGGTCTACTAGGATATAAAGAATGTTATAGCCAGCAGGAGGAGCATCGGGCAGCGCCACCGGATCAATTTTTTCAGAGGAATTGGCAGAAGATGCCGCACCGGCCTCTGGCAATAATGTTGAGCCTAGTAAGGCTGCCCCAGATCCTAAGAGGTTTCGTCTAGAGGGGTTTTTGAGTGAATCATCTTGCGCAGACATGGTGAACCTCTATAAATGGATGGATTTGTCTTTAACCTCACATAATGCAATCGTAATATTACATAATTAATGCGCTGCCTTCCTAATTACAATCAGCAATCTTTAAACCTCCAACCACCATCAAATACGATGCCCTATATTGGCACTTTTTCAATAACGCGATTTATTTTCTTAGCTTTGATGATTTTGCTGAATCAATATGCTTTTGGAGAGTCTTTAAATTCACCATCTGACTCTGATTCAAATTATGAGAATACCCATATTTTTACCAACTATGGCAATGTTCAATCAAGCCAGCAACAGGAAATTTTATTTAGAGAAAAATCTCCATTGCCATTTTCCATCTTTGGTAGCGTGCAAAAATGGACCACAGGTCCATCCCAAGATAATTTATATACTCAAATGGCACAAGGTCTCTATAAGATCAATGATCAATGGAAAGTTATAGCGAGCGAGCTTTATCAAAAACAAGGAAACATTAATCTTACAAATACGATATTAGGCTTTAATTATCTCCCTGATAAAGATTGGAGTATTAATGCTTCTGCAGGTATGGGTACCGGTGATTCATACACCTACAAATATTCTCTATTGTTTTCTCCACAATATAAACTCCCAATTTTTGATAACGGCAGGAAAGTTTTATCTGCAGAGGCCACCATTAACTATCAAGAGTTTAGTCTTGGCAATTTCACTCAAGTAGTTCCAAAAATTAATTGGCAAGCTAGTCAATATATGCCGCCAATCAGTATTGGTTATGCGTTTGGAAATTTTCAAAACTCAACTTCCAACACAGTTAACCAATACTATGCGCCCAAAACCCTCAATGGCGCCATGATAAGTGCAAGCATTCAAGCAACAGAAAGATCTTTTCTGATCATTTCATACTATCCTTATAACAAGAATCTGACCGGAGGAAGAACCATTACACAGGATACGGTTGGTGCAACTTTAAATTATAAAATTGCAGACAAGTTTCATATTGCTTTATTCGGTCAATATCAGAATGCTAGAAATGCCAGCATAGATCTTGCGTTCGGGGGAAGCTTAAACTTTGCCTTCTAACTTACAGACTATAAAAAATCCTCTACTACTGACCAATAACAGCCATAGATAGCTACCCTAGCCGTAGATTCACAACTTATGAATTAGCCTGCCAGCGCTTGGCTACGCAAATACTCTTCATAAGTACCCGAGTAATCTTCAACTGTTCCATCCATCTTCACTTCTAAGATGCGATTAGCTAATGCCGAAACGAATTCACGGTCATGAGAAACAAATATCAAAGTGCCATCGAATTTCTCAAGCGCAATTTGCAAGCTCTCAATAGATTCCATATCCATATGGTTGGTTGGCTCATCCATTGCTAGGACGTTATATTTTTGGAGCATGAGTTTGCCCCAAATCATTCTGCCCTTTTCACCACCAGAGAGAACCTTAACGGACTTACCAATGTCATCCCCAGAGAACAACAAGCGGCCTAATGTGCCACGGATGACTTGATCATCGTCGCCAGTATTGCGCCACCAATTCATCCAATCCATGAGCAACTCATCTTTAGCAAACATCTCGGTGTTGTCTTGCGGCATCACACCAACATTTGCATTCTCAGCCCATTTCACATCACCGCTGTCTGCGGCAATGCCTTCAAAGCGCTTGCTCAGAATAGTCTTTAGAAGCGTTGTCTTACCAGCGCCGTTTTGACCAATGATCGCAATTTTTTCACCAGCACGAATAGCTATCTTGAAGTTCTTGAAGATGGTGCGGTCATACGCTTTAGTTAGCGCATTGCACTCCACAGCCATGTTATGCAGTTTCTTCTCGGTATCAAAACGAATAAATGGGTTTTGACGTGAAGAAGGTTTAACTTCAACAATCTCAATTTTTTCTAATTGTCTTTGACGTGAAGTGGCTTGACGCGCCTTAGAAGCATTTGCAGAGAAGCGAGCCACGAAAGCTGCCAATTCAGCAATTTTTTCCTTGGCTTTTACGTTAGAACTCAGTTGTTGTGTTCGCGCCTGCACAGAAGCAAGCATATATGAGTCGTAATTGCCTGGGTAGACTTTCAATGTTCCATAGTCCATATCCGCCATATGCGTACAGACTTCATTTAGGAAGTGACGATCATGGGAAATGATGACGATCGTGCTCTTAATCTGATTGAGGATATCCTCAAGCCAATGAATGGAGTGAATATCCAAGTTATTGGTTGGCTCATCTAACAACAATACATCTGGGTCAGAGAACAATGCTTGCGCAAGCAATACACGCAACTTCCAACCTGGAGCAACGTTGCTCATCTGGCCATTGTGTTGTTCGATAGGAATACCAATACCTAATAACAACTCACCTGCTTTAGCTTCTGCTGTATAGCCACCGTATTCAGCATACTTACCCTCAAGCTCAGCAGCCTTCATGTAATCTTCATCAGTAGCATCTGGGTTAGCGTAGATAGCATCGCGTTCAGCAGCGGCCTTCCACATCTCTTCGTGACCCATCATCACGACGTCGAGTACGCGCACATCCTCGTAAGCAAATTGATCTTGACGTAACTTACCTAAACGAATGCCAGGATCCAAGCTTACATTGCCGCTAGTTGGCTCAAGCTCGCCACCTAAAATTTTCATGAAGGTTGATTTACCGCAACCGTTTGCGCCAATCAGACCATAACGATTACCGCCGCCAAACTTCACGGAAATATTTTCAAACAGAGGTTTTGCCCCAAACTGCATAGTGATATTAGATGCTGACAGCACGGATGTTTTCTAGCTTTCTGAAATTCAATTGGATAGTTACCCCCGACTTTGGGGGCAAAGACCGTTATTTTAACGGCTTAGAGGTCTTTGTTGGCAGGAAGCGTGAGGTCCTGCTTAGACTTTGACCCTAAATGGGGTGAAATTCGTATGAATATCGTAGAAATCCTCATTTTCCTTGCGCTTGAGGAAATTCACAACCCAATAGGTCATAGGGGTTGCCAGAACCTCCCAGGAGGTCTTAAGGACGTATTGAGCTAGCGCTACTTGAATGATTTCATGGGTTGGCCAAATGCCGTAAAAAGCCAATACATAGAAGAATGAAGAATCAACCATCTCCCCTACCGCAGTTGAGCCAATCGTCCGCATCCACAGAAACCGCCCCTGAGTCCAGACTTTCATTTTGGCCAAAAAATAGCTATTCACAAGACTGCCACACCAAAACGAGAACATGGAGGCCACAGCAATGCGCCAAGAGTTTCCAAAAACCGTTTCAAGACCCTTCTGGTAATTGGCCATGTACTCGCCAGAAGCTACTGGCAAGGCGATGACAATCTGGGCCATGATTGCCGCAAATGCAAGCGCAGCAAATCCAGCCCAAACCGCTCTACGGTCATAGGCATAGCCATAGACCTCAGTCAGAATATCGCCAAAGAAATAGGAGATAGGGAAGAACAAAATACCCCCGCCAAATGGTACCGCCCCGAAGTAAGGCAAATTAACCACTGCTGCTTTACCGGCCCCAATGAAGTTCGAGCAGAGTAAGACCACCACAAAGGCAGCCAAAATCAGGTCGTAATAGCGGTGGCGAGGTCTAGGCAAGTCCATAAGTCTAGAAAAATGGATAATAGAAATAAGCATATCTGCATTCCTGAAAATTCGCAGGAAGCAGGCCAAAAGTAACGATAAAACCGAATATAGGATGACAAGGCAATGAGCAAAAGTAAGGCAAGCTTTAACTGGGCAGACCCCCTGCTTCTCGATACCCAGCTAACTGAAGAAGAGCGCATGGTGCGTGATGCAGCCGCTGAATACGCTCAAGGACGCCTCATGCCACGCATTCACGATGCTTATCGCAATGAAACAACTGACCCGGCCATCTTCCGAGAAATGGGTGAGCTTGGCCTCTTAGGAATCACGATTCCTGAACAGTACGGTGGTGCGAATTTGAACTATGTGTCTTACGGCTTAATTGCTCGCGAGATTGAACGCGTAGATTCTGGCTACCGTTCCATGATGAGCGTGCAATCCTCTTTGGTCATGGTGCCTATTAATGAATTTGGTAGCGAAGCGCAAAAGCAAAAGTACTTACCTAAATTAGCCAGTGGTGAATGGATTGGTTGCTTTGGTTTAACGGAGCCAAACTATGGCTCTGATGCAGGCGGCATGATTACTCGCGCCAAGAAAGTTCCTGGTGGATTTTCATTAACGGGCTCGAAGATGTGGATCTCCAATTCCCCGATTGCCGACGTGTTCGTAGTGTGGGCCAAGAACGATGAAGGCATCATTCGTGGCTACATCCTAGAAAAAGGTATGAAGGGTTTAAGCGCGCCAAAAATCAGCGGCAAGATGGGTCTGCGTGCCTCTATCACCGGTGAAATCGTGATGGATGAAGTATTTGTTCCGGCAGAAAATGAATTCCCTGAAGTTGAGGGTCTGAAGGGTCCCTTCACTTGCTTAAACTCAGCCCGCTACGGCATTGCCTGGGGCACACTGGGTGCAGCTGAATGGTGTTGGTATGCCGCTCGCCAGTACACCATGGACCGCAAACAATTTGGTAAGCCGCTGGCTGCCAATCAGTTGATTCAAAAGAAACTGGCTGACATGCAAACTGAAATTACTCTTGCCCTTCAAGGTTGTCTTCGCCTGGGTCGCATGAAAGATGAAGGAATCGCAGCTCCAGAAATTACCTCCATCATGAAACGCAACTCATGTGGCAAGTCTTTGGATATCGCGCGTATGGCACGCGATATGCATGGTGGCAACGGTATCTCCGATGAGTATGGTGTTGTGCGTCACATGCTGAACCTTGAGGTTGTTAATACCTATGAAGGTACTCACGATATTCACGCCTTGATTCTAGGTCGTGCGCAAACCGGAATTCAAGCTTTTAGCTAAGAGCCTGACTTACTTATGATGGCCTTTGCAGCTTTGGCAAAGGCCTCATCGCTATCATTCTCCAGCTGTACATAATTCTCAATCTTGTATTGAGGAAAATTACGTACGATCGAAGATTGATATGAAGGGTCGTAGTGCTTGACTAATAACTCTTCCACTAACTCCGGAAAATTACCTGCATCAATGGCTTCATTCCATTTAGCAATCTGTACTTTTCCATAATGCGCAGTAAGCAAAGCCAGCTTCTCTTTGAAATTATCGGTATCCGTTAAGAAGTGATGATATTCACGGATCAACCAAGAAACACGAGTCTGCGTACTTGATCTCAATTCAATACAAGCACCATTACGAATTTTTTCCATCAAAGCATCAGGCACATGCAAGCCGCCGACCTTCTTGCTTTCGGACTCTACAAATACGGGTTTCGCAGGATCAAGTGAACGCAAGGCATTCCAGAGCAAAGTCTCAAAACCTTTTTGGGATGGCTGCTCGATATTAGGCTCATTACCTAATACGGATCCACGGTGCACGGCTAAGCCTTCTAGATCCAGAATCTGAGCGCCTAGCGTGCCGATCTCTTGCAACACTTTTGTTTTGCCACTACCCGTCATCCCACAGATCACCTGGAATGTAAATTGTGTTGCAGCGTGGTCAAGACCATCAATCACGGCCCTTCTGAAGCCCTGATACCCGCCCTCGAGCTGCTTGGCCTTCCAGCCAATGCGATTGAGAATATGGGTAAATGCCCCACTACGTTCGCCACCGCGCCAGCAATAAATTAATGGGCGCCACTCACGTGGGAATTCTAAAAAATGATTTTCTAGGTGCGAAGCAATGTTTTTAGATACTAATGCCGCACCGAGTTTTTTAGCAGCAAAAGGAGACTCTTGTTTATAGAGCGTGCCAATAGTGGCGCGCTCATCATTATTCAGAACTGGATAGTTCACTGCACCTGGAATATGATCTAGTGCAAATTCTGCTGGAGATCTGACATCAATGATGGCATCAAAGCTATCGAGCTCTGATAGAAATTGTTCGGATCTGAAGATATGGGGATTGCTAGGTTGCACGATCGACTAGCGCAACTTCTCTAATACATGTTCCGGCCAAGGAGCAGACTTATTAGTGGTGAGATCTACCCAAACCATAGTTGCCCCACCAATAGCGGCCTCAACTTCCGGCGCAGTAGTCAATGCCATGCTGGTATAGAGATCAAGGCTCGTTCTTCCAATCACACCAATCGAAGTCTTGAGAATTAAATCACCCGGGAAGGTGAGCTGTTGGTAGAAGTTACAAAAGCCGTTGAGCATCAACATCGATTCACGACCGGGAGCAACGTCATAACCCATGGCAGTAATCCACTCACAGCGCGCTTGCTCCATATACCGAAAGTACACAGTATTGTTGACATGACCATACGCATCCATATCACCCCAACGAATGGGCATGATCATTTCATGAACCAGTTTTCTTTCTTCGGGAATAGTGATACGCATGCGGGTCAGTAGCTTACTATTTCACTTGCAACGAAAGTTGATAAAGATTTGTAGAGCGAGCGCCCGAGCGACAAAATGCTAACACTGGACCGGGCAGGGTTCTCAATAAACGAGCCATCTCTCTCACTTGATCAACATTGATTGCACTAGGTACAACCGGCAGGTATGCGTAATTCAAACCTAACTTTTCTGCTTCAGCTTGAATGCTGGCACTGGTTGGTTGATCTGGACCACCCTCGCCATCAGGACGGTTATTAATCACACTCTTATAACCTTGTGCCGCAATTTCAGCCAAATGGCTTGGCTCAATTTGACCAATAGTGCCGAACTGATCGTTATGACAAGAAATAGGAAGACTCATGAAACCCTCTACATTGAATAATGACGTAATAGGGTTGATTTTAAATCAGGCTTATCGGACTTAGCTGGAAGCCTTCGTATTAGCCGAGAAGAAGCGTTCGCTTATTTCCATACCTACAAGCATGGCGACAACAAATACCAAGGCCTTCAGGTGCCCAGCACCCAAGGCAACCAAGGCTGGACCAGGGCAAAAACCAGCAATTCCCCAGCCCGCTCCAAAAATGAGACTGCCAATAATGAGGGGCTTCGTGATATCTCTGCGGCTAGGAATATGCAAGGCGCCGCCAAAAAATGCTTCGGTCCTCTTGCTGACCACATAAAACCCGCCAAGCCCGACTAATACTGCACCCAACATAACAAAAATTAAGGATGGATCCCAAAGACCAGCCAGATCTAAAAATCCCAAAATCTTCTGTGGATTACTCATGCCCGAGATGATTAAACCCCAGCCAAACAGTACACCAATTGCATACTGACTTAAAAGGCCAAAATGTTTTTTCATCTCAGACTCCGATCAAGTGGCGCAGGATAAAGACAGTCAAAAAACCTGCACCCATAAATGATAGGGTGGCTACAAGTGAACGCGGCGATAAGCGAGAAAGCCCGCAGATGCCATGACCGCTAGTACAGCCAGATCCGTAGTGCGCACCAAAGCCAACTAGAAGGCCTGCAATCACAATAGCAACCCAATCAGACTCAATCTCTACAACAGGAAATATTCCAAAAAACAGTGCTGCCATAAATGGAGCTGATACCAAGCCCAAAACTAAACTTAGACGCCATGCAGTGTCAGTTAATTTTGGATGCAATAAACCAGAAACAATGCCGCTGATTCCTAGGATGCGCCCATGAAGTAATACGTAAAGAGCTGCAGCGACTCCGAGAATCATTCCCCCTAGTAAAGAAGGTATGGGTGTAAACGAGAACCAGTCAATTTGCATTATTTAATCTATCAATTTATAAAATTAACTGCAAGGGTTAGGCGCAAGACGTACCTGTAAGTAGCGCAGACCTAAATAAGCCCCAAAAATAAATCCTGGTAAAGCCAGCAATGAACCGAGAGCTAGGGTAGAAATACCGCTTAAGCCCTGCCCTACTGTGCAACCTAAAGCAGTGACACCGCCAAAGCCCATCAATGCACCGCCAACTAAATGATTGGCTGTGTCTTCAGAATTGCGAAAGGATTCCCAGCGAAATGATTTCGTTGCAATAGAGACTGCAGCAGAACCCAGAATCATTCCCAAGATAGCCACAATGCCAACGGTTAAGATTTTTGACGTATCGCTATACATCATGAGCCAATCGAGTGAATAGGCGTAAGGGGCTACAAAAGACAGGCTTTCCATGCGACCAGAGTTCGTAACCAAAAATACTTCTTCCAAAGTATTTGGATCTTCAGCAACAAAACCTAGATTGCCGGATACAAACCATACCGCACAGATTGCCAATCCCACAGCTATACCCGCAAAGATATTTTCAGTGGTCCAAAATGCCTTGCTCGCCAAAGCATATGCAATAAACGCAGAACCAATGATTAAGCCCAAGGCCAAATGAAGAATTGGGCGTGCAATACCAAGAGGCGCAGTCAAGAGACTCGGTAAGTCTTGTGGAGTATTGAAAGCTATAAAAAAAGTATCTAGGGTATTGATACGAATAACGCCTAAGAACCCACGCAAGGTCATATAAGCGGTTAAACCCAGCACCATAAAGACAACAATAGACTTTAAGTTGCCGCCACCAATACGAATTAATGTTTTGCTGCCACAACCCGAGGCCAACACCATTCCGAAGCCAAACATAACGCTGCCCACAATAGTGGAGAGCCATAAAAATTTACTACCGGTATACATACTCTTCAGGGGATCAATTAAGCCGAAATAAGACATCAAGGTAAAACCAATGATGGCAACACCAATAGCCAAGAACCACTGCTTTAAACGATCCCAACTGGACATGATGAAAACATCAGACACTGCGCCCATGCTACAAAACCCAGTCTTTTGCATGACCGCACCTAAGAAAAAGGTAATAGCAAAAGTTGCCCAAAGGACTAACCTACTTAAAGAATTGATATCTACAACATCCATAGCGACTGTGTCTTGAAAAATTAAGGTTTAAATTTATAAAATTGTTGATTAAGAAAAGCTGTCACATCCACTTCATCCTCGGGAAATAAATCAAGACGAAGTTCTGCATTACAGAGTGAGACCATCTTCTTCAAATCGGCCAGGGATTTCACCTTGCCATCCGAGCGGGTGTAAATCATGTCGCCATTTCCAAAGCCCGTTTTCTTGGCGTGGCAGGCGTAGCACTTTTGCTGATCGATGGTTTTGCCGTTTGCTAAATCCGGAGTAGCCAGTGCAGGCGCACTAAGGAGCGCACTGAATACGGCTACAGCAATGGATCGAAGAAAAATCATTTTCATTACAAATCAAGGATTTAGCATTAATCCTCTATTTTAAGGCCCAATGACTGAATTTGCCTTACTCCGCTTGGATAGACAGGTAAACGTTATAGGCATTCATGCGGTTTGCAGCCCTAAACAAAGGCATCCCTTCGTATTCCGACCAATCGGCCTGCTTATAGGCGTCCTCAAAAGGATCCAGGTTTATTGCTGCTTTAGACATCGACTCACGTAAATACTTCAAATAGCCCCTAGTAAAGGCAATATCTTCGGTCGGATTTACTGAATAACCCCCATGACCCGGTATGACTATATTGGGATTTAATTTTTCTATTTCGTCCAAGGCCGCCAACCATCCTTTGCTGTCAGCATTACCAACAAAGGGAATACGGCCTCTAAACACAAGGTCTCCCGCAAAAAGCACCTTCTCGGATGGGACGTACACCATCAGATCTTCAGGAGCATGGGCAGGCCCCACTCTACTAATAAAGAAATCAATGCCACCAATCGTCAATTTCGATTTCTGATCAATCCACACATCAGCAGAAATGAGCTTGGTATTTGCATTTACCCAGGGAGCGAAATCGATTCTTGACGCAATTAAACGTTGCTTTGCTGTTTCTGAAGAAAGATAATTTCGCCCCTCACCTTGGGCATAAATCTTAGCACCGATTTTTTTAAATTCTTGCAAACCATAGACATGATCTGCGTGATAGTGACTAACAATGATGGCGACAACTTTCTGCGGAGTAATCTTTTTAATTTCTGCAATTAATTTTTGCGCAAGAATAGGCGACCCCAAAGCATCTACAACCACGACACCACCCGGCGTTACAACAAATCCCGCATTGGATATGAAGTTCTGATTAGCACTACTCCCCATCTCCGGAAAGCCCTGTACAAAATAGGTATGCGGCGCTACCTGCACAGGTTTTAAGAGGACTGAATCAGGGGTGTTGCTTTGTCCAAAAGCAATACTGAAAGAAACAAGGGATCCCAAAAGGATCCCTACAAGACTTTTAAAGCAATGCATGATTTCCTGCTTAAGGCTTTATGTAGGCAAAACCATCTTTATATTGCAAGTCAGCAACTCGCACTACGCCTGATGGCGTGAAATCCGCATCGAGTGTGAACTGATCTTTTTTCAAGTTACGATTCTTTAAGGTGATCTCGCACACTTCAAACTTCACACCACGAGACTTGAGGGCGCCGACTAATGGAGCATATTCCACATTGTTTTTCTTATCCTTGGCGCCTTCCATCAACATGTCAACGCCATTGGCATGGGTCACAACGATGATGATGGTATTGGGAGAAGTGTCCAAATGATTGCGAATATTGCGCAGGCCTTTTAGACCTTGAGTTTCTGCATCATCAATGTGATAAACCACTTTAGTGGGACCAGCTGATTGAGCCGAAACGACAGAGCAAAATCCTAATGTCAGCGCTAAAGCAGTAATAATAGAAAGTAGTTTTTTCATGCTGATTCTCTTGTAAATAATTAGATTGGAGCCATGCCAGGATTATTTGAAACGCCTTTAATGATTGGCTCATTGAGCTTAACCGCTTTAACGACTTTGACATCGCGCAAGTGGCGCTCCATGACATCCCAAATTGCTTCGCCGCCTGCATTTTTCGCCTCTTCACTGACTGGTGCCCAACCAGCTACTTTGTAGGTTTTGTTTGCATCAATGGCCTTACCATTTAAGCGCATATCCGAAATACGTTTACCAGCGGTTTGTGCTGGATCAATGGTGTATTGCATTCCACCGACGCGAACCATGTCACCACCCTGCTGGTAATAAGGATCTGGATTAAACAAGTTATCAGCGACGTCCTCAAGAATAGTTTTGATTGTTTCACCACTCATATTGGTAACGGTAGTGTATGGGTAGGTAATCGCGGTTTGATCTAAAAGATTCTCACGCGTAATAGGTTGGCCAGGCAATAAGCTGGTACCCCAACGGAAGCCTGGAGAGAAGGCAATCTCTGCATTCTTCTGCGCCATCAATCCATCCAAGATGAGTTGATCAAAGCTACCGTTAAAGTTACCACGGCGATACAAGAGACCCTCTGTAGTTGCTAACTTCTCATTGAGCTTGGCTTCATACGGAGCCCTGACTTTAGCGATCAACTTATTCATCGTTGGATCCGCTGGAATCATATTGGAGAAAATTGGGAATAGCTTGTAGCGGAAATCTACTGGCTTGCCACCCTTCACATCAAAATCGAGTACACCCAAGAACTTACTATTAGACCCAGCATTGGTAACCAGAGTTACTCCACCAGCATTCTTCACCTTCACTGGAATAGGCACGCCATCATGGGTGTGCCCACCCAAAATAGCATCCAGTCTGCGTACGCGGGAGGCCATCTTCAAGTCCACATCCATACCATTATGAGATAGAAGCACCACCACCTTTGCGCCTTTTGATCTAACCTCATCTATGGTCTTTTGCATATTCTCTTCCTGAATACCAAATGTCCAATCGGGAGTGAAGTAGCGGGGATTTGCAATGGGCGTATAAGGGAAGGCCTGACCAATGATGGCCACCTGTATGCCATTCTGCACTTTCATGACGTATGGGTTAAAGACCATGTCACCAAAGTCAGCCGTCTTGATATTTTGCGCAATAAAGGACACCTTGCCTTTGAAATCGCCATTCACGATTTCCATGACGCGCTTTTCGCCAAGAGTCATTTCCCAATGGGGCGTCATCACATCAACGCCCAGGGCAAGAGCGGCATCAACCATATCTTGACCATTGGTCCACAGTGCCGTTCCTGAGCCTTGCCAGGTATCGCCACCATCAAGCAACAAAGCGCCAGGACGACTTGCTTTCATTTGCTTAATCAACGTAGCCATATGAGCAAATCCGCCCATCTTGCCGTAGTTCTGTGCGGCAGCAACATAGTCTAAATAGGTAAAGGCATGAGCATCGCGCGTACCCGGCGCAATGCCATTAGCCTTCAAGAAATATTCGCCAACCAAGTGCGGTGTCTTACCTTCCTGCGCACCGATACCAAGATTTACATTAGGCTCACGGAAATAAATCGGTAAAAGTTGCGCATGGCAGTCTGTGAAATGCAGAAAGTGCACATTGCCAAATTTAGGTAAGTCATAAAACTTTTGCGCAGTACTTTGTGCATTAACAAAGTTTGATTGCAAACTCATTCCACCTGCAGATGCAATGGCTAAGGCTTGTAGAAAATCGCGACGACTTAAAGACATAACATTCCCTTTGTGAAAACAGGCCTGTCGGCCTGTTTTTTGATTCTTTATTGATTTACTGGTGAAGCAGGATCAAGCAGTAATGCCATCACATCCTGAATCTGCTGCTCATTTAAGAGCTTGAAGTGCGCAAATCGCGGCATATTGCTGCATGCGTTGTAAGCCTTGGAATTATTAATACGATTCCAGGTATAGGTAACCACTTCTTGGGAATACCCGCGCATCTTTCCATAACCCGTCAATGATGGGCCAATATTTCCATAGGAAATTTCTTTAGGATCGATTTGGTGACAGTTGTAGCAACCACCACCAATGACGGTATCAGCCTTATCGGTCCAAGTGGCACCACGACCGCTCTGCGCAATCGCTTCACCCTTCTTCCAATCACCGATATATTTACCATCAGATGGTTGCTTAATGCTATCCATATTCATTTTCTGAATCTTTTCGCGCATCTTTTCACCTTGCTTGCTATTAGCAAATACAGGGTCAGAGCAAAACTTTTGGGTTTCATCTTGCGCAATGCGATCTAAGCCAGCGATACCATCAGCCTTAAAACCATCCTTCATCATCTTATTGAATTTAGGGTCATTAACTTGTTGTGCCGTTGCATTGCCCTGCATCACTACTGCAGCCAAAGCGAAACTGCTAACGGCTAAGAGGGATTTAATGTTCTTCATGTTCATAGTCTTTATCTCTTATCCGTTAACGCTTTAAACCAGGAGTTTCAACTGTGCCGCCATTGGCGTTCTTCGCCATATACATAGACAAGGCCACAGTTAAGTCGGAGGTATAAATGGGAAATGGGAAGCGTTGCTGACGGTAACAATCATTCAGACGTTGCTGCATCGTCCAGAACTGTCCACTCGACACACGATAGGCAGGCCAGTAACCCCAACCCATAGCTGCACCCTTTTGCGTTGTAATGTTTGGTAAGTCTTGCAAGCGAATACGCTTACCATCTTCACCATGACAAGAGGCGCATGAGAAATCCATTGGGCCGCCCTGGAAGAAAAATGCACGCTTACCAAGCTCATACATTTCTTTTTCTTTTGGATGCGCTGTGCTCACTTTAATTTTGTCGCCTTTAGACAAGGTAACTACGTAAGCAACAATGGCCTCCATATCCTTCTTGGGGCCCTTTTGAAACGGGGCATCAATCATCTCTTGCGGATCACGGCCCTGTAGCTTCTGCATACAAGTCATTAAACGGGATTCGAGATCTTGAACCTTATTGGTGTCTTTAAAGTAACGTGGTAACTGAGCTGCAGCACCCTTCACTACTCCTGGCCCTAAACCTAAATCGCACTTTTCTAAAGTGGCATTCTTGGGGCCAGAAGGCTTTTTCCACAACTCCTCACCAGCCGCCTCGTAAAGCTCTGAAGGGTTGCCATCAGCAATCATCTCGCGATATTTTGCAATATCGTCTGTTGCACTATTTTGCGCTGATACAGAAGACGAGATCATTAATAAAGCAGCCGCCATTCCTGAGGCTAGCCCTAATGTAAATTTACGCTGCATTTGCAACCCTTTCAAAACCCATGAGGTGGTAAAGATTTATTGATTCAACCTGCAAATTAAGAAGCAGTTGCTTCGTCAGTGCGCTTGTCGCCTTTGTTATCCACCCAGCTCACAACAATCTTGTCACCTTTGGCACCCTTGTATTTGAAGTTCAAGAATGGATCCTTGGAAACTGCTGGACCAAACTGACCATTCAATACATCTTTACCGTTAGCTTTGACATTGATAGTAGTAATGTGCCACGCAGGAATCGTTTTACCAGCAGCATCTTTACGCTGACCAGATTCCATATCGTGCTTCATCAAAATTTTTACATCCACAATTCCGCCGTTTTCGGCCGCTCTTACGCGCATTGGATCAGACATATCTTCCTCTTGTAATCTAGTAATTAATTAATGGTTTTATTTGGGCTGGGGTTAATTAACCGCCACAACCACCCAAAGTTACTTTTACTTCCTTAACAGCCATACTCCATTTGCCATCGGCTTTTACCAAGGCATACACATTAGAGGTTTGACCCATCTTGATACGAGTAGTAACAAAAGGCTCAGTACCAGCTGGAATATAGAATTGCGCAGCTAAGGCGCTTGGGTTTTTCTCAACCAAGATTGCCATTTGCTCTGCTTTGAGAGTTGTGACAATGCCAACTGGAACTACCGCACCATTTTCTGCAATATCTGGGGCATTCAAGGTAACGGCGCCAGACTTGTCCGGGCTACCTGCACCTAGGATCTTGAATACGTCATCCAAACTCTTACCTTCAAAAGCGGCTTTATTCCACTCTTGAGCTTGGGCTACGCTGATAAGACCCGCAGAAGCCATTAAGCCGAAAACGGCTGAATATTTCAATAAACTGCGTCGCTGCTGATTCATAAAAACTCCTTTATTAATCTCATACTATGAATATTATCTACTTCCCAATACATTCTGGTAATTACTTATTTTCCGCCAGAAAGCACCCAGGTAACCAATGTTTTGCGATCCTCATCTGACAACTGTGACTGTGGCGGCATAGGAATAGCCCCCCAGACTCCTGAACCACCATTCTTAACCTTAGCCATTAATTTATCTAGCGCACCGCTCTGTCCTTGATACTTAGCAGCAATGTCCGCAATCGAGGGTCCTACGAGCTTAGCATTAAGCGCATGACAGGCTGAGCAGTTCTCATTCTTAAATAAGGCTGCAGGACCTTTTGCATTTGAGGAATGAGTGTCAGCGGCATGAGCCAATCCTTCGCCCGAAGAACCGGGCAACTTAGCGATTGGAGGCTTAGTGGAGTCCGAACCACGATATGGACCATACAAGCGATTTTGCTCTGCAATATTGCCGTGCGCATTTCTAGCGAAGTCTGGAAGCGTAGAGCCAATTTGCACAAACTTCACACAATTATTCATGCAAGAAGAGCCATTAACATCCGGCTTGCCGTTAACGCTCCAAAAGCCATGATTACGAGTCATGCCGTTACGGTTGGGCATTTTTTTCTGGACTTCGGCAATGTTGGCATCACTCAATACAAAATCATCCGGGACTATTTCACCCAAGCTGAGAATATATGCAACCAGCGCATAAGTATTGTCTGGAGTAAGTGATCTCGGTGCGTTCCAAGGCATGGCGCGATAGATGTAGTCCCATAAAGTAGAAACCGTAGGGACCTTCATCAAAGTAGTACGCTGAGGCTGCTTACGATCCGACAAAGAGGCAACCCTGCCAGTCTTTACATCATCAACAGTTGTTCCACCAGCAATCGGAGTAAAGATCTCATTTGACTCACCAAAAACACCGTGACAACTAGCGCACTTAGATTCCCAAATGGCTTGACCTTGCTCAACAGAGCCAGATCCCTTTGGTAGGCCTTTAAAGTCTGGGCGCACATCAATATCCCAAGCCATGACTTCTGCAGGAGTTGCATTTCTTCCAATGCCTGGAAACTTGGCGGAGCCCTGTGTACTTTGTGCAAACGAAATCTGGGTAACTAATAGTGCAATACTTAGCAAACTCAAACGAGCAATAAAATTAACCGACTTGTACATTGCTCACCTCACCGTTTGAATCTAATTTCCATGACTGAATTGCATTGTTGTGATAAATCGATCGATTACCCCGCACATCACGCAACACCTTTATCGATGGCTGAATGTAACCAGTGTCGTCCACTGCTCTAGATTGCAATATTGCCGGAGATCCATCCCATACCCAATCAATATTGAAGCGAGTAATAGACTTGGTTTGAATTGGAGTCTCTAAACGAGCAGTACGCCAGTTATTACCACCATCAAAAGAAACATCAACACGCTTAATCTTGCCGCGACCAGACCAAGCCATACCGCTGACGTTGTAGAAGCCCTTATCCAGCAATTGCTGGCCACCTGAAGGTGTAGTAATTACTGATTTGCATTCCTGGATCGATGCATATTGGCGGTGCATACCATCCGGCATCAATTCAATGTAGTGAACAGCTTCATCTTTCGCATTCCAAGGCATATCACCAACCTCTAGGCGACGTAACCACTTCACCCAGCTAACGCCCTGCACACCAGGCACTACCAGGCGCAATGGGAAACCGTTTTCTGGGCGCAACATCTCACCATTCATACTCCAGGCGACGATTGTGTCTTCTAAGCAGCTTTCTAGATTAATGGTGCGGGTCATTCCAGAGCCATCGCCACCTTCAGCAAGCATGAACTTGCCTTTTTTCAAATCTGCGCCGCATTCTTCAAGCAATACTTTAAGGGGTACGCCCGTGAATTCGCAGCAAGAGAGCATGCCATGCGTGTATTGAACTGTTGGCACAGCAACGTTACCCCACTCCAATCCAGTATTGGCGCCACACTCAATAAAGTGCGTACGAGAAACCGAAGGCAATCTCATCAAATCATTCATCGTAAAGACGCGAGCGTTCTTCACCAAACCATTTACCATGAGGCGATGGGTTTCAGGGTTAAGGTTGTACCAACCTTGGTGATGACGCTCAAAGTGCAAACCGTTTGGAGTAATAGTTCCAAACAAACCCTGCAATGGGGTAAATGCAACTGAAGCTGCAGAAACGCGCGTTAAGCCAGGTGATTCACGACGAATGAGATTAGATTCATAAATAGATGGGACGCCATAAGGCATGGTGGCGACGTTCTTACCTAAAGTGGTTTGCCACTCTTGCTTCTCTAAGATTGCTGGGTCACCTTCTCCGGCAGCAAAAGCCATCGGCGCAGCCAAGCCTGCGGCAGCACCACCTACCGCTGATAAAAAGCCTTTACGCAAAAAACCGCGACGACTCTCATCTAGGCCATTGGCATTAATGTCGGCAATTAATTCCTGAGAGATAAAGTGCTCCGGCGCCTTTACAAGGCGAGCTCTATTGGCAGGCTTCTCAACCGCGGAGATATCATCAGCACTCAATTCAATTTGCTTCTTAGTCATTTGACCTCTGCTTAACAAGTTAATCTATAAAAACTTAATGAATACCTTCAGCAATCTTTGCGCAGACTGTCTGGCACATCTCAACGGTTGCGTTATCCGCAATCGAGTAATAAACCGTCACACCCTCTTTTCGCCTCATTAAAATGCCCGCTTTATGAAGGGCTAGTAAATGTCTTGATACATTGGCCTGGCTCGTGCCACACATCTCCACTACCTCAGAGACGGATTTTTCACCACTACAAACTGAGTACATGATGCGCAGTCGTGCGGGCTCAGAAAGAACATTGAAATACGCGGCAACCTGCAAAAAGACCTTCTCCATCTGTTTTGGAGTGAGATTTTTTGTCGCTTTTTGAACCCTGGATTTCACTTAAATCGATGCCTTATATATATGCGTATATGCGCATATATTTGACTCCGCATGGGCTAAATTCGATATAGTGAGATACCCTATATTGCTTAGCAATACAATCAATCCATGGATACAGACGCAATACTTCTCTCGCTAAAGCTTGCACTGTGGACTTTAGCCATCATCATCCCTTTTGGGATCTGGGTGGCATATTCCCTGCTAAGCCTTAATAGAAGCAAGCCTTGGATTGAAGCTGGACTAGCCCTTCCCCTAGTCTTACCGCCAACCGTGCTGGGCTACTACCTACTAGTGGGGCTGGGCGGCAAAAGCATATTTGGAGTCCCTTTGGTGTTTTCCTTTGCGGGAATCCTGATTGCCTCCCTCATAGTGAACCTCCCATTTGCTATTCAGCCCATTCAGCGCGCATTTGAAGCCATCAACCCAGAGATTAGAGAAGCGGCTCAGGTCAGCGGACTCTCGAAATGGCAGATCTTTCGACTAATTGAGCTACCTCTAGCTTGGCGCGGCATTACCAGTGCGGCAGTTTTAACGTTTGCCCATACTCTCGGGGAGTTTGGGGTCGTGCTGATGGTGGGAGGAGCTATTCCAGGGGAAACTAAAACCGTTTCAATCGCAATTTATGACAAGGTTCAAAGCTTTGATACCTCTGGCGCAGGCGCTTTGGCCTCATTACTGCTCGGAATATCCCTCATCGCGATTGCACTTTCCTATGGCGTCTTTGGAAAAGGCTCACAACGCTTAAACCGAGGTAAATCCTGATGTTGAAGCTAAAAATCAGCCAAACCCTTCCAAACCCACTTCAGATCACACTTGAATGTGCGGCAGGTCAATTACATGCCCTAGTTGGCCCATCTGGTAGCGGCAAAACTAGCACCCTGAGAACAATTGCCGGACTTAGTCAAGCTAAGGCCGGAAAAATTGAATGCGATGGTCAAACTTGGTTTGAAGCTAACGAACTAACAGGCGTAATGCAGAACCTGCCGCCAGCACAACGATCTTGTGGATTCTTATTTCAGCAATATGCCCTCTTCCCACATCTTTCTGCTATTGAGAATGTCCTCATCCCCCTGCAGAATTCCTCCAAAAAAGTAGCAGAGCGAAGAGTGATTGCCCAAGATTGGCTGAGCCGTATGGGAATTGCTGAACTAGCCCACCGCTTTCCAAACCAGCTCTCTGGTGGGCAGCAGCAACGTGTGGCACTTGCTCGCGCATTAGCCCGACAACCTAAGATCTTATTGCTTGATGAACCGTTCTCAGCAGTCGATGCGCCAACCCGTCAGAGTCTATATAAAACTCTTGCAGATTTACGCAAGGACTTAAATATTCCTATTTTGCTTGTTACCCATGATTTACGTGAGGCGGATCTACTTGCTGATCGCATTACTGTGATTGACAATGGCATAAGCCTACAAACTGCTGCGCCTCAAGTGCTGTTCCAAAGACCCAGAAACTCACGTGTAGCCGAGTTGGTTGGCATTAATAATATGTTCCATGGAATATTTAATGCGGGCAACCTCTCCTGGGAGGGCTGTAAAAAAACTTTCACCGTAGCCGATAAAGGCAAGATCCCGCCAAACGCACAAGTAGCATGGGTTATTCCGCAAGATGGATTAAGCATTCACAGCACAGCAACTACTAAAAGTATTCCTGCTACGGTTGCAGCAATGAGCAGCTTAGGTCAAATTGCAGTGGTTCAGCTACAAATTCAGAGTAGTACACACAAGCTTGAGTGGGTTGCCTCGTCTTCTGAAGTGAAAAGACTCAACATGGAAGTAGGCAGTAAATTACATATTGAATTAGATGGCAATCAGATTCATATCATGCCATTACGCCCCATCAACGACCCAAGGCGATTTATTGATCGTTAATCTACAGCGAATCAATAAATAAGAAAAATCACCCGAGGGTGGTTTGGTGTCTCCTCCAGCCTCTAACAATCTCGGCATAGAATTTAAGGCTCCAATCTAACATCTATTAGAAAGCCCTGTATTCGCACTTACCCTTGATTACCAATATTTAAAAGGTCTCTCAGCATCTACATCCCCACCCAAAGCTCTCATACCCATATTGCAATGTGGGCAAGTAAGACCGTCCCACTCCAACAGATGATCACTAGAGTGGCAACTGGTACAAACCGGTGGCATGCTAATTTCAGTGTTGATGCTCCCTGGATGAGCTACCGTATATGCATCAATCGTTGAGCAGGTCTTACAAACCATTGCCACCCTCGAAGAGTGAAGCCCAACCTCTTTGCCTATACCGCTAATGCATTCAAACTTACAAGAGCGGCACACAAATTTATATCTAGCCATAATTTAATCCCACTAATTTTTTTTAGATTGAAGCGCCAATTTCTTCATATGGGCATCTTGAATGAGTAATTGCCTTTCTTGATTGGCCACCCCAATAGTGATCTTTCTGGCTATAAGATCGGCATACACACCGTCAATCTTTTTAAAGAAATCCTCGTAAACTGCAGCCTTTTCGGAGCCTAAGCCCTCCAAAGCAATCGGCCGACAGGAATTTGCTTCAGACAAATAGCTCGTTAATGCCTTGGCCTGCTGATCGGTTAATTTATCCGCCGAACTAAAAAGCGCCTTTGCGTGAGAGTTATTTCTGGTAACGGCAATAATCTGGGCATCTACTAACAATGCATCAGCACTTTGATTGCTTCGCATAATGCAATCATTAAGTCGCTTGGCTACAGACCCTGAGTGATCTGGAGCCATTGCTGTCATTGGTAGTGGAGCTTTAGCAATTTGAACTGGATTATTGGGTGCAACATTTGTCGCACATCCACTAAGGAATGCAATTCCTATCAAACTTAATTTAAACATGTTTTTCATTGAGTAGCCCATTAGTTATTGATAGGCAAAATCAGCGCGGCGATTTTCTTTAAACGCCGCCTCTGTCTGATTTGGGTTGGCTGGCTTCTCTTTTCCAAAACTTACCGCCTCTAACTGAGATTCGCTCACGCCTTGAGCAAGTAGCGCTTTCTTAACGGCTTCTGATCGTTTTTGACCTAGCGCAAGGTTGTACTCGGTAGTTCCACGATCATCGGTATTTCCCTGGATGATCACAAAAGCTTTTTGCTTTTGAAATGCCTTTAAGTAAGAAGCATGTGCGGAGATTGTTGAAACATATTTTGGGTCAACGGTATAGCTATCAAATTCAAAATAGATTGAACGCTTGCCATAAACACTAGACTTCGGATCGCTAATAGGATCGTAAGTAGAAGAGTCCCCAGCGTTAACAGTAGCGACGCCGTTGGCGTCATCTAACTTAACGCTACTGCAGGCGGAAATAAATAAAACCAATAATGCCAATGGCAATATTTTTACAAATTTAAACATGATGAGATTTCCCATGTATGACTACAAGTAAGTAGCCAAATAGCAAAGGGACATGCCTCTAAAGCACGTCCTACCTAAAAAATATTAGGCCTGGGCCTTGGGTGGCTTAAATGCTGAATCGGGAAAGTTTTGCGTAAATAAAACATCGTTTGCCAAGGTAAATTTAAGGGCACTTAGCGGTGGATGAAAAATAGCAATTTGGATCTCGCTAATATTTGCCGTTACATGGCTCATTAAAAAAAGTGTGCGAGATTCCTGTTGACCATCATTAGTATCATTGCTTACATGACTATGGTCAGAAATAAAAGTGGAAAATGATGTTTGATGCATTTGAGCACGCTCAATAGCAGCATCGATAAAAACGCTGCCAGCCGCAACCTTGAATGAAATCAAGAAAAGGCAAATAAGAATCACGAGAGATCTATTTCGGGATCGCATGGCGCGATTTTATACCTAAAAAGAATTGGCCTATAAAGATTTACCTCTGAAAACTACTTAATCCTGCGTTTTAGACCGCTTAGGTTCAATCCGATGAAGATAAAAGCCAACCAATAAGTTAGCTTTTATCCGCAAAGATGAAACAAAACTTATTTACAACAACCGCCACCGCCACAAGAAGAATCGGTGCCGCAAGTATTAATTCCTAAAAGTGGGTACGCTGGGCAAAATCTAAATAGCCCTGTTGCAAGCGGCACCACACCAATCCAACCCCACACACCAACAGTTCCCGTTACAGCCAGACCAATTAATACCAGACCAACCACCATACGTAACATACGATCAACACTACCGACATTGCATTTCATATTAAGACCCCTTTAGGTTATTTACTGCAGTAATTTTGATACAACACATCCATTACAGCTAAAGCTACATGACTCGAAAGAGAGTAATAAATTTGCTTACCCTCCCTTCTAGTCTCCACCAGCTCTTCATTGCGCAATACCGTTAATTGCTGCGAAAGAGTTGGCTGGTGAATATCAAGACATTCCTCAAGCTCACTTACACATTTTTCACCCTGGCCAATCTGACAAAGCAACATCATGCGATCTCGATTGGAGAGAACCTTCATTAAACGGCAAGCATCATCTGCTGATGCTTGCATCTGTTTAAGGTTGATGTTGATATCGAGTGCGTTCATGTTGAAATAATTAATTTAATGGCAAACCGACCAAAGGACGACCGTCAAGAGTCCAAAGATATAGGGAGCCGTCATATAACTTAGTTGATTTATTGCCCACTAATTCAGACATGACAAACCAGCCGCCAGCTGCCAAATGGCCAGTATTGCAATACGCAATAGTTGGTCCTTTGATGCTTAAACCATTAGCCGCCATTAATGCGTCATAAGTATTTTTCTGCCAGAAATACAATGCACCATTACTTGGCTTTGCCAATAATTCGGGCGCCAATTCTTTTGAACCAGCAATATGGCCAAAAGTCACAACATCTGGACGTTTTGTAAGGCCCAAATATTGAGCAGGCTGACGGGCATCCAATAGCTGCGGCTTACCCGCTTTAGAAGCAGCAGCCACATCATCCGAACTGGCAATCAAGTCCTTGCGATAGGCCTTTGATGTCCAGTTGCCAGCAGTTTTTTGCGAACTGGCTGTAGTAAATTCACGCCCTTCGCTTAACCAACCGGCAATACCACCATCCAATACGGCAACTTGGTCTTCGCCATACACCTTAAACGACCAATAGGTTCTTAGGGCTTCATCAATATCAGACATGTCTTGTCCAATAGGCACGAGAATAATTGGCTTATCAAAATTGATACCCAAAGATTGAACCAACTTCTCAAAGTCCGCTTTTTCTGGAATCAGAAACTTAATTTTTTTACCATCTACGAGACGTTCTACGCGCACTTTTTTGAAGTCTAGGAGAGAGGAATTCGTAATATGGCCACCGACTTCTACCAAGAATTTTTTGCCTGTTTTTTTGTCAGTATCAAATTCTGGGTTCCTGAGGTAGCTTGCCAAATCAGTTCTGACCTCGATGATCTGGACTTCAGACATATTATTAGTCAGCCAATCAGCGCTCACAACAGGGCCAGGCAAATTAATTGCGTGAGCTAAAGTTGTCAATGCTGCTAACGTAATTACTAAAAACCATTGGATCTTTTTCATTTCCACTCCTCTATGAATTTACAACTGATAAATGCTCAGAAAGACGCTCCATCAAATCTATCTTGCACTCCGTTAATACGTGATGCTTTCTTGAATTCAGGACCAACTCTCGATTGCCTCGCTCAGCCGTTAGTTGTGCAATCTTTTGATCTCGCCCCAAAATCAATTCTTCAATCTCAACAGCAAATAACTGAATCAATGCGCCCACCCACTTAGCAACTGGAGCCATGCGACCCATAACTACCATCCGAAATTCTCCAAGGGACTTAATGGCAAGCTTTGATTCAGCCATTTCCTCGCCAGTTACCCACTGATTGGTGGTAAATAGACGCACCGGCAAACCTCGTTGATTCAAGGCAATAGCAATTAGATGATGAAACGTATTACTTTCTCGTTTAATTACATGAAAGTGCCCATGCTCCTCATGAGGCATTTCATCAGCGGAATGGGCGTGGTAATAAAACTCATACCCACTTTGCTCATCAGCCAAATCATTATTTGGATAATGCTGCCACTCCATAAAATCTCTTGCACCGCCTAAAGCAGCCTCATTCAGAGTGCGGCCAGTGTCGGCATAACGCATCTGAATACTTGCCAGCTCTTGAGCAGCTAGCCAGAGATTAGATTGGGTAAGCATTTTTGAAAATTACTCTGCAGCTTTACGCTTTTTGGGGCCGCAAGGATTTGCAGGTCCACATGGGTTTGCTGCCCTCTTCTTAGCTGGGCCACAAGGATTGGTAGCTTCTTTTTTAGGGCCACAGGGATTCTTTTGCTCCGCACTTGCCGGATTCGCAGGGGCGTCTGCCGAATGGGCGAGTGGAGCTGATGCTAGACCAGCTAAGGCCATTGCCAATGCAGCTACTGTAGATTTTTTAGACATATCTTTCCTTTTGAAAAATTAAACTTGTGAACTCATGGGGCCTTTAGATTTCTTTTCCATCCAAGAACCGAAGATAAATACACCGACTGCAGCAACGATCATGCCAATATCAATAGATAAGCCTGAGATATTGAAAGCATCAGGCAATGCATCTGCTTTTGCATACTCACCTAAGGTCGTTACGAACTCGATAGTTGGGTAAATTCCAGCAAATAGCACCGTACCAAGCAATAAACCAAGTAGAAATATCGCCGCATCAATGCGTCCAGACATCAACCCCACCACAGAGGTGCCCGGACAATAGCCGCCAATAGCAAAACCAGCTCCAACCAAAGCCCCGCCCAAGGCAGCAGCCCCCAGAAATGCCGGCGGCACGAATAAACTGCCAGCATCAACAAACCCAAATCGTTCCAAAATCAATAGCCCCACAGCCGCAAAAACAATGGCAGTGAACATCACCTTAAACACAGACCAATCAGTTAAGCGAAATTGACCAGTTAATTTATTTGGATTACCAAAACCGGCACGCTCCAATACAAAACCAAATCCAGCCCCTAATAGGAGCCCTGAAAGAATTTCACTCATCTTATTTCTCCTCTTTCAAGAAAAGGCTTGTCAATAAACCTACTGCAAAGAATGTCCCCAGGAATGTAAATCCAGACAAACTTAGCACCGCGGCACCAGATAAGCCTAAACCGCTAGTACATCCTGCTGCAACCCTTGCGCCAAAGCCTGCAAGCATGCCACCAAAAAGAGCTGTCCATGGACGCTTAGATCCGCCTAAAAACTTTGCGCCATCCATCTTGAATTGAATTCTGTGCGCAAAAAATGCAGATGCAAGTGCTCCAAGAGCTACGCCCATGACTTGCCAAGTAATCCATGCATTTAATGGCTTACCTTCTTCAATCATTCCACCCAAGTAATCATTTGCATTTGTTGCAACAGGTGCGACATACATTCCAACCCATGCAGTTAAGCGAGTAGTAAATCCTGTTGCCCCAAGTCCATGCCCAGTGACCACAAATGTAGCCAATAGAACCATTCCAAGAAGAATCCCCGCCAATAAAGGATTCATATAAGGGGCCGGTATAGCCCGCTCTACTTTGTTAACCATTTTTAGCCACATCATTTAAGGTTTTAATAATATATTAAGTTATATATTATTTACTTAGATTTGGTATTTCAAGCCCGCCAGTACCGATAAAAGGGGTCAAATTTGATCCAAATCAATAAATAGTAGATTCAGATCTTTATGGTTTGGACATCTGCAATCAAGATTTTAATAAATGACCCTCAATTACAGATGGATGCTACCAATTAATAGCGCGCATCTTTGGGCTTGCCGCCATTAGGCCAGTCCTTATCCTTACCAATAAAGTCTGGGCGAGCCATATGAGCAAAGTACTCAGCAACATCAAGAGCCTCTTGATCGCCTAAACTACCTCCCTGCCCTAAAGGAAATTTGATGTTGTGACCCATCGGCATGTTTTGCTTGATAAATGCCGCAGCAGTAAAGGTGCGCGCCATTCCAGCACCTAAATTGAAGGACTCATCACCCCACACCATTGGAAACACATACCGACCATCAGATTGTTTTACGCCTTCTCCATTAGACCCATGGCAAACAGCACATTGCGCTTGGTAAATCACCCTGCCATTTTCAATATTTGGGATTAGCGTTTTATCAATTTTCCCAATACCTCTTCCTGGAATCTGCTCATCCTTTTTATAAGGCCCGTTAACCCACTTCATGTAGGCGACCATTGCCTTCATTTCAGACGAATCCTTTTCTAACGCCTTACCGTTCATCGATCGTTTAAAGCATCCATTAATTCGATCCTCAAGATCAATGATTTTTCCCGCGCGTGGGGCATAAGCAGGAAACTGTGCCGCTACACCAACAAATGGGGATGCATTAGCTACAGTTCCAGCATTGGTATGGCAGCTACTGCAGTTAAGGCTGTTGCCAACGTGATCAGGAAGCAAAGTACCCGTCTCTGCCATTAGGCGCATACCGTAAACCAGCTGCCCTGAGTTTGATTTTTCTAGCATATTTGAAAATCGAGGCGTTACAAATTTAGAGCTATCTTGTGAAGTTAAATTTAGCTGTGCCCGAACTGCCTTAACCTGATTAATTGAAACCTCAGATGCAGAATTCCCCCATGAAGAACGTATGAAGGTAATAATTCCCGCCAACTCCTCATCTCCGAGTGAACCATATTCAGGCATACCAACGATGCGATGGTTTGTTTTTGTTGCCGCAGATTTCCAACCGCTCAAAACAACGTGAATTACTGAAGTTGGATCGTCAGAAAGAATTGATTTGTTACCAGCCAAAGGAGGAAATATCTTTGAAACCCCTTTCCCGTCATTTCGATGACAGGTGGAACAAAATTGCACATAAGCCAAACCATTTTTAGACTTATATAGCTGCGATTTTTCCAAAGCTATTATTGGCTGGGCCTGATTGCTCTCGTCTAGACTCAGTGATTTAAGATACACAGCAATTGCAGTAAGATCTTCATCGGTGAAATGTTGTGTGCTTAAACCAATGACTTCAGTCATTGTTCCATATGCGGTTGCATGTTGATTTCTACCAGTTTTCAGGAACGCTACGATTTCTGGTGGCGTCCATAAATTACGGAGATTCACTGCATGCCAACTATCAACCGTAGATCCAGACAAAAAATACCTACCATTTGATCCGGCCTGACTCATTGCCTTTTCTTGGAACAAAAGGCCTCTAGGGGTATGACACGACCCACAATGACCCATGCCTTGAACAATATATGCGCCACGATTCCATTGTTGGGTTTGACTTGCCTCTAGCTGATAAGGCTTACTGCCGCCAAAGAGAATATTCCAAAAGCTTAGGCCCCAACGCATGTTGTATGGCCATTTCATCTGACTTTGGATATTTACTTTTTCTACGGGCAATACACCATGCATTAGATACTGATAGAGTGACTGCATATCCTCGACAGACATTTTTGAATAGGATGGGTACGGCATAGCGGGATATAAATTATGTCCGTCAGCAGTAACACCCCTTCTCATAGCCTTATCGAATTGTTCAAAACTATACCCGCCAATTCCAGTCTTTTTATCAGGCGTAATGTTTGTTGAATACAATGCGCCGAAAGGTGTTTTTAACTCCAAGCCACCGGCCATTACTTTGCCACCCTTTTCGGTATGACATGCAACACAGTCGCCAAGGTGCGATAAATATTCACCCCGCTTTATGGAAGACTCTGTTGAGCTCGAATTGTCCACTGCGAAGGAGAAAAAACTATGGCTAAATGCAACACAAAAAATAATAGTCTTAAAGAATCGCATCATATAGCCCTGAGTATCTCAATCGCAATGAGTCCAATTGCTCTTTACCCACTCAGTATGGGGTAAACCCATATCGGCAACTTGACATAGATCAAATCTAGTTTGTTTTTAAGTCTCAAGATAGCAAATTGAAAATAAACTCATGCACAATTACAAGGTCCGTTGAAATCCTTGGGAATGATGATTTATTCCCAACATGGGTCGCGCTATTCCACCAATTGAGTCTTTCTGATTTTGATAATGAACATGACATCTACACTATTTATACGCACCTCAAAGTACATCGCGTACTTATGCATGATCATGCCAACTCTTTCGTTTGCCTTAGACGGTGAAACGATCATGGTTCATGGTGGAGCAAATCCTGCTGCGATGCCCTGTATTAGTTGCCATGCCCCAGATGGCAAAGGCATGCCATCAGCGGGATTTCCACGGCTCGCAGGATTACCTGCAGCGTATATTGAAAAGCAACTATATGACTTTAAGTCAGGCAGTCGAAAAAATCCTCTGATGCAAGGCATTTCTTCAGCACTAACAAACGAGGAAATTATTGCAGTGGCTAATGCTTACTCCAAGAGACCAAAAGTTAATGTAAATACTAAACAAACCGGACTCCCCGTTCCCGGTACTGGCGCATGGATTGCTCTGCGTGGCGAATGGAGTAAAAATATTCCTGAATGCACTTTATGTCATGGTCCAGACGGCGTTGGTGTTGGTGATTCTTTCCCTCCATTGGCCGGTCAATCTCCGTTGTACCTAGAAAATCAACTTAAGGCCTGGAAGGCAGAAAAGCCCACTGCTGCCAATAAAAAGGGGGTACCACCTACGAGAAGCAATGATCCCAATGGGTTAATGCAACATATAGCCGCCAGCCTTACTGATGCGCAAATTAAAGCTGTTTCGGAGTACTTTGGAAATTTGGGCGATGCAACAGAACCTTTTGATGAATCCCAGCACAGGCTCAGGTAATTTAAGGACATCGCATGAATAAAAATACAACCATGAAAATCTCAACTAGTAGTTTAGTAGCCTTATGCCTGCTCCTTAGCTCGCCAGGTACGTTTGCAGTGGATAAATCAAAACTAGAGGATCAATCCCAAATTCCCTCAAATACCCACAAGGTTGGAAAAACACAATACTTCATTCCCCCATCAGACTCCGAATTACAAAATAATGCCTTTGGCGAATTAGTTCGGCGCGGAGAGGCTATCTTTGTAAATACAAAAGCACTGGCACCCCAATTCGTTGGCAATGAGATGAATTGCGTGAATTGTCATATTGATAGAGGGCGTCTTGCAAATTCTTCGCCAATGTGGGCTGCGTATCCTATGTATCCTGCTTACCGCAAGAAAAATAATAAAGTGAATACCTATGCCGAGAGGCTTCAAGGCTGCTTTACCTTCAGTATGAACGGAACTCCGCCGCCAGCTGATAGTGAAGTTATCTTAGCCCTAACGGCTTATTCTTATTGGCTATCGACTGGTGCGCCCGTTGGAAAAGCACTCCCCGGACGAGGTTTCGATGAACCTCCTCCCCCTAAAGGTGGTTATGACATTGCTCGTGGAAAAGTGGTTTATGAAAAGCAATGCCAAATCTGCCACGGATCAAACGGCGAAGGACAAAAAGTGGGAGCAACCTATGTTTTCCCTCCTCTCTGGGGTAAGAATTCTTATAACTGGGGAGCAGGCATGCATCGCATCAATACTGCGGCTGGATTCATACAACACAATATGCCTTTAGGTCGAGGCGAAACCTTAAGCGACGTGGAGTCCTGGGATGTTGCTGCTTTTATAAATATGCATGAACGCCCCCAAGACCCACGCATAATTGATGGGGATATTGAAAAAACTCGCAAAAGATTTCATGCTGATGATGGCGTAAACCTTTATGGCTCGGTTGTTGACGGTGTACTTATAGGTAAAGGTGTTAAATAGTCTTCATTTCTAGCATCGTAAAAAAGGGAGCCTAGGCTCCCTTTTTAATATCTAAGAATAAGCAAGTTTTAAAACTCACCCTTTACTGTTGTTAATCCAAGAGCGTCCCAGTCCAACATACCGCCGCGATAGTAGTAGATCTTGGTTGCAGGGAAGCCATCACGAGTCATGGCAGCCATTGCCATTGGGCTTTGTGGGCAAACAGGGCCGTTACAGAATGCATAAACCTTCTTTGCTTTGGAGCAATCCCATTTAGTTGAGCCTGCCGCAGGCTTTTTACAACCCAACTCGTCCATACGCATTGCTACCTCTGTGTAAGGAATGCCTATTGACCCAGGAATAGTACCTTTTACGCGATCATCCACTACGCGCATATCTACCACGAGCGAGTCTTTGTCATTCAAGGCATTGAGAACATCAATCTCATCAACCGGGGTAACACCCTTAATTGGGATTAATGGCTGTAACCAACCTTTATTTTTGGCGCAAGGCGTCATTACGCGAGTAATTTCAATTGGACCCTTAGATGTCTTAACAACAAAATTAGTAGACTTATCTGCGTATTTCAGCGATCGTGACCGCCCGTTTCAGATTGATCGTGACCGGCTAGGTTCTGGTATTTGAAGGTTCGTTTATTGTAGTTTAGCGGTCACGATACCTTCGGTTTTTTACCTATTTCCGTCG
>NZ_JACVPJ010000018.1 GCF_018881975.1 Polynucleobacter sp. JS-Safj-400b-B2 | reverse complement strand
TTGCCAGCGTTCCCACATTAAAGCCTTCTGGGTGGCCGTGTAATAGATTCGGGGCCGTTGTTTCATGAGCAACACTCCTTTTGCTTACGCAGTTTGTAGTGTGTTGCATCGATCAGTTGAATTCAAGGCTATTAATTGACATTTGAAAGCCGTGGGTTGCAACACTCTGTAGTGTAAAAAGAAGCCATAGACTCGGGTAATGACTTGAGTCCAGCTAATACAACTGCTTTTGAGATGGTTCAAGCTACCAAATTGATCTCTAAACAGCTCGGCCTGATGGAGTAGTTTCAAGTAAAAATACACAGCTGAAGGCTCAACCTTATTGTGTTCGACCTGGCCTCTTCATGACATCGGGAACTACTTTGAATAGATGCGCAGCACAATGTCTTTAACTATAGTCTTGTGAGCCTGGGTGCCGGCAATGGGATTTTCTTCCAAAAAGGGGTGATTATTGCGGTTAGAGATGTTCGGTTAAGGAACGGCCACTCCTCTTCAGAAATATCGCGTATGGTTCCGGAAGTGTTGCGCTGAATAAAGGCTCTAACGTACGGATACAAAACCTTAGAATAGGAGGAAAAGAACTCTGGTTTGCTTGCATTTTGATAGTACAAGGACAGAGTCTCTTTTTTAGCTGCTATTGGCTTTTGATTCCACTCAGCAAATGTTTGGTCAATCATATTGTCAGCAGCCATATCTAGGGTCACTTCAGGCCCTAGACCTTCTAGTAATGTAATTAATGAATTTAGTCTTCGGCGAACTTTTCGTATTAACAAACTTGCAAAGATACTATCTACAGAAGGGAAGTGGTGATATATCGCTCCAACTGAGATAAAAGCCTTTTTGGCTATCGACTGGACGTCGATCTTTTTCGATGGAGTCTGGACCGTTAAATCCTCGACTGCATCAAGTATTTTCTCGACGCGTACCTGACTGCGAACTTGCTTGGATTCCTTAGTAAGGTAGTAATCAGAATTGCTCATAAATTTAAGATCTAAATGGATTTAAGTAATTCTATCGGCAAATTACAAAACATTCAGAAATTAATACCGAATGGATTCGATATATAGGTTGACAAGCCTTTACTTAAATAGGTTTTTAGTAAATTCATTACCGAATAAAAATACGCTAATTTTGACCAAAAGTGTGAGTAATATCCTTACATAGAAACAGTTTGACCGGAGCGAGAATTGAAAAAAATTATCGTAGGTTTAGCAGTAATGGACATTTTTGGGCATGTAAATGCTCAAACAAAGGATGAGATTTGCAAAAACCTAGCTCAAAAGATTCAATACAGTCAATCGAACTTGCAAACAAGTTTGGCCAGAGCATCCGCGTGGCCTGTTCCATATATTGATGGTGGTAAAGCGGCTGATCTGGCAGCGGTTGATCGAATGGAGCAGTCGCAGAGAGGTAGCCAAATGCAGTTAACTCAAATGTATATGCAGTACTGCCAGTAACAAAAAATGAACATCAAAATAAGTAAAGAACCCGATGCTAATCCTGATGCAGACTCCAATGTCAATGCTGAGGCAAAGATAGATTCTGGTCTTTGGGCCATTCTTTCGATGGCTGCATTGCATGGCATTTCAGCTGATGCCTCCAAAATCACTCATGATTTTGGCGCCAAGCTGACAAATCAGCAAATACTGTTGGCTGCTCGTGATCTCGGTATGACTGCGAAGCTTATTAAGCAGGATGTTAGTCGGATGAATAAAGCCCCCTTGCCGGCTGTTGCCATTAGTAAAGAGGGTGAATATTTCATCGTTGCAAAGCTCATTGAAGAAAAGCTGCTGATTCAGCATCCAGGGCAGGCGCCGTTACTAATCACTTTGGATGAATTATTTTCTTTGTGGACTGGTGAATTCATATTTTTTACGAGCAAGGCGAGCTTTGCTGGCGCAATGGCGCGCTTTGATTTCACTTGGTTTATTCCGGCTATTGTGAAATACCGAAAATTATTGGGTGAAATATTGATCATTTCACTCGCATTACAGCTTGTTGCCCTAATTACTCCAATGTTTTTCCAGGTCGTGATGGATAAGGTTTTGGTCAATCATGCAATGAAAACTCTCAATGTCATTGCTATAGGCTTAATTTGCTCCATGGTATTTGAGGCCGCCCTCAATGGCATTAGAACCTGGGTCTTTGCGCATACCAGCTCTAAGATTGATGTGGAGTTAGGTGCAAGACTATTTCGTCATCTTCTCAATCTTCCCATTTCCTATTTCCAATCTCGTAGGGTAGGCGACTCTGTCGCTCGTATTCGAGAGTTAGAAAACATACGCTCGTTTTTAACTGGCAATGCCATGACTGTGGTTTTGGACATACTCTTTTCGTTCATCTTTCTGGCGGTCATGTTCTGGTATAGCCCTTTGCTAACCTTAGTTGTCCTCATATCAATACCCTTATATGTAGTCATTTCGCTTTTCTGTACCCCAATCATTCGTGATCGTTTAAATGAGAAATTTAATAAAGGCGCAGAAAACCAATCTTTTTTAGTGGAAACCATCAGCGGCATTGATACGGTGAAGTCAATGGCAGTTGAGCCACGATGGGTTCAAAAATGGAATCAGCAATTGGCGGGGTATGTCACTGCAGGTTTATCGGTAACCAATGTGTCAACTGTTGCAAGTGGCACTGTCGGCCTTATTAGCAAGGTCGTTACCGCGCTCATTATGTGGATTGGTGCAGGTCTTGTCATTGATAACAAATTAACCGTGGGTGAGTTAATCGCATTTAATATGCTTGCCACCCAGGTTTCTAGTCCAATCTTGCGATTGGCTCAGCTATGGAATGACTTTCAGCAGGTGGGCATCTCTATGAGCCGCTTGGGAGATATTCTTAATACGCATACGGAGATAGATGGTCAGAAAACTCGCCTTTCTCGCCTACAAGGAGCTATTAGTTTTGAAGGTGTTTCTTTCCGTTATCGGGCGGATGGAGTAGAAGTTCTCAGGAATGTGAATTTATCAGTATCCCCGGGGGAAGTCATTGGCATTGTTGGCCGCTCTGGTTCGGGTAAAAGTACCCTCACAAAATTGGCGCAGCGTTTATATGTCCCTGATCGAGGAAAAGTCTTGGTGGATGGCCAAAATATTGCCATCATAGATACGGCCTCATTGCGTCAGCAGATCGGTGTTGTTCTTCAAGAAAATACTCTGTTTAATCGTTCCGTTAGAGACAATATTGCCTTAAGTAATCCTAGCCTACCTTTTGAGGCTATCGTAGCCGCTGCGACGTTAGCAGGTGCACACGAGTTTATCTGTGAGCTCCCCGAAGGATATGACACCATGATTGGTGAGCATGGCACAGGTTTATCTGGTGGGCAGCGGCAACGTATTGCGATTGCTCGGGCCCTAATCACCAATCCTCGCATCTTGATTTTTGATGAGGCAACCAGTGCGCTTGACTATGAATCAGAAAAAATTATTCAAGACAATATGCGCTCTATTTGTCAGGATCGTACGGTTCTGATAATTGCGCATCGTTTATCAGCCGTACGCGATGCTAATCGCATCATCGTGATGGATAAGGGTCAAATTGTTGAAATAGGTTCACATCAAGAGCTATTAGAAAATCATGCAGGCATCTACCATCATCTTCATCATTTGCAAGATGGAGGCAAATCATGAGCTTGCGCCATCGAACAGAAGCAATCAAAGAGCTACTTGGGCGCTATCGCGAATCCTTTCTTTTTTGGTGGGAGCGTCGAAAACAATTGGATCTTCCGGATCTCAAAGCTCATGAAGCAGAGTTTTTGCCAGCAGCACTTTCATTACAGGCTACACCAGTCTCGCCAGCGGGACGATGGGTGGCACGTATTCTCATTGGCTTCATTTTTTTGATTCTATTGTGGTCAATATTTGGGAAGGTCGACATTATTGTCAATGGTCAAGGAAAGATCATTGCTGGGGGTTATACAAAAACCATTGCCTCAGTAGAAACGGCAAAAGTAATAGGACTCTTTGTTGAAGAAGGCCAGCATGTTAAGGCTGGAGATCTTCTCATTGAGTTAGATGCAAGAGGCGCTGATAGTGATCATAATAAGGCAGAGGGAGATCGTCAATTAGCGCTATTACAAATGGAGCGTTCTAAAGCGCTCCTGAGTGCCATTCAAACAAGTACTCCTCCAACATTAGCCCCGATTCAGGGGGTAGATGAGGCGCACTATCAAAGTGCAGTAAGCCACATGAATGATCAATGGGGTGAATATTCTGCTAAACGAGCAAGGATTGCATCTCAAGTGAAGCGATATAGCGCTGCTTTACCTCTGGCTACACGTCGTGCTAATAACTACGCTGAATTGGCTAAGGATCACGATGTCTCTGAGCATGCTTATTTAGAAAAAGAGCAAGCACGTATTGAAATTTTGGGGCAGCTAGATGACGCTAAGACACAATTAGCATCACTGACTTCAGAGACCCGTAAAACACTACAAGACGAACTCTATCAAGCCACTCGTATTTGGTCTGGTGCAGCACAAGATGTCAACAAAGCGGCTGCACATAGTGAGCAGTTACGAATAATGGCCCCTGTTGATGGCACTATCCAGCAGTTAGCAGTTCACACCATTGGTGGCGTAGTGCCAGCAGCGCAAACAATTATGGTCTTAGTGCCGGACAGTCAGAATGTTGAATTAGAAGCCTATATTGAAAACAAAGATATTGGTTTCCTGAGAGATGGCCAAAAGGCACAGGTCAAAATTGACGCATATGAGTACATCAAGTACGGCACTATTCCCGCAATAGTGAGTCATGTATCGAGAGATGCAATTGATTTTTCAAGCAATGGTTCTGGATCGATTTCCAATAAAGACCCGCAAACTAATAAAGAGGGTCCTAAAGGATTGCTTTATGCCGTTAAGGTCACCATTGATAAGCCAAGCATAGTAGTGGATGGCAAAGATATGCCATTAACCCCAGGCATGACTGCTAATGTTGAAATTAAAACAGGCGAACGTCGCATTATCGAGTATGTCCTCTCTCCTTTAATTACCCATGGTCGGGAGAGCTTGCATGAACGCTAAGCTACTTCATTTGATTTGGCCCTTCGTGTTTAGTGTTGCACAAGCCTCGCAAGATGTCGGCGTTCCTGATCTATGGATTGACCCCTTAGGGGCTGCCCCTCCAGTGTTGGCAAAGGGACCTTTTTTGCCTGATCAATCTCCCATTGTGTGTCCTGCACAGGTAGATCTAAATCAGCCCTTGGCTTTAAGTGAAGTTATCGACTTAGGTTTATGTAATAACCCGCAGATTAAGCAAGCTTGGGCAAATATCAAAATTCAAACCGGTGCTGTGGGTGAATCCCGCGCTGCATATTTACCAACATTAAATGCATCTTTGAGTCCGCAGCAAACTCAAGTTAATTACCCTCAGGCGACATATGCCAACAGTATTACTAATGGACAAAGTACATATGCCAATCTGAATTGGCGCTTATTTGACTTCGGCGGCAGGGGAGCAAATCGCGCATCAGCAAATTTATTACTGCAATCAGCGCTTGCTGCTCATGACGCTAGTATGCAGAAAGCTATGTCTACCATTATTGGTAATTATTTTGACACCTTAACTTCACAGGCTACTGTTAAAAGTAAAGAGTTATCTGTGCAATATGCACAGGCTGCATTGGACGCCACAATCCGGCGCGAGAATCAAGGAGTATCTGCTAAGAGCGATACTCTACAAGCTCAAACAGCCCTTTCAAAAGCGCAACTTGCTAGCAACCGAGCTCAAGGTGAATATCGTAAGACTCTGGCGAGCCTCATTTTTGCCATGGGTTTAAGTGTACAAACCAAAATAACATTGCAGGAGCCGCAAGAGCAAACTCATAAACAAACCCAAAAAGATTTGGACGAGTGGTTACAGGCTGCGCAAAAAGAACATCCAGCCATTAAGGCGGCAAAGGCTAAATGGGGATCTGCTCAAGAAAAAATTACTACCGCTCGCTCGGAAGGTTTGCCAACTATCGATTTTTCAGGGAATTTTTATAAAAACGGTTACCCCAATCAAGGCTTGCAAGCGGTTAATTCAAATACGACTTCAGTTGGATTTGTTATCAATATCCCATTATTTGAGGGTTTTAGTAGAACTTATAAAATTCGAGGCGCTCAAGCCCAGGCCGAGAAAGCTGGGGCCGAGATGGAAGAGGTCGAACATCAAATTCTGATGGAAATTGTGAAGTCGTATTCAGACACAAGTTCATCCATTGTTAATTTAGATGCTTCTGAAAAGTTATTGCAGTCTGCCAACTCTGCCGTTCAATCCTCGGTCAAGAGATACAGCCTCGGGGCTGCTGATATTTTGGAATTACTCTCAACACAAACTGCCTTGGCAGAAGCTCAGCAGGAAAAAATTCGGTGTATTTCCGAATGGCGCTCATCACGTTTAAGACTATTGGCAAGTGCTGGGCTACTAGGAAAAGGGGGTATGCAATGAAACCCTCCTCATGACTTCTTTCACAAAAAGGCTTTAGTTAACCTTGTAAATATTATGTAAGGAACATCAAATGGCTACAACAACTGCAACATACTCACCAACTGCTGTCTATACCGCTGGTATGACAGTAACGTTAAATGGAATTACGTATCAAGCAAATTATTGGGTTAGTGGTACAGACCCAGCACTAAATAGTGGCACCTCTAGTTCTGGTCAGCCTTGGACCATAATTGCTGGTGGCCCTACTAATCCTGCTTATTCAGCAACCGCTGTCTATACTGCTGGCCAAACAGTAACCCTAAACGGCGTTATCTATAAGGCTAATTATTGGGTTCAAGGAAAAGATCCCTCTAAAAATAACGGAGTGGCAAATACTGGTCAGCCTTGGACTGTTGTGTCAGGGACTACAACTACTCCACCCGTTGTAACCCCACCTGTAGTTACTCCTCCGGTGGTAACACCGCCGGTGGTGACTCCGCCTGTAGTAACCCCACCAGTAACTATCACTACTGATCCTTTGGTTTACTCTGCGACAGCAATTTATACCGCTGGTCAATTAGTTACCTACAACGGCAATACCTATAAAGCAAATTGGTGGGTTAGTGGCGATGATCCTGCCACTCACAATGGTGGCTCCAGCTCTGGTCAGCCTTGGACGCTCGTTGGGCCTACCAAAATTACGGCTCCTAATGCACCTATCAATTTAACGATGACAGGTGAGACAAATACCGCCGTTGGTTTATCGTGGGCAAGTGGTGGAGGTTTGCCAACAAGCTATATTGTTTTTCAGAATGGCGTGCAGGTAGCAACTACAAAAGATACAGCCATTGCAATCAATGGATTGAACCCTGGCACGACTTATAAATTCTCGGTCGAAGCAGTGAATGCCCAAGGCGTATCCCCAAACACTACAAGTCTGACAACCACCACATTAACCGCTGCTCCAGCGGGGCCAGTATTTTCACCTTATGTTGATATGACGTTAAACCCCGGGGAAAATATTGTGCAAATGGCAGCCACTGCAGGTCTGAAAGCGCTGACAATGGCTTTTGTTCAAAGTAATGGCAAGGGCGGTGTTGGGTGGGCTGGAATAGATAGTATTGCCAATGACTCTTTTCCGAATGGCAATAGCGTGCTTGCCGATGTTAAAGGTCTTCAAGCTGCGTTAGTAAAGGTGACTATCTCATTCGGAGGAGCCGCTGGAATCGATCCTGCTTTGGTAGCTACTTCCGCCGCCCAACTGCAAGCCGAATACCAATCAGTGATTGATCGCTACGGTGTAAAGTCACTGGACTTTGATATTGAGGGCGCTGCAATCGATAACGTTGCGGCTAATAAGCTCCGTGACCAAGCCTTGAAAGCATTAGAGGCTGCTAATCCTGGTTTGGAAGTGATCTACACCGTACCTGTATTACCTCAGGGCTTGGTAGATAATGGATTGAACTTACTAAAGCAGGCTAAGGCAGATGGGGTGCGTATCGATATCGTGAACATCATGACGATGGACTATGGCACAACGGTCGATAATGGTGGAAAAATGGGTCAAAATGCAATTGACGCAATTAAAGCCACCGAAACGCAGCTCAATAACTTAGGTATGCAATCTACTAAGATTGGTGCTACTGCGCTGATTGGTGTAAATGACATTGTGAGTGAGGTATTTACTCTTGCAGATGCGCAGCAATTGGCGAGCTATGCGGCGACTGATTCAAGAGTGGCTGAGCTCTCAATGTGGTCTCTAAATCGAGATAACGGTTCTGGTGCGGGGTCCCCGACATCTAACCCCACAAATAGCTCGGTTTCACAATCCCTATTTCAGTTTGCATCGATATTAGGCGGTCACAAGTAGAATTAAAGCCAGCAAATGAATGGCCCAAAGAGAAATCTTTGGGCCATTTTCTATCTGAACCACTACACAAAACGCTACACACCGATAATCAGGCGCTATAACCTCTTGAAATCCTAGAGGTTTTCTTTGGATATCTGCTCTCATAATCCTTTGGTCCCAGGTTCAAGTCCTGGTGGGTCTACCAGATAAAACCCTCATCAGAAATAGTGTGGGTTTTTTGCTTCTCCTATTTATGGCACTATTTGGATTACCAAGCCAATTAGCACAGGGTCCTAAATGATTAGTCCGTCTAGCCACTTCTTTAATTTTGATGCAATACTTTTTGGCGGAGCAATGCTTTTTCTATTGCTCATTTTTCATGCCGTCTACAATTATTTCGTTACTAATGCCTATCAGATATTTTCTAGAAAATTTATTCTCGATAAGAAATTTCGTTACACCCTCTTTCTTTTTTATGGACTATCTTTTGTATTGGTAGGATCTCATTTAGCTGAAATATTTATATGGGGTGCGACTCTTTTTTATGCTGGGCTAGTGCCAAATTTTGATCAGGCAATTTTCTTTGCGGGAAGTGCCTATACAACAGTGGGATATGGCGCGATGCCCTTACCTGCAGGCTGGGATCTGTTGATGGTTGTTATTGCACTAGATGGCATGGTCGCATTTGGTTGGACAATCGTTAATTTAGCCAATATGCAGCGCACAGTCCATGTTGCGCGAAGGTTGGCTAAGTCAGATGGTTATTTTATGTAGCGATTCTTTACTTTAGAACTCGGTATACGTTTTCTTGCTCACCGCTATTGACCATCTTAAGGGTTGATTTATATCAGGCATTCACGGCCTTCTACCCTCATCAGTAATAGCGGGGCGTTTATCTTCGTACTAACGCTTATATACCGATCAATAGCCATCCATATAATGGGGTATCAATTAATAAAAAAGGTAGGGGCACAATGAAGCAAAATTGGCGATTCTGGCTTCCGTTCGTTGTGGGCTTTTCATTGTATTTTTGTCCCACCCCTGCTGGGCTTGAGAACAATCAATGGCATTACTTTGCCATTTTTGCTGCTGTCATCGTTGGTTTGGTTGTCGAATCCATGCCGGTGGCTGCAGTCGGCCTTATTGGTTTAACGCTAGCTGCAATTTCTGGTTTTATTGAAAAAGATCCCAACAAAGCACTGCGCTGGGCCTTGTCAGGCTATTCTGCAAGTACTGTTTGGTTAATTGTTGGGGCATTTATTTTTTCTATAGGCTATAGAAAGAGTGGTCTTGGTAGGCGCATCGCCTTACATCTCGTCAAGGCTATAGGTAAAAAAACGATTGGTCTCGCATATGCTGTGACATTAGCTGATGCATCTATTGCACCTGCCACCCCGTCAAATACGGCACGAAGTGGCGGAACTATTTATCCGATTGTCAGCAACATCCCCCATATTTATGGCTCAGAGCCAGGGCCTACAGCAAAGAAAATTGGTACTTACATCATGTGGTGCGCCTTTGCTGCAACTGCTGTCACCAGTTCGATGTTCTTGACTGCTTTAGCGCCAAATATTGCAGCTTTAGGTATAGCTAAAAAAACGATAGGCCTTGATATTCAATGGTCGCAATGGTTTTTTGGATTCGCACCATTAGGCATCTTGCTGCTCATTTTGGTTCCGCTCCTAGGCTATCTAGTTTGTAAACCAGAAATCAAAGAGAGCCCAGAGGTTCCAGCATGGGCGCTTGGCGAGCTTCAGGCAATGGGCTCACTTTCTCGAAATGAAAAAATTATGTCAGTCTTGGTCTTATTGGCCATGCTACTTTGGATTACAGGCTCTAATCCTGATATCACATTACCCTTTTTAGGTTCCAACTTTATTAACCCAACGATGGTTGTTTTTGTCATCATCTCCCTAATGCTTCTTTTGAACATCATCACATTTGACGATATCGTGAGGGAGAAAGGTGCGTGGGAAGTCTTCTTTTACTTCACCTCATTACTCACCTTGGCCTCTGGACTCAATGAAATTGGTTTTATTAAATGGCTTGCGACAGGAGTTTCTCAGCACCTAGATGGAATCTCCCCAGCGATAGCCACCCTGCTTTTAGTGAGCCTATTTTTTTGGATTCACTACGGATTTTCTAGTATCACATCTCATGCAGCGGCCGTGCTGCCTGTCGTGCTTGCGGTAGGACAAGGAATCCCCGGGATAGACATGACCGTTCTTACTTGCTTGTGTCTTTACTCTTTGGGTTTGATGGGAGTAATTTCGCCTTTTGCAACAGGCCCCGCTCCTTTGTACTACGGTAGTGGTTATATTGGTAAAACTGACTTCTGGAAGTTTGGCCTAATATTTGGAATGATTTTTTTCCTCGGGTTAATTGGTATCATTTATCCATGGCTAGTATTTTTACGTTAGTAATCAAGTTAAATGTATGGCCAATAAAATTCAAGGTCATTGATCTATTTGTGCCACGAGGTGTTAAATAAAGTCATGGACTTTAATTCGATGATTTGGAGACAAACTCATTTTGAAAGATTGCCATGCAATAAGCATCGCGATACATACCGTCGGCAAAATATTCTTGTCTTAGGAGACCCTCTTCTTTGAAACCAAGTTTTCGATAGACATTAATTGCTCGTTCATTTTCAGAATCCACAACGAGCGAAAGTTTATGGAGATTTAATATCTTGAATGCATAGTCCATGGCTAAAACAACGGCTTGTGTCGCAAAACCTTGACCTTGATATTCTGGGCTGATGATTAGCTGAAATTCAGCGCGACGATGGATGTGGTTAATTTCGACTAATTCAACCAAACCTACTGACTTATCGCCCTGAACGACAACAAAACGACGCTCACTTTGATCGTGAATATGCTTTTCATATAAATCACTCAGCTCAACATAGGCTTCATAAGGCTCCTCGAACCAATAGTGCATAACTGATTCATTATTATCCAGTTCGTGGACAAAACGTAAATCTTCTCGTTCTAGGGGGCGCAATCTTAAGGCGGTATTTGTGGTCATTTGTGTAATCCTTGAATTGATATGATAACGATCCGATAGCAGACGTCAAATATATAGATTTTGACGATTCAAAATCCTTTAGCCCTAGATTTAGGTCCTAATGGGCTCACTAGAAAAGCAAACCCTCATCTGAACTAGTGAGGGTTTAGACTTTAAGGTTACTTCAGGGGTTGTGAATGCGGCTATGTTGACCCTACTGTAAGATCTTTCAATAACTGCTATAAAACTTCTTTTAGTGATTGGGTGTGTACTTTATGTCAGTAGATGGGGTCATAGTCTGTGACCAATGTGATTTGGTGCAGCTAGAGGTTGAATTGGAGCTTGGCGGAAAAGCATATTGCATTCGCTGCGAGAATGATTTGTATCGCTGTCAGCCTGATGGTCTGCGACGCAGTTTGATATTTTCGTTGACTGCAGCCGCCTTATTTTTGATTTCGAATTCCTTCCCGATTGTCAGCATTGATTCCCAGGGCCTAACAAATTCAACCACCTTGCTCGAAGCTGCTGATAGACTTATACGCGATGACCTACCGAGTATTGCGGTACTCGTTTTTGCAACAACATTTTTAATGCCTGCCCTGGAAATTATGTCGTTGATCTATTTGCTATTACCACTTCATTTTGGCCGACTCCCCCCTAGATTTAATCTCGCATATAGACTAATACATCTGGTAAAGCCTTGGGCCATGATTGAAGTGTTTATGTTGGGGCTTCTGGTAACCATCTCAAAGCTGAATGCCTTTGCTACGGTTGTCCCAGATATTGGATTGATTTCTTTTATTTTGCTTATGTTCTCAATAACGGCTTCAGCCGCAAATTTCGATGACCGTACTTTTTGGAAGCTGGTAAATGCGGTTAGAAAAGGGCAGGCATAGCTATGTTAACAGCTGCTTCAAACGGAATTATTGCTTGTGAGACCTGTGGTTATGCACAGCGTACCCCACTAGGGTCTCAGCATTTAGTCTGTATTCGTTGCGCAGCAAGAATGCATTCTCGTAAGACAAATAGTATTAGTCGTACTTGGGCCCTGGTTATTGCGGCCTATGTTTTGATTATTCCTGCAAACTTAATGCCTGTGATGGCAACAGGCTCCCTATTTGGTACTGAAAAAGATACGATTTTTGGTGGGGTTGTTTATCTATGGACCTCTGACTCACAAATATTGGCCATTATCTTATTCTGCGCCAGTATTGTGATCCCGTTTGCAAAGCTATTTTCATTAACATTCCTATTGATTTCTGTGCAAATCCGCTCAACCTGGAAACCTAAATTACGCGCAAAACTCTATCGGATAGTTGAGGCGATTGGGCGCTGGTCAATGATTGACGTTTATGTTGCCACCATGCTCACTGCTCTCGTACAATTTGGAAGCTTGATGTCTATTCGTGCAGGCGCTGGCGCAATAGCTTTTGCAACCGTAGTAGTACTGACTATTTTTGCTGCAAAAAGTTTTGATCCTCGACTCATTTGGGATACTGCGGATCGCTCAAGAAAAAACAATCATTTAGCTAAGGATTCGAATGTCTAATTTATCTCAAGGACCTGAGCTTCCTGATCTCCCATCTGCAGTGGCTCAGGTCAAGCGACATTGGGCGCCTCAGATTATTTGGATTATTCCAATTGTGGCGGTTTTGGTTGGATTGGGCTTAATGTACAAGGCGTTGGTAGACCGCGGACCAACTATTACTGTAGCCTTTAAATCAGGCGATGGCTTGGCTGCGGGAAAAACCTTTGTCAAGTTTAAAGAAGTCACTATTGGTTTAGTAAAGACGGTCATCTTGTCTGAGGACCATCAGCAGGTGATTGCAACCATTCAGCTTAATAAAGATGCGGCGGATTTTGCAAGAGAGGATACGCGCTTCTGGATTGTTAGGCCACGTATTACTGCGAGCGGAGTTTCAGGTTTAAGTACTTTGCTTGATGGGCCTTTTATCTCAGCCGATTTAGGTCAGTCGACCTCTAAGATGGATAGTTTTGTGGCGCTTGAGGTTCCCCCGATTTTGACTGATGGCAATCCGGGGCGTGAGTTCATATTAAGAGCTCCAACTTTAGGGTCCCACGGCATTGGGACGCCAGTCTATTTTCGTCGTCTAAATGTGGGTCAAGTGGTTGCATATGATCTCGACAAAGATGGTAAGAATATTTCTATTAAAGTATTTGTTAACGCACCTTACGATCAATACGTGACAAATAATGCGCGCTTTTGGAATGCTAGTGGCATTGATGTGAGTATTAATGCATCAGGCATTCAGCTTCAAACAGAGTCTTTGGTGGCGGTTATAGCAGGTGGCATTGCTTTTGAGGTCCCACAGGGCCACGATGATAAGTCTGAGCGAAGCACCAACCAACCAAGCCAAGCTGCTGCGACTGATTCTGTGCAGGCAAGTTCAAGTCTGACCGAGCGCGCAAAAGAGGATGCTGTATTTACGCTCTTTCCAACCCGCGTAGTAGCTATGAAACAGCCGGATACCCGAACTCAACGGTTCGTACTGAACTTCAAACAATCCGTCCGCGGTTTGTCGGTAGGTGCTCCAGTAGAGTTTAGAGGTGTCAACCTAGGCGAAGTAGTCAGCATTGAAACAGCAATGGATCCACAGACTTATGAAGTCATTCAGCCGGTTGAAATTTTCCTGTATCCCGATCGTCTTAAAGTGCGCTCCCTGAAAAGTGGGGCTATCTTGCCTCCGCCTGTGAACGAGGTGGAGCGATTGAAGGCTCTGATAAAGAAAGGCTTTCGTGCGCAAATGCAGACGGCTAGCTTTTTAACTGGTCAACAGTATATTAGTTTAGACTTTTTCCCAGATGCACCAAAATTTACTTTTAATCCCTCCGTTTACCCACCTGAGTTACCGGTTATTCCGAACGCTCTTGAGGATGCTGAAAAGACAGTGGCTAGTGTACTCAAAAAGACAGATCGCTTAGTGACGAAGTTGGACGAGAAAATTATTCCTGATTTTGATAAAACATTAAAAAATATCAATGCAATCACTGAAAGCGATTCACCCTTAATAACGGATATGCGTGATTCCATGCGTGAGTTAACAAAAGCAGCAACTTCAATCAAAACGCTGACGGATATGTTGGACCAGCAACCTCAATCTCTGATATTTGGTAAGCCAGCAGAGGGGTCGAAGAAATGAGAATGCTATCTACTTCGATATTGTTGAGTCTGATGCTGGTTGGGTGTAGCTCGCCAACAATATCCTATTACAAACTCAGCTCAGAGCCTATCCCAGTGATGGCAGGGGCCGATAACAAAATGCAACTGATGGTTGGTCCGGTAAGTGTTCCGGGCGGAATGGATCGCCCTCAGTTGGTGGTGCAAAGCGGTGGTAATGAGTCACAGGTATTTGAATATCGTCGCTGGTCTGGATCTCTTAAAAGCGAAATTGCGCGTGTGATTGGCGCAAGTCTAGCGCGTGATTTAGGTGCTCCAAATGTGTGGAATTTTGCAGAAAGCACCCAAACTAATTTTGATTATCAAATCTTCATCGACGTCCAAAATTTAGAGAGTAATCCTGGGGATAGCGTTTTAGTGGATGTGCTATGGACAATTAAACCCGGCAGTAGCAAGAGCATGTCTACAGATCAAAATACAAACTCAAGTTCGGTTTCGGGCTTGAATTCAAAGACGAAGATGGGGCGCTCATTGGTTCGTGAATCTGTAGCGGGCTCAAGTTTTGACGCACTGGTTGCTGCTCAAAGTCGCGCCTTTTCAAAGGTAGGCATGGAAATCGCGCAATCGATTCGTAACTAGTTTTTATTTCTCTGCCGCTAGTAGTGTAAGTAATTTCAATATCTGCTGAAACCCAAGGAAGGCTATTAAGATCCTTGAGTTAATTGCTCAAATGCATTGATGAAGGACTCAGGAGGCTGTGCTCCCTGTAAGAGGTACTGATCATTCAGAATGATGGAGGGTACCGAGCTGATGCCTACTTTTGTATAGGTCACCTCTTCTGCTCTAACTTCATTTGTAAATTCATCGCCATCTAGAATTGTCTGCGCTCTTTGGGGGTCTAGGCCAGCACGAGTTACCGCATCTAATAGATTTTTCGGGTCATCTAAATTGACTGCAAGACAGAAATAGGTTTTGAGCAATTCTGCTTTTAATGCAGCTTGTTTTTTCAGGTCATATTCTTTGGCTGCCCAATATAGTAGGCGATGCGAATCAAAAGTGTTGTAAACCCTTTTGCGGCCCTCTGGATGAAATTCAAATCCAGCCTCCATTGCCTTAGACCGAATATTGGCTTGATTAGCTTTGACCTGCTCTGCTGATAGCCCATACTTTTCCGTAAGGTGCTCAATGGCATCTTGACCACCCTGAGGCATATTAGGGTTTAGTTCGAAGGGGCGAAAATGGACTTCAAAGTCTACCTTATCCTTTAGCTCCTCCATTGCCTGGTTAAGATTACCAAGGCCTACAGCGCACCAAGGACAGGCTATATCGGATACAAAGTCAATTTTGATAGTGGGCTTCATCTTTTTATGTGAAAGTCTTTTGGATAATACCTAGGGCTTCATTTAATCGACTTCTTTGTGTTCCAAAATTAAGTCTAACAAATTGATCTCTGCCAAATTGACTGCCTGGAGAGGTGGCCAGGCCAGCATCTAGCAGGAGCTGATGGGGGTTTTGGCTTTGAAGTGCAGTGCAATCAATCCAGGCTAAATAACTACCTTCCATTTTGTCTATGCTTAATTTGGTAATGCTACCAATTCTTTCTTGAATCAAATCTCGATTTTTTCTCAAGTATTCAATTAACGATTTTCTCCAAGGCTCGCCTTCCTTTATTGCTGCCATTGTTGCTGTGTAGGCAAACAAAGATGGCGGAGCAATGGTTTGATGAAGGCCAACCTGCATTGCTTTGCGTAAGACTGGATTTTCCGCAATAGCCCAAGCCAATCCAACGCCAGGGAAGTTAAAGGTCTTATTTAAGGACATTAAGGTAACAGTCCTCTCTGAGATTTCTTTGCTGATGCTTGCAAGTGGGATATGTTTTCTGTCTTCAGCAAGTACTAGTCCCGCATGAATTTCATCTGAGCAAATCCTTAAATCATTTTGAATGCAAAAATTGCCAAATTCTTTTAGCTCATCCCTAGTAAGTACTGTTGACCCTGGATTTTGAGGATTGCAAAACAAGGCTAATTTAGTCTTGTCGTTAACAATCTCTGATAATTGATCACTCGGTAATACCCAGCGACCTTCCTGTAATACAAGCGGCATATCTTGGGTAGATCTATTTGCAGTAGTGCAGGCAAGGCGTAAGTGATGGTATACGGGGTTAGGAACGAGAACGCCATCACCGATATTGGTGAGTTGCTGAACAGCTGTATACAGTCCAGAAACAACGCTGGGTAGGATCACTATCCAATCCGGATCGACTGACCATTGGTATTGCTCTTCCAAGTAGTCCGCAATCATTCTGTTCATTTGATGGGGGCTATGGGTGTAACCGTAAATTCCCTGTTGCACTCTATTGTTTAGAGCTTCAATCACGCAGGGCGGGGATTTAAAGTCCATGTCCGCCACCCATAAAGGTAGAACCCCCTTACCAAGGGCGCCTTCCCAGCGAATAGAATCGCTTTCTAGTCGATCGGTGAGAGTGTCAAAATCAAATGCCATCTTTAGCAAGCCTCAAGCCCGTCATTTGCCAACGTGCATGTGTTGGGAAAAAATTACGATAAGTAATTCTTGAGTGGCTCTTAGGCGTGTAAGCTGAGCTTCCTTTGAGGACCATCTGATTGACCATAAATTTACCGTTGTACTCACCCGCAATACCACCCCATGGCTTATAGCCTGGATAGGGGGCGTAGTTACTGCTAGTCCATTGCCATACTTTGCCAAATAGATCGTTACTAGTTTCGAAATGGGATTGAGCAAATGATTCCCATTCATTTTCAGTAGGCAAACGCGCTCCAGCAAAGCTGGCAAAGTTTTGGCTAGACCAGCGCGCAAAGGCATCTGCCTCAAAATAGCTAATATTTGATACTGGCGCCTGCAGATCAAGTGGTGTATTGCCATTCAATGAAAAGCGCAGTAGTTGACCGTGACCATCTTTATTCCAATACAGTGGAGCAGAAATCTTTTCCGATTTAAGCCATGCCCATCCTGCATCTAACCACCATTGAAAATTATCATAACCACCATCTTCAATAAATTGTAGCCACTCAGAATTACTGACGAGTCGATTTCCTATCGAATGTGTTTGATTCAGGGCGGAGTGTTGCGGGCCTTCATTATCAAAATGAAACCCATTACCTGAATGGCCAGTTTGAACTAGGCCGCTAATTCCTTCGATCCATTTAAATGGCTGCTCAACTGAAGGGGTATCGATATTTTGGGGGTTATAGATTGGCCAAAGTGAGTTGTTGGAAAAAAGATGCTGAATATCTGTTAATAACAATTCTTGATGTTGTTGCTCATGGTTTATTCCAAGCTGTATCAGCCATAGCAGCTCTTTAGAGGAATTTTCTTTTAAGAGGGACTGTAGTCGATCTTCAATATTTTTACGCCATTCAAGTACTTGCTGGAGAGAAGGGCGCGTTAATAAGCCGCGTTTACTACGCGGATGCTTATCCCCAACCCCGTTGTAATAGCTATTAAATAAAACAGCAAATTCAGGATTCCAATAGGAGAAGTTTTTTTCAAAGGCCCTAAGCACCATTACTTCATAGAACCAAGTGACGTGTGCTAAATGCCATTTAGCGGGGCTTGCGTCCTCCATAGACTGTGCTTGGCAGTCTTCTGCACTTAGATTCGCAATCAGATCTACGGAATACTTTCTGGAGCTATGAAATTGTATTAATAGCTCATCTGCAGAGGGCGCTTGATACGAAAGGTTATTTTGCATATATCACTGCGAAATAGTTTTTGGGATCAGCCCAGATTTGAGTTGTTTCAAAACCCGCACTCATCAGTAATTGCTTGATAGATTCAATCGTGTACTTGTGTGAATTCTCTGTGTGAATCAATTCACCTTTTTTGAATGTCCTTGATTTTCCTTGCCATGAGACTGTCACATTCTCAAGCGCCTCTAAATATAGTTCAACCCTATTATCCGCATGATTCACTTTGACCTGATGCCTGAATTGTTCCACTCTGAAATCAGAGCCCAGATGCGAGTTGATCGATCTGAGAATATTCAGATTGAAAGCGGCAGTTACCTTTAGGGGGTCATCGTATGCTGCTATCAGTACAGAATCCTCTTTCATCAAATCAACACCAATTAACAAGCCGCCATCATTAGCTTGATTCTTAATCTGGCTAAGCAACTCCAGTGCTTCTGATTGCAGGAAATTTCCAAGGCTAGAGCCTGGATAAAAGAATGTTCGCTTGGTCTTGCTGATGGAGTCGGGAATGATGAGTTTCTTTGAAAAATCCATACCAATGCATTGCATCAAAATATGCGGATATTTTCCTGCAAGTTTATTTAAAGCATCTTCCAAATACTTAACTGAAAAATCAATCGCTAGATAGTTCGAGGGCTTAAGAGATTCAAAAAATGACTCTGCTTTTTGGCAATTCCCAGCACCTAAATCGATTAGGGTGCCACCAATACCGACTGCTTGTGAAATTTGATCTTGATATTGAGTAAAAATATTTTTTTCAGTATTGGTTGGGTAGTACTCCGGTAATAAGGTAATAGCAGTAAAGAGATGTGATCCTAAGGGGTCGTATAAAAACTTTGGAGAAATAGAGGCATTCTCTGCCAGCAAACCCAACTCGATCTCAGAAATAAAGTCATGATCAATTGAGGCGGTATCTGCTGGAGTAGTAGGTATTTGCATGAATTTTTTGATGACGGATAAACATTAAAGACGTCAATCTTTATACAGCATAAAGTCAATATTTGCTTTATGCTAAATCCTTACAAGGAGACGGTATGAAAGCTATTTGGAATAACGAAGTTTTGGCTGATTCAAACGCAACTATTGTCGTGGAGGGTAATCATTACTTTCCATCTACTAGCTTGAATATGCAGTTTTTTAAGAAGTCAGAAAAAAATACTGTGTGCTCTTGGAAAGGTACTGCGAGCTACTATGATGTAGAAGTCAATGGCCAATCAAACAAGGATGCCGCATGGTACTACCCTGAGCCTAAATCAGCTGCAAATAATATCGCTGGATATATCGCTTTTTGGAAGGGCGTTCAAGTTACTGAGTAACTTACAGTTTCCTATAGATGTTGCAGTAATATGAATGAAGGCAGACTTTAATTGCTACCAGGGTAGCTTTTCACCGGAGTAAGTCAGAAAGCTGCCTGAATCTTCTTTGCCTACCTTGGCAAGAACATTAAACATGTCATTTACTGCCTCTAGAGGATCCCTGCCGATTTGCTGCCCGCGAAAAGGTTGTGATAACCCAGAGTTCACGGTACCTGGATGAAGGGCTATCAAAGCAATATTCGGTTTTGTTCTCGCGAACTCAATCGATGCTGTTTTGATGATCATATTGAGTGCAGCTTTAGAGGCTCTATAGCTATACCAACCGCCCAGTCGATTGTCCTCAATGCTGCCTACCTTGGCAGATAGTGTTGCCATGACGCCGTGCTTTGGATCCAAGAGTTTAGAGAAGTACTTAATGGTTAATGCAGGACCAATGGTATTGGTGTTGAACATTTCAGTTAATTGGGTCGGATTTAAATCATCCAATTTCTTTTCGGGCATCCATTGTTCTGAATGCAATGCCCCAATGGTGTTAATGATCAATTGAAATGGCCCTAATTCAGCCAGACTATTTGCAGAATCTTCAATAGTCTCGGGATGATGGTAGTCAATTGCATTGGGGGAATGACGATGAATGCCAATGACTTTGGAGCAAGATGGATTGCTCTCCAGAAGTTTTACAAAATGAGAGCCAATAGTCCCCGATGCTCCGATGACGAGGGCGCTAAATGGATTCGGAAGTAAGCTCATAGTGCCTTTTAAAGCCTTAAGTAAGTTCAGTGTAGTTAAGAGACTTTAGCGCAGTTCGCATAAAAGGGTGTGCATGCACCTTTGTCTTTTAAGCGCCCATCCCATTAGCTTGCTATGCTTAGGGTTGTTTGCATATATGAAATAGTCCAAGTGAATATCAACGCCGATTACAGCAAGAGAATTGTCATAAACCACCATGACTTACCTTGGGTCCCCAGTCCCGAGCCAGGGGTTGAGCGACGCATGCTTGATCGTATCGGTGATGAGGTGGCAAAGGCGACTTCTATCGTGCGCTATCAGCCCGGAACACAATTTAAAACCCACACCCATGAATTCGGTGAAGAGATCTTGGTTTTAGAGGGGGTATTTAGCGATGAGACTGGCGACTATCCTGCTGGCACCTATTTGATGAATCCCCCCGGATCTTCCCATGCTCCGTTTAGTAAATCCGGTTGTACTCTTTTTGTGAAGTTGCGTCATCTTGGCTCAGATCAGGTGGTGCGAGAGGTCATCGATACCAAAACTGCTCCTTGGTACCAAGGTATGGTTCCGGGTCTTCATGTGATGCCACTCATGCAGCAGGGCAGTGGCTCAACCTTAGTTCGTTGGGCGCCTCAAACGTATTTCAATCCGCATAAGCATTACGGCGGCGAAGAAATCTTTGTGGTGGATGGAGTATTTGAAGATGAGCATGGGCGCTATCCTGCTGGTTCTTGGATCAGAAGCCCTCATATGAGTTTGCATCAACCCTTTAGTAAAGAGGGCTGCACGATCTTTGTGAAAACTGGACATCTCCAAGAGGGCGGTGATAGCAACGGTTCTAAGCGAGCCCCGTACTAGGTTTAGGGGCTGGGGTAAATCTGGTGAGATAAGTGTTGTCCGTTCTTATTAACCTTTACCAAAACCATATCCCCTACGTTGACTACTTTCCCTGCGTAGGCTTGTATGTTGACGTGATGGGTTACTAAAATCAGTGGTACCTTGTCCTTGCTATTGTTATTCCCATTGAGATTTAACTGAATGAGTTTCTCCAACTCTTTTGTTTGCTGTTTTTCAAGACTCATGTCATCGAAGAATGAGCCTAGGGCTGGAGAGATCTGCGCAGAACCTATATTCATCAGCTTGGCGGTATCTATACAACGACACCAAGGGCTGCTAATAAGGTTTGCGGAAGTAATCCCTTGATTTTTTAGCCACTCCCCTATGAGTGCAGCCTGCTTTTTCCCATAGTCCCCTAGATTTCTTTGGGTGGTACATTTATCTAGTTGGTAGCCTTTAGGATCACCGTAGCCAGGGGCATCTGCATGGCGTATAAGAAGCACATGCTGCCCATCATTTAAGTCACTCGCTAAATTAGCGTGTGCTAACAGAGGAAAAAGACCAAACGCAATGCTCGCTAATGTAGAAATCAAGATATTGATGAAATTCATGGCAAATGTCTCGCTGATTTGTTGTGCTGAATAAGGTCTAGCTTCTTAATGTTGTTAAGGCTTCCTGGTCAAGACTTAAGCTAACGCCAAGTGAACCAGAGTGATTGTTAACGGGTGATTTTCTAAGACTGATTTCTAGCGATTGAACTTCAGGGTAATTGGCACAAGCTTCAACGATCCTGCTCATCAATCTTTCCTGAGTTTCATAATGACATTCACCAGCTAGCCTAGAAATCTCGAGGACAAGAGGGTCGTAATCAAAGACCTTGCTCATGTTGTCCTCGGCAATCAGTACGAGATGCGAGTCAATCCAAAGGGTGAGATCTAGTAAATGACTATCAGGGATGATGTCACCAGCCTTATAGGTCCCGATCTGAGTTTGTAGTTTGAGATCTCGTAATTCGATTGTTGCTTTGCGCGACATAATCTAAGCCTTATGGGTTTAATGCTGCTGAAATATGAATTGCACTTGCTAATTTATGACCACTTAACCATGCTCCCTCAACTCTGCCACCATTGAGCCAATCTCCGCACAGGCTAAGTTTGTTATCTTCATTCAGAATAAAGCCCGCTTCTGTATTGGTTGCCCCACTTGCGTAACGCCAGCGATGGATGGCGATTTCAGCATTCTGACAATTGAGTCCAAGCTGTTTTGCGGAATCTAGAATCAACTTGCCAGCCTCCTCTTTTTCCAGCTCGATACATTGTTGGCTCCATTGTGGAGTGGCATGTATTGTCCAGGTTTCTTGACCTGTGCGTCCAGGCTTAGAATTATTTCGAGAGATCCAGCTAATGATTTCATTATTAATGAAGGCAGCATCAAAAGGCATATCAGCCATTTCTAAGAATCGTGCCATCACTGTCCAACAGCCTTGCATATCTACGCTAGAACAAAATGCCTCCATAGAGTGATCCACTAATTTGGTAAGAGCGTAGCTCTGGGGTGCAGGAATTGCTAATACTAAGTAATCGAATGATTGAGTAATATCACCATTCTCTAAGCTATGGAGATGCCATTTCCCGTCATTCCGGTAAATCTTATCAATGGTCTGATTGCACTCAATCGATAAGTTTTTGGCTAAATATTGACCAGGAGAATTCATGGCAGGTACGCCTACATAGCGCTTCTCTTTTGAGTTGCTCTCTTGCCATTGACCGCTTTCATATACACTAAGATTGGGATGCCAAGCCGCTGCTACACCTGCCTTAATCCATGTATTGAGTTCTTCAATAAACGCTCGATCTCTTGCTGTGAAATATTGAGCCCCATGATCGGCAGTCCAGCCTTCACCATGACGAGTACTCATCCGATCGCTTGGCCCGCGACTCTTTTCATATATCTGAACTTCAAAGCCAAGAGCTTGCAAGCTGGAGGCGCAACTCAGCCCTGCTATCCCTGCGCCAATGATGGCTACAGTGACTTTTGGTTTGGTCTCATTTATTTTGGCTTCATTTAGCATGAGTATTGATTTTTCTAAACGTTAAATTCATACGAATATCCGACACAGTTTTGGTTTTCAGCAAAGCATGCTGCCAATATTCTTGAGTGGGCGCACGCATGATCAGGGCGCTACCACTCTCTAAAAAAAGAGATACGGTCTCTTTATCTTTTTTATGGCGAAAGGCGAACTTGCGCTGCGCGCCAAGACTGAAGGATGCAATGGGCGATAAGGGGTCAAGCTCTTTTTCATTATCGCTATGCCAACCCATACCATCACTTCCGTCGTGGTAGAGATTGAGTAAACAAGAATTAAACTCAGCTTGTGATATTTCTTCTAGTTGCTCTTTAATCAGGATGAGTTCAGATGTCCATGCCTGCGGAATCTTCTGTACCCCGGAATAGGTATAACTACATTGAGGATCCCCAACCCATGCCACTTTACGACGAGTAGTGACTAATCTTCCAAACATCATGAGTTTTTCTTGCTCCCATTTCAGGGAGGCTTGAAGCTGGCCCAATAATTTTGTAGAGTCTTGTTCAGTAAACACCTTGGGGTAGTAGTGAGCGCCCCCATCCTTTGGCAACATATTCACAGCAAAGTCGCCGTGGGAGGTTTCAAATAAATGGCTTTGCATCATTTTTTAGTTGCAAGATCAAGCGCTAGTTTCATAAAAACCCTAGAATAGTCTTAATTTCAATTTCTTGATTAGGCTAATTTATGAAGACCCCAGACAAACGTTGCTGCGGCTCAGGTGTGTGCATTATTAATGATGCAGGTGAGTGTTGGTGTGGGCAAGTTTGGGATGGCGAAAAAATGGCTGCCCCTAGTTTGAATTTGCCCATCAAGCAGAATAAGGTTGAGGAGTTAGATCCAAGCAAGATTAAACCTGGCTCTTAGCCACCCATCTATTTATGACAGTTTGACCAAAAGGTAGATAAAGGTAATCAACTGAAATAAATTGATGACAACGCTTGCTCCGTGCAGCAGATGAAAACGACGACTTTGGCCTTGATCTTTTGCCTCATTAATTTTCCCAGTCAAGTAGAACAAGGTAAAGGCAAAGAGTAATGCGCAGATCGCTAGTAAGCTCTTACCGACCTTATCGGGCGCTGTAAAAATACAGATGGTAGTAATTAAACCTAGGCAGGCATAGTACTTTGGAAAAAAGTTCCGAACATATTTACTGGACCATTCGACAGGAAGCACCTTAAAAACAGTTGGAGCTACGACCACGGTAAAGAAAAGCATGATGCCAACCATGCCCGATAGAAGATAACTAGTAATCATGACGTCTTTCCAAATAAATCATCCGTAAACTCTACGGAGTGAGTGGGCGGCCACCCCATCCTTAAGGGCCTCGCGAATCGGTACTGCAATTAAATCGACACTCTTTTTCACTGCTAAGCGTTCGAATAGGCTGGGTGTTGGCCTATTGATAAATGGATAGACCCAATCTGGAAGATTCAGATAGCCGGCACGAGTGATCAGTTTGATAAAGGGTTTTGCGGCGAGCTTACTTGGAAAGTTTTCTAGTAGCTCAAGGATGCTTTTTGCGCGCTCCCCAAAATAAAGTTCGGGAATGTAGTCTTTAATCGCACTATCTGTTTTGGCGAAGGTGCTAGGTAAATGATAGGCGCCCATTCTTTCGCCAAGAGATTTCATTTCAACAAAGTATTGATCCTTGTCTTTTGAGCTTAATTTCTCTTTTCGATAATCTTCGAAAGCCTGCATAAAGCTATGTGTTTCCGTGAGATGAACCCAAGCTAGTAAATGGGGATCTGTAGCAGAGTATGGTTTTCCGAATTCATCAAAGCCACTAATCTTTGCATGAATCTGGTTCACCTTATCAATGATGTTGTCTGCCATCTCGGTTGATCCATAAGTAGTAGCGGCGATGAAGAATGCCGTTCTACCGAGCCTGCCTTTAAGGTCTTCTCTAAAACTGGAGTGATCCCAAACACCCGCTAAGGCTTGTGGGTGCAGGGCTTGCAAGATCAGCGAACTGATGCCGCCAATCATCATGGAAATAAAGTCTGCGTGTACTTTCCAGGCAATAGACTCCGGGCCAAAGAGGCCGCGATCGCCTAGTGGCGTTAGAAAGGCAACCGGAGGTCCGCTACCACCCACCATTTCGCGAATTGTTTTGCGAATAAGCTCATCAAGCATGGATTTAGTGCAGCATGAGATTGCTTAAGCCATCATCTTCGATAATTTCTGTAACCAGATCAAGTCTGATTCTGGGATTAGTTTGGGCTAGCAAATGGTTCTTTTGAGCGAGTGAAATGGGTAAGAGTTCTGCAAGGCGATTGGAAACCCAGCCGCAGTCATCTATCTTGAAAGGCTTCTTAAATAGCGATTCGCCTAAAAGATCTTCGCTTTGAATGACTGAAATAATTTCATTTAATAATTGAACTATCTTTTGGTGTTCTTCAGGAATAGGGGTAGCAGGATCATTCGCTAGAAGTTCAACTTCACCAATCCATAGGCCATTAGATTCTTGTTGGCTATTCAGAAGCTTAAAGCGCTGCGTTCCAAAGGATTTGGTCATATACAAAGCAGGCTGAACCGGATCAAAATCTTCAATTTGGGCCAGAGTTCCGATTCGAGAAAATACGGGAGGTGAATCTTCTACGGCATTCTGATCCTTCATGATGCTAACAACACCAAATTCTGTTTTTTCTCGCAAGCATGCCTTAATCATATCGAGGTAGCGCGCCTCAAAGATCTTGAGGGCAATTACGCCATCCGGAAACAGTACAGTTCCCAGTGGGAAAAGGGGTATTTTTTGTGAGGAGGAGTCTGAATTAGTCATTCATCCAATGTAATGGATTTGAATAATTTCTGCTGATGGCTAGACCGCATTAAATCCCCCATTTTGATCTCAGCTCAGCAATAAATGCCATTTCCGTTTACATTTAAGGGTCACTAATAAGGGGTAAACATGATCCAAAAACTTCGTATCAAGCTTGCTCGCTGGATCCTGGGTAAGCATTGCCCTTGCTATCAAATGGGATACCACTCTATGGTCGATTTTCAGCAAAGAAGTGCTGACCAGTTAGCAAAATCTCAAGAGCGCAGTAAAAGTAAATAAACTTTCGTTTGTCATGTCAAGACTTGCATAAACATGAAGCGCTGGCAAATGCGCAGAAACTGCGCGCTGACTCCCAAGCAGCTTCTCCAGTTCTACATAGTTCTGGTGTGCCTCTCTGTAACAGTTGGAATGGGATTCTTTTTGGCGGGGGTCTGGGTCATTCCCATTTTCACAGCTTTAGAGTTATGTGCGGTAACGCTCGGATTTTTAATCTACTGTAGACATGCTTTAGATTGCGAAACAATTGAGATAGATGGTAATTCTTTAATTGTTAAAAAGTTCATTGGCTATAAAGAGACTGTGTACGAATTTAATACGCAGTGGGCCAAGATTGAATTGCCCTTGGAAGGGGCGAAAGTCTTTCATATAAGCCAATCTAACCAGCGTGTAGAGCTTGGCCAGTTTTTACGGCAAGAGCAACAGATACCCTTAATTGCTGCTGTTCGGGCCCGCTTAGGTTGATTCTGAGTTACACAGGCGCCACGCAACTATGGCACTAGAAATGATCTGTGTTAACAGTAGTATCAACACCAAGATATTCAACACCTGGAAATAGTTGGCAAACGGCGAGAGCATCACTGGCATACCATCTATGAGCGCTGTTTCTCGTAAGTAATCCATGCGGGGTATTAGAAGAAAACTTGCCACTGCTACCGCTATCATCAACATTAATAACGGAAGGCGGATGTTTTTAAGCGGGCTTGCACCTCTTTTGATGAGAATGTTGGCAATACTTAAGATTGCAAACGCGCACCCTAAGAAATAATATGAAAGATGCTGCACTACTATGTTCGCTACCATACCTGCTGCCTGAGAATCGTGAATGATCAAGTAAGCTGCTAGGCAGCCAAAGGCTTGAGAAATGATTGAACCAGCCAAAATAAGGGCAAGAAAGCGGAGTAGTCGATAGGTAAGGGGGTGCTGGGGTCTCATTACTTCAACCATAAGTTAGATAGGGTTAATTAATGCGCTGCAGCACATTTTTTGGATCAGTTTCATACTAGCGCTAATCTAACTTTTGTGCCGAAAGTACCCATGGAAGTCACCAAAGCAGTCAGAGTAGCTCTCAATACCCTCGTAGATATTGCAAGCCATTCAGCCAATGGGCAGCTTGTACCTGCTCCAGAAATAGCCAAAAGACAGCACATATCGATCAGTCGTATCGAGCTGTTATTGCGCCCGTTAAGAGAGTCCGGTCTTGTTGTTGCAGTCAAGGGTCGGACGGGCGGGTATCAGCTTTCAAAAGATCCTCGAGTTATCACTATTAAAGATATTGTTCTGGCAATGAACAAAATTAAGAAGAGAAAAGTTGAGGTATCTGATATTGCCAAAGAGCTATATCAATCACTTGAAGCTTATATGATGAGTTGCATATCTAATGTGACACTAGCCTCTGCAATCAAAGATTACATTCCACGTTTTAGTGATGTTCAGACTGCGCCCGAGAGAAAATCGTACTTGCCAATAGAAAAGCAAATCACTATCAAGCAAGAGAAAAAGAAAAAGGGAGAGACTCAGAGGGTGATCAAAACAACATTCAAAAAAGTGGAAGATACACCTCGTGGCCCAAACTCTATCTTTAGTTTTGCCGACTATCTCAATAGAGGCCCGTCTGCAAACTAAATGGAATTAATGCTTCTAGCGTGAACAGTCAGCGTGGACCTTACCCCGATTTAGCTTTTGTAGACATTGAAACCACGGGGTCTCATTTCGATCGTGATCGCATTACTGAAATTGGCATTAAAACCTTAGCAAATAATGAGCTTCAGGTATGGGAAAGGTTGCTCGATCCGCAAACTTATATCCCGCAAAACATTCAAAGACTAACCGGTATATCGCCAGCAATGGTGCAGGGTCAGCCTTGCTTTGCTGAGCTTGCCGAGGATTTAAAAAAAGAGCTTGAGGGAAAAATATTTGTTGCTCACAACGCTCGCTTTGATTATGGTTTTATCAAGGCCTCTTTTAAGAGGATTGGCATTGACTTTAAGCCTAAAGTTTTATGTACTGTAAAGCTCTCTCGATTACTCTTCCCGGATCAGCCGCGCCATAATCTTGATACCATCATCAGCGCGCATGGACTGAAAGTCAGCGCCAGACATCGCGCTCTCGGAGATGCCGACTTATTGCTTCAATTTTGGCGGGTGTGTGAATCAAAATTTGGGCAAGCTAAATTAAATGAAGCGATTAACCAGCTCATTGGCAATGCTAGCCTTCCCTCAAACATAGATCAGAATTTAATAGACTCCATACCTGATGGTCCGGGTTGCTATATCTTTTATGGAGATAACAAAATCCCTCTTTATATCGGTAAAAGTATTTCCTTGCGTAGTAGGGTGATGGGTCACTTCCAGGGTGCTTTAACGCAACGCAAAGAAATGAAACTGTCTTTACAGGTTCGCGATATTGATTGGATTGAAACTAGTGGAGAGCTAGGCGCATTAATTCTGGAGTCGAGATTGATAAAAGAGCGCATGCCTTCTATGAACATTAAGCTGCGCAGATCTAAGGATCTTTGTGCTTGGGGTTTGGAAGAGGATGATGCTGGAGTTCTAACACCTTCTTTGGTGACTCATCATCATTTATCCCCTGGCTTACAGGATAATTTATATGGTTTGTTTTATAGCAAACGGGAAGCGCACTCCTATTTAAAGGCAATTGCTAAAAAATACCATTTATGTGAAGCATTACTTGGTCTAGAAAAACGTATTGAGGGTAAATCTTGCTTTGGCTACCAAGTAAAGCAATGCAATGGGGCCTGCATCAGTCTTGCCCCTATTGCCTTACATAACTTACAGCTAAAAATAGCTATGGAACTCTTTAAGGTTCAGGTTTGGCCATATTCTGGAGCTATTGCCATTAAAGAGGGCGGCGAGATGATCGTGGTTGATAAATGGTGTTATCTAGGAACAGCCATTAATCAGGATGAGCTTTATGAATTGGCGCAGTCGGGTGATGCGGAGTTTGATCTGGATATCTATAAGATCGTTAAAAAAGCCCTCTCAGGATCCTATAAGAATCAAGTCATTCCGATTGGCGTGGAATAAATGACAACTGCCTTTTATTGGTTTAGAAACGATCTCCGCTTGGAAGATAACCCATCGTTTATGCAGGCATGTAAGTCAGCGGATCATCTACTACCAGTCTATATTCATCAGCCTAACTTAGAGCAAGATACCGTATGGGGATTTCCGAGAATAGGTGAGCATCGCCAGGTATTTTTGGATCAATCTCTTCAGGAATTACGTAGTCAGCTTCGTGACTTGGGATCAGACTTATATGAAGTGGCTGGTGATGTTCTAGATGTGTTTGAGAAATTAAAAGCTCAGACTCAAACTGATCTGATTTATTGTGAGCAAATTCAGGCGCCCGAAGAGTTGGAGCAAGTAGCATTATTAAGTAGCGCTGGTTTTAGGATGAATCCCATATGGCAATCTAGTATGTTGGATGCTCAATCTTTGCCATTTCCATTGCAAGAGATGCCAGATGTCTTTACCCAATTTCGTCAGCAAGTTGAAAAGAAGGGCTTAAGATTTTCCTCTCCTGCAGATGCTCCCAAGAGTATTCCTCCATTGCCTGCTATCGAGATGCCCTCTATCAAAGTATGCGACAGAAATACTTTATCTAGTGGCAGTAAGTTTCAGGGTGGGGCACGGAGTGCTCAAACCCATATTCAGCAATATTTCGAGCGACGCCTTCCCGATACTTATAAACAAACTCGTAATGGGCTGATTGGTATGGATTACTCCAGCAAATTCTCTCCATGGCTAGCGCAAGGTTGTTGCTCTGCAGGATCCATTGCAAAGCAATTAGCGGATTATGAAATTTGCTATGGCGCAAATGATGGGACCTACTGGCTTTGGTTTGAATTACTCTGGAGGGATTACTTCCGGTTTCTCCACTTTAAATACGGCACAAGGCTCTATTACTCCAAAGGTTTAAGTAAGACGCCTAGCAATCAGTTTGATGGTGAAAAATTCTCCAAATGGTCATCTGGTAATACCGGGGAATCGCTGATAGATGCCGGTATGCGTGAATTGAAAAAAACGGGATATCTATCCAATCGCATGCGACAAATTGTGGCCAGTTATTGGATTTATGACATGAACGGTGATTGGCAAGCAGGTGCTGCTTGGTTTGAGTATCAATTGCTTGACTACGACGTTTATAGCAATCAAGGCAACTGGCTATATATTGCTGGCAAAGGTACTGATCCTAGAGGGGGCAGACCTTTTAATGTAACTAAACAAACCCAAGATCATGATCCGAATGGCGTATATCGCCAAATTTGGCTGGCCTAGGCATTAAGACATGCTGTAGATAGGCATTGGAGGGATAATGATGATCACATCATTTTTAGCGTTAGTTTGGAATCACCCCCATGGAAATTAAGGTCAACTTTCTCGATAAGCTTCGTCTAGAGGCGAAGTTCGATGACTTCACAGTTATTGCTGACCAACCAATCCGCTACAAGGGTGATGGATCTGCACCAGGGCCATTTGATTATTTCTTGGCTTCATCCGCTTTATGTGCGGCTTACTTTGTAAAGCTGTACTGTGATACCCGCAACATTTCTACCGAGAATATCCGCCTCTCACAAAATAATATTGTTGATCCTGAAAATCGTTACCAGCAGATTTTCAAAATTCAAGTTGAGTTACCAGAAGATATTTCTGCAACGGATCGCCAGGGCATCTTGCGCTCAATTGAACGATGTACAGTTAAGAAGGTAGTACAAGCTGGGCCAGAGTTTGTTATTGAAGAAGTCAAAAACCTAGATGCCGATGCGCAGACCTTGCTGACCCTTAAGTCTGCCTCTGATGCTAGCACCTATATTGCGGGAAAAGACCTGCCGCTAGAGCAAACTATTGCCAACATGTCCGGTCTATTGGCCAATCTGGGAATTAAGATCGAAATCGCCTCTTGGCGCAATCTCATTCCGAATGTTTGGTCGTTGCATATTCGTGATGCGCACTCCCCGATGTGCTTTACCAATGGCAAAGGCGCTACAAAAGAAAGTGCCTTAGCTTCTGCCCTTGGTGAGTACATCGAGCGACTTAGTAATAATCATTTCTATGCCGGAGCATTCTGGGGCGAGGATATTGCCAATGCAGAGTTTGTACATTATCCAAACGAGCGTTGGTTTAAGCCGGGTAAAAAAGATATATTGCCGACAGAAATTTTAGATGAATACTGTCTCAATATTTATAACCCTGATGGAGAGCTAAAAGCTTCGCATCTAGTAGATACCAATTCTGGAAATGTAGAGCGCGGCATCTGTTCTTTGCCGTATGTGCGGCAATCGGATGGCAAGACAGTATATTTTCCCTCTAACCTCATTGAAAATTTATTCGTTAGTAATGGTATGAGCGCGGGCAATGCCTTGGCCGAGGCTCAGGTTCAGTGTTTATCGGAGATTTTTGAGCGAGCAGTGAAAAGAGAAATTCTGGAAGGTGAAATTGCATTGCCAGATGTGCCGCAGGAGGTACTCGCAAAGTACCCGAGTATTTTGGCTGGCATTCAGAGTCTAGAGGAGCAAGGTTTCCCAGTATTGGTGAAGGATGCATCGCTCGGCGGTATCTTTCCAGTCATGTGCGTTACCTTAATGAATCCGCGCACAGGCGGTGTCTTTGCCTCTTTTGGGGCTCATCCAAGTCTTGAAGTTGCGCTAGAGAGAAGTTTGACTGAGTTATTGCAGGGCCGTAGCTTAGAGGGTCTGAATGATTTGCCCCCGCCTACTTTTGCCAGTGAAGCTGTGAAAGAGCCCAATAACTTTGTAGAGCACTTCATTGATTCCAGCGGCATTGTCTCCTGGCAGTTTTTCAGTGCGAAGTCGGATTACGAATTCGTGGAGTGGGATTTCTCGGGGGATGGTGAAAATTCCAATGTCCAAGAAGCGGAAACTTTATTTGGCATTCTGAAAGATATTGGTAAAGAGGCTTATGTTGCCGTCTATGATCAGTTAGGCGCAACTGCTTGCCGTATTTTGGTGCCAGGCTATTCTGAGGTGTATCCAATAGAGGATCTTGTCTGGGATAACACCAATAAGGCCCTGCTATTCCGCAAAGATATTCTGAATTTATCCCAACTAGATGATGCTAGCTTAGATGCACTCTTGGATCGCTTAGAAAATAACGAGCTAGATGAGTACGGGGATATTGCCACACTCATTGGTATTGAATTTGATGAGAATACCGTTTGGGGTCAACTTACTGTGCTTGAATTAAAGTTACTGATTCGGTTAGCACTAAAGCAATTTGAAGAAGCGCATGAACTAGTGGGCGCTTTTCTTCAGTACAACGACAATACAGTAGAGCGTAAATTGTTTTATCAAGCTCTAGATGCTTGCCTTGAGGTTTTGCTCGATGACGAGTTAGAGATGTCAGACTTTGAAGTCAACTTCCGTCGTATGTTTGGTGATGCCAGGATGGATGCAGTTCTGGGATCAATCGATGGAAGTATTCGCTTCTTTGGTTTAACGCCAACGAGCATGAAGTTAGAGGGCCTAGATAGGCACCATCGTTTGATTGATAGTTACAGAAAATTACACAAGGCGCGAGCTGACAGCCTTAGATAGAATAAAAGGATATTAATGAAGGCATTAACTCCAGCCCAAGCCATTACATCTCGCATGTCCGTGCGGGCATTTACCAATGATGTTGTCTCAAAAGAGGTCATCCTCAAGTTACTCGATATCTCTGCGCGAGCTCCCTCGGGCACGAATACTCAACCCTGGAAAGCATATGTTGTTGAGGGCAATGCACTTAAGGAATTATGTGAAAAAGTGTGCGCTGCTTATGACAGCATTGCACTCAATCCTGAGTTAGCAAAAGAATATCAACCAGCATATGACTATTATCCAACTAAATGGTTTAGCCCTTATATCGATAGGCGCCGTGAAAATGGTTGGGGCTTGTATGGCTTATTGGGAATTACTAAAGGCGATAAAGAGAAAATGCATGCACAGCATCGAAAAAACTTTCAAGCCTTTGGGGCACCAGTATCAATATTTTTCACAATCGATAAAGAGCTTGGTCGTGGTTCTATGCTCGACTACGGCATGTTCTTGCAGAATATGATGGTTGCCGCAAGAGGGGGGGGGCTTAGACACTTGCCCACAAGCTGCTTGGAATGATTACGCAAAGATCATCCTGCCAGCTATTGGTGCCAAGGAGAATGAGATGCTTGTGTGCGGTATGGCACTAGGGTATGCCGATAAAAGCGAGATAGTGAATAGCTTTCATACCCCCAGAGTGAGCGCAGAGGAATTTACTGCCTGGATAAAGTAATCGCGCCAAAACCGCTATTGCTACTGATTTTTGGAAGTTTCTATCCAATAACCCTAAAAACTATATAGGAAAAATAGAATTTAATTGGCCAATAAACCTTGTTTAAACGCTTGAAATTGGGTTTTAGGAAATATATGTTGCTTTGCAGCAAAAATATCTTGCTTTTAGAAAATGGGGCTCTTAGAATGGTGCATTGCAATAAAAAACCCTTATTTACTTAAAGTTAGGATAAATCATGTTTCAAACTCAATTAAACGACCAAATCGCTTCTGCACAAGCTAAAGCAATCGAAACTGCTAAACATTTGGCACAAGTTGCTGTTGAAAGTGCTCAAGAATTAGCTGAAATCAATCAAGCTGCTGCTAAAGATGCTTTGGCTGCTGCCCAAGATTCAAGCTCACAGTTGTTGGCAATCAAGGATCCACAGCAATTAGCAAAATTGGCTCAGCCTGAAGTTGCTCAAGAGGCTGCTAAATATGCCGCTGCTTACCAAGCTAAGGTAAATCAAGTAGTTCGTAACGGCAACAAAGAAGTGGCTCAAGTAGTTGACGCTTCTATTGATGACGCACGTGCTGAATTGGTTAAGTTTGTTCAAGAAGCTACTAAGACAGCTCCTGCTGGTTCTGAAGCTTACGTTTCTGCATTCAAAACTGCATTTGAGTCTTCACTCCAACAGTTTGATCAAGTTCGTGCAACTGCTACTGACACATTTGCCAACTTTGAGAAGAGTGTTGATGCTGCTTTGGCAAACATTCAAGGTCAATACGCTGTTGCTAAGCCAGCTGCTAAAACCCGCAAAGCTGCTTAATTAGCTAAATAGTTAATTTTGCCGTTAAAAAAGCCAACCCCAGTGAGCTGACCCCCAAAAGTTGGACATTATGTCCAACCAAGGGGGTTTTGTTTTATGAGCAAGTACAGCAAGCAGTTCAAGCTAAAGGTAGTTAAAGAGTTTCTAAAGTCAG
>NZ_JACVPJ010000017.1 GCF_018881975.1 Polynucleobacter sp. JS-Safj-400b-B2 | reverse complement strand
ACTCACAGGCTAAGCTTAATGCCATAGCTAGGAAACTGAATGAGCGCCCTAGAAAGACACTAAACTATCAAACACCGGCAGAACGTTTTGCCCAATCTGTTGCGTTGACCGGTTGAATCCAAGGCCGTTAACAGCCATTGCAGAGGTAGTGGAGAAAGCCGCCCTTGCTTTAAAATGATGCCTCGGAATCAAGAGGGCTCTGCGTTTAATGAGCTGTAGCCCCAATCTCAATTACTTGGCTAGTAGCGCTTCCAACTTCTCCGTATCCACACAGAAGTTCCGAATCCCTTCAGCCAATTTCTCTGTTGCCATAGCGTCATTGTTTAATTGCAGACGGAAACTAGATTCATCTAGTTTTAGCGGTGTAATACCTTCAGCCTGTAAAGCTGTTTGAGCATCAGCAGTATTCAGTTTTTTCTCAACAGCCGCATTGCTGCTTTGAAGTTCAGCCAATAGCTCTGGGCTAATAGTTAAAAGGTCGCAGCCAGCAAGCTCTAAGATCTGGCTAGTATTACGAAAGCTGGCTCCCATGATCTCAGTAGAGATGCCAAAGTGCTTGTAGTAATGAAAAATCCTCTTTACTGAAGTCACGCCAGGGTCATTTGCGCCACCATTGGCGCTATCACTCCAGTTAGTGCCTAACTTGGCTTTATTCCAATCGGTAATACGACCCACAAATGGGGAGATGAGCTTTGCGTTAGCTGCGCCACACGCTGCAGCCTGCACTAAAGAGAAGAGCAGTGTCATATTGCAATGAATCCCTTGCGCCTCCAATTCTTTTGCTGCAGCAATGCCTTCCCATGTGCCGGCTAGCTTAATCAAAATACGTTTGCGATCGATGCCATGAGACTCATAAAGAGCAATTAAATGCTTAGCCTTAGATACGGTACCTTTGGTATCGAAAGAGAGTCTGGCATCCACCTCGGTAGAAACACGACCCGGAACAATCTTCAAAATCTCCAAGCCAAACGCAACCAAGATGTAATCCACCAAGTCAGTAGGACTCATGCCTGGATGCGCTGCTTTTACTGATTTCACCAAATCCTGATAATTGCTTTGTTGGGCAGCCTTCAGAATCAGTGAGGGGTTGGTAGTCGCATCTTGCGGCAAAAACGCCTGTATGCGCTCAAAATCGCCTGTATCGGCCACAACCGTGGTGAGTTTCTTGAGTTGCTCAAGTTGGCTTAGTGATGAAGGGGTGATATTCATGGGCTTGCTCGCTGCTCTAAGGTAGTTTTCTAATAGATATCATATGATAGATGGATTAATTACTCAGCTCCAGTTATGACATAAAGGCATTTGATAGCTATATGAATCAAGATCAATTAAAGCAAATGGTAGGTGAGGCAGCTAGAGACGAAGTGCTTAAATTGCCGGCCGGGCAGGTTTTAGGTATTGGCACGGGCTCGACTGCAAACTGCTTTATTGATGCGCTTGCTCCGCATAAGGATCATTTTGCCGGAACAGTGTCGAGCTCAAACGCAACTACCCAACGATTACTAAAGCATGGTTTTAAAGTCCTTAGTCCAAATGATGTGCAAGGACTTCCTGCATACGTAGATGGCGCAGATGAAATTGATCCTTTGGGTCATATGATTAAGGGCGGCGGCGGAGCGCTTACACGAGAAAAAATTATCGCCTCGATGGCAAAGCAATTTATTTGTATTTGCGATTCATCTAAGCAGGTAGCTGTGCTTGGCAACTTTGCATTGCCAGTAGAAATCATTCCGCTCTCGCAGGGTGTAGTCAGCCGCGAGTTAGAAAAATTGGGTGGTAAGGTCAGCCTACGTTTGGCAAAGAGTACAAGGGCTGATCTCAATCAAACCCCAAGCGAGCCTTTTGTAACCGATAACGGAGGCTGGATCTTAGATATAGCGGGTCTGAAGATTGCCAATCCTATTCAGATGGAAGCGCAGATCAATCAAATAGCTGGCGTGATTACTGTTGGGCTTTTTGCTAAAGAAAAGGCAAATATCTTGTTGGTGAGTAATGCCTCTGGAGTTGAGCGTATCGCACTCTAATAATTGGTTTCAGCAATAAAAAACCCGACGGGGTATGCCCATCGGGTTTGTTTGCCATGGTATCCATGGCGCAGATAATCGGAAGGTAATTAGTTCCGACATCTATGAGTGCACAGATGCACTTATCTTAAGTGGCTTTCGCCAATGTGAGTGGGACACTCAATCTGTCTCACCACAACTTCATCCTACGCTTATCGTTAGCAGTGTCAACAGCAATTGAAAATATATTTTTCAATAAATTACATGCTGCAACACGGCAAACCTTTTTTACAAACTACAGTTACTTAGTCTGTAGGGGGTACGTAACCTTGCGCCATATCTGCCCCACCTTCAAAGAAGTACTTTTCTACTTGCTTTAAGAGGTACTGACGTGCCCGGGGATCTGCCATATTGAGGCGGTTTTCATTAATCAGCATAGTTTGGTGTTTTAACCAAGCCGCCCAAGCCTCTTTGGAAACTTGATTCCAAACCTTTTTACCTAGCTCGCCCGGAAGCGGGGCAAAATCCATTCCCTCGGCTTCTTTATTGAGTTTGATACATTGAACCATGCGTGCCATCTGTAATGCCTTTCTAGTAATTCTTAAGTTGCTTGGATTTCTTATAGATCTTTAGTTAAAACCATGGACTTACGGTCCCAGTTATAAATTTGTTTTCTTTCCTCAGGCAGATCATCGACCGTTGCCCGTTTAAAGCCACGCTTTAAGAACCAGTGCTCAGTTCTAGTAGTGAGAACAAATAATTTTTTAATGCCTTCTTGTTTAGCGCGCATTTCAACCCGCTTTAATAAGCGCTCGCCATCACCAGATCCCTGAACATCAGGATCAACAGCAAGACAGGCTAATTCACCAACGCCATTCGGAAATGGGAAAAGGGCGGCGCAACCGAAGAGAACGCGGTCATGCTCAATGACTGAGAAGCGTTGAATATCACGCTCAATCACATCTTGACCACGAGCTGCCAAGATGCCTTCATCTTCGAGGGGCATAGTCAATTGCAATATGCCACCAACGTCGTCTTGATTGGCTTCGCGTAAGTTCTCAATATCAGATGACGCAAGCATCATGCCAATACCGTCATGGGTAAAGAGCTCTTCTAACAGCGCTCCATCTTGATTGCATGGCAGGAAGTGAACACGGCTAACACCTGCGCGTATAGCTCTACCAGAGATATTGAGAAGACTCTTCATGCCCAAATCCATATCTTTGTTCTGCGCGATATATTCTTGCAGTTGCGGCATGGAGAGCTCGGTAATGAAATCACCTTCAGCATCTTTTAAGCCGATATATGGACTTAAGAAGATCAACTTATCTGCTTTAAGCGCTGCGGCAGTAGATGCGGCAACATCTTCATAAGCCAGATTAAATGCCTGACCAGTTGGAGAAAAACCTAAAGGGGAAAGCAAAACAATTTTGTTGCTATCCAAGGACTGCCTAATGGAGCTTGAGTCTACTTTACGTACAAGGCCGGTATGAATGTAATCAGTACCTTCAACAACACCTATAGGCATTGCAGTAATGAAGTTACCAGAGATCACGGAAATACGTGAGCCAGCCATTGGCGTGTTTGGCAGCCCACGGCTAAATGCTGCCTCAATATCAAGACGCAATTCGCCGGCAGCTTCTTTAACGCACTCTAGCGCGGCTGCATCTGTAATCCGGTAGCTGTGAATGGCGCTCTGACCAAACTTGCTTTTGATATTCCGGAGCATCAACTGCTCTTCAATCTGTGGGCGGATGCCGTGAACCAGGACAATACGCATACCCATGGCATGGAGCATGGCGATATCTTCAATCAGATTTTCAAGACCGATTTCTTGGACTAGTTCACCGGCAAAGGCAATCACAAAGGTCTTCTCGCGGAAGCTATGAATGTAGGGCGCAACATCGCGCAACCACCCTACGAAAGGGAAGTTGGAGGTCGTTTCTGCGGCCATTAAGGCTTGGTTCGGTGCATTTGTTGGCATAGTGAGAAAATTATAGGGTGCAAGAGCCTATAAACCAACAAAAACCCAAAGCAATGTCACTGCCTGTGCCTGCTTCCAACACCTCATGCAGGTTGGAAATTCGGTTTCCGGAGGAATTGCCAGTCTCTGGTCAGCGCCAACTGATCAAGGATGCCTTGCAGAGCCACCAGGTGGTGATTGTGTGCGGTGAGACAGGCTCAGGTAAGACTACCCAGCTGCCGAAGATCTGCTTGGATCTGGGGCGGGGCACGATTAATGGTGGCAAGCTGATTGGCCATACTCAGCCCCGCCGAATTGCAGCAACTGCCACCGCCAAGAGAATTGCCCAAGAGTTAGGCTCACCCATTGGTCAAGATGTGGGCTACCAAGTACGCTTTGCTGACAAGTCTAGTCATACCGCTTCCATCAAGTTGATGACCGACGGCATCTTGCTGGCGGAGACGCAGCGCGATCCGCAGTTACGCGCCTATGACACACTCATCATTGACGAAGCGCATGAACGTAGTCTGAATATTGATTTCTTATTAGGGTACCTGAGGCAATTACTTCCTAAGCGCCCAGACCTTAAGCTGATCATTACTTCAGCAACGATTGATGCCCAGCGATTTGCGGAGCATTTTGCAATCAACGGCAAGGCGGCACCCGTTATCGAAGTCAGCGGTAGATTGTTCCCTGTAGAGCAGCGTTATGCACCGCTAGAGCCTGAGGTTAAGTCAGATGGCAAGCCCGATGGAAAAAAAGAATCTAAGACTGCAAAGGAAATTCCGGATGCAGTAACTGAGGAGATTGCGAGTCTATGGCGCGAAGGCGCTGCTGGTGCTGGTGATGTATTGGTGTTCTTGCCTGGCGAGCGCGAGATACGCGATTGCGCTGAAGCATTACGCAAGGACCATGTCCTCCAGCAACGTTTTCATCCAGAAATCCTCAGTTTGTTTGCACGCCAATCAGTGGCTGAGCAAGAGAGGGTATTTAGTCCAGGCAATGGGCGACGCATCATTCTGACAACCAACGTTGCAGAGACCTCCTTAACAGTGCCGAACATTCGTTATGTCATTGATAGTGGCTTAGCGAGAGTTAAACGCTATTCCTACCGCAATAAAGTAGAGCAGCTTCAGATTGAACCGATTTCCCAAGCAGCTGCTAATCAAAGGGCGGGGCGTTGCGGTCGTGTATCGGATGGTATTTGTGTGCGCTTGTACAGCGAGCAAGATTATCAAGGCCGTCCTAAATTTACAGACCCCGAAATACTACGCAGCTCCTTAGCTGCGGTGCTCTTGCGGATGAGTTCCTTACGCTTGCCCAAGATCCAGCATTTCCCCTTCATTGATAAGCCCTTGGGTAGAGCGATTGCAGATGGTGTACAACTTTTAGATGAATTGGGTGCAATTGAATTTGATGAATCGGAGCCTGCAGATGGTAAGGATATCGGTAAGGACATCAACAACAGCTTCAAACTCACTGCGACTGGTAAGCAACTAGCAGACTTACCTCTTGACCCACGCATAGGCAGAATGCTGCTAGCAGCTAAAGAACAGAATGCTCTAAAAGAAGTCACCATCATTGCTTCTGCTTTGGCCACACAAGATCCACGCGATCGACCCATGGATCAAGCTGCTGCTGCCGATCAAGCGCATCTGCAGTTTGCGGATGAGCGCTCTGAGTTCCTTAGTTTTGTAAAACTCTGGAATTGGTATCAAGATGCTTTAAAGCATAAGAGCAGCAATCGTCAGCTTGAGAATCTGTGTAAGAGTAAATTTCTGTCACCGCGTCGTTTACGTGAGTGGCGCGATGTGCATGGTCAATTACATACCATGCTCGGCGAAAAGGGTTGGAAAGAAAATGGCATACCCGCAACCTATGAAGAAGTGCATCTCTCTTTATTAACGGGTCTGCTGGGATATGTAGCTAAAAAAGAAGAGGATGAAAAATCCCAAGATCGCAATAGTAAGACGGGTGGTTACGTTGGGGCTCGCGGTATTCGTCCATTCATCTGGCCAGGTTCTACTATCGGTAAAAAGGCAGGTGCTTGGATTTTGGCTGGTGAACTGCAAGAAACCAACCGTATGTATGCCAGAACGATCGCTAAGATCGAGCCGCAATGGGTAGAGCGCGTTGCCGCACATCGCTTGATCACATCCTTGAGCGATCCATTCTGGGATAACCGTCAGGGTGAGGTTATGGCATTTGAGCGGGGCACTTTGTACGGCTTGCCGATTTACCATGGTCGTCGAGTTCGTTACGAGCCACACAATCCCGATGAAACAAGAGAGCTATTTATTCGCCAAGCCTTGGTTCAGGAAGAAATGTTTGGGCGCATGGATACGCCTGCGCTTCAACGCGAAACAGAAACCGATGCCAAAAAGAAATACCCCAATATGTTTGGATTCTTTTGGCATAACCGCCGCCTGATTAAAGAAATAGAAGCCTTAGAGCATCGTTCACGTCGACCGGATGTGTTGGTGGATGATGAGTTGCTATTTGCTTTTTATGACTCTCGCATACCGAAAGAGGTTCGCAGTCGAGAAAGCCTCAAGGCATGGCTAGCGAAAAATAAAGATAAAGATAAGGATAAAGATAAGGATCTAGATGGCCAACTTCGCCTAGAAAAGGCCGACTTAATGCGCCATGAGGCGGCAGGCATTACCGTAGATCGCTATCCAAAAACGATGTTGGTCGGTGGTGCACAGCTGAGCCTAACGTACCACTTCGAGCCCGGCAGTCCGAAGGATGGGGTGACTCTGGTTGTGCCCTTGACTCAGCTCAATCAAGTAGATGGACGCCGTTGTGAATGGCTGGTTCCTGGTATGTGCGAAGAGAAGGTGCTTTTGCTCCTGAAATCCTTGCCGCAAAAACTCAGACGCCATTGTGTACCCTTACCAGACTATGCAAAGTCTTTCCTCGAGCGAAAGTTAGAAGAGAAGCAATTTGGAATTGGTGACTTTTTAGATAGCTTGATTAGCGATATTCGTAAGGAACGCGGTCTCGAGATTAAGCGCACAGATTTCAGACCTGAGGCCTTGCCTTTACATTCATCTATGAACTTCCGCTTGATTGATGAGCATGGGCGTCAGCTTGAGGTAGAGCGTAACCTAGCTCGCTTACGTTCAGAGTATGGGCAGACTGCTCGTGATGCCTTTCAAGCAATTGCTCAAGAGACTGCTCAGGTCGAGTTGGGGGTTGAGCCACCAGTTGGTGAGAGATCTAAATCGGATTCACATGGAAATACAAATACCGCTGATGCGACTCGCAAGGTCGAGCAGGGCGGTTACCGCTCCTGGGAGTTCGGTGAGTTACCAGAAACTTTGGAGATTCAAAAGGGTAATAAAACCTTATTTGGATATCCCGCCTTGGTTGATCGTGTTGACTATTGTGATCTTGAGGTATTTGATGATTTAGAGGAAGCCCGTAAGCAGCATGCTTTAGGATTGCGTCGCTTATTTGCTTTAAGTAATAAAGACACGATTAAGGCTTTGCAAAAACAATTACCTGGTATTCGTGAATTGGGTTTGCTATTCATTAATGTGGGCTCAGTAGAGGGCTTGATAGAGCAGATTCTGAATATTGCTCTTGAGCGTGCATTTATGGCTGAACCACTTCCAGTCAATGCCGAGCAATTTGCAGAGCGATTACAAGCTGGTAAACCAAGATTAGCACTCATCGCGCAAGAGATCTCTCGACATGCCTTAAATGCATTACAAGCCCATGCCGATTTGCAGAAAAAAGTAGCCAGCGCAAAAGCCGCCTCACCGACTGCCTATGCCGATATTCAGGCGCAGATGCAAGGGTTGATATTTGCGAAGTTCGTTGCCGACATACCGTACTCCCAGCTAGTGCATGTGCCTCGGTACTTAAAAGCAATTGCAATGCGGATCGATAAATTGCGTTCTAACCCGAGTCGTGATGCTCAACTCCAAAAGGACTGGGAATCGGTTGCGCGTCCGTGGCAAAAGCTCATGCAAGGTGCTAAGGGTGCTGCTTCCTATGCAATGTCCGAAGATCAAGCCTTAACGGATTTCCGTTGGCAGTTAGAGGAGTTGAGGGTGGCTTTATATGCTCAAGAGCTCAAAACACCCACCCCGATGTCCTTAAAGCGCCTTGAAAAGGTTTTGGCAAGCTTGCGCTAGGTCAAATCTATACCGATATCCATTGGATTGAGAGGCCTATTAAACCTCCCCAATTGCTTACAATGGGGGTATGCACAAATTTATCAAGATTAGAGGTTTTCGCGTTCTTGCGACCTCCGTTTTATTGGGCCTGCTGTTGGCCAATCAATACGCTTTGGCTCAGCCTAGCAATACCCCAGCGCCTGCAAGCTCTGCAAATCAACCTAAGATTGCTGTCATTCTGAATTCTGGATCTGCATCTGTAAGCCTCATTGATATGAACGCTCGTGAGGTTATTAAAACAGTTCCCGTTGGCAAGGAGCCTCATCACTTGATGATTACCCCTGACCAAAAAACACTTTTAATTGCTAATGCCGCAGGCAATGATGTGGTCATGATGAATCCAACGACTGGAGAGTTGACTGGCAAGATACCCAACATTATTGACCCCTACCAAATTGGATACTCACCAAACCACAAATGGTTTGTAGCAAACGGCAATCGCTTAGATCGCGTAGATATTTATGCCGCGGATGGCGCTAATCTCAAATTGGCTAAGACTGTGAAGTTAGCTAAGACACCAAGCCATATTGCTTTCACATCTGACAGCAAAATAGCATTTATCACTTTGCAAGATTCCAATGAGCTTGCCGCAATTGATCTAGAAACCCAAAACGTATTGTGGACAATACCTACAGGAAAAGTTCCTGCTGGTTTGTGGATGACGCCTGGCGATCAATATCTCTTGGTTGGCATTACTGGTGATGACTATGTTCAGGTGATTGATTGGAAAACGCGCAAAGAAGTAAAGCGGATAACGACAGGCAAGGGCGCTCATAATTTCCGTCCTTTAGGTGATAAAAAGCACGTTTTCGTGAGCAATCGCATTGCTTCTACGATTAGCTTGCTCAATATGCAAACCCTGGAGAAGGTTGGTGATATCACTGGGCTGCCAGCCGGTCCAGACGATATGGAAATCACCCCTGATGGTAAAACCATGTGGGTCACTTTCCGCTTCTCTAAAAAGGTTGGGGTAATCGATATTCCAACGATGAAGTTGGCAACCCTTATCCCTGTTGGCAAATCTCCCCATGGCGTGTTCTTTACTCCAAGGGCTGGATGGGAGTAAACATCACTATGAAGCGCATCACTCTTAACGCATTTATTCGTATCGCATTTACCCGTTCCGCAGCCGCGCTCTTGCTCAGCTGTTTTTCATTGTGCGCAATTGCTCAAGCCGAATGTAGCAAGACTGTTTACCTTACCTTTGATACAGGCAATATGTCTGTAGCGGAAAAAGTTGCTGAGATTCTCAAGCGTCAAAATGTGAAAGCCACTTTTTTTCCGGCCAATGAAAAAACCTTTCGTGGCGACTTTGCTTTGGATGATTCTTGGAAACCCTTTTGGCAACAATTGTCAAAGGAAGGCAATCACTTTGGTAGCCATACCTATGACCATGATTACTTCGTGAAGGATGGCCCTAAAGGGCAGGTTTTTGAGAAGCCACAATTTGGTCCAAAGGCTGGAGAAATCGTTTTGTATAACGAAGCAACAATGTGTAAGCAGATTCGTCGGGTTGACCAGCGCTTCCAAGAAATGACAAATCAGCCACTACAGAAAATCTGGCGCGCTCCTGGCGGCAAAACTTCACCTACCTTGATTCGGATGGGTGATATGTGCGGCTATCAGCATATTGGCTGGGCTCCTGCCGGCTTCTTAGGAGATGAGTTGAATTCAGACAAACATCCCAATAGCGGTCTTTTGGATAAAGCAACTAGAAGCCTAAAGGATGGAGACATCACCATGGCTCACTTAGGTATTTGGTCTAGAAAAGACCCATGGGCGCCAGCCGTTTTGGAACAACTTATTGTGAACCTGAAAGGGCGCGGCTTCTGCTTTGGCTTGCTGCCCAAAAATACAGTAAATCCTTCAAAATAAGGCATGGACTTAAATAACTTCACCTCTTTAGTTTCAAACGCCTATGCAAGCGTTCAGGAATTTATTTTTTCTAATGTGGTGGGTCCGATTCTGTATCAATTGGATTTAATGTCTTGGGCCGAGGATGTATTTGATGGGGTTGATTGGTTCTTGTTTGGCTGTATTCAAATTTTCTTAATCATTGTTGTATTAAGAACTTGGGAAAAGCTTGATCCAGCGGAAAAGCAAGAGCGCTTTGCAAGCACAAGTAAAGCGGATGTTTTCTATACCTTGTTTCATCGCCTAGGTATTTTTCATGGCATTATTTTTATTGCTCTGTCTGGCTTCTTCTTTGAGATCGATTCGATCTTGCATGACTTCCGTTTCGATCGATTGAATGTTGAATCATGGTGGCCTGGGATAAGTTCAATCCCAGCGGTGAGCTTTTTGATCTACTTGGTGCTATTGGATTTTGTGGATTATCTTTACCATCGCGCCTCACATGCATTTAACTGGTGGTGGCAACTTCACTCCTTACATCACAGTCAAACCGTAATGACTGCTTGGTCTGATAACCGCAATCACATTCTGGACGACATCATGCGCGCCACCTTCATGGCGTTCTTTGCGCTCTTGTTTGGTGTATCTCCTGGCCAATTCATCATGCTAATTGCGCTTAGCCAATTTATTCAAAGCTGGCAGCATGCCAATATCAAAGTTCATCTTGGGCCTGCTAAATACTTCCTAATTTCTCCGATGTTTCATCGCATGCATCATGCGGTGGGTTATGGCCATGAAGCTAAGGGCAAGCCTGGCGTTTTAGGTGGCTGTAACTTTGGCATTTTGTTTCCGTGGTGGGATATGGCTTTCCGAACCGCTATTTTTCCTAAAGAGGTCTATCCTACGGGAGTAAGGAATTTAACGGTTTCACAAAATATCCTTACTCAGCAATGGCAAGGTTTAGTACGTGCCGTGAAAGAATTCAAGCCTAAGTAGATTGCAAGTCTGCAGGCAATAGGAGTTGTATGGTCGGATTACCGCAATTATTTAAATCATTTGGAATGGCTTTGGTTGGAACTATGCATCCACGGATGTTATGGCTGAGCCTGCGACCATTTTTGATCGTCTCAGTGTTATGGGGCGTGCTGATTTGGTTAACTTGGACGCCAGCACTTGAGGCATTGAGTGTTTTTCTGACGACTTCTATTTTTACTAGCTGGATACAGGAAGGCCTCATTTGGGCTGGCTTTGAAAACGCTAGAGCATGGATCGCACCATTATTTTTTGTGATGTTGATCATTCCTTTAATCACGATTAGCTTGCTGGTGTTTGTTGCTTTTTCAACAGTACCCTCGATTGTCAAGATTGCCTCTAGACAATCCCAATTCCATGATTTGGAATGCAAGCAAGGCGGAGGTTTCTTTGGCAGCTTGGTATATAGCCTATGGTCAGCGCTGATTTGTTTGGCTTTAGTGATGTTGACCTTACCAGTTTGGTGGGTGCCACCATTGGTAGCTGTATTGCCTCCGCTCCTTTGGGGGTGGCTAACAATGCGCCTCATGTCGTACGACGTTCTCGCTAAACATGCCAGCGCAGAGGAGCGTGATCTTCTGCTTGAAAAATATCGCTGGCCTTTACTCTGCATGGGCATTGCCTCGGGAATGTTGGGTGCAGTACCTACATTCTTTTGGGCAACCTCTGCACTGGCCTTGGTTTTATTTCCGATTGTGAGTTTTATCGCGCTCTGGATTTATTCTTTGATTTTCGTGTTTGCAGCTTTATGGTTTAGCTACTTCTTATTGGATGCCCTCAAGCAGCTGCGGGAAGAGGAATTAAATCAAGCCTTAACGGTGCAATCACGTGTTGTTGATATGGAACTTCCGCATCACAGTTAATGTGATGGCTAATGAGATGGTAGATAAAATGAAAAAAGTTGAAATAGACGAACCAGTAGACACGCCAACTGCGGCCAGGCGCTTTGGTTTGATTGTGATTGGCGACGAAATATTGTCAGGACGCCGCCAAGACAAACACATGAGTAAACTCATTGAGTTACTCAATGAGCGTGGACTCACCCTGGCTTGGGCTAAATATGTTGCTGATGATCCTGAGCAAATTACTGCTACCTTAAAAGAAAGTTTTGCGAGTGGGGACGTCGTGTTTAGTACTGGCGGTATTGGTGCAACACCTGACGATCACACCCGTCAATGCGCAGCGCTTGCATTAGGTACTAAAACGCAATTGCATCCAACGGCGCAAGAATTGATTGCGGGACGCATTCAGTCGATGGCGGAAGGCGATCCGATTAAGGCGGATTTAAATACTCCCGAGAATCAGCATCGCTTCAAGATGGGTGAGTTTCCGATTGGCAGTGAAATCATTCCGAACCCCTATAACCAAATTCCTGGCTTTCGCATTCGCGAACATCACTTTCTTCCTGGCTTTCCAGTAATGGCAGCGCCGATGATGGCTTGGTGCTTGGATACGCATTACAAAGACCTATTTCATCAAGAGAACTGGGCTGAGCAGAGTTTTATTGTGCCCAAGGGTATTGAATCGACTTTGACCCCCTTGATGGAGCGTATAGAGGCTAATTTCCCTGGCGTTAAGGTCTTTAGCCTGCCGTCAGTAGGCGATGCCACAAAGGGTGGTGTGTATGCCCAGCGTCATATTGAATTGGGTATTAAAGGTAACGCCAATCTTCTGGAAAGCGCTTGGATTGCCCTCAGAACCGGCACTCAAGAGCTGGGCTACGAAATCCACGATATAAGCTAAGCCTATTTGCACTAAAAAGGTGCATATAGGCTTATTGGAGTGTATATACGCGGGATTTGGGCACTTAAACAGTGCAATAATGAGAGTTCCCATTTGTTTGCTTCAGTAAATTACATACATCCATTAGGCATGTTTGATGCCTGGAATAAACAAGGGTGTATGCCTTAAGTTTTGATTCCGAGTTTAGTTAATAGAGGAGATTTGCATGACGAAGACCGTCGCTGATGTGATGAAGTTGGTTAAAGAGAAAGAATGTACTTTCGTTGATTTCCGCTTTGTGGATACAAAGGGTAAAGAACAGCACACGACAGTTCCTATCTCTGCATTCGATGAAAGTAAGTTTGAAGATGGACATGCATTTGACGGTTCTTCTATTGCTGGCTGGAAGGGTATTGAGGCTTCTGACATGTTGCTCAAACCAGATCCAACTGCCGCTTATATCGACCCATTCTATGAAGAGCCAACTTTGGTTCTTACATGTGATGTTATCGAACCAGCAGATGGCAAAGGTTACGACCGTGACCCACGTTCTATCGCTAAGCGCGCTGAAGCGTATTTGAAGAGCACTGGCTTAGGCGATGCTGCTTACTTTGGTCCAGAGCCAGAGTTCTTTATTTTTGACGGCGTTCGTTGGGGTGCTGACATGCAGGGTTGCTTCGTCAAGATTGATTCTGAAGAGGCGCCATGGTCTTCAGGTGCAGAAATCGAAGGCGGCAATACTGGTCACCGTCCAGGAAAAAAAGGTGGGTATTTCCCGGTTGCTCCTGTAGATACATTCCAGGATATGCGTTCTGAAATGTGTTTGATTCTTGAGTCATTAGGCATTCCAGTTGAAGTGCATCACCATGAAGTTGCTGGTCAAGGCCAAAACGAATTGGGTACAAAGTTCAGCACATTAGTACAGCGCGCTGACTGGACTATCTGGCAGAAGTACGTTGTTCAAAACGTAGCGCATGCTTACGGTAAGACAGCAACTTTCATGCCTAAGCCAGTAGTTGGCGATAATGGATCTGGTATGCACGTTCACCAATCTATTTGGAAGAATGGTGAGAACTTATTTGCTGGTAACGGCTATGCAGGCTTGTCAGAATTCGCATTGTTCTACATCGGCGGCATTATCAAGCACGCTAAAGCATTGAATGCGATTACTAATCCAGGTACAAACTCATACAAGCGTTTAGTTCCAGGCTTTGAGGCTCCAGTGAAGTTGGCTTACTCAGCACGTAACCGTTCTGCTTCTATTCGTATTCCACACGTTCCAAATCCTAAGGGTCGTCGTATTGAAACTCGTTTCCCAGATCCATTGGCTAACCCGTACCTCTGCTTCTCAGCATTGATGATGGCTGGCTTGGATGGTGTTCAGAACAAGATTCACCCAGGCGAAGCTGCTGACAAGAACTTGTATGACTTGCCGCCAGAAGAAGATGCAAAGATCCCAACCGTTTGTGCAAGCTTGGAAGAGGCATTGGATGCATTGAAGAAAGATCACGAGTTCTTGACTCGCGGCGGTGTATTTACTGAGTCCATGATTGATGCATATATCAATTTGAAGATGGAAGATGTCACACGTTTCCGTATGACTACTCATCCAATCGAATTTGATATGTACTACTCCCTGTAAGCGAAGGAGAGAACTTGAGCGCAGGTCTGTTGCGCAATTCGTTCAAGGGAGCAGCTTCGGCTGCTCCTTTTTTTCCGACATTGCTTGATCAGATGCCCAATGCCATCGTGGTATTTGAGGCTGAGAACCAACAATTGGTGTACGTGAACCCGGCTGCTGAGTCAGCGCTAGATCTTTCGCGTAAATCACTTGAGGGTCAAGCTGTGCACAATTTGTTTGGCGATAACATCGCGTTAAATGACATGATTTCTGAGGTGAGGCTGGGACATGTTCTAGCGCAACGCCAAGAAATGATTTTGCATTCCTTGCCAGGAAGCATCCATCAAGCTTCCATTCCTGCGCATGTAGTCGTCGCAGCTTTAGAAGACCCTAACCTCATCCTGATGGAGTGGTTTCCGATTGATCAACAACTGCGTAGTGAGCGCGATGAACGCGTGACACAACAAGTTGAGGCAAATAAGCAGTTGATGCGTAATTTAGCGCATGAGATTAAAAATCCATTGGGTGGTATTCGTGGAGCAGCTCAGCTATTAGAGTTTGAATTGCCTGATAAAGGCTTGCGTGAATACACTCAGGTCATCATTAAGGAATCTGATCGCCTCCAGACTTTAGTGGATCGTCTCTTAGCGCCACATCGTAAGGCGCATGTGATGGAGTCCTTCAGCGTGCATGAAGCCTTAGAGCGTGTGCGAAGTCTTGTCTTGGCGGAGTTCCCAAAAGGTCTGAGAATTATTCGCAACTACGATACTAGTCTGCCTGATGTATTGGGGGACCGAGAGCAGTTGATTCAAGCAACCTTAAATATTGTTCATAACGCAGCACAAGCGCTTTCAGAAGAGATTCGCAGTGGTGTTGCGCAAATCGAGTTAAAGACCCGTGTGGCGCGTTCAGTCACGATTGCAAAGCATCGCTATAAGTTGGCGATGGACTTGCATGTGATTGATAACGGCCCTGGCATTCCAGAAGAAATTATTGAGCGCATCTTCTTCCCGTTAGTTTCGGGCAGAGAAGGCGGTAGTGGCCTTGGCCTCACCTTAGCACAAACCTTTGTTCAGCAGCACCAGGGATTTATTGCTTGCAATAGCCGACCTGGGCGAACCGATTTTCATATTCAAATTCCATACCGTAGGCAGGAGAAACCATCATGAAACCAATTTGGATCGTTGACGATGATCAATCCATTCGTTGGGTCTTAGAAAAAGCATTGGCGCGCGAGAACATTCCGCATAAGAGCTTTTCTAATCCAAATGACGTACTAAATGCTTTAGAAAAAGAAGCTCCTCAGGTGTTGATTTCAGACATCCGCATGCCACGTGGTAATGGTTTGAATTTGTTGCAGCACGTCAAGGCGAGCCATCCGAATTTGCCAGTCATCATCATGACTGCTTACTCTGATTTGGATTCTGCAGTCTCCTCCTTCCAAGGTGGTGCCTTTGAATATCTCACTAAGCCTTTTGATGTAGAAAAAGCGATTGAGTTAATCCGTCGCGCGGTAGAGCAGGGCATTCGCAATGACTCTGGTGCAAAAGATCTAAGCGCCTGGAGGCAAGACGTTACCGAGATTATTGGTCAAGCACCAGCAATGCAGGAGATCTTCCGTGCCATTGGCCGCTTAGCGCAATCTAACGCCACAGTCCTTATTACGGGTGAGTCTGGTACCGGTAAAGAGATGGTTGCTCATGCGCTACATAAACACAGCCCTTGCGCAAAAGGCCCATTCGTTTCCTTAAGTACTTCTGCTGTACCTAAAGATTTATTGGAGTCTGAGCTATTTGGTCATGAGCGTGGCGCTTTCCCGGGTGCCCAGACGCTTCGTCGCGGCCGCTTTGAGCAAGCTGACGGCGGCACTTTATTTCTTGGTGAAGTAGGCGATCTACCATTTGATCTGCAAACCCGTTTACTTCGCGTTCTGACTGATGGACATTTCTATCGCATCGGCGGTCAAGACCCGATCAAGGCAAACGTCCGCATTATTGCCTCGACTCATCAAAACCTTGATGCTAGAGTGGCGGCTGGATTCTTCCGTGAAGACTTATTGCATCGTTTGAATGTGATTCGCTTGCGTATGCCTTCGTTGCGTGAGCGTAGCGAGGACATTTCAATGTTGGCCAGACATTTCATGCTGACTTGCGCGAAATCTTTAGGCGTCGAACCTAAAAAATTGTCTGACGAAGTCTTAAAAGAAATCAGTGCGATGCCATTTCCTGGGAACGTACGTCAGTTAGAGAACTTGTGTCACTGGTTAACCGTCATGACCCCTGCAAATGTGATTGGCGTTAGCGATCTGCCGACTGATATCGTTATCGAGACCAGTGAGCAACCCGTCATTATTCATGGTGAGTCATCACCAAGCAATCCTATTGCTACCAAAGTTGCCTCAGGGGACTGGGAGAGCGGCTTAGGACGTCTTGCTGTCAAGATGTTGCAAGATGGTGATAAAGAGGTTTTTGATGCCTTGACTGCGCGCTTTGAAAAAGCAGTATTACAAGCGGCGCTAGAGGTGACGCGCGGTAGAAGAGTAGAGGCCGCACAACGCCTTGGCATTGGGCGCAATACGATTACCCGCAAACTGCAAGAGTTAGGTATTGATGACTGATTTTGTTCGAATAGCGGCGTGGAATGTGAACTCCTTAAAAGTTCGCCTTCCGCATGTTCTGCGCTGGTTACAAGATCAGGAAAAAAAGAAGCAGCCAATTGATGCGCTCTGCTTGCAGGAGCTAAAGCTGACGGATGATAAGTATCCCCATAAAGAATTGGAGGATGCTGGTTATCTCAGTCTGGCTGCAGGGCAAAAGACCTATAACGGTGTTGCCATCATTGTGCGAAAGGCAGCCCTAGCACCCATTGCCTCTGATACAGCAACCAGCTTTCTAAAGCCCATCAGAAATATCCCAAACTACGAGGATGATCAGCAGCGCATCTTAGCTGCAACGATTCCCTTTGCGGGAATGCAGCCGATGAGATTGATTTCAGCATATTTTCCGAATGGGCAATCGCCTGACAGCGATAAATTTCAATACAAACTGGGTTGGTTGAATGCATTACAAACTTGGTTAACAGATGAGCTCCAACAGAACCAGCGATTAGCACTCTTGGGAGACTTCAATATTGCGCCTGCCGATGAAGATGTTCATGATCCTAAAGCGTGGGAAGGGCAAAACTTAGTCTCTCCACCAGAGCGTGAAGCATTTCAAGAGCTCATCAAGCTTGGATTAACAGATTCATTCAGAATATTTGAACAAGCGCCTAAAACCTTTAGTTGGTGGGATTACCGCATGATGGGTTTCAGAAGAAATGCTGGAATGCGTATCGACCATATCCTACTCAGCGAGCCACTTAAAGAGCAATGCAACGCCAGCATAGTGGATAAGGGGCCTAGAGCCTGGGAGCAGCCATCGGATCATGCCCCTGTGGTTGCGACGATTAGCAAGTCTTAAATTAGCCTCCCAAAGCAAGGGTTTACCTCCTAGAGACTATTAAAAATAGCCAGTACAAAGGTGGGCTGGCCTGATCTTTCGTCACTTGTTTGACATAAATATTAACTATAAGTATTGTTATCTATTTTCTCCCATCTTATGAAATTCAAGATTCCCTCCTAAAGATAGCACCCTAAGCTATATCCTTAGTGGGCAGTCTGATGAACTCAAATCCGTATGAAAACTCTCAATCTCCCATATCCTCGAATTGGTCTTGTTCTGCAGGGAGGGGGCGCATTAGGGTCTTATCAAGCTGGGGTACTTGAAGGCTTAGATAAACGGGGCATTTATCCCACTTGGGTAGCTGGAATTTCTATCGGGTCACTCAATTGTGCTGTCATCGCTGGAAATGCTCCAAAAGATCGTGTGGAGAAACTAAAAGGATTTTGGGAAGCCATTTGCTGCAATCCATCTCCACTAGCCCAGTTTTTGATGTTTGCTGACAAGATGTATGCAGGCAGTCAAATCGGTATGAATATCCTGAATAGCACTCAGATTGAAAAAATGTTTGGGTCAGCTGCAGCATCCAATGCAATTATGGGCGGTCAAAAAAACTTTTTTATACCCAAACCTTTTGCGCCTGGTGTAGGCAGTCCAGCTGACGTTAGCTTTTACGACACCTCCCCCTTGATTGCAACTCTTGAAAAATTTTGTGATTTTGACAGAATTAATGACCACAAGTCTATGCGAGTTTCAGTGGGCGCGACAAACGTGCGAACTGGAAACTTTATTTATTTTGATAATACTCAGATGAAGTTGGAGGCCAAGCATTTCCTCGCCTCTGGATCACTTCCGCCTGGATTTCCTGCGGTTGAAATCGATGGCGAATTTTATTGGGATGGTGGATGCGTATCTAATACACCACTTGAACATGTTTACACCCTTGGAAACATATCTTTAGAAGACACTCTCGTTTTTCAGGTTGATATATGGAGCGCTATGGGCAAGAATCCGACGAATATTTTTGAGGTGATGGAGCGACAGAAGGATATTCAATACTCCAGCAGAACACGTAGTATTGGTAACGGTATTAAAGAAAAGCAAAAAATGCGCAAATTATTATTAGATCTCTTGGAGCATGTACCCGACTCTGTTAAGAGTCAGGACCCTTTGTTCTCCGAATTAAACCGTGAATTGTGTGCAAAAAAGTTTAATTTCATCCAGTTGATTTATCAAGATAAACCTAGCGAAGGTCACTTCAAGGATTACCAATTTAGTTTTGAGACGATGCAAATGCATTGGCAAGCGGGTCTTGAGGACATCCTCGAAACGCTTTCAAATCCAAAGTGTCTCGAGTTGCCTCCCGATGGAGAAAACTACATTGAATATGATTTTCACAGAACCCAAAAAACCGACAACACTTTAAGTAGGAGAAAGAAATGAACATTGCAGACATTCGCAAAAATGCTTATTCGATGCCTTTTGTTAGTCCCGCTTACCCAAGGGGACCTTACCACTTTGTTAATCGTGAATTCTTCATCATTACTTACAGGACCGATCTGGATGCCTTAAGAGCGATCGTCCCGGAGCCTTTGACGGTGAATGATCCATTGGTAAGCTTTGAATTTATTAAAATGCCGGACTCTTCTGGTTTTGGCGATTACACCGAAAGCGGTCAGGTAATCAACGTCATCGATGCGGATGGCAAGCCTGCTAGTTATACCCATATGATGTTTTTAGATGATATGGCACCTATTGCTGGCGGAAGAGAATTGTGGGGATTTCCAAAGAAACTGGCATATCCTCAATTAAGAATTGAGTCGGATACTTTGGTAGGAACATTGGATTATGGCCCCATCAGAGTCGCCATAGGAACAATGGGTTTTAAATTTCAGACGTTAGACATTGCGCAAGAGCAAAAAAAGCTTTCTGAAACTCCGGGTTACTTGCTCAAAATTATTCCTCACGTAGATGGCACACCCAGAATTTGTGAGTTGGTGCGCTACTTCAGTCAAAACGTGACGGTGCATGGCGCCTGGACAGGCCCCGCAAGATTAGAATTATTTCACCATGCATTAGCGCCCATAGCCGATTTACCAGTACTTGAAGTCATTTCTGCAAAACACCTGATGTGTGATCTCACGCTTGGTCTAGGTGAGGTTGCCTTTGACTATCTTGCTTAATTCAAACCCCTTTCATTTTTCTCGGAGAAAAGTATGTCTTTAAAAAATAAAGTTGCCCTGATTACTGGAGCTGCAAGTGGTATTGGTAAGGAATGCGCCATCAAGTTATCAGAAGCGGGCGCGGCCGTTGTGATTGCTGATCTCAATTTGTCAGATGCCCAAAAAGTTGCAGATGATATCAATAGCCACGGTGGCAAAGCAATTGCAGTTGCTATGGATGTAACGAATGAAGAGATGGTGAATGCAGGCATCACTGAAACGGTAGAAAAGCTAGGCAGTATTGATGTGCTCGTATCTAATGCCGGTATTCAAATTGTTCACCCCATTGAGGAGTATCCCTATGCTGAGTGGAAAAAAATGATGGCAATCCATTTAGATGGTGCATTTCTTACCACGAAGGCTGCAATCAAGCATATGTACGACAGTGGTAGAGGTGGGTCAATCATTTATATGGGCTCAGTACACTCACATGAGGCATCTAAACTGAAATCGGCTTACGTGACTGCGAAACACGGCTTGATTGGTCTATGCAAGGTGATTGCCAAAGAAGGTGGCCCAAGAAATGTTCGTGCCAATGTGGTTTGCCCCGGGTTTGTGAGAACACCCTTAGTTGAAAAGCAGATACCTGAGCAAGCAAAAGCGCTGGGAATTAGCGAAGCAGATGTAGTTAAAAATGTCATGCTAAAAGAAACCGTTGATGGTGAATTTACTACTGTTGACGATGTAGCCAATACCGTGGTGTTCCTAGCCGGATTTGAGACTAATGCCTTAACCGGGCAATCGATTGTTGTCAGTCATGGATGGTATATGCAGTAAGATAAATTACGATCTTATGTACTTTATCGGTTATTGGACTAAACTGGATTCACATTTTTTCCATTTTTGACCCCCCCTTGCGCTAATGCCTAAAAATTTAAGGCTCTCTGTAACCCTTCTCGCCAGCACTGTTTTGCTGGCGGGCTGTTTTATGGTGGGGCCTGACTTTACAAGACCCTCAGTAAAATCAGCTAATCAGTATCAGTCAACAACGCAAACTGAATTTACGGAATCTTTGGGTGAGAACTCGAACAAAATTCTGGATCCAGTGGAGTGGTGGAAGAGTTTTAATGATCCGACACTCAATGCCTTACTTAAAGAAGCTGCTTCTCAAAATCTCACGCTGCAACAAACCGCTTTAAGAATTTATCAGTTACAGGCACAGCTAGGGGTGAGTGATGCAACCATCTTGCCAACGATTGCATTGAGCAGTACTTATGCCAATACCCGCAATAGTAATTTGCAAGAAATAACCAATAACTCGGGAAATTTGACCTTCAATAACGCCGTAATTCAACTCAATTGGGAGTTAGATTTTTGGGGCAAGGCTAGGCGCGGAATTGAAAGCTCTTTGAATTCGTATTTATCGAGCGTTGCTGCTTTTTACTCGGCGGATGTTTCTTTAACTGCGGATGTCGCAAATACTTACATCAATATTCGTAACAATGAGGAGTTGATTGCTGTTGCCAAGGCCAACCTTGCGTTGCAAAAAGAAAGCTTGCGGATAGCAGGTGCGCGTTTTAAGTATGGCGCGACCTCGATGTTGGATCTAAGCCAGGCTCAGGCGCAATACGAGCAAACCAAGGCACAGATCCCCACTTTGATCGCTAATCTCAAGAAAACACAAAATGCAATGAGCATCTTATTGGGTCAGCCGCCTGATTACTATGAAAAGAAGTATGGCGATACCAAGGGCTCACTCAAGCCACCTAATGAATTAGGTGTGGGGATGCCAAGAGATTTATTGCGCCGTCGTCCAGATATCCTGCAAGCAGAATTTTCTGCAGCATCCCAATCTTCCTTGATCGGTGTCAATAAGGCCCTGCTGTTTCCGACCTTTACCTTGGGCGGTACCTTTGGTTATGCGACCTCGAATTTCGGTCCCACGAGTTCAGGAAGTCTATTTAGCTGGGGTAATAACTCCACCGGCATTTCTGCAGGACTTTATTTACCGTTATTTTATCGAGGTGCATTGGTAGATCAGGTGCGCGTACAGGATGCTGTGTTTCAACAAAGTATTTTGGCATATCAAAATTTGGTCTTGAATGCGCAAAAAGAAGTTGAAGATTCGCTGGTGACGATTTCAACTTCTAAGAGCGCTGTAGTAGACTACAGCCGCGCCGTGATTGCTGCCAAGAGCGCTGCAGATATGGCCTTAGGACGCTACATAGCGGGTCAAAATGACTACAACACCGTGATTGTTGCTCAGCAATCTTTATTGAATATTCAAAGCTCTTTAGTGCAAACCAAGTCGAATGAGCTGGTTGGATATGTTGGTGCATTTAAGGCGCTCGGCGGCGGTTGGTCTGCGGAAATGACGCCGCCCAAATTACCTGAAATGATGGTTGCCGAGATGACCGACCGCACAGATTGGGGCAATGTACTTACGAAGACTGGTGAACCGTTTAATGTCCAAGCGGGCAAGTTCCTTCTGCCGAATCAATCGCTACCTGCTGAAGGAGTAGCGCCAATGAAATCAACAACTCCGACTCAGGGAAGTGCTGCGCCATGAAAGACCTCTTACTAAAAGCCAAACTTTTACTAACGGAACTATGGGGTCATCTGCAGCCTTTTTGGACTTCATTATTGTCACGTTGGAATGCTCTCTTAACAAAGCTAAGCACGGTTGATATCCCATTCCTAAAAAAGAAGCTGTCTCCAAGGACTATTGGTATATCCATCGTCGTCTTAATTGCGATCATTGCTCTAGTCTTCCTTAAGTCCTGCGGTAAAACCACAACAAAACCACCAATACCAGTTACTACCGCCTTGCCGCTCTCTCAGGAAATTCGCAGCTTTGCCACTTTTGATGGTGTGGTTGATCCTTATCTGACGGTCAACTTAGATGCCCGAGTTAAAGGCTACCTCACCAAAATTGGGTTTGCAGATGGCACCATGGTGAAAAAGGGTGACCTGTTGTTTGTGATTGAACAGGACCAATATATCCAAGAAGTGAATTTGAAAAAGGCTATTTACGACGAAGCAAAGATCGAATACGGGCGTCAAAAATCGTTACTGAAAGAAAACGCGACCTCTCAAGCAGCCGTAGATAAAGCCTTGTCGCAGTACCAACAGTCCGAGGCGAACTTAACGCTCGCAAAGATCAATTTAGGCTATACCGAAATTAGAGCGCCATTTGATGGGCTGATGGGTCGGCACTTATTAGATGTCGGAACGTATTTGGACACTACTTCAAAAGGGGTGAAGTTGGCAACGATCCAACAGATTTCACCTATTTATGTTTATTTCTCAGTCAATGAGCGGGAATTCTTGAAGTTTGAGGAAATCGATAAAAATGCAGACAAGAAATCTAATGTAAATACCTTGCCAGTTTTTGCTGGGCTTCAAAATGAGAAAGGCTATCCTCATGAAGGAGTCCTTGATTATGCGGCCAATTTAATCTCCACAGAAACCGGCTCCCTTCAATTGCGCGGGATCTTCTTGAATGAGAATTATTCATTAATACCTGGACTATATGCGCGGGTCATGGCGCAATATGGCAAACCCAGACAGGCTTTATTGGTTCCTGTAACCGCCACCTTGAATGATCAAGTCGGCGATTATGTGTATGTTTTAGATGAATTAAAGCAGGCGCAACGTCAGCCGATTAAACTTGGACAGCGTTTTGAAAAGTATGTTGAAGTGACAGAAGGCTTAACAGCCTCAAGCCAAGTGGTGATTAACGGCTTCATTAATATAAGCGTGAATCAAGTGACTAATCCCAAAGCAGTAACGCTTGAAGCAATGATCCTGAAATAATCATGCTCTCTAAATTTTTTATCGAACGGCCGGTAATGGCCAACGTGATTGCGCTGTTGATGCTGCTGATTGGGGGAGTTTGTATTTTTGGCTTACCGATCTCGCAATACCCCAATATCGTACCGCCTACTATTCAGGTCACCACAAGTTATCCTGGCGCTAGTGCTACCTTAGTGCAGCAATTGGTAGCAAGTAATATTGAAACTCAAGTCAATGGCGTTGATGGCATGCTCTATATGGAGTCTACCTCTACGGATACGGGAACTTACACGCTGACAGTCACGTTTCAAGTGGGTACTGATCCTGACTTAGCGCAAGTCAACGTGCAGAACCGAGTGGCAATCGCTCTGCCTGCCCTGCCGCAAGCAGTACAAAAGCAGGGGGTCACCACTAAAACACAGTCCACGGCAATTTTGCAGTTTGTCACGTTGACCTCTACCAATCCTGAGCAGAATGGATTATTTTTAAGTAACCTTGCAAATCTCCAGTTACAACAGCGTTTAGCCCGCATACCTGGTGTAGCGGCAGCCAATGTGTTTGGTGTGGGAAATTACAGTATGCGGATTTGGCTAGATCCCGCGCAGCTGAAGATGCGGAATCTCATGCCAAGTGATGTGATTGCCATCATCAATAAACAAAATGTATTACTGACTGCTGGTCAGACGGGAGCACCCCCTACACCGCTTGGTCAAGATTTTCAATTCACGCTCAATGTGACGAGTGCTATGACAACGCCAGAGCAGTTCGGCAGAATCGTTATAAAGACAGGAAGTAAATCCGATATTACTTACTTAAGGGATATCGCGAGAATTGAAATGGGTAGCCAAAACTATAACCAGTTCTTTAAAATCAATGAGAGCCCCGCAGGTGGAATAGCCATCTATCAAATGCCAGGGGCCAACGCTTTGGCCGTCGCCCAGGCTGTTCGTGGGGAGATGGAAAAAATCGCTAAGACACTCCCCAAGGGAGTGTCTTGGGATATTCCATTTGATACCACCATGTTCGTGCAAGCGTCAATTCATGAGGTATATAAAACCCTCTATGAAGCCGGTATCTTGGTGTTAATTGTTATTCTGATATTCCTGCAAAACTGGCGCGCTACCTTAGTGCCTGCCACTACAGTGCCCGTCACAATTATTGGCGCTTTTGCTGCCATGGCTGCATTGAGTTTTTCAATTAACCTCATGACCTTGTTTGCGATTGTGTTGTGTATTGGTATTGTGGTCGACGATGCTATTGTGGTGGTTGAGGCAGTCTCCAAAAAAATTGAAGATGGCGAAGCACCTAGGCAAGGTGCAATTGACGCTATGACCCAATTGATGGGCCCGATTATTGGTATTACCTTGGTATTGATGGCAGTTTTTATTCCCGCTTCCTTTATTTCTGGGATCACTGGGCAAATGTATCGCCAATTTGCCTTAGTTATTGCCGCTACCGCATTGATTAGCGGTATTAATGCGATCACCTTAAAGCCAACTCAATCTGCACAGTATTTAAGGCCTGTTGATCCAAATGCGGTCAAAAATAAGTTTTATCAAAAGTTTGATGAATACTTTAATCGCCTTGCTAATTGGTATGAGCATCAACTACATAAGTTGATGGATAACCGTAAAAAGGCAGTCTTATTTGGAACTACGATCATTGCTGCCTCTCTCATTGGCCTCTCACTAACTCCCTCTGGGTTTATTCCAAACGAGGATCAAGGTTATCTACTCGTATCAGTCACTTTGCCTGATGCCGCATCGTTGCAAAGAACTGAAGATGGTATTAAGAAGGCCGTTGCTGTTTTGCAAAAGATCCCTGGTGTTGACAATGTAGTCGTGATTGGTGGAATCAACCTCATCAACAACAATACCTCACAGTCGAATTCAGGAGCTCTCTATGTCATTATGAAAAAATGGGGTGACCGCGGAAAAGGCGAGGGCTTGCTCGATATTTACAACGCCATGAATGCGGGTCTGCAGCAGGTGCAAGAGCTTAAGTCCTTTGTACTTTTACCTCCTGCCATTCCAGGCCTCGGTTTATCTGGTGGTTTTTCTATGAGACTCATGCTTACCGATGGTAGTAATAGTTTTGCAAAATTGGATGCGGCTGCAAAGCAATTTATCAGTGAGGCTGAAAAATTTCCAGAGGTCAGGGCGATCTTTACACCATTTCAAAATAATGTCCCACAACTCAAGCTCACGTTCAATATTGGCCGTGCTGAAACGGTAGGTGTTGCGATTGGAGATGCCTATGATGTCTTGCAGTCCTATGTTGGCTCGACCTATGTCAATCAATTTTTTACGTACGGTCAAACCTATCAGGTATATGTACAGGCTGATGGAAAGTACCGAATGACTCCAGATCAGATCAGCCGTTTGTATGTGAGAAATAAGATCGGCGATATGGTTCCCTTAGGATCTTTTATCGATATTGAAGAAGTCAATGGACCTCCGTTTGTAACACAGTTCCAGCTATATCCTTCTGCCGCTGTTTTGGGTGCTGCAAATGAGGGTTATAGCTCAGGGCAGGTAATGCAGGTGTTAGAAAAGCTGGCTACAGAAACGCTGCCAACTGGCATTGCCTTTCAGTGGGAGGGGATGTCCTATCAAGAAAAGTTGGTAGGCAATACCGTGATCTTGATTTTTGGGCTATCTATCTTATTGGTCTACCTTGTTTTAGCTGCTCAATATGAAACTTGGGTTGCACCATTATCGGTTTTGACGGCCGTTCCTCTTTCGTTATCGGGGCCCGTACTAGCACTTACGTTCACTGGCATTCCCAACAACATTTACGTGCAGATTGGTTTGGTCTTAATGATTGCCCTCTCTTGTAAAAACTCCATCTTGATCGTGGAGGTTGCGCTCGAGTGCAAACAAAAAGGGATGAGTTTGGTTGACTCTGCTTTAGAGGCATCTAAGGTGCGTTTTAGAGCAATTACGATGACATCGATTGCATTTATCTTAGGCGTTATGCCCTTAATATTTTCTACTGGTGCAGGAGCTGCAGCGCGGGTTTCTCTCGGGGTCACGGTTTTTAGCGGCATGATTGCTTCGACCTGTTTAGCAGTGGCACTTGTACCTATTTTCTTTGTAGAAATTGAAACTTTCTTTGAGAATAGGGCGAAGAAAAAGACAGGGCAACCGGGTAGCTATGGCGATACAGCCTAACAATATTATTTAAGTGATGATCCGCGGAATCCAGATGCGAGTTGGTTATATTGCTATGCCATCATTTGCCTCAAGATTGAATGATCTGGAGATTGTGGAAATTACAAGCTATGTCAGATCAAGCTGGGGAAATGGGTCCTCTCCCAACACCACTAAAGCCCTGGTAGAGAAAATTAGGGCGAACCTTGGGCTCTAATACAGCTATCTGACTTGTGGGTTGGGTGAGATTTAAATATATGCCTGATTTAAGCCAAACCACCATGCCTTAATAAGGCATCAATGCTTGGCTCTCTGCCCCTAAAAGCTTTGAAGGATTCAGCTGCAGGGCGGCTGCCACCAACCTCTAAAATCTCTTCGCGATAACGAGCGCCAGTCTTTTCATCTAAGACGCTGCCTGTAAGTTTTGCCGCCTCTTCAAAAGCTGAGTAGACGTCGGCTGATAACACCTCTGCCCACTTATAGCTGTAGTAGCCCGCTGCATAGCCACCTGCAAAGATATGGCTAAAGGTATTGATCCAGCGTGAGATCTTGGGTTGTGGAATGACATTAAATTGATCTGCAATGGATCTAGATAGATCGAGCACCGCTTGGCCTTGGGCATTCTTTGCATCAAAGCTCGCATGCAAACGCCAATCCGTTAATGACATCACAATTTGCCGTAAGGTCATGTAGCCATTCTGGAAGTTCTTGGCGGCGAGGATTTTGTCAAACAATTCACGAGGGAGTGGTTTGCCTGTTTCGGCATGTGCTGTCATTTTTTCTAAGACCTCCCATTCCCAGCAGAAGTTTTCCATAAACTGACTTGGCAACTCTACGGCATCCCACTCAACACCATTAATGCCAGATACACCTAAGGCACTAACTTGAGTTAAGAGGTGATGCAAACCATGACCACTTTCATGAAAGAGGGTGATCACATCATCATGAGTAATGGTGGGCTGGCGTAAAACACCATCTACCTTAACTGGCGGTGCAAAGTTGCATACTAAGTAGGCTACGGGGACCTGAATCTCGCCATTAGGCAATACTCTGCGGCCACGAGCATCATCCATCCATGCGCCACCACGCTTACCAGGGCGAGCATAAGGGTCTAGGTAAAAGTAAGCCACGATATTGCCTTTGGCATTCTTGACTGAGAAAGACTGAACATCTGTATGCCACGTGGGTAAATCTGCCGCTTCTATCTTGACGCCAAACAAAGTTTGAATGACTTGGAAGAGACCATCCAATACCTTGGGTAGAGGGAAGTATTGCTTGAGTTCATTCTCAGAAAAAGAGTAGCGCTCTTGCTTCAATCTTTCTGAAGCAAAGGCAACATCCCATGGCTCCAATCCATCAACAATAGATAGTTCAGTCTTGGCAAATTCAGATAACTCTTGCCAATCCTTTAATGCAAATGGTTTGGCCTTTTGGGCGAAATTGGTTAAAAAAGAATCAACCTCCTCAACGCTGCTTGCCATCTTAGGCGCCAAGCTTAGAGCGGCATAGTTTTTAAAGCCCAGCATGCGCGCTTCTTCATCACGCAGTCTTAACTGTTCCAACATATTTTGTGTATTGTCCCAATCTAATTTGCCCTTAGCAAACTCGGGTGCCAGTTCAGAAGCTCGAGTTACATAGGCCTCATACATCAGGCGACGTAAAGCCCGGTTTTCTGAATACTGCATCACTGGGTAATAAGAAGGGAAGTGCAGTGTAAATGCCCAGCCTTGCAAGTTCTTCTGCTGGGCAGTATCTGCAGCAGCAATGGCATCTTCAGGTAGGCCGACTAACTCTGCTTGATCAGTTATCAAATGAACAAAGCTATCGGTGGCATCTAAAACATGATCTGAAAAAGCCTTGCCTAATGTTGCTTGTTCATCCTGAATTTGAGAAAAGCGGGGCTTATCTGCATCGCTAAGCTCTGCACCACCCAAACGAAAATCTCTTAGGGAGTTTTCAATCACTTTCTTCTGTGCTGAACTTAGTTTTGAAAAGCCAGGAGCCTTGCTTAATTCTTTAAACTTTTTGTAGAGCTCTAAATTCTGTCCCAAGCTCGAAAAGAAAGCGGTGACCTTGGGCAACATCTCACCATACGCAACACGCAACTCTGGTGTATCAGCAACACTATTGAGATGAGAGATTACACCCCAAGATCTGCCTAAAGATTCTGTAGCATCCTCCAGGGGTTCGGCCAAGCAATCCCAGGTAGATGGAGTGCTTGGATTAAGGGCTAGATCAACTGCATCTTGCGCATGCTTGAGGAGATATTCAATCGCAGGTGCAATGTGCTCGGGCTTGACTTCTAAATAGGCGGCGATGCCACGCCCAAAAGTGGTCAGAGGGTTGTTTTGTAGTTCAGCGGGGAGGCTATTTGTGAGAGATGTAGTCATCCCTCTAGCTTAATGGACTGGGAGCAATTTTGCCAAAAGTCCCAGTTAAAGCCTTATTGCCCAGTTGCTTAATGCTTTGCGGCCTTTTCAGCAGCTTCTAGGGTATTCATGAGCAGCATAGTGATGGTCATTGGACCAACACCACCAGGAACCGGGGTAATCCAGCCGGCTACATATTTGGCAGTATCAAAATCCACATCACCACAAAGCTTGCCGTCTGGCAGGCGGTTGATTCCAACGTCAATGACAACCGAGCCGTTCTTCACCATATCTCCGGAGATCATTTTGGGTTTGCCTGTGGCAACCACCAAAATATCGGCATCTTTTGTATGGTGGGACAAGTCACGTGTCTTGCTATTGCAGATAGTCACAGTTGCACCGGCTTGCAATAGCAGCATTGCCATTGGCTTGCCTACAATATTAGAGGCACCAACAATCACTGCACGAGCACCCCGAATCGGATATTCAATACTTTCCAGAATCTTCATGCATCCATAGGGAGTGCATGGCTTGAACTCTGGTTGGCCGACCATCAGGGCGCCAGCATTTGCAACGTGAAAGCCATCTACATCTTTTTCTGGGGCAATCGCCTCAAGAACACGCTCAGAGGCAATATGTTCAGGCAAAGGGAGTTGTACCAAAATCCCATGTATTGCAGGATCCGCATTGAGGGTTGCAATACGGGCAAGTAATTCTTCTTCGCCAAGTTCAGCAGAGTAGCGCTCTAAAACAGAATGAAAACCAACATCTTCACAGGCTTTCACTTTGTTGCGGACATAAACTGCACTAGCAGGGTTGTCACCAACCACAATCACTGCTAGACCAGGTCTTGTACCTTTGGCCGTAACAATGGCACCACGTGCAGCAATTTCGGTGCGCAGTTTTTTAGAAAGGGCGTTTCCGTCTAATAATTGTGCTGGCATTGAGAACCCCAGTAATTAATTAGGCTGAGGATCAGATAAAGCCAAGCGGAGCAGGTCTGCAACCGTATTGACGTTGAGCTTTTCCATGATGTTGGCACGGTGCGCCTCAACAGTCTTAATGGAAATGCCAAGATCATCAGCAATTTGTTTATTGAGACGACCAGCAACAATACGCTCTAGAACTTGGCGCTCACGCCCAGTCAACTTGCCGAGCAAGCTTTGGGTAATCTTGCGCTGACTAGCTTGTGAATAGTCGATACGTGCTTTGGCAAGCATGCGATCCACTAAACCACAAAGATCATTTTCTTTAAAAGGCTTTTCAATGAAATCTACCGCACCACGTTTCATGGTGGAGACTGCCATTGAGACATCCCCATGACCAGTAATGAAAGCAACTGGCATTGGTAAATTTTCACTCGTGAGACGCTCTTGTAATTCGAGACCAGACATACCAGGCATACGCACATCCAAAATGGCGCAAGAAATAGTGGACTTATCGGTGCTTTGCAAAGACTGCAAGAAGCGTTCTGCGCTTGCATGGCAACGTACAACGTAACCATTACTTTCTAAGAGCCAAGTCAGCGAGTCTCTGACTGCTTCATCATCATCAACTACATAGACCACTTCAGCTTGGTTCGGTTTTGCAGCAGCGCTTAAGTTCATATCAGTTCTCGTGAGGTAAATCCGTTAAACATTGGCCTTGGGTTGCGTCGGCTCCAGGGGTAGAAGTATTGTAAAGGTGCAGCCCGCCAGCTTAGTCTGTTCTGAGTCTTGGACGTTGGTAGCCCATAGCCTGCCATGGTGGGATTCAATAATAGAACGGCAAATATTGAGTCCCATGCCCATTCCATCGGATTTTGTGCTGAAAAATGGCTCAAACATGCGTTCCAGTACGTTTTCAGAGATACCGCCCCCGGTATCAGTAACTTGGATTCGGAGCATGGCTGGGAAAATACTGGTGTCTAAGTCCGCGCTAATCCGCACTGGTGGCGCCGACCAACGGGAGGAGAGGGGGTAAGCCTCTCGCACGCTATCTAGGGCATTTTTGAGCAAATTGACTACAACTTGCAAGATTAGTACGGGGTCGAGATTGACTACCGGTAGATTCTCAGCAATTTCAGAGGTGATAGTTAAGCGGTGTCGATGGGCTTCAATTTCAACTAAGCCGACGGCATCATTAATAATTTCAGCAACATTCGATTCTTTGCGTTGTGGCTCACTACGCTTTACAAAGCCGCGAATGCGTTGAATGATGGTACCCGCTCGATGCGCCTGTTCGGCAGCTTTCTCGAGAGCGGGCAAAATTTCTTTGTTCATCACAGGGTCTAAACTGCCCTCTAAACGTTTTGCAACACCCATACAGTAGTTTGAAATCGCCGAAAGAGGTTGGTTTAGTTCATGGGCTAAAGAAGAAGCCATTTCGCCCATCGTAGTGAGGCGGCTTGTAAACTGCATACGTTCTTGTTGTTGCTGAACCAAATCATCAGCTTCTTTACGAGCAGTAATGTCGGTGGCAATTAATAATTGCGCAAGATGTCCGTCAACCCACGGGATAAAGCGACGTCTAACTTCAAACCATTGATTGCTTTCATCACTTAACTGAACTTCTTCTGACTCGGATTCTTGATACAGGAATGGCGTTGGAATTCCCGGAGGGGAATCCTCTAGATCTTCTGCGATATCTCTCAATGTCATATTGCTAGAATCGCTGCCCGCCAACTGATAGTGGCCTTTAGAGTCATCACCAAAGCGCTCTCGATAAAAACGATTGGCAAAGAGTAGGGCATTCGTTTCTAGTGAGACTACTGACACGGCTGCATCTAGACTCTCTAGAACAGTGGTAAAGCGCTCTTGAGAGGCAGCCAATTCTTCACGAATCTTTTTAGGTTCTGAAATATCAATCAGGGAGGTAACCCAACCAGTCTGCTTATCTTTTTCATTAATCAGCGGAGCGATAAAAGTACGCGTCTGTATTAAGGTGCCGTCCCGTTTTAAGATCGCACCTTCAATGCCAACCCTCATCATGAGGCTGAGGTCTGATTGCATTGCCCGATTCATTTTCTCTACCAACTCATCTCTTCTGCTATCGGGCCAAAATGGAAATGGCGGGGTGAGGCCTATTAATTCTTCTGCTGTCCAGCCCGTCATTTCACAAAAGGCTCGATTCACGTAGGTAATGCGCTTTTGCATATCGTGCGCACGAATACCTACTGGAGTGGAGTTCTCCATGGCATTACGAAATCTTGTTTCTGCACGCAGACTTGCCTCAGCCTCTTGACGAACTTGCATCTGCTTGAGAACCGACCATAGACTCCAAACCACAAATGCACTCAAGCCAATAACAACCCCGATCAACATTCTGAAGGTAAGATTAGTTGGCGGAGGATAGGTATCTATCCGCAAAGTGAGGTTAGGGCTTAAGACTCCAATATCCAAACTAGTCTGATTACTAAATGCTCTTTTGGGAGTATCTTTATCAGAAGAAATACCCAATACCCTTTCGTTATCCGTTAGTAGGGTGAAGCGGTAATTTGATTTCAGCTCCCCTGGAATCACATCTAATATGCCTTGGGTGGTATAGAGTGCCGCCAAGAACCCAACAATTTCTCCACCAACAATATTGGGGACCACTTGCCACAAAACGATTCTTCTCTCTGTGGAGATCGGTTCGTCGCTCGGTAGGTTTAAGGATACAAATTGACTAAAGGCTGCCCGACTAGTTACGCGGCTAAGCTCGATGGTTGATGAAAGGCTGGAATTAATGAGCTGGTCATTTTGGGTTTTATCAATCCAATCGGATTTACCAATTTCAGCTGGGACAACCCATTCACGCTGGTTGTTATTGTTTAGCCATATGATCTTTACTATCTCGTGATTATTCATCACCAGATCTTCTACTTGCTCGCGAGCAATTTGTCTTAACTTGATCTGATCTTCGCTGGCTGCCACTTCTCGATTAATAGTGGTTAATGCTTCTAGATTGCTAGCGAAACGCGTTTGAATACGTTGCTTGGCAAATGAGAGTTCTCTAAATAGGGCTGCCTCTTGCTGGTTCTTTTCCTGGAGATGCAGGGTACCCAAAATAACGCCCATCACCGCAGTAAATAGAACGATCGCAAGTAGCGGGGTGTAAACAATCCTAAATCCGCGTATTTTGCGGAGCCATCTGATAGGGTTAAGGATTAGTCCGGAAAAGGCCGTTTTTTTCATGAATAAGACGATTTTGCCTTATTTGCCCCTTTTGAAATGCAATTTTGTAGTCTATGCAGCTACTTATTTGCAGTGCAATAAATTACCACATTATGAGAAATACTATCATTATGTGGAAAATTGCTTGTTTACACCCATATACCTTCCTAGAATATTGCCTATAGAGTTAATGACAAATTACGCACTATTAAATGGAGACAAAAGATGGCAGCAGTTCCAGACCAAATATTAGGTAAACAGAATGCCCAGGATGCTGATCCAGGAGAAACTCAAGAATGGTTGCAAGCGCTAGATGGCGTTATTCGCAACGAAGGTCCTGAGAGAGCTGCCTATCTAATAGATCAACAAATTTCTCATGCACGTGTAAACGGAGTAGTGCAGCCTTTCCATGCTGAGACTCCATACATCAATACTATTCCTGTTGAAAACCAAGCACGTTTGCCTGGTGATCAAAACGTAGAGCACCGCATTCGTTCATATACTCGTTGGAATGCCATGGCGATGGTTCTGCGTGCAAACAAAGATACGAACGTTGGCGGACATATCTCTTCATTTCAGTCAGCAGCGACTTTGTATGACGTTGGGTTTAATCATTTCTGGCATGCGCCATCTCCAGAGCATGGCGGAGATTTAATATTTGTTCAGGGTCACTCAGCGCCAGGTGTGTATGCGCGTGCATACATGTTGGGTCGCCTCGAAGAAGGTCAACTCAATAACTTCCGCCAAGAAGTAGGCGGTAAAGGTATCTCTAGCTATCCACATCCTTGGTTGATGCCAGACTTCTGGCAGTTCCCAACAGTGTCGATGGGCCTAGGCCCCATCATGGCGATTTATCAAGCTCGCTTTATGAAGTACCTCACTGATCGTGGGTTTATTCAGGAGCAGGGCCGTAAAGTTTGGGCTTTCTTGGGCGACGGTGAAACTGACGAACCAGAATCATTAGGCGCGATTGGCATGGCCGGCCGTGAAAAACTCGATAACCTAATTTTTGTTGTCAACTGTAACTTGCAGCGCTTAGATGGACCGGTGCGCGGCAATGGCAGCATTATTCAAGAGCTCGAGAGCGAGTTCCGTGGTGCAGGTTGGAATGTCATCAAAGTAGTTTGGGGCGGTCAGTGGGACGCTCTTTTTGCTCGTGACAAGAAGGGTATCTTGATGCAGCGCCTGGGCGAGATCGTCGATGGTCAGTATCAGACTATGAAGTCTAAGAACGGTAGCTACGTTCGCGAGACAGTGTTCAATACTCCAGAATTAAAAGCTTTAGTCAGCGACTGGAGTGATGATGAGATTTGGCAACTCAATCGTGGAGGTCATGATCCTCATAAGGTATACGCAGCATTTCATGCAGCGGTAAATCATAAGGAGCAACCTACGGTAATCCTAGCCCATACTATTAAAGGTTATGGCATGGGTGGCTCTGGTGAGGCGATGAATATTGCTCACCAAGCGAAGAAAATGAATGACGACGACGTACGTCGCTTCCGTGATCGCTTTGAGATTCCGGTAAAAGATGAGCAGTTAGACGAAATGCCTTTGGTAAAGTTTGCTGAAGGTAGCCCTGAATTAGAGTACATGAAGGCGCGTCGTCAAGAATTGGGCGGTTATTTGCCACAGCGTCGCACTAAAGCTGAGAGCTTACCGGTACCAGCATTGGATGTATTTACGCCATTGCTTGAGGCAACCAGTGAAGGCCGTGAGATTTCAACCACCATGGCATTCGTACGTATTCTCAATACAGTAGTACGCGATAAGGTTTTAGGTAAGCGTGTAGTTCCAATTGTTCCGGACGAGTCCCGTACCTTTGGTATGGAAGGTATGTTCCGTCAACTCGGTATTTGGAATCAATTGGGTCAGCTTTACACGCCAGAAGATCACGATCAATTGATGTTCTACAAAGAGGACAAGACCGGTCAAATTCTGCAAGAGGGTATTAATGAAGCTGGTGGTATGTGCGACTGGATCGCTGCAGCAACTTCATACTCTACTCATGGCGTACCGATGTTGCCTTTCTATATCTTCTACTCCATGTTTGGTTTCCAGCGTATTGGTGACTTAGCTTGGGCGGCAGGTGATATGCGTAGTCGTGGCTTCTTGCTCGGTGGTACGGCTGGTAGAACCACCTTGAATGGCGAAGGCTTGCAACACGAAGATGGCCATAGCCATCTGTGGAGTGGTGCAGTTCCAAACTGTATCAGCTATGACCCAACCTTCTCATTCGAATTGGCGGTAGTGATTCAGGATGGTATGCGTCGCATGCTAGAAGTTCAGGAAGACGTTTACTACTACGTTACTTTGATGAATGAAAACTACTCACACCCAGCAATGCCTAAGGGTGCCGAGAAAGACATCATCAAGGGTATGTACAAGCTCAAGTCAGTTGGCGATGACAAGGCAAAACTACGCGTACAACTTTTAGGTTCAGGAACTATCTTCCGTGAAGTGATTGAAGCGGCAGAGATTCTTCATAAAGACTGGGGCATTTCTTCTGACTTGTGGGGTTGCCCAAGCTTTACTGAGCTAGGTCGTGATTGGACTGCGGTTCACCGTAGCAATCTGTTGAACCCAAGCGCTGCGCCAGCCTTATCTCATGTCGAGAAGTGCTTGAAAGATACTTCAGGCCCAATCGTTGCGGCTACTGACTATGTCCGTTTGTTTGCTGAACAGATTCGTCCAGCGATTCAGCATATGGGTCGTCGCTACGAAGTCTTGGGTACTGACGGCTTTGGTCGTTCGGATACTCGTGAAAAACTCCGTGACTTCTTTGAAGTAGATCGCCGTTGGGTAGTTCTGACTGCCTTGAGATCTTTGGTTGACTCTGGTCAGCTTGATCGTTCCAAGTTGGCTGAAGCGATTAAGAAATACGACATCGATGCTACTAAACCAAACCCAATGACGGTTTGATAAGAGATAAATACTATGAGTCAAATTATTGAAATCAAAGTCCCAGATATCGGCGACTACAAGGATGTGCCGGTCATCGAAGTCTTGGTTAAGGCTGGTGATAAGGTGGAGAAGGAACAATCTATCGTTGTGCTTGAGTCTGACAAGGCAACAATGGACGTTCCTTCATCACACTCAGGGATTGTGAAAGAAGTCAAAGTTAAAGTAGGAGATAACCTCTCTGAAGGATCTTTGGTAATCACTTTGGAAGAGGGTGCCGCAGCTTCTACTCCAGCACCTCCACCAGTAGCGAGTGCTCCTGCACAAGCTCCTACAGTTGCTAGTGCCAGCGCTACTAGTAGTGCTCCAATTGAAATCAAAGTCCCAGATATCGGCGACTACAAGGATGTGCCGGTCATCGAAGTCTTGGTTAAGGCTGGTGATAAGGTGGAGAAGGAACAATCTATCGTTGTGCTGGAGTCTGATAAAGCCACGATGGATGTCCCCTCTTCACATTCCGGCATCGTCAAAGAAGTCAAAGTTAAAGTAGGAGACAACCTCTCTGAAGGATCAGTAGTTGTGATCCTGGAAGGTGGGGCATCGGGCTCTACACCCGCACCTGCCGCACCAGCAGCGATGTCGGCTCCTGTAGCTCCAGCGGCCAAGGCTGTTGAACCGCCAATCGCACGTGCCCCAGCACCTCCTCCTATTAGTAATACACCTCCACAAGTAGATGCTGCAGCAAGTCATGCAAGTCCATCTGTGCGTAAGTTTGCACGCGAACTGGGTGTCACCATTAATCAGGTCAAGGGATCTGGCCCTAAAGGTCGCATTACCCAAGAGGATGTCCAGGCATTTGTGAAGGCCGCAATGAGTGGTGGCGCAGGTAGTCCTGCAGCTGCTTCGGCTGGTGGCAGTTTAGGCGGCTTGAATTTAATTCCTTGGCCGAAAGTGGATTTCACAAAGTTTGGTGAGATCGAGCGTCAGCCACTCAATCGTATTAAGAAGCTCACAGCAGCTAATTTGGGTCGTAACTGGGTGATGATCCCGGCTGTGACTTATCACGAAGATGCTGATATTACAGATTTAGAGGCATTCCGCGTTCTCACCAATAAAGAGAATGAGAAGAAGGGTGTCAAGATTACGATGCTCGCTTTCTTGATGAAAGCCGCAGTAGCTGCCCTGAAAAAATATCCAGAGTTCAATAGCTCGTTGGATGGTGATGATCTAATCTTGAAGAAATACTTCAATATTGGTTTTGCGGCAGATACCCCAACTGGATTAGTTGTGCCAGTCATTAAAGATGTGGATAAGAAAGGCATCTTTGAGTTAGCTAAAGAAACTTCAGAGTTAGCTGCTCTTGCACGCGATGGAAAATTAAAGCCAGACCAAATGCAGGGCGCTAGTTTTACGATCTCCTCTCTAGGCGGAATTGGCGGTACATATTTCTCACCAATCGTGAATGCTCCAGAAGTTGCCATTTTGGGTGTGAGTAAAGCTGCTATGAAGCCGGTTTGGGATGGCAAGCAATTTGTACCACGCCTTATTTGCCCATTGTCCCTTTCTGCAGATCATCGCGTGATTGACGGTGCCTTAGCTACGCGTTTTAACGTGTACATTGCTCAGCTCTTGGCCGACTTCCGTCGCGCCAGTCTGTAAGGGAGGATCTATGGCTAAGCAAACGATCCTTGTTCCAGATATTGGAGACTATGCAGATGTACCTGTAATCGAAGTGCTGATTAAAGTGGGTGATGTCATTGAAAAAGAGCAGCCACTATTAGTGCTCGAATCTGATAAAGCCACCATGGAAGTTCCAGCCGATGCTGCAGGTACTGTTATCAGTATTGCAGTCAAGCTTGGAGATAAAGTGAGCAAAGGTTCTGTGATTGCGGAGATTGAGGCTAGTGGTGCAGCGCCTGCACCTCAACCGGCTCCAGCAGCAAAACCTGCCGCACCAGCGGCCCCTGCTCCAGTAGCAGGTCAGTACAGCGGTAAGGTCGATCATGAATGTGAAGTACTTGTTCTCGGTGCGGGCCCCGGTGGTTATAGTGCAGCGTTTCGCAGTGCTGACTTAGGCATGAATACAGTGTTGGTGGAGCGCTATCCAACCTTGGGTGGTGTTTGCTTGAACGTCGGCTGTATTCCATCAAAAGCATTGCTGCACACAACTTCAGTCATGGATGAAGTTAAAACCATGGCTAAGCATGGTATTACTTTCGGCGCACCCAAGATTGAGATTGATCAATTGCGTGGGTACAAAGAATCCGTGATTGCTAAGGAAGCGCAGATTAAATCAAAATTAGCCTGAAGAGCGCCGCAAAAATATCCCCATATTTAATTTTTACGAAGACAGTCTGATTTTTCTAAGATTTGGCGCTAATTTCCCTTCTCTGAGTTG
>NZ_JACVPJ010000016.1 GCF_018881975.1 Polynucleobacter sp. JS-Safj-400b-B2 | reverse complement strand
GAGCAAAACTAAGTTGTGGATTGATTGCGCTGGTCATTACTGATCTCGATTGGAGTTGATCAGTAAATAACGTTTGATGGGATGCTTAGGTTGTCATGAGGGGTGAATAAATCTGTGTTTCCCTAAATTAACTGGCGGTCTTGCTGGTATGGCCAAGGCTCGTAAAGTAAAAGTAGTGCGTGGCCTAGGTAAGTTCTTAGATGCAAACCATGTCGAGGTAGAGCTAACCGACGGCACTGGCCAGGATCTCACTGGCAAAAAAGAAGTGGTGCGCTTTCAGAAGGCCATCATTGCCGCTGGTAGTCAGCCAGTGAAATTACCTTTCTTGCCAGAAGATCCGCGCATTGTGGATAGCACCGGCGCCTTATTACTCAAGAGTATTCCGAAGCGCATGCTCGTCATTGGTGGCGGCATCATTGGCTTAGAGATGGCTACTGTTTACAGTACGCTAGGTTCACGTATTGATATCGCAGAGATGATGGATGGTCTCATGGCCGGTGCTGACCGTGATTTAGAAAAAGTCTGGGAGAAGTTTAATGCCGGACGTTTTGAAAAAATCATGCTCAAGACCCGTGCCACTAAAGCAGAGGTAAAGCCTGACGGAATTCAAGTTTCTTTCGAAGGTGAGAACGCACCAGCAGAACCGCAAACCTATGACTTGGTATTGGTTGCAGTTGGACGCACTCCGAATGGCAAGAAAATTGATGCTGACAAAGCGGGTGTTCAGGTGGATGAACGCGGCTTTATTCCTGTTGATAAACAAATGCGTACCAACGTTCCGAATATTTTTGCGATTGGTGACTTAGTTGGTCAGCCAATGTTGGCGCATAAGGCAGTCCATGAGGGTCACGTTGCTGCCGAAGTTGCTGCAGGTCAGAAATCCTACTTTGATGCGAAGCAAATTCCATCAGTGGCTTATACCGATCCTGAAGTAGCTTGGGCTGGCTTGACAGAGGAGCAATGTAAAGCTCAAGGCATTGCTTATGAGAAGGGTTTATTCCCATGGGCAGCTAGTGGCCGCGCAATCGCTAATGGACGTGATGAAGGTTTCACAAAACTCATTTTTGATGCAACTACCCACCGCATTATTGGTGGCGGCATTGTGGGCACGCATGCTGGTGATTTAATTGGCGAAGTGTGTTTGGCAATCGAGATGGGTGCTGATGCAGTAGATATCGGTAAAACCATTCATCCGCATCCAACGCTAGGTGAGTCAGTTGGATTGGCTGCTGAAGCAGCGCATGGTCATTGCACTGATTTGCCGCCAGTGAAAAAGAAATCCTAAGCCTTATTAATTTCTTCAGTAGTAAAAAAGCCCCGAGAGATCGGGGCTTTTACTTTGCAGAGCTCTCTGCAAATCTTATTACTTCTTTTTTGCTTTGCTAGCTGTGCCAGCTGTCTTCATTACGGTTTCAGTAGCGCTGTTAATGTTGGTTTCTGTAACTTCAACCGCATGCTTTACTGCCTTTTGGCTGGTTTCAAATACATTGTTCGCAGAAGCAATTGCTTGCTTCATGACTTGCACAGCAGCATCAGATCCAGCCGGTGCATTCTTTGTCCACTCTTCGACTAAAGAGTTCATTTTCTTTTGACCTGCTTGAAATTCTTTTTCAGCTGACTCTGTGAAACTATTTTGTGTTTCATGAGCCAATTCGTATAAATGACGGCTATAGGCCATAATTTTTTCGGCCATTGGCTGCACCGCTTCCGCCTGATGGGCGAGTAATTGTTGAATGTCTTTTACTTCCAAGGCTTTCTTGGCGTTATTCATGCTATCGCTCAAGCTCTGCTTGGCTATTTGCATATTGAGCTCAACTAATTTTTCAATGCTTTGCAAAGCTTGATTAGTTAATCCGCTCAGGGTCTCTAAGTTTGCTTTTTGAGCTGCGGCAATTTGTTCTGGAGTTAAGTTCATATCTATCTGCTTCCGTTTGACTGGTTTGTATTCTGACTTAAAGCATTTGCTTAATGTACTCTCTTTGCACCATTGTATTGCGTATATATTGCGTTGCAGCATAATTTCCGCAGAACTCATCTGCAAAGTCTATTCATGAAAAGAGCCTAAAATTAGGGTCTCAGAAAAAAATCTCAATATTTTCAGTAAGTTACCCATGAAGCTTTCGCTCGATAATGCTATTGCACCGATATTTGTCCTCATCTGGAGTACCGGCTTTGTAATTGCACGTCTAGCCATGCCTTACGTAGAGCCAGCTACATTCTTATTTTGGCGTTTTGCAGGTGTTCTAGCAGCGATGGCAGCCCTTAGTCTAGTCTGGAGAATTACCTGGCCCAGCTGGTCTCAAATCAAGCATATCGCCGTTGCTGGCATCTTGCTGCAATTTGGTTATTTGCTGGGAGTTTGGTTTGCTGTCAGATTGGGAATGACTGCAGGATTGGTGGCCATTATCGTTGGACTTCAGCCGATCGTCACCGCATGGTTTGCGGCTTGGATTTCTGAAAAGGTCACACCGCGTCAGTGGATAGGCCTAGGTTTTGGATTTGCAGGCGTTGCTTTGGTGGTGGCAGAGAAGATTGGTTTTGTACACATCCCTCTAGTTAGCTACGTATTGGCATTTATTGCACTCTTATCCATTACGTTTGGTACGCTGTATCAAAAGAAATTCTGCCCTGTATTTGATCTGCGTGCTGGATCTTCTATTCAGTTTGGTGTGTCGGCAGTACTTTGCTTTATCTGCATGTATTTTTTTGAGTCAGGAGAGATGGTTTGGAATCTCCCGGTCACCGGCGCTTTGCTTTGGGCAATCTTTCCCTTATCAATTGGATCCATTAGCTTGCTATTCATGATGATTCGAAAAGGGGCTGCAACTAAAGTCACGAGCTTTCTCTACTTAGTGCCACCGACAACGGCTGCAATGGCTTGGATATTGTTTGATGAGCCATTCACATTACTAATGGCAGTAGGCTTGTGTTTGACGATGACTGGCGTGGTGCTCGTAAATGCCCGTCAGACCAATACGGTAGCGACGATTGCCGAGTAGGGTGCTTATTTAGTGGAATGAATTACCTAGGTTGGGGCGAATAAAACTGCCTTCCCTCAGGAAATTAATTATCATTCCGTATGTTGAAAGTTTTGGAAGGTATTTTGGGATGCGTTTGAATCGATTTTGGCCCCTAGTCATTGCATTACTCTTTTCGTTTGGAGTATTGTTTAACGCACCTGTTCAGGCCGCAACAAAAGATAAGCAGAAGCAAGCAAAGTCGACAAAAGTGGTGACTAAGTCACCCAAAAGAGCCAAGACTGTCCGCGTCACTGTTACTAGATCATCTGCACCTGTAGTTGCAGGACCTCCATCATTGGCTACTGCATTAGGTTTGCGTGGTCAGCGCGATGAGCTCAATCTTAAATCCACTGTAGTGATGGTGGTCAATCAAGATACGAAGGAAGTCTATTACGAGAAGAATCCTTCCGTCAGTTTGCCAATCGCCTCTATCACCAAACTCATGACTGCTATGGTGACGCTCGATGCAAAATTGCCAATGGATGACGTCATTGTCATTAATGCTGAAGACGCGCATATTTATCGGCATTCTCGTTTGGCTGAAGGCACTTCACTTACTCGAGAAGATGCGCTGCATTTAGCTTTGATGTCCTCTGAGAACCGCGCTGCATATACCTTGGCCAGAAACTATCCCGGCGGCCTACCCGCATTTGTTGCTGCTATGAATCGTAAGGCAAAAGATCTCGGCATGGAGCACTCTCATTTTGAGGATACTACTGGACTGACTAGTGAGAATGTTGCTTCGGCAGAAGATCTCACGCGCATGCTAAATGCCGCCTATCAGTACAAGACTATTCGTGAGTTCTCAACTTGGCCAGATTTAACTATGGTGATCGCAAATCGCCCGCAAAAGTTTTTGAACACAAATCGTTTGGTGCGCTCTGGGGATATGGATATTGGACTGCAGAAGACGGGCTTTATTAACGCCGCAGGTAGATGTTTGGTAATGCAAGCAAGAGTAAACAACACACCATTGTTATTGGTGTTCTTGGATTCTGTTGGGACCCAATCACGTTTTGCAGACGCAGTACGGGTGCGCGATTGGTATGAGCGCATGCCATCTGGCACGCAACCCATTCGTCGCTTGATGTAACTGGTTAATCTAATTAAGTTGCTGAGCCTGGCTCAGCAGACTTGGGTTTAAAGCCCATTCCTTTAGATATCTGCAGGGCAGTTTCTTGTAAGGCGCGTAGCCAATCTGCCTGAATGCGATCGGTTGGGGCACTCAGAGATAAGCCGGCAACCAGTTTTCCGGTGTCATCCAAAATGGCAGCAGCTAAGCAGCTCACGCCCAACTCTAATTCTTCATCATCACGCGCGCTACCGACTTTACGAACGTGATTGAGCTCAGTTTCTAGCTTGCCCAGCTCGGTAATGCTATTGCGTGTGTGGCCTGACAAACCGGTACGTGTGACATACGCGCGTACTTGCCCTGGATCATCGCTCGCTAAAAAGAGTTTGCCAACGGAAGTGAGGTGTAGAGGGGCGCGACCACCAATGGCGCGTACAACCTGCATTCCTGAGCGCTCGCTATAGGCACGATCAACGTAGACGATTTCATCACCTTGGCGTACAGATAGATTCACGGTTTCACCGGTGAGTTTATGAAGGGTGCGCATTGGTAGTTGAGCAGCCTCACGAACGGATAGGCGTGCTTTAACGAGGTTACCTAGTTCTAATAGCTTGAGGCCAAGCCGATATGTGCCGCCATCACCACGCTCAACCAATCGGCAGGCAACCATGTCATTCAAAATACGATGGGCAGTGGAGGGGTGAAGACCAGTAAGCTCAGCCAGATTCTTCAGGCTACTAGAGTCTTCTTGATCGGCAAGTGCGTCCAGCAAGTTCATCATGCGCTCCACCACCTGGATTGCAGTTTTGCCAACTTCGCCAGTGGATCTAGGAGTTTTGACAGTTTTGCTGGTGTTCATAGCCCATATTGTAGCGATTTCAGATGAAATTGCATAATATGAAATCCTATTTTAGGGGGGCTATCCCAGCAATAAGGATATGCCTAGGCTTGTCTTAAGGCCTTGGCGCACTCATTTACAAGATCTGGACCGCGATAGATTAGTCCGCTATAGAGTTGAACTAGGCTGGCACCAGCCATGATTTTCTCCCGAGCATCGGCGCCCGATAAGATACCGCCAACGCCAATGATGGGTAGCGCATTGCCTAATCTGGCTTTTAAAGCCTTGATGACTACGTTAGATGCATGGCGCACTGGTGCGCCTGATAGGCCACCAGCTTCAGTAGCAAATTGCATGCCCTGCACTGCATCGCGCGAGATGGTTGTGTTGGTGGCAATCACCGCATCAATTCCAAACTCCATCAGAAGATCGGCAATCAAGTTGATGTCGCCATGATCCAGGTCAGGTGCAATCTTCAGAAAGAGTGGCTTGCGGACGCCATAGCGATCGCTCAGACGCTTTCTAGCTTCATCCAGACTTCCTAATAATTCTCGGAGCATTTCTTCGCCTTGTAAGGCGCGTAGATTTTGAGTGTTTGGAGAAGAGATGTTGACGGTGATGTAGGTGGCAATGTCGTAGACCGCTTCCATTGCTAAGACATAGTCACGAGATGCTTCTTCAATTGGTGTGCTGGCATTTTTACCAATATTCATACCAAGTACACCACCGTTCTGCCAGAACTTCGAGCGACGAACTCTGGCAACGCAGGCATCAACGCCATCATTATTAAAGCCCATGCGATTAATAATGGCCTGAGCTTCGGTTAAGCGAAACATGCGTGGCTTGGGATTGCCGGGTTGTGCTCTAGGCGTTACAGTGCCAATTTCTAAGAACCCAAAACCCAGTGCGGCGAGTGCATCAATGTGTTTGCCATCTTTATCTAACCCTGCAGCCAGTCCCACTGGATTCGGAAATTCAATGCCGCAAAGTATTTGTGGATCGTTAATCGGTTTTGCAACCAGGCGCTCTAATAAACCCCAGCGCTGTAAGCGATCCATATTGCCCAGAGTAAGGTTATGTGCTTTTTCTGGGTCTATACAAAAAAGCCAAGGGCGCAGAAGGGAGTAGCGATCGATCATGGGTAGATATTATGACTCAGACAGCGGCTGCCAATGGTCATCAATCAAGCCCTCCATCGGCTGAAATTTGACCTTATACGACATCTTGTCACTTTCCTTGATGTAGTAACCAAGATAAAGGTAAGGCAAGCCTAGTACACGAGCTTGTTCAAGCTGCCACAGAATGCTGTAGCTGCCATAACTCGCTGATGGGATTGAAGTGTCGTAAAAGGTATAAACCGAGGAAATGCCTTGCTCCAATATATCGATCATGCTCACCATACGCAATCGACCAGGATGGGAGTCGTGTGGACCATCTCGAAACTCGACAATGCGTGAATTCACTCGACTTTGCAATAAAAACTGCATGTATTGATCTTGATCATCACTATCCATATCGCCGCCTTCGTGACGCTCAGATTGGTAGCGTTGGTAGAGTTCGTAGTGCTCCTCTTGATAACCTAGATTGAGAACCGAAGTCTCTAGGCCTGCATGTTTTTTCTGGGCGCGGCGTTGACTGCGAGAGGGTTCGAACTCATTTACTAAAAGACGCGTAGAGATACAAGCCTTGCATTCATCACAGTAAGGTCGATAGGTGTACAAACCACTGCGTCGAAACCCTGCATTGAGTAAATCGTTGTAGACATCCGCATGAATCAGATGGGAAGGCGTAGCTACTTGTGAGCGAGCCGTCCTATTGGGAAGATAGCTACAGGCATATGGTGCGGTTGCATAGAACTGTAGTGTAGTGAGGGGGAGTTCTTTAAGCTGGGTCATAGCCAGTGATGCAAGATAGTTTTATTAAAAGTCCAAGATTGGTTAATCTTAGTTTGATTTATGGATATTTGCAGCTCCTCCAAAAAGACCTTTCTAGGCATTGGGGCGGCCCCCAATGAGAGTAGGTGGGCTGTCTCTTGCTGGCAGTCAATCATCTGAATATCATTGCTAAGGCACCAGGCGCTGAGGACAGCTAAGGCAATCTTCGAGGCGTTGGTCTTATGGCTAAACATAGATTCTCCAAACACCATTCCCCCAAATGATACGCAATATAGGCCACCAGTTAGTTGACCATCTTCAACAACAGCAATGCTATGGGCATTTCCTTGTTCATGCAGTGCGGTGTAGGCATCAATAATTTCATGGGTAATCCATGTGCCATCTTGATCTTTGCGCGAGCTAGTCGCGCATGAGCGAATGACTGCGCCAAAATCATCGTCTACCACTATCTGCGATTGAGCGTTTTGACAAAAAGAGCGAATAATTTTCCGCAAAGAGTCACTGCATTTAAATTCCCCAGGCTTCAATACCATTCTAGGGTCTGGAGACCACCATAGGATAGGTTGATTATCCGAGTACCAAGGAAAAATACCTTGTTGATAGGCGCGAGCCAGTTGCCCAGGATAGATTTGTTCACTGACGGCAATTAATCCAGGAACACTGGGGTCAGGATCTGCTTCTGTGAGGGGATTTGGAAAAGGATCGTGAGGTCCTAACCAAGTAATCTGACCCATGTCGACTCAAATTCGTTCAGATGGCAAAACATCGCGACTGCGCACATGAAATTCTTGCCCTGAATCTAAAAGACCGGCAGCGCGATCAGCAAAGAACCATTCAAGTGTTTGCTTAATAGTGGGAAAGGCCAATTCATTCCAAGGAATGTCATGCTCATCAAAGAGTGCCACTTCTAGGCTCTCTTCGCCAGCAGAAAACTCCAGCGTTGGCATCGTGGCTAAATAAAACAGATGTACTTGTTCTGCATGAGGAACATTCAGCAATGAATAGAGCGGCCCAATCTCCACAACGGCGCCTGCTTCTTCAAGAGTCTCGCGTGCGGCACCTTGACTAGTACTTTCACCCAATTCCATAAATCCAGCAGGCAAGGTCCAAAAGCCATGACGTGGCTCAATCGCTCGGCGACACAAAAGAATCTGTTTGCCGTACACCGGAATACTGCCTACTACATTACGAGGATTTTGATAATGAATACTGCCGCAGGCTTCGCATACATGACGTTCACGAGAATCATCCGCTGGAATTTTGATCGTTAATATAGAGGCGCAGTTGGGGCAATACTTCATGCTGACTTTCTAAAAGCGGGCTTTAATGGCGCCACGTAGGGCATTACTAAGAATAATCTCTTCTGCCATTGAAACATCTTTAATAGTCAGGTTGGCTTCACGGGCATTCATAGAGGGGTCGGCAAGTAATGCTGCGCGCATCACCCCGGGCAAAAGACCTGCTGAAACAGGAGGCGTGAGCCATTCAGGGCTGCCTGCATATTTGATAAAAATGCTAGTCCTTCCACCTTCAGTAACAAGACCTTGTTCATTCACAAATAGGGCGTCAAATCCACCTAACTTTACAGATTCTTGCCAAGCTTGATCATAAAGAGTGCGGTTGGTAATTTTATGACGCAATAAAGCATCCCCAGAAAACATCGTTACATTTCCAGGAAGAATATCTTTCGCCCAGAAAACTTTGACAGGTTCTTGTATTTGGTCAATAACAGCGCTGGCAACAGAAAGCTCGCCATTAGGGGCGAGATCAAGTCTTAGTCGATATGACAGGCTTTTATCAAGTGATGCACAAGCATTAATAATTAAATTCTTTGCACTCTCTAAATTGAAAGCGATTCTCAGAGAGTGAGCGGAGGTTTGCATTCTATGCAGATGCTCCCCAAGTCGCATTGCCTCACCCTTAGAGATTGCAATGGTTTCAAACAAGCCTGTAGTGCTCGGCAGATCCATGAGGAAAGCAGATTTAATATGGCACTCCTGCCACTCCAGATCGGTATCGGAGTCATTCGTAATGCCAGCACCAATTCCTAGCGTGAAATGAGATGCGTGAGACTCTTCATCCTGATGAATTTCTACTGTTCGAATCGGCACACTAAAGGCAAAATTACCATTGGGATCAAGCCAACCCAAGGCGCCACAGTAATAGCCACGGTCCTCAGGCTCTAATTCTTGAATAATTTCCATGCTGCGTTTTTTGGGCGCACCTGTAACAGATCCACATGGAAACACTGCTTTGAAAATATCGAATAAAGAAGTTTCAGGTTTGATCTGACCCTGCACAGTGGAAGTCATTTGCAATACATCGCCATGTCTTGCCACTTCAAATAAATTGGGCACAGTGACTGTGCCTGGCAAAGAAATGCGACTCAGATCGTTGCGTAAAAGATCCACAATCATGACATTCTCTGCTTGATTCTTGGGGTCATCGGATAGGGAGCTCGCTGCCGAAGATAAAGCGCTAGCAGTACCTTTCATGGGCATGGCTTTTAAAGTGTCGCCATCACGCGCAATAAATAACTCAGGCGATTGCGATAAAAGATAGCTTCCACCATGCGCTATAAAAGCGCCAAATCGACCGGGTTGGCGATCTCTTAAGCGACTATATAAAGCAAGTGGAGAGCCGTAGATTTTGCCTGTTATCCGATAGGTGTGATTGATCTGGTAGGTATCACCATTGCGAATGTATTCCTGAATTGCGGCAATATCGCTGGAAAATTGCTCCTCATTCAGGGATTCCTGAATATCCATCACCCCAGCATCTCTCTGGGATTGATCAGGGAAAGCCAGTTTTTGGCTAATGCAGAGGTCTACATCTTGCTTTGATAATTTCTTAAAGTCTGCAAAGGACCAGGCCTCAATCAGTGGATGCAGGCTATCCGATCGATTGATTCTCTGAGACAGTTTATGAATTTGCCTGCCCAATTCATAAGCGAAAGCAGAAACGACAAACTCACCCCTAGCCAGGGCGGCTGATATTTCTTCTAAGCAAGTTTGGGTTGCAGCTAGATCTTGAGTGTTATCGCCAGTAGGAAGCACGCGCCAATAATGGAGCGCATGTTCATAGAGGCGACTAGTGGGCGAGGCCGCGGTGCTTTGCGCATCATCGAGCAAAATCATCGCGGCTGACCTAATAAGTTCTAGTTACTTCAGAATTGTTGCAGATTCAATAGTGACGGTCTTGCTTGGAACATCAGCCATTCTACCCATGCGCGGAGCAGGTGCAACCATGGTTGGTACTTTGCGAATAGCATCAATAGTCTGTGTTCCAGATATCACTTTGCCAAACACGGTATATCCATTGCCCATAGCATTAGGGTAGTCCAGCGCGGCATTGTCTTTCACATTGATGAAGAACTGTGAAGTAGCTGAATCGGGGTCGGATGTACGAGCCATCGCAATCGTATAAACATTGTTCTTAAGGCCATTCTGCGCTTCAGAAACTACTGGAGCATCTGTTGGTTTCTGATTTAAGTCGGCAGTAAAGCCGCCACCCTGAATCATGAAGCCATCAATGACACGATGAAAGATGGTGCCGTTATAAAAACCACTCTTTACGTAATTCAAAAAGTTAGCCGTTGTCTTAGGTGCTTTTACATCATCGAGTTCCACTACGAAATTACCCATCGTGGTTTTGAATTCCACCTTTGGTCCTGCAAATGCTGCATGACTAGCAAAACAAGAAACAGCAACTACAAGGGCAACAAATAGCTTACGCATAAGAACTCCTTAAACAAGATAAAAATAGGTGACACTTGATTGTATTGCGCAATAATGCGGGAAAGGTAAACCGTTTCAGGGTAATCAAATTAGCCCATTAGGAACATTGCCGGCATAGGTATAAGAAGCCTCCTCAAACATGCTGGGCCGAGATAAATAGTCTAGAACCCAGTCAATGGTATCGACGCCCCAAAAGCAGTGTTGGTTGACTATTAAGGCGGGCACCCCAAAAGCACCATCAACTTTGGCTTGATTGGTATTGGCAATCAGCTTAGCTTTTACTTCTGGACTGTCAGGTTTAGGCGTATCCACCGGCAAACCTAAGTAAGTACAAAATTCTGGCCAAGATAGATTGGGATCCTTGCCTTCCACCCAAACATAATCAAAGGCGCGCTCAACCATAGGCCAATCGGCATTCTTTTCTATTAAAAGTCGCTGAGCAGCAACGGTCATAAATGGATGGTGCTCAGGAAAGCGAAAAGGAATTCCCAATTTCTCTGCTTGCCAAATGCAAAACTGATAGGTGTGCGGACGTTTAGCGACTACTTCTCCAGGCCCTTTATTCTCAGTAGCCCTAAGAAGTCCACCTAATAAAATAGGGACGGGCGTGATATCCAGTTTGCCTTCAAGGCGATGTCTTTGCTTAATGTAAAGATAGGCAAAAGGTGAGACGATGTCGTAATAAAAAGTGGCCGCTGTCTTTATGCTCATATTGCCTTACTTGTTATTGCTCAATTGATTTATTTCTTCTTGTGCTCTTCATCGAGCTTTTTCAAGAAAGCCAATTTTTCTTTGATCTGCGACTCAAGTCCACGCTCAACCGGTTCATACCAATGGGGTTCTTGCATGCCTTCTGGTAGATAGGATTCTCCAGCAGCATAGCCATGAGGCTCATCATGGGCATAGCGATATGCTTTGCCATGACCGAGCTCTTTCATCAACTTTGTAGGTGCATTGCGCAGGTGATTGGGTACAGCCTTAGATTGATCGTTCGCTACATAGGCGCGGGCTGCATTAAAAGCGTTGTAGCTGGCATTGCTCTTGGAGGCGACAGCAAGATAAACCACTGCTTGTCCAAGGGCGAGCTCACCCTCAGGGGAGCCCAGTCTCTCATAGGTCTGCGCAGCATCGTTAGCTAATTGCATTGCTCTTGGATCTGCCAGTCCAATATCTTCCCAAGCCATACGAATAATGCGCCTGGCTAGGTAGCGGGGATCGGCGCCACCATCGAGCATACGACAAAACCAATACAAGGATGCATCGGGATTCGATCCTCGCACAGATTTGTGTAAAGCAGAGATTTGATCATAGAAGTGATCGCCGCCTTTACCAAATCGCCGTGCTTGAGCACTCAGTGCATTTTCAATAAATTGCTGATCAACTAATTTAACTTCAGCATTTGGCGTGAGAACTGCATTACGAACTTGCTCTACGAGGTTGAGAAGGCGCCGAGCATCGCCATCAGCATTTGAGATGAGCGTATCGATGGCAGCAGATTCAAACTGCACATCGGGCATTGTATGTTGATGTGCACGTTCAAAGAGTAATTTCAACTCCACGGGAGTAAGTGACTTTAAGACATAAACCTGAGCGCGAGACAAAAGAGCAGAGTTCACTTCAAACGACGGGTTCTCAGTAGTGGCTCCAATAAAAGTAAATAAGCCAGACTCTACATGGGGCAGCAGGGCATCTTGTTGGCTTTTATTAAAGCGATGAATCTCATCTACGAACAGGATGGTTTGTTTGCCATACTGATCCATGTTTCGCTGAGCTTGCTCAATGGCTTCACGAATTTCCTTTACGCCAGCAAGAACTGCGGAGATCGCAATGAACTCTCGATCAAATGCTTTAGCTGAAAGACGTGCGAGCGTAGTTTTGCCCACACCTGGAGGCCCCCACAAAATCATGGAGTGAGGCTTGCCAGAGGCAAATGCTAGATTGAGCGGTTTACCGCTAGCTAATAGATGGGCTTGTCCAATAACTTCTTCAATCGTTTTAGGGCGCAATGCTTCCGCTAAGGGTGGAGGCGGAGCGCTATCAAAAAGACTGGTCATTGCATCATGCTTGAATAAAGAGAATCACTAGGGATGCCCAAGTAAGGCATGCAGCAGCAACATAGGTTAAGCGATTGCGCATCGTCATGAATGCAGTACGTGCTGCTTCATCAGAAAAATAATATTGATAGGTGTTCTGATCAATATTGCGTTGAATAATCAAAGTTGAGGCCAGAATTAGTAGGCCTACCGGTATGTAAATATGCAGCGCTAGCCATGCAACCAAGGCCGGAATAACGCCCCAGATCCAGGCATTACGGTCTTCCCAGCGGTCACCAGCGGGCGCTTTACCTAATAGATGTAAATTGGCGCCCCAGTGCAAAGCACCCATAAAGGAAGTAATCACAGCGCCATATCCCGCTAAAGATTCAGCACTTAAGTAATTCAATGGAGTTGGAGCTAGCTGCACCATTAAGGCTAAGCCAATAAATGGAATGAGACCGGCATAGCCAAGTTTGCGAACTAGGGATGGGATTGGGTTCACGATTGAGATGTTTAAGTTAATGAAGTATGAGTGAAATTATTTATCGTAGGTATAAACGCCACGGCCTGTTTTGCGTCCGAGATATCCGGCAGCAACCATTTCGCGAAGTAGTGGGCAAGGGCGGTATTTAGAGTCGCTGAAGTTTTCAAAATAGACTTCCATGACTGCTAAACAAGTATCGAGTCCAATCAGATCTGCCAATGCAAGTGGGCCAATGGGTTGATTGCAACCCAACTTCATTCCAGCATCAATATCTTCTGGGCTAGCGAGCCCTTCTGATAAAACAAAGAACGCCTCGTTAATCATTGGCAACAAAATACGATTGACTACAAAGCCTGGAGAGTTTTTGACAGTGATGGGCTCTTTACCAACGCGCTTGGCCATATCAATAATGGCCGCGTGTGTAGCATCACTAGTTTGCAAACCGCGTATCACTTCCACCAAAGCCATCATGGGTGGCGGGTTAAAGAAGTGCATACCTATAAAGCGTGCAGGGTTAGAGTCGAGTGCTGCGAGTTTGGTAATGGACAGTGAGGAGGTATTGGTGGCAATGATGGTGTCTTTGCTCACAATCTCATCTACTTGCTTGAGAATTTGTTCTTTAATTGCTTGATTTTCAGTGGCAGCTTCAATAACTAAACCCAGCCCTTTAAAGTCAGCATAAGAAGTACTCCCTTTAATGCGCTTTAGTGCAGCTTCTTTTGCTGCAACGGTAAGAGTTTCTTTCTTGACAAGACGATCAAGGCTTTTGCTGATTTGCTCAAGACCGCGTTCTACTGCTGCCTCATTAATGTCAACCATGACCACATCCAGCCCCGCAACAGCACACACTTGTGCAATTCCATTGCCCATGGTGCCCGCACCAATGACGCCTACTGATTGAATACTCATCTTATTTCCTCTTTTGATATTGGGTGGAACCAAATAATTGCTCTCTTGCTTTGTCATCGTGCAAGGGTTTTCGTAATGCTGTTAACACTTCGCAACCACGCTTGACTGCTGGTCGCGCACCAATCTTTTCAAACCACTTTTTAAAATGTGGGTAGTCGTTTATATCAATTCCTTGATTCTTCCAATTACGTGTCCATGGATAAATCGCAATATCAGCAATAGAGTAGGATTTACCGGCAATATAGGGATTATCTTTCAGTTGACCATCCAATACCCCATAAATACGCTTGGCCTCATTGGTGTAACGATTGATAGCGTACTCAATTTTCTCGGGTGCGTAGAGGCGGAAGTGATGGTTTTGTCCAAGCATGGGGCCCAGGCCACCCATTTGGAACATTAGCCACTGCAACACCTCATACTTACCACGCGTGTCTTGCGGTAAAAACTTCCCAGTTTTGCCTGCGAGGTAGAGCAGAATGGCGCCAGATTCAAAGATATTGATGGGATTGCCGTCTGGGCCATTGGGATCAACGATGGCAGGGATCTTGTTATTGGGGCTGATTTTTAAAAACTCAGGCGCAAATTGATCTCCAACACCAATATCAATTGGGTGGGCGATCCAGTCACGACCTAGGCGATAGCCACATTCTTCGAGCATGATGTGTACCTTATGGCCATTTGGTGTTGGCCAGCTGTAAACATCAATCACGCTATTGGGTTTTGGGTTTGCCATATATTCCTCTATAAAGTTTGTAAGCGCTGTAGCGCATTTGTAAGCGTCTGCTCTTGCTTTGCAAAACAAAAGCGAATGACGCCAGAATCGGTCGCTTGGTGATAAAAAGCAGAGACTGGAATGGCTGCTACTCCAACTTCAGTAGTAAGCCATTTACAAAAATCAGCCTCATTGAATTTTGCTTGAGGGATGCCCAGCGCGGAGTAATCGGCGCATTGAAAATAACTACCTAAAGTAGGGAGCAATTTGAACTTAGTTTGGCTTAAGCCTGCCCTAAAAAAATCTCGCTTCGCCTGATAAAAGGCTGGTAGATTTAAATAATGTTGCGCATCTAAAAGATAGCTAGCTAAGCCGTATTGCATTGGTGTATTGACGGCAAATACGTTGAACTGATGCACCTTACGAAACTCTTTGCTTAAAGACGGAGGTGCGGCTACATAGCCAACTTTCCAGCCGGTAACGTGAAAGGTTTTACCAAAGCTAGAAACCAGAAAGCTCCTAGCTGCTAGCTCCGGATGGGATGCAACGCTGTGATGCATGGCATCGTCATAGACCATATGTTCATAGACTTCATCACTCAGAATTAATGCCGAAGTATTACGAACGAGCGCTGCCAAACGATCTAGGTCTGATGTATCTCAAATCATGCCAGTTGGATTATGAGGCGTGTTAATTAAAACAAGACGCGTTTTGGAATTGATTGCGTTTGCCAATAAGTCCCAAGGAATTTCATAGGCAGCAACTTGTCCTGATTCATCGCGTACCACTTGTAATGAAATCGCAATCGTTTTGCCTCCAGCCAAATCAATTGCAGGGCGGTAGCAGTCAAAAGCAGGTTCGATAATGATCACTTCATCGCCAGGGCTAACGCAAGACAGTATGGCAGTAAAAATAGCTTGTGTACCACCAGCGGTAATCGTAATTTCAGTATCAGGATCGTAGTGATGGCCATATAAGGTTTCGATTTTCTGGCTAATACCATCACGAAGCTCTGCAACGCCAGCCATTGGAGAGTATTGGTTGCAATCTGCCAGCATCGCAGCGTTTACCTTTGCAATCAGTTTTCGGTCACACGGAAAGTCTGGAAAACCTTGCCCGAGATTGATGGCTTGATGCTCTGCAGCAAGGGCGGACATTGTCGTAAAGATCGTAGTTCCCACCTGCGGTAGGCGGCTTGGAAAAGAGGGCGTCTCTAATGGGTTCATGGAGGCAGGGGTAGGGATTGGTCATTTACAGCGGATATATCCGGTAGTCGCTAGAATGGTAAAAATACATTAACAAATTGTGCCATGCTGATCGTTCTCTCACCTGCTAAATCTCTGGATTACAAGACCACCGTAAAGGTCAAGGCACCAACCTTACCTGAGTTTGTCTCAGAGTCGGCCAAGCTCATTGCAGATCTCAAGAAATTGGCACCCCAGGATGTTGCCAAATTGATGGGTCTATCTGATCAGTTAGCTATTTTGAATGTCGGTCGTTATCAGGACTGGTCCAAGAAATTCACCGCAGAGAACAGTAAGCCGGCAATCTATGCTTTTGATGGCGATGTCTATGATGGTTTTGATGTCAAAACCTTAAACGCCAAAGCCGTGACGTTTGCGCAAGACCATATCCGTATTTTGTCGGGTCTTTATGGCGCACTTAAGCCATTAGACTTGATGCAACCCTACCGTTTGGAAATGGGTATAGCCTTTAAGAATCCCCGGGGTAAGGATCTCTATGCTTTTTGGGGTAGCCGCGTAACGGATTCTATTAAGAGGGATCTAGAGAAGCAAAAGAAGCCCGTACTCTTAAACTTGGCTTCGGAAGAGTATTTCAAGGTACTCCAGCCCAAAGAGCTGAACTGCCAAGTGATCTCCCCAGTGTTTCAGGATGCCAAGGACGGCAAGTACAAGATCATTTCTTTTTATGCCAAGCGTGCGCGTGGTTTAATGGCGCGCTTCGTAGTCGAAAATCGCATCACTGACCCAGCGGATTTAAAAGGCTTTAATTTAGATGGTTATAAATACTATGCTGCAGAATCTACAGTAGACAAGCCGGTATTTAGAAGGGCAGAAAGAAAATAATGGCCGTACATCGCACCAAATCATCGCAACGCAATTCTCCTGAAGTCGAGAAGCTAGTAGCTGATGCTATTTCTTTGGCAGCATCTGGAAGTCAAGTTGAGGATCGCTTTTGGGAAGAGCGTCTGAATGTGCGCTTAATGCGCTTACTCAAAAGTCAAAATCAAAATATTATTGATGCTGCTTTAGATCAGACCTTTCGCATTAATACAGTGGCTTTTGAAGTGCTTGCCGATATCGCTGAAACATTAGCTGAGTCATTGCGGGTTGAGCATGATGGGCAGGAGTGGGATGTGCTGTTACTCGCCATGCCTATCGTTGCCCACACGCGTTATCAAATTCCATCAGGACCATTGCCAGTCAATATTATTGAGTCAACCGCCCAGGCTTTACATAGTGCTATCGCCTCAACGGATACACGTATAGCCATTGTTCCTTGGCTTTACAGTATTGATCAAATGCCTCATTCGCATTGTCAAACGCGCATCCTGACTGAGACCCTAGCGACTGCCGCAATCTCTGGAAAAGAAGTCAAACTCGAACTGCGTGATATGTCTGAAACCATTGCCGTATTAGCAGACCCTCGTTTCATTATTGCCGCCTTAAGTGCGCCGAGTGGTTCGCCAATATTCCGCTGGCAAGCAGAGCCACCGGCGCGTCAAGAACGTGGCGTTAGTTTGATTGGTTGGCAAAATGCCATGCAAGATCCGATTGCATCCTTATTACCTGGTTGCGAATTTGAATTACTCTTACCCGAGGCATATTTCACAAACTGCCGCTTAGCGGATAAGCATGTGCGACCTTTGAGTATTCGTGCAGCAGCCAACTTCCTAGAGAGTGCCTTAGGAATATTGCCTGCCGGCTTGTCTTGTGTGGTTGGCGCATTTGGTGAGGAGCAAGCGGATGAATATCGCATTTCTTTCAGTGCAAAGGGTTCCTCTGAGGTGATGTATGGGGTCATTTGGCCCTTATATGATCGAGAAAGTGTGGCAAGCGATGCTTTGAATGATTTATCGGATGACGAAAGTCCGATTAAGAAGATTTGTGATGCCTTGCATGACGCGGGAGTGGAGGATGTATTTCGTCATGCCATGCTCTTTGACCCCGAACTCTGCGATGACTGTGGTGCCCCGTTGTTTCCGGATCGTTCTGGTGATGCTGTGCATGCTGAAATGCCAGACGACGCACCATCACAACAACCCTTGTTTCACTAGATAAAAAATAACAAGCAATAACTTAAGCAATAACTTAAGCAATAACTTAAGCAATAACTAAAGCAATAAAAAAGCCGAGAAATTCTCGGCTTTTTAGTTGATGCATGTCAGAACTTAATTCTGCACAAAAGGTTCCGTGCCGGCAAACAAATGTGGCAACTTGCCTGACTTCATTTCTGCTGTTTGGCAGAAATCAGCAAGACGAACACCTGCTTTAATGTTGAATAGCATTGCCTTATTACCCAACACCACAAGGTCGAAACCAGAGTTCATATTCTTGTAACGCAAGCTTCCTGGTAGGGAAGTTTGGCGCTCTAAATCATATGATTTTGATTCCCAAATTAAGCGAACCTTATCATTGATACCAGAAGTTTTGAATTGCTTGCCCTCTTGGCATGTCCATGTAAATGCTTCTTCATCAGCGCTCACGTTTGTGGCGCCCAAAAGGCTTGCTAGCACAATGCTAATGGCGAGAAGGTTTTTTTTCATCAATTTTTCCTTATGAGAGCAAGTGCTTAACGCCAGCCTGCTCTTCGAGTAATTCATTCAATGTGTGTGTCATGCGCTCACGGGAGAATTCATCGATCTCTAAACCTTCGATCATTTTGTACTCGCCGTTTTCACATACTACAGGGAAGCCATAAATGACTTCAGCAGGAATGCCGTATTCGCCCTTAGACGGAATACCCATAGTTACCCACTTACCATTTGTACCGAGAACCCAATCATGAATATGATCAATGGCTGCATTTGCTGCAGAGGCTGCAGAAGAAAGGCCGCGAGCTTCGATGATGGCTGCGCCACGCTTACCAACGGTAGGAATGAAAACATCTTTATTCCATGCTGCATCGTTAATGGAATCTTTTACTGATTTGCCATCGATGGTTGCAAAGCGATAGTCTGGGTACATTGTTGGGCTATGGTTACCCCAAACAACTAATTTTTCAATATCGGCAACTGGCTTGTTCAACTTGCTAGCTAATTGTGAGAGGGCGCGGTTGTGATCGAGTCGCAACATTGCAGTGAAGTTTTTCGCTGGAATATCTGGAGCAGATTTCATAGCGATGTAAGCGTTGGTGTTTGCTGGGTTGCCAACAACTAATACTTTTACAGTCTTCTTAGCAACTGCATTTAATGCTTTACCTTGGGCTGTAAAAATTTGTGCATTAGCGGAGAGTAAATCTTTGCGCTCCATGCCAGGGCCACGTGGACGTGCGCCAACTAAAAGGGCAACGTCGATATCTTTAAAGGCAGTCATTGGGTCAGAGTGGGCTGTCATACCTGCTAGCAATGGGAATGCACAGTCTTCCAACTCCATCATTACGCCGGTTAGCGCTTTCTGAGCTTTTTCATCAGGAATCTCAAGCAATTGCAGGATGACGGGCTGATCTTTGCCCAAAAGGTCGCCATTGGCGATACGGAATAAAAGGGAATATCCGATTTGACCGGCTGCACCGGTTACGGCGACACGCATTGGGGCTTTTGCCATTACTGAGAACTCCAAATGAAGGTTATGTAGGTTAAATAAAGAAAACTTTTCTATTATCCATTCAAGTGTAGGAACTTTCGCTTTACACTGTCAATGATGTCTTATATAAGACTAGAATTACCTTGAATTTTATCCAATTGACGCGGTTTGGAGTTAATTTGCCTAATGTGACTTTGCCCATTGCCTCATTTAGCCCTCTGTACGAGCAGATTAAAGCGATGATTTTGGCTAGTTTGCAAGCCTCGGAGTGGTTGCCAGGGGCGGCTATTCCCAGCGAAATGGAGCTTGCAGCCCGTTATGCTGTGAGCCAGGGCACCGTTCGCAAGGCCATTGATGAGCTTGCCGCTCAAAATCTCTTAGTTCGAAGGCAGGGTAAGGGTACCTTTGTAGCCACCCACCAAGAGGACGAATGGCAATATCGTTTTTTGCGTTTAGCCCCTGATTCTGGTGAAAAGTTCCACCTCACCAATCAATTTTTATCCTGCGAAAAGACTAAAGCACCAGCCTATGTGGCCAATTTGCTTAAATTAAAGGCAGGTGACCCCATTATTCATATTGACCGCGTTCAAAGTTTTGCAGGCAAACCCATTGTTTTTGAAGAGATTTTTCTCCCTGGCATTCGATTTAAGGGCTTGGATCTTGAGGCTCTCAACACTTGGCATGGTCCGATGTATGCCTTTTATGAGGGGCATCACGCCACACACATGGTGAGAGCTGAAGAAAAAATTAAGGCTGTTGCTGCTGATCCAGCGTTGGCTAAACATCTGCATCTGAAGGAGGGGGCACCGCTCCTTTCGGTAGAGCGTGTGGCATTTACCTACGGGAATAAACCAGTAGAAATTCGGCATGCAAGGTACGACACTTTAGAGCAGCATTACGAGAACAAATTGAACTAAGTTATTGAAGGGCTAAATCAGTAAAAACCAGTAATTCACCCCTTTAAACGCTAAAAAATCCCCACCACCCCTAAGGTTTCCAATAGAATATGTTGCGATACAACAAAACCACAATGAACCTCCACCTAAAGATAAAGATTACCCATGGTTGATTCACAGCAAAACGTAAAAAAAGATAGACCGGTCTACCGAAATATTGGTCTTGCCCAATTGATTAAATACCGCCTTCCTTGGGCAGGTAAGGTATCAATTCTCCATCGTATTAGCGGAGCAGTATTATTTTTAATGCTGCCTTTCTTGCTTTATCTTTTAGATCAAAGCTTGGCCTCAGAGGTCAGCTATCAAACGTTCCAAGCTATTACTGGCCATGTACTGGTGAAAATTATTTGCCTTGGATTGATTTGGTGTTTCTTGCATCATTTCTGCGCTGGCATTCGCTATCTCCTTTTGGACTTAGAGATCGGCGTTGAAAAAGTGGATGCAAATCGCTCAGCGATCTTTGTATTTTTCTTGGGCCTGGCTTTGACAGCGGTTGTTGGTCTCAAGCTCTTCGGCGTGTACTAAGCGCACATTATTTAAGGAAATTTCATGCCTATTTATCAAATTGGACCAAAGCGCTTAGTTGTTGGCGCCCACTACGGCCTTAAAGAATGGATCATCCAACGCGTTACTGCGATCGTGATGGTGGTTTTCACAATCGTTTTGTTAGTTGATTACTGCATAACTGGTAGCGCTACTTATGAAGGCTGGTCTGCTTTATTTAGCAACCAATTCATGAAATTATTGACGCTCTTGGCATTCATCAGCTTGTTCTATCACGCTTGGATCGGTATCCGTGACATCTGGATGGATTACATCAAGCCCGTCAGCATTCGTTTAACCCTGCAAGTGTTAACCGTTCTGTATCTCGTAGCCTGTGCGGCCTATGCCGTACAAATTTTGTGGAAAGTGTAATTCGATGACTGCAATTAAAAAATCATTGCCACGCCGCCGTTTTGATGCTGTGATTATTGGAGCAGGTGGTTCTGGTATGCGCGCATCATTGCAGTTGGCTGAAGCCGGCTTGAATGTTGCCGTACTAACTAAGGTATTTCCAACACGTTCACATACTGTTGCTGCACAAGGTGGTATCGGTGCTTCATTAGGCAATATGAGTGAAGACAATTGGCACTATCACTTCTACGACACCATCAAAGGATCTGACTGGTTAGGTGACCAAGACGTGATCGAGTTCATGTGTCGCGAAGCTCCTAAAGTTGTTTACGAGTTAGAGCACTTTGGTATGCCGTTTGACCGTAATCCAGATGGCACGATTTATCAGCGTCCATTCGGTGGCCACACAGCAAACTACGGCGAGAAGCCAGTGCAACGTGCTTGTGCAGCTGCTGACCGTACTGGCCATGCAATGTTGCACACTTTGTATCAGCGCAACGTGCGCGCAAAGACGAATTTTTTTGTTGAGTGGTTGGCGCTAGATTTGATTCGTGATGATGCTGGCGATGTAGTTGGTGTGACAGCACTCGAAATGGAAACTGGACAGGTTTATATCCTTGAAGCCAAGATTGTGATGTTGGCAACAGGTGGCGCAGGCCGTATTTGGGATGCATCCACAAACGCGTTTATTAATACTGGCGACGGTATGGGCTTAGCTGCTCGTGCAGGCATCCCATTAGAAGATATGGAATTCTGGCAATTTCACCCAACTGGCGTTGCTGGTGCGGGCGTGTTGCTGACCGAGGGTTGCCGCGGTGAGGGTGCTATTTTGCGCAATAAAGATGGCGAGCGTTTTATGGAACGCTACGCGCCAACCTACAAGGATTTAGCACCTAGAGATTTCATTTCACGCTGTATGGACCAAGAAATCAAAGAAGGGCGCGGTTGCGGTCCTAACGGTGACTATGTTGTGCTCGATTTGACACACATTGGCGCTGAGACAATCATGAAGCGTTTGCCATCTGTTTATGAAATCGGCATTAACTTTGCAAACGTTGATGTAACCAAAGAACCCATTCCAGTAGTACCAACTATTCATTATCAGATGGGTGGTATTCCAACGAACATCAATGGTCAAGTGGTTGTTCCAGCGAATGGTATTCACAATGAAATCGTCAATGGCTTATATGCGATTGGCGAGTGTTCATGTGTTTCTGTTCACGGCGCTAACCGCTTGGGTACTAACTCATTGCTCGACCTCTTGGTATTTGGCCGTGCAGCTGGTAACCACATTGTTGGCCTTGATCTTAAGAATCGTGAATTCAAGCCGTTACCTGCGAATGCTGGTGAGCAAACATTGGAGCGTATTGCGAAGTTGGATAACTCAACTTCAGGCGAGTACGCGCAAGACGTTGCAAACGATATTCGCAAGTGCATGCAGAAATATGCTGGTGTGTTCCGTAATCAAGAGCTGATGGACGAAGGTGTGCGTCAAATGGCTAAATTGACTGAGCGCGCCAATAACTTGTGGCTTAAAGATAAATCCGAGATTTTCAATACAGCACGTATTGAGGCTTTGGAAGTAGCTAACTTGGTTGAGACTGCAAATGCAACCATGATTTCTGCAGCTGCTCGTAAAGAGAGTCGTGGTGCGCATTCGCATGATGACCATCAAGAGCGTGACGATGAGAATTGGATGAAGCATACCCTTTGGTATAGCGAGGGAAATAAGCTGTCTTACAAGCCAGTTGTGTTGAAGCCTTTAACTGTTGAGTCCTTCCCACCTAAAGAACGTACTTTCTAAGCGAAGAGAAATAGAAAATGAGTGATATCCGTATATTCGAAATTTACCGCTACGATCCAGATGTCGATGCTGCTCCACGCATGGAACGCTATGAGTTAGAGCTCACTGGTGAGCGTATGTTGTTGGATGCTTTGATTTCTTTGAAGAAGCAAGACGAATCGATTTCTTATCGTCGTTCATGCCGTGAAGGTGTGTGCGGTTCAGATGCAATGAACATTAACGGTAAAAATGGTTTGGCTTGTTTGACCAATATGTTGACTTTGCCTAAGGTCATCACATTGCGCCCATTGCCGGGCTTGCCAGTAGTACGCGACTTGATCGTCGACATGACTTTGTTCTTCAAGCAATACTTGTCTATCAAACCTTATTTGGTTAACGACAATCCAGCTCCTGAAAAAGAGCGTCTTCAGAGCCCTGAAGAGCGTGAAGAGTTGAATGGTTTATATGAGTGCATCTTGTGCGCATCATGCTCAACTTCATGCCCGTCATTCTGGTGGAATCCAGACAAGTTCGTTGGCCCAGCTGGCTTATTGCAGGCCTATCGCTTTATTGCTGATAGCCGTGATGAGGATACCAATCAGCGTTTGGATAATTTGGAAGACCCATACCGTTTGTTCCGCTGCCACACCATCATGAATTGCGTAGACGTATGTCCTAAGCACTTGAATCCAACCAAGGCAATTGGCAAGATCAAGGAGTTGATGGTTCGCAGGGCGGTATGACCCTCGGTAATGCAGAGTTATATCGTCTCAAGAGTGATGCTCGCAGGGGCTTACTAGAGAACGATTTAATTCTGCAGCGCTTCTTTGAGCGTTATGGCACTCAGTTAAGCGTAGAGGATGGAAGAGTTTTGAGCCAGTTATTGGCCTTAGATGACAACGACTTAATGGACTTGTTAATTGGTCGTAAAGACTCAGTAGCAAGCTTGGAGAAAGAGATGCAAACAGACTCTTTCAAAATGATTTTACAAAGGCTGAGAGAGAAGTAATTCAGCAATTGCAGTGGCTGTAAAGAAGTATGAGCGAATAGTGTATTAATCATAATTTTGAATGACTAAGGATTAGAAATGATTGAATCGGACATCAAGGCAAAACTCTCGTTTTCGGATGGCACACCAGATATTGATCTGCCAATTTACAAAGGGACAGTTGGTCCTGACGTAATCGATATTCGCAAGCTTTATGGTCAGACTGGTAAGTTCACTTACGATTCAGGCTTCTTATCTACAGCTTCATGCAATAGCAAAATTACTTACATCGATGGCGATAAGGGTGAATTACTCTATCGCGGCTACCCAATTGAAGATTTAGCAAATAACTGTGACTTCTTGGAAGTTTGCTATCTCCTGATTCATGGCGAATTACCAAATGCCACTGAGAAAAAAGACTTTGAAGAAATGGTCATGCACCACACCATGGTTCACGAGCAAATGCAATTCTTCTTGCGTGGCTTCCGCCGTGATGCGCATCCTATGTCGGTATTGACTGGTTTGGTCGGCGCAATGGCTGCCTTCTACCATGATTCAATTGATTACAGCCAGCCTAAAGCCCGCGAAATTGCACAAATTCGTTTAATTGCGAAGATGCCAACTTTGGTTGCGATGGCATATAAATATTCAGTAGGTCAACCATTTATCTATCCTGATAACTCTTTGTCATATACCGCTAACTTTATGCGCATGATGTTTGCAACTCCATGTGAAGAGTACAAAGTAAACCCAGTATTGGTTCGTGCTTTGGATCGCATCTTCACATTGCATGCAGACCATGAGCAAAATGCTTCTACTTCTACAGTGCGCCTGTGCGGCTCATCAGGCACCAATCCATTTGCTGCTATCTCGGCTGGTATTGCTTGCCTTTGGGGCCCAGCTCACGGTGGTGCAAACGAAGCCTGCTTGCAGATGTTGAATGAGATCCAGGCTAACGGCGGCGTAGATAAGATTCATGAATTCATCGCGCAAGTAAAAGACAAAAACTCAAGCGTTCGCTTGATGGGCTTTGGTCACCGTGTTTACAAAAACTTTGACCCACGTGCAAAGTTGATGCGTGAAACTTGCTACGAAGTATTGAATGAACTTGGCCTCCAGGATGACCCATTGTTCAAGCTTGCAATGACTCTTGAAAAGATCGCTTTGGAAGACGAATACTTTGTCAGTCGTAAGCTCTATCCAAACGTAGACTTCTACTCTGGAATTGTTCAGCGCGCTCTTGGCATTCCAACAGAAATGTTCACCTGTATTTTTGCATTAGCAAGAACAGTAGGTTGGATTGCTCAGTGGGAAGAAATGATTACCGACCCTGAGTACAAGATTGGTCGCCCACGTCAGTTGTACGTTGGTGAAACAACTCGCAAGGTTCCGAACATCTCAGTTCGTAAATAAGGTAATTAAGGTCTCTCATGTCTCGTACGCTTTATGACAAATTGTGGGATGACCACGTTGTTTACTCTGAAGAAGATGGCACAGCCACGATTTATATTGATCGTCAGTTGCTACATGAGGTAACTAGTCCTCAAGCATTTGAAGGGTTGAATTTGGCTGGCCGTCCAGTTTGGCGCATATCCGCCAATTTAGCGGTTTCTGATCACAACGTGCCAACAACTGATCGTTCTGAAGGTATTGCTGATCCAATTTCTAAGTTGCAAGTCGATACCTTAGATCAAAACTGCGATGCCTTTGGTATTACCCAATACAAAATGAACGATACTCGCCAAGGGATTGTTCATATTATCGGACCAGAGCAGGGCGCAACCTTGCCAGGTATGACAGTGGTTTGCGGTGATTCCCATACTAGTACACATGGCGCCTTTGGTGCTTTGGCATTTGGTATCGGCACATCTGAGGTTGAGCACGTATTGGCAACCCAAACATTGCTTATGAAAAAGAGCAAGAACATGTTGGTGCGTGTAGATGGTCGTTTGCAACCCGGCTCCACAGCTAAAGATATCGTACTTGCTGTCATTGGCAAGATTGGCACGGCAGGTGGCACTGGTTACACCATTGAGTTTGCTGGTGAAGCGATTCGCAATCTGTCAATGGAAGGTCGCATGACAGTTTGCAATATGGCGATTGAGGCTGGCGCACGCGCTGGTTTGGTTGCTGTAGATGAAACTACGATTGAATATATTCAAGGTCGTCCATATGCACCTAAGGGTCCCGCGATGTTGCAAGCTTTGCAATATTGGAGAACCTTACATTCAGATGCTGATGCTAAGTTCGATGCCGTAGTGGAGTTGCGTGCAGAAGAAATTGCTCCGCAAGTGACCTGGGGCACTTCGCCTGAAATGGTGCTTGCTATTAGCGAGCGTGTTCCTGATCCAGAAAAAGAACGTGATCCAAATAAGCGCTCAGCAATGGAGCGTGCGTTGGAGTACATGAATCTCGTTCCAAATACACCGTTGAGCAGTATTGCAATTGATAAAGTATTTATCGGCTCTTGTACCAATAGCCGCATTGAAGATATGCGTGCTGCTGCTAAGGTGGTTGATCGTTTAGGTAAGAAAGTTGCCGCTAATGTGAAGTTAGCTTTAGTGGTACCTGGCTCTGGTTTGGTAAAAGCCCAAGCAGAACGTGAAGGTTTAGATCGCATTTTCAAGGCCGCTGGTTTTGAATGGCGTGAGCCTGGTTGTTCTATGTGTTTAGCCATGAATGCTGATCGTCTTGAGCCTGGTGAACGCTGCGCCTCAACCTCTAATCGTAATTTCGAAGGTCGTCAAGGCAATGGTGGTCGTACCCATTTAGTTAGTCCTGCTATGGCAGCTGCCGCTGCAATTGAAGGCCACTTTGTTGATGTTCGTAAGATTTCATAAGGAAACAAATTCATGAAATTTTCTTCACTCTCTTTAATTTCCAGGCTAGCAATTGTTGGCGCCATCGGAATGATTGTTTCTGCTTGTAGCAGCACCATGGAAGGTATTGGTAAGGACTTGCAGAACATGGGAACGTCAATGGGCGGTTCCAGCAACACACAACAAAATAATCAATCCCAAACCAAGGGTAAGGATGTAGTCGTTACCCCTGTGAAGTAAACAATAAGAGTCAATAGAGTAAAAGTCGAATCATGGAAAAATTTACGGTATACAAAGGTTTAGTTGCTCCGCTTAATCGCGAGAACGTAGATACCGATGCCATTATTCCGAAGCAGTTTCTGAAATCCATCAAGAAGACCGGTTTTGGTCAGAATCTCTTTGATGAGTGGCGCTATTTAGATCATGGTGAACCTGGACAGGACTGCAGCACGCGTCCTATTAATCCAGACTTTGTTCTCAATCAATCACGCTATAAAGGCGCAGGGATTTTGTTGGCACGCAAAAACTTTGGCTGTGGCAGTTCTCGTGAGCATGCCCCTTGGGCCTTGGACCAATTTGGTTTCAGAGCAGTAATTGCACCTAGTTTTGCAGACATCTTCTACAACAACTGCTTCAAAAACGGCGTTTTGCCGATTGTTTTGACTGAAATGCAGGTTGACCATCTTTTTAATGAAACTCAAGCTTTTAATGGTTATCAATTAACCATCGATCTAGCAGCACAGCAGGTTATTGCCCCTGATGGCACTGCTTCTAGCTTCGAAGTGGCCCCATTTAGAAAGTATTGCCTGCTCAACGGCCTAGACGATATTGGCTTAACTCTGCAACATGCAGATAAAATCAAGGCTTATGAAGCTGAGCGCATTCTCAAAATGCCTTGGCTTGCTACACAATTGCCGTAATTTCGTTGATTTAAAGGCCTTTCATGAAAATTGCAGTTCTACCGGGCGATGGTATCGGCCCGGAAATCGTTGCTCAAGCCGTTCGAGTGCTCCAAGCGCTTGGCCCAAATTTTGATTTAGAAGAAGCTCCCGTAGGCGGAGCAGCTTATGACGTCGCTGGACATCCTTTGCCACCAGCTACTTTAGAGCTCGCTAAAAAAGCCGATGCTATTTTGTTTGGTGCAGTAGGTGACTGGAAATATGACACGCTCGCACGTGAACTGCGTCCTGAGCAAGCGATCTTGGGTTTACGTAAACACCTCGAGTTGTTTGCCAACTTTAGACCTGCCATTTGCTATCCAGAACTCACTGCTGCATCTAGCCTTAAGCCAGAAATTATTGGTGGCTTGGATATTTTGATTGTGCGTGAGCTCAATGGTGATATTTATTTTGGCCAGCCACGCGGAATTCGTACTTCTGAGTTGCCGCTGTTCAAAGGTGCACGTGAAGGTTTTGACACTATGCATTACAGTGAGCCTGAAGTAGAGCGCATTGGTCGCGTTGCTTTTGAGGCTGCACGTAAGCGCGGCAAAAAAGTCTGTAGCGTTGATAAGGCAAACGTTTTAGAGACTTCACAGCTCTGGCGTGAGGTGATGATTCGCGTATCAAAAGAATATCCAGATGTTGAGTTAACTCATATGTATGTGGATAACGCAGCAATGCAATTGGTTAAAGCACCAAAGGCTTTTGATGTTGTGGTAACTGGCAATCTCTTTGGCGACATCTTGTCTGATGAGGCTGCTATGTTGACTGGTTCCATTGGTATGTTGCCATCCGCATCCCTGGATAAGAATAACAAGGGTTTGTATGAGCCAAGTCATGGTTCTGCACCTGATATTGCTGGCAAGGGAATTGCTAACCCATTGGCAACGATTTTGTCTGCTGCAATGATGCTGCGTTATTCCTTGGGCATGCCCGCAGAGGCTGACAGAATTGAAAAGGCAGTGCAGAAGGTGCTTGCGCAAGGATTACGTACTGCTGACATTTATACCGAAGGCACGAAAAAAGTATCAACGGTTGAAATGGGCGATGCAGTAGTTGCAGCACTTGGGTAACAAATTTAAAAGAATCAAAGAAATTAAACAGAAGCAAAGAGAAGTAAGCAGAAACAAAATAATCACATTTACTAGATAGTTAAAGATCATGGCAAATTCAAAGACACCTTTGGTTGGTTTAGTTGGCTGGCGAGGTATGGTTGGCAGCGTTCTCATGGAGAGAATGTTGGCAGAAAAAGACTTCGACTTTATCGAGTCGATATTCTTTAGCACCAGTCAAGCGGGTGGAGAAGTGCCGCTCCTGAATGGTCAAAAGGTAACCAAGAGTGAAAGCACTTTGCAGGATGCCAATGATATTAATGCGCTCTCACGCTGCGACATTATTCTTACTTGCCAAGGTGGCGATTACACGAATGACATTTTCCTTAAGCTGCGTGCAGCGGGGTGGAATGGTCATTGGATTGATGCGGCTAGTGCATTGCGCATGAAAGATGACGCCGTATTGATTCTTGATCCAGTCAATCGCCCTGTGATTGACAAGGCTTTGGCTGCAGGTGGCAAGAACTGGATTGGTAGTAATTGCACTGTAAGCTTGATGATGATGGCTATGGGTGGCCTGGTAAAGGCTGACATGGTTGAGTGGATCAGCGCGATGACTTATCAGGCGGCTTCAGGTGCTGGTGCTCAGAATATGCGCGAGTTGCTCCTACAAATGGGTGCATTGCGTGACAGCGTAGCAACTGAGTTAGCCGATCCTTCATCATGGATTTTGGATATTGATCGCAAAGTGACTGAGACATTGCGCTCTTCTGACTTTCCGAAAAAGAATTTCCGCAATACAGCGCTAGCAGGCAGCTTGATTCCTTGGATTGATGTGCCGGTTGAGAATGGTCAAACTAAAGAAGAGTGGAAGGGCGGAGCTGAGTTCAATAAGATTCTGGGTCGTCCGGCATTTCGTACTCCTGGCAGCATTCCGGTAGATGGTTTGTGCGTGCGAGTTGGTGCGATGCGCTGCCATTCACAAGGCTTAACTGTCAAGTTGAAAAAAGATATTCCACTAAAAGAGATCGAGGCGATTTTGGCCGCAGATAATCAGTGGGTAAAAGTAGTTCCCAATGATCGTGAAACTACTGAGCGTGACTTATCTCCCGCTGCGGTAAGCGGCACATTGACCGTGCCAATTGGCCGCTTGCATAAGATGGCGATGGGTCCTGAGTACTTGGGCGCATTTACAGTTGGCGACCAGTTGTTATGGGGCGCTGCTGAGCCATTGCGCCGCATGTTGCGTATTTTGCTTGAGAAGTAATTCAACTTTTATGTCTCGCATTAGCCAGCTAAGCTTATTAAAGCTCCTGAGCGTTGTTTTGCTTGGCTGGTCAACTATCGCTGGAGCGATTACTTTAGGCGCTCCTCAGCTGCAGTCCCGTCCCGGAGAGCCTCTACGCGTAGAGATCCCAATTCGAGTTCGGGCAGATGAGCGGGGTGCTTTATCAACCCTGAATGTGACAATGCCTAATAAGGCATCTTATGACCGCTTGGGCATTTCACAAAAGATTCTTGAGCTCAATCCGCAGGCAATGGTGTATCGCAATCGTCAAGAACAACTGATGGTTTTGGTAGAGACGGTTAATTCTGTGCCGATGACCGATGATCCATTCTTGGATGTATTAGTTAATCTCAATTGGTCTAGCGGTAGCCTTACCAAGACATTCACATTGTTGCTCGGGGATGTGCAGAAGATCACTGTAAAGCCGGGGCAGTCCTTATCTGAAATAGCCGCCATCATGGCGCCTCAATTGGATGGTGCCACCTTAGATCAAACCATGATGGCCTTGTATAAGGCCAACCCCGATGCCTTTGCTAGCGGTAGCATCAATCGCTTGGCCTCCGGAGCTGAGTTGTCCAAACCCAGTCAGGCGCTGCTGCGCTCTATTAGTCCGGCAGAGGCAAATCAGTTCGTTGCAGATGCTAACGAACAGTGGCGAGTAGAACATGGCGAAAAAGAAGTAGGCACTGCTAATGGAAAATCAGGTAATGCTAAAACAGGGGAGGTTGCTCCCAAGGATCGACTCAAGATTGGTTCAAGCGCTGATGGCAGCGATCAAGAGAGTCGCTACACTGAGGAGTTGGTTGCTCAAGAGAAGATGTTAGAGCAGACTAAAGCTCGCGTTGCTGAGCTGGAAAAGAATATTGCTGATCTGCAAAAGCTGCTAGATAAATCTAAAGAGAAAAAAGCGGTAGACAATAATTTTGGTCTAGGTGGCTTTGGGCCAGCGATCCTTGCTCTTACCTTAATTGCTCTGACTGGCTTATTGCTCTGGGGCTTAGCCCGTAATTCGCGTCGCTCTGAAGCGCCAAGCTTTCATGCCGATACACATCATGTTGCTAAAAATGAGAAGCCTGCAGCCAGCTCTCATTTTGAAATGCCGGCTCGTACAAAGGCATTGTTTGATGGCATAGATCTTGATCTTTCAAAGCCCGCAAAAGAGGTTCTCGAAACAATAACTGCTCCAGTGTCAAATCCACTTGCAGATACCTTGCGAGTGAAGTTGAATCTAGCGCGTGCTTACATCACGATTGAAGATTTCTCTGCAGCTAAAAAGTCTTTGGATGAAGTGCTACGTATCAGTAATTCTGTCGATCCATCAATCACCATTGAAGCGCAGGGCTTGTTGGCAGAGATCTCGCATCGCAATACCTAGATCATGCGTATAGCCCTTGGTCTTCAGTACGACGGCAGTCCCTATTCCGGCTGGCAAACCCAAGTAAATCACAACACAGTACAAGATGAATTGGAAAGGGCGATTACGGCCTTTGTTGGTGAGCAGGCTTGTGCGGACCATCCCATTCATACAATTACCGCAGGAAGAACTGACACTGGTGTTCATGCCTTAGGGCAGGTTGTGCACTTTGATACCAATGTTGAGCGTGAAGACTTTTCATGGGTAAGGGGGGTGAACTCATTCTTGCCGCCATCGATTGTTATTAACTGGGCAAAGCCTGTTTCCGATCAGTTCAGTGCGCGCTTTTCTGCTTATGAGCGTGAATATATTTACGCCTTACAAGCGGGGCCTTGTCGTTCGCCGATGTCGCACTCACGCGCAGGTTACTTGCTGGTGCCGCCAAATCAATGGCTTGAAGTAGAGGCTATGAAAAAATCAGCTGAGTGTTTAATCGGTGAGCATGATTTCAGCTCATTCAGATCATCTGAGTGCCAGAGCAAAACTCCCGTAAAAACGATTTACTCCATTGAGATCATTTCTGAGCAACCATGGCTGTATTTTCGGATTCGGGGAAATGCTTTTTTGCATCACATGATCCGCAATGTGGTCGGCTGTTTTTTGCAAATTGGTCAGGGCAGACAAAAGCCGGAGTGGATGGCCGAAGTCTTGGCTGCTAAGAATAGGCAAATCGCCGCTCCTACTTTTATGGCCGATGGCCTGTATTTAGCCAAAATTACCTACCCAGACGAATTTGCCATCCCCCAACCTTGGCTGGAAAACTCCTGGCTGCCAGCCCAGGTCATCGGGAAACAAAAGCAAGAAGAAAACCTAGAAGAAAAACAAGAACAGCAGAAAGAGCAAAAGAAATAATAGGCCCCAGGCCTTATCATTCATTTATGGGCTTATTGACATACTCTTCTGGTCGAACCAGGGTCAAAATCTGCGGTTTAAAGACCGCGGCGGATGTGGATTCTGCTGTTTCTGCAGGGGTGGATGCTGTTGGCTTTGTCTTTTACCCGCCAAGCGTGCGCGCTGTAAGCCCCAATATGGCTGCTCAGCTTATTTCTAGGCTGCCAGCAGGGGTAGATGCCGTTGGACTGGTCGTAAACGCTACAGATGCGGAATTTGCCGCTATTCGAGCTGCTGCTTCAATCACCTTGTGGCAATTTCACGGGGATGAAACCCCGGAGCGCTGCGCAGAGCTTGCCGCAGGGGAGCCTTGGATGAAAGCCGCTCGTGTAGGCGCTGGCTTCGCTTTTGATGATTTTTCCCTACAATATGGGGATGCAAACGCTTTTCTGCTGGATGCCCTCGTTGAGGGATATGGTGGCGGGGGCGTTCCTTTTGATTGGCAAGGGATTCCACAGACATGGGTAAGCGAAAACGCGCCTCGGGTCGTTTTGAGTGGTGGATTGAACACGCACAACGTGGGCGAGGCGATCGCACGTCTGCATCCTTGCGCAGTTGATGTCAGTAGTGGCGTAGAAAGAAGCAGGGGTGTTAAAGACCCTGCGCTCATGACTGAGTTTGTAAAAGCAGTGCGCGCAGCAGATGCCAAAGCATCATCCCAATAATTTGCTGTAGATAAATCAAAAGAGGTAGCTATGTACGACAAGCCAGATGCACGAGGACACTTCGGTCCATACGGTGGCGTGTTTGTTTCTGAGACATTGATGTTTGCGTTAGATGAGCTCAAAGAAGCATATGCAAAATATCAATTCGATCCAGAATTTATTGAAGAGTTTCATTACGAGCTAAAACACTTTGTAGGCAGACCTTCGCCGGTGTATCACGCTAAGCGTTGGAGCGAAATGCTAGGTGGTGCGCAGATTTACCTCAAGCGTGAAGATTTAAATCACACTGGCGCACACAAAATTAACAACGTCATTGGTCAAGCAATGTTGGCCAAACGCATGGGCAAGCCACGCATCATTGCTGAAACGGGTGCTGGTCAGCATGGAGTTGCTACAGCAACCATCTGTGCCCGTTTTGGCTTGGATTGCACGGTATATCAAGGTTCTGTTGACGTAGCTCGTCAAGCGCAAAACGTGTTTCGTATGAAGCTGCTAGGCGCCAAAGTATTTCCAGTGGAATCTGGCACCAAGACTTTGAAGGATGCGCTTAATGAAGCGATGCGTGATTGGGTTACTAACGTAGATAACACTTTCTACATCATCGGGACTGTTGCTGGTCCTCATCCTTATCCAATGATGGTAAGGGATTTCCAAAGTGTGATTGGTGAAGAGTGCAAAGTACAGATGCCAGAGCTGACTGGTCGTCAACCAGACTATGTATTGGCTTGTGTGGGCGGTGGTTCAAATGCAATGGGTATTTTCTATCCGTATATTGATTTTCCGGAAGTGAAACTCGTTGGAGTTGAAGCTGCAGGTCATGGCCTAGGAAGTGGCTTGCATTCAGCGGCCTTGTGCGTTGGCACGCCTGGTGTGTTGCATGGCAACCGTACTTATTTATTACAAGACAAGAATGGCCAAATTTCTGAGACACATTCAGTTTCTGCGGGCATGGACTACCCAGGAGTTGGGCCTGAGCATGCTTGGCTGAAAGATTCTGGTCGCGCAGATTATGTGGCGATTACGGATGAAGAAGCGCTCCAAGCATTCCATGATTGCTGCCAGATTGAAGGCATCATTCCAGCCTTGGAGTCCTCTCATGCTATTGCCTATGCCTGCAAGCTGGCCAAGACTTTGCCAAAAGACAAGACGATCTTGGTAAACCTCTCGGGCCGTGGTGACAAGGATATGCATACCGTTGCACAGGCAACAGGATCAGAAGGTTAAGAATCAGATATGTCGAAAATTACTGCGCTCTTTAAGGAGCTAAAAGCAACAGGCAAAAAAGGATTGATTCCTTTTATTACTGCTGGTGATCCAGATCCTAAGCAAACCGTTGAATTGATGCATGCATTAGTGCGTGGTGGTTCAAGTGTGATCGAGTTAGGTGTGCCGTTTTCAGATCCGATGGCTGATGGTCCTGTGATTCAAAGATCATCGGAGCGCGCGTTGACTCAAGGTGTCACTCTGCGCAGTTGCTTAGAGATGGTAAAAGAGTTTCGCAAGAAAGATGCTGATACACCAGTGGTATTGATGGGATATGCAAACCCCGTTGAGCAAATGGGAGCAGAGCGTTTTGCAACTGAAGCAAAAGCTGCAGGTGTGGATGGTGTTCTCATAGTGGATTACCCACCAGAAGAGTGTGTAGATTTTGCTGCAAGCATGCGTGTTGCTGGAATTGATCCTATTTTCTTATTGGCGCCCACTTCATCACACGAGCGCATTAAAGAGGCAGCCAAAATAGCATCTGGTTATATCTATTACGTCTCTATGCGAGGTGTTACCGGTGCTTCTAACCTTAATACTCAGGATGTAGCCAGCATCATCCCGAAAATTCGTGAAGAGACCGATATTCCGATCGCTGTTGGCTTCGGCATTAGTGATGCGGCTAGCGCCAAGGCGGTATCCGTAAGTGCTGATGCCGTGGTGATTGGCAGCCGAATTATTCGTCTTTTAGAGGATGCGCCTGCTGAGCAGGCAGTACAATCATTGGAAACCTTCATTCGTGAGATTCGCGACGCATTGGATAGTTAAAAACTAATGAGCTGGATAGATAAATTACTCCCACCCCAAATTCAACACACTGATCCTGCAAATCGCAAGTCAGTACCTGAGGGATTGTGGGTCAAGTGCCCAAGTTGCGAGACTGTTCTCTATAGCACTGACATTGAAGCAAATTTATCAGTATGTCCAAAATGCAGTCATCACATGCGTATTGGAGCGCGTTTGCGCTTAGATAGTTTGTTGGACGAAAAAGGGCGCTATGAAATTGGTGCCGACATCTATCCAACCGATCCTCTCAAATTTAAAGATTCAAAAAAATATCCAGATCGTATTAAAGAGGCAAATGACGCTTCTGGTGAGTCCGAAGCCTTGATTGTGATGGGCGGCAAAATTGAAGCCATTCCTGTAGTAGCTGCTTGTTTTGAATTCCAATACATGGGCGGTTCTATGGGCTCTGTAGTGGGTGAGCGTTTTGCCCGCGGTGTTCAGGAAGCAATCAATAAGAAGTGCGCTTTCATTTGCGTCACAGCTACAGGCGGTGCACGTATGCAAGAAAGTTTGCTATCTCTTTTTCAGATGGCTAAGACCAACTCGATGTTGACTCTGTTGGCTAAAAAAGGATTGCCATACATTAGCGTTCTCACCGATCCAACAATGGGCGGCATTTCTGCTAGCTTCGCATTTATGGGTGATGTAGTGATGGCCGAGCCAAAAGCCTTAATTGGTTTTGCGGGTCCCCGCGTGATTGAGCAAACTGTGCGTGAGAAATTACCAGAAGGATTCCAGAGATCTGAGTTCCTGATGCAAAAAGGCGGAATTGACATGATTGTGGATCGTCGTCAGATTCGCGGTGAAATTGCCCACCTTCTTGCTTTATTACAAAAGCTTCCTGAGCCTGCAATAGCGGGTAGCGCAGTCGTTTAAGCGCTTGAGCTCAGCACACCAAGCCCCCTTATTGTTTTCCAGCCTAGAGGCTTGGCTTAGCCACCTCGAAACTGCTCATCCTGTCGGTATCGATATGGGGCTTGAGCGCATTAATCGAGTTAAGGCCGCGCTAGATTTACATTTTGACTGCCCAGTGATAACTGTTGCAGGTACAAACGGTAAAGGATCTACCTGCGCTTTTCTGGAAAGCATTCTTTTAGCATCGGGCTATCGCGTCGGTTGCCATACCTCTCCACATCTACTTACATTTAATGAGCGCGCTCGTGTCAATGGTCAGGATGTGAATGACGCCATCTTGCTTGAACATTTTGCTGCCGTAGAAAAAGCACGTGTGAGCTTGGTGGATGCGCCCACCTTGACGTATTTTGAGTTCACCACCTTAGCTATCATGCATTTATTTTCTAAATCAAATTTAGATGCGGTTGTATTAGAGGTTGGAATGGGCGGACGTCTTGATGCTGTCAACATCGTGGATGCAGACTGCGCCATTGTGACTAGTATCGATATTGATCATGCAGATTTCTTGGGCGATACACGCGAAGCAATTGGTTTAGAAAAGGCAGGCATTTTCCGTCCCGGACATATTGCTGTTTGCGGCGATCCTGTGCCACCAAAATCACTGATTGATCATGCTGAAAAACTTGGCTGTGATCTCTGGCTGCAAGGGCGTGATTACAACTTCCAGGGTGATAAGCAGCAATGGGGTTGGGCAGGGCGCAAAAAACGCTTTAGTGGGCTTGGATACCCAGCGTTGCGTGGCGCTAATCAGATTCTGAATGCGTCTGCAGTCATTGCTGCCTTAATGGCTTTGCACCAGCGTCTCCCAGTCAGCGCCCAAGATATTCGTAATGGCTTTGCTTTAGTAGAGTTGCCAGGCCGTTTCCAGGTCTTGCCCGGTCAACCTACTATTGTTCTGGATGTTGCCCACAATCCCCATGCCGCTGCTACTTTGGCTCAAGGGCTCGACAAGATGGGTTATCACCCCTATACCTATGCCATTTTTGGGGCTATGGCTGACAAGGATATTGAGGGGGTGATTAAACCCCTCTTAAACATCGTGGATTTCTGGTTTTGCACAGATTTACCGACTCCCAGGGCTGCCAGCGCCAAGGTCTTGGCCGAGAAGCTTGAAACTATGGGCGTAAAGCCTAAAAATGGGGCAGATGGGGGTATTGAATGCTTCCCAGAACCTGCTTTAGCGTATCAAAAAGCGCTATCTTTGGCGGGTGAGGGTGATAGAATCGTCATCTTCGGATCCTTCTTTACTGTTGCAGGTGTAATGACTTACCGAAACAACCAGGCCCACTGATCCATGATTCGTTTACCAAGCTTTTTTAAGCGAAAAACCCAGTCTGATGACCTTGAATTAGGTCCAAGGGGCAGCCGCACCGCAAAAAGAGCGGCCCCACGAAGTTTTCAGCGTGCAGCAGAAGCTGAAGAGCTTGCCCTCACCGAAGATCCTGAGCAACAAAGAGCGCGTCATCGCCTTATCGGCGCAGCTGTCTTAGTCTTGATAGCTGTTGTCGGCTTACCCCGTATTTTGGATAGCAAACCAAAGATGTCGCCTAACGACATTGCAGTCAACATTGTGACGAGCTTGCCAATTCCAGGGACTGAAATCAATCCGGAGGAAAAAACAAAAGCAGAGACCTCTGTTGAGCCTGCTAAAGAAACTCCTAAAGCTGCAGTTGCACCTAACCCAGAAACTAAGGCAGAGCCTAAGCCTGAAGTTAAGCCAACACCACCTGCTACAAATAAATCTGCAACATTGGGATTGGCGGCTGGTGAAGAAGTCGTTGCTGCAAGTGCCTCTAAACCAGAGCCTAAGCCAAAGTCGGATGACGTTACTAAACCTGCCACTTCGAATGGTTCAGGTAAATACGTTATTCAGATTGGCGCTTTTGCATCTGAGGCGAATGTAAAGGCACTGTCCGCAAAACTCAAAAATCAAAACATTCCTAGCTATACCTTGAATAAGACGGGCGCTGATGGTGGCAAGATATTCCTTGTGCGCGCAGGACCCTTTACCGATAAAGATGTCGCAGAAGCGGCCGAAAAGAAAATTAAGGCGATGGGTCTTACTCCAAGACTCGTCGAGTCTGGTAAGCAGTAATGGAATACTTGTCCACCCTCAAGTTAACATCGGTGGATTACTTCACCCTAGTTGTGCTCTTGGTGTCTGCATTGGTTGGTATATCGCGCGGCTTGTTTAAAGAATTGCTTGCATTGGCCTCTTGGTTTGCAGCTGCATGGGTTGCTTATCACTACAGCAATTACCTCTCAACCGAATGGTTGTCGACATTCCATTTAGATGAGTTACTTAGCCTAGGTTTGAGCTTCATCATTTTGTTTGTTTTAACCCTCATCATCTGCGGTTTGTTTGGTGGGGTAGTGCAAAAAATTATTTTGTCGGTTGGTCTTAGTTTGACTGACCGTTTCTTGGGTTTGATATTTGGCATGATTCGTGGCGGCTTGATTGTTGTAGTGTTGGCAACTTTGGCTGCACTTACGCCAATCCCACAAAGCATTGCTTGGAAAAATGCCATTACCAGACCAGCAATTGATATGGCAACCGGTTTAATTAAAGGTTGGTTGCCAAGCGATTGGGCAAAACAATTGGGTGATGCAATGCCTAAAGTTACCCCTACCATTACTCCTAAAATAACAATAGGAATCTAGAAATATGTGCGGCGTCGTCGGAACTGTTTCTCACTCACCAGTAAATCAACTTCTCTATGATGCTTTGTTGCTTCTGCAACATCGTGGTCAAGATGCAGCAGGCATTGCAACGATGAATGGTAATTCGTTCACGATGCATAAGGCCAATGGCTTAGTCAGAGACGTCTTCAGAACTCGCAATATGCGAAGCTTAGTTGGTAGCGCCGGCATTGGCCAAGTGCGTTACCCAACTGCAGGCTCGGCAAGCAGCGAAGAAGAGGCGCAACCTTTTTATGTAAGTGCACCTTACGGAATTATCTTGGCGCATAACGGTAACTTGACCAACGCACCAAGTCTGCGTGTGGAGATGGCCTACCGTGACCGCCGTCACATTAATACCAGCTCAGATACTGAAGTGTTGCTCAACGTTTTGGCTGATGAGCTTCAAAAAGAAACTAATAGCGCTGCTCTAGATGAGGGCGCGATGTTTAATGCCGTTACAGGAGTAACTAATCGCGTTAAAGGTTCTTATGCAGTAGTTTCTTTAATTGCGGGTTATGGCTTACTGGCCTTCCGTGATCAGTACGGCATCCGTCCTCTTTGTATTGGTCGTATTGATACGCCTCAAGGTCCTGAATGGATGATTGCTTCCGAGTCAGTAGCACTTGAAGGTCTAGGATTTACATTCGTGCGCGATGTGAACCCAGGTGAGGCAATCTATATTGACTTGGATGGTAATTTCTATTCTCGTCAATGTGTGCCTAATGCAGTATTAACGCCTTGTATTTTTGAATACGTTTACATGGCAAGACCAGATTCCACAATTGATGGCGTCACTGTCTACAACGTTCGTATGCGTATGGGCGATTACTTGGCCGAAAAGATCCGTAAGGAGACTGATGTCTCTGAGATCGATGTCGTGATGCCAATTCCAGACTCCAGCCGTCCAGCAGCGATGCAGGTAGCAAAGAACTTGGGCGTGGATTACCGTGAAGGCTTCTTTAAGAACCGTTATATCGGTCGTACTTTCATCATGCCGGGGCAGGCTGTTCGTAAAAAGTCTGTTCGTCAAAAACTCAATGCCATGCGCATTGAATTCAAAGATAAGACTGTATTAATTGTGGATGACTCAATTGTGCGTGGAACCACTTCTTTTGAGATCGTCCAGATGGCACGTGAATCTGGTGCGAAGAAAGTGATATTTGCTTCTGCTGCGCCGCCGGTGCGCTTTCCGAACGTCTACGGTATTGATATGCCAACCCGTAGCGAATTGGTTGCCTATGGTCGCACTGATGAAGAGATCAATAAGATGATCGGTGCCGATCAGCTGATCTATCAAAGCATTGAAGATATGAAGCAGGCAGTAAGGGATGTTAATCCGGACATTAAGAACTTTGAGGCTTCTTGCTTTGATGGCTTCTATGTCACCGGTGATATCACTGAGTCATATCTAGATGCCTTAGAGGCTGCCAGAAATACCTCGGCTGCTAAAGCAGATCGCCAAAAGGATTCAAGCGACTTTGCTCGTTCTCAACTCCACTTGCATTTGGCCACCGAAGACTAAAAATCGACAGGAATTTGCCTCACTCGGGGCAAATTCGTAATTCGGTGTCAAAATAGCAGCATGAAGAGCAAAACTACCCGCAAAAAACCGGATTTTTCTAAGCTAGCGCTTGAGACCTTGGCGGTCCGCGCCGGCACTCGTCGCACAGCTGAATATCAAGAACATTCAGAAGCGATGTTCCTGACTTCCAGCTTCTGCTTTGATAGTGCAGAGTTAGCTGCTGATGGTTTTGCGCATGCTGATCAAGGCTTTATTTATTCTCGCTTTACCAATCCCACAGTAAGCATGTTCCAAGATCGCTTGGCTGCTTTAGAGGGCGGTGAAGCTTGTATTGCAACTGCGTCTGGAATGTCTGCCATTCTCACAATGGCGATGGCGCATTTACAAGCAGGTGATCACGTGGTTTGTTCGCGCTCGGTATTTGGTGCAACGATTCAGTTGTTCACTAATATCTTGGGCCGCTTTGGCATCACAACCACTTATGCAGATTTGGCTGATACCAAGTCATGGCAGGCAGCTGTCCAGCCAAACACTAAACTTTTTTATCTAGAGACGCCTTCCAATCCTTTAACTGAGATTGCTGATATCAGGGCGATTTCAAAGATTGCTAAAAAAGCAGGCGCCTTATTCGCGGTGGATAACTGCTTCTGTACGCCTGCTTTGCAAAAACCATTGGCGCTTGGTGCTGATGTTGTGATTCATTCGGCCACTAAGTACTTAGATGGACAAGGCCGAGTAGTGGGTGGAGCAATTGTAGGCAGCAAAGATTTCATCATGGGCAAAGTATTCCCATATGTGCGTACCGCAGGTCCAACACTATCAGCGTTTAATGCCTGGGTATTCCTCAAAGGCCTCGAGACTTTAGAGCTTCGCATGAAGCAGCAGAGTCAGAATGCTCTCGCCTTGGCTCAATGGCTTGAAAAGCAATCTGGAGTAGAGCGCGTTTACCATCCTGGCCTGAAATCGCATCCTCAGCATGCGTTGGCAATGCGCCAGCAAAAAGAGGGTGGGGCGATTGTGTCTTTCACCTTGAAGGGTGGCAAGAAGGCGGCGTTCAAACTTATCAACCAAACTAAGCTTTGCTCGATTACTGCAAACTTGGGTGATACCCGCACGACTATTACTCACCCAGCTACAACAACGCATTGCCGTGTAACGCCTGAGGCTCGTAAAGCTGCAGGTATTTCGGATGGCTTGGTGCGTATTGCTGTTGGCCTTGAAAACATCAACGACTTAAAGAGTGATCTTGTTGGTGGACTCAAAAAATAATCAAGTTCATCAAGATAAGCCCATGGGTTTTTCTGATGCTACGCAATTTTGGAATGAACGTTTTGATAAAGCGGAGTTCATTTTTGGCAAAGAGCCCAATGAATATCTGGTTGAGAAGACAATACAATACCTAAAGCCGCAAGATAAAGTGCTGTGCATTGCTGATGGCGAAGGACGAAATGGTGTTTGGCTTGCCAGGCAGGGCATGCAAGTGGTTGGTTTTGATGCATCAGATATTGCGCTAGCTAAGGCAAAGCAGTTTGCTAAAGATAATCAAGTCGAGGTCGAGTATTCATTTTCTGATACTGATAGCTATGCTTGGCCTGAAAATACTTATGACGCAGTGATTGGTATCTTCATACAGTTCGCTGATCCAGCAATGCGCGCCAGAATATTCCAGCAAGCGTACAAGGCGATAAAGCCGGGCGGCCTCTTTATTCTGCAGGGCTATACCCCTAAGCAACTAGATTACAAAACCGGCGGCCCGTCATTAATAGAGCATCTCTACACAGAAGAGTTAATTAGAGATCTTGCCAAAGACTTTGAAATACTTGAGCTTGTAAGTTACGAGAAAGAGCTTTCTGAGGGCCCGCGCCACACTGGCATGTCTGCAATATTGGGATTGGTTGCTAAGAAGTGATGACTTTCCTATGAAGACTATTGAAATAAAAAGCGCATGGCAGGGTAATAGTGACTGTAATGCTTGTTCCATCCGGAGCTCCGCACTCTTTGCCGAATTAAATGAAGAAGATTTTTCCAAGATTCATTCGCCAATCGATGATCTACGATATGAAGCAAACACAGGGATTTACACACAGGGAGATTCTGCTGAGCATTTATTTACCTTGCGTGAAGGCTATATAAAGCTATTACATATCAATTCCGATGGCTCTACTAGAATAGTCCGATTAGTAATGCCGGGTGATTTATTCGGAATGGAGGCTTTGTTGGGTAAGAGTTATGCTCATTCAGCCACTGCTTTATCAAACATCCATTTATGCCGCATACCCAAAGCCATTATTTCTAGTTTGGGAGAAGAGTCGCCACGCTTGCATAGGCAGATTGTGAAGAAATGGGGTGAGGCACTGGCTCAATCAGAATCTTGGTTTTCTGAAATTAATACCGGAAGAATTGAAATTCGTTTGGCTAGATTTTTCTTGCGAATTGCTAAAGTTTCTGGCGATATGGCAGTTGCACCACTCTTTAAAAGAGAGGACATGGGCTTAATGATGGATGTGAAGTTTGAGACTATTAGCAGGGCGCTTGCGTCTATGGCTGAGCAAGGGCTAATTTCCAATATTAGTAGGCTGAGTATTCAGGTGCCAAGTATGAACCGTTTGAAAAAGTTTTCACAAGAAGGCTCTTGATTGCTGAATACAAATAAAAAAGACTGCCGAAGCAGTCTTTTTTATTTGAAGTACTTAATTACGCTTTCTTAGCGTAAGCAGAACACCAGCCTTTACCAGAAACTTGCTTACCAGCAAACAATGAGCAACCACCAGCAGCGGCGCCAACTTTACCTTGGAACAAGGCGCAGTTATCGCACTCTTGACCAGCGGCGTATTTAGCGTACTTAGCTTTATCTACTGTAGTTGCATTTGCTTTGTAACCTAATGCAGCAGCTTGTGGATCAGTTTCTGCAACCATTGCTTGAGCTTGAACTTTACCGTTCAATGCCAAAGTACAGGCACCAGCAGCAGACAAAATCATAAATTGGCGACGACTATTTTTCATAAATACTCCAGTGTTTGGATGAATAAAAAGCTTAAAAAACTAGCTATTAGCGATATTAAAGGGGATAACACCATCAACAATAGGGGTTTCTCAGTATTAAGTTTAGGCTAACTTGGGCTCACACTACGTAAATATGCATAAATGCGTATAGAAGCATTTAAAACGGTGTTCCAAGTAAAAAATAATACAAAGAGGGTTTTATGAAAAAGTTTCTTTCTCTTAGTCTGATGTTGTTTTCAGGCGTCGCAGCAGCGCAATCATTAGCGCCAGCAAGCCCTGAATTGCTGCAAATTATCGATAAGTCTGCGTATTTCAGACCAGCGTGACCACCCATTTCAGGCAAATGACCGGTCATTTCAGAGTGAGCGTGACCACCTGTTTCAGAATCAGCGTGACCGCTTTTGCACCTTCCTCTGAAATGCATTTTGC
>NZ_JACVPJ010000015.1 GCF_018881975.1 Polynucleobacter sp. JS-Safj-400b-B2 | reverse complement strand
GGCAACTCAGAGAAGGGAAATTAGCGCCAAATCTTAGAAAAATCAGACTGTCTTCGTAAAAATTAAATATGGGGATATTTTTGCGGCGCTCTTCAGGCTAATTTTGATTTAATCTGCGCTTCCTTAGTTAGGGACTGGCTTCAAATGGTTCAAATATCCCCATTTAATGATCTTGGGTAAGTTTAATTCAGAATGGTGTACACCCATATCTTCAATCCTCCCTTCAATATCACCAGGCTTTGTACCGGAATAACCTCATTAAGGGCGATCATCTATTCACATTTAGTTGCTACCACCCCAAAGAAAAACCACCCGAAGGTGGTTTTAGCATTTCTTAGTTGCTCAGGGTCGTATAGACCAGGACCTGAGATTTTTTGCAAATATGAATTTAATTTGCGGATTTAAACTTCAAAGCTATCAATATCGTCTATTCGGCGCACCAGCAAAAGATTGCCTCTTCTCAATATGTCTAAATGTAATTCGGCCTTTGCTTAAGTCATAGGGAGAGACTTCTAAGGAAACCTTATCTCCAGCCAATATACGGATGTGATTTTTTTTGACTCTTCCTGCTGTATAGGCAATAAGCTTATGGCCATTGTCTAAAGTAATTCGATAACGAGAATCCGGCAGAATTTCATCAACAAGACCTTCCATTTCAAGCAAGGCTTCTTTTGCCATTTAACATCCTTAATAAAAATAAAAAAGCCCAGTCATGCTGGGCTTTGGACCAGGCAAATCATTTCCGCCTGGCATGTGCTTCTGATTTAAACAGGTTGAATATTGGATGCTAACTTGCCTTTAGGGCCAGTAGTAATATCAAAAGTCACCTTTTGACCTTCAGCTAATGACTTAAATCCGCTGCTATTAATTGCTGAAAAATGGGCAAATAAATCTTCGCCACCGAGTTCAGGGGTAATAAAGCCGAAGCCTTTAGCGTCGTTAAACCATTTCACAATTCCGTTTGCCATATCTGACTATTCCTTAAAAAAATATAAAAGGGGCTATGCCCCAAATGAGGCGAAAGTCAAGAATGGCGGGGGAGATGCTAAAAAGAACTATCGCAGAACTGCGGTATTAATTACTAGTACAACAACACTATTTGCTTGAAAATCGCTAATTGTATTTTACTCTACTTTAATGAGAAAAAGCTATTTACTAACAAATCAGCAGCAAGAATGCCTCACTTTAGCTCAGGATAGTCATTTTAAACGGCATAGAAGGCTTAAGCCCTGAAAAAAAGAAATACCACTTCTTGTGCATACGCGGTTTGTAGTGTGTTGCATCGACGGGTTGAAATCATGGCCAATAGCCGTCAGCCACTATCTTCTGTCGTGCCACCAATCCAATCCCCAATGCAATTGATGGGTGATTAATGTTCGAAAACGAACAGAAAGCTTCTGGTAAACAGAAGATGATCAAGCGATCTTCAGATCAGCTGACTTACCCCGCGCAACCATTAAATCAATACCTAGGACTCCCGATGTCTACAACCTCTTGCTATGCAGCTCAATCAGATCAATCCCTGCTTGAGCCATTCAAAATAGAGCGCAGGAAAATTGGTGCAAATGACGTACAAATAGCAATTGAGTTTTGTGGTGTTTGTCACTCAGATATACACGTAGTTAAAAATGAATGGGGAGGGAGCCACTACCCCGTAGTTCCAGGTCATGAAATTATTGGAAAAGTGACTGCCCTAGGAGGAGATGTTTCTCATCTGAAGATTGGGCAAAGAGTGGGTGTGGGATATATGGGCGGATCATGCCAAGTTTGCACATCATGTAAATCAGGTCTCGAACAATACTGCCTAGAAGGATTTTCACCGATCTTTAATGCCCCATCAAAAGATGTGGGCGGCTTTACTTACGGCGGCTATTCAAAAAGTATTGTGGTTGACAAACATTTTGTATTAATTTTTCCAATGGGCTTAGATCCAGCTGGTGCAGCACCCCTACTCTGCGCAGGGATTACCACCTACTCACCCCTAAAGCACTGGGGAGTCAAACCAGGCATGACCGTGGGCATTATTGGCCTTGGGGGTTTAGGTCATATGGGCGTGAAGCTATCTCATGCCATGGGTGCAAAAACAATTATGATCACAAGCTCGAAATCTAAAGCAGCAGACGCAATAAAACTGGGTGCTGATGAAGTACTTATTTCCACAGATCCAGTAGCGATGCAGAACATGAACAATCAATTTGATTTCTTACTCAATACCATTCCAGGTCCACATGACTATAACCACTACATGAACCTACTTAAGGTAGATGGGAATATGTGCATCGTTGGCTCTATTGGACCAACCGCTGAGCTCAATACTGAAGCGATGGTCTATGGAAGACGAAGTATTGCCGGCTCTTTAGTCGGTGGAATTAAAGAAACACAAGAAATGCTGTATTTCTGCGCTAAACATCAGATCGTATCGGAAATTGAAATGATTAAGATGGATCAAATTAATGTCGCTTATGAGCGGATACTAAAAAATGATGTGAAGTACCGATTTGTGATTGATATGAGTAGTCTGCATTAGAAAATTGTGTATTTAATTGAGTTACGTATATTTCTTTAGACTCCTCGATTAATTTTGATGGGCAAACGTGCCATCCTACTACTTACTTCGGCATTAAAACCGTTAAACCTACGAAAGCACCTACGCCTTTCGGACTTGAAGGCGTGCTAGTTACCATATAGGTTGGCCCCACTTGCCACTGAACGTGATAATCAAACCATTTATAGGTTTTCCCACCACTTAAAGTCAGTTGATTGGTGGCTGACTTGGCATCGTAGTTATAAATAATTTGACTTTGCAGGTTGTAAGTCCAAGCTTTGTCAGTCGTATATGAAATAGTGGGTTGCGCATTAAGAACATTAGCAGTTCCACCAGAAAGATTATTACCAATACCCCAGGAGTTAAACATCGCCATCCCTATTACCCAATTTTCTGGCGTATAAAATGCCCCTGCCGAAACCCCAACACCCGTCTGTTTACTGCCATTATTAGCATTGGTTGCAGGAACCTGCACAAAAGGGCCCGCCCCAAAGTACCAGGTTTTTACATAGGTGGGCGCAAAAAAGGTTGCCACCTGCAACGGCTGACTTTGATTGGTAGCCTGCTGACTGTTAGCGTTATGGTTATAGGTCAACATAGGATTGACGATGAGTTGTAAATCATCACTGATGTCAACGGGGATAATCGGATTAAATCCAATCTGTGATTGTTGCCCACCGCTATTGGTGCCTAACTTTTGATTGAAGTTGTAAGTTAACGGTAGTTGAATCTGTGGATAAAGCGGGTTTTGTATATTTTGCCCCGCTTTAGCTTCCTCGCTCATGGTGCTCGAGGAGGTTTGAGCATTCACCACAGATGAAACCTGAATCAACATCAGAAAACCAATATATCCACAACATAACTGGCGGAAGTTTTGCGCGATTTTCTGAGGGTTCTTAAGCTTAGTCATACTTTTACATCTAGAGGGCAATACTGCCTTTTTGTATAAAACATTTACTGTTTTTAAATCTCAATAATATAAATACAAAGATAGATGGACTTACTTACTATCCGGTCCTATCTCTTAATGCATCATAAATTGGCTCTTGTTTTAATAAGACGGGAATAATTGTGCAAATAACGCTGGCAATCAACAAGGGAATCATTAAGCTGACTTTGCCGCTCATTTCTATAGCGAGCAAAATTCCAGTGAGGGGCGCTCTAACGACCACTGTAAAAAATGCTGCCATACCAACTAAAGCAAATGAAATAGGGTCCAACTGACCTAATGCCAAATGACTCAACAGCGGATTGATGGCAAGTACGAATAACACTCCAATACTCGAGCCCATTAATAGAATTGGTGAAAATATGCCGCCTGGGACACCAGTGGAATAACTAATGGGTCCAAGAAAGAAGCGCCCAATCATCAGCAGCATCAGGGGTAGTAAAAAGTACTCTTCACTCAGTAAAGATTGAACCTGTATGTCTCCACCACCCACTAGCTTTGGATAAAAATATGCGAGTGCACCCACTCCAAATCCAATGATCATTGCTTTACTTACAGGAGAAATTGTAGAAAACGAATCTGAGAGATTTAAAGCGCCAATAATCGTTCGGCTATATAGAGTGGCTATAAAGCTTAGCAATACTGAAAAGATAATATAAAAATATAAACTTATGCTTGAATCTGGCAATAGATCGCCCACGACAAATTCAATTGAATTTCCAAAATAGCTACGGAAAACAATCATTCCCGAAGTGACTGCAGCAAATGACACCATGAGTCTCTTAATGGAGATTTTTTTGGATATCTCTTCAAACGAGAATGCAATTCCAGATAGCGGAGCATTAAAGGCAACCGACAATCCAGCACCAGCAACGGCTGTATAGAGAAGTGATTGCTCAACGACTTTAAGGCGAGTTAATTTTCCACATTCAGAGCCAATAATGGCGGCCATTTGCACCGTTGGCCCCTCCCTGCCTAAGGCCATGCCGGATCCAATAGACAGCAAACCGCCAAAGAATTTAATTGGTAAAGCCCTAAAAGGACTAGGTTGAGCCACTCCATGCATGACTGCTTCTACATGCTGGATGCCACTACCAATTGTCGTGGGCTCTAAACGCACTAACATTCGAGAAATTCCAACGCAGATGCTAGTAATCAGCCCAATAACGATAAATCCAGGTACGAGCCATTCACCATCGACAGTATGAAGATAAGCAGAGAAAGCAAGGAAATGGCTGCCAATGAAATTCAGTGCAGTCCTAAAAGCGCCGCCCACTATTCCAACCAAGGCTCCTGCAAAGGCAGCCACCAGTAACACCCTTAAGGTATTTAGCGGCAAATCGCTGGAGTCTTCAGATTGAATGTTATTCATCATTCACAACGCACCCTTTACTATTCACAAATTCCCGTTAGGAGCAAACTTCCTGAAAAGAAACCAAAAGGCTTCTGCATGCCTTTGGCAAATTCATCGATATTTAAATAATCAACATAGGCTCTACTTTTACTGGAAGACTTTTGCTCCCAAAGCACCTTATAGGAATTTTTATCACTACCGGATGAAAGCACTTTAGGATTTTTTAGAGAGTCCATGACATCACCAACCACATCGCCAGTCTTCTTCATTACCGTAAATTTCTGCCCGATTCTTGGGCTATCTTGCAATACGTCCAAAGATCCATCGGCTTTGATAAAAGCGTCGCTTATTACTTGGCATTGATAAATAAAGGGGTCAGCATAGACTGGTAATGGACTGAGTAGCGCAACCGCTGTAACTAGCGTTAACAAGAACTTCATAGCTTTATCTCTTTGTAGTGAGTCCGAAAACGAAATATCAGTTTAACCAATCTCGAGCGACCTGCTTGATATACAAAAGCTACCAGTATTGTTGGATTTGTATCGGATATTAAGGCATTAATGCATAAGGATTGAGCGCAAGATTAAAGATAGCCCACCTAGACCGGCAACGCTAGCAGCCCAGATAAAGAAGAGCCAAGCAATTCTTTTAAAAAGAATTGGATTATCAGCCAACCTCTTACGAATCATCTTCTCTTTTCAGTTAAGAACACCCAGTGCGCATAACTAGTGTAAGTCAAAATAATGGGCACTAGAACCAAGGTTCCGAGTAGTAAAAATTTCTGGCTCGACATGGGAGCAGCGGCATCCCAGATGGTGATGGAGGCTGGTACAACATATGGAAAAATACTAATCAAGAGACCAATATAAGAAAGGATGAAGATACCTATAGTGGCTACAAAAGGAATCCAGACGTTTCTTTTATCTACAGCACGGAACAGGATCAGAATTGCTATTGCTAATAGCAGTGGAACCGGCAGTACATAGAGGGCTTGCGGCCATGCGAACCATCTACTCAAATAATTCTGCTGCAAGAATGGAGTCCAGAGACTCACTACGCCAACCATGATGACCATCAAGATACCTAGCACTTTAATGAGTGCGAAAGACTTGACTCGTAACTCGCCACCCGTCTTTAGCACAAGCCAAGTTGCTCCCAATAGAGCGTAACCAAGCACTAATGCAACTCCGGTCATGATGCAAAAAGGCGATAACCAATCAAATGGTCCGCCTACATAAGTATTGTTCACTACAGGAATACCTTGCACTAGGCTACCTAGAATGATTCCCTGAAAAAATGCCGCTAAGAATGATCCAAGAAAAAAGAGGGTATCCCAGAAAGCGCTCCATCGCTCATTCTGCCAACGAAACTCGGAGACTACCCCCCGAACCACTAATGCAAGTAGCATCCCAATCAAAGGAAGGTAGAGGGCTGGAAAGATAATCGAATACGCCAATGGAAAAATAGCGAAGAGTCCACCACCACCTAGAACTAACCAGGTTTCATTAGCATCCCATAGCCTTACCGAATGCAGCATCTCAGCCCGATCCTGCTCGGAACGCATGAGTGGAATCAATACTCCAACGCCTAAGTCATAGCCATCAAAAATAATGTAGGCCAATACAACAAAGGAAAGTAGCCCAGCCCAAATTAAGGTGATATCAAGATTCATCTTGATCCTTTCCGACTAGATTCTGTACATACGATCCATAGACAGCATTTTTAGATTGCGCTTTTTCAGTTGAGGGGGGTCTCCATTCATTGATCCTTGATTCATGAGCTTGAGGATGTAATACACACCGATACCAAAGAGAAAGAAATAAGTCACAATAAATGCAACCAGTGTGCCACCTACTGTTGCTGCATTTAAGGCCGAATGGGATTCGGATGTCCTTAAAAGGTTATATATAGTATATGGCTGTCGCCCCACTTCAGTAACTACCCAGCCAGCTAGCACCGCTATAAATCCTGCTGGCCCCATGATGAGAGCGTACTTCAAAAACCATGGTCTTACATAGAGCGCTTTTTGGTATCGCAACCAAAGACTCCATATGCCCAATATGAACATTAATACTCCCAGCCCCACCATGATGCGAAACGCAAAAAACGGTAAAGCCATTGGCGGCACTTCATCTTGAGGCCAGGTATTCATACCCAAAATCTCACCATCTAATGAATGCGTCAAAATGATGCTACCCAAATAAGGGATCTCCAAGGCGTAATCCATTTTTTTGTTTTTATCATTTGGAATACCGAACACCACGATCCCGGCAGGTTTCGCATCTTCATAATGACCTTCAATCGCTGCAATCTTTTTAGGTTGATATTTGAGGGTGTTCAAACCATGCTGATCACCCACTTCCATTTGAATGGGAACGAGTATGGCGATGATCCAGAGGGCCATGGAGAACATCACACAAACCGCTCCACGGGATTTCTGAGCTGGAGAATCTACGCTTTCTTTGTTCAGTCTTAACAAATGGAGAGCGCCAACTGCACTAATGACCAAGGCCGTGGATATATAAGCAGCCAAAACCATATGGACTAGGCGATACGGGAAAGATGGATTAAAGATAATTTCAAACCAATCTTCTGGAACAAATTGGCCAGCAGAGTTGACTGAGAATCCAGCTGGTGTTTGCATCCAGCTATTGACCGATAAAATCCAAAAGGTCGAGACAAAGGTGCCAACCGCTACCATCGAACAGGCAAAGAAATGAATCTTAGGCCCTACCCGCTCTCTTCCAAAGAGCATCACTCCTAAAAATCCAGCTTCAAGGAAAAAAGCAGTCATCACTTCGTAACCCATCAGCGGGCCAACGATAGGTCCTGCCTTATAAGAAAACACACTCCAATTGGTACCAAATTCATAGCTCATAACTAGGCCTGATACCACTCCCATCACAAATGCAATGGCGAAGATCTTGACCCAGTAGTTAAAGATGTCTAGGTAGATACTCTTTTGAGTAAAGAGGTGTAGACCATTCAAGAGCGCCAGATAACTGGCTAGCCCAATTGAAAAAGCAGGAAAAATAATATGGAAGCCTACTGTAAATGCAAATTGCATTCGCGCCAGCATGACTGCATCAAAAAATTCCATTATTCCACTCCCTTAACTAAGTGCATTTTCAGGACTTTTTTCCAATTTAGCTAGCTATTTTAGTGATGAAAATATCAGCGGCGGTGTCTGGCCTTGAAAAAATTTATGGCAGCCGTACAAAAGCCACTTTAATGGTAGATTTTGTACTTGAACGAATATTACTACTCATCCCAAGGAAATCTAGCGCGAGACAGCTCCTCCATGATCTCTCGCTTGCTGCGACCAGTTCTCCTGAGATGACCAGAGCCCTGCTTGCTTTCACTCTCACGATCAGCAGGAGTCTCTATTTTCGCCTCTAAAAGCCCTTCTTTGTTATTAGAGTCTGTATTTGAATGATTGGTCATATGGAATGGTGCAATATTGAATGAGCTGTCACATTAACTCAGATATTTCAATAAGGTTTTGATCTGGATCTCGTACGTATGCTGAGTTAATCTTTTGCGTTGCGCCAGTTCGAATTACCGGGCCTTCAATAATCGGCCAATTCTCAGCCCTGAGTTTATCAATTACTTGCTCTAGCGGGCGATCAGCAATAAAGCATAGATCAAGTGATCCAGGGGTTGGAATATCGGCCTTAGGCTCAAACTCTTTGCCCTTGATATGTAGATTGATTTTTTGATTACCAAACTTAAATGCTTTGCGTTCTACTGGTGGGGTACCACCAATAAAGGACTCCAATTTCATGCCTAGAACTCGAGTATAAAAATCCACGCACTCCGCTTCTTTTGCCGTAGTGAGTACTAGGTGATCTAAATGGTCAATCATGATCCCTGCCTTTTATTGAGCGCGACGCAATTCATCAACGTAGTTTGGCTCTGGATGCAATGTATAGGTGGTACCTGCCTTAGCTACCTGCCCCGGCACTTCATGCCCAACTATTGCTGGTAGCTCCCTTGCTAACTGTAAAAGTTTTGGAATATTCATGCCGGTGTCATAGCCCATGGCATCGAGCATATGGATCGCATCTTCACTGGATATATTGCCGCTTGCTCCAGGGGCGTATGGACAGCCGCCTAAACCACCCAATGAACCATCAAAGCGAATAATCCCAGATTGCACAGCAGCCAGTACATTGGCTAAGCCCATCCCTCTGGTGTTATGAAAGTGCATAGTGAGCTGCATGTTTGGAAAGCGTTTTTGCAATACTTCGCTCATCTTTTTCACTTGATCTGGATTTGCCATGCCCGTTGTATCGCAAATCGTTAGACCTCTTACACCCAGATCAGCGAAGCGTTGTGCGAATCCTTCAACAACTGCTTGAGGAACCTCACCCTCCATAGGGCAACCGAAGCAAGTAGATAAGGAAACATTAATTGGAGTTCTGCCATCAACAAACTGAATAACTTCAGCTAATCCTGCGAAGCTCTTTTCTCTGCCCATTCTCAGGTTCGCTAGGTTATGGGTCTCTGATGTAGACATCACGAGATTAAATTCATCGGCCTTGGATTCAAAAGCGCGCTCCGCACCTCTTAAATTGGGAACCAGCACGGTGTATTCCACCTCAGGAACTCGTTTAATACGGCCCATGACTTCTTCAGCATCTCGCAGCATCGGAATAGCTTTAGGGGAAGTAAAGGAGGTCACCTCAATTTTGGCAAAACCACATTGACTAAGCTCATCAACCAACTTCACCTTATCGTCCGTTGGTACAAAATTAGCTTCAATCTGAAAGCCATCCCTCATCACTACATCGTTGAAATAAATTCTGGTCATAGAGTTCTCTATTTTTTATTTATTTAGTAAATGCAATTCCGCGCTCTTTTAAAGAGGCGACCTGATCATCACTTAAACCAATGCTCTTTAATATCTCATCGGTGTTCTGACCAATATCTGGAGCCAGTGTCTTGATAGACCCCGGAGTACGTGACAGTTTGGGGATCACACCAGGTACATCTACCTTGCTGCCATCTTGCATCTGAATAGTCTGAATGTTTTCTCTAGCCTTGTAGTGTGGATCGCTAGCGATATCAGCAACGGTATAAATACGGCCTGCTGGTACAGCAGCTGCATCCAACATCTCTACGGCCTTTGTAGTGCTGATTGTTTTAGTCCACTCACCAATTGCTTGATCAAGCTCTACTACCCGCTTAACCCGACCATCGTTATTCTCTAGTTGAGGATCACTCCCTAAATCATCGCGCCCAATCACCGTCATGAGGCGCTTGAAAATGCTGTCGCCATTGCCTGCAACCAACACATATCCACCATCAGCACACTGGTAGGCATTGGTTGGTGCAATTCCTGGTAAGGCGCTACCTGCTGCTTGGCGTACTTCACCAAATGCGCTGTATTCAGGAAGCAAGCTTTCCATGCAGTTAAACACTGCCTCATATAAAGCAATATCTATGATCTGACCTTTGCTGCTGTGATGTCGCTCTTGCAGTGCCAACAAAATACCAATCACACCATGCAAAGATGCCAAGGTATCGCCAATGCTAATACCCACACGCACTGGCACTCTGCCGGGTTCTGCTGTGAGATGACGTAAGCCACCCATCGCTTCAGCAACGACACCAAATCCTGGTTTATCTCTGTATGGACCAGTCTGGCCATAACCGCTAATCCGCAGAACAATGAGTTTAGGATTGAGTTCCAGTAATTTTTCTGGATCAAGACCCCAACCTTCTAAAGTTCCAGGGCGGAAGTTTTCAATCAATATGTCTGCTTCCTTAACTAAGGTTCTGACAATTGCTTGAGCTTCAGCTTCTCTTAAGTCTAATGAGAGGGAGCGTTTATTGCGTGACTGTACTTGCCACCAAATGGATGTGCCATCTTTTAATAACCTCCATTTACGCAAAGCATCGCCAACCTTAGGTGGCTCGATCTTGATGACATCCGCCCCAAAATCAGCCAGTGTTTTAGCAGCAAATGGTCCAGCAATGAGTTGCCCCATTTCAACTACTTTTAGCTTTGCCAAAGGCTCCATTACTTCCCCCAAATATACATTGATGCCCAGTTACCCTAATTTATTAGGGCTTTGGTTGCTATTTTAAGACCTATGCCACTTATTCTGTAGGGGCGGGCAATCTGGACAGGCAATCTTTAGGCAATGGAGGGTTCATTTACCCATAAACCGTGGGGATAAGAATAATTCCCCAGTAAGATATAGAATAAATTCATGACCAATTTCCTTGACCCCGCCATACTATTTTTTATCTTTGGGGTATTTGCAGGATTGGTTAAATCTAACCTAGAAATTCCTCCGCAAATTTCTCGGTTTCTATCGCTTTATTTATTGATGGCTTTGGGACTCAAAGGTGGGTTTGCGCTTCACAAGTCTGGGTTTACCAGTGGAATTGCTCTCTCCCTAGGCTTAGCAGTTTTCCTTGCCATCATCATTCCCATTATTGGGTATTGGATCTTGCGAAGAAAGTTAAGCGCTTTTGATGCAGCAGCAATTGCAGCAACCTATGGTTCAGTGAGCGCCGTTACCTTTATTACCGCAACACAATACTTGGATCAATTCAATATCGCCTATGGTGGTCACATGGCAGCTGCTATGGCACTCATGGAATCACCTGCCATCATTCTGGCAATAGTACTTGCCAATAAAGCAAGGGCATCTATGGCGACTGACCCAGCCACCAAGCAAGAGCCAGCAGGTATTGCCAAGATTCTGCATGAATCCTTTACCGATGGTGCGCAACTTCTATTGCTAGGATCTATGGCCGTTGCATTGATTAGTGGCGACTCAGGGCAAAAACTCATGGCGCCATTTTCAATTGATTTATTTAAAGGGATGCTAGCCTTTTTCCTATTAGACATGGGGCTGATGGCCTCTAGAAACTTTAAAGGGCTAAAGGTAAAGCCACCCATTACTCTCCTCTATGCTATCGGCTCACCTCTATCGCATGCCCTGCTTGCGCTTGTACTTTGCAAACTCATTGGGCTTCCGCTAGGTAATACTATTTTGTTGATGTTACTTGCCTCTAGCGCATCGTATATTGCAGTACCAGCCGTGCTGCGTCATGCGCTACCTGAGGTAAATCCTGCCCTATATATGGGTATGTCCTTGGGAATTACATTCCCTTTCAATATTATTTTGGGTATCCCGCTGTACACCCTCATAGCAAAACAGTTTCTGTAGACATTCAATAGCTATCAGCTCTTAAGAAAATGGGCATCTTTTCCAATCGATCAGTAAGCTTATTGACCAAGCATGGCAAAGAGAAGGTAATTGCTGATGTACTCAATACGCAAGTTGGGTGTCTTGTGCAACAAACGGATGCATACGATACGGATCTATTGGGCACCTTTACACAAGAGACCCCCCGATATGGCTCACAATTAGATGCTGTGCGCAAGAAAGCTGCGATTGGGATGGATCTTCTAAAGCTTGACTTGGGGATTGCCGATGAAGGCGCATTTGTAAATGATCCCCATTCTGGAATGATTCCCTGGAATAACGAATTGCTGGTGTTAATCGATCAAAAGCATCAATTAGAAATCACTGGCTTTTCTAGTGCTCCAGCACAAAACGACAATGCATACCTTAGTTACTGGGAAGAGTTAGAAAAATTTGCTGATAACGCCCTCTTTCCATCGCACTATTTGGTAATTAAACCTACTGATGAATATCATCCCCAGTCTAAAAAAGGCATCAAAGATCTCGCTGAACTAAAAGCAGCTTTTGAATGGGCGAAAGGTTTATCTTCAAAAGGCATTATTTATGTAGAAAATGATTTGCGGGCATTTGCTAACCCAACCAGAATGGAGAATATCCGTAAGGCTACAGTTGATCTTGCCAACAAAATGAATTCTCTATGCCCTCAATGCCAAACACCTGGATTTTGGATTAAAGATGTGAAGCGTGGCCTACCGTGCAACGCTTGTGGGTTAGCAACCGATCAAGAGATTGCCAAGGTCTGGGGTTGCCTCAAATGCGATCATGAGCTAACGGAAGGCATGAAAGTGTTCAAGCTTGCAGATCCATCGAAGTGTCATCATTGCAATCCTTAAACATATCGGAGAATTCTCTTTTGCGCTAATCCAGCCAAACAGGATACTTTTGCATTACGGCATTGAATAATTCTGATTCCAGTTGTTGAGCAAGCCATCTTTTGGTTGCAGGTAAAGGAAGTCGCTCAAATTGTTTTGCATCAACCATTGAAAACTGCCTAATAAAAGGAAAGATAGCGATATCTACCCAAGATAGCCTATTACCCGTTAAGTATTGAGAGCCTTGTAAGGAGCCCTCCATCGGCAACAACATCCTTTCCAAAGCCTCATCGAGAACTACTTCTGGGTCTAGCTCCGGAAATCGATTGGGGTATTTATATTGATCTAATAAGGTTTTAAATTGACCATCATTTTTCTCAATCCATGCCTGCGCAATCACATCATCCACATCTTTCCAGCCATCTGGATCAGATTGCTCGATAGCCCAATGCATGATGTCTAGACTTTGGTCTAGCACTGCATCATCAAGACAAAGCACTGGAACAGTTCCCTTAGCAGATGCCAGCAACATTGCTTGAGGCTTATTGCGCAACTCGATTTCGCGATGCTCAACTTCAATACCTGCATATTTCAAAGCCATGCGTGCGCGCATTGCATAGGGGCATCGGCGATAAGAATACAAAATCGGCTTCAACTGATTGCTTATCCTTAATGAAAACTAATAATTCACTCTTTGCCAGCCGCTAGGGCAAGCTTGAGTCTGCGGATAGTAGAGTCCGTTCTCTGGACAATACGCGGCAGCTTGAGGTTGCGGAGGATAGACGTACTGCGGTGCGTAATAAACATGGGCGGGCCTGTAATACGCATTAGCTACAGCAACCCCAGCAACTGCACCTACTGCAAATGGAGCCCAGCCGCCTCGCCAACCACCACCATGACCACCATAATAGTAGTAACCACCTCTACCGCCATGAGCACTGGCTGATGTAGCCAGTCCAGCAAGCATTACCCCAGCTAGCAAGCAAACCAATATCTTCTTCATGCAGACCTCCCAGTCATAAAGGAACTCCGTCCTTTCCTACATAACGGGTCAGGTTTACAGTGAGTTGACACTACAAAATTAAATACTTTTAAGTCCATCCTGAGGCTTTTTAGCCCTGCAAGCATCAGAGCAGTATTTGATTGACCCCCAGTTTTTAGCCCAAGACTTTCTCCAAGTCATTTCTTTTTTGCAGACCACGCAGATCTTGCTTGGTAGAAAACTTTTATTTCCCTTGAATGATGTCTTCATGTTCACTAGAGATCATCAAGCTGATTCAGAATGTGTTTAGCATGAAGCGTGATTTTCTGTTGATCCTCATCGCTAATTCTTTTGAGGTTGGCAGTCATCAATCTCGTTCTCGGGCTAGCCTCAAATTGCTCTCGATGCTTGATAAGGAAATTCCAATATAAGTTAGTCATAGGACATGCCTCATCGCCATAACGAATCTCTGGCTTGTATTTACAAGAGCCACAATAGTTGCTCATCCGCTTGATGTAAGCACCACTCGCTATATAAGGCTTGCTGGTAAACCTGCCACTATTCGCAAATAAAGCCATACCTGCAGTGTTGGGCAGTTCAACCCACTCAATCGCATCTACATAGATCGCCAAATACCAATCGCATACTGCCTGAGGCAGAATTTCCGCCAGAAGCGCAAAGTTCCCAGTCACCATTAGGCGCTGAATATGATGGGCGTAGCCATATTGTAGTGTTTGGCCAATCGCATCTTTCATGCAGGCCATCTGGGTCTGTCCGGTCCAATACCATTTGGGCAATGAATTTTGATGATCGTAATAATTATCCTTTGCCATCTGAGGCATGTCTAGGTAATACATGCCTCTTACAAACTCACGCCATCCTAATATTTGACGAATGAAGCCCTCGACTGTCGATAGATCTAAAGAATACTTTTTCCAAGCGATGATGACTGCATCGACTACCTCACGGGGGTTGAGTAACTTGAGATTTAACGCACTCGACAAAATAGAATGCCATCCAAATGGAGTCTCGGTCCACATAGCATCTTGATACACGCCAAAGTTTCTTAGACGATATTCAACAAAATATTCAAGCGCTTGCACAGCTTGCTCTCTAGTTACGGGCCAATTAAATGACTCCAATGATCCAGGGTGATCTGGATAAGTTGTTGCAACAAATGCTAGGACCTCTTGCGTAATTGCATCAACCTCAAATGCAGCAGGCGCATCAATGATGCCCGGCCCCTTTTTGGGATAGGGCTTACGATTATCTTGGTCAAAGTTCCATTGACCACCCTCAGGATTGCCTTCGCCGTCTACTAAGATGTTGTGCCGCTTACGCATCAAGCGATAAAAATACTCAAGCCGGAGTTCTTTTTTATTAGCAACCCATTCAACAAACTCTTGGCGCGAACAATAGAAATGATCATCCTCAAGCATCTCAAGCTCTATGTTGAGCTCTGTAGCCAATGCTTCAATTGCTTGCTTTAAGCGCCACTCTCCTGGCTCGATACAAACTAAGTGCCCTATATTCTTGCTCTGAATATGCTCTTTAAGGTTCTCAACAATCGATAGTGAAGAGCCTTGAATATAAGTAAGAGGGTAGCCTAGCTTTTCAATGGCCTTCGCAAAGTGACGCATTGCTGAGAGAAATAAGGCAATTTTGGCTTTATGAGTCCAGACGTACTGAGCTTCATTGGCCGACTCAATCATGATGATTTCATCAGAGCGAGCATTAAAGCCTCGTAAGGCAGAACTTTGCAAATCGAGCTGATCTCCCAAGATCAGAACTAAGCGCCCAGAAGACTTCACTGGCTGCTTCATTTATTTTTATATTGAGTAGGGCAATATGCGCGAGTGACCTCTTCGCTGCGCAAGGCACTATGCTTGGTTGCTCTTCCAGTCACCCTCTTGCGCCAGAGTTCAAAGGAACTTCGCTTAAGCTCTTTGCGCATAATGGCAATCACTTGAGGTTCACCCAGACCGAAGGTCTTCTCAATAGCATCAAATGGCGTGCGGTCTTCCCAGGCCATTTCAATAAGGCGAGATAAATCTGGTTCTGCGAGGGTTTTGGGGGTCGGTTTTGACACCCCACAAGTGTAAGACTTATTCAATAAACTAGCTTGAGACCATGATTTGAGAAATTAGCCAAAAACTGATTTCATCAGATTGGCGCCCTTAGCAATAGGCTTCAATGAGCCAAGTCTAGACTCACCACTACTGCCGCCAATGCTGAAACTGGTGTAAACGCTTTTTCATTCACGCTACCTAGGTCAATGTCTTCCCAGTTAAATTCCAAAGAAAAGTGGGCAGACTCAACGATGAGCTCATAGCTTGTCGAGGCTTTGCTATTCTCACCCCCTTTAGGTTCTTCACTAACCGGCACTCTCAGAAACTCAATGGCGGCAATCAATGCACTCACCTCGTTGCTTGTGAGCTCTCGCGTACGAAGCACATCGTCTGTGCGCTTGATGGAAATATTGGAGACTTCATCGATCGTTACTTCATATTGATTAAGACCAAGATCCTCCCAAACAGTTAACTCTAGGGCAATCGGATATGTTTTCATTAATCTACCTCGTCAATATGGGGTTCATCAAAATGCGCTTTGTGAGATCCAGGCTTTGCTCCCTGCCGAGTAGATTTGCTTTGAAGGATACGGTAGCTGCAATCTTCGGCGTGATTCTCTAACAAACCAAAAATAATAGTAGTTGGAATTTTGCAATGAAGGCAACGATAAGCATGTTGGTGCTCTTCAATTTTTTCCTGGGGATAGTCGATATAAAACGGTTTCATTGCAACCCTCTGAATCCAACTTAAGTGACTGAATCTATATTACACCCTAGCCTTATGAAAATGGGATTGATTTAGGGGCATTTACTAACCCTCTAATTCACCTTCCCATTTCGAGATTACAGCCGTTGCCAAACCATTACCCAAGACATTAGTCGCAGAACGCGCCATATCCAAGAAGTGATCTACCCCTAGAATTAATAAGACACCCGCTTCTGGAAGGTTAAATTGCGATAAAGTCGCGGCAATCACTACCAGCGAGGCGCGTGGTACGCCAGCGATACCCTTAGAAGTGATCATCAACACCAACAACATCAAGAGCTGCTGACTGAGCGCCATCTCGATGCCATATACCTGTGCAATAAAAAGCGCAGCAAATGTGCAATACATCATTGATCCATCTAAGTTAAATGAATATCCCACAGGTAAAACAAAAGAAGCAATTTTGTTTTTACAGCCAAAGCGCTCTACTCTCTCTAAAGTCATCGGATAGGCCGCTTCAGAACTGGCAGTCGTGAAAGCTAGCAAGGCTGGTTCACGCAACATCTTCACCAAAGTCCAAGTACGATTTTTCAGCACCAAGGAACTAATCAAAATAATGACAATCCATAGGGCGAAAATGGCAGCATAAAAGCTGAGCATGAACTTGCCATAGGTCACCAATATACTCACGCCATTCTCGGCAATGACAGCTGAAACAGCAGAGAAGACAGCTATAGGAGCCAGTTTCATTACTGCGGTCGTGATCCTTAGTATAATGTGGGAGAGCATATCCAAATTGCGAATGAACTCATCTGCCCTAGCGCCCATACCTGCTGCTCCAACACCAAAGAAAACAGCAAAAACAACAATCTGCAAGATCTCATTCTTGGCCATTGCATCGAAGATGCTGACAGGGAATATATGACGTACAAAATCAGGAAAATTTAAGCTAGCCTTATTAAGCCCCGTGCTTGCCTCGATCGCAGGTAGCGTTAATTCCACACCAATACCGGGCTTCAGAATATTGACCATAACTAAGCCAAGCAGCAAAGAAACCAGCGACATAGAAATAAACCAAGAGAAGGTTTTTAAACCCACTCGCCCAATGGTTGAAGCATCTCCCATTTTGGCTATACCAACGACTAGGGTGGCAAATACCAGAGGGGCGATGATCATTTTGATCAAACGCAAGAAGACGTCCGTCAGGATCGAGATATAAATGACATATTGATCGGGGAAAGGAGTGCCCGCGCCATACAGATGTACAAGGTAGCCAACTAAAATGCCTAGGACCATTGCCCCCAGAATGAAGTTGGTTAGCTTTTTAGAGTTCATGTATGGCCTGTATAAATGAGGGGTATTTGGAGATTCTACTCATGTTTAGACCCCATTAGGCACCCGCCCACACCGAAGAGGCGCAGAAAAGTCGATAATGCTGAAATCACATACTCCAGAGAAAATGAATATGCTCCCATGTATTGAATTGGAAACCGCCCCAAATCCAACGGCTGCCGTTATTTGGTTGCATGGCCTTGGAGCCGACGGCAACGATTTTGTACCCATCGTTCCCGAACTCAAGCTGACTGGATGTTCCGCTATTCGCTTTATCTTTCCGAGTGCACCAACCATGCCAGTGACAGTCAATGGCGGCTATGTCATGCCAGCTTGGTATGACATCGTCGGCAGAAATCTCATGGATCAAGAAGATGCTGCTGGCATTCATAAATCAGCAGCGTCTATCGTTGAGTTGATTGAAAAAGAAGCTGGTCGCGGTATTGCATACGACAAGATGGTCTTGGCAGGATTTTCACAAGGCTGTGCAATGGCTTTGCATATCGGACTGCGCTTTCCGCACAAACTTGCAGGGATCATGGCTTTATCTGGCTACTTACCTCTCGCGATGACTGCCAATATTGAAAAGCATTCGGCCAATTCCAATACACCTATCTTTATGGCGCATGGCACCTATGATCCAGTAGTGACACTTGATCGTGCCCAAGCATCTAATGCCTTATTAGAAAACATGGGTTATCAAGTGGACTGGAATGAATACCCCATGGAGCACTCCGTAAATCATGAAGAGCTAATGGATATCTCGCGCTTTTTACAAGAAGTACTAGCGGCTAAATAAGTCCGTCTGAAATTAACTTGATGCTGGCAATCAGCAAAAAGAATCTCACTGTTCGGTAATACCATTTCATTGAGATTCTTTTGGCTAGGTAAAAGCCGAAGTAAACGCCTACCGGCACACAAGGCAACAAGATAATGGAGGTTGCCAGTTGCCGGTAATTCAATAGGTCTAAGTAAGCATAAGGACCTAGCTTCCCAAAGTTAATGACCGTGAAAAAGACACCTAAGGTTGAGGTATAGACCATCGGCAAGAGCTTTTCTCTGAGCATATATACCGTAATTGGCGGACCACCAATATGCGCAACAAAGGAAGTGAATCCAGACATCAGGCCCATCGCGCGCCCAAGCCAAGGATAGGACTTAGTTTCCTTAACCTCCATCTTCGACATGGCAAGATTCTGTATCAAGAAGAGTAGGGTAAAAATCCCAATAGACAGTGTTAAGACCTGGGGCGTGATGGCAGTAAAGAAAATCATACCCAATAGAAGTCCAGCTATTGCTGGCGGAATAACGACCTTCAGAATGCGCCAATTAGCATTGCGAATGAAGCGACGCAAACCCACCAAATCAATTGCGATTAATAGCGGCAATAGAATTGCCAAGGCTTCATTAATACTGGATTGACTTGCCATCAACGGCAGAGAAAGAATACCCAGTCCGGCACCAAAACCACTTTTAGATATGCCCACAATGATGACGCTGATCACTGCACATACAAAAAATATGAATGAATGCGCATGAAAAGACTGCGTCAAAGATGTAAAGAATAAATCAAGCATTGGAGGATCTTACCAAGCTATGAATAAGTAGGCCGCAGCCACAGCCATAAAGCCTGTGGCCAACCAACCTAAAATCCTCATGCCTAAAGAGGCCACATAAATACCCATCACAGATTGTTTGCACGACAAAACCATAATTGCCACCATCAGCGGCACAGCAACAATGCCATTAATCACCGCACTCCAGAACAAGGCTTTCATAGGGCTAATGGGCGAGTACTGAATAGCAAGGGCAACCAATACGCTAAAGGCAATAATGGCGTAAAACTTACTTGCCTGAGCAGCCGAATCTTCTAGACTTGAGCGCCAACCAAACACCTCAGATAATGCGTAGGCAGCTGAACCCGCAAGTACGGGAACACCCATCAGACCCACACCCAATATCCCCAGTGCAAACAACAGGAAGGTAAATTCACCCGCGAGAGGTCTCAAAGCCGATGCAGCTTGTGCAGCAGTATTGATATCACGTATCCCAGCAACATGAAGAGTGACTGCTGTGGCAAGAATAATGCAGTACGCAGCAACATTTGAGTACAGCATACCGCTCCAAGTATCCCAATGAATTCTTCGGAGCTCTGCATTTACCTCTGCAGGATTTTTTTGTTCAAGCAAACTTGACTGACCATGCAAGTTCATATCTTCTACCTCTTGAGAGGATTGCCAAAAGAATAAATAGGGGCTGATGGTGGTACCAAAGATACCAACTACTACTGCAGCAGAATCCGCACCCCACGAGATTTGAGGAAAGAAGGTGCTCCAAATAACATCGCCCCAAGGAATATGAACAGTAAAAAGTACTGCGCCGTAAGCTAATAAAGAGAGGGATAGCCATTTCAAAAAGAATACATAGTGACGATATGGAATGAGAATTTGCAAGACTAGCGTTAACAAGACAAATAGTGTCGTCATGATGTGCCAATTAATGCCAGTAACTAACTGCGCAACCTCACCCATCGCAGCAATATCAGCCGCAATGTTCAGGACATTTGCAATTAACAGAAGTAATACAAGGGTTACAAGTACTACCCGGGGAAAGGCTAGCTTCATATTGGCCGATAACCCACGCCCCGTTACTCTCCCCATTCGTGCACACAAGACCTGAATGGTAGACATCAAGGGGTATGCAAATGGCATGGTCCACAACATATTCAAACCAAACTGTGCTCCCGCTTGGGAGTAAGTCACAATTCCACTGGGATCATCATCTGCAACACCGGTGACTAATCCTGGTCCCACACGAGACAAGGGATGTTGTTTAATGCGTATCCAAATTTCAGAGAAGTTCATTTGGGCTGCAAAAGTTTAGAAGTCATCTTCTGAGTGTAGTCTGTAATAGGGTTCGCAGGACGATCCACGCAAAAGAAAAGGGCTCACTCGGAGCCCTTCTGCTGAGTATTTTTATCTCATAATTTTTTAGTAAAACTGTATTGAGCAAAAGCTTGCTCAGCAACATTAAACCATTGCGCTTCCATATTTCTGAAAGCGCGATAGTCATCAAAAATCTTTTTAAATTGCGGATTCTTGGCAGACTCTTCGGCGTATGTTTCTTGACTCGCTTTAAAGCAAGCGTCTAAAACTGAAGTATTGAACTTACGCAGCACGGCGCCATTTTGCAAAAGGCGTTGCAGTGCGGGTGGATTGAGCGCATCGTACTTGGCGCACATATCAGTATGCGCTTCAAAACAAGCCGCTTCCCATGCAGCCTGGTAGGAAGGTGGTAATGAATCCCACTGCTTCTTGTTAACCAAGAAAGAAAGTCCTGCAGCACCTTCCCAGAAAGCAGGGTAATAGTAATTTTTCGCTACCTTAGCCAGACCCAGCTTCTCATCATCATATGGGCCGACGAATTCAGCAGCATCGATCGTGCCCTTTTCTAAGGCCGAGTAAATTTCACCCGCAGGAAGCTGTTGTGGGACAACACCCAGTTTTGCGAGTACTTGACCAGCAAAACCCGCAATTCGGAATTTCAGCCCTTTTAAGTCTTCCGGAGATTTAATTTCTTTTCGAAACCAGCCGCCCATTTGCGTACCAGTTTGACCGCCTAGAAAATTAACAATATTGTAGCTGGCATAAAGTTCACGCATTAACTTCATACCATTGCCGTGAAGCATCCATGCAGATTGCTGACGAGCCGTCATACCAAATGGAGCGGCAGTATCAAAAATAAAAGCACTGTTTTTACCTAGATAGTAATAACTAGCAGTATGTCCGCACTCGACCGTACCGTTTTGGACAGCATCCAATACTTGAAGTGGTGGCACCACTTCGCCGGCTGCAAATACTTTGACATTGAATTTACCATCAGTCGCCTTACGCAAAGCGCTGGCAAATACTTCAGGAGTACCAAATAAGGTATCCAATGACTTAGGAAAGCTAGATACCAAGCGCCAATTTAAAGTAGGTAAGCCTTGCGCAATGGATGGTGCAGCTAAGGCTGCGGCTCCTGCTCCGATTGTGGCTTTCTTTAAAAATGAACGTCTTTGCATTACCGTCTCCCTTTAAAAATCATCGGTCTACATTAATTTTTTGTTTATTTTCCACCAACTGTCATTGCACCCAGCAAGATGGATCCCGTTTCTTTAGTGCCACGGATCAGTGTATCGCTACCAATCAACTGAATATCCATCAACATATCGCGCAAGTTACCAGCGATCGTAACTTCTTCAACTGGGTATTGAATTTCTCCATTCTCCACCCAGTAGCCAAATGCACCACGTGAGTAATCACCCGTTACATAATTAACGCCCTGCCCCATTAACTCAGTGACCAGTAAGCCCGTACCCATTTCCTTTAGCAATGCTGGTAAACCACCTTTCGGAGTTTTCTTACTCTTTAAAGTAAGGTGATGTGATCCACCAGCATTGCCAGTAGTATTCATACCCAACTTACGCGCAGAATAGGTTGATAAAAAATATCCCTCGAGTATTCCTTTGTCTACTACAGTGCGAGCAGCTGTTTTTACACCCTCTTCATCAAATGGTGAGCTACCAGTCATGGCCTTCAGATGCGGATCTTCAAACAAGCTGACATGTTTTGGTAATACCTGCTTACCTAAACTGTCGAGCAAAAAACTAGAGTGGCGATAGAGGGCACCGCCTGAGACTGCCTGTACTAAGCCGCCCAATAGACCTGCAGCTAAAGGAGCTTCAAAGATAACTGGGCAACGCCGAGTGCTTAAAGATCTTGCTTTTAGGCGCGATAAGGCTCTTTGAGCGGCATACCTTCCGATTGCTGCAGGATCAGCCAACTCTTCAGGAATGCGAGAGCTGGAATACCAATCATCACGCTGCATATGCGCTTTCTTCCCACCTTCGCTTACAATCGGCGCACAAGAAATATAGTGACGAGAAAATGGATAGCCGCCCATAAAACCATGAGATGTACCCATCATGAAATGCGCATGATGCGCTGATACTGATGCGCCATCACTATTCTGAATTTGTTTGCTGACAGAAAAAGCAGCGCCTTCTGCAATGCGAGCAATTTCTACAGCACGACTTGCATCTAGATTCCATGGATGAAACAAATCTAAATCAAGTGGATTTTTTTCTAGAAGCTCAGCTTCTGCAGGTCCCGCACAAAGATCTTCTGCTGTATGTTGGGCAATGTGATAGGCAGCATCTACCGTAGCCTTTAAAGATTCTTTAGAGAAATCACTCGTACTGGCATTGCCACGATGGTGACCCAAAAATACAGTAACCCCGACTTGCTTGTCTAAGCTTTGCTCAATTGTCTCAACCTCTCCCTTACGGACGGTAACGGAGAGACCTTGCCCCTCAGAAATCTCAGCTACAGCATCTGAGGCACCCCTTCTTTTGGCCTCTTTGAGCATGAAATCGATGATTTCTTGAAACTGGTTGGATGTGTATGTAAACATGACCTAATAATAGCTAGAATATAAACATGAAGCATACAGAAGCCCTAAAACGAAATAGCCCAAATGAGGTCAAAATCGGCCTCATTTCCATCTCGGATCGTGCCAGTAAAGGCGTTTATCAGGACGAAGGCATTCCTGCCCTACAAACCTGGCTTATTAAGGCCATTAGCAACCCCTGTGTTTTTCATGAGCGCCTCATTGCTGATGAGTCCGAAAGCATTACCGAGACGATTGTTGAGCTGGTAGACGAGCTAGGCTGCGATCTAGTGCTCACTACAGGCGGTACTGGCCCCTCCAGAAGAGATGTCACCCCTGAGGCCACCTGTGAAGCCGGCACTCGTGAGATGCCTGGTTTTGGCGAACAAATGCGTCAAATTAGTTTGCACTTTGTGCCTACTGCAATCCTCTCTCGACAAACTGCCGTCCTCAGAGAGATTGAAGATCATGCCGCCCTGGTGATTAATCTACCGGGACAACCTAAAGCGATTGCCGAAACATTGGAAGGTCTTAAGGATGAAAATGGTAAATCGATTGTTCCCGGTATCTTTGCTGCAGTGCCTTACTGCATTGATTTAATCGGCGGCCCTTATATTGAAACTGATGAAACGGTCATTAAAGTATTTAGACCGAAAAGCGCCATTAAGAAATCTGGGGTTTGATTCTTTCGCACCCATGAAGAAAAGGCCCACATGTGGGCCTTTTTTATTCTGACTACTGCGGCAACGGCACAATAAACTTCTCGCGGTAGTACTTGAGTTCTTCAATAGATTCTTCGATATCCGCTAAGGCTGTATGAGCCTGGTTCTTAGTAAAGCCTTTAATTAACTCAGGGTGCCAGCGCTTACACAGCTCTTTCAAAGTCGACACATCAATATTCCGATAATGAAAATAGGCCTCTAGTTTTGGCATGTACTTTGCCATAAAACGTCTGTCTTGCCCAATCGTATTGCCGCACATCGGTGCAATACCTGCCTTAATGTATTTTTTTAGAAACGCAATGCATTCGGCTTCAACGGTTGCCTCATCCAGAGTGGATGCCTTCACCTTTTCAATCAACCCAGAGCGACCATGAGTACCCTTGTTCCAAGCATCCATTGCATCCAAAACCGCATCATCTTGATGCACTACCCAAACAGGAGCCGTTGCGATGGTATTGAGATGGGCGTCGGTCACAATAATGGCAATTTCCAGAATGCGCTCAGTTTCTGGGTTTAGGCCCGACATTTCCATATCCACCCATATCAGGTGTTCATTGGCTGGTGCCGCCTTAGTTGGCGTGGTTGCTGTAATGTTAGTTTGCTCGCTCATATCTATAATGATCTCATGACATTCACAATTGTTTTTCTAATCGCCTTTATTGCTAGTTTTGGCTTGCGCCACTGGCTGTCCCAACGTCAAATTCGCTATGTAGCGCAGCATCGCAATACTGTACCTGCTGATTTCGCCGAAAAAGTGACTCTCGCCGAACATCAAAAAGCGGCTGACTACACCATTGCTAAATTAAGCCTGGGTATTTTAGAGAATGGGGTCAGCGCCATCATTTTAATTGGGTTCACCTTATTAGGTGGGCTGCAGATTCTCAATATGGCATTACTCCAGTTATTTGGTGAAGGTATTACCCAGCAAATGGCCTTGCTTATTTCAATCGTAATCATCTCCGGCATTATTGATATCCCCTTTTCTTGGTACAAACAGTTCCATCTAGAAGAGCGCTTTGGCTTTAATCGCATGGGCAAGAAACTATTTTTCTCTGACATGCTTAAGGGGCTCGGTGTTGGCGGCGCGATTGGTGTTCCGCTACTCTGGGTTATTTTGACCTTAATGGCCAAAGCAGGAGACTTATGGTGGTTATGGGCATGGTTAGTGCTGACCGTCTTTAGCCTACTCATGCAATGGATTTTCCCAACCTTTATTGCACCCCTGTTTAATAAGTTTCAAGCCTTAGATGAGGGTCCTTTAAAGACACAGATTGAAGCATTGCTAAAGCGCTGTGACTTTGCGAGCCAGGGACTCTTCGTCATGGATGGCAGTAAACGGAGCGCGCATGGCAATGCCTTTTTTGCTGGCATGGGCAAGGCAAAGCGGATTGTATTTTTTGATACCTTGATTGAAAAACTCAACCCAGGTGAAGTTGAGGCTGTACTTGCACATGAGCTTGGCCACTACAAATGTAAACATATTCGTAAACGCCTCCTGGTCTCATTTGCCCTGAGCTTTGCGATGTTCGCCCTCTTGGGCTGGGTTAGCACGAAGGTTTGGTTCTATACAGATTTAGGCGTCATGCCTAACCTGAATGGCTATAACGGCGGTCTGGCTTTGGCACTCTTTATGCTGGTCTCACCAGTGTTTAGCTTCTTCTTTACACCGCTATCAAGTTTGGCATCACGCAAACATGAATATGAGGCTGATGGATTTGCTGCTGAAAAATCTTCAGCAAAAGATTTAATTACTGCGCTAGTAAAGCTGTATCAAGATAATGCATCGACTTTAACCCCCGATCCAATCTATACGGCTTTTTACAGCTCGCATCCACCTGCGCCATTGCGCATTGCTAACTTGCAACGGTTTAGCTCATAAGGATGGAACAGTTTCATGCGCTTCTGATTGCCTCCTACGGAAGGCATTATTTAGCGCAGCGTTTGGTAGCAGATGCTGATGGCTGTGAATCACCCGCTGGCCCATTGATTCAGGTAAGCACTCCTGCTAAGCAGCATATTGGTGCCGTTGGTGATCGCATGCTATTGGAGATGACCTCAGCCGATCAAGCCCGCATCATTCAAATTGAGCCCCGAGAAAACCTGCTCTATCGCTCTGATGCCTTTAAGAGCAAACTGATTGCATCTAATGTTGATCAGATCTTAGTGGTGCTTGCAACGCAACCTGCTTTCTCCCCGGATCTCTTAGGTAGAGCAGTAGTAGCCGCAGAAGCTAATCAAATTGGTCTTCATATTTTGCTAAACAAGTGTGACCTCAAAGATAACTTAGAGCATGCACGCAAAATCATTGCACCCTATGCACGCATGGGATATCAGGTCAGCGAGGTCTCAGCTAAGTTTGATCCAGCCTCCATTGATTCTTTACGGACAGCTTTGCAAGGCAAGGTCTCCGTATTTGTGGGTCAATCCGGTATGGGCAAGTCCAGTCTTTTAAATGCCTGGATACCCAATGCTGCAGCCTTGACTCAAGAATATTCTGTACGTTTAGATACCGGCAAACATACAACTACTGCCTGTCGTTACTTTGAACTACCTGAGGCATGGGGAAGAGATGAGACAGGTAAGCTTGGTGCGCTGATTGATTCACCAGGCTTTCAGGAGTTTGGTTTAGCCCATATGTCTGTGAGTGAATTGCAACACGCCTTTAGAGAATTTAAAGACCTTTTAGGAAAGTGTCGCTTTCATAATTGCGCGCATTTATCTGAGCCAGACTGTGCTGTTCGTGAAGCAGTAGACAGAAATGAAATAGCGCCAGAAAGACTGACGCTATTTAGACAATTGCACTCAGATTCAAAAACAGCTGATGTACAAATTCAGGGAATTAGCCAAGCCAAAGAGCGATGGTCAGCATTAGCAACAAAGCCATCCAAACGATAACTAAGCGCCATACCAATCCCACTGCGGAGCGCATCGTACGCTCAGTAGGCTCGAGACCTACCTCATAGACAACCGGCTCACCCGCCTCAGCCATACGCAAAGCTTCATCGCTATCTGGCTCACTCATTGGCTCACCAAGGCGAACGCCCAATGCGCCACTGCCTGCAGCCAAGATCACTGCCGACAAAGAGTCAGACCATTTTTGTGTGAGATAACGCCAGCCGTAAACAGCGCCTTCAAAGTTACCGACAATAGCAAAGCCCATTGCAGTAATACGTGCTGGTACCCAATCCAAGACATAGAAGAAATGACGAGCAGACTCACTAAGGTTGTAGTCACCACGCTCAGACCAGCGTTGCGCAGCGATATCTGCTAAGCGATACAGCACAACACCGGCAGGACCCATTGGCATCATGAACCAGAACAGCACACCAAAGACATGGTGATGTGAACCGATGATGGCGCGCTCTAGCGCCAAAGAAATCACTTCAGTCTCGGAAAGATTGGAGGTGTCAAATTCAGGGCCATACCACTCACCCAAGGCCGCACGCGCAGCGGGTAAGTCATGCGCTTCAATCGCTTCATGAACCGCAGTAAAAGAATGACTGAACTGACGAAAACCAAAGAACAAATAGGCAATGACGATATTCCAAATAAAGCCCAAGATTGGATAAGTCACCATACAAGTGACGTACACAATAAAGACCAAAAAGGTAGGTAGTATGAAAGCCACTAGGCAGGCCATACGAGCGCCTACAGGACTTGCGCCATCCTCAGTCTTGCCACCGAACTCAGCAGCGACCCAATCTAACCAGCGAGCGCAGACACGCGCGATCCAATGACTTGAGGTGACTGGGCGATATTGCTCAGCAATGAGGGCGAAGAGAATAGAAAAGAAAGTCATACTTTTAATAAATGATATAGGTTACGCAACATTCCCGCAGTAGCACCCCAAATAAAGCGGTTCTCATAAGGCATTGAATAAAAACGACGCCCGCCCTGCTCACTTTGCCACAATCTGACCTGATGATTAGCAGGATCTAGCAAAAAACTGAGAGGCACTTCAAATACATCAGCCACCTCAAACTCATCTAAGACATATTCTGCCTGAGCTTGGACCAATCCTACTACTGGAGTAACGCTATAGCCAGAAACTGTTAAATACTGAGGTAAGTGACCAATGATCTCAACCCGCTCAGGATCAAGTCCGATTTCTTCCTGACTTTCACGTAAGGCAGTGTCGTTTGGGTTTTGATCTTCAGGATCCATACGCCCCCCCCTGGAAAACTAATCTGCCCTGCATGGTCGCGCAAATGATTGGTTCTTTGCGTTAGTAACACCGACAAGCCTTCTCCCTTCAACAGAAGTGGAATGAGCACTGCCGCTTTAGTAACTTTTCCAACGGCTTGACGCTTCGCAATAATGTCAGATGCAATCACATGACGGTTTTCATCCGTAATTTCTGGCTGCCATTGTGGTGGTGATTGCAGACGAGCTTTTAAACCAGCCGGCTCCAAAAATTCTTTTGAAACTTTTTTTTCGTGAGCACACACCTGATGAATCGGAATCGCTTGCGCATCAAATCCTGGCGGCGCAGCAACATTGATTGCATTGTCTTCAGGGCTTGGCATCTTGGTCATGTTGATATTCTAAGGCAACAAAAAAGGCGACCTAGGCCGCCTTTTTTACTTCAAGCCGGAATTTACTCTGCGGCTGGAGCTGCTACTGCTACCTTACGCGCAGGAAGCTTCTCTTTAATACGCGCAGACTTACCTGAACGATCACGCAAGTAGTACAACTTAGCACGACGTACATCACCGCGACGCTTAACTTCAATGCTAGCGATCAATGGTGAGTAAGTTTGGAAAGTACGCTCTACGCCTTCGCCTGAAGAAATCTTGCGAACGATAAAGCTAGAATTGAGTCCGCGATTGCGCTTTGCAATCACAACACCTTCAAACGCCTGTGTACGCTTACGCGCACCTTCAACAACGTTTACGCCAACAACTACTGTGTCGCCAGGAGCAAAGCTTGGCAATACTTTGTTAGCACTTAAGCGAGCAATTTCTTCTTGCTCAATTTTTTCAATTAAATTCATTTTTAATCCTTAAACATCGTATTAGCGTTTAATCCCGAGATATAAATCAACGGACCTAATAGAGGATGCAGTTAAAACAATTTCACTAAACCAAAAACTAAACACCTAATCACTACTGCACACTACTAAAAGCATTTACAGCGAGCGAAGAAATTGTTCATCTTCTCGGGTTAGCAACCCTTTGGCTCTAGCCGATTCAATTAAGTCCGGCCTTAACCTGAACGTCAGCTCTAAAGACTTCTGCCGACGCCAATCCGCTATTTTAGCGTGATGTCCGCCTAAAAGCACGTCTGGGACGGATAAATTTTCATATATTTCTGGACGGGTGTAGTGCGGATAGTCCAAAAGACCGTTCATAAAGCTGTCCTGGGTAGCAGATTCTCCATCTCCAAGGGCCCCTGGAATCATTCTAATTACCGCATCCATCATGGCCATAGCAGGAATTTCACCCCCAGAAAGCACAAAATCACCGATAGAAAGCTGTAAATCGACGTTTCGGTCAACAAAACGCTGGTCTACAGCCTCATATCGACCACAAATAAAGCTTAAATTCCCGTAACTGAGGATATCTGTCGCTATCTTCTGAGAAAAACGCTCACCCTGAGGTGCCAATAAGCAAATGGGACCACTTTGAATGCCTGCTGCCTGGTGGGACGCCTTAATTCCAGCAACCGTATCTTCTAAGGGCTTGGCCATCATGACCATGCCGGGTCCGCCGCCATAAGCACGGTCATCTACTGTCTTGCGGGTATCTAAGCAAAAATCTCGGGGATTCCAGAGGTGAACGCTGGCTAGAGCTTGCTCACACGCGCGACCGGTAATACCCCACTTTGTTAAAGCAGAGAACATTTCTGGGAACAAGGTCACAACATCAAAGCGCATATCAGTAATTAAGTCTGAACTTTATCTATGTGTTCTTATTCGCTCTTATTGCCAGTCAGACTGCCAATCGAGGGTAATTTTTTTATTTGGTAGGTCGACGTTTTGCACCACCTCTTTTACGAATGGCACTAGATACTTGACTGTCTTTGTTTGAGCATCACCGATAGCAACAACACCATGTGCACCATTCTCAGTAACATCAATGACTTCACCAAGTGCTTCGCCTTGTAAATTCATTGCATTGCATCCAATGAGATCAACCCAATAATACGAATCACTTTCCGCCTTTGGAAAAGCATCACGCGCCACTAAGATGCGCGAACCTTTTAATGCCAAAGCTTGATCACGATCACTCACACCATCTAGCGCCATCACAACATTGCCGCTATGCATCTTGGCGCTTTTGACTTTGTACTGCGTCAATGAGGCCTGTGCTTGAGACGCAGAAACACCTGCATCCCGACGAGGGATCAGAGACAACCAAACTAATTTAGAAGAGAGAAGTGCTACAGGATCTGATGAGTGAGGTCTAACCTTCACTTGACCCTGCAATCCTTGTGCCTCGGATATGGCACCAAGTTCAATCAATTCATCTACGGAAGGCGTACTCATTTGTAAGACACCTTATTTTTCCAAGATAGAACCACTAGAAATTCCGTCACTAAAAACTTCATCATAACGATGAAGCTTTTAGTAATTGAATATTAAACAGCTGGATTGTTTTTGATCAAACGAGTTACTGTTGGAGAGATTTGCGCGCCAACACCAGTCCAATAAGTCAAACGATCTTGAGCAATACGCATTGCTTGCTCAGTTGCCGCTGCTTGTGGATTGAAGTAACCAATACGCTCGATAAAGTTCGAGTCACGACGGTTGCGCTTATCAGCAGCAACGATGCTGTAAAAAGGGCGCTTCTTAGAACCGCCGCGTGCCAGTCGAATGACGACCATACTTATTCCTTAAAATCTAAAATGAAAACAGGTTGATTACAACCCAATGAAATTTCTACAAAAATCTTGGGCTCCAGCTCACCAAATAAAAATAAGGTAGAGCGGAAAACCTCATATTCTAGACGAAAACCCCTACTTCTTCCACCTATTTAAGCACCATAGACAGTAGAATAGAACGCGTACTTTATTAAATATTACATTAAAAACAACAACTTAGGTAAATATGGCCCTTAAATACAGCCCTTCAGACTCGATCGGAATGTCCTTAAATAGGCTCTTTCTGACGTTTTCTTGCCTAGGTCTTGGGTTTTTAGTTGGCTGTGCCAACGTCATCCCCCCTTGTAGCGCCAAAATCAGCCCGCCAAGCAGTGAACTCAAAAACACTAAATGGGAGCTCACACGCTGGAACTTGCCACCCAATAGCAATGGAGAGGTGCGCACACGCCAGATTCCTCAGGGCGATGCCAGTAACCCTATACAAATCATTTTTGATACCAATGGGCAGCGTCTGAGTGGCTCGACAGGATGTAATCGCTTTACTGCAACACTTGATGAAGACGCTCGCGGTTTCTCTCTCAAACAAATCGCCAGCACTAAGATGGCTTGCAGCCCACAGCGCATGGAATTAGAGAATGATTTTCTCTACGAGTTAAATGACTATCGCAGCATTGTTCGTAATGGCGACCAATTACTCATGATTGGTACCGATCGTGAAGTGCTCAGCTTTACCCAAAGACCCAATACTAATAAATAAGCTTTTAACAATTCATTTGCAATATCACTGAAAGACTCATGAAAAAATCCAAACTTCTTTTTTGCGCACTCGGATTATTCTTTCCAGGCAGCGGCCTCAACTGCTTCTATTTGCAAGGACTGAAATCTTTTTGGGCATGGGTGCAGTTATTTGCCCTCATTGGAGGTGCGACTGGCTGGATCATTCTTAAAGATGCTCACTTTCATTCTGCGCCAGGCTGGATACTCATTACCTTTGGCTTTATCGCCATTGAAGCAAGCTGGTTAACAACCATCGCATTCGGACTTCGCCTTGATGAAAAATGGGATGCCCAATTTAATCCTGGGATTGAAGAACATCGTCGTAGTCGCTCTGGATGGCCAGTAATATTGACAGTGATTTTCTCGCTTGTCTTTGGTGCTGGCGTAATGATGACTTTTTTAGCAATCTCTTTTGAGCAATTCTTTATCTCGCAAATCCACGAGGCAAAAAAGCTATCCCAATAATTGCAGATAGCTTTTCTTATGCAAGAGCCGCTCTTTAGAGCGGTTTTTTATTTTCCCTAACTCTTTTAGAACTGCTCTACTTCTAAAGCGTTTGTAGAGTGGCCACTTTCCACAATTGAGGTAGCAAGAGCTTGGGCCTGGGGCATGAGATTCTCTGCAAAGAATCGCGCAGTAGCAATCTTGGCATCATAGAACATTGGATCGCTATCACGTAAGCGTTCAGCAGCTAAAAGTGCCCTCGCCATTTGCCAACCACCTAAGACCAAACCAGATAAGCGAAGGTAGGCAAAGCTGCCTGCATAGACAGCCTTGATATCAGTCTTTGCATTTGCCACGACATAAGCAACCGCTTGCTCAAATGCAGCACGCGCCAATGTAAGTTGCTTGAGTACAGCTTTAGCGTCATCACTTCCACTTGCAGCCAAATCTTTTTCAGTAGCCGCGATTCTTTGGGATAACTCTTTTGCAATCGCGCCACCATCACGCACTGTTTTTCTACCGACCAAGTCATTCGCCTGAATCGAAGTAGTACCTTCGTAAATCGTCAAAATACGCGCATCACGGTAGTACTGCGCTGCACCAGTCTCTTCAATGAAGCCCATACCGCCATGCACTTGCACACCTAAGCTTGCCACTTCAATTGACATCTCTGTAGAGAAGCCCTTAACAATCGGCACCAAGAATTCATAAATTGCTTGATTAGCTTTACGCACTCCTTCATCAGGAGCAGCATGCTGGGCATCATAAGCAGAAGCAGCGTAGTAAGCCAAAGCACGTGATGCCTCGGTATAAGCGCGCATTGTCATGAGCATGCGCTTCACATCGGGTTGATGAATAATTGCTACCGGACCAGGTGAACCAGCCAAATCTCTGCTTTGTACACGATCTTTAGCATATTGCACTGCCTTTTGATAAGCGCGCTCTGCCACTGCAATCCCTTGCATACCTACTGCAAAGCGAGCCGCATTCATCATCACAAACATATATTCAAGACCGCGGTTTTCTTCGCCCACTAAATAGCCAACTGCACCACCATGATCGCCAAACTGTAGAACCGCTGTTGGACTCGCTTTAATACCGAGCTTATGCTCGATCGAAACGCAATGCACATCATTACGTTCACCTAATGAACCATCTTTGTTCACCATAAACTTCGGTACCACGAATAATGAAATGCCCTTCACGCCTTCTGGTGCATCAGGTGTTCTTGCTAGCACCAAATGGATAATATTCTTAGCCATATCGTGCTCACCATAGGTGATGTAGATTTTGGTGCCAAATATTCTGTAAGTACCATCACCTTCAGGAACAGCACGTGATCGCACCATCGCCAGATCAGAGCCAGCTTGTGGCTCTGTCAAATTCATTGTTCCAGTCCACTCACCAGAAATCATCTTCGGCACATATTGCTCTTGAAGTTCTGGGCTAGCGGCGGTTAAAAGAGCCTCAATAGCGCCATCAGTAAGTAATGGGCAGAGCGCAAAAGAAAGATTGGCTGCATTTACCATCTCTAAGCAAGCAGTGGAGATCAATTTTGGCAAACCTTGTCCACCAAACTCTGCTGGATGAATGACACCCTGCCACCCTGCAGCAGCGTATTGCTCAAAAGCATTCTTAAAACCAGGAGTGGTGGTTACTACACCGTCTTTTAAGGAGCTTGGGTTTTGATCACCAGCCCAATTAAGGGGCGCAACAACGTCTTGATTGAATTTAGCAGACTCTTCCAAAATAGCCGGAGCAAGATCAACATCAGCGCCCGCCTCAGCATAAGAAGGATAGGCAACAACATCCGATAGCCCAGCTAGTTCATTCATGACAAACAACATATCTTTCACTGGGGCTACGTATGGCATTACAACTCCTCTTTATTCGATTTGATTCTCAATTCAACGGCTAAGTGAATCAACCAAGCGCTTTGGTTAACTCAGGTACGGCAGTATTTAAATCTGCCACTAGACCATAGTCAGCTACACCAAAGATTGGCGCCTCTGGATCTTTATTAATTGCCACAATAACTTTGGAATCTTTCATGCCAGCTAAATGCTGGATAGCACCGGAGATACCTACAGCAATGTAAAGCTGTGGGGCTACAATCTTACCGGTCTGACCTACTTGATAGTCATTCGGAACGTAACCCGCATCAACAGCAGCGCGAGACGCACCCAAAGCAGCACCTAGCTTGTCAGCTAATGGGGCAATGAGTTCTTGATACTTTTCACCAGAACCCAAACCACGGCCACCAGATACGATGATCTTGGCAGCAGTCAATTCTGGACGATCCGATTTGGTCAGCTCGCGACCAACAAAAGAGGATTGCGCCTTACTGTCGGCAGCAGCTACTTTTTCTACAGCAGCTGAACCACCTGTGGCCGCTACAGGATCAAAACCAGTAGTACGCACAGTAATTACTTTGATTGGATCAGCGCTTTGCACAGTAGCAATCGCGTTACCTGCATAGATTGGACGCTCGAAAGTATCCGCAGAGATGACTTTGGTAATGTCAGACAACTGAGCCACATCTAACTTAGCAGCAACCCGTGGCAAAACATTCTTACCATTAGCGGTTGCAGGGGCGAGGATATGGCTATACCCATTTGCAATGGAGAAAATTTGGGCAGCTAAGGGTTCGGCCAACTGATCCGCTAGATTTGCTGCATCCATTTGAATCACTTTGCGCACGCCAGCAATTTGAGCTGCTGCGACTGCAGCAGCATCGGCACCGCTACCAGCAACTAAAATATCAACCTCTGGAGAGCACTGCAAAGCAGCTGCTATGGCATTTAAGGTTGCAGCCTTTAATGATTGATTATCGTGTTCAGCAATAACAAGTGCAGCCATTTAGATCACCTTCGCTTCATTTTTGAGTTTTTCTACAAGAGCCGCTACATCCGCAACCATCACACCTGCGCTACGCTTAGGTGGCTCTTCTACTTTGAGCGTTTTAAGACGCGGGGCAATATCGACACCCAAATCTTCAGGCTTAACGATATCAATTGTTTTCTTCTTAGCTTTCATGATATTTGGCAAAGTCACATAGCGTGGCTCGTTCAAGCGCAAGTCAGTAGTGATCACTGCTGGTAATGAAAGTGCAATTGTTTCTAAACCGCCATCCACTTCGCGCGTAACAGTAGCCTTGCCATTTGCAACCACAACCTTAGATGCAAAGGTAGCTTGTGGAATATCCAAAAGACTTGCCAACATTTGACCTGTTTGATTACTGTCATCATCAATGGCTTGTTTGCCCAAGATGATGATTTGCGCTTGCTCTTTATCGGACAGCGCCTTCAGAATCTTTGCGACCGCCAAGGGCTGCAATTCTGTATCGGTTTCCACCAGAATTGCACGATCAGCGCCAATCGCTAATGCAGTACGAAGAGTTTCCTGGCATTGCGTTGCACCAGCAGTCACCACTACTATCTCAGATGCCACACCCGCTTCTTTTAAGCGGACTGCTTCTTCTACCGCAATCTCGTCAAAGGGATTCATACTCATTTTGACGTTGGCCAAATCAACACCAGAGTTGTCTGATTTCACCCGAATTTTGACGTTGTAATCAACAACGCGCTTTACAGCTACTAAGATTTTCATTTGGAATACTCAAAAATGGTTAATGATCTATTTTATCCGCCCTGCGGATCAATCCCTAGACATCAATAGCAGTGGCGGATCCAGCCAGCTTGCGTAGCTCAAACTTCTGAATCTTGCCCGTCGAGGTCTTTGGTAGCTCACAGAACACAATCGCTCTGGGAACCTTAAAGCCAGCTAAATGCTGCTTACAGTGCGCAATAATCTCCTCAGCCGTGACAGCAACTCCTGGCTTAATTTCCAGAAAAGCGCAAGGTGTCTCACCCCACTTTGGATCCGGTTTAGCAACGACTGCGGCCGCATTGATTGCTGGGTGGCGATAGAGTACATCCTCCACTTCTACTGATGAAATATTTTCTCCACCAGAGATAATGATGTCTTTACTACGATCCTTCATCTTCACATATCCATCTGGGTTCATCACAGCCAAATCGCCTGAATGGAACCAGCCACCCTCAAATGCTTCTTGGGTTGCCTTTTCGTTCTTCAGGTAACCCTTCATCGCGATGTTGCCCTTGAACATAATTTCGCCCATGGTTTCACCATCAGCAGGAACTGGCTGCATTGTCTCTGGATCTAAAACAGCAATGGCTTGTTGCAGGTGATAACGCACACCTTGGCGAGCGTTTAAGCGAGCACGCTCACCAATATCTACCTCATTCCATTCATCTTGTTTAACGCACACAGCTGCTGGGCCATAGGTTTCAGTTAAACCATAGACATGCGTTAAATCAAATCCTAATTTTTCCATACCTTCAATAATGGAGGCAGGAGGAGCAGCACCCGCGATCAAACCTTTGACACCAGTGGGCACTCCTACCTTCATCTCATCTGGCGCATTGACTAACAAGTTATGCACAATAGGAGCTGCGCAATAGTGAGTCACACCATGTTCTTTAATCGCCGCAAAAATATGTTGTGCATCCACTCGACGTAAGCAGACATTCACACCAGCACGTGCGGCAATAGTCCATGGAAAGCACCAACCATTGCAATGGAACATCGGCAAAGTCCAGAGATAGATGGGATGCTTATTAATATCCCAGTCCAACACATTCGAGACAGCATTGATTGCAGCACCGCGGTGGTGATATACCACGCCTTTGGGGTTGCCAGTAGTGCCTGAAGTGTAGTTCAAGCAAATTGCTTGCCACTCGTCCGCAGGTACCTGCCATGCAAAGCTAGGGTCGCCTTCTGAGAGTAATTGCTCATAAGTGAATTTGCCCAACTTTTCACCGGGTACGTCAAACTCATTTTCTTCTACATCGATGACTAAAAATTCACGTCCAGAATCTTTTTTCGCGATATCGAGGGCTTTTTTCATCACCCCTGAAAACTCGGGATCCACAATGACCACTTTGGCTTCACCATGATTGAGCATGAATGCAATTGACTCTGCGTCCAAACGGGTATTCAGTGCATTTAAAACTGCTCCCGCCATCGGAATGCCAAAGTGCGCCTCCACCATAGGAGGCGTGTTTGGTAACATCACCGCCACCGTATCTCCTAAGCCAATACCGTGTTTTTGCAATGCGCTCGCTAGGCGACGGCAACGCTCATACGTTTGCTTCCATGTCTGGCGCAACTTCCCATGAATGACGGCAGTCTTATTGGGATAAATTTGTGCCGAGCGCTCTAAAAATAAGAGTGGAGTAATTGGGGTGTAGTTGGCTGAATTTCGATCCAAGCCTTGTTCGTAAATATTCGCCATCTTCAGCCTTCGATTTAAATTTCTGCTAATGCCTTGATGTGAGCCACTACGCTACGACCCAATGCAGAGAGGTTATATCCACCCTCCAAACAACTCACCATGCGGCCTTGCGCATAGTCATTTGCAATATCTTTTAGACGCTTAGTAATCCAAGCATAGTCATCCTCTACCAAACCCATCTGACCCAAATCATCTTCACGATGAGCATCAAATCCAGCAGAAATGATAATGAGCTCAGGCTCAAAATTACGCAAGGCAGGCAACCATTGCTCTTCTACGATAGAGCGCACTACGTCGCCACGAGTGGCTGCTGGCAAAGGCACATTAACCATATTGTTAGCATGATCAAGGCCGCTATAGGGATAAAAAGGGTGCTGGAAGAAGCTGCACATCAAGACATTGGGGTCATTAAAGAAAGCTGCTTCAGTGCCATTGCCATGATGAACGTCAAAATCAATAATGGCAACACGCTCGATACCGTATGTCTCCATCGCATAACGCGCAGCAATGGCTACGTTATCAAACAAACAAAATCCCATGGAGCGGGTTGGCTCTGCATGATGTCCTGGAGGTCTTACTGCGCAAAAGACATTCTCAACATCGCCTTTCATAACAGCATCGACACCGGCAATAGCTGCACCAGCAGCTCTCAGTGCCACTCTGTAGGTATGGGGATTCATAATGGTGTCGCCATCCAGCATGAAATACCCGCTCTCAGGAGCGCGATCTCGCACAAAAGAAACATGATCCGGACTATGCACCAACTCAAGCTGATCCTCGGTTGCCAAAGGTGCATCCAAATGATGCAAAAATTGATCAATACCACTGCGTATCAATTGATCATTGATCGCCTGAATTCGTTCCGGACACTCTGGATGATGGCTTCCCATCTCATGTTTCAGAAAGTCTGGATGAGTTATGTATCCTGTTGTCATTACTCAAAATCCTTAATAGCAAATTTATAATTTTTTATAATCTAATAAAACGTGCTTAACACTCAAAAATCCAAAACCAATACAAATACCTTAGGCATGAACTTTCGCATCTCCTACCTACTGATTGCTCTATTGCTAGCAGGGTGCTCCAGCACTCCTACACAACCAACCCAATCGCAACAATCCATCGTAAACCAGACCGATGATGCAGTCACCGAAGCGCGTGTCAGCCAAAACCTCAATGAACTACTAGGACAAGTATCCCAGACTCAAGAAATCCCGCTCCCAGCCCTAGAAATGGGCTTCCTAGATGCTAAAACGATTCCCTCAATACGCAAATTGGTATTACCCCCATCGGGCACTTTCAAGAAAAATTGGCTGGCTTACCGCAAACGCTTTATTGAACCGGTTCGCCTCAAGGCTGGCAAAGCCTTCTGGGAACAAAATCAAGCCTTTTTGAGTCAAGTTGAGCAAGATTCAGGGGTGCCAGCCGAGATTATTGTGGCCATTATTGGCATCGAAACCATCTATGGGCGCCAAACTGGCAACTTTAGGGTTAAAGATGTTCTGTCCACCCTAGCCTTTAGTTACCCAGATACCTCCAATAAATCAGCTAGAGAACAACTCTTTAAGGATCAACTCAAAGAACTCATTCTTATGTGCTGGACTGAAGCAGGCGGTAAGCTGCCCTCTCAAAATAGTAGTCAAGGTGTCAATAGCGCACGCTTTAGTGCCTGCCTTAATCAGAACAGCTCCTATGCAGGCGCTATAGGCCTACCGCAGTTCATGCCCAGCAGTATTCGCAGCTTTGCAGTAGATGGAGATGGGGATGGTCAAATCGATCTCAAACAAAGTCCTAAGGATGCGATTGCCAGCGTTGCTAACTTTATGAAAAAGCATGGCTGGCAGACAGGGATGCCGATTTCATTTCCAGTGCAAGTGAGCGGCATTAATGCTGCTAAAGCATTGGCAGATGGTGAACCGCAACTGAAATACACGGTTCAAGAGCTTATTGATAAAGGTATTTTGACCAAGCAACAAGGCGACCTTCAAAGTGGCGGCGTAGAACCTCAAAGCAAGGCCTTCATCGTAGATCTACCTTATCCCGATAAAGATGGTGCAGACCAAGTGCAGTATTTTGTTGGCTTAAATAATTTTCTGACGATTGTTCAGTACAACCGCAGCTACTTCTATGCTCAAAGTGTTGCAGAGTTTGCGGAAGCTTTGGGATTTAAGAACCAAAGCGTAGTGCCAGTAGAAAGCCCAACTAAAGCTAGTGGATCTAAGGTAGTCAGCGAAAAATCTAAGCCTAAAAAAACCAGCGCTAAGAAAAAAGTGAAATCTTCTTAAGCTGGAAAAACCCCAGTAGATAGGTAGCGATCACCACGGTCGCAGACAATAAAGACAATCGTCGCATTTTCAACCTGACGCGCTATACGCAAGGCCACAACTAAGGCGCCTCCAGCGGAGATGCCACAGAAGATGCCCTCTTGTGCAGCTAGGCGACGCGCCATCTCTTCAGCATCCGCTTGAGAAACATACTCAATCGCATCAACGCGATCACCTTGATAAATCTTAGGCAGATATGCTGGCGCCCACTTCCGAATGCCAGGAATTTGAGAGCCTTCTTCAGGCTGTGCCCCAATTATCTGAATCGCAGGATTCATAGACTTGAGATAGGTTGAGACGCCAGTAATCGTTCCGGTAGTGCCCATCGCAGAAATGAAATGGGTAACCTGTCCATCTGTATCGCGCCAGATCTCTGGACCTGTAGTCTCGATATGTGCCCTAGGATTGTCTGGGTTGGCAAATTGATCGAGTAATCTGCCGCGACCTTCTCTCTGCAATTGCAAGGCGTAATCTCTTGCAAATTCCATGCCGCCTGAAGCTGCCGTCAAAATCAGTTCAGCACCATATGCCGCCATACTTTGACGACGTTCAATACTTTGATTTTCCGGCATCACCAAAATCATCTTGTAGCCGAGCATGGCTGCAGTCATTGCCAATGCAATGCCTGTATTTCCGCTAGTTGCTTCAATTAAAGTATCGCCAGGTTTAATTTCACCGCGTTCTTGTGCGCGTGAAATCATCGACAGCGCAGGTCGGTCCTTCACCGACCCGGCTGGATTATTTCCTTCTAACTTACCCAAAATCACATTATTGCGATTCTCATTCTCAAGACCAGGGATACGCTGTAAGCGCACCAAAGGCGTATTGCCCACAGTCTGCGAAATAGTAAGGTAGGAAGGTTTGCTCATGAGGCCATTTTAGCCATAAGCAGGCCTACACACGATAGGGTTTAATTTCTGCGACCTTCTCCCGTACGTTCCTGCTGATTGCGAGGACTAGCCTGATTACGAGCATTACGTCGACCAGATGCGCTGCTTTCTTTCTTGGTACGGCCATTTGGTTCCCGAAAGGAACTAGGGGCTTCGATTGTTAAGCCGTTATCAACCATTTTTTCTACTGATTTCATACCAATACCCCGAACCCGTTTCTGCAAGTCATTCGCATCTTGAAAATGCCCGCCATCCAAGCGCTCAGCAATGATGGTTTTGGCTTTGGATGGACCAATGCCTTTGATGCTCTCTAGCTCAGTTTGAGTCGCAGTATTGACGTTAATAGGTGAGGCGTTTGCTGCCCCGACACTCGAAATGCATACTGTGAACGCTACTGCTACAGCCCGAACCAAACTCCAACATCTATCTAGATTTAAATGATTACTCATGTTTTCTCCTGTAATGAATAAAAAATCCACGGACACCAAGTGCACGTGGATGATTTACAACGAGGAGAAACTGCTTCTGTTGACTGGCTTACAAAGGGTTGGCCAAGAAACCAGAATTGGCCTCTAACCACTCAATATATCTTCCTACGCCCTGCTCAACATTTAAGAAAGGCTCGGTATAGCCTGCAGCCCTAAGCTTAGTGAGATCCGCTTGAGTAAAGCATTGATATTTACCCCTGAGAGCATCAGGGAATGGAATGTACTCAATCGCTTTTTCTTTAACCAATTCTTGTAGGCTTGCAGGGGCTGCTTTATCGAGCCTACGCATAGAGTTAGCAACAGCATGTGCGACATCATTAAAAGGTTGCGCATGACCGCTACCCAAATTGAAGATGCCGCTAATTTCTGGATGATCTAAGAAAAATAGATTTACTTTGACCACATCTTCAACAGAGACAAAGTCACGGCTTTGCTCGCCAGGACCATAGCCACCATACTCACCAAAAAGCTTTACATGGCCATTGGCTTTGTATTGGTGGTATTGATGAAATGCAACGGACGCCATACGACCTTTATGGGATTCGCGCGGTCCATACACATTGAAGTAGCGAAAACCCACTACCTGTGCTGTATTGGCTTTTTCAGTAAAACGCTTGCGCATCACCTGATCAAATAAGAACTTGGAGTATCCATAAATATTGAGCGGCTTCTCATGTTCGCGGCTTTCGACAAAAACATCTGAACCACCATAAGTAGCAGCTGATGAAGCGTAGAGCAATTGCACCTTTTGAGCGGTGCAGATATCCAACAAGTCCATGGTGTAGCGATAGTTATTCGCCATCATGAAAATGCCATCCGTCTCCATGGTGTCAGAACAGGCTCCTTCGTGGAATACTGCCCTCACTTTACCTAAACGACCACTTCTAAATGCCTCTAGAAACTCATCCTTATCAAGATAATCAATGATATCTAAATCTGCGAGATTGCGGTATTTATCAGCAGGGCGCAGATCATCTACTGCAATGATATTTTTTTCGCCACGCGCATTGAGTGCTTGAACAATATTGGCGCCAATAAATCCAGCTGCGCCAGTTACGATAATAGTCACTGTAATTCCTCTGAAGTAACGGTGGCAGTTCCCAACTTACCAACAACAATGCCACCAGCACGATTTGCTAGTGCCATTGCTTTTTCTAAAGGCCATTTTGCAGCCAAGGCAACTGCCAAGGTAGCAATCACGGTATCACCAGCACCAGACACATCAAAAACTTCGCGTGCTTGCGCTTTGACATGACTCACACCTGATTCGGTATACAGACTCATCCCATCCTCAGAGCGTGTTAAAAGCAAGGCCTGTAGATCAAGAGACTTTCTAAGGTCTTGAGCTTTCTTGGTTAAATCTCCTTCGCTCGTCCATTGGCCAACCACCTGACGCAACTCACTGCGGTTAGGGGTTAAGACAGTGGCGCCACGATACTTTTCATAATCCTCACCCTTAGGGTCAACCAAGATCATTTTATTTTGCGCTCTAGCTTGCTCAATCATGTGAGCCACTTGACCTAAAGCACCTTTGCCGTAATCGGACAGAATCACCACATCAGCATCACCAACGAGTTTTTCAAAGCGCTCTAATTTATGGGCCAGTGCTTTTGCGCTGGGAACCTCTTCAAAATCCAAACGTATCAGCTGTTGCTGACGTGCAATCACGCGTAACTTCATAATGGTAGGGACATCAGCATCAATTTCTAATTGACTATCAACACCACCTACTTTTAATAACTCGGCTACACGCCTACCGGACTCATCGTTACCAACAATACCCAAAATAGTCACTTGTGCATCAAGTGCTGCAACGTTACGAGCTACGTTAGCGGCGCCACCAAGACGTTCATCAATCTTGCCCACTTGTACAACTGGCACTGGCGCCTCCGGAGAGATGCGATTGGTATCGCCAAACCAATAACGATCCAGCATGACATCACCCACCACTAGTAGGTGGGCTTTAGAAAACTGTTCTCGGTTCGCTTTTTCCATTTGAATACTTTATGTATTTTTATTTATTTTTTTAATGCTAATTAATCTATTACCACTTAATTATGTCGCCCGATACCGTAGTACTCAATACCCAATTCTTGCATAGAAGCAGGCTCGTAGAGGTTACGACCATCAAAAATGATGGGGCGCTTGAGTTTTTGCATCACTTGATCAAAATCTGGGCTTCTAAAGGCCTTCCACTCGGTCACGATGATGAGGGCATCAGCGCCATCTAGTGTGCTCATAGGGTCATCAGTCATTGATACTTGCTTGAGCCCTTCCGGGTTGCCCTTAAAGTCTAATTCTAGGCAATGTCCAGCTTCTGGCATCGCTACTGGATCGTGAGCAACTACTTGGGCGCCACGTTTAACCAACTCTTGAATAATCACGCGGCTAGGAGCTTCGCGCATATCGTCGGTGTTTGGTTTAAAAGCCAATCCCCATAAAGCAAACTTCATTCCGGTAAGGTCTGCACCAAAACGCTTCTCAATCTTTTCGACCAAGATGTATTTTTGCAATTCATTAACCGCTTCTACGGCATCCAGGATCTTGAGATCTCGGCCATGCTCTTTAGCAGTTTTTGATAAAGCAGAAACGTCCTTAGGGAAGCAGGAGCCGCCATACCCAGTACCGGAGTACAAAAAGCCATAGCCAATACGCGAATCTGAACCAATGCCTTGGCGCACCGCTTCAATATCAGCGCCTACTAAGTCAGCCAAATTGGCTAACTCGTTCATAAAGGAGATACGGGTCGCTAGCATCGCATTGGCTGCGTATTTAGTTAGCTCAGCACTTTTGACATCCATGTAATAGG
>NZ_JACVPJ010000014.1 GCF_018881975.1 Polynucleobacter sp. JS-Safj-400b-B2 | reverse complement strand
AACTTGGGTGAGTGGGTACGTCTTGGTCGTCTTGCCATTTACTCTCTCTACTTTCTGGCCCATAGGGCCCATCAAAATAGCAGAGAATTCACTTATCGGGGTGTTCAGATTTGCTGAGCCACTTCTAACCCTGGTAACTGAGCTTAAGAAGAACGGTTATGACACATTTGAATACAAGCGCTATTCGAACCCAGAAGTCACTGGATTTATCAAAGATGGTGAGAAGTATTCTGTCTCTTTATACGAAGCAAGTACAAAGCTTGATAAGCCAATTAAAAAGAAGAAAACTTGGTCGCACAACGGTACTAGTCATGACTACTATGAAACCATTGAATATGGATCGGGTGGCAAATTAGAGCTTCATCTATCTCATGATGATCTTTACGGCAGAAGAACGATTAAAGATACATCCAGGGCTAGCTTAGAAAGTCAGTTAGGAAAGGCTTTAGTTATTTTTAGCGAAATAGCTGTTGAGGCTAAGGCAGCCAGAGAGGAGCGAGAAAAGCGCGAACTTGAGCAGAAGATTCGAACTCAAAAAAGACTAGACAGAGCTTGGGCTATTAAAGTCAAAGAATGGAAGTGGGAGCAGTTAAGTACTATTTCTCAAGAATGGGATCAACTACAAAAGATTAGAAGATTCATTGCAGAGGTTCAATCTAACGAGAGTATTCGCAATGCAAATGAAGACCTTAAGGATTGGCTGACGTGGGCAAAAGAAGAGGTAGATCAAAGAGACGCTATTAAGATGGCAGAGGAGGGTGAGCCTCTACCCGGGCAAGGTGAGCCAGATCGCGATGGCTTTAAGGTTGCCTATGATTGGATGGATGAATATGACGACGAAGAGGATGATGAGTAAATCCAAAGCCTTCTGCTCTCATAACCAGAGAACCTAAACTCAACCTAAAGCACACAAAAAGCTAGCTTTTGAGACTAAAGGTGAGGTTTGGTCATTTGAGCGTTACTTTAAGTAACGCTGGGCATGCTCGAAAGTGTGTAGGCAATTACTGCACATTTTCAATGGTTATCACATTAAATGTTGAGATCTATCAACGGGGTGACTTTCTTGTTTGCGCTTGCAGCAAATGCTCCGATATCGTGCCATCTTTCTAAGTTTTATGCATATTTTTGGTGCATATGCCTATTTTTGGTGACTGATCGGATTTGCACCATTGTGAAACATCCTTTAATGGATAAAGGCATTAAATATTCCTGCCCATTTGACTAATTAACCCAAGAGGAGTGAGATGAAACGTAGATCTATTCTGAAGTTATCAACTTTAGCTGCAGCTTTAAGTTTTGCAGGTTTGAGCCATTTAGCAATGGCTCAAAGCAAGGAGCCAATCAAAGTCGGCGTCTTGCATTCTTTATCGGGAACGATGGCTATATCTGAGACATCCCTAAAAGATGTAGCTTTGATGGAGATTGAGGCAATCAATAAAGCTGGAGGTGTTATGGGTCGTAAATTAGAGCCCGTAGTGGTTGACCCAGCTTCCAATTGGCCATTGTTTGCTGAGAAAGCTAGACAATTACTTTCTAAAGATAAGGTCGCAGTCGTATTCGGTTGCTGGACCTCAGTTTCTAGAAAGTCAGTTCTACCAGTATTTGAAGAATTAAATGGATTACTTTTTTACCCAGTGCAGTATGAGGGTGAAGAAATGTCTAAGAATGTGTTCTATACAGGTGCGGCTCCAAACCAACAAGCAATTCCTGCGGTTGAGTATCTGATGAGCAAAGAAGGTGGTGGTGCTAAGCGTTGGGTACTGTTAGGTACTGACTATGTTTACCCACGAACAACTAACAAGATTCTTCGTGCGTTCTTAAAATCTAAGGGCGTAAAAGAAGAGGACATTCAAGAAACATACACACCATTTGGTCACTCCGACTATCAAACTATTGTTGCTAATATTAAGAAGTTCTCACAAGGCGGTAAGACAGCGGTTGTTTCAACCATTAATGGTGACTCAAACGTACCTTTCTATAAAGAGCTAGGTAACGCAGGCTTGAAAGCTAAAGATGTTCCTGTTGTAGCCTTCTCTGTTGGTGAAGAAGAGCTTCGCGGTGTTGATACTAAGCCATTGGTTGGTCATTTAGCTGCTTGGAATTACTTCATGTCAGTGAAAAACCCAGTAAATGAAGCTTGGATTAAACAGTGGTCAGAGTATTCGAAAGCTAAAGGACTACCTGGTGCAAGCAAGCCTATCACTAATGACCCAATGGAAGCTACAAGTACTGGTATCAAGATGTGGAAGGCTGCCGTTGAAAAAGCTGGAACTACTGATGTGGCAGCAGTTAGAAAGGCAATGATTGGTCAAAAGGTACAAACACCTAGTGGATACTTAGAAGAAATGGGTAGTAACCACCATCTCTATAAGCCAGTCATGATTGGTGAAATCAAGGCGGATGGTCAGTTTAATGTGATCTATAAAACTCCAACCACTATTCGTGCAAAACCATGGAGTCAATATATTGATGGTAATGCAGGCAAGCCTGATGAAGTGAAGTAATTCTTAAAAGTAATTAACCTCCCCTCCGGGGGAGGTTTTCCAATACCTCAAATGAAATTTTCTATTTTTTCAAAATTAATCCCATCGATTGCTTGCCTGTTGTTCTGTGGAATTGCTTTTGCAAAAATTAATGTGACAGATTTAAAGCCTCTATTTACTGATAACTACGATGCCAAAGTTAAAGTAGTTCAGTATTTATCTAAAGAGGGCAGTCCCGAAGCCTTAGAAATTCTTCAAGCCTTGAGCGCTGAAAGTCTTTTTTTATCCCCTCAGGGAGTAGTTATTCAAAAAGGCGATCAATATCTTGATGCGCTTACTGGGCAAAGTGCTTCTGTTAAGTCTGATGAATTACAAAATGTCATTCTCAATAATCAATTGCGTGGAAAGGTTGATAATTCATTACTAGGTTTGCAGTTGGCATCCACAGATCCTGAAATTCGGACTAAAGCGGTTGATGCCTTGCTGAAAGATCCTGAGCTAGATACCCTTCCTTTGGTTGAAAAATTACTGGCTACCGAGAATGACCCTGCTCGCAAAGCAAAAGTTGAAAAGCTTTGGGCGATGCTGGCTTTGCAGTCTGATAATCAAGAATCTAAATTAAAGGCTATTGAGCTGCTTGGCGATAGTGGCGATTCAAAAGTAGCAGCTTTATTGGCGCCACTGACAAAAGAGGGTGGAGTAGTTCAAGAAGCTGCTGAAAAGGCGCTAGCCAAGATTAAGAAATCTGAGTTTAGTGGTGAGATTCTGGGCAATGTCATAGCAGGCTTTAGTTATGGCAGCATCCTTTTGCTTTGCGCATTAGGTCTAGCCATTACTTATGGCTTAATTGGCGTCATTAATATGGCTCATGGTGAGTTCCTCATGGTGGGTGCCTATGCAACCTATGTAGTTCAAGGCTTCTTTAGGCAATACGCCCCAGGCTATTTAGATTGGTACTTATTATTTGCTATGCCAGTAGCTTTTCTGGCAGCTGCATTAGTTGGTATTTTGATTGAGAGAACAGTCATTCAGTTTTTATATGGCCGTCCGCTAGAGACCTTGCTTGCCACATTTGGCGTTAGCTTGCTGATGATCCAATTAACGAGAACTATTTTTGGCGCCCAAAACGTTGAAGTAGCGAATCCCAGCTGGATGTCTGGTGCTATACAAGTGCTACCAAATTTAGTTGTTCCTTATAACCGTATCATTATTTTTGCTTTTGCTATCGCAGTAGTCATCGTGACTTGGCTGGTTCTGAATAAAACGCGACTAGGGCTTTTTATCAGAGCAGTAACTCAAAATAGAACCATGGCAGCATGTGTGGGTGTTAAAACGGTTCGTGTTGATATGTATGCATTCGCTTTTGGTGCTGGTATTGCTGGATTGGGTGGGGTTGCGCTTTCACAGATCGGTAATGTTGGCCCCGATTTAGGTCAAAGCTATATTGTTGACTCCTTTATGGTGGTAGTACTTGGTGGAGTAGGACAACTTGCTGGCACTATATATGGCGCATTTGGTCTAGGAATTACAAGCAAGTTGCTTGAGCCATTTATCGGCGCCGTATTAGCTAAGATCGCCATCTTAGTATTTATTATCATCTTTATCCAAAGACGTCCTCAAGGCCTCTTCGCATTGAAAGGGAGGAGCGTTGATTAATATGGATATCAGAAAACTTGCCCCTTCTTCAAGCTTCGGATTACAGGTCCCGGAACGGGAATCGATTCTAAGTAAGCGTGCCTATATTGCTTTAGTTGCACTAACGCTTTGCGTTGTGATAGGTGTTCCCATTTTTTCATTAGTAGTTCCGGAGACTAGTATTTTTTATATGTCTTCTTATGCGCTCACTTTAATTGGCAAGATTATGTGTTTTGCAATTGCTGCCTTAGCGCTTGATTTGGTATGGGGTTATTGTGGGATATTAAGCTTAGGCCACGGATTGTTTTTTGCGATCGGTGGGTACATCATGGGCATGTACCTTATGCGCCAGATTGGTACTGATGGAGTCTATAAAAGTGAGTTGCCAGATTTTATGGTCTTCTTGGACTGGAAAGAGTTGCCTTGGTTCTGGAAGGGCAGCGATCACTTTTGGTGGATGCTCTTGATGTTAATTTTAGTGCCTGGAATTATTTCTTGGATATTTGGATACTTTGCATTCCGCTCCAGAATTAAAGGTGTGTATTTCTCCATCATTACCCAGGCCCTTACTTATGCAGCCATGCTCTTGTTCTTCAGAAATGAAACTGGCTTTGGTGGCAATAATGGGTTTACTGACTTTAAGCGTATTTTGGGCTACTCCATTAGCGCCCCAAGCACTCGTGTCACACTGTTTATTGTTACCTTTTTGATTTTGTTGGGAAGTTTTATTCTGTGCAGAGCTCTAGTCACATCTAAGATGGGCAGAGTCATTACAGCAGTTCGTGATGCTGAGTCACGACTGATGTTCTGTGGTTACAACCCCTTAGGATTCAAACTCTTTATTTGGGTGGTATCTGCTATCTTATGTGCGATTGCAGGAGCCCTGTTTGTTCCTCAAGTTGGAATCATTAACCCAGGCGAGATGTCTCCAACGAACTCAATTGAGATGGCCATCTGGGTTGCAGTCGGCGGGCGCGGTACTTTACTCGGCCCAATTATCGGTGCATTTACCGTAAGTGGAGCTAAAAGCTTTTTCACGGCTAACTTTGCAGAGTACTGGTTATTCTTCTTGGGCCTCATGTTTGTATTGGTAACCTTATTCTTACCCAATGGTTTATTGGGCATCTATCACCAATTGCTGGGTAAGAAAGGTGGTTCTAAATGAGTGCACACTTTCTTGAAAAAGGAATCGATACCTCACATACAGGAATACTGTATGTGGAAGATTTGTCAGTCAATTTTGATGGCTTTCAGGCTATCAATAAACTCTCAATGACAATAGATGTTGGTGAATTACGTTGCGTGATTGGTCCTAATGGCGCTGGTAAAACAACTTTGATGGATGTAATTACCGGCAAAACCCGTTCAACCATTGCAGGCATTGAAGGCTCTTTATATTTAGGGTCAACTATTGATCTCATGGCAATAAATGAGCCTCAGATTGCCCAGATTGGTATAGGGCGTAAGTTTCAAAAGCCTACTGTCTTTGAGCAGCATCCTGTCTGGGAAAATCTAGAGTTAGCAATGGCGGGGGATAAGTCATGGCATCACTCATTAGTGGCTAAATTGGATTTAGAGGGACGTCACTTAATAGAAGCGGTTCTAGCGCTTACTCAGCTTGAGTCAGAGGCCTACCATGAAGCTGGTCTTCTCTCTCACGGTCAAAAGCAACGCCTAGAAATAGGCATGCTCTTAATGCAGCAGCCTAAACTCTTATTACTTGATGAGCCTGTAGCTGGCATGACGGATGAAGAGACGATGCGTTTAGCTCAATTACTGAATTCTTTACGGGGCCAGTGCTCAATGATGGTCGTAGAGCATGATATGGAGTTTGTTGCTGCATTGGCAGGCGAAAAAGGGAAAGTTACTGTCCTTGCTGAGGGTTCAGTATTAGCTGAAGGTACTTTAAATGAAGTTAAGCGCGATGAACGTGTTATCGAATCGTATTTAGGGCGTTAATCATGTTAATCGTCAAAGACCTCAATCAATATTATGGTGGTAGCCATATATTGCGCAATATCAGTTTTGAAGTTCCCAAAGGGCAATTAACCAGTTTGTTAGGTCGTAATGGAGTAGGTAAAACCACTTTACTCAAATCGCTGATGGGTGTTGTCAAAATCAAGACTGGCTCGATAATCTGGGATAGAAAAGAGCTAGCTAGCTTATCTCCTTGGTCTCGAGTCGATGCTGGCTTTGCGTATGTTCCTCAAGGGCGAGAAATTTTTCCAAGACTGACAGTAGAAGAAAATCTACTCATTGGTGCTGCAAAATTTTCAAGCTCTAAAGATGTTCCCGGATATATTTACGAGCTCTTTCCAATCCTGTCCGATATGAAAGCACGACGAGGCGGAGATTTATCAGGTGGGCAGCAACAGCAGTTAGCCATTGGTCGTGCGCTGATGTCACAACCTGAGTTAATTATTTTAGACGAGCCTACAGAGGGTATCCAGCCTTCGATCATTCAGGATATTGGCCGCTGCCTTCGTAAGCTAGTGGATGAGATGGGTATTACAGTTTTACTAGTAGAGCAGTATTACGACTTTGCCAAGGAGCTCTCTGATAACTATATCGTGATGAGTCGCGGCGAAGTTATCGCCCAAGGAAGAGGTGCTGATATGGGTGTAAATGATGTTCAGGGCATGATTTCGGTTTAAAGTGGATGCTGATATCCACTAAGATGGTTTAACCATATGTTTTTGGCTCCGGACAACGCAGTTAAGCAACTATTTAGGTCACTAAGTCCTAGTTGGCTTGCTAAGCTGAGCCTATCTTATGAGCGCACTCCAATTGGTACAGTGCTTAAGAAAAGTTTGCATGAGGGACCGCTGCGAGTACAAAAGGCTTTATATCCTGAGGGTGATGACATATGTCATTCGATCATCATTCATCCGCCGGCAGGAATTGCAGGTGGTGATACCTTAGATATTGATGTCTCTATTGGTGCAGACTGCCATACAGTCTTATCTACACCGAGCGCAACCAAATGGTACAAATCATTTAAAAATCCAGCCACACAAAGTATCCAGTTTGAATTGGGCGAAGGTGCCAAACTAGATTGGCTTCCTCAAGAAAATATATTTTTTAAGGGGGCAAATTCGAATGTCCTTACAAAATTGATTCTTCCATCTAGCGCCTCATATATTGGTTGGGATGCAATGATGCTTGGTCGCCATGCCTCTGGTGAGGAGTGGTCTAGTGGGCATATTCATGTGCTTAACGAAGTTAGGCGTGATGGTAAGTTGATTTGGATTGAGAATGGGCATATTGATGCACAAGATATTTATTCCAAGTCTTTGCCTCAGCTGGGACCATGGCCTATTTGTTCTACCTTATTGGCTATAGGCCCTCGTTGCTCAAATGCATTGGTTGAGCAATTTTCTGCGATGATGCCCTGGACTGATTCATTGCGGGCTGGAGTTACATTCATGCCGCAAGGGATTCTAGTAGTGCGGGTAGTATCAAGTGATATTGAGAGCGCTAGAAACTTGATGGTGGATATATGGACTAAGTTACGGCCTATAGTCCATGGTGTGAACGCTCAGCCATTACGGCTTTGGGCTTCTTAGAATTGTTATTGAGGTGAGATATGGAATTAACTCCGCGCGAAAAAGATAAGTTACTCATATTTACTGCAGCTCTGCTGGCTGAGCGGCGTAAGGCTAGAGGCTTGAAGTTGAACTATCCAGAATCAATAGCCTTAATTAGTGCTGCAATTATGGAAGGTGCTCGTGATGGCAAGACAGTTGCCCAGCTAATGCACGAAGGTCAAACCATACTGAGTCGTGATGACGTGATGGAAGGCATTCCAGAAATGATTCCTGATATTCAGATAGAGGCTACGTTTCCCGATGGAACAAAATTAGTTACTGTTCATAACCCGATTGTTTAGGAGCTTACACAGATGAACGCTTATATGAAAAACGTATTGTTAAGTTTGGTTGCATTGACAGGCCTGTTGTTTTCTAATCTCGCTTCTGCCCACGAGGGGCATGATGTGACCCTGAGTTTTATGTCGGGCCTACTCCATCCCTTTAGTGGTCTGGACCACTTGCTGGTGATTTTGCTAGTAGGATTCTGGAGTGCATTTGTATTAAAAAAGATCTGGTTTGGACCATGTGTCTTTCTCCTCGGGATGTGTATCGGTGTTCTTGCTGGTTTTATCGGCTTACCTCTTACTTTCTTTGAATTCGGAATTGCAGCATCCGTGATTGCTATTGGCTTATTGTTATTAGCCAAGAATCAATATTCACCTCAATCAATTCTGTTGTTAATTGGGGCCTTTGGCGTATTTCATGGGTTTGCCCATGCGGAGCTATTCTCAACTGCCTCGGTTGGTTCCTTATTAGTTGCACAAGATATAGCAGGTTTACTATTGGCAACCGGGATTTTGCATTTATCCGGAGCCTTGTTGGTTAAAGCTTTAAAAGAGAAAACATCTATCTTTGCCAAGATTGCTGGCTTTTCAAGCTTAATGTATGGCCTGTTATTGATGGGCCAAATGACTCTTGCTCTTATTGGCGGGGCTGCTGTATGAGCTCCTTCAACACAGTAGATAACCAACGATTCATTCCTGGACAGATGTTTGTTGAACCAGGTGATATTGAATTGAATGTGGGTCGCAGGACGCTTTCTATAGAGGTATCTAATAGTGGTGATCGCCCCGTTCAAATTGGTTCACACTTTCATTTTTATGAGGTAAATGATTCATTATTATTTGATCGTGAAATGACCAAGGGAATGCGTCTAAATATTGTCGCGGGTACTGCTGTCCGTTTTGAACCTGGTCAAAAACGTACGATAGAGCTAGTTGAGATAGCTGGCGATAAGAAAATTTATGGCTTTGCTGGTCGCGTCATGGGAGGCGTGTAATGGCTAAGATTGGTCGACAAGCCTATGCTGAGATGTTTGGTCCTACCGTTGGTGATCGCTTAAGACTTGCTGATACAGGTCTCGTGATTGAGGTAGAAAAAGATTTTACGATTTATGGTGAAGAAGTGAAGTTTGGCGGTGGCAAGGTCATTCGTGATGGCATGGGGCAGAGTCAACGCGAGTCAAAAGATTGCGCAGATACAGTCATCACCAATGCAGTGATTATTGATCACTGGGGGATTGTAAAAGCCGATATTGCTATTAAAAATGGTCGAATCTCGGATATTGGTAAAGCAGGTAATCCTGATATTCAGCCTGGCATTACTTCAGTCATTGGCCCAGGAACAGAAATTATTGCTGGCGAAGGAATGATTGTGACTGCTGGTGGTATAGATACACACATTCACTTTATTTGCCCGCAACAAATTGAAGAAGCTTTAATGTCTGGTGTGACTACTATGATTGGTGGCGGTACAGGCCCCGCAACAGGAACCTTTGCGACTACTTGCACTCCTGGTCCATGGCATATTCAAAGAATGTTGCAGTCCATTGATGCGTATCCAATGAATATTGGTCTTTTGGGTAAGGGCAATGCTAGTTTGCCGGCTGGCTTACGTGAGCAAGTCGATGCGGGCGCTATCGGATTAAAGCTACATGAGGATTGGGGAACCACTCCTGCTGCAATTGATTGTTGTTTGAGTGTTGCTGATGAGACAGATACTCAAGTGGCTATCCACACTGATACTCTCAACGAATCTGGGTTTGTCGAGACGACATTAGCAGCATTTAAAGGCCGAACAATTCATACCTACCATACAGAGGGTGCTGGAGGTGGTCATGCCCCTGATATTATTCGCGCTTGTGGCGAATCAAATGTATTGCCATCCTCAACTAACCCAACTAGACCATTTACTGTTAATACACTGGATGAGCATTTAGATATGTTGATGGTGTGTCATCATCTGGATGCTTCTATTGCTGAAGATATCGCATTTGCGGAATCTCGTATTCGTCGCGAGACTATTGCTGCTGAAGATATTTTGCATGACTTGGGTGCTTTCTCAATGCTCTCATCGGACTCTCAGGCGATGGGTCGTGTTGGTGAAGTGATTATTCGTACTTGGCAAACTGCTGACAAAATGAAGGCACAACGTGGCTTATTGCCAGGTGATTCTAATCGTCACGATAACTTTAGAGTGAAGCGTTATATTTCAAAATACACTATCAATCCTGCGATTACTCACGGAATATCGCATGTTGTGGGTTCTATTGAAGTTGGTAAGTATGCTGATTTAGTATTTTGGAAGCCCGCTTTCTTTGGTGTTAAGCCTTCATTGATATTAAAGGGTGGCTCCATTGCGGCTGCCGCAATGGGTGATCCTAATGCTTCTATCCCAACCCCACAACCTGTACATTACCGCAATATGTTTGCTGGTATTGGCCAAGGAATTCGCCATAGCTCATTGACATTTATTTCGCAATCAGCAATGCATGCCAATATCCGTGATACCTATGGATTAGAGAAGCAGGTTGAAGCGGTTAAAAATTGCCGTTCTATCACTAAAGCCGACATGATTCATAACAACTGGCAACCTAATATCACTGTTGATCCAGAAACTTACCAAGTTATTGCTAATGGTGAGTTGTTGACCTGTGAACCGGCAAAAGTATTGCCAATGGCTCAACGTTATTTCTTATTTTAGGAAAGTAAATGGCAGAACCAATTCGTATTGAGAAAATCATTCCCAAGGGAAGAGGTTTGGCTAAAGCAGTTTTAGCTAGAGCCTTTGAACTCAAGCTGCCTTTTGAAATGCGTAATAAAAGCCGCTTTTCAGAAAAGCTTTCTGATGGTCGTGAACTACATTTTTTTCTGCCACGAGGCAATGTATTGGCAAGCGATGATGTTGTGATTGGTGATGATGGAACCATGATTCGCATTTCTGCGGCAGACCAAGAGGTGGTAACGATTGTTTCTGCTGATTTACAACAGTTGACTAGAGCAGCCTATCACCTGGGTAATCGACATATACCCGTGCAGATAGGGAAGGGATTCTTGAGGATTGAGCCCGATTCAGTGCTTGAGGGAATGATTCATCAATTAGGGCTAGAGCTTAAGCAGGAGTTGGCTCCATTCGAGCCTGAAACGGGTGCATACGGTGGAGGGCATCGTCATAGTCATGCAGAGACTTTTGATAGTGACTATGCATTAGCGCAAAAAGTTTTTATTGAACATGAAAAGCCACATGTTCATGGGCCAAATTGCTCTCACCATAGTCATGGCGACCACGATCATTCTCATGACCATTGATTTAAACGAAATTACTGCATTAATGCAGTTGGCTTCACCTGCATTACCAATTGGCGGGTATAGCTACTCTCAGGGTTTGGAGGCCGCGATTGAATCTGGTATGGTCAAGGATGCCTTAACTGCAGAGGCATGGATCAAAGATGTGTTTTTAGGTGTGTTTGCCAGATCCGAGGCGCCACTTTGGTTTCTGAGCTATGAAGCATGGGCCAATCAAGATATCGATGCAGTAAGCCATTTGAATGAGTATTTCTTAGCAAGTCGCGAGACCTCTGAGCTTAGGGCGGAAACCGAGCAGATGGGTTGGTCTTTATTGCAGGTTGCTCAATCTTTGAACTGGGGTGGCGAATACCTTAGTCAATTATCATCAATGAGGCCTTTATCGCTTTTAACTGCCCATGCCTATGCTTGTTTTCATTTAAATATCCAGTCTAAAAATGGTCTCGCTGCATATGCATTCTCCTGGATTGAAAATCAAGTAGCCGCCTCGCTCAAAGCCATACCCTTAGGTCAAGTAGCGGGACAACAGGTTCTGACGAAGATTCGACTGCTGCTTCCTAATATGGTTGAAGAGGCTGAACAAAGGGCTAAGTCGGGTTTATCAATGATTGATAATTTTTCACCGATGCTGGCTATTCTGTCTTCAAGACACGAAATACAATATTCCCGATTATTCCGTTCATAAATGAAATCAAAATATGAGAACTAAAAAGAATCCTCCCTTACGAGTTGGTATTGGTGGTCCTGTTGGATCAGGTAAGACAACATTGCTGGAGATGCTCTGTAAGGCAATGCGTGACCAGTATGACTTAGTCGTAATTACTAATGACATCTACACTAAAGAAGATCAACGCTTGCTTACTGTAGCGGGGGCGCTTGAGCCCGAAAGAATCTTAGGCGTGGAAACAGGCGGTTGTCCCCATACAGCTATTAGGGAAGATGCTTCTATTAATCTGGAAGCAGTTGATCGGATGCAAAAACAGTTTCCCAATGTAGACATTATTTTTATTGAGTCAGGCGGGGACAACTTGGCTGCTACTTTTAGTCCAGAGCTCTCGGATTTAACTATTTATGTGATTGATGTAGCGGGAGGGGAGAAGATTCCTCGTAAAGGTGGTCCAGGCATTACACGCTCAGATCTATTGTTTATAAATAAGACCGATCTCGCCCCTTATGTCGGAGCATCTTTACCAATCATGGAGTCAGATGCCAAAAAGATGCGCGGCGATAGGCCTTTTATTATGGGTAGCATTAAATCTAGCAACGGCCTAAAGCAAATCATTTCCTTTATAGAAGAAAAGGGAATGCTTAAGCATTAGTTTTATGATTTTTCTTCAATGTTTTTGTATTGGTCTACTAGGATTTTTTATTAGTTCTTTTGTGATGGCCCATGGCGTTGCAGGAAATAGATATTTTCCACCCACTATTGTTGTAGAGGACCCATATGTCGCAAATGAGGTCCACTCAGTAATAGGAAGAACGGCCAATATTGAGGCTGGCAATACCAATACTGATTCTGGAAATATTGCTTTAGCAGGTATTGGCATTGAGCCTCTAAATGGTTTTGGAATTGCGGTAAACGGCCTATATCGTTCTCCCAATGGAAATCTAACGCCACAATCGAGTGGTTTTGATAATCTTTATTACGTTGTTAAGCAAGAGTTGCATATTAGCGATCCCCATGAATTTGCTCTATCAATTGGGGTTTTGGGGCAGGGTGGTAGAACAGGCAGTAAGAACGGAGATACTTACTCCACATATGCGCCAACGATTTTCTATGCAAAAGGATTTGGAGATTTACCGGATTTCCTTTCATTACTAAAGCCATTGGCTGTAACTGGAGTCTTGGGTTATCAAATCCCTACTAATCAATCCCAGCCAAAAGTGTTTAATTGGGGATTTACAGTTCAATACAGCCTTTTATATCTTGATAATTTTGTCAAACCTACCGGCTGGAGTAATTTTTTTAATCGCTTAGTTCCTGTGGTTGAGTTCCCCATGCAGTCATGCTTAACAGCTCGTTGCTCTGGTCAGGTGATCGGCTCTATCAATCCTGGAGTAATTTGGGTTGGTGAGCAATTCAATATATCTGCTCAAGCAGTATTTCCAATTAATAGTCAGTCTGGCACAGGAAATGGAGTCCTATTTCAACTCCATAAATATCTTGGTAAGGATTGATCGGCATTTTATGTATATGATGAGTTAGGCGAGATTAACCTCGTTGAAACTCCTAAAGTAACGCCTACTAATTTATAAAAAACGGTTTGGAGCAACGAAGTGCGAAACGGTTGCTCCAAAAATCCTTTGGTTTTCGAAACCAAAGACCGAGAGGCCACTTCCTTTAAATCCATGAATTTGCTTACACATTTGCTTACACACCGACACTGACCACCCGCAGAGTCCCTGTTTATAAGGGTCTACCTTGGGTGTCTGCTCTCATAATCCTTTGGTCCCAGGTTCAAGTCCTGGTGGGCCCACCAGCAATATCAATGACTTAGCGTGAGAGCGCTAGGTCATTTTTCATTAATGTGTAGTTGGTGTGTAGCAAATATAACCGCTAGACCCCAATAGATATATGGCTCCAGCTTGGAGCAATCAACTACTTGTAGGTTGTGTAGGGTTGCTGAAAGCTGCTTACGGTCGACATCGGCCAAAGGGAAAGGGAATATAAATTCCTGTGTAGGTAATGTCGCTTAAAACGACAAACTTATAGCCAGCCCGATCGCTTGAAGCGCCAGTACAAAAATGAACAAGTAAATACAATAAGGCCGACGGCAAGTGGATATCCATAATCCCACTTTAATTCTGGCATCAGTTCAAAATTCATTCCCCAAATCCCTGCAAATGCAGTTGCCACACCGAATATCGCCGCCCAAGATGCTAGGCGTTTTTGAATATTATTTTGCTCAAGTGCAATCGCGGATAAGCTGACCTGAATTGCGGTACCGATGGCATCTCGAATACTCTCAATGACAGAGTTAATACGGGTTAAATGGTCTAAGATGTCTCGAAAATACTCGGTGCTATTGGCACAAACAGGTGGAACTCGCCCACTGGTGAACTTACCCACCGCCTCCATCAAAGGAGTTACAGCATGTTTCACAATCATCACTTTTCTTTTGAGCTCAAACAGTCTTTCAATATTTGATTTAGTAGAACGTTCATCAAAAAGAGTGTCCTCAATGCTCTCAAGCTCAAGCTCAAGTCTTTCCATTATCGGAAAGTAGCGATCTACTACAGCATCAATGAGGGCATACAGAACAAAACCTGAGCCCTGGCTAAGTAGTTCAGGCTCTTGTTCGCAGCGCTCTCTTACACCTAAAAACTGGACATCGGATCGATTTCGTATTGATAGGATGTAGTCAGATGCCGCAAAGATATCTAACTCTCCAACCGAAATGTCCTCATCGTATTTTAAAATCTGAATCACAGCAAATAGACTATTCCCGTACTCTTCAATCTTAGGTCTTTGATGCCCAAGTAAGGCATCTTCAACAGCCAGTGGATGAAGGTCAAACTCCTCTTCCATCTTGGCAATTTCGCCTACAGTTGGATCTAGTAGCGCCACCCATACAAAAGAATCTTTGTCTGCTACATGATCACTAATCAGGTCGATATCAATATCAGCGACTTTTCGACCATTTTTATAAGAAGCGCAATTAATTAGCATAGTTAGAAATGATTAGTTAATGGGTTATTACTGCATTAAATTTCTCTATGTGCTCGAACGCCGAAAATATTGATCAGACTAAAAGCAGAGTTATATGCTGGTAAAGCAAGGGCGCAATGACTTAATTGATATCAACATGATATTACACTGGGCATCACATGAAAAAAGACCCCAATAAATAACTAGACCATAGAAATAACATACTATCCATATGACTTCTATGGATAGTTTAGATAAAGCAGTGCTGATTAAAATATTTGACTAAAGAGCCAGAATAAGAATCCAGATAAGAACATAGCTACCGGCAAAGTTAAAATCCAAGCGAGTGCAAGACTGCGAATGGTGTTGCCGCGTATCCCTGAGCCGTTCGCAACCATTGTTCCAGCTACACCAGAAGATAATACTTGGGTAGTTGAGACTGGCAATCCATACACGTCAGCCGCGCCAATTGTCATCATGGCAACTAATTCTGCAGAGGCCCCTTGACCATAGGTGAGGTGGGTTTTACCAATCTTTTCACCGACGGTAATCACAATGCGCTTCCAGCCAACCATGGTGCCTAGGCCTAAAGCAATTGCCACGGCAATTTTTACCCACAGAGGAATGAACTTAGTGGATTCATCAGTTTGTTCTTTGAATGCCTTTAAGTTATCAACCGTATCTTTATCTAACTTAGAAAACTCTGGTGTATTCTTCTCTAGCCAGCGAATCGTTTCTGAAGTTAGGTACATATCATTTCTGACGTTTGCAACGGCATCAGTAGGCAGGCCAGCAAAAGTACCACTCTCCTTTACTTGGGTTGCAATAGCCGCTGTCATGCTCGATAAAGCAGGTATGACACTGGCATTCATGTCACGCGTACGCACAAAGGTTGAGAGCACTTCGCGATCATTAGTGCCCTCTGTTGCCTTGGCAGCTGGAGCTAATTCATTAAGCTTCATTGAGGTTTTTTCTGCTAAGGCGACATAAGCGGTAGATTGATTCGCGGTCATGGCACTGTTTAAAGCATAAGCCGTTGGAAAGGAGCCAATTAAGATCAGCATGATTAGCCCCATTCCCTTCTGACCATCATTTGATCCATGAGCAAAGGAAACACCAGTGCAAGTTAATACTAGTAATCCACGAATCCAAGCTGGTGGAGCCTTACCCTTTTTAGGCTCTGTAAACAACTCTTTATTTTTAATCAACACTTTTATGGCATATAGCAAAAGAGCTGCAGCAGCAAAACCAATTAGGGGTGAAAGCAATAAGGAGTAGCCTATTTTTGTGGCTTGAGCCCAATCCACACCGCTAGTGCCGTCACGGCCATTCATCATGGCATTAGCAACGCCTACGCCAATAATTGAGCCAATTAATGTATGGGATGAGGAGGCGGGCAAGCCTAGCCACCAAGTTCCTAAGTTCCAAATAATTGCTGCAATTAATAGAGCAAAAATCATGGCAAAGCCAGCAGAGGAGCCAACCTGCAAAATCAGCTCAACAGGCAGGAGGGAGATGATGCCGAAAGCAACTAAACCGCTTGAAAGCAGCACGCCCAAAAAGTTGAAGAATCCTGACCAAACCACTGCCAAATTTGGGGGCATTGAATTTGTATAAATTACAGTAGCTACCGCATTGGCCGTATCGTGAAAACCGTTTACAAACTCGAAGCCAAGTGCAATTAATAGGGCAACACCCAATAGGAAAAATGGTAGCCAGTTTGTAACTGTTTGACCATGAGAAGTCACTTCTAAATCATGAGAAATACTAAAAACGGTATAAAGTAAGCCAGATATCAGTAGTCCAACGAAAATAATGATCGTGAATAAACTGGGCCTGGTATTAAGGTTGGGCCGAGCAAACTCGTCATGGTGTTTATGGTGGTCGCTGTCATGGCTTGAGCTCATAAATCCTCCTGTATTTGGGAATTAATATGCTATTGATTAATCAAGACAGTTTGGTGAATACGCCTAACTATCTGAATATATTAAAAAAAGATCGAATACATATTAAATTAAGACCAGATCATCGTTAGAGGGTAGATCAAACAAAAGACCGAAGAAAATTCCTAGAGGGATAGTCATGTCAGGCTAAGTAGTGCAGATGGTTACAGACTACCAAGACCCCAAACTTAAGCACCCAAACTAATACAAAATCAACCTCTCGGTTGATATTTATTTGAGCGTTACCTATCGGATCGCTGAAAAGTATCGACTCTTACGACCAGCAAGTTTAAAGATCTGCAATTATGGGTTTGTAGTAGTTTTAACATCACTCTAAACCTGCCAAGAAACGAATGTTGCTTAGGCTAACGTCAACCATTGGTGGTCGAATAGTGTGCAATATAGAATTGAAAGTCATCTTCTGAAGTGCGCAATATGAAACCTAGATGACGCATTAACAAAAGCATACCTACATTTTTTTTGTTTATAAGCCCGTAAATTGCAGATAATCCATTTAATCGTGCGCAGTCAAGAATAGCCTGCATTAAATGAGAGCCAATACCTTCGTGATGGTGATCATCGCTCACTGAAAGTGAAAACTCTGCTTCTAGTCCATTAGCATCTTGAATAAAGCGGGCAATTCCAGCTAGTGTTTGGGTGTCGTCTGAATTCATTACTATAGCAACTAGAGCAAAGTCACCTGGCTTGTTGGCATGGATGATTTCATGGAGTAAAGCCTCGGGCAAGGTCGACATTGCATGTGCATAACGAAAGTATCGACTTTTGGTAGATAAGTGCTCGAATAAATCAAGCACCCCAGTCCGATCGCCGAGTGTGATTGGGCGAATTTCATATTGACCAATGACCTGCCCCTCGCGAAGTAGTGGCCAGTTTTTAATAAAAGATGAATTTAGTGCTTTTAACTGATTATCCATATGCGTTTTCATCAATAAATATTTTAAAACTGGAATTACCCTACTGTACTAGAGCTAGAGGGCAGATGTGTGTCACTAATTGGTCAAATATTATTAATCTCTTTGTAATAAATGCCCCGTAGAGTTGTTCGTCCGTGCTTGGTGAATCTAAAAATTGGAGTTAGTGATGTTGAATGATATAAATGATTTGAACTTTATTAAATCAACAAGCTCACGATTTGACAAGCTAGTAAATAAATCGCAGGATACACTCAAGCAAAGCGCTGAAGCTGCTAGAACCGTTTCAGATCTTTCTGCATTACATATTCAAAAGCTCTCTAAAACAATTCGTCATGATTCTAAAAAAATTGAGCATCTCGTTGAGCGTGCTAAGGCAGAAACACAAGTATTAAAAACTGCCACTTTGAGTGACTGGTTGCAAATGTACACTGCCTATGTACGCGATTCAGTCCAGCGTCAGGCCTTAGTATTTGATGCTCTGCGTAAAAGAGGGAATGTATATACCGACCATATTGATTCTGGGATGCCACCAGTATTAGATTTTCAGTATGAGGTCATTGTGGATGGTAGAGACCTTAACCCTCCAGTAAATTATTTACTGCTAAAGATTACGCCTCCAGCAGGTATAGTAATTGATCCTGAGCGTGCCCCAGTGTTGATTATTGACCCGCGCGCTGGGCATGGTGCTGGTATTGGTGGTTTTAAACCGGATAGCCAGGTGGGTGATGCCTTTGATGATGGTCATCAAGTCTACTTTTGCGCTTTTCGACCTATGCCAGAGCCGAGCCAAACTATTGCACATGTTCGTGATGCAGAAATCTTTTTCCTTGGCAAGATTGCAGAGGAACATCCGCATTCACCAAAGCCTATCTTGGTAGGTAATTGTCAAGGAGGTTGGGCGGCGATGTTGGTGGCTGCAAAGTCCCCTGGATTAGTGGGCCCAATTGTTTTAAATGGATCACCAATGTCTTACTGGGCTGGTATGGTTGGAGAAAATCCGATGCGCTACACTGGCGGTTTACGAGGCGGTTCTTTACCTGCTTTACTAATGGCGGATTTGGGAAATGGTTTGTTTGATGGTGCCGCGCTGGTACAAAACTTTGAATCTCTAAATCCAGCTAATAGTTTCTTCAAAAAATATTACAACTTATATGCTCATGTCGATACTGAGGCAGAGCGATTCATAGAGTTTGAGCGCTGGTGGGGCGGATTTTGTTTCATGACTGAAGCAGAAATTCGTTGGATTGTAGAGAATTTATTTATTGGTAATAAGTTAGCTAGTGGCGAAGCAATTTTAGATGGTGAGCGAGTTGACTTAAGAAAAATTGAATCGCCAATTATTGTTTTTGCTTCGCATGGAGACAATATCACTCCACCACAGCAAGCTTTAAATTGGATTCCAGATCTGTATTCGAGTGCCGAAGAAATCAAAGCACTTGGACATCGTATCGTATACATGCTGCATGATTCTATTGGACATTTAGGCATATTTGTTTCAAGCAAAATAGCGGGCCGTGAACATGAAGCCATCACTGACACCGTACGTGCAATTGAGGCACTCTCGCCAGGACTGTATGAAATGATTCTTGAAGATGATGAAGAGCGCGTACATATTCGCTTTGAGCCAAGAAGCATTGATGATATTTTGCATTTAGATCACAACCGCGAAGAAGAGCCTTTATTTGCTGAGGTAGCACGCATGTCGAAAATCAACTCTGAGACTTATCAGAGAATTGGGCGCCCATTAGTAAAGGCTTTAACCACAGATGAATCAGCTCAGTTGATGCGTAATTTGCACCCTTTGCGTACGCAACGATTGGTATTCTCTGATAAAAATCCTTTTATGCCGATGTTCGATTCTTTGAGTAATCAAGCGAGTCAAAACAGAGTCAAACTTAGCCCTGCAAATCCATTCCTCGTTGCTGAAAAAATTAGTGCAGAGATTTTTGAAATGCAACTGAATCTCTATCGTGATGTACGAGATGCCTGGGCAGAGAGCTGCTTTTTTGCAATGTATACCTCACCAATCTCAAGGGCGATATTTCATCCGACCGCAGAAGAGCACCCCCTCCATTCTGAGATTGACGTTATGAAAATGCCAGAAATTCAGGCGGCTCTAGCTAATATTGAGAATGGTGGCTTGGCAGAAGCTTGCGTCCGTATGCTGCATCTTTTGAATAAAGCCCGTGGCTATGTGCGACGCACCCGTCTTGAGCGTGAGCTGCAGGTACTGAAACGTCAAGATTTATTTCCAGATTTGAGTGATCAGGACATTAAAAAAATACTGCATCAACAATCTTTGATTGTAGATTTTGACCAAGTCAATGCATTAGCTACTTTGCCTTTGCTGCTCAACACCCCCGAGAGTCGTCAGACTGCTTTAGATTTAGTGATGGAGATTGCAGGTCCTAGAGAAAAAATGCATGCGGCTGCATTGAAAGAATATGGTCAATTTGAGTTACTCTTGTCATGAATACCTCAGTCTATGATTTAAATAATCATATTTGGTCTGATCTTCAGATTGGAGATGAGGCCTCAATTGAACACACGGTCACGGCAAGAGATCTCTATCTTTTTGCGCATGCTTCGGGAAATTTAAATCCAAACCATATGCCTCATCAAGCCGTAGCTCAAGAAGGGAGTCAAGAGGGGGGTGCTGGAGTAGTGGCACCGTCGATGTGGATAGGAGCATTAATATCTAGCGTTTTAGGTAATATCTTGCCGGGCCCCGGAACCTCTTACCGGAAACAAAGCTTTGATTTTGTCGGTCATGCACAGATTGGAGATCAGCTGAAGATTCATGTCAAGATTATCGAAAAGTTAGAGTCACCCAAAGCCTTATTTGCAACTGAGGTGACTACTAGTAAGGGCGAGATAATTGCCACGGGGATTGCAGAGGTCGATGCTCCACTGGAAAAAATTGCTCTATCGCCAGATCAATTGCCTGGCCTACTGTTGGAGGAGCATAACCATTTTGAGCGCATCATCAAGGCAGCGCAAAATCTTCCCCCCATGCCAACAGCGGTGGTTTGTCCTGATGATGCTAAATCCCTTGGTGGAGCATTGATGGCTATGCAGGCGGGACTCATTCTGCCCATTTTGGTTGGTTCACGTGAGGCCATTGAAGCAGCTGCGAATGAAGCTAATGAAGACATTCGTGAAATCGAAATCATAGATATTGCCGATCATAAATTGGCTGCTGCAACTGCAGTCGCCTTAGTCCATCAGAAGAAAGTCAAAGCGATTATGAAGGGAAATGTTCATTCAGATGAATTGCTTTCACAAGTGGTTAAGAAGGATGGTGGTTTACGTGGCGCGCAACGGATTTCGCATGTCTTTGTATTAAATGTACCGACTCTAAGTTACCCATTATTTATTAGTGATGCTGCAATTAATATTGCACCAGATTTAGCTACTAAGGTTGATATTACTCAAAATGCTATTGACCTCGCCCGTGCTTGTGGAATTGCCCTGCCTAATGTAGCTATCTTATCAGCTGTAGAGACAGTACATTTTAATATTCCCTCTTCAATGGATGCTGCTATTTTGGCAAAGATGGCAGATCGTGGCCAGATTCGTGGCGGCTTAGTGGATGGCCCCTTGGCCATGGACAATGCAATCGATCTGAATGCTGCCCAGACCAAACATATTAACTCACCAGTTGCTGGCAAAGCTCAAGTATTGATTGTGCCCAATTTGGAAGCAGGCAATATGTTGGTAAAGCAACTTACATTTATTTCGCATGCCCAACCCGCTGGTTTGGTCTTAGGTGCCAAGGTACCAGTGATGCTTACCAGCCGTGCTGATAGTGAACATGCACGCATGGCATCTTGTGCCCTAGCCTTGCTATATGACGCATATCGCCAAAATGGTGCGTCGGTCTTTACACACTAGTTTTACTCGAGTGCCGAATTGAATACAGCACGCATCCCAGCAATTCTGATAATCAATTCAGGCTCTTCGTCAATTAAATTTGCAGTGTTCGATGATGCTAATTTATCTGAGCTAGTAAAGGGTCAGATAGATGGAATTGGCTCACATGCTAGCTTTAAAGTAAAAAGTCCGGATCAGCGTATTCAAGAGACAATCACCTGGCCTAAAGAATTGGCACCACAGGATCATAATGCGGCCCTAAAAGTTATTTTGGAATGGCTGCATCATGCTTTATCGAATGTACATATTCTGGCTGTGGGCCATCGTGTTGTTCATGGGAGCGCTAAATATCTTGAGCCCGTGATGATCAATGATGCTGTAATTCATGAGCTTGAATCATTTTATGCGCTTGCTCCCTTGCATGAACCCCATAATATCGCTGGTATTAAAGCTGCTCGAGAAGTCTTTGGCGATATTCCACAGATTGCCTGTTTTGATACCGCTTTTCATCGAAGTCAGTCTTTTATTAATGATACCTACGCCTTGCCACGTACTTTTTATGAGGAAGGTGTTAGGCGTTACGGTTTTCATGGTTTGTCATATGAGTATATTAATAGTTATGTGCAGCAATACTTACCCGCTTATTTTGGCAAGAAAACCGTTGTAGCACATCTTGGTAATGGCGCATCTTTGTGTGCAATTGAGCGCGGCCATGCAGTCGCAACCACTATGGGGTTTTCACCTTTAGATGGCATTCCAATGGGGTCACGATCTGGTCAAGTTGATCCTGGGGTATTGCTCTATTTAATGCAATATAAACAGTGGGATGCCCAAAGGATCTCCGATTTGCTCTACAAGGAATCTGGTCTAAAAGGTATTTCAGGTGGTTTATCAAATGATATGCGGACACTTGAAGCTTCTAATACCTTTGAGGCTAAGGAAGCTATTAACTATTTTGCACAACATGTCCAGCAAGAAATCTTAAGTTTAGCGGCTGTCATGAAGGGGCTAGAGGTATTGATATTTACTGGTGGTATTGGGGAGAATTCTGTCTTCATTCGGGGTCAAGTGATACAGGAACTGCAATGGGTTGGGATTGAACTTGATACAGCTGCAAATGATAGTGGTGCAGAGATCTTATCAAATATTTCATCCAAAGTAGTTTGTTTACGTATTGCTACCAACGAAGAATTGATGATTGCTAAACATACGCACAATTTATCAACTGCGCTGCCCTCTGAATCTTTGGATACTAAAACAAGATGAAAATTGCTAAAAACGTAGATGAAATCATCCGCTGTATTTTGCCGGGCTCAACCTTGATGATTGGTGGATTTATGGGCGTGGGTAGCCCACATCGTATGATTAATGCCCTGGTTAAATCCGGCCAAGCGAATTTAACTGTGATCGCAAATGATACGGCGATGCCAGGAGTTGGTATTGGGAAATTGATTTCTAGTGGGCAGATTTCACGGGTGATCACCAGTCATATTGGTTTAAACCCAGAGACACAAAAAAAGATGTTTGCTGGTGAAATCCAAGTTGAATTGGTGCCGCAAGGCTCGTTAGCAGAGCGAATTCGTTGTGCTGGTTATGGTTTAGGAGGGGCTTTAGTCAAAACAGGTCTCGGTACACTTGCTGCAGAAAATAAATCTACCGTAATAATTAATAATGAGACCTGGTTATTAGAGTTGCCTCTGTTTGCCGATTTTGCCTTAATACATGCACATCAAGCAGATTACTTCGGCAATCTCAGTTACCAACTCACAGCAACTAATTTTAATCCAGTGATGGCTATGGCGGCCAAAAAAGTTTTTGCAGAAGCAAATGAAATATTACCAGTGGGGATGATTACGCCAAATGATGTAACAACCCCCGGAGTTATTGTTGATGAACTCATTGCAGTTGAACGGATCTGATAATTTATGAATGCACAAGAAATCATTGCCCGCCGAGTAGCACTAGAGTTACGCGAAGGAATGTTAGTCAATTTGGGTATTGGATTACCTACAATGGTGGCCAATCATATTCCAACAGGACTTAATGTATTTTTACAATCAGAAAATGGTTTGATTGGTTTGGATGCGAGGCCTCCAGAAGGCATGGAGGACGATGACTTAACCGATGCCGGTGGTGGTTATGTTACTGCTATACCAGGGGCTACACGCATTGATAGTGTGATGTCATTTGGTCTGATACGCGGTGGGCATTTAGACATCACGGTTTTGGGCGGTCTACAAGTCGATGCCAAGGGTTTATTGGCTAATTGGATGATTCCAGGGGTACTTGCTCCCGGCATGGGTGGGGCAATGGATTTGGTAACAGGCGCGAAACAAGTTATTGTTGCCATGCAACACACTGCTAAAGATGGCGCGTCCAAGATTGTTCCCGAGTGTACTTGGCCTTTAACCTCGATTCGTCCTGTGAGTCAGATCGTGACCAATCTTGCATTTATTGAGGTGACTCCACGCGGTCTCTTACTAAAGGAAACTGCTCCAGGTGTCTCTGTTGAAACAGTGATCAAAGCCACCGCTGCGTCATTAATGATCTCCCCAGCCGTTTGTGAGATGGTTTTATCAGGTAGTTTAACTAGCTAGGTCTCAAAGTCATGACAATAAAATCAATCGGTGTTATCGGCGCGGGCATTATGGGCAATGGCATTGCTCAGGTATGTGCTACTCATGGTTTGGAAGTGACTATGATTGATATCAATGATGCGGCGCTCGAAAGGGGTATGGATACCATCACGCGCAGTTTAGAACGTATGGTTAAAAAAGGCGCTCTCTCTCAAGATAATCTGGCGCAGGCACTAAAGCGAATCGCAGTGAGTACTGACTATCAAAAGTTAGTGAACTTAGATTTAGTGATTGAGGCAGCCACTGAAAATCAATCTTTGAAAGAAAAGATCCTGCATGAGGTAGATAGCCTAGTATCAAAAGAGACCATTATTGCTACCAATACATCATCATTGTCTATTACTAAATTGGCAAGCTTGAACTCAAATCCAGAACGTTTTATCGGGATGCATTTTTTTAACCCAGTACCACTAATGAGTTTGGTTGAGGTGATCTGTGGTTTGCAAACCAGTACTACGACCCGAGATAGCGTGATTGCATTTGCCCGTGAGATTGATAAACATCCCATAGCTGTAAAGAATGCGCCGGGCTTTGTTGTGAATCGTATTTTATTGCCAATGATTAATGAAGCCTTCTTTGTATTAGGAGAGGGAATTGCCTCTCCTGAAGATATCGATGAAGGTATGAAGTTGGGCTGCAATCAACCGATTGGCCCCTTAGCACTGGCCGATTTGATTGGATTGGATACATGCTTAGCGATCATGGAGACCTACTTTAACAGCTTCAATTACTCTAAATACCGACCTGCACCACTCCTACGAGAGCTAGTGGCTGCAGGATATCTTGGTAGAAAAACCAGTCGCGGTGTGTTTCAGTATTAAATAGAATTAGAGGTGTACTTCTCAGCTTGTCCTAACCACTGAACGCCATTAGTTTCTAATGTAATGTAGAGACTAATCAGCCCTTTTAGGGTATTTGTCGCGGGTTTGACTGCAGTTATATCAGCGTTACCTTAAGTAACACTTGCTCTTCTAAAAAGTACTTTGGAGCAACGAAGTGTTAGATGGTTGCTCCAAATATCCTTTGGTTTCGAAAACCAAAGAGTGGGAGACCATTTCCTATAAATCCATGAATTTGCTTACACATTTGCTTACACACCGCTACTGAACACCCGCAGAGCCCCTGTTTATAAGGGTCTACCTTGGGCTTCTGCTCTCATAATCCTTTGGTCCCAGGTTCAAGTCCTGGTGGGCCCGCCAATGAAATCAACGACTTAGGGAGAGATTCCTAGGTTGTTTTTCTTTCTGTGCAACTAAGTGTGCGAGCGATTTCCGCGCATCTTCCGCTACAACCCCAATAGATATATAGGTCAGTCATCCTTAAATAAGTCATCGAAGAAATTTCCAATCGAAAAAAAGACTCAGCAAGTTGTTACTAATGAGTGCCTTATTGATTTGATAGTATGAGCTTATGGATAAAGAAATAGAAGATCATGAATCGCAAACGCCTGATAAACAAGCGGCCGCTAAGAAGAGTACGTTAGTGAGCGTCGTTGTTAATATTGGCTTAACTGTTTCTCAAGTGTTTGCAGGTATTGTTTCTGGCTCTCAAGGCTTGATTGCAGATGGCATTCATTCTGCGACAGACTTGGTTGCTGACTTTGTAGTGCTCTTTGCTAATCACCATAGCGCTAAAGACGCAGATGATGACCACCGCTACGGCCATCAGCGCTATGAAACTGCTGCCTCTTTATTTTTGGGTATTTCATTATTGGCTGTTGGCGCTGGGATGCTTTTCAAGGCAGGAGAAAAGATTGTCAATCCAGTGCCGGCTGGACAAATTCAAATCCTGGCTTTGTATGTAGCTTTGGCATCCTTAGTCGCCAAGGAAATACTCTTTAGATATATGTTGGCAGTGGCTAAGCGAGTTCGATCTTCAATGCTGGTTGCCAATGCATGGCATGCGAGATCGGATGCAGCCTCTTCATTGGTAGTATCTATTGGTATTGTTGGCGCCTTATTGGGGCACCCAATTTTTGATGCTATTGGCGCTCTAGTGGTTGGCTTAATGGTGGCAAAAATGGGCTGGAAGTTTGGCTGGGATGCCCTACATGACTTGATGGATAGGGCGGTATCGGAAGAAGAGCATCGTCAGATAGAGGAGATTATTAAATCCACCGAAGGCGTTAGAGGCTTTCATGATCTGCGAACTCGTAAGATGGGCGACATGATTTTGGTGGATGTTCATATTGATGTGGATGCAAATGCTACTGTTAAAGTTGGACATGACATTGCCTTAAACGCTGGTAATCAAATTAAAAAACAATTGCCAGTACTTAATGTGATGACGCATATTGACCCTGTTTAGAATATGCTGTTCCTATTTAAAACCTTAATTTCCGCCCTAGTGATTGTGGCAGTTGTTGAAATTAGTAAGCGTAGTTCTGTCCTGTCTGCATTTCTGCTGGCTTTACCTATCGTCTCGGTTACAGCTTTCATATGGATCTATTATGAATCCCAAGACAAGCTTAAAATTGCTGATATCAGTTACGAGACTTTTTGGTATGTGATTCCAACTTTACCAATGTTCCTATTGCTGAGTTGGCTATTGAGAAATGAATATAACTTCTATTTGTCTTTATTCCTTTGCTGTGTTCTAACGGCTGCATTATTTGCTATTACGCAATATCTCTTGCTAAGGACGTAGTGTGAGAAGCATAAATATCGTCCTTTTCTTGAGCTTATTCACGAGCTTGATTTTCTAGATCATTCAACACATCATTAGGATGAGATAGCAAGCAAAGCCCAGTATTCAATACCAATCAACAATGCCATGGAAAAAACTTACAACATTGATATAAATATCCATACGCTGGATTCTCTGTTTAGCGAGCTAGATCCAAATCCGTTTAGGCGCCGAGATCTTGATCCTCGAGCAGTGCATCATATTTTGCAGTGGGCTAGTGATGCACCACCACAAAGACCTATTATTTTGATATTGCATGTAGCAAGCGATGAACCTAGTTTAGCAACCGAGTCAGATGTCGAGCAGGCAGTAGATAATTATTTTGAATATGAAGCGGAATTAATTGAACGCCAACATAATCGCAATCGAAATAGGATGCTCAAATGGCTAGGTGCTGGCATTGCCATCATGACTGTTCTGTTAACGATCAAATACTACAGTTTGCAAATTTGGCCTGACAGTTACTTCAGTACCGTTATTTGTGAGGCTTTTGTGATTATGGGTTGGGTCTCTTTATGGGTGCCCATAGAACGTTTGGGCTATGACGGTTTGTTAGTCCGTGAGCAACTTAACCTTTATCGTCGTTTGGCTACTATGAGCGTTCGCTTTGCTTGAACTTAGGTCAAAATAGCATTCAAAAGGCGTTGAATTTTTTCGTCCTCCTCGCTACGGTCATCTACAGGAATATAGTTATTTTGTGCCTGAACAAATTCAAAAGCGTCGCGTAAATCTGCATTTTGTAGCGAAATCTGATGTAGGCAGGCGATTTGAACCTCTGATGTATCGAGAAAGTAGAGCTGATTTAGGAGTTGGTTAACCACCTGCTTATCTGCAACGATCTGTAACGCACTTTTATCTAAGTTAGATGTAAGTTCTTGAGCGCAGGCCTTAGCATTCGTAAATAGGGTTTCAATTAGCTCATTCATCTTGACCATATCAAACCCCGGCTCACACAGCTGAATGATTTCAGTCGAGATAGTTTTCATGGGTAATTCGTATAAAGAGTTGTTTTGCATGGCAAATTCTCCTGGAGAAGGTTGGCTTTAACAATTTTTGCTATTTTTGTACCTTAACAGCCTAAAACGAAGTTTGTGTGACTAGCTAAAAATGCAATTTAGAGGCCCAAACGGAGAGATGGTGCACAAAAGCGTCACATATCAGTAATCTTTAGTATTTATTGTCTTGTAAATGTCGATTGAAAATATTAAAAATTCACCCTCCAGTCGTTCGAATACTGAAAATCTTGCAATAGCCCCCTCGGGTATCTGGGATCTGGTGCTCCTACCGATTATTTTGCTGATTCTGTTGGTATTAGGCTTTGGTGCGGAGGAGATGGCTAAGCCATTTCTAGTAGGTACGCCTATCGAGCTATCCTTGGATGCAGCCAATTTACCCTATTACTTGTTACGCACTATTTTGCGTATGTTTATTGCGCTTGGGTTTTCAGTGGCGTTTGCTTTTGGCTTTGCCCTTCTTGCAACTCGCTCTAGGGCGGCAGAAAAAGTCTTAGTGCCGATTTTGGATATTTTGCAGTCAATTCCAGTATTGGGATTCCTCTCGATCACTGTCACCGGCTTTATAGCTCTATTTCCAGGAAGCTTATTAGGCGTAGAGTGCGCTGCAATTTTTGCAATTTTTACAGCGCAAGCCTGGAACATGGCGTTTAGCGCTTATCAAAGTTTTAAAACAATTCCTGCGGAGTTGGAAGAGGCTTCTCGAATCTTTAAGCTATCTCCTTGGCAGAGGTTCTGGAGGCTTGATATTCCGGTATCGATGCCAGGAATGTTGTGGAACATGATGATGTCGATGTCCGGTGGCTGGTTCTTTTTGGTGGCGTCTGAGGCAATTACTGTAGCCAATCAAGACATTAAATTGCCTGGTATTGGGTCTTATATTGCCTTAGCTATTGATGAGCGTGATTTAAGTGCCATTGGTCTGGCAATTGTGACTATGCTGATTGGTATCACGCTCTATGATCAACTTTTCTTTAGACCTCTCGTTGCTTGGGCGGATAAATTTCGTTTTGAAGAGGGTGATGGCGAGGTAGCCCCAAAGTCTTGGGCTCTGAATTTTTGGCGTCGCACTATATGGCTGCAGCAATTGGGCTTAGGAGCAATCAAATTATTGGAAGGTAGCTTTCGTTTCTTTAGAAAGCGCACTGATGGCACAGTTGCGCCCTCTGTAAAACTCATTCCCGCACATCACTTTGCCCGTGGTTGGGATATCTTGGTAATGATCGTCGCATGCTTGGCAGTAATCTATTTGATCAAGTACATTCATACCGAGGTAGGGTTAAGTGAGATTCTCCATATTTTATATTTAGGGATGCTGACCTTGATACGCGTGGTTGTCTTGATTGCAATCGCGATTGTTATTTGGGTTCCAATTGGGATCTGGATTGGACTTAATCCTCGAATTGCTGAACATTCTCAGGCGGTAGCGCAATTCTTAGCAGCCTTTCCAGCAAACTTGCTTTTTCCAATTGCTGTTGTCGGTATTTTGCATTTCAATTTAGACCCTAATATCTGGCTTTCACCACTAATTATTTTTGGCACGCAGTGGTATATCTTGTTCAACGTGATCGCGGGTGCCTCCACTATTCCGGTTGAGTTACGTTATGCCGCTGACAACTTGGGACTCAAAGCATGGACTAAATGGCGTCGTTACTACTTACCAGCGATATTCCCAAGCCTAGTAACTGGTGCGCTCACTGCTACAGGGGGGTCTTGGAATGCCAGTATCGTCTCTGAGTATGTCACTTGGGGTGATACCACTCTAAAAGCCGAAGGACTAGGCGCCTATATTGCGGAGATGACTACAGCTGGCGACTTTCCACGAATTGCTTTAGGTATTGGCGTGATGTGCATTTTTGTCATTGGTTTTAATCGCTTTATTTGGCGCCGCCTTTATTTGCTCTCCGAAAAGGGCTTGAACTTTTAACCTGTTAGGAAAGTTTTTACGAATGTCCCTCCCCCTGCTTAAATTACGCTCTGTAAATAAATCCTTCAAGTCGGCCGATGGTTCGGATAGGCTGATTTTAGAAAATGTTGATTTCACTCTTAATGAGGGTGAGATAGTGGCGCTTTTGGGCCAATCTGGGTCTGGAAAATCAACTCTGTTGCGCATTATGGCTGGCCTAATTTCGGCAGACTCTGGAGAGGTCGAATATGCTGGTAAACAGATTTATGGACCAGTCAACGGCATTAGCATGGTATTTCAGTCCTTTGCTTTATTCCCTTGGTTATCGGTTCAGCAAAATGTTGAGCTTGGTCTTGAGGCACGTGGAATTGCCCCTGATGTGCGCGCCAAAAAAGCCAAACAAGCCATTGAATTGATTGGTTTAGAGGGTTTTGAGGGGGCGCTACCAAAAGAGTTATCTGGTGGTATGCGACAACGGGTGGGTATTGCTAGAGCTATCGTATTGGAGCCCGAGGTACTATTAATGGATGAGGCATTTTCCGCTCTTGATGTGATGACGGGTGAGCATTTGCGTGACGATATCTTAGAGTTATGGCAATCAGGAGATTTGCCAACAAAATCACTTTTAGTTGTCTCTCACAACATTGAAGAAGCGGTCATGATGGCTGATAGGGCTTTAATCTTTTCTTCAAACCCTGGACGCGTTCGCTTTGAGTTACCTATTGAGCTAGAGCGTCCGCGAGAGCCCAAAACTTCAGAGATACATCATTTAGTAGACTGTATCTACACCGAAATGGTGACCCCGCAAAGACGTTTAGCAGATGGTCAGTTAGATTATGGCTTGCCTACTGAGCGCAGCCCATACCCACGCGCCAATGTTGCATCAATTGAAGGACTAATGGAGCGTTTAATTGATCCAGAATTCTTAGGTCGTGCAGATCTACCCAAGATTGCTGAAGCGGCGGAGATGGGAGATAACGCGTTCATTAATGCCGTAGAAGATCTGACACTACTCGAATTTGCTATGGTGAAAGACGGTGACTTGATTGCTACCGAATTGGGGGCAATTTTCGGGAATGGCGATAGCGAAATAAGAAAGCACATGCTTGGGCAACAGGCTTTACAAACGATTCCATTTATCAGTGATCTCTATCGAGAGCTTAAGAGCGCCCCCTCTAAGAAAGTCCCATTTGATGTGCTGACTAAATCTTTAGGCCTGTCTTTAAATAAACGAGATGTGAAGAAGACGCTAGATCTTATTTTAGAGTGGTCAACTTATGGCGACTTAATTGATCTGGACTTTAAGGCACGTAAGGTATTTTTGCACGCTGAAAGTCCTGTAAAAAATTAGTTTAAATCGTGAAATTTATAGCGATCAACAAGTCATGCCTCATTTGATAAATTTAATTTTTGCTTTGATTGCTCTTTTTTTAATGAGTAGGGCTCAGGCATTTGAGCCATTAAATACTGATGATGCAGGGACGGTAAAAAAAGATGGCAATCAAATTGAAATGTATTTTTACTCTATCAATAAGGTTAACCAGCCTACAGGACCAGGCCAGGACATCTCGAGCCCTGGTGAAGAATTTCTGGGGCCAGGCTCTACTAAATCATTTCCTTTTACGTACACTCGTGGCATCGCTGAGAATGTTGAGATTGCCATTGGAACGCAATATAACGCTACCCCACGTGCAAGCGATTACTCACCGTATAGCAACTACACACTTAATGCAAAGTGGCGTTTTTGGGGTGAAGAGGGCGATAGCTGGAACTTCGCAATAAAACCCATCTTGCAATTTCCAGTTTCCAAGCAGCAACAAGTAGTTGGTTTTGGGCAGGCAGCATTCAATTACGGCGCAACATTCATTACCTCGTATTATTTAAATGAATCACTGGAGGCGCATGTAAATGTAGGTTATATGCGTAGCCCCTATAACGTAAATTATTTAAATGGTGGCAGTGCAGGCCCTTTAAGATTAAATATCTACTCTGCTTCGATTGCCCCAGTATGGAATGTCATGGATGGATTTCGTCTCGCTCTCGATTTTGGTGTGCAAACCAATCCACCCGCAACTGAACAGCAGTCCACAATGTACGGCATGGTTGCAGCAATTATTGGGCTATCTGAAAGTGTTGACTTTGGTATTTCAATGATGCGCAGTGCGCAAAACACCGGTTATGTCTTGGTGGGTAATGGGCCGAATTCAACTCGTTTAGATACTGGAATTACCTGGCGATTTTAATGACATCTTGATTGGTAGGATCGTCATTTGTACATTATGGCCTTCTATCCCGGTTCAAGCAAACTCTACACAGTTTCAATGGCAGTACTTAAGGTAATCCGCATGTAAAGAATTAATTCGTATCTCAATCATGCTGGAGGCGGAAACCTGGAATCGAACCAGGGTAGTGAGATTTGCAATCTCATGCATAACCACTCTGCCATTCCGCCGCAATCTCTTTATAACTGAAAAAAGATTTTTTAGTTATGTTTGGGTTGGCAATTCTTATATGCAATAGGGGCCACTAACTTGTCATGAAATCTTCATCTAAATGACTTGTTTAGACCTTAAATTAATCACAAGATGTAGTTGGTAATTTTTTTTGAGGGGGCAAAAATGAAAAAATTTAATTACATTGCAATAGCACCTACATTTTTTATTTGGCAGTGCTGTAGAGGCATCTAGCTTGGAAAAATACGATCCATTACCTCCGGCTGAGAAAGCAGTTTCCTATTTCAATCAAGCGCATGCGCAGGATGATGCATACTAAATGGAGAATAAATTGATAATTAAAGACTTTATGAGTCGTAAACCACGCTTGAGCTTCTTTGCCATTTTCACAGCATGTATTGGTATTGGTCTTATCGTTACTCAAGTGCAGGCCAATATTGCAGAGCCTTCTGTGGCATCCAGAAATAATCCACATTACTTGCCAGATGAATTTAACCCAAAGCTACAAAGAATCGAAGATAAAATTCAGATGGTTAAGCTTGAGATAAAAGAGGCAATTAGGAAAGCAAACGGAGAGATTGCTCAAGATCCCGAGACAATCCATAGCATTGCATTTAAAGGAAAAACATCTAGTTCAAAGCCTACTTATGACTATACAACTGGCAGTTCAAACTAACTGATCCCATCCAAGTTGCATCTAAAAGCCGTCCAGGTGGCGGCTTTTTTACTTCATATTTTGGTGTAATTTAAGTAATTTTGTCATTAAGAATCTATACAGTAAGAAGATTGAAGGCTAATGAGCCACCAAATTCTTGGTGGGTAGAGTTGATGAAGAAAAAGATTTTTGATTTGTTGTTAGTAATTAAGGCGGAGGTAATTAAGTCGGCGCAGCCATCGTCTCGGCAGATTGCATCTGTAGCGACTGCGGATATTCAAGATTTTGAAATCGCAATATCTGAACCTGAGCTAACATTTGTGCCTCTTGAGGATAATCCAGCGCGAATGTTGGACGCTGAATCAGTTAGTTCTGCCCCAGAGACTCATTATTTTCAGATAGAAGATGATCGGCATCCTCGAAAAATTGCCTATACAGTTTCGGGGAATATGAATGCAGAAAACATTCTTATTTGCTTGCCGGGATTGCTAGAAACGAAGGCATCCTTTGCATCAATTCATGCCTACTTTTTAAGGTTTGAAAACTGTAAGGTCATTAGCATTGATTTTTCAGGGAGGGGGGAGTCTGACTACATTGATCAATATGGGGCCTACAAGATGTCTTTATACCTCTCGGATGTTGGTAAGTTAATTCAAGGCACTATTTTGACTGCAGCAAAGACGCATCAAAGACTCAGCATTTTTGGTACCAGTATGGGCGGTGTTTTAGCGATGTATCTTACAAAGATTTTTGATAAAAAAATTAACTCTATCGTTCTAAACGATATAGCATTAACAGTTAATTGGACTGCTTTATATACCCTCTATAAGTCTATGAAAAATGAGCTGGGCTTCAAAGAGGTTCGAGAGCTTGCCAAAGAGTTGAGTGTTGACGAAAAAGCAATCGCTGATGTACAACTTCCTGGACATTTTGATCTCTCATATCGTGCAGATGTGTGGGGCATGAATTTTCATGAAGCACTAGAGGGTTTTAAAGGTAAAGTTGGACTGGTCTATGGCGGGGAATCTAAGATATGCACTGAGCAACGTGTTCACGAGATCAAGGCGTTTATTCCTCGGTTAAATACCCTCAAGGTTCTAAATGCGGGACATCCAGTACCAGTTGACGATCTAGTATGTGACTTTGTACATTCGCAAATGGGTCTAAGACCTGTTAGCCGCCCTAAAATCTAGTGAACTAAAGCGTCGATTTAAGTGACGATTATTGATGTAGGTCAAGAATATGTCTAAAGACATAAACTAACCTTAATTATGTATTTTTTAGAAGAAACATCAATATGAGCGCATTAAAAGATGCTATCGAGAAATTAAGAGAAACTGGATCTATTGGACTGGAAGATTTTAGAAATCTCAAGATGAAAGATGTGGAAGTCCTCATTGATGAAATCCAATACTGGTGCCTGTATGGCAACGGCAAACCCGAGAAGTTGGGTAAGAAACATAAAGAACATTAAAGCCTAATCTTCCGAATCTTCACTGCTGTCATGAACCCTGTATTCCACTTTAATTTTCTTAAGCACTGGATGCAAAAGGGAATTAGCATCCTTGGGAGATGAGTCAGTTAAACAGCAGTAGCCATAAAAGGGAATAGGCTCTTTTTCAACAAGTTCGCGATCTTCAGTAGTGAAGGTGGTCATCAAAACTCTCCCTAAATAAATTAGAAGTGGTTACCTATGGGCTGTTAGAGCAAGCTGAGGAGACCGGAAAGGAGCAGAATTGCTCTTCATTTCCCATAAGTAGCCTTTATTCTTGATGAATAAATGTGACAAATCTATCGTTCACTGAAATATTTTTTAGTAATTTTAAATAGTGAAATTGTCATATATGGGCTTGATATACAGGCCTCAATTATGACGAAAGTGGTTGCAATAATTCATATAAATGTCACATGAAAGATGGAGCATCTCATTTAAGTTCAATGCCAAATTGAAGGGGAGAAAAATGCTAGATCAAAACCTAAATGACCAGGTTATTAATTTAAGAAGAATGGCTGCAGAGCATTTTCAAAAAGCAGCATGGAATCAATTGTTGGCTTTAGATAATTACCAGAAGAATAATTTCATAGCGGCTGAACGTTTTGCCCAACTCTCTTTTGATGATCAAATGAATGGGGTAGAGTGCGCAGAGCTGGCCGATGCAGAGACACTTATATTTCTAGATCTCAATATTGAGGAAGAATATTGAGCATTAACAATGCATACCTCCAACTGGGTGGTTCTTTTGTGAGGCGAGCATTTCTTTTATGCTTGTTAATCAGTGGCCAATCTTGTTTTGCTATCACTGAGCTAGCTCCCTATGATTTGCAGGTATTAGTAGAAAAATTAGGCGCCAGCTTTAAGGTGCAAGCTAGCTACATAGCGCCAATTAGCCAGTGTGAGGCATATACCTTTTTGACAGATTATGAGGATGTAAAAACTATTCCAGGAATTGTCGAGTCCAAGGTGCGCAGAAGAAATGGTAATAGGGTTACTGTAGAAAGGCTCATTGAGGAGCGAGTACTATTGTTCCCCATTCAATTGCGGTCTGAAGTGGAGTTTACGGAACTACCAAATCAGGGTTTAAATTTTATTCAGATTAAAGGTAATAGCAAAGCCTATTCTGGGACATGGCGACTGCATACCAATGAGAAGGGTGTATTGGTGCGATATGCCAGCATCATCGAGCCAGATTCTGTAATTCCGAATGGGATCATAGAATACTTCATGAGAAATAATATTCGGAAGAGTTTCGAAATGATGGCTGAGGGGATGGAGCGCAGCCGCGACACTCTGAGTTTGGCATGTAGATAGCTTATCGTTCTAGCGAATATTCAAATAAAGCTTCACCCATACGAATGTTGTCCCCCAAATTTAAGCTTGGTAGCAAGCGATAATTTTTTGGAGCAAAAACAATAATAGTTGAGCCATGCTGAAACCAGCCTAATTCCTCTCCGCGAGTGACGGCAACGTCGCAGTCAATCTCATTGGGGCCTTTGTACTGTAGATGGAAGAGGAGATTAATGCAGTGCATGCGAATGCTGGCAACCAGAATGGCTGCGACAGGCACCAGCGTCAGAGTTGCGTTTTCAATTCCTTTACCTGGATGGTCTATTTCACATTCAATTACAGCTCTTTCATTCTTGCAAAAGAGTCGTTCAACTCGCTTTAGTGCAATCGGGTTGACATTCCAAGTATCACCAGAGATATAAGTGATTTTTCTGATTCGCATTGCCGTTGGAGCATGAAAGCGGTGGTACATGCTTGAAGTGAGTCGCAAGGTCACATATTCACACCCCTCATAACCCTGGGCCAATTTCTTGTTGGGTATCAGGTCTTCTAAGGCGTAAGGAAAGCCTTTGGCTTGAAAAATTTCACCATTGCTCACTGTGCCGAATGCGCCAATCAGAGCATCACACGGGCTCACTAGATGATTCAAGTCTTGATTGATTGGTCTTGCATTGGTCTTAAGTTCACGCGTAAAGCAGGCATGCATACTTTTAAAGTGTTGACTCTTAGCCTCCGATAGATCAAGTGCAGAAAAGAATTTCCAAACCTGTATGGAGACATAAGCAATGACTGGGTTTTCAATCTGACTAAACCAGCCAATAAAGCGAGTAAGCGTATTGCGGGGAATACGATTAGTCAAAAGAAAATTGAGGTCTTCTTGGGACAGAATGCTTTGGATGGTCTTTTTCATTGACATAATTTTGTCAAACAAATGAAGTAAAAGTGTCAAGAAAGAACAATTGGAGTATTTATGAATAGTTGGGTTGCATTAAGTATATTCGGAGCAGGGTTTGGAGTGTGGATTGTTCGGAAGGTCTATACAAGATTACAGCTATCTAAGGCTAAGCATCCCTCATTGGCTGGACACTCACGCATGGCAAAGAGAGTAGCCCGTTTAATTCCTTTTTACTCCTTTAATCGAGACTCTTTTTTTAAAGTTGATGGCGCTCCAGATAATATCGCCTCTTTAAGGGAGGCTGGTTTTATGCGCTTATCGCATATCTATCAGGAGCGTTTTGCAAAATCAGTTGCCCTGACAAATCAAGCGGCCAAAAATATATCGGATCTGCAATTTACGGGGAGGTATCGAGTACCCTTTCAATTTAGCCCTTTTGTTAGCGAGCATTTGAAATCTGGTAGCTTTATGCAGTCCTCATCTGGGGTTACCTTGACTGATTTAGATGGCAATATCTTTTATGACTTAACTGGGTCATATGGCGTCAATGTTCTCGGATATGACTTTTATAAAAAGGCCATTGAAGATGGAGCTAAACGTGTGTCTGAGCTGGGGCCTGTTTTGGGGTTTTACAACCCCATTGTTGCCGACAATGTAAAGCGTTTGACAGCCATTTCGGGATTAGATGAAATATCCTTTCATATGTCTGGTACAGAGGCTGTAATGCAGGCGGTACGGTTGGCACGTTACCATACAAAGCGTAGCCATGTGGTGCGTTTTAATGGTGCCTATCACGGTTGGTGGGAAGATGTTCAGCCTGGCATAGGCAATCCACTCCCTCCCAGGGAAACCTACACACTGAAGGAGATGGATCAAGATACCTTGCGGGTGCTGCGTAATCGAAAAAATATTGCCTGCGTATTGGTTAATCCACTGCAGGCTATGCATCCGAATAAAGGGGCGCCTGGCGATTCGTCTCTATTAGATAGCTCTCGTACTGCGCATTATGATCGCGCTGCCTATACCAAATGGCTCGAAGAATTAAGGGAAGTTTGCACAAAGAATGGAGTTGTTCTCATTTTTGATGAGGTATTCGTAGGATTTCGTTTGGCTCAGGGCGGCGCTCAAGAATACTTTGGCGTTCGGGCTGACATGGTGACATATGGTAAAACCTTAGGCGGTGGCTTGCCGATTGGCGTAGTGTGTGGACGAAGTGATTTGATGAAGCGGTTTAGAGAAGAAAAGCCAGCTGACATCTGTTTTGCGAGAGGAACATTTAACTCGCACCCCTATGTGATGGGAGCGATGCAAGTATTTTTAGAGCAACTTGAAACTCCAGCTATCAAAAAAATGTATGAAGATTTGGATGAAGTTTGGAATCGTCGCGCTAATCTCTTTAATGAAAAATTAATTTCATTGGATTTGCCAGTCAGGGTTGCGAATATGTCTAGTATTTGGACCGTCTATTTCACAGAGCCAAGTCGCTACAACTGGATGTTTCAGTACTACTTAAAAGAACAAGGCCTAGCGCTAAGCTGGATTGGTACAGGGAGATTTATCTTCAGTCTGAACTATAGCGATGCAGACATGTTAGCCGTTCTAGAGCGCTTTATTGCTGCAGCCCAATCCATGAAGCAGGATGCTTGGTGGTGGAATGGAAATGGGCTAAGCAATAAAGCGATTAAGCGTCAAATCATCAAAGAAATGCTATTTAGAAAAAATACTACCCAACATGCATCTACATTAGGAGTTGATTGAGCCCAGGTTTTCTTCGTTGAGCTCAAGGTGGTTCATAGGGTCGATGAGTTGTCCGCGCAATAAATACAAGGGTGCCGTCGCATAAATTTTTGCATCATGGAATGGGTCCGTGATAATTTTTGTCATCCATGCCAAGGCTGCCTCAACATCATGAATGAAAAAGAGGTGGAAAGTGCGGAAAAGTACGCCACCAACACCAAGCCAGAGCCATAAGAGACCGGTTTGTCGAATAAAGCCTTCGGTATTTGTGAAGGTATTAAAAGCGATAAATTTTTGCAGGAATACTGGATTGAAATACACCAATACTGGGATTGCCGCCCAAATGGATAAAAGAACAATTTTTCTATTGAGGTTGTAGCCCACTTTAATTTCTTCCTTGTACTCATGGGTGGCTTTATTAATCTCGTCATATCCTTTTGGTTCAAAAAAGAAATGGCCGCTTTGGCGAGTGGTCATTGCAACCAACCAAGCCAACAAAGAAGCTGCAATAGGATCGGTAAATAATAAAAAGTAGGCAGTTAAAAAGCTCAAAGCGCTAACAAAGTGTAGCGATTGATTGATACGGCTATGGTGATAATAACGATGATCATCCCAGCGCTGTTTTTTTAGGGTTTCAAGAAATTGAATCAATTTTGGATCCTCTGAATATTGAAGTGTTACATTACAAAAATATGAATATGACCATATTTACAATTTATTTGTGACAACTTTAAGACATATAAAAAAGATCCCATTGTCATAAAACTGTTATTTTCTTCGAGAATACTCAGAGCCAATGACATCAAATACTTTGGGAGAAAATAGTGACTTAAAGCCGAATGTATCGGTGAAAGTTGCTATTGTTACGGAAACATATCCTCCAGAGGTTAATGGAGTAGCTAGCACGATTGCTCGATTCATTAAGGGTCTTGAGGAGATGGGGCATGACATCACACTCATCCGGCCTCGCCAGGGATTAAAAGACAAGCCTAAAAAAGAATCTCATTTCAAAGAACTGCTGACACTGGGAATGCCTATACCGGGTTACAGCTCTCTAAGGATGGGTCTACCTCAAAAAAATATGCTACTTAAGCAATGGGCAGCTGATAGGCCTAGTCTTGTCCATATAGTTACCGAAGGTCCCCTCGGTTGGTCAGCACTAGAGGCAGCTAAAAAATTAAATATTCCGATTTGTTCAGATTTCCGAACAAATTTCGATGCGTATTCAACCCACTATGGAATGAGCTTCCTAAAAAACCTGATTCAAAGGTATCTTCGTTACTTTCATAACAATAGTAACTTCACAATGGTGCCAACTCAGGAACTCAAAAATCAGTTACTCAGCAATGGATTTGAGAGGCTCAAAGTACTGGCTCGAGGAGTGGATACTGAATTATTTAATCCATCAAAGCGTTGTCAAGAATTACGAAATCATTGGGGAATCAAGGACCATGAAAAAGTGGTCTTATGTGTCGGTAGACTTGCTTCAGAGAAAAATTTACAAGTCACTGTAGAAACATTTAAAGCAATGTCACAAGTTAATCCAAATCTGAAAATGGTATGGGTTGGCGATGGACCTGAAAAAGGGTCCTTAAAGTTAAGCTGCCCTGATAGCATCTTTACTGGGGTTCAGAGGGGTGAATCGCTTGCAAGCCATTATGCTAGTGGTGATATCTTTTTATTTTCTAGCCTAAGCGAAACATTTGGCAACGTAACAATCGAGGCAATGGCTAGTGGGCTAGCTGTTTTGGCGTATGACTATGCAGCAGCTAGGCAATTTATAGATCATGGTATCAATGGATTTTTAGCCAGCCCAAATGAGGCCAACTCATTCGTTGCAGCAGGCCTCGAGTTAATAAAAGATGATGTTAATTTAGAAAATTTGAGAGCCCATGCAAGGCAAACAACCCTGGAAATTTCATGGGATCAAGTTACTAAAAAATTAGAAAACAATTATCACGATTTAATACTAAATTCCCATTCAACAGATAAGCTGGCATCATCGCCTGTTTTAAGAGAAATTTTTATTAAGCAATGAATCGTATTTTCTATACGATAGCTTTCTCACAGTTTTTATCATCACTAGCAGACAACGCATTACTCATAGTATCCATTGCTCTTTTATTTTCAATGCAAGAGCCGGATTGGGTATCCCCTTTACTCAAGATTTCTTTTGTAATGCCTTATGTTCTTTTTGCTCCATTTGTAGGTGCTTTTGCAGACTCAAGGCCTAAAGGTCAGGTGATGTTGATTTCTAACGTGCTAAAAGCTTGTGGCTGCGGCCTCATGCTTTTTGGGATACATCCATTATTGGGGTATGGCATCGTTGGTATAGGTGCCGCCTTATATGCGCCAGCAAAATATGGAATTTTGACTGAGCTACTACCATCAGATAAGTTGGTAGCTGCAAATGGATGGATGGAAGGCCTCATCATTGGTTCAATTATTTTTGGAACCTTATTGGGAGGATTTCTAATTAGTGATTTTCTGCATGATTATTTCCAACTGGTTAATCTAGATTTCATAAGAGGTGATATTTCAAGCTCTGCAGCAATGGCTATTTATTTGATTTCAGCCATTTATACTTCGGCTGCTTTACTAAATGTACCCTTATTAAAGGTAGGATTTAGCTATCAAAAGTTGAACCTACATTATGGTAATTTAGTACGGGATTTTTCTACTTGTTTTGTGAGCCTATGGCGAGATCGGCTAGGTAAACTTTCCCTAACAGTGACTACCTTATTCTGGGGGGCTGGAGCAACCCTTCAATTCCTAATGTTGAAATGGGCTGAATATGCCTTACATATGAATCTCTCTGAGAGTGCTGCTTTACAAGCCGTTTCTGCAATCGGGGTTGCAGCAGGGGCTGTATATGCGGCATGTAAAGTCTCTCTGAAGAATTCTGCTAACGTATTGCCTTACGGCGCACTGATGGGCTTAGTAGTCTGTTTAATGGGTGTGTATAACGATGGGCTTTTACCGCCAATCGTCCTCTTTCAAGTACAGTCAATCCAATTAAGCCTGAATGATTTGCCCGCTTATTTTTTATTAATCCTGTTAGGCTGGTTATCAGGTTATTTTGTAGTTCCAATGAATGCATTATTGCAACACCGAGGTCATTCACTGATGGCAACTGGCCAATCTATCGCCGTTCAGGGTTTTAGTGAGAACTTAGCAGTGTTGTTTATGCTCCTCGTCTACTCTATTCTCTTGTCGATAAACATCAGCTTGCCGCTCATCATTATTGGTTTTGGTGGAACTGTCTTTTTGGCTATGACGCTGATCATGTATCAGTATTTTGGGTCAAAAAATAGCGCTCTAAATGCGATTTCCTAAAAAATTAAGCCCTTTACTTGTAGCAACCATACTTTTAACCAGTATGTCGGGATTTGCACAAGAAATTCAGTTCGGGGTAAGGCCATATTTTCTAATTGATGCTATGAAAGAGGGTCCCTTAAAAAGTAAGTTAAGAAGTTGTGCTGGGATGACCCCTCGTCAATCTTTATTTTCAATTGCCCACCGTGGCGCTCCTTTGGAGTTTCCCGAGCATACAGTTCAGTCAAATAAGGCTGCGGCATTGATGGGAGCCGGTATTTTTGAATGCGACGTTACTTTTACTAAAGATAAGCAATTAGTTTGTCGACATGCGCAAAATGATTTACAGGGAACAACGAATATTTTGCTAACAAGCTTGCAGGAAAAGTGTGCAAAACCATTTATTCCGGCCAATGGTATAAAACCTGCGTTAGCGGAGTGCCGGACAACTGATATCACTCTAGGCGAATTTAAAACCCTGCGTGGCAAGATGGATGGGTTTAATAAAAACGCTAAGGATATTCAGTCCTATATGGCAGGAACACCATCTTGGAGAACCGAACTATATTCCGACGCTGGGGGTACTTTATTAACACATCAGGAATCTATAGCTTTATTTAAACAATTTGGCGGTAAATTTACTCCTGAACTCAAAGAGGCAGTAGTGCCCATGCCTTATTTAGGCCTTACCCAAGAGCAATATGCACAAGCACTTATTGATGAATATAAGCAGGCCGGGGTTTCTCCTGATGACGTTTTTCCACAATCGTTTAATTTAAATGATGTGATGTACTGGATTCAAAATGAACCAGAGTTTGGAAAGCAGGCAATTTATTTGGATGGTAGATATGAGCAGAATGGGTTCAATGCTACTAAGCCTGAATTGTTAAAGCCAACCATGCAAGAGCTTTATGCAAAAGGGGTGCGTTATATTGCTCCTCCTATATGGGTCTTATTGACAACGAATAGCATTGGAGAAATTATTCCATCGCCTTATGCAAAGGCAGCAAAAGATGCGGGATTGAATATCATCACATGGTCATTGGAGCGTGATGGCCCTATGAATAAGGGGGGAGGTTGGTATCACCAATCCATAAAATCAGCCATTTACTCCGACGGCCAAATTTACGAGGTTTTAGACGTACTAGCTAGGCAAGTTGGAGTTAAGGGAGTATTTTCAGACTGGCCTGCAACAGTTACTTACTATGCTAACTGTATGGGGCTTTAGTAAAAGAACTACTTTGGAGTAAGAAGGTGTTAGATGGTTGCTCCAAAAAATCCTTTGGTTTTCGAAACCAAAGACTGATAGAGATCTTCTATTAAATCCATGAATTGCTTATCCATTTACTTGCACATCTACACTAACCACCCGCAGAACCTGTATTGCTAGGAGTCTACACTGGATGTCTACCTTCATAAGTGCTTGTAACGCTTCTTAGTAAGTAATCACTTCGACTTAGCTCCCCGATATTCTGTAATCTAGTTTGTTATCTCATTACTTGGTTGAGCTTGCATCACTAGCCATTCTTTTGGTGTAAGGCCTTGGCGTTGCTGAAAGCTTCTTGCAAATGAGGTGGTAGAGGAATATCCCAAGTTTTTATGTAGAGTTTTGATTGGTTTCCCATCTAAAAGATACTTGGTAGCCAGGTTTATGCGCCACTCTGTTAGATAGTTCATTGGCGGAACACCTACTTTTTCTTTGAAGTACTCTGCAAATCTTGAGCGTGACATATTCGCTTCCCTTGCCAAAGTCTCTAATGACCAGTTTTGACTTGGATGCTCGTGAATAGCTTGAACGGCTTTTGAAATCTTTGGGTCTGCCAAACCTGAGATCGCACTATTCTCGATCAAGTTTTCCTGAATGGCATAGCGATACATCCTGATGACCAAGTAGTCCATCAAATGGTTGAGAGCCTCTGTTTTCCCGCAGCGATTATCAAATGCCTCAAAGTAGAGTAGTTCGAGCAGCTTATTAAACTCTGCCATTTGAGATAGTGGTATGACCAGGCAGTCTGGTAAGCCTAGAGTAAGGGGATTATTTAATCCATTGCCAATAGCTACGGTTGCACAAACCATATCCACACCATCCTCATCAATTGATTTAAACGTATGTGGGGTTGGCCTGGAGAAAAAGACTAGGCTGGGTTCAGCTATGTCAATGGATCGATCGTTAAGGATGATTTCAAGAGGTGCTTTTTTAATAATATGGATGTGCCCTACATTTTCAGAAATATCAAAGGCATGCTGGCCACATAAAGTTCCATGTCCAAAGACTTTGGACTTAATTTGAAAGTTACCAAGAAGGGCTGAGAGTCGATCTATTTGGGACTAATTGTATTAATAATTGGATTTTAAATTACTATTAATACCATATTATAGAAATTGGCAAAACAGTGCAACTGATATTTGCCAACCCAACTAGGAATACAAATGAAAGCAATACAAGTACCAACGTATGAACAAGTTAGTGAGCCTAATAAAGCTATATTTGATCAACTAAAGAAGGGCTTATCTTTTGTTCCAAATCTATATGCCACTTTTGCTCATTCAGAAACAGCGCTAGGTACTTATCTAGCTTTGCAGAATGCAAAGAGTTCTTTATCTTCAAAAGATCGCGAAGTCATTAATTTAATTGTTAGTCAGGTCAATGATTGCGAATATTGTTTAGCCGCCCATACGGCCCTAGGTAAGATGGTCGGGTTCACTCCTGAAGAAATTATGGAGTTACGTAAGGGAACTGCTTCATTTAATCCAAAACTAGATGCTCTAGCCAAGTTGGTAAAAAGCATTACTGTTGAGCGCGGCCATCCGAATCAAGCGCTAGTTCAAGCTTTCTTTGATGCTGGATGGACTGAAGCGAATTTAGTGGATGCTATTGTTGTCATTGGCGACAAGATTATTAGCAATTATTTGCACGGTACAACTAAAGTGCCGGTAGATTTTCCAGCATCGCCAGCATTAGTTTAATTTGAATCTACCCCTTAAGAGGGTAGCAACAGCGCAGGAGATCTTATGTTGAAGTTGTATGCGTTTGCCACACCAAACAATCTTAAGCCAGTCATCATGATGGAAGAACTTGGGTTGGAGTATGAATTACATTCAGTCAATATTCGTCAAGGCGAACAAAAGGCTGATGCGTTTCAAAAGCTCAATCCCAATGCCAAGGTTCCTGTGCTTGTTGATCCTGAGGGCAGAAGTAAAGAATTTGTATTAACAGAGTCGGCCGCAATCTTGGTGTACTTGGCAGAGAAGTATGGCAAGTTTATGCCGGCAACTGTTGAAGAAAAGGCTCGTGTATTTGAGCAACTGTTCTTTCATGCTGCTGGCATAAGTCCTGCTTTTGGTAATTCAGGCTTCTTTCAGAAATTAGCTTCTGAAAAAGTTCCCATGGCAATTGATCGCTTTCATGCAGAGGCTAAACGCTTAACTGGATTGTTAGATACTATTTTGGCAAACAAAGAATATGTTGCTGGTAATGAATATACGATTGCTGATATGGCTCACTTTGGCTGGATGTGGCGCAGTACCTTTGCTGGCATTGACTTAGCGGATTATCCAAATGTAAAGCGATGGTACGATCAGGTTGCTAGTCGCCCAGCAGTCAAGGTAGCAATTTCAAAATTAGAGGCTTTAGTGCCTCCAACCACTTAAGGAATTGTGATGACGGATATGTATTCATATGAGCCGAAAAACGGGCATGGCTTACCGCATGATCCATTTAATGCCATCGTTGGTCCAAGGCCGATTGGATGGATCTCAACACAAAGTAAGGCTGGGGTTATTAACTTAGCCCCCTATAGTTTTTTCAATGCCTTTAACTATGTCCCGCCAATTATTGGTTTTTCTAGTGTTGGCTATAAAGACACTTTAAGAAATATTGAAGAGACTGGTGAGTTTGTATGGAACTTAGTCACATCCGATTTAGTAGATGTTATGAATCAATCATGCGCCCCATATCCGCCTGAGGTTAGTGAGTTTGAGGCCACAGGACTTGAGCAAGCGAAATCAACATTGGTCATCCCCCCAAGGGTTGCTAAAGCGAAGGTTGCGTTTGAGTGTAAATGTACCGAGATCATTCAGCTCAAAGGTATTTCAGGTGAAAAGGCGCAGACATGGTTGGTGCTTGGTGAAGTTGTAGAAATTCATATTGCTAAGTCTTTATTAAAAGAAGGAATCTACGAAACCTCAGAGGCTGGTCATGTCCTTAGGGGCGGCGGCCCAGGCGACTACTTCACTATTAGCAAAGAACAACTCTTTAAGCTGTATAGACCACAATAATTATTAAATGACCTACAAATACTAAGTGAGCCGATAAATATGAATAAAGTAGCTTTGATCATTGGAGCGGGGCCTGGTATCAGCGCTGCCTTTGCTAGAGAGCTCGTGGCTGCGGGCTATACCGTTGCATTGGCATCGCGAGATATGGAAAAGCTCAAGCCTTTAGCTGAGTCTATCGGCGCATATGCATTTAAGGTCGATGCCAACTCTATAGAAGATATTCAAAAGCTATTTTATTTTGTGGAGAACGCTTGGGGTGAGCCAGAGCTTGTTTTATACAACCCTAGTGCAAGGGTTAAAGGCGATATTCTTTCCTTGAATCCCAATAAAGTATCAGAGGCTGTCCATACAACAGCGATTGGCGCCTTTACTGCAGCTCAAGAGGCTGCCAAGAGAATGATCCCCAGAAATCATGGAGCGATCTTCTTTACTGGTGCTACCGCTAGCGTTAAGGGGTTTGCGAATTCATCTGGATTTGCGATGGGAAAGTTTGCCGTCCGAGGATTGGCTCAATGCTTAGCAAGAGAGCTAGCCCCACAAGGCATTCATGTGGCTCACTTTGTCATTGATGGTTCTGTAAAGGCTGATCCTGCGAACGATGCAATGACGGCAGATGCAATTGCTAAAACCTATATGGCGATATTGAATCAACCTAAAGCTGCCTGGACTTGGGAAATTGAATTGCGTAGTAAGGATGAACATTTCTAAAACAAGAAATATTGGAGACTAAATGTATAAACTCGTAGCCTTTGATGCCTATGGAACATTGTTTGACGTGTATTCCATGGGTCAGCTGGCAGAAGAATTATTTCCGGGGCATGGCCAGCCTTTTGCTTTGATGTGGCGCGATCGTCAAATTGAATACACCCGCCTGGTAACTATGAGTGATCCCAATCCCAATGGTAGTAAGCACTACCTACCATTTTGGGAGCTAACCATTCGATCGCTTCGATATGTGTGTAAACGAATGGACTTAAATCTAACCCCCGATTACGAGAAGCGACTGATGGATCAGTATGCCAAGCTTACTAGTTTTGACGATAGCCTAAATGTGCTCAAGACAATTAAGCAAAAAGGTATCTCTACCGCGATTCTTTCTAATGGCAGTAGAGAGATGTTGGCCACGGTAGTGGAGAGTAATGGCTTGAAGCCATACTTAGATAAGGTGGTCACTATTGAAGATGTGCGCCTATTTAAAACTGCGCCCCAAGCATATGAGCTTTTATTAAAAGCATTTCCGGTCAAGAAAGAGGAGATTCTGTTTGTTTCAAGTAATGCTTGGGATGCTCTAGCGGCCAAGTGGTATGGCTTTGATGTCTTTTGGGTAAATCGACTTGGGCACCCATTTGAAGAAATTGGCGAAAAGCCAAACTATGAAGGTACTTCATTAACCAAAGTTTTAGAAGTCATTTAATCAGGAAGTTAGGAAAAAATTATGCTCAAACTATATTTTCACCCATCACCAAATCCAATCAAAGTAGCCCTCTATTTAGAGGAGACTAATACACCTTATGAGATTGTTGTAACTGATACCCGTAAGGGCGATCAGCACAAACCAGAATTTAGAGCAATCAATCCCAATGGTAAAACGCCAGCTTTGGTCGATGGCGATATTCATGTTTTTGATAGCACAGCGATCATGCTGTATTTGGGTGAGAAGATTGGTAAGTTCATGCCAGCTAAAACACCTGAAGCGCACGCCGAGTTTTATTCATGGCTCATGTTTCTCGCAACAGGAATTGGCCCTTACTGTGGACAGTTGGTCCACTTTAAGCACTTCGCACCAGAGCCTAAGGAGTATGCAGTAAATCGCTATGACTTTGAGGCATGGCGTCATTGGGAGATCTTAGAGGCGCGTTTATCTAAACAACCCTACATGTTGAATGAATACGGGATCTTAGATATGTCTGTATGGGCATGGGCAAGAATGATCCCCTTTTTCTTGGGTGAAGGCGCTTGGGAAAAATTACCAAGTATTAAGCGTCTATTGGATGAAATTAACGCTAAGCCAAGTGCCCAGGCTGTTGAGGCGATTAAGACCAAGTTCACTTTCAAAACAGAGGTCGATGAGGAATCAAGAAAGAACCTTTTCCCAAGCAACGAACGACTCAAGAAATAAGGCAAAGACATGATTGATCTGTACTACTGGACTACGCCTAATGGGCATAAGATTACGATGTTTTTGGAAGAGGCAAATGTGCCTTATGAGATTTTTCCAGTCAACATCAGCAAGGGCGAACAGTTTGAGCCTAGCTTTTTAGCGATTGCTCCCAACAATCGTATTCCAGCAATCGTAGATAAGGATCCAATCGATGGTGGCGCCCCTATTGCCATATTTGAATCAGGCGCTATTCTTTTGTATTTGGCAGATAAGCTCAAGCAATTTATTCCACAGGATCTAAGGGGTCGTAACTTAGCTCTTCAATGGCTCTTTTGGCAAATGGGTGGTTTGGGTCCGATGGCAGGACAGAATCATCACTTTGTTCAATATGCTCCTGAGAAGATTCAATACGCCATGGATCGCTATGTCAAAGAAACATCTCGTTTGTATGGAGTACTGAACAAACAGTTGTCAGATGGTAGGGACTTTATCGCTGGCGACTATTCGATTGCGGATATGGCTTGTTACCCATGGGTGGTTCCCCATGTTCGTCAGCAACAAAACATTAAAGAATTTCCATTTCTCTATGCTTGGTTTGAGAGAATCCGTTATAGACCAGCGACCCTCAAAGCTTATGAGTTAGCAAATACGATCAATACTGCTCCGACGGTTAGCGAAGAAGCAAAGAAACTATTGTTTGGACAGGACGCCAAGACGGTGAAGTGAAATATATCCAATGCCTATCTACGACATACTTGAAAAGAACTATGAGGCATTTACGCAGATGCCACACCACCCTGCATACTTAATGCTGGGTTTGGTACTCATTAGTTTTTTATTTGAGGATGTAGCAGTTGCAGCTGGGGTTGCTTTCTCTACCGCAGGATCTTTGCTTTGGAGTGAATCTTTTTTGGCAGTCTGGTTTGGAATTGCCATTGGCGATCTCTTGCTTTATGCCGCAGGATATTTTTCAAGGAGAATCCCATTTCTAAAGAGGCGTTTTGTCGATGGTATTGCAAATGACAATAGATTACTTGGTAAGCATAAGTTAGCTGGAACCATTTTTCTTGCTCGCGTGACTCCCGGCTTAAGGTTGATTAGCTATGTTTACTTAGGGCTAAAGCATGTCAATTTATGGACTTTTACCTTTTTAGTAATGTTTGCAGTATTAGTTTGGACCGCAAGCCTCTATTTGGGCAGCATCTATTTAGGTTCTGTAATCGCTGAAGCTTTACCAATACCTAAGACATTAGCAGTAGCTTTGCCTTTATTGATTCTTGCCTTGATCACGTTTATCTATCCATGGATCAAATCTCGGCGGAGAAAAACCTAATGCTTCAGATACTAAACAGACAAAACGTCAACAGAGAAAAAAGAAGTAACTCATTGAGTTACTTTGAATTTTGGCCTGCATGGTTTTTCTATTTACCTGTATATCTCTATGTTATCTATTTGATGATTCGCCACCGTAGCATCATGCTGCCAACAGCAGTCAATCCCAATTTAGCAGGTGGAAAGTTCGTAGGGGAATCGAAGGATGAGATCTTAAATACGGTCGCTCAATTTCTTCCGGAATATTCAGTTAAACATTGCCTTGTCAGAAATGCCTCAGAAATTGATGATGCGGAATTATTAAAGGTAGTTGAAGGCCAGTTAGCAGATAAAGACATCCAATATCCACTTGTTACGAAGCCTGATTTGGGTTGTCGTGGGGCTGGAGTGAACTTAATACATGACCGTCATGATCTGAATACGTATATTCAAGGATTCCCGCCGAATGAGGCTTTTATTTGCCAAGAATTTATTCCCTATGAAGCAGAGGCGGGAGTCTTCTACTGCAGAATGCCTTGGGAGAAGAACGGCAAGATCATTTCTCTCACGTTAAAGTCTTTTCCAAAAGTAATTGGGGATGGCAAACATACTATAAGAGAGCTCATTGCGATGGACCCAAGGGCCAGAGAGCTAACTCATATCTACTATCCGCGTCTTCAGAGCAAGCTCGATTTAATTCCTGCAGTATCAGAAAAAATAAGCTTGGTCTTTGCTGGAAATCACAGTAAAGGCGCAATCTTTCAAGATGGCAGGGATAACATTAACCAAACTTTGACAGAAACTTTTGATCAAATATCTAAAAGACTTCCTAATTTCTACTTTGGACGCTTTGATATTCGCTATCAGAATTTATCCACGCTTGAAAAAGGCTTAGATTTCAAAATTGTAGAGATTAATGGCGCGAGCTCAGAATCTACTCACATCTGGGATGCTAATTACAACCTTAAGGATGCCTACAGAGATTTATTTCACCAATTTCATCTCTTATTCATAATAGGGGAGTACAACCAAAAGCATGGGGTTAAAACCCAGTCTATAAAAGATTTTTATCAATCCTATTTGCTTGATAAAAAATTAAGCAAGCTCTATCCTAGAACACATTAATGAAGCCAATTTCTAAAGCTAACGAAAAGTTGGTTGGATATACGATATCCACCTTGCAGTCATTGGGTAAGTTAGCCAATTTTTTTAATCAAAATAATCAGGCCGACTATCACGTTCCGATCGGCAGTCATATTCGTCATATTATTGAACACTATGAGGCTTTAATTTTTAGACAGTTGCCTTCAGTAAATTATGATTTACGCCAGCGAGATCAGTTACTAGAGAAAAGCCCAGCTGAAGCACTTCTTAGAATTTCAAACTTGTGCAAAAAGTTACAAGAGATCAATTCAGTAGTAATAGAGGAATCCATTGAGGTAGCCTCCTCAGGTGGTTTGCTTGGAGAACTCCTCTTTTCGCATCAATCAAGCACGGCCCGGGAACTTTGTTTCTTAAATAGTCATGCAATCCATCATTTGGCGATTATTAAGCCATTTTGTAAACAGCATGACATACCTCTGGATGAGTATTTTGGCTTTGCTCCCTCAACCATTGCTTATCTTGAATCTCAAAAATTGGAGACCTAATGAAATCATTGCTTTATAAAATTGCGACTATTGGAATATTGCTCTTGTCTTTTCAGGCGAATGTATTTGCTGCGCCCCCTATTAATACTCTTAGCGGCGGCTTATTCGATCGGCAAACGGGTACTGCCATTCGGGGGTATGACCCTGTTGCTTACTTTACCGATAACAAGCCCGTTAAAGGTAAGGATGATTTCTCTACAGACTGGGATGGTGCAAAGTGGCTATTTGCCTCCAAGGCGAATCTAGATTTATTTAAAGCAAATCCGCAGAAATATGCACCACAGTACGGAGGCTATTGTGCCTATGGTGTAGCGGTAGATAATCTTGTAAGCATTGAGCCAGATAAATTTACCATCATCAATGGAAAGCTCTACTTAAACTACGATGCTGATGTCCAGAGTACATGGCGAAAAAGTCCTGAAAAGTACATCGCTGACGCTGATAAAAAATTCAATGTTTTACTCAAGAAGTAATACATTAATACTTAAACATAAAAGGAGTTGATATGAACTTTATTAAAAAAAACTGGGCTTGGATTCTGACAATTTATGTGTCATTTGTTTTTATTCAGTCTTTATTTTTCAAATTTACAGGTTCGGCTGAAACTGTTTATATCTTTGAGGGTAAGTTAGATCCATGGGCTGCCTCATTAGGCTTTCCAGGTTTGTTTGCACCAGGCGGTATTTTTTCAGCAAAAGTAGTAGGTTGTTTTGAGTTGATTGCCTCAACTCTATTAATTGTTGGAGCGTTTGTTTACAAGAAAAATCCTTGGGTTCAAATTGCGGGTGCCGTAATGGGCTTAGGCGTCATTAGCGGAGCGATCTTCTTTCACCTTTTTACCCCCCTTGGTATTGCAGTAGTGAATACAGATGGTACAAGTGATGGTGGACAGTTGTTTACTTTGGCCTGCGGAGTTTGGATTGCGTGCGCTTGGTTGTTTCTAATCAATCGTAATGTTTGGTTGGCGCTCATTAAGAAGTAATGATGTTGAGCATTTAAGGGGGTACCTCTTAATAGTTTGTTAAATTCACTACACAAAACACTGCACACCGATAATGAGGCGTTGTAACCCCTTGAAATCCTAGTGGTTTTCTTTGGATATCTACTCTCATAATCCTTTGGTCCCAGGTTCAAGTCCTGGTGGGCCCACCAATGAAATCAACGACTTAGGGAGAAATTCCTAAGTCGTTTTTCTTTCTGTGCAACAAGGTGTGTAAGCAATCTCCACACATCTTCCGCTGCAACCCCAATAGATATATAGGTCTGCCATTAGAGCAACGAACTAATTGTTGCCCATGATTTGTAAGTGCTCAAGGACTGCTATCGGCCTTGGATTCAACCGGTCAACGCAACAGATTGGGCAAAACGTTCTGCCGGTGTTTGATAGTTTAGTGTCTTTCTAGGGCGCTCATTCAGTTTCCTAGCTATGGCATTAAGCTTAGCCTGTGAGTAAT
>NZ_JACVPJ010000013.1 GCF_018881975.1 Polynucleobacter sp. JS-Safj-400b-B2 | reverse complement strand
AATTACTCACAGGCTAAGCTTAATGCCATAGCTAGGAAACTGAATGAGCGCCCTAGAAAGACACTAAACTATCAAACACCGGCAGAACGTTTTGCCCAATCTGTTGCGTTGACCGGTTGAATCCAAGATTCATAAGAGACGCTAGTTAATAGATGGCTACTTAATGACTCTTCACAATTTCTTCAAAGTTCTGCCTTTCAGCAATAAAGGCCTCTATAACAATGGGATCAAATGAGGTGCCGCTTTTACTGATGATCTCAATATAAGCCTCCTCTATGGTCCAAGCTTTCTTGTATGGACGCTCACTCACCAGCGCATCAAACACATCAGCTACAGTCATAATTCGAGCTTCGATTGGAATAGCATCTCCCTGCAGCTTTCTGGGATAACCTGATCCATCCCATTTTTCATGATGAGATCCAGCTACCTTCATGGCAATAGCAATCAGATCTACCTCAACATCTTCTGACTGGGCTGCAAGCAAGATATTCTCCCCAATCATAGAGTGCCCATAAATGAGATCCCTTTCTTCTTCCGTTAATTGACCTGGCTTTTTCAGAATGTGATCTGGAATACCCACTTTTCCCAAATCGTGCAAGGGAGCTACCTTGACTAGCTTTTCAATATGATCATCAGATAAAGTATCGGCGTGATGCCCCATACTTTTTAATCGCTTTGCAAGCAGTTCTACATATTGCTGGGTACGAATAATATGGCTGCCTGTTTCATTATCCTTAGCCACCGCCAAAGAGTTTAAGGCAGCTAACATTTGGTTCTCTCGTACAAGTATCTTGTGCCGTGCAAACTCTAGGTCATGAATATACTTCTTCATGGGTATCGCAACCATCCAATTTACAAGGGGGATGGTAATGAGGGTTAGTAAAATTACATCCAGTAAAACAGTAGCCATGTTTGATAAATTTCCAAAGTACGGTAAGGCAAACATGACTAGAGCTTCACCGATACAAATGCTGACAATCAGAACTAGATTTAGTCTGTTGACTGGGTTGGATTTTGAGAACATAAAGTCACCTCTAATAACCGGATTCATAAATCAGTTATAAAACTGTATCTAGTTCATAGAACTAATCTAATTGGGAGCTAACCACTATTAAATATTAATAAGGTTATTAATTCAATCTAATTTAAATAAATTAATGACAGGTTTGCGGTTTTTGGGAGCAGTAAAACGTCTCAAGCTGGCCAATTTGAGACTTTACGGTCGATTGAAATGAAGTAGTTTTAGTAACCACACTGGAATATTACTATCAAAACAGGGCAACTACACGTAAAACGATTGTCTTTAAGCTCTCGGGGCCAAGCTAAGAACATCGGCTCATTTAGGCCCGAAATCAGATGCAAGGAATTTTTGACAAAAAAATAAGGGACAACCGAAGTCGCCCCTTTAGTGCTGATATGTCTAAATTCGTACCAGCTCTAGCCTATTTTGGATAGCTTCGCCTCTAACTCAACAGCCAGATCCAAGGCGCCCATGTAGCCAGACTTCAGATGATTCGGCAAATCAGGATCACCTACCATTGCGCCCAAGGTTTCAACTAAGCTAAAAACTAAACCTTTGGCAGCACCAGCGGCAATCGTATTGTTTGCTACAGCATCATCAATGTGATTTACTGCGTCTAGAAAATAATCATGTCCAGGAAGGCCATCTGGGCCTAAAGGCTCTTGAGTTTCTTTCATTTTCAATTTCCTTAAATGATTCTTTAAATCATCTGATCTACTTTATAGAAAAACTTGCGTGCATAGGCAAGAATTTCTTTGTCAGTAGGATGATCAACCGTTTCTACACCAACAATCTTTTCTGCAATATTGGCATCATGCTTGTGCGCGTGCTTGATGAGTTCTAATTTTGCAGATCCAGGTCCAAGGATCAAAATCTCTTTAGATTCATTCACGGCATTGATAACTGAATGCAAATATTTGGAATCTAAGGCGACTTTGCCGCTACCGACTTCATTGGCTTTGTGATGCAGATGCGTATGAGTGCTCTTGCTACGAATCACCTCGGCTTCGCTAGCCTCTTCACTCAAAAACATAACATGAGCCTCTTTATGGTCGATCCAAATTACTGCGTGGTTTAGTGACATATTCTTCCTATGATTAGTATTAACTACCCTTTCAGAATACTCCTGCAAAGAGCTAGTTTCATGTCAAAATTTGGTTTAAAGCACAATAAAACCTACTTAATTACTATCTATACTAGAATCCCTTTTAAATCAAGGTCATGATGAGCAAACAATCACATCCCCTGCTTCCAATCCGCCTGAGTACTTTTGCTATCTGCATTTGCGGAACCATTATTAGTGCACTAACTTTATCGATGGGGATTACCGATTGGCCGCTCTTACTCATTTTTGGCCTCTTAACAATTGTGGGTATTTACGACTGCCTACAAACTAAACACGCTATCTTGCGAAATTACCCCATCCTGGGGCATATGCGTTTTTTATTAGAATTTATCCGTCCAGAAATTAGGCAGTACTTTATTGAAGGCGATAATGACAAAACGCCTTTCTCTAGAGAGCAAAGAACTTTAGTCTATTCACGCTCGAAGGCAGTGGCCGATGAAATCCCCTTCGGCACTACTCTAGATGTCATGGCCCCAGGCTACCAATGGATCAATCAATCACTGGCCCCCACCCACCTACCTAACTATGATTTTCGAATAGAGATTGGCGGTAAGGATTGCAAGCAAAAGTATTCAGCCAGTATTTTCAATATCTCCGCTATGAGCTTTGGGTCCTTGAGTGCTAATGCCATTCTTGCTTTAAACCTGGGCGCCAGAAAAGGTGGGTTTGCTCATGACACAGGTGAGGGCTCCATCTCCCACTACCATCGCGTTCATGGTGGAGACCTAATTTGGGAAATCGGCTCAGGTTATTTTGGCTGTCGTAATCAGGATGGCAGCTTTAATGCAGACAAGTTTAAAGAAAATGCCTTAGACCCTCAGGTTAAGATGATTGAAATCAAACTCAGCCAAGGAGCCAAGCCTGGACATGGCGGGATACTTCCCGGACCGAAAGTTACCGCTGAGATTGCTGCTGCTCGTGGGGTTAAAGAGGGCGAAAGTTGCATTTCCCCCTCCTCACACAGTGCATTTTCAACACCATTGGAGATGATGCACTTCATTCAAAAGCTTTGTGATTTATCGGGAGGAAAACCGGTAGGCTTCAAACTTTGCATAGGCCATCCCTGGGAATGGTTTGGCTTAGTAAAAGCCATGCTAGAAACCAATATTCATCCAGATTTTATTGTGGTTGATGGATCTGAGGGCGGTACTGGAGCCTCCCCAGTAGAGTTTACTAATCATGTTGGTACACCACTACAAGATGGCTTGCGCTTGGTACACAATACCTTGATGGGCGTTAATTTACGTGACCAAATCAAAATTGGCTGCTCAGGCAAAATCATTAGCGCTTTTGATATGGCTGTTACCTTTGCATTAGGGGCAGACTGGTGCAATAGCGCTCGCGGCTTTATGTTCTCGATTGGCTGCATACAAGCCCAAGTCTGCAATACCGGCTTTTGCCCTACTGGGGTTACCACCCAAGACCCTATTAGGCAAAAAGCCTTGGTTGTAACGGATAAATCTGAGCGCGTATTTAACTTTCACAATGAAACACTGAAAACTTTAAAAGAGCTTGTTGAGGCGGCAGGACTAAATCACCCGTCCGAAATAGATGCCCATCATATTATTCGTCGCATCAGCAAGAATGAGGTAAGACTTTTATCTTTCCTGCTCCCCGAGATGCCTGCAGGATTGCTGCTAAAAGCAGAGCATATTGATCCGGGACTAAACCTACCAAGAGTATTTGAGCTCTATTGGCATCGCTCTCAAGCCCAAAGCTTTGCTGAGTTAAAAAGTTAATTGTTGAAGACTCTTGAAGGATCTTAGATCTCCAGTTATTGGATCTTCAAATGCAATTTCTTTGGCCAATAACTGTAATGGCTTAGAGAAATCTAAGTCGTATTCTTGATACGGTGTGAGGATAGGGTAAATCTGGTCATTCTTAATGGGGATATTGAGGGCATTAAGATGGCAACGCAATTGATGCTTTTTGCCACTACCTGGTGTTAATCGGTATTTAGCCCATGACTTATTTATTTCTATGAGTTCGATAAGTGTGTCTGCGTTTGACTCGCCTGCCACCTCCCGCATCTGCAGAAAATGTTCTGATTCCTCTAGTCGACTTTGATAAGTCATCGGTAGTTGCTTCTCCAATTTTTCAGAGTATGGCGCAATTGCTTCATATACTTTTTTAACCGCCCTATCCCTGAACAAATTTTGGTATTGAGCTCGTTCACTTGGATTGACAGAAAAGACAACCAGACCAGCAGTATCTCGATCAATCCGATGAATGGGGCTGAGTGTTTGAATGCCTGTTTTTTTCTTCAGTCGATTTAGCAGGGTTTGATGCAGATAAAGACCACTTGGTGTCACTGGTAAAAAATGGGGTTTATCTGCCACCAAGATATGTGCATCTTGATAAAGAATCTGCTCTTCAAAAGGAATATTCGGCTCGCGGATAAGACGCCTAAAGTACAGCAAATGCGTATTAGGTAAATAAAGATCGTTTGCGGCAAGAGAATGCCCTTCTTGATCAAGAATAAGCCCCTCTTTAAAGCGATCAACCCACTCATTTTCGGCAATGTGAGGAAACTGGGCAACAAAAAATGCCAGCAAGTTCAGATGAGTTTGATCAGCAGGCAAATATACCCGTGATGCCGAGACCCCTTCTGAATTGACTTTCATAAACTCCGCTAGCATATTACTTAATGGGCTTAGTTTAAATTACCCCATAGCAAAGACAACAAAAAACCGCCCGAAGGCGGCTTTTAGTTTCACAGCTTATTTTTGCTTAGTCTGCGTAGATACCAGCAGCTTTAATGATTGGTGACCATAAATCAATCTGTGCCTTCAGGTGCTTTTTCAAGCCTTCTGGGGTTGCATTTGCTAGTGATGGAATCTCAACGCCCAACTCTGCCATGTGTTGTTTATAAAGCGGATCTTGAATAGCGCCTTGTAATGCTTTAGCTAACTTATCCATCTCTGCTTTAGGAGTGCCTTTTGGCGCATAAACACCATGCCAAACCTTCACTTCAAAATTCTTCAAACCCTGCTCATTGAGCGTTGGAATCTTTTCGAAAGCCTTAATGCGCTGCATCGTAGTTGTTCCGTACGGCTTCACTGCGTTCGTTGCAAGCTGACCTGAGAGGTTAGTTGTTTGATCGCACATCAATTGCACTTGGCCACCGATCAAGTCGGTCAATGCAGGTGCAGTACCTTTATATGGAACGGTTGTTAAATCCAGCTGAATACGGCTCATGAACAACAAACCACATAAGTGACTAGCAGAACCTACACCAGCATTGGCGTAAGCAATCTTGCCTACGTTTGCTTTCATATACGGAAGAAGTTCTTGATAGTTCTTCGGAGGCAAATCTTTATTGCCAACCAAAATCATAGGTACGTCAGCAACTTGGCCAACATACTCATAGTCATTCATTGGATCAAAGCCCAAGTTTTTATACAGAGCTGGGGCAGTAGACATGCCAATGTGGTGAATCAATAATGTGTAGCCATCGTTCTTGGAATTAATCACTCGCTTAGCAGCAATCGTACCGCCAGCACCTGGACTGTTGTCCACAATCACCTGGCCTTTAAGTTGCTTGCCCATTGCTAGAGCAAGTTCACGCGCTACTTTATCGGTTGGACCACCAGCAGAGAATGGCACCACCAAAGTAATTGGACGATCGCCAGGGAAATCAGCTGCTTTTGCAGCAGAAATGCTAACGCCTAATGCGCACAGCGAAATTGCTGCAAAGCGAATAATTGATTGGTAGATTTTCACGGGGGTCCTTGCTTTTAGTATTTACAGTTACAGACTAGTAGTTTAGAGAATTTGCCACTCTTATGGTGAGAAATTCTCTAAAAAATCCTATTTCTTAAGCTTGCCAAAAGCTGCTGCCATTGCATTATTCATGGGAGGCGCCTGTCTTCTGTCTTCTTGTGGTTTTCTAGGTTCGGCTGACTTAGGCCCTGACTTAGGGCCTGAATTAGGGCGATTGAACGCTCTTTGCTCTGACTTATTGCCCACCTGAGCACCTTCCCTTGGAGTCTCATCACTTAAGCGCATGGTTAATGCAATACGCTTGCGCTTTTCATCTATCTCTAGCACCTTGACCTTTACCACCTGTCCAGCTTTGACCACGGCATGAGGATCTTTTACGAAAGTATTGGACAACGCAGAAATATGAACCAGACCGTCTTGATGCACACCAATATCCACAAAGGCGCCAAAGGCAGCAACGTTCGTCACTACGCCTTCCAAAATCATATCCACTTTAAGATCGCTAATTTTTTCTACACCATCTTTAAAGGTTGCAGTAGTAAATTCTGGACGCGGATCACGACCTGGCTTTTCTAATTCTTTAATGATGTCAGTAACAGTAGGCAGACCAAATTGACCATCAGCATACTTTTCTGGTGAAAGTGACTTCAGCAAGCTGGCGTCACCAATCACTTCTTTCACCCCCTTCTTAATATCCTTCAGAATCTTTTCCACCAAAGGATAGGATTCTGGATGAACTGCGGATGCGTCCAATGGATCATCGCCATTCATAATGCGCAAGAAGCCAGCAGCCTGCTCATACGTTTTATCCCCAAGGCGAGGCACGCTCTTGAGATCTGCTCTCGATTTAAATGCGCCCTTACTATCGCGATACGCTACGATACCTTCAGCAACGGTAGAACTTAAGCCCGAAACCCTTGCTAGCAATGGCGCTGAAGCTGTGTTGACGTCCACACCTACTGCGTTCACGCAATCCTCAACTACCGCCACTAATGATTTAGCCAATTGGGTTTGCATCACATCATGCTGATACTGACCAACACCAATCGATTTGGGATCAATCTTGACTAACTCTGCAAGTGGATCTTGCAATCTGCGTGCAATCGACACAGCGCCTCGTAAGGAGACATCCATGCCAGGCAATTCTTTTGAAGCATATTCTGATGCAGAGTAAACCGATGCACCGGCTTCAGAGACCACAATCTTAGTGAGCTTTAGTTCAGGTTTGGCTTTGATGAGTTCTTGCGCTAATTTATCCGTCTCGCGAGATGCGGTACCGTTGCCAATCGAGATTAAGGTGGCATTGTGCTTCTCGGCTAACTTGGCTAGCGTGTGCAATGAACCAGCCCAATCATTTTTAGGTTGATGCGGGTAAATAACCTCGGTATCTACGACTTTACCGGTGGCATCTACTACCGCTACCTTTACACCAGTACGCATTCCAGGATCTAGGCCAATTGTGACTCTTGGGCCAGCAGGCGCTGCTAGCAGAAGGGCCTTCAGGTTACGGGCAAAAACATTTATTGCTTCGGTTTCTGAGCGCTCACGCAGTGCTGTCATGAGTTCTGACTCTAAATGCAAAGAGCACTTAATGCGCCAAGTCCAGCGGACAGTATCAGCTAACCAGGCATCGGCTGGACGACCGTCATTTTTAATTTTGAAATGATTAGCAATCCGGTTTTCACAAGGATTATGAGGGGCATCCCACTTTAGTTTTTCTTCTTCAGTATCTAGGCGTAGATTGACCATCAACATCTGCTCGCGACGACCCCTAAATAGGGCTAAGGCACGATGGGATGGAATCGCTTTGATTGGCTCGGAGTAATCAAAGTAATCAGCAAATTTTTCACCCTCTTGCTCTTTGCCAGCAATCACCTTGGAATCTACAACACCATGTTCTTGTAAATACTCCCTGAGAGATTGAACCAAAGCCGCGTCTTCTGCAAAGCGCTCCATCAGAATTTGACGGGCACCTTCAAGAGCAGCCTTAGTATCAGGCACCCCAGGATTATCAGTGCCATCTACCTGAAAAGCTTCCTTCAGATACTTGACTGCCTCCACTTCAGGATTGAGGCTAGGGTTATTGAGTAAGTCATTTGCCAAGGGCTCTAGACCAGCCTCTAGGGCTATTTGCGCTTTTGTTCTTCTCTTGGGCTTATAGGGCAGATAAAGATCCTCCAAGCGAGTCTTATCTTCTGCCAGCATGATGGCTTTGAGAAGCTCTGGCGTCATCTTGCCCTGCTCTTCAATCGAAGCAACAATTGTTTTACGACGATCCTCGAGTTCACGAAGGTAGCTAAGTCGCTCTTCTAGTAAACGCAATTGCGTGTCATCTAATCCACCAGTCGCTTCTTTGCGGTAACGAGCGATAAATGGTACGGTGGAACCCTCATCCATCAAGGCTATAGCTGCAGCTACTTGAGCAGGTTTAGCAGAAAGTTCTTGGGCAAGGCGTTGTTCTATCGATGGCAGCATGAAATGATTAAATTACTCAGATTTTAGGAATATTGGTGTGGTGGAAAAATAAGAGCCACCCAAAGGTGACTCTTATTTAACTAACAGCGTAACTGATTAAAACAACTCGGCAAAATTACTCGCGGGATGCTTTCTTACGATCATGCTCTTTCAGATGACGCTTACGGATACGTACGCTTTTCGGCGTTACTTCAACCAACTCATCATCACTAATGAATTCAACCGCATACTCTAAAGTCAAATCAATTGGTGTTACCAAGCGAACTGCTTCGTCAGTACCGGAAGAACGAACGTTGGTTAATTGCTTGCCTTTAATTGGGTTAACAACCAAGTCATTGTCTCGACTATGGATACCAATAACCATTCCCTCGTATACAGGATCACCATGACTTACAAACATACGGCCACGATCTTGTAACTTCCAAATAGCGTAGGCAACTGCTTCACCGTCATCTTGACTGATCAATACGCCATTATGACGCTCGCCCAAGATGCCATCTTTAGCCGGAGCATAAGAATCAAATGTATGACTCATCAAACCATTACCGCGGGTCATGGTCATAAAGTCGCCTTGGAAGCCGATCAGACCACGTGCAGGAATACGGTACTCAAGACGGGTACGACCTTTTCCGTCACTCACCATATCTTGCAACTCACCCTTACGCTTACCCAAGTCTTCCATCACGGAACCTTGTGTGGAATCTTCTACGTCCACTGTTAAGTTCTCGTATGGCTCCATCTTGACGCCGTTCTCTTCATGAAAGACAACACGTGGACGGGAAACTGCCATCTCATAGCCTTCACGACGCATAGTCTCTACCAAGATGGTGAGGTGTAGCTCGCCACGACCTGATACCTCAAATACGGTGTCATCATCAGTTTCTTTTACGCGCAATGCCATGTTGGCCTTTAATTCACGATCAAGGCGTTCACGAATTTGGCGGCTAGTTACAAACTTACCTTCTCGACCAGCTAATGGACTAGTGTTCACCATGAAATTCATGGTCAAAGTAGGTTCATCAATCTTAAGCATTGGCAATGGATCTGGCTTATCAACCGCACATACGGTGGTACCAATGGCCAACTCTTCAATACCATTGATGAGGGCAATATCGCCAGCAACCGCCTCGTCAACGATTTCGCGCTCGAGACCTTTAAACTTCAATACTTGGTTGATACGACCTTTGAATGGCGTGCCATCAGGACCATTCATGCAGACTACTTCCATACCTGACTTCACACGTCCGCGGCTAATACGGCCAACACCGATCTTGCCAACATAGCTGTTGTAGTCGATTGAAGAAATCTGGAACTGCAAGGGGCCATCTGCATCATCATCACGCACAGGGACATGTTTCAGAACAGCGTCAAACAAGGGGCGCATATTTCCTTCACGCACATCCTCTGATTCTCCTGCATAACCATTCAAGCCTGATGCATAGATCACTGGGAAATCTAACTGCTCTTCTGTTGCACCTAATTTATCAAACAACTCAAACGTTGCATTGATAACGTAATCGCAACGCGCGCCTGGGCGGTCAACTTTGTTGATTACTACGATTGGCTTCAAACCTAAAGCCAAGGCTTTCTTAGTAACGAAGCGAGTTTGTGGCATTGGGCCTTCAACCGCATCTACCAAGAGCAATACACCATCAACCATCGAGAGAACGCGCTCTACTTCACCACCGAAGTCCGCGTGTCCTGGGGTATCAACGATATTGATGTGTGTGCCGTCATATTCAACAGCACAGTTCTTGGACAAAATGGTAATACCACGCTCTTTTTCCAAGTCGTTTGAGTCCATGACACGTTCGGTCATTTTTTCATTGGAGCGGAATGTGCCAGATTGGCGCAAGAGTTGGTCAACCAAAGTAGTTTTACCGTGGTCAACGTGGGCGATGATAGCGATGTTACGAAGTGCGCGTTTAGTCATGTGAAGCTTCTAAAGTTAAGAATATAAATTCGGGTTAATTAAGATTAGTGGGTAAATAAGTCAAATTCATTTAATGGGTAGAGGAAATTAAACGCTTTGGATGTAAAACACCAGAGCGCCAATCAGCAGTACCAATAAAGTTATGTGGTGCAGCAGTAGCGCGATAAATACGTACCAATGCTTCAATAGAAGGCAGGTTGAGAGGAACACGCTGCCCCATCTCTAAACGTTTAGCCTGTTGCTCATCCACTGTTAAATGGGGCAAGGTTTGTAACAAGGCATCAACAGGCAATATGTAGTTAGCACTATTTTGCAAGCCACTTTGAATTGATTCAAGCGTAAACGACTGCTCAAGATTCAGATGCCCTACTTCGGTCCTGCGCAAGCCAACCAAATGGGCGCCACACCCTAAGGTATTGCCAATATCTTCGGCCAGCACACGAATGTAAGTACCTTTGCTGCAACTCACCTCTAATGTAGCCTCAGGCCAAGCAATATCAATCCAACGAATGGAGTGAATCGTAATATCTCGTGGAGCGCGTTCTAACTCAACGCCAGCACGAGCATATTCATACAAAGGTTTACCGTCACGCTTAAGCGCAGAATACATTGGCGGCACTTGAGAAATCGGTCCAGTGAATTTCGGGAGTAATGAATCTAAAGCAATTTTGATTTCTGCCTCACTTGCAAAAGCAGGTAAAGGCAACTCTTCAATAATTTGCCCTTCAGCATCACCGGTATCAGTACGAGAGCCAAACTTGACTCTCGCAATATAAGTCTTATCGGCTTCAAGCAGGTCTTGCGAGTACTTAGTAGCTTCACCCAAGCAAATAGGAAGCAAGCCAGTTGCCATAGGATCTAAAGTACCAGTATGGCCAGCTTTGTCAGCATTAAAAGCACGCTTGACAGCAGTCACTGCGCCCTGTGAACTCATTCCAGCAGGTTTATCTAGCAGCACAACGCCGTCGATCCGAATAGACATGAATTACTTAGTCTCGTCTGCTTGATCACTGCGATCGCTGCTGCGATCACTATCAACAGCTTGATCGATCAATCGAGACATCTCTATGCCGTGCTCAACTGAGCTGTCATAGTGAAAATGCAATGTAGGGACAGTGTGAATATGCAAACGCTTAAACAATAATGAGTGCAAATACCCTGCCTTTTCTTGTAGTGCTTTTAAAGCATGCTCAGGCTCAGCACCCAAAACAGTAAAGAACACTTTAGCATGAGCCAAGTCAGGAGTGAGCTCAATACTTTGCAAAGTAATTAAGCCCAAACTCGGACTACGCAATTCACGCGGAATAAGCTCGGCCAGGTCTCGCTGAATTTGATCGGCGAGACGCTGGTTACGATGTGGACTAGTCTTGTGCATATTAATTAGAGTGAACGTGCAACCTCAGTAACTTCGAACACTTCAAGCTGATCGCCCTCTTTAATATCGTTGTAGCCTTTTAATGAAAGGCCGCACTCAACACCGGCACGAACTTCTTTAGCATCATCTTTGAAGCGCTTGAGAGAGTCCAACTCACCAGTCCAAACGACAACGTTGTCACGCAAGAGGCGAACACTAGATGTGCGCTTGATGATTCCATCAACAACCAAGCAACCAGCAATCGCACCAACCTTAGATACCAGGAAGACTTGACGAATCTCAACGAGACCAGTGATTTCTTCTTTCTTATCCGGAGTCAACATGCCGCTCAACGCCAACTTCACTTCATCTACTGCGTCATAGATGATGTTGTGATAACGAATATCTACGCCATTGTTTTCTGCAAGCTTACGAGCTGCTGCATCTGCACGGGAGTTGAATCCAAAAATAACGGCTTTGGATGCAACAGCCAAGTTCACGTCAGTTTCTGTAATACCACCAACACCCGCATGAACAATTTGAACCTTAACTTCTGGAGTAGAAAGCTTCATTAATGATTGAGCCAAAGCTTCTTGAGAGCCTTGTACGTCAGCTTTAATGATCAACGGCAATAACTTAGCCTCAACCGCACCCTCTTCCATGTTTTCCATCATGGTTTCAAGCTTGAATGCTTGCTGTTTGGCCAACTTCACATCACGGAACTTGCCTTGGCGGAAGAGCGCGATCTCACGAGCCTTACGCTCATCAGGAACTACTTGCACTGACTCTCCGGCGGCAGGAACATCACCCAAACCTTGAATTTCTACCGGAATAGATGGGCCTGCTTCATTACATGGCTTACCGTTTTCATCCAACATGGCGCGTACGCGACCGTAGGTTGAACCCGCTAACAACATATCGCCACGTTTTAAAGTGCCCGACTGAACCAATATGGTTGCAACAGGACCCTTACCTTTATCCAAACGTGCCTCAATGACCAATCCTTGTGCTGGAGCATCTTTAGGAGCCTTGAGCTCGAGGATTTCTGCTTGTAACAAAACGTTTTCAAGGAGAGCATCAATACCCTCACCTGTTTTTGCAGAAACTGGAATAAATGGCACATCGCCACCGTACTCTTCAGGAACCACTTGCTCTGCTACTAATTCAGTTTTAACGCGCTCTGAATTGGCTTCTGGCTTATCAATCTTATTAATAGCTACAACAATAGGAACACCACCTGCGAGCGCATGGTGAATTGCTTCTTTTGTTTGCGGCATAACGCCGTCATCAGCAGCAACTACCAAGATCACAATATCGGTTGCCTTAGCACCACGAGCACGCATTGCCGTAAAGGCTTCGTGACCCGGAGTATCCAAGAAAGTAATCATGCCGCGTGGAGTTTCCACATGGTATGCACCAATGTGCTGAGTAATGCCGCCAGCTTCACCGGTTGCCACTTTGGCAGCACGTATCTTATCGAGCAAGGAAGTTTTACCGTGGTCAACGTGACCCATCACGGTTACAACAGGTGGACGTGGCAATAACTCTGCGTCATGACCATCCGTACCGAGATCTAAATCTGGATCATCTAATTTTGCAGCAAAGGCTTTGTGACCCATTTCTTCAACGATGATCATCGCCGTATCTTGGTCTAGCACTTGATTGATGGTAACCATTTGGCCCATACCCATCAAGAGCTTAATCACTTCTGCGCTCTTTACCGCCATTGCATGAGCTAACTCAGCAACAGTAATAGTTTCTGGTACGTGAACATCACGCACTATAGCTTCTGTAGGTACTTGGAAGTTGGTATCGACGTTTGCTTCTGCAATTTGACGTTGCTTCTTACGGCCACCGCCTGAACGCCAACCACCAACACCACCAGAAGAATCTCCACGTGTCTTTAGGCCGCCAGGTTTCTTGGCGCCATCTTCTTGCCAAGTAGATGATGTCTCAGCCGATTTGATAGTCTTGCCGCCAACTTTGGCAACAGCCTTCTTCTTATCATCAGCACCTTCAACTTTTGCAGGCTTATGCAGAGTACCTTTTTTGGCTTCTTCAGCAGCAATTTCGCTTGGTGCTTTGAGAACGCGTGCAGGGGCACTCATCATGTCGCGAATGGCCAATGCTTCAGCTTCTGCAGCAGCACGACGAACACGAATGTCTGCTAATTCTTTTTCTTTGCTCGCAGCTAAATCTTTAGCTACCTTATCTGCTGCGGCTTTTTTCTCAGCAGCAGCTGCAGCAGCAGCTGGGGCTGTATCTACAGGCGCTTCTTCTTTAACCACCGGAGCAGCAACTTCTTTTTGACGCGCTTCTTCAGCCGCTTTCATCTCTGCTTCTTGGCGAGCTAATAACTCAGCTTGGCGTGTCGCTTCAGCAGCGCGCTTCTCTAATTCTTCTGCAGAAATAACAGGTTTAGCTGGTGCAGCTGGTACGGCCGGTGCAACCTCTTTAACTTCTTGAGCTGGAGCTTCTTCAGGAGCTTTTTCTCCGGCCTTAACGAGTACACGTTTTTTACGAACTTCAACCTGTACTGTGCGAGTACGACCAGCAGAATCCGCTTGACGAATTTCTGAGCTCTCACGCTTGATTAAAGTAATCTTTTTACGCGCGCCAGAATCTGCGCTGCCATGTGCTTTTTGCAAATGCTCGAGCAGGACAGTTTTATCCTTTTCGGTAATGCTATCGTCCTCAGAACCTTTTTCGATACCGGCCGCCTTCAACTGCTCCAAGAGGTCTGGCGCGGTACGTTTTAATTCTTTAGCGAGTACTTTTACTGTTGTTGCCATGCACTACTTCCTCTCATGAAGTAAACCAATGTTCGCGCGCTTTCATGATGAGCGTTTTCGCAGTTTCTTCGTCAATTTGTGTCGCCTCAACCAGCTCATCAACAGCTAGTTCAGCAAGGTCGTCACGGGTGTGAACTTGATTGTCAGCAAGCTTAGCAATCAGTTCTGTTGTCATTCCCTCTAGGGAGCGTAAATCCTGTGAAACTTCCCCAATACGCTCTTCCTTTGCCAACTCCATAGTCAACAAAGAATCACGCGCACGAGTACGTAACTCATTTACAGTGTCCTCATCAAAGGAATCGATCTCTAACATTTCTGACAATGGCACATAAGCCACTTCTTCTAATGTATTGAAGCCTTCTTCAATCAAAATATCAGCTACTTCCTGGTCTACGTCCAACTTATCCATAAACAACTGGCGCACTGAAGATGCTTCTTTTTCAGTTTTCTCAGCAGACTCTTCAGGAGTCATGATGTTGATCTGCCAACCAGTCAAATCGCTCGCCAAGCGAACGTTCTGTCCGCTACGGCCAATAGCAATGGCTAAATTCTCTTCGTCAACCACTACATCCATCGCATGACGCTCTTCGTCAACTACGATAGAAGACACTTGGGCTGGAGCCAAAGCGCCAATAACAAACTGGGCTGGATCTTCAGACCACAATACGATGTCTACCGCTTCGCCAGCAACTTCGTTGCGAACTGCAGTTACACGTGTGCCACGTACGCCAACGCAAGTACCGATTGGGTCAATACGCTTGTCATATGTAATCACGGCAATCTTTGCGCGCACGCCAGGATCACGGGCAGCGCCCTTTATCTCTAGCAAGCCCTGCTCCATCTCTGGAACTTCATTCTCAAACAACTTAATCAAGAAATCTGGGCAAGTGCGTGAGAGTTCGATTTGTGGGCCACGTGCTTCACGATCCACTTTCAGGATGTATGCACGTACACGATCACCAGAACGTAAGTTCTCTTTTGGAATCATTTGATCGCGACGGAGCAATGCTTCTACACGACCAGATTCAATAATTAGGCCATTCTTGTCAGCACGCTTTACGGTACCGGTCATGACTTTTTCGCCACGCTCAAGGTAGTCATTCAAAATCTGTTCACGCTCAGCATCACGAATACGCTGCAAGATCACTTGCTTAGCTGCTTGTGCGCCGATACGACCAAAGGCTAAAGATTCGATTTGCTCTTCGATATAGTCGCCAACTTCCATGTCAGCAAGCTGCTCTTGAGCTTCAAATTGCAGAATCTCTTTATCTGGCTCTTGTAAACCGGCTTCGTTAGGAACAACCAACCAACGGCGGAAGGTTTCGTATTCACCAGTTTCGCGATCAATTGAAACGCGGATATCCACGTCTTCTGTAGCATAACGCTTCTTGGTCGCAGAGGCCAAAGCCATCTCCAGCGCCTCAAATACGATTGCTTGATCAACGTTCTTTTCACGCGCTAACGCGTCTGCCAACATGAGAACTTCTCGGCTCATGACTTTCTTCCTTTGAAATCAATAACAGGGACCAACCGAGTCTTATCGACCTCGGCTAAAGAGAACTCCAATTGAGAAGGCTGACCATCAGCACCCTCAAATACCAAACCAAACTTTGCATCTAGTGAATTCAATTCACCACTCAGCAAACCTTGCAACTCACCACGAAAATTCTTGCGACCACCAACTGCAACACGCAACTTCAAATCTACTTCCATACCAGCGAAGCGCACAAAATCTGCGGCACTTTTAACTGGACGATCTAATCCTGGAGAAGAAATCTCTAAACGCTCGTAAGGGATATTTTCAACTGGCAAGGTGTAGCTCAGCTGATGACTCACCTTCTCGCAATCCAAAACAGAAATCAAACGTTCGTAATCGGGGTTCTCAATCGTGACGCGCAGCAATCCTCCGGCTTCACGCTCAATCTCAACTAGCGTGTAACCCAAGTTTTCCAGCTCTGCAGAAATAACCTGCTGATCCTTCACGACACCCCTTCATACCAAAATGGCAAAAAAAAATGGGCTTCAAAGCCCATATTCTCGAAATTCAGAACAGGCCGACTTACGTTGATCGCAACATCAGTCGGTAACCACTAAAAACAGCAAAACCGCACTGTAAGACCAAAATTATAGCCTATTTGGCAGAAAACTGATACAAATCAGAAGCTTTCGCCCGGATTACGCGGTTTTCTAGGCCCTTTATTAAAGGGTTTTCGCCCTTTTGGTGCACCACGCTTGGGCCCATTTCCAGGACTTTGCGGGTTTCCAGTCACAAAAGCAGACTGTCCATGGTGAACTTTGCCGCCTTTACTCCGGTTTTGACCATTTCCGCCTTGCCCACCTTGACCACCCTGGCCAGGTCTGCCGCCTTGGGTACGACCACGGAAAGGTCCGCGCCCTTCACCAGAGCCACCACCACCAGGCTTTCCACCTCTGCCCTGATGCGTTAGGCCATTGTGGCCGCTAGCAAGGGTTAAGGCATCACGCGAACCCCAATAAGAAACTGAAGTTTGCATTGGGTCCGGCTGAAAATCTTCTCCCATAGGGCGACGATCACGATTATTGGAATTCGCGTTAGGGTTGCGACCCTTGTCTTGCGGCTGAGGCATTTTTAAGCCTGCAGACTTCATCAAGTTATAGATGCCGCCAGCCTCAATCTCTTCCCATTTACCGCGTCTTAAGCGTGGAGGTAACAAGAAAATGCCATAACGGGTTCGGATTAAGCGAGATACCACATGACCAACCGCCTCAAACATACGACGCACTTCGCGATTACGACCTTCGCTTAATGCAACGTGGTACCAGCGGTTAGCACCTTCACCACCACCCATCGCTAAACGCAAGAATTTAGCTTGACCATCATCGAGCGTAATGCCACTCTTTAATAGAGCAGTATTTTCTTGACTCAAGTCCCCCAAGATGCGGACAGCGTATTCACGCTCGACACCATAACGGGGATGCATTAAACGATTCGCTAATTCACCAGAAGTAGTGAATAACAAAAGACCTTCAGTATTAAAGTCCAAGCGACCTACTGCGATCCAGCGTCCTTGACGCGGCTTTGGCAAACGATCAAATACAGTTGGACGGCCTTCCGGATCAGACTGACTCACGATCTCACCAGCAGGCTTGTGATACATGATGACGCGTGGCGGCTTAGTCTGAATCTTGCGATGAACTGGCTTGCCATTGTTACGTACTTGATCTGTTGGTCCGATACGTTGACCAATGTGCGCAGGTAATCCGTTAACCGATACGCGCCCTTGAATAATCAAGTCTTCCATATCACGACGGGATCCCATACCAACATCAGCCAATACCTTGTGCAACTTAACAGTATCTTCATCATCTGCGTCATCGTCTAGACCATCAAGATCAGACCAAACTTCATCACGCAAACTGAGCGGGAGGTCATCTACGTTCGCAAACTGCAGGCTGCTCATTTCCTCATCTGTCGGCGCGTCTGAATCCTCATCTTCGCGTAAACGTTGAGCGCGTTGTGCGCGACGTTCAGCACCAGTTTGATGGGAGATCTCGCTCTCATTAACGCCATCAGGATTTTTAACCTCCTCAATTTCAGGCGCATCTAAGGCAGCATCAAATTCACCAGACACTACTGAAGCAAACAAAGCTTCGCTTTCTGCTGGATTCGGGGCTAATTTTGAGGACTGATTATTGCCTGGGTTGTTTCCACCTTCACGGGGGCCATTGGAATCACCGCCCTCGCGGCGTGGCCGATCTTTATTGAATGGGCGTTTTTTATTAAAAGGATGCTTGCTGCCTCCCGCGCCTTGGCGACGTGGGCGACGATCACCACGCTCCGCACGTTCCCGACCTTCAGTCTTAGGGCTATCGTTATTCGATGGCGCAGTGTCTGAATTAGAAGGAGTTGCCGATGAATTAACTACCGGGGATGAATCGTTTTCGTTAGAGCTTGTCATTAATTATTATTTTGTTTCGTCTGGATTGTCTTCAGACTCAGGGGTAACCTCTTCAATTGTTTCATCTTCAGTAATTTCAATGGTTGTTTCTTCAGTTACTTCAGTTACTTCAGTTTCTTCAATAACTATTTCCACTACCTCAGCATCGGTCTCAGTTACTGTCTCACTTACTTCTTGTGCATCAGCATCAATAATGACTGTCTCGACTGTGGCAGACGCATCAAACTCCATCACTGCTTGGCCTAATTGCGCTGCAGCAGCCATTGGTGCAGCATCTTCCAAAATTGGTAGGCTTTGTAAATTTGTCAGACTTAAATCATCTAAGAACTGCTTTGTAGTTGCGTATAAACCTGGGCGACCAATTGTTTCCTTGTGGCCAATTACCTCTACCCAACCACGGTCTTCTAACTGCTTCATCACGTTGCTGCTCACAGCAACACCGCGAATTTCCTCAATCTCACCTCGAGTGACTGGCTGACGATAAGCAATAATGGCCAACGTCTCCATCACAGCACGTGAATACTTTGGCGGCTTTTCTGGAGTCAGGCGATCGAGATATTCACGCATCGAAAGGCGACTCTGAAAACGCCAGCCGGTAGCGATATGCACCAACTCCATACCCTTGTCATCCCAAGCGCGCTGAATTTCGATTAATGCATCATCGATATCTGCAGTGCTCATGTCTTCCACAAATAAGCGAGACAAATCGGCAACAGTAAGTGGTTCCTGTGCGCACAGGAGGGCTGTTTCAATTACGCGCTTATTGTGATCATCCATAAAATTCGGGCTACCAGGAGTAATCCTGATTAGGCTTTAAAAATGTATTCAGTAATGGGTTTTTGGTGTTCTCTAGCGACTACGGACAATCTATCTCATCAGTTCTTATTGGGATATGCCCGCGCTGAAACGAAGTCCTTTTCGTTCACCTTTCGACCATTATAAGGTAGGCTCAATACAATAGCCACATGCATAAGAATTCCCCAAAACCTCCTTTACCCCTGCATAGCGCCTTAAATTCCACAGAACGACGCCGTCTCCTGAGTTTTGGAATTGGTATGGGCGCCCTCCTTGGGGGTATGAGCCTGAGTTCTTGCAGCCTGATGGGGAGCAAAAAACCGGTAGTTGGCTTGGTACTGGGTGCTGGCGCAGCTCGAGGCTTTGCCCATGTAGGCGTTATTAAGGCTCTAGAAGCACAAGGCATCAGACCCGACATTGTTGTCGGGAGCAGCGCCGGGAGTGTGATTGCCACCCTGCTGGCCTCAGGCGCCACCGGCAATGATCTCAATCGCCTGGCCATGAATTTGGATGAAGCCACGATTGCAGACTGGGGACTTCCTTTTGCCGGACGATTTGGCGGACTTATCAAGGGTGACGCTCTGCAAAACATGGTCAACCGAGAAGTGCAGAACAAATTGATTGAACAAATGCGTATTCCCTTAGGCATTGTTGCAACTGAATTGCAATCAGGCAAAGGCACTCTGTTTAGAACAGGCAACACAGGTTTAGCTGTGCGTGCATCTTGCAGTGTGCCAGGCGTATTTCAGCCAGCAGTGATTAACGGAAAAGAATATGTAGATGGCGGCCTAGTGGCACCAGTTCCAGTGAGCTATGCAAGACAAATGGGCGCAACTATAGTGATTGCAGTCAACATCTCTTCTGAACCGGTTCATCAAGATGCGAGCGGAACTCTGGGCGTTCTACAACAAACCATTTCAATCATGCAACGAAGCATCAATCAGTACGAACTCAAAAGCGCAGATATTGTGATTCAGCCGCAATTAAGGCAAATGGGTAGTGGTGATTTCAAATCCAGAAATGCAGCTATTCTTGCTGGTGAAGTTGCCGCACAAGAGCAAATGGCATTAATTAAGGAAAAGCTGAAAGGCTAGCGCCCATTAGCCTGCAGGGCAAGCGCTTAAAGGCTACGTGACTTACGCTTGAGATTTTTTACTTCGTTCAGAAGTTCTTGGCGCTCGGAGTCATTCAGATTATCGCTTCCATCTAAGCGACGTGCGCCATCAAAACGTTTGTCCCAATACAGACTACCTAGATCATCTACCCGAACATTCGCACCTTTAGAAGGAGAGTGAATGAACTTGTTATCCCCTACATAGATTCCAACATGAGAAAAGGTCAGACGCATCGTGTTGAAGAATACGAGATCACCTGGTTGTAATTCTTCACGCGTAATCGGCTTGCCAACACGGCTCATCTGAGTCGATTTACGTGGCAATAAAAATCCAAGCTTATCTTTAAATACGTAGCCAACAAAACTACTGCCATCTAATCCGGATTGCGGTAATTCTGAATCCCAGCGATAACGCACACCAATGACTTCCATAGCGCGGTTAATTAACTCTTCTGATTTACCAGTAACGGTGCCTGCCAAGCGATCTGATACGCGGGCTATATAAGAACGTCCTGCTTGAAACATGCTCTCCTTTGGAACTGCAGCTTCAGCAGACGCCTCAACAACTGGATCTGCCGCATAAGCAGATACGGAAATGATGACGCCAAGACTCAGTCCCAGTACTTTCGAAAGCAGTGCTTTTTTCAATAACATTGCATCAGTTTAACAAAGAACCCCTAATTAACCAAGTCTTCACTCTAAGCTTAAGTCTTTGTTTATAAACATAAATTTTCTTTAAATAGGTGCAAATGCACCAATTTAGCCCATTTGAGGCGGGTTTTTGCCTGTTGCTAGGTGAGTTCAGCAGCCGCAAAAAGTTCTCTGGTATATGTCTGACGGGGGTGCTTAATCAGGGTTTCGGTATCCCCAAACTCCACCACCTTACCTCCTTTGAGAACCATTACCTCATGAGACATTGCCCGAATCACTGCCAAATCATGACTAATCATCAAATAGGCCAAGTTGTACTTTTTCTGCAGCTCGGTCAATAAAGCAAGTACCTGCTTTTGTATGGAGACATCTAATGCAGAGGTCGGCTCATCTAAAACCAAAATCTGTGGGCGCAAGATTAAAGCGCGTGCAATAGCAATACGCTGGCGTTGCCCACCAGAAAATTCATGGGGATAACGCAGCAAGGCAGAGCGATCGAGGCCGACTTCCTTGAGCATGTCAACTACGCGAGTCTCACGCTCTGCTGATGATAGTTTCGGGAAGTGCACATCAAGACCCTCAGAAACTATCTGTAAAACATTCATGCGTGGTGAGAGCGATCCAAAGGGATCTTGGAAGATCACCTGTAAGCTAGAGCGCATTGCGCGACGTTCATTGGGTTTTAGCTTCTGCCAGTCAGCGCCAAGCACATCTACATTGCCCGTTACTTCTGCAGCTGAATCCCCTAGCAAACCAAGTACTGCCATACCCAAAGTCGTCTTACCCGACCCGGACTCACCAATGATGCCAATGGTCTGCCCTTGCTTTAATTCAAAGCTGACTTTTTTAAGCACTTTATGAGACGGCGCTTTTTTAAACCAAGATACAGACCCTGAGCTTGGATAGGCTACCGACAGTTCTTCGGTTTTTAATAACACCGGCGCCAAAGGCATGAGTGGCGCTAAGTCGCGCACTGGCTCGCTATTGACCAAGGCGCGGGTATAAGGATCTTCTGGGTGTTCAAACACTTGCTGGGTAGAACCAGACTCTAATAAGTTCCCTTGATTTAGTACGGCCACTCGTTGCGCAAAATGTTTCACTAAATTGAGATCATGCGTAATCAGGAGTATTCCCATGCCGCCATGATCTTTAGATTCTTCTTGGAGCTCTTTAAGTAAATCCAAGATTTGCAGACGCAAACTGACATCCAAAGCTGTTGTCGGTTCATCTGCAATCAGTAGTCGAGGTTTACATGCCAAGGCCATCGCAATCATGGCCCGCTGTCTTTGGCCACCAGAGAGTTGATGTGGATAGGAATGAAGACGGCGCTCAGGCTCAGGAATCCCAGTTTTCCTGAGTAAGTCGATCGCTGCATCAATCGAATCTGACTTGGTAATTAAGGGTTGATAGATTTGTACTGCTTCAATGATTTGATTACCGATAGTAAATAGTGGATTAAGAGCAGTCATTGGCTCCTGAAACACCATCGCAATTTCGCGCCCACGAATTTCTCGAATATCTTGCATAGACATCGCGAGCAAATCTACAGCGCCCTTCCCATCTTTTTTGTTCCAAAGAATCTTTCCAGTAACTTTGGCGCCTTCAGGCTCTAGTCGCAAAGGGGCTAAAGCGGTCAGCGTCTTACCAGAGCCAGACTCACCCACCAAAGCAACACGCTCACCAATGCCGATTTCCAAATCGAGATGATTGACGGCAAACTTCTCGCGTCGACCCGATCCAAACGAAATACACAGATCTTCATAACGCAATAAGGCTTGTTTTTGAGTTAAAGCTTCGCTCATGAGCGACCTCCACTCATCAACCCAGCTTTGCGAGAGTCAAAAGCATTACGCAATGCTTCCCCCATAAAGGTCAGTAGCAGCAAAGTTGCAACCAAGACTACAAAGGTAGATAAGGAAATCCACCAAGCATCAAGATTGCTTTTACCCTGAGAGAGCAGCTCACCCAGGCTTGGGGTTCCTGGAGGAACTCCCAGCCCTAAAAAGTCCAAGCTGGTTAAAGACAAAATCGCGGCACTCATACGAAACGGCAAAAAGGTAATCACTGGTGTCAAGCTGTTGGGCAGAATGTGACGCCACATGATTTGCACATTTGTTAAACCGAGTGCTCTGGCTGCACGTACATATTCCAAGGCGCGATTACGGAAGAATTCTGCGCGGACGTAATCCGATAACCCCATCCAACCAAATGCTGCCAACAAAATAATTAATAAGGAGACGCTAGGATTAAAGATCGAGGCAAAAATAATGAGTAAGTACAGCTCAGGCATTGCCGACCAGATTTCAATCAGCCGCTGGGAGATCAAGTCAAACTTACCACCAAAGAATCCCATTAAAGACCCAGTAATAATGCCTACGCTTACTCCAACGATCGTCAGGGCGAGACCAAAGAGAATGGATAGGCGAAAGCCATAAATCAGTCGAGCCAATACATCGCGCCCACGATCATCTGTACCTAACCAGTTCTCCCGAGAAGGCGGAGCAGGATTGGGCACCTGAGAAAAGTAGTTCAGCGTCTCATAGCTATAGTGGATCGGCGGATAGATCGCCCAGTTGCCTTTGCTAGTGATATTGCGACGAATATCTGGATCTAGAAAGTCTGTTGGTGTTGCAAAGTCTCCACCAAAAACGGTTTCAGGCTGACTCTTCACAATTGGGAAATAGAAATGGCCTTCATAGCGAACTACTAAAGGCTTGTCGTTTGCAATCAACTCGGCACACATCGATAAGCCAAATAGGACCATGAAGATCCATAAGCTCGCATAACCCATGCGACTATTTTTAAAGCGCTGCCAACGACTCATGAGCCCCCTCCGGCACCAAACTGAATGCGTGGGTCTACATATACATAGCAAAGATCCGAAATGAGCTTTGTGAATAAGCCAATCAGAGTAAATAAATACAAGGTACCAAAGACTACTGGGTAGTCACGACGCATCACAGACTCATACGAGAGCAAACCAAGTCCGTCCAATGAGAATAGCGTTTCAATCAATAATGAACCCGTAAAAAACGCCCCAATAAATGCCGCAGGAAAGCCCGTCACTAACGGCAAGAGTGCATTTCGAAAGACGTGCTTCCATAGCACTTGCTTTTCAGTAAGCCCTTTTGCACGCGCGGTCAAAACATACTGTTTGCGAATCTCTTCCAAGAAAGAATTTTTGGTTAGCATAGTAACTACGGCGAAACTTCCCAAAACAGATGCAGTAATCGGCAGCACTAAGTGCCACAAGTAATCCATGACCTTGCCAAACAAACTGAGATCACTCCAGTTGTCCGAAGTAAGACCCCGTAGCGGAAATAACTGCAAGAAACTGCCCCCACCAAATAGCACGAGCAATAGGACTCCTAATACAAATCCCGGAATGGCATAACCAACCAGAATCATGCTGCTGGTAATGGCATCAAAACGTGAACCATCGCGCACGGCCTTAGCAATCCCCAAGGGAATCGAAACCAAATAGGTGATAAAGAAGGTCCAAAGTCCGATGCTGATCGAGACTGGTAATTTAGAGACTACCAAACTCCACACGCTTTCGTGCTGGTAATAGCTTTGTCCCAAATCAAATCTAGCAAAGCGCCCCAACATCATGAAATAACGCTCGAGTGGCGGCTTATCAAATCCATATAAGGCTTTAACCTCTTCCAGGCGCTGCGCATCGATACCCTGACGACCACGATAAGTTGCTCCTGAGCCAGAAGATTCTGTGCCTCCAACTGCTGCATCCCCCTTCCCTTTTAACTCTAGGATCATTTGCTCGACTGGACCGCCCGGTACAAATTGCACCACCGCAAAGGTCAAGGTCAATACGCCTAGCAAGGTCGGAATCATCAACAGCAAACGCTTAAAGATATAGGAGCGCATATTTCCTTGCATTATTTAGACTCCTCTTTCCACCAGTTTTGCATGATCCAGGGTTCAGCCTGGTAATACAGCGGAGGTTCTGGGTAACGCATTTCATTACGGAAGGCAATGCGATGTGTGGGGTTGTACCACTGTGGTACCACGTAATAACTGTTCCAAAGAATCCGATCTAGCGCCCTACATGCGGCACGCAACTCTTCACGATTCTGCGCTTTCGTAATCTCTTCGATTAAGGCGTCTACAACTGGAGACTGTATGCCAATAATGTTATCTGAACCCTTTGTTTTGGCAGCTTGACTACCAAATCGATCCCACAATTCATTTCCGGGATTTTGCGAATCAGGAAAACGCGTTGTGGTCATATCAAAGTCATACTCATCCATGCGCTTTTGATACAAAGCAAAGTCACTCGTACGAATATCCAATTGGATGCCTAACTTTTCTAAATTTCGGCCATATGCAGAAAGAACTCTCAAGAAAAATCCGCCGTTCTCCACCATCTCAATTCGAAAAGGCTCACCCTTCTCATTCCTAAGGGCGCCATCTCGATACTGCCAGCCTGCATGCATTAGGAGTTCACGAGCTTGACGGAGGTTTTGACGTAGACTGCCCGGCGACTTGGTTGAAGGCGGAGCAGGCATTGGACCAAACACAGCATCTGGAACCCACTGTGGATATTTAGCTTTCAATGGCCTTAGTAATTTCAATTCTGCTTCAGTAGGCTTGCGTGGGCCATCATAGTTCGCACTTAAATCGCTATTCGTGAAGAAGCTATTAATCCGACCGTACTGATCAAAAAATATTTGGCGATTGAGCCATTCAAAATCCAGCGCTAATCCCAATGCCTGGCGAACGCGTGGGTCTTGCAATGTAGGTTTGCGCACATTCATGGCAAAGCCTTGCATGCCCGCGCCATTGTGATTAACAAAAGCTTTCTTTAAGAGCGTGCCATTATCAAATTTCGAACCCACATAACCCTTAGCCCAAATCTTGGCTCGATATTCGACTAGAGCATCAAACTCGCCGGCTTTGAAGGCCTCCAATCTCACGGCGTCATCGCTATACAGTTTGTATAAGACGCGATCAAAGTTATAAAAACCCACCCTTACATTCAAGGGCTTGCTGAGTTGATCCACCCAGTACTGCGGATTTCTCTTGTAGGTAATCGATTTGCCAGCCTTAAAAGACTCGATCAAATAAGGACCACTTCCGATTGGCGTCTCAAAGGCGAGCTTGTCAAACGCAATCATCGTGCCGTCTGGACGCTTACCCCAGTTACGAGAAAAGATTGGCAAGGTGCCGACCATAATCGGTAATTCAGTATTGTTATTGCTAAAGTCAAAACGCACAACTCGATCAGAAATAACAACGGCTTGTTTCACATCAGCAAAAGTTGTCTTATAACGCGGATGTGCAAGGCCACTCATCAAAGTATCAAAGCTATGCTTTACATCCGCAGCTAAGACTGGACTACCATCAGAAAATTTTGCCTCAGGGCGAATATGAAAGGTGACTGACTTACGGTCTTTAGCCACTTCAATGTCGTCTGCCAATAAACCGTAAATACTAGAAACCTCATCCGCACTTCCTTCGGCCAGAGATTCAAACATCAAATCTATTCCGGGGGCAGTAACCCCACGCAAGGTATACGGGTTGAACTTATCAAAACTGGTTCTTTGTCCTGGATTTGGCAAGACCAGGGTTCCACCCCGGGGGGCACTGGGATTGACGTAGTCAAAATGGGCAAAACCCTCGGGATACTTGGGCTTACCATACTGAGCAATTCCCTGTCCAGCCAGGGCTATATTGGCCCCAAGCCCAGCTAGCAGGGCTAGCAGCAAGAAATAGGCAATTTGTCGAATGGGCTTGAGGGTAGGCATATATGCAACAATTGTAGATAGCTAATCATATTTGAAGTAAAGGACACATCATGGGCTTTCTCACCGGCAAAAAAATCCTCATTACCGGCCTCCTCTCCAACCGCTCCATTGCCTATGGCATTGCTAAGGCCTGTCATCGTGAAGGGGCTGAACTTGCCTTTACCTATGTGGGTGAACGCTTTAAGGACCGTATTATTGATTTTGCAAAAGAATTCAATACCGAACTCATTTTTGACTGCGATGTCGGCAGTGATGAGCAAATCAGCGCTCTTTTTAAGGATTTAGCCAAATCCTGGCCTCAGTTTGATGGTTTTGTACACGCTATTGGCTTTGCTCCCCGTGAGGCAATTGCTGGCGACTTCTTAGATGGACTCTCTCGTGAAGGCTTCAAGATTGCGCATGATATTTCTGCATATAGCTTCCCTGCTATGGCTAAAGAAGCGCTACCCATGCTGCGCGATAAATCTTCACTGCTCACTTTGACGTATTTGGGATCCATGAAGAATGTTCCCAACTACAACACCATGGGCCTTGCAAAAGCATCGCTCGAAGCTTCGGTTCGCTATCTCGCTGGCTCCGTAGGTCCTAAAGGTATTCGCGCTAACGGCATTTCTGCTGGTCCTATTAAAACCTTGGCCGCATCTGGCATTAAAGGCTTTGGCAAAATTTTGGAAGCTGTTGAAAAAACTGCCCCCTTACGTCGCAACGTAACCATTGATGATGTAGGTAATACTGCTGCATTCTTAATGTCTGACTTGGCCAACGGCATTACTGCTGAAATCATTTATGTCGATAACGGCTTTAGCCAAGTTGTTGGCGGAATGGATGAAGTTTGAGCATTCCACTACGCGAAGCCCTGAAGTTTTGGGCTAAGCTAGGCTTCATTAGTTTTGGTGGGCCTGCAGGACAGATCGCTGTTCTGCATCAAGAATTAGTTGAGAAGCGTCGCTGGATTTCTGAGCGGCGCTTTTTACATGCGCTCAACTACTGCATGTTACTACCAGGGCCGGAGGCCCAACAGCTAGTTACTTATATTGGCTGGCTGATGCACCGTAGTTGGGGCGGCATTCTGGCAGGAACCCTTTTTGTATTGCCCTCTTTGTTTATCTTGATTGGCCTATCTTGGGTTTATCTGACCTTTGGACAGGTTCCTTGGATTGCTGCCATCTTCTTTGGCATCAAACCTGCAGTCACAGCAATCGTGCTGCATGCTGCAGTTCGCATTGGCAAGCGCACGATTCATAACCAAGCACTCCAGTGGATTGCGCTTGGATCTTTTCTGGCTATCTTCATTCTTAATTTAGCCTTTCCTATCATCGTATTGATTGCTGCTGCCATCGGCTTCTGGGGAGGCAAACGCTATCCAGAATATTTTCAGCAAGGTAGTGGGCATGGTGCCAAAGAAACAAAAGAATACGGCCCTGCCATTATTGATGATCACACCCCCACACCTGAGCATGCGAAATTTACATACTCAAAGGCAGTTCGCCATAGCTTGGTTGCACTGGCATGTTGGTTACTCCCAATGGGCGCTTTAGTAGCAATCTTTGACTGGAAGACTTTGTACGTCAATATCGCGTGGTTCTTTACAAAGGCTGCCTTTCTGACATTTGGCGGCGCTTATGCAGTGCTTCCATATGTATACCAAGGTGCAGTCGAGCATTTTCATTGGCTCAGCGCTAACCAAATGATTGATGGCTTAGCCCTAGGCGAGACGACACCAGGACCACTCATCATGGTGGTAGCTTTTGTGGGCTACCTCGCAGGACACATCCAATCTTTGATTGGCAATAGCAATCCATTTTGGTTTGGCGTTATCGGCGCTTGTGTTGCTACCTGGTTTACTTTTTTACCCTCCTTCTTTTTTATCTTAGTAGGCGGTCCACTAATTGAATCAACGCATGGCAAGATTGGGTTTACCGCTCCTCTAATAGCTATTACCGCTGCAGTCGTTGGCGTTATCGTGAATCTCGGTCTATTTTTTGCATATCACGTGTTTTTACCAAGGGGTTTTGGTGGCTCGATTTCCTGGGTCTCGATCCTGATTTGCGCCTTAGCTGGTCTGGCCTTATTTAAGTTTCAAAAGGGGGTAATGTCGGTATTGGGCGGCTCCGCATTAGCTGGATTACTGTTTTATTACATCTCTGTTTTGATGGGGTGAGGTTTTCTACAAGATTGGCATAATGGAACTCATGCGAATCGAACCTCAAACCATTACCCACCTACAAGAATGGCTTGGTAAAACCGAGTCCCTTCAAGACACTGTCACAGTAGCCCCGGTACGCGCACTATCAGCAACATTAGATCGTGATGATGCTGCGCCAAGTAAGGGCACTTTTTTACCTGAGCTGTGGCACTGGTTGTATTTTTTACCTCATGCTCGCCAATCAGAAATCGGACCTGACGGTCATCCTAAGCGTGGCGGTTTTCTTCCGCCGGTACCATTGCCACGTCGTATGTGGGCAGGTAGCCGTATTGAATGGTTAAAGCCTCTTGCAGTTGGTGATGAGATTGAACGTGTTTCTACAATTGAGTCGGTTACCCACAAAGCGGGTCGTACTGGTGATTTAATTTTCGTATTGGTTAATCATAAGATCTCCAATCAAAATGGTCTTGCCATTATCGAAGAGCATGACATTGTCTATCGCGATGCGCCTGGGTCAGATGACAAGCCCGTTGCCCCTACCCCTGCACCTACAGATGCTAAGTGGAGCAAAACCATCACACCAGACGATGTACTACTGTTTCGTTATTCAGCACTGACGTTTAACGGTCATCGCATTCACTATGATCGCAAATATGTCACTGAGGTTGAAGGCTATCCTGGTTTAATTGTGCATGGTCCTTTGATTGCAACCCTATTGGTTGACTTAGTGCGCCAAAGCATTCCCGACTGCAGGCTAAAGCGCTTTGAGTTCCGCGCCATTCGCCCCACTTTCGATATCAACATCTTTAAGGTGAGCGCTAAACCCGATCTAGATAAAGATCCAAGCGGAAAAACCATTTCCATTTGGGCGCAAGATCACGAAGGCTGGCTCACTATGCAAGCAACCGCTGTTTTGGCCTAATGAAACACTATTAATTTATGACTAATCAACATCTTTCTCGTGAACTAGCTACTTTTGCCGCCAATTTACAGGCTGCCGATATACCTGCAGAGGTGATGAACCGCGCTGAGGACTTATTGGTCGATTGGTTTGGTTCGGCAATTGCAGGCAAAGGCTCCCGCCCAGTTGAACTCATTACGCAGTTTGCGCAAAATATGGGTGGCTTTGGTAACGCAAATGATGGCCCCTCAGAGGTATTAGTTTCTCGTAAAACCTCGAGCCCTTTTTTAGCAGCAATGGCCAATGCTGCAGCGTCACATGTTGCAGAACAAGATGATGTTCACAATGGCTCAGTTTTTCATCCAGCAACCGTAGTATTTCCACCTGTTTTAGCTTGCGCCCAAGCCATTGGCGCCTCTGGAGAAGATGTATTGGTTGCTGCAGTAGCAGGCTATGAAGTGGGTATTCGAGTTGGCGAATTCTTAGGTCGCTCTCATTACAAAGTGTTTCATACAACCGGAACTGCTGGCACCCTGGCGGCAGCCGCAGCGGTTGGAAGACTCATGAAGCTTTCTCCTGAGCAAATGCTAAATGCCTTTGGTTCTGCGGGCACACAGTCGGCAGGTCTTTGGGAATTTCTGCGCGACGCTGCAGACTCTAAGCAGCTTCATACGGCGCATGCTGCATCTACTGGATTAATGTCTGCCTATATTGCACAAGCTGGCTTTACAGGCGCACAGCATATTTTGGAAGGCAAGCAAGGCTTGGCAGCCGGCATGTCAAGCGATAGGGATCCAAGTAAATTAGTTGATCGCTTAGGAAGTCGTTGGGCTTTGGCGGAAACAAGCTTTAAGTATTACGCCTCATGCCGCCATACTCACCCTGCTGCAGATGCTTTGCTGCAAGTGATGCTCTCGAACAAACTAACGCCTAGTGATATTACTAAAGTAGAAACCTTGGTGCATCAGGGTGCCATTGATGTCTTGGGCCCAGTTACGGATCCTGCAACCGTTCATCAGTCCAAGTTCTCTATGGGCACAGTTCTGGCTTTGGTTGCGCATTACCAATTTGCAGGATTGCAAGAATTTGAAGATCACTTTCATGATGATGAAATCTGCGCGTTCCGCGAACGTGTTTCCATGACCCTAGACCCTGAGGTAGATAGCGCCTATCCACAGCGTTGGATCGGTAAAGTCAAAGTTCACTTAAATAATGGGCAAGTTTTAGAGGGACGAGTAGATGAACCTAAGGGCGACCCAGGTAATACCCTCTCTCGTGCAGAAATTACCGATAAAGCCATGCGTCTAGCTGCCTTTAGCAAAGGCGCCAGCCCAGCGGAGATGAGCAGAGCAATTGATCTCTTGTGGAATATCCGCAAACAAGCCAAGATAGGCTTTCTTCTTCCATCGAACTAAGCACAAACTGAGTGCGCACTGATTTATGAACCCACTTGAAACGCCATTAGGCTTTAGCACCAACTTTCTATTCGTTCCCGGCACTCGTCCGGAACGTTTTATGAAAGCTCTTGATAGCGGCGCTAGTGGGGTCGTCTTAGATTTGGAGGATGCGGTCCCAGAAGAAGATAAAGCCGTTGCACGCGATGCGATTCGCACAGCATGGCCAAGCTTTAGCGCAGAGCAAAAGAAACGTTTGGTGATTCGCACCAACTCGCCTGGCAGAAAGTTTTACTCAGCCGATTTAATTTTGGCTCAAGAGCTTAATGTTGCGTGCCTGTTAATTCCCAAGAGCGAATCGCTCGACCAGATTAATGGTGCCGCCCTGATACTTCCGAATACTGCAATCATTCCTATGATTGAGACTGCGATTGGCTTAGATCAATTAAAAGCGATCGCAAACTCCAATCAAGTAATTAGACTGGCTTTAGGTAATTTAGATTTACAGGCAGATCTTGGAATGGTCTGTGACCGCCAAGAAACCGAATTACAAACCGCACGCTTTCAAATTGTTTTAGCTTCTCGTCTTGCGCAGATTGCCCCTCCTATTGATGGGGTTACACCTTCTACTGATGACATTGAGCGCATTACTGATGATGCTGAGCGCGCAAAACGCATGGGTTTCGGTGGGAAACTCTGTATTCACCCAAAGCAAGTAGACATCGTCATTAAAGCGTTTACCCCATCAGCAGAGGAGCTGGCTTGGGCTCAACGTGTTATCGAGGCGGATAAAGCATCTAAGGGAGGTGCTGTGAAATTAGATGGTCGCATGATCGATCGTCCAGTTGTTTTATTAGCTCAAAGGACTCTAGCAATTACTGGTAAGTACTAGGGTCATTGAAGACAAAAAGGTATTAAAACTGGCAAAATTGGTTTACATAAAAACAGGTTGGAGACCAAAATGCAAATGAAGAAATTCTTATTCTCAGGAATTGCTACCGCTTTAACGGCCAGTGCATTTCTGAGTACTAGCGCCCTCGCCCAGAAAGATTGGCCAACCAAGGCAATTACCATGGTGGTTCCTTTTGCAGCAGGCGGCCCAACCGATACTGTTGCACGTTTAATTGCAGTCCCAATGGGCCAAGCACTTGGACAAACTGTCATAGTTGAAAACGTCAACGGGGCTGGCGGCACCATCGCCACTACCAAGGTTGCGCGCGCCGCACCCGATGGCTACACAATCTACTTACATCACATGGGTATGGCAACTGCTAACGCCCTCTACGACAAGCTCCCATATGATCCTTTGCAAAACTTTGAATATATTGGCCAAGTAGCAGACGTTCCAATGGTGCTTTTGGGTAAAAAAGATTTGCCAGCCAATAACTTTAAAGAGCTCGAAGCCTATATCAAAGCCAATGGCTCAAAAGTTACCATGGCAAACGCGGGTCCTGGCGCTGTGTCACAACTTTGTGGACTTTTGTTTCAGAGTCGCATTGGCGTAAAGCTAACCAATATTCCTTACAAAGGAACTGGCCCCGCTCTGACTGACTTGTTAGGTGGTCAGGTTGACTTGCTCTGCGATCAAACTACTCAAACCATTCCTTATATTAAAGATGGACGCGTTAAGGCTTACGGTACAACTACCTTAAAACGTTTGCCTGCGATTCCTAACGTACCTACTTTGGATGAGCAGGGTCTCAAAGGCTTTGAGGTTAAAGTTTGGCATGGCATGTACACACCAAAAGGCGTTCCTAAGCCTATCTTGGATAAATTGAATGCTGCATTGATAAAGGCACTGAATACTCCCGATGTCAAAAAACGTTTGGAGGATGCCAATATTGATATCGTCTCTCCCGAGAAGATGACCCCTAAGGGTCTAAAAGCACACCTCGAAGCCGAGATCAATAAATGGGGCCCAATCATTCGTAAGTCGAATATTCCTGACTAAGCATTGATTGCATCGATAGAAAAGTCAGCATCCGCTGGCTTTTTTAATTCTTTAACCTGGTCTAAATAGGTATCCAGAGCGAGCCCTATCGCGACGTTTTCTATAAAGCATGCCAATCAAGGCAATGAAAGCCCAGATAGTCAGGAATGGATCAAGCAGGTAATCCCAAAGGTTCGCTGATTCATGCCAATGCACTGCCCAAGCAAGGATCGCGATCGCAATGATCCAAACACCCTTGCTCCAATTGGATAATCCACAGACTAGAGCGAAAAAGAGGACTGCAATTAAAAATGCAATCGATCCATATCCCCATGCATAAGGGTCAATCATTCCCACGCCCAAGGCAAAAGGATAAAAACATAAAGAGATGATTGCTACTGTTAACTTAAAAGCAATCGGTGCAGGCTTATTGGTCGGAAGTAACGAGATCCACAACAATAGCGTTAAGACAATACTAAGATCACCAGTAACACCACGAACATAGGCAATCAAAGGTAAATTCATACCCAAAGGCCAAAATAAGGTATTGCCGATCAAGATTACAAGAATTACTTTTACGGGAAATGGCATGGCATTTGGAGACAGCTTTTGTAAGGCCCAAATACACACCACTGCACACGTAATGGATAACTCAATTAAGGCCAAGGCCTGCATTAGAGAATTCATTGTTGCGCCTCCTGACGTGAAGCTTCTGCTTCCAATGCCTTTGCTTGAGCTTCCATCTTGCTAAAAGTATGCTTTAACCAAGCGCTAGAAAAATAACGATGGCGAATCTTTTTACGGTCCCAGGTGTATAGCAAATGGGCATCATTGCCATCTACGGTTAACAAGTATGGGTAGGAAAATTCTTTACGTTGGCCATCAGGCAAGGCCTCATCATCCTCCAAGACTTCAAGAGTTTGCCATTGACCAGATTTAATATCGCTCATCAATAAGACCAAACGATAGCGGCCATTTTCAATATTATTTAGTACTAGGATACGAGCACCATTATTAAGAGTTAGTCCAGCAACTGCAGAATTAGGATTGGCGATCGCCAAATCCCCTGACTGTTGCCAACTCTGACCCGCGTTTTGGGTATGACTAACTGGTATTTGTTTAGGTAAACCTGCGCTACGCGTCTGGCGAAAAAAGGCACTGGCATCCTGAGCATCATTCACAAATATAAGCGGCTGAATTGCACTGCGTCCAGAGCTCATGCGACGCTTATCAATCACTTGCCCTGCATCTAACCTCAGGAACTCTCCAAAGCGCCCTATCCACTCATGATAGGCAGGCAACCCTAAGAGTCCATCGGCAAATAGGATGCTAGGCGATTTCACCAGCGTACTTAAGTTCAGCAAAGGCGAACTGATCAAGCGCTGTGGATTAACCCATGTCAAACCTTCATCATCAGATGTCATGGCAGAAATTGAGCTTCCTGCCCAGCCGCCGATAGAGACTGTCACAAAGTAAAGCTGTAGACGTCCATCAGCCAAGCGGGCAGGAACAGGATTGCCTAACTTGGCGATGTAGCGTGCAAGACCCTTCTCTGCGCTCACTCGATCTATTACAACAGTAGGTGCACTCCAGTTAGCTGACTTCGCATCATATACAGAGCTAAAGATCGATACGTCTGCAGCACCTTCACGGCTACCGGCAAACCAAAATGCCCTTACCGCACCATCCTTGAGTGCAATCATAGAAGCAGCATGAACAGAAGCAGCGCCTGTATCAGGCAACCAATTCGATTGCGGCACGGGAATACTGGCTTTTATTGGGTCCTTTGACTTGGATGTGATCGACTCCTCCACCACTTCGTCGAACTGAATGGCTGAAACAACAAATGGCGCCCAAGCTGGACGACTATCGATATGCAGAAAACCAATCACTGCAGAAAGTAATAAAAAACACAGAGCAATGACACGACTCATCTACAAACATCCTTCACGCTTGATAAATCTGGATTAGAGGCTGGTGTAGAAACTAAATACTCATTTACAAATAAATGTTTGCCAATCTGCCCCATAAGCATCTCGTTAATTTCTTCATTGGAGTGGCGCGCCCTCATTTCCATTCTTTGGCCAACAATCTGACAAGAATCACAAAGCACTAGCCGAGTACCCAAAGGTGCATGTAGCGCTACCAAAGGATAGGTTGATGTCAGGGTTACAACTTCACCAGCATCTTTGGCCAAATAACCATGTAGCTTTGCACCTGGCATTAGCAATCGATATTCCTCATCTTTGGCACGATAGTCGCAAGGAATCCAAACATCCTTATCTTGCAGCTGTGCAATCGTTTCTGCAGAATAACGCCCTAAACGACCCTCTAGTGGAGCAAGGCTGCTCGTCAAAGCGCAATACACTAAAAAGCATGCGGCCAAAGAAAAGGTTTTTGTGAGGCTTTGCTTAAATAAGCCAAACAAGGCAACCAGTAATCCCGCTGACATGAGAATCCAATGGCAATAGGAATAAGTCCATACGCCTGCAGTGCCAATGAATTGTGAGAATTGCAGATTGATACCAATCCACAGCAACAGTGATAGCACTAGTAATTGCAAAAGCAATGCAATGCGAAAGCCCCACAAAGGCAATCGATCCCAATACAGAGCTATCAGCGCTGCAAATGCCGGCATTACGGGCAACAGATAGCGACCCGATCTTTGGCTAGGCAAACTGAACACAATAAAGAATGCTGCAATCAAGAGCAGCAGTAAGACTTCTTCCAAACTGAGAAATCGACGGGCACGCCAGCACTGCATCAAACTAGAAATCAATACAAAGCTAAATAAACCTGCATTGGCTATCGTAGTAATCATTAACAGCCAAATACTGTCGCCACCCCGTAGCAGATCCATCACGTAATTAGACTGACGCGCGGCAAACTTACCGGCATTCTCACCCACTACAAATTCTTTCCAAACAGCTTCTGGATTAGGGTCCATCGCAAACCATAAGGCAAATATACCTAAGGCAATCACGGCAATGAAGATTGACTTATATAAATCTCGAATGATGACTTGGGGAATGCTCCACTGCCGCCAGCGCCAGTAGTAGAGCCCCATAGCAAATGAAGCGGGGACAATATAAGCAAAAGATTTTGCAAATAAAGCGAGGCCCAGACAAACTCCCGCCATGAGCGGAAAAAAGAATTTTGATTCAAACGCGCTCTTACCCCAATACAAGATTGCTAAAAATGGTAGTGAAATCCAAAAAACCTCTGGGGGATCCGCTAAGAATGGGCGTCCATAGCGATAGGTCGCAAAAAAGGAGAGCCAGACTAATGCCGCCAATAGTCCGGTTTGTGTTTTGCCACTAAATCGTCGAACTGCTAAAAATAAGAAAAATGCTGTGAGGCCGGTATACAAAACACTAGGCCAACGTAAATTGCTTAATGTCCATTCGCTTGCCCAGTGGGTGCTCGCAATTCCCTGCCAAAAAATAAGCGGGGGCTTTGTGTTTTTGATACCGTCCATTTCAGACTGGAGCGGTAACCAGTGGCCTGAATCTGCCGTCATCCGCACAATATGCATATAGGGATACTCGTCACCGTTTTTAGGTGCAAAACGGCTATCCAAACCATAAAGATAGGTAAAAACACCTAAAAGAAGTATGAATAAGGCAGAACGGAAAGAAAATGTACCTCGCATACCCATAGTTTATAGGGCTTACTAGAAACTAGAATAAAAATAGCGATAAGCAGATTTTCGAATGAGCTTATGAAAAATGTATCTGAAATCAATACCCTATTTCAGAGTCTTCTTGATTAAGATGCTAGCAAAGCAATATGTAATGTAATACTCAGAAAATATTCTGCACGGAGACAGATTTTATGCCAGCAAAGTTTTTAAAACCCGCAGTCTTATTGTCAATCTATATTGGCGTAAGTCATTGGAGCGGAAGCGTTCTTGCCCAAAATGCTGATGCAAACAATTTATACAAACGCAGTCTTGCAGCTACCTGTGCTAATTGTCATGGAACCGATGGAAAAGGTGTGGTTGATGGTGGAATGCCGTTAATCAACAACCTCACTAGCGAACAAATGCTAGCTCAACTAAAGGCATTTAAATCTGGTGCGCGCGAAGGCACCATCATGCCCCAACTAGCCAAAGGCTATACAGACGAGCAACTCGAAACCATCTCCAATCAACTTGGCAAGAAATAATCAGAAAGTACATTATGGATCGTCGACACTTTATTGGTAACAGCGCGGCTGCCCTCGGTTTACTCGCAGGCTTTTCAGGCCAGGCTAAGGCCAACTTACAGAAAGCAGAAATCCTCGTCATTGGTGGAGGCTATGGCGGCGCTACTGCTGCTAAATATTTACGTCTGTTCTCTAATAACACCGCTCAGGTAACTTTGATTGAACCAAATCCCACCTTCATTTCCTGCCCACTCTCAAACCTAGTTGTGGGTGGCTCACGCACCTTATCCGAATTGACCAGCTCTTATGACAACCTGAGCAAACGTCATGGGATCAAGATTATTCAAGATAGCGTGATCAGCATGGATCCGGACAAGAAAACTGTCAAGCTTGCCTCAGGAAAAACTTTGCGCTACGACAAGGCGATTGTTTCACCCGGTGTAACCTTGATGATGAACAGTATCGAAGGTTTATCTCAAGCCAATAAAGCAGGCGTTACTTTGCAAGCTTGGAAAGCTGGTCCTGAAACTACTGCCCTACATAAGCAACTTGCCTCTATGCGTGATGGCGGCACCTTCGCCATTAGCATTCCAGAAGCGCCGTATCGCTGTCCTCCTGGCCCCTATGAGCGCGCATGCCAGGTAGCCAACTATCTAAAACAGAACAAACCAAAATCTAAGGTTCTGATTTTAGATGCCAACCAAGATGTCACATCAAAAGGTGCGCTCTTTAAAAAGGTATGGGCAGATCAGTACTCAGGAATAATTGAGTATCTCCCTAAGCACAATGTCACAGCGGTAGATGCCAAAACAAAAACCATCAAGCTTGAGATTCAAGATGATATTAAGGCAGATGTTTTAAATTTACTTCCTGCTATGAGTGCGGGCGAGATCGCTGTTAAAACTGGCTTGGCGAATTCCAATGGACGTTGGGTCAATGTCAACTTCCTCAACTTTGAATCTACCGCACAGAAAGACATTCATGTTCTAGGAGATTCGATCCAAGTAGCCTATGCAATGCCTAAATCAGGCCACATGGCTAACCAACATGCCAAGGTAGCGGCTGCGGCGATTGTGGCAGAACTAAGTAATTGGGAAATAAATCCTGCGCCAGTGCTCACCAATACCTGTTACAGCTTTGTGAATGACCGAGAAGTGGTTCACGTCGCTAGCGTCCATCAGTACATTGCCGCTGAAAAAACCTTCAAACCGGTTCCAGGCTCTGGAGGAGTCTCTCCTGCACCTTCAACACTGGAGGGAGTCTATGCCTGGGGATGGGCCCACAACATTTGGGCCGATAGCCTGGGTTGATCAAAGTCAATACTTCCAAAAAAAGGGGTCTTAGCGCCTCTTTTTTTGTTTACATGGCTTGATAGATACCTATACTGGGCAAAACATATTAAAAACGGAGGCTTAATGAACATGACCCCTACCTCACCTAAGGATGCATCTAAATTAGAGGATGCCATTGAGAAATGGACTGTACCTATCGGCAATTTATTTGTATCTTTGTTTCATCGAATTGCATTATTTGGTATTGGCGCAGCAACTGTATGGTCGGCAGCTGTTGCGTTTATGGGAATGGCACAGAAGGGCTCAGCCTCCATTGAAGACCTACTCCTGCTTTTTATCTATTTAGAGATTGGCGCAATGGTTGGCATCTACTTCAAAACCAACCATATGCCTGTTCGCTTTTTGATCTATGTTGCAATTACTGCGGTTACTCGCCTCATTATTGACTTAGTCAATACTAAACATGAGGCAGACTTGCCAATTCTCTACATGGGTTTAACCATCCTGATACTAGCTTTGGCTAATGCAGTAGTTCGCTACGCGTCGTTTAAGTTCCCAAGTAGAACCGGTGAGAGTGAATAAAGACCTATAAGAGGAGTTCTGAACTCTTACCCTCAACCTTTTCCTCATTAAATTGATAGGGATGAATGCCCCTGTTTAAGCAATTTCGCACGTAGTCAATGCTGGCACGCAAAGCATAGTAGTCGCCAGACATACGTTGCGAAATATTAATGTTTAAGGCCTGATACTCGAGCAAATTGAGTCTTTTCAAGTACTCATCGCGTTGCTCATCGTTAAAACCACTGAGCAATTCTTGTTCCAAAGCTTTTAGCGAGCTATACAAGCGATTAATCTTATTTTGCATGCGCTTGGCACGATATCCTGGAAGAGCCTGCAAAAGCGGATATCCCAAAATACAAAATGGCAACAATATAACCATGAGGCGATTAATTAACTCTGCTATCCAAAACGGAAAATAGGCTACCAATAAAGGATAATTGTTTTTCTGATAATGAATTGCAACGGGACTCTCAGGCAGCATAGAATCCTTGAATGAAGGAAACTCTCCATGCTCAGAGAAGAAAGATTCTTTTCCATTAATCTCTCTAGCAGCCTCTAAAAAAAGAAATTGAATTGCCGGATGCATGCGATCATCAATCAAAAGATTTGTTGTCGTTGCCAATATCCTCATATCTGTTGATGGAAAGTTACGCGGCAAATCAAAAGCCCCTTGGGGGATATGCAAGATGTTTAGGTAAGGCATTAACTTGGCATAGGCTGCAGCACGTCTAAAAGTAAGCAAATGCAATGATTTGTCATTGAGCAAACTTTGCACATTAGGCGACTCGTAAGAATCTACAATAAAGGTTCCATCGATCTCACCTGCCTGCAGCGCTTTAACTGCCTCATGTCCAGCAAGATTGAGAATTTGCACTCCTTTTTCATAGCCAGCGGCCTTCAGTATTTTGGTTGACTGAGCATGGGTACCGCTGCCCTCAATTCCCACAGAAATCTTTTTATTGGCAAAATATTTAAATACGACACCAATCGAATCGGACTCGGCAGAATTAAGCTCTGGGCCTCGATAAAAAAACCAAATAGGATCATAAGCAATTGCGCCCAAAGACTGAATACCAGCTACTTCCTTGGTATGGTCGACTCCAGCCTGAACAAAAGCAGCCTGGATGGGATCATCACGATCTGCTAAGCGATCAATATTTTCTTGTACCCCCATTGTGGCTACCAACTCTAGAGTAATGCCTTTTGCCTTGAAAAACTCCACATATTTTTTACCAAGATCCTGGTATGAACCACCTGCGGATCCCGTTGCCATGAGAACGTGCCTTGGAGGCGGTGGGTCTGCATACCACCAAATACCCATCAAGATAGTTAGTAGCAGAATCAGAATCGGCCAAGTCTCATGCAAAAATTGAATGAAATCACTCCAGCCCTGCTGAGCGCTCTCAGATATGCCTAAGTATGTTTCTTGAAGGTCTTCTTTAAAGCTTCCCATATAGCTTACCGATCAGCAAATTTTATTAAAGCTAATGATAATAGGCTTATTCTGATTCTTTCAACCGAACTTTGAATGCCTCCTACAACATGATAAATCTTAGAAGATCCCAAGAACGTGGCTATGCCGACCATGGCTGGCTCAAAAGCTTCCACTCCTTTTCATTTGCCGGCTACCATGACCCCCGCTTTATGGGCTGGGGAAACCTTAGAGTGATTAATGAGGATCGGATCGCTGCAGGAATGGGCTTTGGCAAGCACAGCCACCGCAATATGGAAATTATTAGCTACGTACTGTCTGGAGAGTTGGCACATGAGGACAGCATGGGCAATGTCAAAGGGATTCCGCCTGGAGATGTCCAACGTATGAGCGCGGGTAGTGGAGTAACCCATAGCGAGTTCAATCACGCCAAAGATCAAACTACGCATTTTCTGCAAATCTGGATAGAGCCAAATGTTTCGGAGATTGAGCCCGGCTACGAACAACAATCCATCCCTGAAATAGAAAAAGATGGCAAGCTGCGCATCATCGCATTCCCCACCGGAAATGATGGTGCTGTAAAAATTCATGCAGATGCCAGGATATATGCTGGACTCTTTGATAAGGGTCAATCATTCGATCTAACATTAGATCCCAATAGGAAATTTTACGTTCACCTTATTCATGGCTCACTTAATGTGAATGGTCAAGTGTTGGATGCTGGGGATGCCCTCTTATTTCAAGAAGAAGATCGATTGGCAATTTGTAATGGAAAAAACGCTGAGGTCTTGGTTTTTGACCTCAGCGCCTAACCTCCATTTTAATGATCAGGTGATTAATCTAGCTTTATCTTTGCCTTCTCGATCACCACCCTCCATCGAGCAATGTCTGAAAAATACAGGTCAGAGAATTGTTGCGTATTCATCGGAGCAATTTGGACCCCAGCCTTTTGAAAGCGGTCCTTCATTTCGGGGGTTTCTAGAATCTTCAAAATAGAGTTATTCAACTCCTTGATGATTGCTTGAGGCGTTTTGGCAGGCACAAATACTCCCTGCCACAAAGCCATCTCGTAACCTTTAACGCCTGCCTCTTGAATTGTTACCAATTCTGAAGCGCCACTAAAACGATTTTTACTGGTGACAGCCAATGCCCTTACCTTATCGCCCTTATATAAAGGGAGGCCTACTGGCATGCCTGCAAAATAAAAGTCGATTTGCCCGCCCATTAAGTCTGTAGCGGCGGGCGAGCCACCCTTATAGGGAATATGAATCGCCTGTAATCCAGTAGTAGCTAAAAATAATTCGCCAGCCATATGATCGGAGTTACCAATACCTGAAGAGCCAAAACTCAATTTACCCGGCTCAGCTTTAAGCATTGCCATTAAATCAGCAACACTCTTGGCTGGTGAGTTGTTATTAACAATCAGGATGTGAGGAGTAGCTGCCACCCCAACGACTGGCAATAAATCTTTTTGGCCATTGAATGGAAGCTTTGGGTTGGCTGCAACATTAATGGCTAGGCCATTTTGTGCGAATAAGATGGTATATCCATCAGGAGCACTTTTTGCAACCGCATCTGCTGCCAGACTTCCTGCTGCGCCGCCGCGGTTCTCAACAATAATGGGCTGCTTTAAAGCAAGGCTAAGATCATTAGCGATCATCCTGCCGACAATATCAGTAGAACTTCCTGGGGCATAGCCAATCATCATCTTGATAGGTTTATCAGGATAGGCTGCCCAGGCTGCCCCTGCAAATACTGGAACAACCGCCGGAATAACTACCGCACTTATTACTATGTTTTTTATTAGTTTTTTAAACATATGTCTCCTCCAGTAATTTGGTATTTTTAAAACGTTAAAGCAGGGATGCCGCATTCCTGAGCGCAGGTATTCAATGCTTCTAGCAACTCGGGCGATACCGGGATACCCCTTTCACTTCTCTCTGCCATTGTTTTTGCTGCGCCCTCACCAGGCACACGAATTTCCTTAACCCCAGGCAATGTTGACGAATTTTTGAGATCATTGACTAAAGCAATTACTCTGTTAATGAAATCTTCTGGGTTTCCAAACGCACTTGGATCGACCGCGATAATCGTTTGCCCCGTGTTTGTAACCAAGTCGTGATGCGCATTGAAATCTATTGTTCCTTTGCCAACCGCTGCATTGTTAAGCGCCCCTGCAAGCAAGCCAATCATGACAGCTAAGCCATAACCCTTATACCCACCAATGGGCAATAAAGATCCTTCGGCAGATTTTTTAGGATCCGTTATTGGCTTACCCTGGCGATCAATCATCCAATCATCAGGAATAGACTCTCCCTTTTGCGCAGCCACTTTTACCTTTCCATAGGCCGCTACAGTAGTTGCAATATCCAAAAGTACTGTAGGCCCATTACCTGCTGGCACCGCAATGGCAATTGGATTGGTTGATAGCAATAAATCAATGCCGCCCCATGGCGCCATATGATTTGCATTACCAACAGCCATATAAATTCCTATATAACCCTGCTCCGCTAACTTACGAACATATACTGAAGCCGCTCCTGAATGATTGCCGTAGTGACTGCCAATCCAACATACGCTGTGCTGTTTTACCTTTTCGATGGCAAGATCGACAGCTCTATTCATAACCAAATGCCCTAAGGCATTGTCACCATTAATCAACGCAGTTGCACCCTGCTCGCGCTCAATATGAATATTGGGATGCAAATTAACGCCACCAGCACGGATTCTTTTTAAATAGGCGGGCAAACGAAAAATTCCATGTCCGTCCGCACCAGCAAGATCAGACTGCACCATGAGGCTAGCAATGATGTCTGCATCACTTGCGGGAACCCTCTCTGCTTGCAATGCGCTTGAGATAAATCGCTCGGCATCTTTTATTGATAAATAGCTCATTGTGATTTATGCCTCTGAGCTCGCTTTAAATTCCATGCTATAAACATATTTATTTTCCGGATGATGCGTTACCGTCACTTCAAATAGCTTATCCTGATCATCAAAATAGCGGCGAATAATGACCAGACACGCAGTGTCAGGCTTGATGCGGAGTTTTTCCGCAATCTCTGGCGATACCTGAGAGGCATATACATCCACCTCAGCCCTCTCGATACGGGCGCCATATTTTTCCTCAATCTGCTCGTACACCATTACCTGGGTATGTTCTGGATCTTTTGTCAACGAAGCAAACTGGGGCAATATATAAATATCCGTCCAAGCAATGACCTCCTCCGCCTGTTGACGCTTTCGAATTCCGCCAATGTGATACCAAGAAGATCCGATCGGCGCCCCAACAATCTGACTTAGAGACTTATCAAGCTCAATAAATTCTTCAACTATGTTTTGACGATAGGTATCACGTGAATAACTCAGAATATCGATTGGAGAGTTGTAGCTTTGGGTGAAACGACGTAAGCGCTGTCTAGAGACCACTTTTGTAGGCGCGCCTTGATGGCGGTAAATGAGGCCATTAGCCTCCAGAATTTGTAGTGCATGCCGCAACGTATGCCGACTTGACTGAAAATCCCGACAAAGTTCCGCATCGGCAGGCAAAACTGATCCCACGGACCAATCACCGTTATAAATACGCTGCTCTAGCGTTTTTGCTAGAGACTTATATAACGGTGATCGTTCACTCAATTTAAGAAAGTCCAAACATTTTTTTACCAGCAACTGGCAGACGTGCTTTCAGAATATCGCCAGATAAAGACTCGGTAATGTAGAGATCTTTTCCGTCCGCCCCACCAAAACACATATTAGCCAAATGATGGTGATGTGGGTTCTCAGAGTAAATCAAGTGAGTTGGCAGCATATTGTTATCAAATCTCCAGATTCCAATACCAAGATGACATACCAACAAACCATTTTCTGAGTCCATTTCAATACCGTCTGGACCCGCGACACCACCTGTTAGCTGTATCGCCACACCAGTCTTGGAAACAGATCCATCAGCCATCAAAGGCAATCTCCAGATTTGCTGAGATCTAGTGGCTGCTACAAATACATGCTTTTCCTGGGTGTTTAAAGTAATGCCGTTTGGGCTCGGTACATTAAGCGCTAAACGATCTAGTTGACCATTTGCACACAATCTAAATACGCGGCCCGTTGGGTCAGCAATGCCAGTCTGACCTTGATCTGTGAAATACAAATCGCCATTAGAGGCAAAGTGTAGATCGTTCAAACCTTTAAAGTTTTCGCTATACATTGATCCTAAGATAGTTTCAATTTTTCCAGTCTTTGGATCAAGCGCTAGCAAACCCGCCTTGTAGTCACAAATAAAAGCACGCCCATCTTTATGAAACTTCATGCCATTTGGCCAACCATCATATTGAGTAATCAGCTCCCACTCGCCCTTGGGGTCGATGCGGAAAATACGGCCAAAGGGAATATCTACGAACCACAAATTGCCTTCACGATCGAATGAAGGCCCCTCTAAAAAGCACTCTACTTCTGCGCCTTGACGGTTAGGATCGGACCATCCTGTACGGGATTTTTTGCGAAACTTCTCTGGCATGGTTGAAAACACTTCCGTTTTAATTTTCTCAACGGGCTGGAAAGGGTTGTGCATCGTCATAAAGAGTCACCTGTGGTAAGTTATACGGATAAGTAAATATTGTTATTAAACAATTAAACCATAAATAATGATAACCTTAAGTACTTGTTGATCAAAATTAATTTAAGCTGTTTACAACTTAACCGAATAGGTTGAAAAATATGAAATCTGTAGCTGTTATTGGAACCGGAATCATGGGTGCTGGAATTGCAGCTGGCTTTATTGCCCAAAACATACCCGTCGTCATATTGGGTAGAACAAAAGATAAGGCTGATGCCTGTTTGGATAAAGCCATCAGTCTTGCAAAGAAAATTGGTATGGTTGGAGACAGCGCAACCAAGGATGAGGCTGACATTAAGAAGAAGCAATTCATTGGGATCTTGGAGGATTGGCAAGACTGGGACCAATTCTCCTGGGTCATTGAGACTGTTACCGAGAACTTAGAACTAAAACAGAAAGTTTTCCAATACCTTGATCAAGTAGTGCCAGCAGAGATTCCTATTGGAAGCAATAGCTCAGGCTACCCCATTAGCAAAATTGCAGAAGGTCTCGAAACAGCAAACCGCATGATGGGTGCGCACTATTTCATGCCTGCAGAAGTTGTCCCCCTAGTTGAGATTGTTATGGGACAAAAAACGGAACTTAAATATGCGGAGCAAGCTTGCGAGCTTTATAGAGCTATCGAAAAGAAACCTGTCCTTGTAAAGAAGGATATTCCCGGATTTTTAGCGAACCGTATTCAACACGCCTTGATGAGAGAAGCGCTCTCGCTTGTACAAGAAGGAATTGCTACGCCAGCTGATATTGATGATGCCGTGAGGTATAGCTTTGGCTTCCGTTACGCTGCTGTGGGCCCAATGACACAGAAGGAAATTTCAGGCTGGGATGGGATGGCGAATGCCGCAAAGGAAATTTATCCATCGCTTTCTAATATCACTGCCCTACCTCCAAAAGTAGTTCAACTCATGGCCGATGGGAAAACAGGTATGAAAGCTGGGGAAGGATTTAGGAAGTGGACCCCGGAAGAAATCAAAACTGTTTCCGACTCCTACTCTCGTAGGTTGAAGGCTGCTTTTGACGTTCTTAATATTGAATGATTGAGAAACCATGAGCGCCATCAAGATGGTCACGAGCGCCCTTAATGGACGATCTCAGACATGAAATACAAATGAACAACATAGGCTTTGAAGTTCTGACCATCCACCCAAAATACCTAGGCGAATATATTAATTCCGAAGCTGCCAAGTGGGCCCCTATTGCTAAAAAATCTGGCGCAACTGCTAAATAATTAAACTATTAAATCGAAAGAAATTTATGATCGAAATCTCTGAAAAAAAACTCGCTGGCCCGATTATTCGACTGCACCCCAATGACAATATCGTGGTTGCTCGAGTAGATATTGGTATTGGTGCTGAAGTTCCTAGTGAGAATTTCACAAGCCGCAGCCAAGTTCCTGCAGGTTACAAAATAGCCGCCAAGAAAATCCTGAAGGGTGCGCCAATTCTCAAATATAACGTGACAGTGGGTTTTGCTAACGTCGATATTGAACCGGGCACTATGGTTCACAGCCACAACACTGAGTTTCGTGAATTTGATCGTGACTACGCTTACGCAAGCGAATATAAGCCAACCGAGCTCTTGCCTGAAGCAGAGCGCGCAACTTTCCAAGGTTATGTCAGATCAAATGGCAAAGTGGGAACACGTAATTTTATTGGCATTCTTTCTACCGTTAACTGCTCAGCAACCGTAGTCAATAAAATTGCCGATTGGTTTACACCCGAGCGACTTAAGGATTTTCCTAATGTTGATGGTGTGGTGGCTTTTAGCCACGACATTGGTTGCGGCATGGAAATGAGCGGGGAACCAATGGAGTTACTGCGCCGTACTATGGCGGGCTATGCACGTCACCCCAACCTAGCTGCCGCCCTCATTGTGGGGCTTGGCTGCGAGCGTAATCAACTCAAAGGCTTAATGGAGCAAGAGGATCTAACTGCGGGTACAAATCTACACACCTTCATCATGCAAGAGTCAGGCGGCACACGCAAAACCATTGAGGCAGGCATAGAGGCTGTAAAGGCGCTACTACCAGAAGCCAATAAAGCGAGACGAGAAACTGTTTCTGCCAGTCATTTATGTGTTGGCTTGCAATGCGGAGGATCCGATGGGTTTTCTTCTATTACTGCTAACCCTGCTTTAGGAGCAGCAATCGATATTTTGTCTCGCCATGGTGGCACTGGAATTCTTTCCGAAACTCCAGAGATTTATGGTGTTGAACACACCCTTACCCGCCGCGCAGTAAATCAAGCGGTTGGTGAAAAGCTGATTAAACGGATTCGCTGGTGGAAGGATGAATACTCTGTTGGTAGAGATGTCCAAATTAATGGGCAAGTGAGTCCTGGAAATCAAATCGGCGGCCTAGCTAATATCTTTGAAAAATCCTTAGGTTCCTCTATGAAAGGCGGCACTGGCCCCCTCATGGAAGTCTATAAATACGCTGAACCGGTAAACACTAAAGGCTTTGTATTTATGGATACCCCTGGCTTTGATCCCGTATCAGCCACTGGCCAGATAGCTGGAGGCGCCAATCTTATTGCCTTTACTACCGGCCGCGGCTCCATGTTTGGCTCTAAACCAGCGCCCTGCATCAAACTTGCTACTAATACTCCAATGTATCAACGACTTACAGAAGACATGGATATTAACTGTGGCGAAATCCTAGATGGGACCGTGTCTGTTCAGGAGATGGGTCAAAGGATATTTGAACTCTTCCTTAGAACCGCATCCGGAGAAGCCTCCAAGAGTGAACTCCTTGGTTTGGGTGACTATGAATTCGTACCTTGGCAAATTGGGGTAATGAGCTAAGAGAACTGTAGAATTAATCCTATTAGCTCAACCCAGATAGAAACCGAACTGAAACAAGCTTATGAAATTTAGGGATTACTACGAAACACTTGGCGTTGCTCGCGGCGCTACTGAAGCGGAGATTAAGACAGCCTATCGCAAGCTGGCTCGCAAGTACCATCCGGACGTAAACAAAGAGGCTGGCGCTGAAGAGCAGTTCAAGCAAATCGGTGAGGCATACGCTGTTTTAAAAGATACCGAGAAACGCGCAGCCTATGATCGCTTTGGCGAGAACTGGAAAAACGGTCAAGACTTTACCCCTCCCCCAAATTGGAATGAAGGTTTTGAATATTCTGATGGCGGATTCGGGGGTGGTCACCCTGGTTACGGCGGCGGCTTTGAAGGAGATCAAAGCGAGTTCTTTGAATCACTATTTGGCAGAGGTAAACATCGCCAAGGTGGACGCGGTGGTAACGCACGTCAAGGAATGAACTTCAAAGGCCAAGATCATCACGCTAAAATTTTAATTGATCTGGCCGATGCTTATAACGGCGCCAAACGGACGATTACCTTGCACATGCCCGTGCAAGATGCAGCTGGTCATGTCAGTACCCAAGAGCGCAAGTTAGATATCAGCATACCCAAAGGTATTAAGGCAGGACAAAACCTGAGGCTCTCTGGACAAGGTGGGCCTGGTGTTGGTGAAGGTCCTGCGGGCGACCTTTATCTCGAAATTGATTTTCACCCTAACGCTATCTATCGCATTGAAGGTAAGGATGTCTTCATCGATATTCCCTTAGCCCCGTGGGAGGCTGCTCTAGGAACAACGGTCAAGGTACCAACTCCAGCTGGAAGCACCTTAGAACTAAAGATCCCAGCAGGAACAGTTGCGGGCCGCAAAATGCGACTCAAAGGCAAAGGCATTCCAAGTGCAGAGATAGGCGATCTCTATGTTGTGCCCTCTATCGCTCTGCCACCAGCCGATACGGATGCACATAAAGAAGCCTATCAATCTTTTGAAAAGGCTTTTGATTTCAACCCCAGAACTCACTTGAAGGGATGATCGAGATGACACCAACCAATATCACCTGGATTGAAGGCGCAGTTGTAGAGAATGAAGTTCATATGACGATTGTTGAGCTTTCTCATGCATCACGCACACCAGAAGATCTCATCATGACCTGGGTTTCAGAGGGAGTGCTCAGCCCAGCAGGATCATCACCTGAAGATTGGCGTTTTAGTGGCGACTCTTTAAGAAGAGCGAAAACTGCAGCGCACCTGACTCATGATCTAGAGTTGAATGTCCCAGGCGTTGCCCTGGCACTAGACCTGCTGGATGAAATTGCCCAACTGCGCGCTCGTTTGCCACGCGGCTAGGCAATAACGTTAAGACCCTGAACGACTTAAAAGCTGCTCCCATCGCTGGAGCTTTTGATCTAAGTCGGCAGTAATTTCACTCAAACGCGCCTGCATGCTTGCAGCTAACTCAGGTTCATTTTTATAGAGATCTGGGTTGCTCATCGCAATACCAATATCAGCCTGCTCTGTTTCTAGCGTCTCAATTTGCAACGGCAACACTTCTAATTCTTGGCGCTCTTTGCCATTGAGCTTTTGAACGCCACTTTTAGCGACTGGTTTATTTTCTGCCTTAGCTTCCACCTTAGCTTCGACCTTGGCGTCGATCTTTGCATCTGCCTTAGCCTCTGCTTTATCCCCAGATTTTGTATTGGCTGCTCGAATTTTGTCTGAACGCGCTTTCTGGATTTTCCAATCTTCGTAGCCACCCTCATACTCTCTCCAGAAACCATCGCCTTCATTAGCAATAATGCTAGTGACAACGTTATCTAAGAAGTAGCGATCATGACTTACGAGGAATACTGTGCCTTTATAGTCTTGCAGAAGTTGCTCCAGCAAATCCAAGGTATCAATATCTAAGTCATTGGTTGGCTCATCCAAGACCAAGACGTTTGCAGGGCGGGCAAATAAGCGCGCTAATAGCAAACGGTTACGCTCGCCACCAGATAAAGTGCTAACTGGGGAATTGGTTCTCTCAGGTGCAAACAAGAAGTCGCTTAAGTAACTCTTGACATGCTTTTTATTGCCATTGATTTCAATCCATTCGCTGCCAGGACTGATGTAATCTTCTAATGAAGCATTCAGGTCTAAACCTTCGCGCATTTGATCAAAGTAGGCTACCTCAATCCGAGTACCCATTGTTGCAGTACCTGAGTCAGGTGCAATCGTTCCTAATATCAATTTCAGCAAGGTTGTTTTGCCTGCGCCGTTAGGACCTAGTAAACCAACCTTATCGCCGCGCAAAATCGTCGCCGTGAAATCTTTCACAATCGGACGATCATAGGTTTTACTCACGTTCTGCAAATCAGCCACAATCTTGCCGCTTCGATCACCAGCAGAAACTGCTAACTTCACCTGCCCCATTGCATCTCTGCGCTCAGCACGACTACTGCGTAAATTTTCTAAACGGGCAATTCTGGCAACACTTCGTGTACGACGCGCCTCCACCCCTTTACGTATCCAGACCTCCTCTTGCGCCAATAATTTATCGGCGCGGGCATTGGCTAGAGATTCAGAATTAAGCTCTTGCTCCTTAAGAACTTCATACTGAGTAAAGTTTCCAGGATAGCTTCGCAGAATGCCACGATCTAACTCCACAATTTGTGTGCAAACGTTATCTAAGAAGGCGCGGTCATGGGTAATCAAAATGACTGAGCCTTGATACTCCTTGAGCAACTCTTCTAACCAGGCAATCGAATCTAAATCCAAGTGGTTGGTTGGCTCATCTAGCAAAAGCACATCAGGCATCTCTACTAAAGCACGCGCTAAGGCAACCCGTTTCTTTGTACCGCCAGAAAGTGTATTGATTTTAAGGTTCGCCTCGAGATGCAATCGATCCAAAGTTTCATGAACGCGTTGCTCCCAATTCCAACCACTCAGTGCTTCTAATTGCGACTGCACTTCGTCTAAGCGATGATGAGATGCATCATCCCATTCGCCAACACTAAGCGCTTCGTATTCTTCGCGCAATGCTTTCGCTTGTGAAACGCCTTTTGAAACAGCATCAAAAACAGTTTCTTCAGCCTCAAAGATAGGCTCTTGGGGAACATAAGCAATGCGAAGGCTTTGCTGATATTGCAGCAGGCCATCATCCATTTTTTCGATACCAGCCAAGATCTTCAATAAAGAAGATTTGCCAGTGCCATTGCGGCCAATTAAGCCAACACGCTCACCCGATTCGAGTGAAAAAGCAGTGTTTGCGAGGAGGTCAACGTGGCCAAAAGCCAGTTTTGCATCAGTGAGTACGATTAAAGCCATGGCGACATTATCGTCACTTCCCCAAAAGAGGAGATATTTTCATCAATTTCTGCGAGACTAGCAACTTATGGTTTGCAAATTAACTCCCTCTGCGCCCCGCCTGATCCTCTTTGCAGGACATGCCGGCACCGGGAAGTCGACTCTTGCCAAAAAGGCCCTGCCCCTAATTATTGAGAAAACAGGAGAAGATTTTTTCTTTTTAGATAAAGACACTGTATACGGTGCTTTTAGTGCCCATGTCATGCAACTGAATACTCAGAACCCCAATGACCGTGATAGCCCCTTCTATTTGGAAAACCTACGTGATTGGGAGTACCAAGGCCTCATTGATACTGCCAGGGAGAATTTGCTTCTGGGAGTCAATGTCATTCTGGTCGGGCCATTCTCAAAAGAAATTCAAAGTGGCAGGATGCTTAATTCACAAGCATTAGGGATGCCACCACAGACCTCCATACAGATTGCTTGGATTGATCTGGCAGAGTTGGAGGCCAAAAAGCGGATGGCGAAACGGGCTGACCCACGGGACCAATGGAAACTCATTCACTGGGATCAATATGCCAAGCGCAGAACAGAGCCACCAATCCACCCTGCTTTACACCGCTTTAATAACTCATCCTTTAATGAAGCGGCCTTTACAAGACTTATTGACGCCTTAGTGCAATAACAACAGATTGAGAAGGCAAAAAAAATAGAGCCCTAGGGAGCTCTATCGCATGATCTGAGAACTGAATTCTTAGAACTTGTAAGACATACCGGCTCGACTAAGAGCTCTTACGCAAGATTTACTTTGACAGATAGTCTAGCGCCACTGCTTCTGCTACTTTAATCCCATCGACACCTGCAGACAAGATTCCACCGGCATAGCCCGCACCCTCACCCGCTGGATAAAGGCCTTTGATATTCAAGCTTTGGTAGTTATTGCCCCTGGTAATTCGCAATGGAGATGAGGTGCGTGTCTCCACACCAGTTAATACGGCATCTTTCATGGAAAAGCCCTTGATTTGCTTTTCAAAGGCAGGAATAGCCTCCCGAATTGCCTCGATTGCATAAGCAGGCAAACTTTCCGCAAGATCGGTTAAATGAACGCCAGGCTTATAGGAAGGTGTAACACTACCGAACTGAGTGGAAGGCTTACCCTCCAGAAAATCACCAATCAGTTGACCTGGTGCCTCATAAGTTCTGCCACCTAATTCAAAAGCCTTAGATTCAATGGCGCGCTGAAACTCAATTCCCGCAAGTGGGCCACCAGGATAATCCTCTGGAGTAATGCCAACAACGATACCGGCGTTGGCATTGCGTTCGTTACGAGAGTACTGACTCATGCCATTGGTCACCACACGATTAGGCTCGGAGGTAGCGGCAACTACTGTTCCGCCTGGACACATACAAAAACTATAAACTGCACGGCCATTTTTGGCGTGATGGACTAATTTGTAATCTGCTGCGCCAATGAGTTCATTGCCAGCATGGGGGCCAAGACGTGCTTTATCAATCAGGGACTGAGGATGCTCAATTCGAAAGCCGACCGAGAATGGTTTGGATTCCATGAAGACGCCCGCATGATGCAGGGCTTCAAAAGTATCACGCGCACTGTGGCCAAGCGCCAATATCACATGGTTAGCTGGTAAATCAGGCTGACCCTCTATTTTGACCCCAGTAATTTGTTCATTCTCGATATCAAAGCCAATGACCTTTTGTGAAAACCGAATCTCCCCGCCTAGGTCAATGATTTCCTGACGCATCTTCTCTACAACGCCCACTAAGCGGAAAGTGCCGATATGGGGTTTGGCTACATAAGTAATTTCTTGTGGAGCACCGGCTTTCACAAACTCATTAATGACCTTTCGGCCATAAAACTTGGGATCTTTAATTTGGCTATACAACTTCCCATCTGAAAATGTACCGGCTCCACCCTCACCAAATTGCACATTGGATTCTGGATTGAGCACATTTTTGCGCCATAAACCCCAGGTGTCTTGAGTGCGCTCACGTACTTTTTTGCCACGCTCAAGAACAATCGGCTTGAAACCCATCTGCGCCAAAACCAATGCAGCAAAAATTCCGCATGGTCCAAATCCAACGACAACTGGTCTTAGCAAGTTGCCATCAGCTATTGAATCAGGCGCTTTAGCAACAAAGTGATAGCTCGTATCCGGGGATGGTCTTACATGGCTGTCGCCTGAAAATTCCTTGAGCAGAGTATCTTCATGCTTTGCGGATACATCAACCGCGTAAATAAAAGAGAGCGCAACGTTTTTTCGGGCATCGTAACTACGCTTAAAGACATCGAAAGCGATTAACTCTTTAGCGTCTAAATTAAGACGCTTAAGAATCGCCTTCTCCACTGCTTCAGGAGCATGGTCAATGGGCAGACGTAATTCAGTAATACGGATCATGGGTTTTACGATACACAGTAATTTGAGGCATTTCTAGGCTCATCAGGAGCCTCTGGCCAAATAATACTGGTTATGAGCCTACTCAAGCCAGGAGTTAGCCTTTAAAGGCGATAATGCGTCATGGCTCTACGCGCAACTATCCACAAAGCCGACCTTCACGTCGCAGATTCTGACCGCCACTACTATGGCAGCCACTCCCTCACTATCGCTAAGCACCCTTCTGAGACTGAGCAACGGATGATGATCCGTATCATCGCCTTTGCATTACAGGCGCATGAGGATTTGGTATTTACAAAGGGTTTAAGTGATACGGATGAACCGGATCTGTGGATCAAAGATCTTACTGATGCTATCAAGCTGTGGATTGAGATTGGTCAGCCAGATGAGCGCCGCATTCTGAAAGCCTGTGGCCGTTCAGATCAAGTAATTGTGTATTGCTATGGCGGTCATACCAGCAAAATCTGGTGGGATGGTATCGCAAATAAGCTGACGCGCGCTCGCAACTTACAAGTGGTTTCCATTCCAGCAGAGCAAGCGGAAGATCTGAACAAGTTGGTTGAACGTAGTATGGTCATTCACGTAAATATTCAGGATGGTGAAGCGTATGTCTCCTCCGATCAAGGCCAGGTGACTATTACTCCAGAGATTTGGCGTAACAATCAATAGGCCTGCAATATGAAAGTGGTTGTTTTCGATACCAATGTCTTGTTAGATCTTTTTGTCTTTAATGACTTTCGAGCGCTTCATTTAAAGCAAGCACTAATCGAAGGTCAATTAGATGCTTTAGCAACCCCAAATACATTAGAAGAATTCGCTGACGTCATTGCGCGTCCATTGTTTTCGCTTGACGATGTACAGCAAAAGAAAATCTATCTGCAATGGCAGAACCTAGCAAGAATGCTGGATGATCAAAGCTTAAACAAGGCACCTTGGGCATGCAATGATCCAGACGATCAGGTCTTCTTAGACCTTGCCTATACGGTAAAACCTTGCACATTAATTAGCAAAGACAATGAAGTTCTTCGATTTGCGAATAAGGCAGCAACAGAGCAGGTTTCGATTACTGCCGATTACACAGTATTCGATCTATAAACCTTGTGCAGCTTCTGCTGCAACCTCAAATGATCTAAGGCGAGCTTGATGATCAAATATTTGACCGGTAAGAACAAGCTCATTGGCGCCAGTGAGATCCAACCAGTGACGCATGCCCTTCCTTACAGTCTCTAGCGAACCCACTACTGAGACCTGCAAAGTATGATCTGCCGCTGCCCGCTCATGAGGCTCGCAGAATGCATTCATGTCAGCGATAGGAGGCGGCAACTGCCCTCTTGTGTTCCTGCGCATTCTGACAACATTCTGTTGCAGGGTTGTAAATAGATGCTGAGCTTCTTCATCAGTATCTGCCGCCACTACATTCATCACAAATGCTGAATATGGTTGAGCTTGCTGGACTGATGGTTTAAAAAGTTCTCGGTAAATCTTTATTGCCTCTAGGAGTTGCTCTGGCGCAAAGTGAGAAGCAAAGGCATAAGGTAGGCCAAAGTGTGCCGCTAATTGAGCGCCATAGAGACTAGAGCCCAAAATCCAGATGGGTACATTGCTACCCATACCTGGAATGGCTTTGACGGATTGCCCCTCCTGAAGCGGGCCAAAATAATGCTGGAGCTCTCGGACGTCATGTGGAAAACGATCATCGCTTCCGAGCAAATCTCGGCGTAATGCCCTTGCCGTCATTTGGTCAGTACCGGGCGCCCTACCCAATCCGAGCTCAATCCGTCCAGGATACAAAGCCTCTAAGGTGCCAAATTGCTCAGCAATAACCAGAGGTGCATGGTTAGGCAACATCACGCCACCAGAACCTACTCGAATGTGAGAGGTGCCAGCAGCAATGTAGCCAATCAATACAGCTGTAGCTGAACTCGCATTACCGGTCATATTGTGGTGCTCTGCTACCCAGTAGCGCGTGTATCCCCATTTTTCAGCATGCCTTGCCACATCCAAGGAGTTTCGCAGCGCATCAGCAGCAGTAAACCCCTGAGGAATCGGAGATATATCTAGAATGGAGTATGGGATGGAATTTGCCATCGCTAGATCATACCGAGAAAGTGCATTGTTGACATGAGTAAACCCAAAATGGCTGACCCTGACGATGGCCTCTTTAAGCCAGGTAACAAACTTAAGCACATCAAGACTGGCGGTTTTTATAAAGTCGTTTTTTTGGCAAACGTGGAAGCAACCTTAGAGCCGGCTTATGTTTATGAATCCCTACAATCTCATGACTTTTGGGTCAGACCAAAAGCAGAAATGGAAGATGGGCGCTTTGAACTCATCTCAGAATAAAAAGGCTAACTGACTATGTCTGAAGAACGCATTACCAATCTAGAAATCAAACTCAGCTTCACTGAAGACTTAATTGAAAAACTCAATGAGACTGTTTATAAACAGCAGCAGCAAATTGAATTTCTGTATCGCGAACTAAAGGCAATTAAAGAGCAAGCCAGTAGCAGCGGAGGTGGTGGCGGAAGTCTGAAAGATGAAATCCCCCCGCACTATTAATCAACTGCTAATATAGGTATTAGGCATTAACCCCCTTACAACACAAGCAAAGGAATTATCCATGAGCAACTTAACGCTATTTCTAGTCCAGTGGGGCTTAACTTCTTTATCCCTTTGGGTTGCTAGCTATATCTTTAGCGGCCTGCGCTTTGCAGATGGTGGCTCACTCATCATTGCTGCCTTGCTATTGGGCTTTGCCAACGCAATCGTCAAACCATTGTTGGTGTTGTTCACGCTACCGCTCACCGTAGTGACCATGGGCCTCTTCTTACTCGTGGTTAATGCAATAGTATTGATGCTGGTTTCTGCAGTGGTAAGCGGCTTTACGATCTCTAGCTTCTGGACCGCATTCTTTGCCAGCATCTTTATTTCTTTATTCAGTCTCTTTGTCAGCGGCTTAGTTTTTTAAGAAACAGTTTTGCGAGCTTTGCTTGACTTAGTCTGACTTAGTCTGACTTTGTTTGGCTTAGTTAAATTTAGTTAAACTTAGTTAGACTTACTTGCCCGCAGGATAGATATCCGACCAAGGATGCAGCGCTGTTTTACATGGCTGTGACTTGGTCGCCATTGATTTGGCATTCTCTGCGGCAATACTGATTCCGCCAGTTAAAAAGCCTAGTCCAATCGAGACGGCGCTATTCACTACTCCCGCCTTATTGACCCCAGTTTGTGGGTTTTGTAAGGTTCCCTCAATTTTCACCAGTCCAGCAAGATCTAAGCCGGTTGTCAGGCCTGATTTTTCTCTTGGATTAATGCTGATATTGACAGCTTCGTTAGCAAGATTAATGGAGCCTGCTAAGGTGATATCGAGTCGGTCAGTTTCAACGCCAACTGAATTCTGAATATTCACTACCCCTCCGCTAACCGGCAAATAAGCAACAGCGCAATCCAATACAGTCTGATTCGATTTTTTGTACATCGGATTGATTGCATCTATTGCTGTAATAACAAAGTCCCCGCCCTTATTGATGAACTTAGAATCTAATTTGCTTGGGCCTACTGAAACCTGAATGGCGCCATTTGCTCGGCTAGCCATTTGATGTGGACTTACTCCACTTCCCTGTAAGTTCCAAGCTACCTTCGTATCTCCACCAGAAACTCTAGCACTGGAATCAGTAGTGGCAATAATTTGCTCCAAAGTAAAGTCCTTAGCCAAACCCTTGATGGTGAATTTTGGTGATGGGCCATCAAACTGTGAAATAGAAATTTGTGCTTGGGCGCTTCCTTTGCCAACATTAAAACTGACATCGTTTGCATCAATGGCATTTTTCTTAAATTGCAGGGTCGCCTTAAAATTGGTAAATGGGGCCTGATCCGGCATTCCAAGTTCAGCAATATTGATATTGATCAATCCATCAGCCAAAGGCAGCAGATCGAAAGGCAATGCCTCATCAGAGAAAAAATACTTGCCTTGAGATTTATGCGGGGTTGCATGGCTGGCTTTTCCCTTTGAGCCAGCAATCACAGCCGACCCCGCCAAAGGAGCCAAATCAAATGATTTTGAGTTGAGGTTGATATTAAATTGCGGTAATACATGAGGCTTCTTATCAATCTCCCCCGTAATCGCAAGTGACTTTCCATTCAGGGTAAGAAGCATATCGAGATCCGTTTTTACGGGGGATTGATCCCAAGCAAAATAAGCGGTACGCAACGATCCTGTTTTGCCTTTGAGATTCAGCGTGTAGTTGGGATATTGGAGATCCATCAGAATCGTAGATTTTCCATCTTTCGCATCAAGGTTTAATTTAGGAATCTTTAATGACTTAGCGGCTTGATTGTCATCTTGATAATTAATACGTGCATCCACAATATCTAAAGTCTGAAACGAGAGAAACGCACTGTTAGAGGAGCTATCTATTGTTGTTTGAGTTGCTAAATTATTGGTAGCCAAGACTGGTGCAGTTAAATTCCAATTACCCTCCCCAGCTTTGTTAGTCTGTAAATTAACCTCCAGTCCTAACACACCAATTTTGCTGATCTCAACGCTGCCCTTGAGTAAGGGCCACAACCTAATGTCTAACTCGACCTTCTTAAAGGTCAGCATATCGGGAGTGCTTGCCCAGGATGCATTACTCAAAGCTAGCTGCTCCGCTTTTACGCTAATGGACGGAAAAATACTCAAACTGATTGGTCCAGTAATTTTTAACTCTCGTCCAGTAGCTTCTTTGACCGAAGAGCTCAAGAGCTTAGTTACCTGTGCAGGATTAACAAAGGATGATGCATAAAAAGCACCTAGTCCCAATATCACAAGGCAACCCGTAAGGACAATAAGGAAAATTTTAAGAGTTTTATTCACGTGTTCATTCTAAATCCTGTGAAGGCAATTAGTGGAGACTCAGTACCCATGGACTAAAATATGCCCATGAGCACAGAGAATCTACCAAAGTGTCCCGCCTGCCAGGAGGATATGACCTACCCTGACGGGGAAAATTACGTTTGTGCACAGTGCGGCCATGAATGGCCAATCGCGGGCATAGCTGAAGAAGCGGATGCTGGGTTGATTGTTAAGGATGCTAAGGAAACGCAGATTTATTCACCCCTCATGACAACCTAAGCATCTCATCAAACGTTATTTACTTATCAACTCCAATCGAGATAAGTAATGACCAGCACAATCAATCCACAACTTAGTTTTGCTCAGATC
>NZ_JACVPJ010000036.1 GCF_018881975.1 Polynucleobacter sp. JS-Safj-400b-B2 | reverse complement strand
GATATTGCTGCCTCAGTTGCTCATGGTGATATTCAGTTCATCGCGGTTGGTACACCTCCGGATGAAGATGGCTCAGCTGATTTGCAATACGTCGTAGCGGCAGCGCGCAATATTGGTCGTCATATGACTTCTCCTAAAGTCATCGTCGATAAATCGACGGTGCCAGTGGGTACTGCTGACAAAGTTTTTGCAGCCATTACGCAAGAGCTAAAAAAAAGAAGCTTATCTCCAGAACTGTGTTCTGTAGTCTCTAACCCTGAGTTCCTCAAAGAAGGCGCTGCCGTAGAAGACTTTATGAGGCCAGACCGCATTGTGATTGGCACTGAAAGTACCCCCGCAGGATTGCATGCCAAAGAGCAGATGCGCAAGCTTTACGCTCCCTTTAATCGCCACCATGAGCGTACCTATTACATGGATGTCAAAAGTGCTGAGCTAACTAAATACGCAGCCAATGCGATGCTAGCGACCCGTATCTCCTTTATGAACGAGTTAGCCAATTTGGCTGACTTAGTAGGCGCTGATATTGAAGC
>NZ_JACVPJ010000012.1 GCF_018881975.1 Polynucleobacter sp. JS-Safj-400b-B2 | reverse complement strand
TACGGGCAACTCAGAGAAGGGAAATTAGCGCCAAATCTTAGAAAAATCAGACTGTCTTCGTAAAAATTAAATATGGGGATATTTTTGCGGCGCTCTTCAGGCTAATTTTGATTTAATCTGCGCTTCCCTAGAGCATCCTAAAACAAGCATTGCTTGGGTGGTAAGCGTACTGGTAAGCGGGAGTAGTAAAGAAAAAGCCCCGGTTAGGGGGCTAAGTCATTGATACGTATAGTAAAAAGAAGAAAAAAATGCCAAAAGTGCTGGCGGAGACGAGATCTAGATTTTGACCCTCCTGTAAAACCTACCAATGTCCATTAAACCCCTTGCCCATATGGCTTAGAAGGTAGACTCTACTCCCGAGTAATCCATTCAAACTTACTAAAATCCATGTTTCACTGGTAAGCGGGATGGTGAGCCCATTATGGGCATAAGCAATGGCGAAGGAGAAACAAAAGAGCTAAATCTAGCAGATTTATAGCAACCTTAGCATTGGGGTCTTACTCGCTTCTCTCATATGCTGCCAGTTTGACCTTCAAATTACGCTCTTCTTGAAAACGTTCAGTTTCATCTCGGACAATCGCAGCTATGGCAATGGGTTGTTTTTTATCATCAAAAAGCATGCTTACTGAAAAAGCAATGGAGATAGAACGCCCATCCTTATGCATCGCAGGAACTCTTAACAAAGTATTTCCATACTTTGTTACACCAGTCTGTATGGTGTGGAAATACCCTTTAGAGTGCCTTCCCTAAAACGTTCAGGCGTAATAATACTGAGGGTTTTCCCCACAGCCTCTGCCGAACCGTAGCCAAAAATACGCTCAGCAGAAACATTCCAAAACAAGATATTTTCATCCCGATCAGAAATGATTACAGCCTCGCCAATCTGACTAACGAGCGCCTTAAAATCTATAATGCCTGACATATTTAATCTCAATTTTTTTAGTAAGTTGTCGCTAAGAATACCCCAATAAAAAACCACCCGAAGGTGGTTCTAGGGTGCGATTATATTTTTAGTAAGTCTTGTAAGAAAGGTACTTACCTGACAGCACTACTTGAACACGATCGCCCTTAGGATCAGGCTCGCGCTGGATATCCATTGAGAAATCGATTGCACTCATAATGCCATCGCCAAACTCTTCATGAATTAACTCTTTAATAGTGGTTCCATAAACGCTGACAATCTCATACCAACGATAGATCAACGGGTCCGTTGGAACGGCGGTTGGCAGAGATCCTTTATAAGGAACAATTTGCAACCAAGCCATCTCTTCATCAGTCAAATCAAATAACTTACCAGCAGCTTCAGCTTGCACCTTAGTAAAGGTCATCTGACCTAAACAGCCTGCAGTAACCCACTCCTTTGATTCGCCTATTGCTTTTGCGATATCACTCCACTTCATGCCATTGCGAACTTTGGCTTCGATAATTTTTTGTGTAACTACTGAACGATCCATTTTTTTCTCCTAGTTTTAAGTTTTAGTGTATTAAGCAACAACCGCATCAACGCCTGGAAGCACTATTACCGGCTTGTAACCATCCAACTCACCCTTAGCACCTTTTACCTGTAGATCCTTTGATCGATTGACTAGAAAATCTACTAAATGGTTTCGCATTGGGTAATACATAGCATCATGATGTAAATTGGCCCGCTTTCTTCCTTTGGGCAAAGTGTTGACAACGATTTCAGCGATACGTGCATTAGGGCCGTTGCTCATCAGCATAATTTTGTCAGAAAGCAAGATTGCCTCATCAACATCATGGGTGATCATAAATACAGTTTGATTTGTTTCTTTGCAAATTTTGAGAAGCTCATCCTGAATAACTCCGCGAGTTAGCGCATCCAAGGCTCCGAATGGTTCATCAAGTAGTAGCATTTTTGGCTCAATTGCAAAGGCTCTTGCAATACCAACCCTTTGCTTCATACCGCCAGATAATTCAGATGGTTTTTTATTTTCAGCATTTACCAAGCCGACCATCGCCAGATACTTTTTGGAATGCTCAGTAATCTGCTCTTTTGACCAATCGGGATACTTTGACTTCACTGCAAAAGCCACATTCTGCAGTACTGTCATCCACGGCATTAAGGCATGCCCTTGGAATACAACGCCACGCTCTAAACCGGGGCCCTGAATACGCTTACCAAGCATGATGGCATCGCCGCCAGTGGCTTCTTCAAGACCAGCAAGCACATTCAAAATAGTGGTTTTGCCACATCCGGAGTGACCGATGATGCAAACAAACTCTCCTTTTTCGATTTCAAAATCTATTCCTTCAAATACTGGAGGTGCGTCAGCTTTATACGACTTGCTGAGGTTTGAAACTTTGAGGAATGTATTTTCAATCTGCATATGAAACCGCCTTTTGTAACTTGCCAAATGCTGTATCTAGCAACATTCCAACAATACCAATTAAAAGAATTGCAAAAATAACGCTGGATAGCGATAGGTTATTCCACTCATTCCATAAGAAGTAACCAATTCCAGTGCCACCAACAAGCATCTCAGCAGCAACGATCACTAACCAGGCAATGCCCATAGAGATGCGCATACCAGTCAAAATAGTTGGTGCAGCCGCAGGAAGAATGACTAAGAATGCTTTACGTAAAGGAGAAACCTCTAATGTCTTGGCAACGTTTAATAATTCCTTACGCACATTGGCAACTCCAAATGCTGTATTTAGGAGCATTGGCCATATGGAACAAATAAAGATCACAAAAATTCCAGAAATCGCAGAGTCTTTGATGGTGTAAAGCGCAATAGGCATCCAAGCCAATGGCGAAATCGGCTTTAGGATTTGAATGAAAGGATTAAATGCCTCATAAGCTAATGGTGACATGCCAATCCAGAATCCAAACGGAATAGCGACAATCATCGCCAACAAGAATCCTAAGGCAACACGCGCCAAAGAATAAGCAAGTTGAATACCTATTCCCTTATCGTTTGGGCCATTGTCATAAAAAGGGTGTGATAACTGCTTATAGATAGTCTCCCCCATTTGCGTTAAGGTTGGGAATCCAGTTTTTTGAACAGGATCACTACCACCCTGACCCATGAGACTGCTGTACTCACTAGAACTAGTTGATACTCCTGGCGGCGGTGTAACTTTTTGTGTTGTCGCCATATGCCAGATAAATAAGCACATGAGCAAAATCACAACCGATAGAATTGCGCCTTTAACCTTAATTGATACTGTTTTCATTCATTTACCTTACATTCATGCTTTATTAGTTTGAAAAGATTTCAAATAGGCTGCTGGCTGACTAGGGTCAAACTCTTTACCCATAATCTTGTCTTTTTTGTATCCCACTTTAGCTAATGGTGGAACTGCAATGCCAGTCTCGCCCATATACTTTTTAGCGTCGGTCAACAAGAATACTTTTTCAGAGATGTCCTTGTAATTCACATCGCCTTTGACATAGCCCCAGCGCTGCATTTGGGTCAACATCCAGGTTGCCATGGAGTACCAAGGAATTGGGTTAAAGTCGATGCGATCTGGTACGTTTTGCACATTGCCTAGACCATCTGCAAACTTACCAGTGAGAACTTGCATTACAACTGTCTCTGGCTGGTTAAGGTAATTTGGCGTAGAAATTACTTTAGCAATTAAAGGTCTATTCGCAGGATCACGCGCCATCGTTGAAGCATTTAAGACTGCACGATAGAGGGCTGCAAAGGTATTTGGATTCTTGCGGATAAAATCTTCTGAGGTTCCAAAAGCACAGCAAGGGTGACCGTCCCAAATCTGCTTAGTCAGAATGTGTATAAATCCGACCTCGTCATACACTGCGCGCTGGTTAAATGGATCAGGCCCTAAAAAACCATCAATATTTCCGGCACGTAAATTAGCCACCATCTCTGGTGGAGGTGTAACGCGAATCTGAATATCTTTATCTGGATCTAAGCCAGCTTGAGCTACGTAATAACGCAGCAAGAAGTTATGCATTGAGTATTCGAATGGAACAGCAAACTTCATGCCTTTCCAGTTTTTCGGATCACGATTATCTTTGTGCTTGTTAGCTAACGTAATAGCCTGACCATTCACGTTCTGAATTGTGGCCACACGCATCTGAGAAGGATCAGAACCCAAGCCCATTGACATTGAGATCGGCATTGGTGATAAAAAGTGTGAGGCATCATGCTCTTTATTGAGCATCTTGTCACGAATTAAAGCCCAACCTGCGGTCTTATTAAGCGTAACGTTCAGGCCTTGTTTTTTATAAAAACCTAGTGGGTCAGCCATGATGAGTGGAGTCGCACAAGTAATTGCGATAAAGCCAATTTTTAGGTCTGGTTTTTCTAATGGCGCTTTTTCTTGCGCCATTGCCTGCAAGGACCCTACCGGCAAGAAGCCCGAGAGAGCGCTCATTGCTCCACCTACTCCAACAGCCTTTAAAAACGCGCGTCTACGATCTTCTTGAGGAAAAAGAGCCTTAACTAAGCTGGCCTCAACAAAATCTGCGCTTTGCTGCTCGGCATCCATCATTGCTGAAAGCGAGTTTGCATGATCTAACTCAGATGCATGATGTCCACAGCTGCAGCGGTTGCTAAACAGAGGTCTATCTGGATCAAAAGGACGATATGAATTCATTTATAGCTCCTAGTAAGTAATTAAGATGCCGCTTGAAATACGTTGAAATGATTTTGTGACTCGATTAATGGGATAAGCGTATGCAGTTTTTTTCTATAAACCTCTCCGACCATCACCACAACAGGTTGCTTATCTAAAAAATGATGATGAACATCACCAAAGCGCAATTCATCTAATGTGCAGCCAAAGCTACGTTGCGTTGGCAGGCTAACTGATTCCATCAAGCAAACAGGGGTATCTACCGTGTAGCCCTGAGCAATCAATGTTGTCGCAACCTCAGATAGCTGATCACGCGCCATATAGTAAATAGCGGTTTTATGATCTTCGTGTGCACAACGGCCTGGAAGTGTAGTCAGCGTCAGGGTTCTACTTAACTCTCTCGTAGTTGGAGGCTGCTTTAATTCTGCCGAGGCCGCTAAGGCAGTAGTGATGCCTGGAACAATCTCATAGCGCACGTTTGCTTTCTCAAGAGCATCAATCTCTTCCTGTGCACGACCAAAGATCATTGGATCTCCGCCTTTTAAGCGCACAACTACTGAGTACTTACCTGCAGCATCCACCAATTGCTTGTTGATGAAGTGCTGAGAGCTTGAATGCGATCCGCATCTTTTGCCTACCTGCACCAACCTAGTGCTAGGACACCACTCCAACATAGAAATATCAATGAGTGCGTCATAAAAAACAATGTCTGCCTGAGCCAAAATTCTTGAGCCCCGAACAGTAATGAGATCAGAGGCTCCAGGCCCAGCACCAATAAGGTAGACGCCAGGCAACGCCCCATTTAATTTGGGTGTTTTAACTGCTATTGGTGCAATTTGTTCCATGCATCATTTGTAACAGTCAGCAATAGCCCTAAATTCTCTGTGTGAACCAAAAGTGCCCATGCTTTGATTTAGTGCACCAATACTGAGCCACCAATCTTATCTCGGGACTCATAACTTCTTTATTGTTAGTTATCGACTAAAGGAGCTCAGCATGAAAGAGAAAACAAGCATTAGCGGTTTATTACCAGAAGCTACTACCCCGACTGTTGCTGATGCGAATCCTACGCGTCGCAAACTTATCCAAAGCATTGGCTCTGCCAGCATTCTGTCCTTAATAGACCCAATGGTTAAAGCGGGAGCTTGGGCAGCAGGCTCCGACGCCCCTGAGAATACGGATGTAAAGGTCAGTTTCATTGCCCTTACAGACTGCTCATCGGTTGTCATGGCTAACCATCTTGGTCTAGATAAGAAGTACGGCGTTAAGATCATCCCCACTAAAGAAGCGTCATGGGCTGCAATCCGTGACAAGCTTGTAAATGGCGAGAATGATATGTCTCACATCCTCTATGGTTTAGTTTATGGATTGCAGATGGGTATTGGTGGCCAACAAAAAGATATGTCAGTTCTGATGTCTCTAAATAATAATGGTCAGGCAATAACCTTATCAAAAGCGCTTTATCAAAAAGGTGTAAGTGATGGCGCCAGTCTTAAAGCGCTCATGGATAAAGAAAAGCGTGACTACACTTTTGCGCAAACTTTCCCAACTGGTACACACGCTATGTGGCTTTACTACTGGTTAGCGAACTATGGCATTAATCCATTTAAAGACGCAAAAATTATCACCGTTCCGCCCCCACAAATGGTCGCGAATATGCGTAGCGGAAATATGGATGGCTATTGCGTAGGTGAACCCTGGAATGCCCGCGCAATCATTGACGGCATTGGCTTTACAGCCATTACTACACAAGCAATCTGGCAAGATCATCCAGAAAAGGCTTTAGGAACAACCTCCGACTTTGCCAAGAAGTATCCCAATACTTGTCGCGCAGTTACGGCAGCAATATTAGAGGCTGGAAAATATATTGATGCATCGACTTCGAATAAGCATGCAACTGCGGAAGTTGTAGCTGCACCTTCATTTGTCAATACTGATGTTAGTGTGATTCAAGACCGCATGATGGGTCGCTATAACAACGGTATCGGCAAAACTTGGGATGATCCCCATGCGATGAAATTCTATAACGATGGTATGGCTAATTACCCCTACCTATCTGATGGCATGTGGTTTATGACTCAGCACAAGCGCTGGGGTTTACTCAAAGAGCACCCAGATTACTTGGCTGTAGCAAAAAAAGTAAACAACATTGCGCTTTACAAAGAGGCTGCTACTGCTTCAAAGACACCACTACCAAAAAGCGATATGCGCTCCAGCAAATTATTTGATGGTGTTGTGTGGAATGGCTCCAACCCTGCTGCTTATGCAGATAGCTTCAAGATCAAAGCATGAAAAAACAAAAACTCGTCATGATTGGCAATGGGATGGCCGGCGTTCGGACCATCGAGGAACTATTAAAGCTCGACCCAGAGCTTTATGACATCACCATCTTTGGTGCTGAACCCCATCCCAACTACAACCGCATTTTGCTGTCCCCAGTATTGGCAGGCGAACAGACTCTTGAGCAAATTGTTCTAAATGACCTTGATTGGTACAAGAGCAATGGCATCCATCTTCATCTTGGCAAAACCATAACTAAGATTGATCGCAAAGAGCGCACGGTTATTGCCGATGATGGCACTGTTGAAAGCTATGATCGCTTATTACTGGCTACCGGCTCTTTGCCATTCATCTTGCCTGTTCCAGGAAATGATTTACCTGGCGTGATTGCGTATCGTGATATCAAAGATACCAATGAGATGATTGATGTGGCAACGCGTTACAAAAATGCCGTTGTCATTGGTGGCGGCCTACTTGGTCTAGAAGCTGCAAATGGTTTGGCTCTCAGGGGTATGAGTGTGACTGTGGTCCATCTGGCTGAATGGTTGATGGAAAGACAGCTAGATAAAACAGCGGCTGATTTACTACAAAAATCCTTGGAAGAAAAGGGTCTTAAGTTTTTACTGAAAACTTCTACCGAGGCAATTACCCCTAATGCCACCGGCGATCGTGTCGGCCATATCCGCTTTAAAGGTGGGCTAGAAATACCGGCTGACTTAGTTGTTATGGCGGCGGGCATTAAGCCCAATACAGCTTTAGCCGAATCTGCAGGTTTACATTGCCAAAGAGGTATCGTTGTTAACGATACTTTGCAAACGTTTGATCCAAGAGTCTATGCAGTTGGCGAGTGCGCAAGCCATCGAGGAACTGCCTATGGTTTAGTTGCGCCTTTATTTGAGCAGGCTAAGGTTTGTGCAAATCACCTTGCCGAACACGGTATCGGTCGCTATGAGGGCTCCGTAACGTCAACAAAACTGAAAGTAACGGGTGTTGATCTCTTCTCCGCTGGAAACTTTATGGGAGGCGAAGGCACTGAAGAAATTACTCTAGCCGATCCTATTGGTGGCGTGTATAAAAAATTAGTTTTAAAAGATGATCGTTTAATTGGCGCCTGCATGTTTGGCGATACAGCAGACAGTACTTGGTATTTCAAGCTCATGCGTGACGAACAAAGCATTGCAGAAATTCGTGACACATTGATGTTTGGTGAATCTAATATTGGTGATGTTGGCCATCAAGGTCACAATAAAGCGGCCGGAATGACTGATGCAGATGAAATCTGCGGATGCAACGGGGTTACCAAAGGCACCATTGTCAAGGCTATTCGCGAACAGGGTCTATTCACACTAGATGAAGTGAAGAAATGTACTAAAGCAAGCAGCTCCTGTGGCTCATGTACAGGCCTAGTTGAGCAAGTGCTGATGAATGTTCTTGGCACAGACTATTCAGCAACCCCTAGAAAGAAATCAATTTGTGGATGCTCCGATCTTTCTCATGATGAAATTCGTCAAGCCATACGCTCCGGTCACTTAATTTCTCAAGAGCAAGTTCGCACCGAGCTGAATTGGAGAACACCTAACGGTTGCGCGACTTGTCGCCCTGCCTTAAATTATTATTTGATCTCCACATGGCCACATGAAGCAAAAGATGATCCACAATCCCGCTTCATTAATGAACGTGCTCATGCCAATATCCAGAAAGATGGCACCTACTCAGTTATTCCGCGGATGTTTGGTGGTCTAACTACTCCTTCTGAACTACGAAGAATTGCTGACGTTGCTGAGAAATACCAAGTGCCCACAGTGAAGGTCACTGGCGGCCAACGAATTGACTTACTTGGCATCAAGAAGGATGATCTCCCAGCGGTTTGGAAAGAGTTGGATATGCCGTCAGGTCATGCCTATGGCAAATCAATTCGCACAGTGAAAACTTGTGTTGGTGATGAGCACTGTCGTTTTGGTACCCAGTCCTCCATGAAAATGGGCGTAGATCTAGAGAGAATGCTCTTTGGTATGTACGCACCTCACAAAGTGAAGCTTGCAGTATCTGGCTGCCCACGAAACTGCGCAGAAGCTGGCATCAAAGATGTTGGAATCATTGGTGTTGAATCTGGCTGGGAACTCTATATTGGTGGTAACGGCGGCATTAAAACTGAAGTAGCGGAATTTCTCTGTAAAGTTAAAACTGATGAGGAAGTTCGTGAATATTCTGGTGCCTTCTTACAGCTGTACCGCGAAGAAGCTTGGTATTTGGATCGAACTGTCCATTACTTGGCAAGAGTTGGCATGGAATACATTAAGCAAAAAGTGGTCGACGATGCTGAAAGTCGTAAAGCTCTCTACGAAAGACTGCTGTTTGATCTAAAAGATGCTCCAGATCCCTGGAAAGACTTTGAACGTGCTGGTGTAGATGTTCGTCAATTTAAAACCATCCCTATTGTCGAGGTTGGAAATGTCTAATACCGCCCAACTTGATCAGTGGCAAAAAATCACAACAGTTGATGAGATTCCTGTTCTGGGATCTCGGGTTATTGAAGCGCCAGCTGGTCAAATAGCTATTTTCAGAAATTCAGAAGACGAAGTATTTGCCGTATTGGATAAGTGCCCGCATAAGGGTGGCCCCCTGTCTCAGGGCATTGTCCATGGAAAATCTGTAACCTGTCCACTGCATTCCTGGAATATAGATCTCTCCACTGGCTGTGCAGTTGCCCCAGATGAAGGCTGTGCTAAATCCTTTGCAGTCAAAGTAGAGTCTGGTGTGGTTTGGCTAAGCCGCGAGGAATTGCAAGCTACTCATGGCTGAAGTTAAGAGCACCTGTTGCTATTGCGGTGTTGGCTGTGGCGTCATTATTGAAACCGCAGAAAGTAACGGAAAGATCGAGGTAACCGGGGTTCGCGGCGACCCCGATCATCCTGCAAACTTTGGCAGACTCTGCAGTAAAGGCTCCACCCTTCATCTCACTGCAAACCCAAGCCTTCAGATACAGGCTCGGCTGGGTTCACCAGCCATCCGCAAAACAAGGGGTGAAGAGCCGGTAGATATTTCTTGGCCCGAGGCAATTCAAACTGTTGCCCAAAAATTTGCTGACATCATTCAAGAGCATGGTCCAGAATCTGTTGGCATTTATGTGTCTGGTCAATTACTGACCGAAGACTATTACATCTTCAATAAGTTAATGAAGGGCTTGATTGGCTCTAACAATATTGATACCAACTCACGCCTATGTATGTCTAGTGCGGTAGCTGGCTACAAGCAAACCTTGGGGATGGATGCCCCACCCTGTTGCTATGAAGATATTGATTCTGCATCCACTATTTTTATTACGGGATCAAATACCGCTTTTGCTCATCCGATTTTGTATAGACGTCTTGAGGATGCCCGTAAAAATAATCCGGATCTCAAAGTTATTGTTGTTGACCCCAGAAAAACCGATACCGCCAAAGAAGCTGATCTCTACCTACAGATACAACCTGGTACTGATGTTGCCCTCTATCACGGGATGCTTTACATCATGCTCTGGGAGAAATGGATTGATGAGTCTTATATCAACTCGTATACGGCGGATTTTGATGCGCTACGTGATTTGGTTAGAGATTTCACGCCCAAGGCAGTTAGCCAGATCTGTGGCATTAACGAAAAAGACTTGTTCCAAGCAGCGCAATGGTTTGCAACTTCTCCCGCAACCCTATCGATGTACTGCCAGGGATTAAATCAATCAGCATCAGGTACAGCCAAGAATGCTGCTTTAGTAAATCTACACTTGGCCACCGGTCAAATAGGAAAGGCTGGTGCTGGCCCATTCTCTTTGACTGGACAACCCAATGCCATGGGTGGCCGGGAGGTTGGAGGTTTAGCCAATCTACTATCCGCACACCGTGATCTTGCCAACCCAGAACATCGTGCAGAAGTTGCAAACCTGTGGGGGGTGGATTCAGTTCCCGAAAAGCCAGGTCTTAGTGCCATTCCCATGTTTGAGGCATTGCGTACTGAAAAACTAAAAGCCATATGGATTGTCTGTACAAACCCTGCACAATCAATGCCTGATCTCAATGCAGTTCACGAGGGATTAAGTAAAGCAGAATTTGTTGTAGTGCAGGAAGCTTATGCGCATACAGCCACCACCCTGTATGCAGATGTGTTGTTGCCCGCCACTACCTGGGCAGAAAAAGTGGGGGCAGTTACAAATTCAGAACGAAGAATTTCCAAAGTAAATCCCGCAATTGATCCCTATGCGTCTGCTAAACATGATTGGCAGATCGCTCTTGAAATTGGAATAGCTCTTGAAGCGCTATTACCAGGCAATAGAAAGGAAGGAACATCCACTCTATTTCCTTACGCCGGACCTGAGGATATTTGGAATGAGCATCGTGAGAGTACAGCCGGTCGCGATCTCGATATTACTGGTTTAAGCTACAAAATCCTTGAGGAACGCGGACCACAGCAATGGCCTATGCCCAAAGGAGATTTCTTTGGCAAAAAACGTCTTTATGAAAATGGCGTTTTTCCTACCAAAGATAAAAAAGCGCACTTTATTGCTGCACCCTATAAAGCAACCGCAGAATCTGTAGATGCTCGCTACCCATTTGCCTTAAATACTGGGCGCCTTAGAGATCAATGGCATGGGATGAGTAGAACGGGAACCATTGGAACACTTTATGGACATGCACCAGAGCCTTGTGTGGAGATGTCACCCAAAGATGCTGGCAGGATGAATTTAGAAAATGGTGATTTAGTTCATGTCACCAGTCGCAGGGGTAGTGAGATCTTCCCAATCAAAGTCTCAGACGATATCGCCTCCTCGCAAGCCTTTATTGCCATGCACTGGGGTTCTGAATTTATTTCAGGCGCTGCTGGTAAAACACCGGGCCGCGGAGTCAACGGCCTTACTTGCAACATGATCGACCCTGTATCCGGTCAGCCCGAACTGAAACATTCAGCCGTCAAGATTTTGCCCGCTAATCTTCCTTGGCAATTAGTGGCATTTGGTTTATTTCCAAAAGATGAGGTATTTTCTGCTCAAAACAGTTTGCGCAGTATCTTGCCTCATTTCGATTCCGCCCAATGCGTTCTATTTGGTAGAGAGCAGGATGGTGACCTCATTGGGATTTCATTCAAGGCCGCCCACCACGATGACCCGCTAGAAGAATCAGACTCTCTTGCCGCGCAAGCTTTAAAGCAAATAATACGTAAATTTAAGTTGGATGAGGAATCTGGAGAGCCCGTGATGCGCTATATCGATAAGCGCAGAGGCGTAGTACGACTTGTTCGCGCTCAAGAGAAGGTTCTATCTGCAATGCTGACTGGCTCCATTGAAAGCCTAGCAAGCACTACCTGGTTAAGAGAGTACCTAGAAAGCGGCTTAGATGCAAAAGCCCTTGGTCGGTCTTTGTTGATGCCTGTCAGCAAACCCCCTATAGAAATTAAACCCAAAGGTAAGGCAATTTGTAATTGCTTTAATGTATCTGCAGACACAATGAAGCAATGCTTAAGCAAGATGCCAGCAGGAACCTCCCCCGAAGACGCCATGACCTCTCTTCAATCTGAAACGCAATGTGGAACCAATTGTGGTTCCTGCAAACCCGAAGTCAAGCAAATTATTGTCAGCTTTCTCAAGAAAGTGGAAGTAGCGGCATAATCCTCCAATGAGCATCACATCATTCTTAAAAGTCATTGGCCGAGGCAGCAAAGGCGCCGGCCACCTTGATCATTATCAGGCAAAAGAAGTCTTCACACAAATTCTAGATGGCAATGTCAGCGATCTAGAGCTGGGTGCATTTTGTATTGCTATGCGCATCAAGGGCGAGTCTGTCTCTGAGCTCATGGGCTTTATGGACGCCCTACAACCGCATCTGAATTTACTCAATCTTGGCACACGACCCACCATAGTCTTACCAAGTTATAACGGGGCTAGAAAACAAGCAAACTTAACGCCACTTCTTGCTGGCATGCTGTCTAGTTATGGTTTTACAGTGCTTGTTCAGGGGGTCGAAAAAGATCTAACCAGGGTAACAAGCCATGAAATTTTTAAGTCTCTTGGCTGGCCAATTCTCGAGACCAAAGATGAATTTGGCGCCCTCCTGGCATTGAATCAACCGATCTTTTGCCCTCTTAATGTTATTTCCCCAGCCCTTCAAAAATTATTAGATATCAGGGAAAGAATTGGTCTGCGGAATACTGGTCATGTATTGGCAAAACTCATTAATCCAACCCTTCAGAAGCCTTGGCAAGTTTCCAACTACACCCATCCAGAATATCCAGAAAAACTACGAGAATTTTTTCAACTTCGCTCAGCAAATGCAATTTTGATGAGGGGAAGCGAGGGTGAGCCAACCGCTTCTCTGCAGCGATTGCCAGAAATGCATTTTTTGCTTCCAAATGCGAATGAAATGACAACCCCCGAAGAGCGCTTTGAAGATCTCAGTCCTTTTTTAGAGATTGACGCCATTTCAACGGCATCCGTTACCGAGCAAATTCTATCTGGGCAAGTCAAATGTCCGAGCTCAATTCTCAGGCAAGCCATTCAAATATCTACGATGGCTGGATTACACTAAGTCATGCTTAAAATAGTTAAACGTTTGGCATGGGTTTCGCTAGGCGCAATGGTTGCACTTGGATTGGCTTTAATTGTTACAAAACCACCGGCATCACCATTACTGCTTGCATCACTGGGTGGCTCTACGATATTTCTGTTTGGCTTGACTGGCGCTCCTGCAGCACAGCCAAGAGCTTTATTTGGCGGGCACCTCATCAGCGCACTTATTGGTATTGTCTGCTACCAGCTCTTTGATGATGCTTTATGGGTTTACTTGCTTGCGGAGGTAATTACTTTGGCAGTCTTGTTGCTTACACAAACTGTACATCCGCCAGCTGGTGCAAATCCACTTATCATGATCCAGGCGCACGCTGGCTTTGGCCATCTCGTAGTAGTAGTCTTGGTAGGGGTGACAATTCTTGCGGTTGTAGCAGCCATCTGGAGTCGCCTCACTCCCGGGAAAGCCCTGCATTACCCAGTGAAGTGGAATGAACCCTCACCACAATCCAAGGATTGGAGTGTTTGGGGGTAGCACAGCTTAGCCTAACGAACGCTTTATTAAAGCTTTATTTAAAAAACTCGCCAAGGTCAATACAAGAGAGTAGGCCAAAACAGGATGCAAGGCAAAGTCATAGCTATTAGTTCCAGCCATTACTATAAAAATACTTAAGAAAACCGCTGGCGGGTGCATACACCCCAGCAAATACATTCCAAACATCGTGCCAATGACGGCGAATGGAATGCCCACAGAAATCGATGGCATCAGATAAACACAAATGAAGGCTACGCAGGAAGCTAATAGATTTGCCTCTATTAAAGCTAGGGGCGAGAAGAATTTACTATTAGGAAATAGGAATATACATAAAGCACTGACCCCAAAAACTGCCGTCACCATGTTCTCATCTTGAGTCATATCACCCCATAGAAGATTCAATAGGGCTATCGCAAAAATAGTTAGGCCAACACCAATCGATACTCGCAACCTATCAAACCAAGAATATTGGTCTTGTCGTGGAGCAATCCTATTGAAATACTCAATCAAGCTTTTAAATAATTTTTGCAGAAAAAAATTCCATCTATTTGAACGGTGAATGCACCAAAAATGGCATATTTATCTATATTGTATAAAGTCTTTTGTGTAACCTTAGAGCTATATAACCCTCAATAAAGCGAATTATGGAACAGAAACTGCCATTACCCCCTTTTACTAAAGAAACCGCTATTCAGAAGATTCGGATGGCTGAAGATGCTTGGAATACCAGAGATCCCGAGAAGGTTTCCTTGGTTTATACGGAAGACACTATTTGGCGAAATCGGGCTGAATTTCCAAAAGGTAGAGAGCAAGTAAAAGAGTTTCTTCGCCGCAAATGGGCCAAGGAGCTTGACTACCGCCTGATTAAGGAATTATGGGCATTTACAGATAACCGCATTGCGGTTCGTTTTGCCTACGAATGTCATGATGACTCTGGTAACTGGTCGCGAAGCTTTGGTAATGAGAATTGGGAGTTCAATGAAAATGGTTTCATGATGAGACGTTTCGCTAGCATCAATGATTTACCCATTAAAGAATCTGACCGAAAGTTTTTTTGGCCCCTAGGAAGAAGACCTGATGACCATCCAGGACTAAGTGATTTTGGCTTCTGATAATTTAGATTCACTCGGAGGCTTTGCTCATGCGCTGATCCATAGTCGCCAGCATGTTTCTCCTAAAAGACTGATTGCACCAGGCCCTAACCTACCCCAGAAATTAGAAATTCTGAATGCGGCTGGAGCCGCCCCCGACCATGGAAAGGTAACGCCTTGGCACTTTTATGAAGTCAGCCCCGAAAGTCGTAATTTATTAGGCGACTTGTTTGCAGACGCGCTCATAGCAAGAGACCCAAGCGCAACGCCAACTCAAATTGATGAAGCAAAGCAGAAAGCTTTTCGAGGCCCCTTGCTTTTATTGGCAACTGCTAAGCTGAACAATGAACTTGACAACATTCCCGAGCAAGAAAAACTCATCTCCGCAGGATGTGCAATTCAAAATATTTTACTAATGGCTAATTCTTTAGGATTTGGTTCAGGACTATCAAGCGGTAAGGCTCTATACAGCCAAAAGATGAGGGAGTTATTTTTACTTAAGGATAAAGAGGAGCCTCTGTGCTTCATCACTATCGGCACTATCTCGGTTCATAAGCCCAATAAGCAAAGGCCTGATGCAAATTCTTATAGTTCTGTTTTCTAACCGAATCTATTGAACGTTTTTAGCTTCTCAACAATTAATTAACCATGCCATCAAGGTGTGCTGAGTAATCGTTAGCTTAAATTGCATTAGCCACACATCCGGAATCAAATATTGCTTGAGTGGTAAGCGTACTGGTAAGCGGGAGTGATAAAGAAAAAGCCCCGGTTATGGGGCTAAGTCATTGATGCATATAGTGAAAAACAGAAAAAATACCAAAAGTACTGGCGGAGACGAGAGGATTCGAACCTCCGATCAGAGTTTTAGCCCCGATGCTCCCTTAGCAGGGGAGTGCCTTCGACCAGCTCGGCCACGTCTCCGTACTTCTTACTTATACAACGCCCCACAGTTTAACGGATAACCGCTTCTGAGGGGTTAATTGCGCTTTTAGCTTACTTCTGGTCCAGTTCAAATGCCTTGTGCAAGGCACGTACAGCCAATTCCATGTATTTCTCATCAATCACCACTGAGATCTTGATTTCACTGGTGGAGATCATCAAGATATTGATACCCTCTTCTGACAAAGTGCGGAACATCTTACTGGCGATACCAACATGTGAACGCATGCCCACGCCTACAACTGAAACTTTGGAAACCTTTGGATCACCAGAAATTTCCTTTGCTTCGATGTGCGCTTGAACAGTATTCCTCAGAATATCCAAAGCCTTTTGATAATCGGCACGTGGCACTGTAAATGTGAAGTCCGTCTTACCATCCACAGATTGGTTCTGAATGATGATATCCACATCAATATTGGCATCCGCAATTGGGCCAAGAATTTGATATGCAATGCCTGGACGATCAGGAACTCCAAGAACGGTAATCTTCGCTTCATCACGCGCAAAGGCGATGCCGGAAATAACTGCGGCTTCCATAGTGCTGTCCTCTTCAAATGTAATCAAGGTGCCCGACTTCATCTCTTGGTCTAAAGGCATCAACGGGTCTGTCAAAGAAGACAGGACCCGGGTTTTAACTTTGTACTTACCTGCAAACTCTACTGAACGAATCTGCAATACCTTTGAACCTAAGCTTGCCATTTCTAGCATCTCTTCAAAAGTAATCTTGTCTAGGCGACGTGCATCTTCGCAAACACGGGGGTCAGTTGTATAAACACCATCAACGTCTGTGTAGATTAAGCACTCATCGGCCTTCAGAGCTGCTGCCATGGCAACTGCTGAGGTATCAGAACCACCACGACCTAGGGTAGTGATGTTGCCGCTTGGATCAACACCCTGGAAACCAGTAACTACAACTGCACGACCTGCATTGAGGTCTGCTAAGATTTTTTTGTCATCAATGCTCTTAATACGAGCCTTGGTGAATGATGAGTCAGTATGTACAGTTACCTGCCAGCCTGCGTAACTCACCGCGTCAATACCTTCGCGCATTAATGCCAGTGCCAGCAAGCCTGAACTAACCTGCTCACCAGTCGATGCAATTTGATCAAGCTCACGGGGATGTGCATCAGGATTGATTTCTTTTGCAAGGCCAAGCAAGCGATTGGTTTCGCCAGACATGGCTGAGGGCACAACCACCACTTGGTGGCCTGCGCGCATCCATTTGGCAACGCGCTTGGCAACGTTGGCAATGCGCTCAGTTGAGCCCATTGAGGTGCCGCCGTACTTATGAACGATAAGAGCCATAAAAACCGTCTATTTAACTATCTGTAACAAGGAAATGATTCCTTGGAGTTCTAAAAAGGGCCTATTTTACAGGGTTTTGTAGGGCTTAAGCCCAACTCGTTGACTTTGCATTAGGACCGGTTTAGCATGGTGTTACTCAAGTGTTACCTCAATGTTTCCTTTGGAGCTTCCATGAGCCCTATAAGCACGACCTCCCTCAAACTCACCGCTGAAATCAAACTCCGAGCAGCCAATGCGGCTAAAGATCTTGGCATTACTACTCACGCCTTTATGGTGGAAGCAATTAAGCAAGCAAGCATCAATGCGGAATTGCGAAGATCTTTTATTGAAGACGCTAACAATGCTCGCAACGAGGTTTTACAAGACGGTAAAGTACACGATGCGGATCAAGTCTTCAAACATTTAAAAGCACGTATTGCCGGCAAGAAGTCAACCTTGAAAGCTACGAATTGGTAAGAATTGTTTTCTCCCCAAGAGCCCTATTAGATCTCGAGAGACTTACTGACTTTTTAGTTGCAATTGACAAAAATGCTGCTCTAGCTACGTTAGAGATTATTGAGGGTGCAATTCAGATATTGTCAGAACACCCTTATATCGGTCGCACCTGCGATATCCATATCAGGGAATTAATCATCTCCCGCGGAAAGTCTGGCTATGTAGCGCTATATAGCTTTGATGAAGCTAAAAATGCCGTGCTCATTTGCACCATACGCCATCAAAAAGAATCTGGGATTACGCCTTAGTCCATATCGGCAGAACGCGGTTACCAACCGAGGTCAGATGCGGGTAACTCAGCCCAATTCCGGCTACAGCGATCAATTCATCGTTGATATAGAGCAAGGGTGCCTGACGCTCCCAGGGTGGAATATCAGCCTCCTGATAGAGGTTTTTGAGGGTTTTACGGGGTGTCTTATGCTTAATCTGAATCTTCTCAGAGCCTAGGCGCTCTCTAAGAGTGATTTGATTGTTCTCTTGGGCGGTTTTTACCCAATCCGCTGGAAGACCCATTTGCTTGGAATTGGCTGGCAATGATTTGAGAACCCAACGCCCCTCCTCTGAATTAGATACTTGCAGTGCCCCACGCCATAGGTAGATTTTTCTCTCGTCATGCAGCCACTCCAGTTTTGCATCTGTTTTGACTTTTGCAAGGTCACGCCACCAAGCTTGCAAACGCTCTTGAGATGGCATCGCTAATTGTTGCGTTTGTAACCAGTAACGCAATACGTTATTGGCTGCCGGTAAATCATCTTTAGAAAGAGCTAGTAATGGCCTTACTTTCAATTGATCTTTGTTGAGAATACTTTTGCCATCTTGTGTTGCTAGTCGGTTAAGCAGTGTTTGCGCTTCCCCAAGTAATTCTGCACTACGTGCCATATTGGCCAATGCCTCTGGCTGAATCTTCTCGAGCGCTGGAATGATTCTTTTGCGAACCGCATTACGACGGTACTTAGTATCTTGATTGCTGGGATCTTCGATCCATTTAAGCTTATGCTCTTTTGCATAAGCCTCAAGCTCTTGTCTACTTTGATTTAAAAGTGGCCGCCATAGGGTGAGACTTTGTTTGTTTGAAACTCCCCTGCTTGTTGGCATACCAGATAAGCCAGCTACGCCAGAGCCCCGCAGGAGCTGCAAGAGAACTGTTTCCGCTTGATCATTTTGGTGATGCGCTAAGAGTAAATCTTCGATGCCATATTCTTCGCAGAGGTCGGCGAGTGCTTCGTAACGCCCTGCCCTTGCTTTTGCCTCGATATTACCTTGAGATTCTTCGGTGCTGAGATGAAGAAGTCTGAAATCAAAATGAATCTTATATTTTTTAGCCAGCGTTTCGCAAAAGATCAGCCATTCATCAGCAGGCTTTTGTAAGCCATGATGGATATGAAAAGCGTAAATCTGGTCCTTGGTTTGGTTTTTGTTTTGCGTTACTTCTTTAGCTTGCGCTTTGCAAACCGTGTCGAGCAATACAACCGAATCGAGGCCGCCACTTAAGGCAACCGCAATTCGCTTTCCTAGATTAGGACTTTGCTGTGATTTCCTTGAACTTGCCATAACTCATCAAACGTTCATGACGACGCTCCAGTAATGCATCCACCTTCATGCCGTCAAAAGTTTTTAAAGATTCTGCAAGTGCTTTACGCATATTGCTCATCATATTGTCGTAATCTCGATGCGCACCACCAATAGGCTCAGCCACAATCTTGTCAATGAGGCCCAATGCTTTTAAGCGTTGTGCCGTGAGGCCCAGCTGCTCTGCAGCCTCTGGAGCCTTATCAGCCGTCTTCCAGAGAATGGAAGCGCAACCCTCAGGTGAGATTACTGAGTAAGTAGAGTTTTGCAGCATCAGAACTACGTCACCCATCGCAATCGCTAAAGCACCACCAGAACCACCCTCGCCAATAATCGTGGCGATGATTGGAACTTCGAGTTCTGCTTGTACAAATAGATTGCGCCCAATCGCTTCAGACTGGTTACGCTCTTCCGCATCAATGCCTGGAAATGCACCTGGCGTATCAACAAAGGTAAATACCGGGATGCCAAATTTTTCTGCCAGGCGCATGAGGCGCATTGCTTTGCGATAACCCTCAGGACGACTCATGCCGAAGTTTCGTAGGGCACGCTCTTTAGTATCACGGCCTTTTTGATGTCCGATCACCATGCAAGGTTGATTTTCGAAACGGGCTAAACCACCGATGATCGATTGATCATCTGCAAAAGTACGATCACCATGCAGCTCATGAAAGTCTGTAAATAATGCGCCAACATAATCTAATGTGTATGGACGCTGCGGATGACGCGCGACTTGAGATACCTGCCATGGCGTGAGATTGGCGTAAACGTCTTTGGTAAGCTGCTGACTTTTTTCAGAAAGCGTTTTGATCTCATCGGAAATATCTACCGATGACTCATCTTGCACAAAACGCAGCTCTTCAATCTTTGACTCTAATTCGGCGATTTGCTGCTCAAAATCCAGGAAAGTCGTTTTCATAGTCTGATTTTAATATTCAACTGGGATTGGGTCGATACTTCTCCACATATACCAGGTTGCAACCGTGCGCCACGGTGCCCAATTAGCAGCCACCTCCCTCGCCTCATGGCGGCTGACAGGCTCTCCACTGAAGTAATTAAGAGAAATAGCCTTAATGAGACCGACATCATCTAAAGGCAGGATATCGGGGCGAACCATATTGAAAATCAAGAACATTTCTGCCGTCCAGCGGCCAATTCCCCGAATTGAGCTTAATTCCTTAATAACGCTTTCGTCGTCCATATCTTTCCACTGATTGGCATGTAGCCGACCAGAATCAAAGTGATCGGCTAAATCTCGGATGTACTCGACCTTACGCCCAGACAATCCGGCTGCACGCAATTCTTCCACAGTTAGCGCTAGGATATTTTTAGGGGTCACCTTCTTTTTGCTAGCAGCAACTACTTTGTTCCAAACGGATTGTGCTGCAGCAACTGAAATCTGCTGTCCAACAATAGATCTCGCCAAAGTATTGAATGAATCACCGCGCGTCACTAAAAATCCGGATCCAATTTTAGGAATCAGTTTTTTCATAATACGGTCATGCTTCATCAATTCTTTACAAGCTTGCTCCCAATAGTCAGGTGCAACTTCTTGCAAAATAGATTCTGCTTTCTCAGCATTTTCTTTCGCTACTGTCATTAAGCCCTACGCCATTCTGTTAAGCCGCCGGGTTTATCTTCTAAAACGATGCCCTGCTCTAGCAATGTCTTGCGAATCAAGTCTGCCTTAGTAAAGTCTTTTGCCTGCTTAGCGGCAACCCGTGCCGCAATCTGCTCTTCTATTTGATCGGCGCTTAAACCATCCTGATCTTTAGTGCCCGCTTGCAAAAAGGCGGTTGGATCACGTTGCAAGAAATTCAAGTAAGCTCCAAGAGCTTTCATTGTGTTTGCGAGCAATTGTTTTTCATCTCCATTGGCACGATTCACTTCACTTGCCAAATCAAACAACACAGCAATCGCTTCTGGCGTATTGAAGTCATCATTCATAGCGTCAGCAAAGCGCTTTGCCCACGGATTATGAGGGTTCAGTAATGATGATTCAGCCTTGGGAGCCTGAGCCAAGGCTGTGTATAGACGCGCCAGTCCAGAACGAGCCTCTTCAAGTTGTGCATCGCTGTAATTAATCGGACTACGGTAATGTGCCTTCAACATAAAGAAGCGCAGTACTTCAGGATCAAAACTCTTTAAGACATCACGTATTAAAAAGAAATTGCCCAACGATTTAGACATCTTCTCTTCATTTACGCGGATATGTCCGTTATGCATCCAGTAATTAACAAAGGGGGGATCGTCTTCTTTGCGGTCTTTGCCATACAGGGCACCTTCGCTTTGGGCGATTTCATTTTCGTGGTGTGGGAACTGCAGATCTGCACCACCCCCATGAATATCAAAGTGCTCGCCCAATAAATCGCATGACATTGCCGAACATTCAATGTGCCAGCCTGGGCGGCCCTCACCCCAAGGAGAATTCCAGCGGGTGTCTGCTGGTTCTTCCACTTTTGCGCTCTTCCACAAAACAAAATCTAGTGGGTCACGCTTGCCGTCACCGACTGCAACGCGCTCGCCAGCGTTTAACTCATCTAATGTCTTGCCCGATAACTGACCATAGCGCGGCAATAGGCGCACAGCAAAATTTACATCACCATCATTTGCCTGATATGCCAATTCGTTTTCAATTAGTTTGCCAATCATGCCTTGCATCTGTGCAATGTAATCTGTAGCGCGCGGTTCTTGATCGGGATGCATCAAACCCAACTCATCAGAGTCAGCATGCATGGCGTCAATAAAGCGATTGGTTAGTGCGGAAATTGGCTCGCCATTCTCAATGGCCCTTTTGATAATCTTGTCGTCAATATCCGTAATATTGCGGACATATAGCACTTCATAGCCGCTAGCCCTAAGCCAACGAACCACCATATCAAAGACAATCATGACCCTGGCATGGCCAATGTGGCAAAAGTCATAAACCGTCATGCCGCAGACGTACATCTTTACCTTACCCGGGACTATGGGCTTAAAGGCCTGTTTTGAACGGCTAAGGGTGTTATAGATTTGCAGCATAGGACTATAAAGGTGGGCAAGTAGCGCCAATTTGTTAGACTGAGCGCTGAGTATATCGAATGAGCCCGTTTCACACCCCTGTACCTATGCCCTACAACGCCCCAGCGCCACGTCTTGCCCTCAATAAGGTCTTTATCCCAGCTTTTGCCACTTTGGCAATTCTGGCAATCCTATCGGGCTGCAGCACCCCTGCCCAGCAGCGTGCTGATGCAGAAATTGCGGCAATGAACGCCAAAGGAGTGGGCGCCTCACAGACCCCAGCTCAACCTTATTTAGGTGGCTATAGCCCCATTGATCCGCCAAGACTGTCGGCAGATATTGGATATGACCCACTCAATCCAGAACTCTCTGAGACCGTTGGCGTTCCATTTTTATCTTTCTTGATTATTGAGCCAGACCCCATTACCAAGAATGCCGTTCCTTCGGATGTAGAGAAACTCATTAAGGCGCGCAAATATCAAGATGCTGTAACGCAGATCAATGTGGATCTGAAAAAAACACCGCGTAATGTTCAGTTGCGTTTTGTGAAGGCGCGTTTGCAAATCGAGATGCGTCAATTTGATCAAGCCAAAAAGACTTTGATTGAGATTACTCAGCAGTTCCCTGAATTACCTGAGCCATATAACAATCTAGCAGCGATTGCAGCTAACCAAGGTCAATGGATTGAAGCGCGAGATTATTTAGAACTGGCGTTAAAGCTGCGTCCTAGTTATGCCATTGCCTCTGCCAATTTAGGTGAGATCTACATTCGTCTTGGTGCCCAAGCCTATGAAGATGCCGCCAAGAATGCACAGTTAAATCAACGACAGTACGCTAACCGGGCTAAGGCACTTCTAGATGTCTTGAAACCCCCGGCGAAACGTCCTGTAAGTCGCACCCCCAATCCCGCAGTCAACCCTACAGTAAATCCATCTTCGGATTCACTACCAAGCAACAACCCATCCACTAACCTTCCAGAAAGTAGATCTAATAATGGCGAAAGTACTCCTAAAAACCAATAAGGGCGATATCACCCTGACTCTAGATGCAGCTAAAGCACCCAAAAGTGTTGCCAATTTTTTACAGTATGTAAAAAGTGGTCATTACGATGGCACGATCTTTCATCGCGTCATTGATAACTTCATGATTCAAGGTGGCGGTATGACTGCTGGCATGAAGCAAAAGCCAACTGGTGCAGAAATTGAAAACGAAGCGAATAACGGCCTCAAGAATGATCGCTACACAGTAGCTATGGCTCGTACTAGCGACCCACATTCTGCCACTGCTCAATTCTTCATCAATGCCAATGACAATGATTTCCTGAACCACACAGCTCCCAATGCTCAAGGCTGGGGCTATGCTGTATTTGGCAAAGTCACAGACGGCATGGATGTTGTCGACACCATTCGCAAAGTAAAGACCGGAAGCTCTGGTTTTCATCAAGACGTTCCAACGGAAGATGTCGTTATCGATAAGGCTACTGTTCTCGAGGAATGATTCCGCAATACGCGAGCGCGCTGCTCATATCGGATTTACACCTGACGCCGTCAATGCCCTTGACGGCGCAACGTTTTTTTGACTTCTGCGAAAAAGAAGCTCCAAAAGTAGAGGCAGTCTTTATTCTGGGTGACTTATTTGAATACTGGGTGGGTGATGATGCATCAGCATCTTCCCCCTTCCAGCAAGAAGTTCAGCGCGCAATCGCCAATCTTTCTGCCAAAGTAAAAACATACTACTTACACGGCAATCGAGATTTTTTAATCGGTAAAAGTTTTATTAAAAAAACGGGCATGAAATTTTTGTCAGACCCGAGTACGGTTGAGATTGCTTCACAAAAATGGGTGCTTGCACACGGTGATGCTTTATGCACCGCCGATATCGGATATCAAGTATTTCGTCATTGGGTTCGAAAGCCTTGGATACAAAAAATGTTCTTAGGTCTGCCTCTTAATTGGCGCAAAGATATTGCCCAACATTTGCGTAGCAATAGTCATAGTCAATACCAAGCACAACAACGCTCTATTTCACATCAAGCCAAAATGGATGTGACGCAACAAGCTTGCGCTGCTGTAATGAAAGATCAACCTGGAAACAGATTGATTCATGGGCATACCCACTTACCCGCCCATCATGAAGAATCTATGGGCGCTCAAAATTGGCAACGGTGGGTGTTATCAGACTGGGATCTTGATCACCCAGAGTGCCTGCCCCCTAGGGCAAGCGCCTTACTTATTGATAGTGCTGGAGCGCGATATCTCGACCTGATTAAGAGCTAAGCTCCATTAAGCACACAGGTCGAGTGGTTTCTATTAAGAAACTGAGTATTTAGAAAGCGATTGCACCATCTGCGCAAAGATGCGTGGGTTTGCTGCCATCACTTCACCACTTTTCAGGAAGCCTTCTTCACCACGATAGTTTCCTACCAATCCACCTGCTTCAGTAATAAGCAATGCACCGGCCGCCATATCCCATGGCTTGAGATCGCTCTCAAAGAAGCCATCGTAACGTCCGGCTGCAACATAGGCTAAGTCTAGTGATGCTGCGCCTGGGCGACGTAAGCCTGCACATTGACGTGACATCTCTGCAAAAATCTTTAAATATTTTTCTAAATCTTGATCTTCACGATATGGAAAGCCCGTACCAAGTAAAGAATTAGCCAGACGATCTTGCGCCGCTACACGCAAACGCCGACGATCCAAGTAGGCGCCAGCACCACGTGTCGCGGTAAATAATTCATCGCGAGTTGGGTCATAAACCACGGCTTGTTGAGTTACGCCATTCACTGCAAGCGCGATGGATACGGCATATTGCGGAAAACCATGAATGAAATTGGTTGTGCCATCAAGAGGATCAATGATCCAAACATTTTCTGCATCGGCATTACGCTCGCCTGTTTCTTCTGCCAAAAATCCGTGGGTTGGATAGGCTTCGCTGAGCGTTTCAATGATGGCCGCTTCTGCGGCTTTGTCCACCTCGGTTACAAAATCATTATGTTGTTTACGGTCAACTTGCAAGCGCTCCAAATTCAGGGAAGCTCGATTGATGACTGTTCCAGCGCGACGGGCGGCCTTTACGGCCACATTTAACATGGGATGCATAGTATTGATGGACAAATTAAATAAGAACAAGCTCCTTGTAATGTCTACAACTAGAGTAAATTGCATGACAATACGAAGCTAACAGATTGATTCTAAACGATTAGCATCCATAACCCCCCAATAACGACCCTAAAACTACCCTAAAGCGCATTGATGAATATCGATTTATCCAAATTACTTCGCTGGGTTTTAGTGGAGACTAGCCATCCTGGAAACGTAGGTTCAGCCGCTCGCGCCCTCAAAACGATGGGCTTTGGCGATTTGCGCCTTATCAACCCCAAGGTCAAGGGCGTGGCTGCTAATCCTGAAGCAATAGCCCTGGCTAGCGGAGCTGTAGATATCCTAGAGACTTCCTTGGAAGGCGCTTCTTTAGCATCTGCGGTAGAGGGGTGCGCGCTTGTTTTAGGCCTCACCAGCCGTGATCGGGAGTTTGGTCCTCCCGCCTTAGATTGGGAGACTGCCCGCTCATTGATATCAGATACAACTATGAGCGGTGGAAAGGTTGCCCTCCTCTTTGGCCCAGAGAGAACAGGGCTAGATAATGATCATTTAGCCCTGTGTACACACAGAGTCTGGCTAGATGCCAATCCCACTTACCCCTCTCTTAATCTTGCCCAGGCATTGATGGTATGCGCCTATACCCTCCGAGCAACTTTGCTTCAGAGTGCTGGAGAGTCTCACTCTTTAGCAAATCGCGAAGAAATGGCTGATTTTGCTGATCCCGTTGCCGTTGCCGCCATGCTGGATCATTGGCGCGAAGGGCTTGAGGCGATAGGCTATCTTGACCCAACCAACCCCAAGAAGCTTATGCCCCGATTACAGGCTCTATTTGCACGTAGCCGCCTGCATAAAGAAGAGATTGACCTATTGCGAGGAATTGCAAAACAGATGCTCCTGAGAAAATGAGCGCATCCCGTTAAAATCAAGTTATGTCTAATCCCCTTTTCGACCAAGTCGACTCCATCATTGCCCGAGACCCAGCAGCGCGAAATCGTCTCGAGGTCATCACTTGCTACCAAGGTTTGCATGCAGTTTGGTTTCATCGCCTCTCCCATTTTTTATGGAATCTAGGTCTGAAATGGATTGCACGCGTACTCTCCATGTTTGCACGCATTCTGACGGGTATTGAAATTCATCCTGGCGCAAAAATTGGTCGTAGAGTATTCCTAGATCATGGGCTTGGTATTGTGATTGGTGAGACTACTGAAATTGGTGATGACTGCACTATTTATCAAGGCGTAACCTTAGGTGGCACTTCGCTCTACAAAGGTGTTAAACGTCACCCCACTCTAGGCAAAGGTGTAGTCGTTAGTGCTGGCGCAAAAGTACTTGGCGGATTTACGGTTGGCGATGGTGCGCGTGTTGGCTCCAATGCTGTTGTTCTAAAAGAGATTCCTGCTGGCGCTACTGCTGTTGGCATACCTGCGCGCATCTTACATCCAGACTTGCCGCAAAGTCCTGATAGCAAAACAAAAGAATATTTTTCCGCCTATGGCGTTACGCCCAATGTAGATGATCCAGTATCAATGGCCCTCAAGGGTTTAATCGATGCGACGATCGAGCAAGAAGCCAAAATTGCAGCACTAGAGAAAGCAATTGCTAAGTTAAGCAACACCCCTACAGGCCATGATGCAGCAGCCTCAAGCGATACAAAGCGTGATCTTGATGCTATTAAAGAATGGCTGAGAGAGTAGGGCCTTAGGGGCGGCGTAAAAGAAATGATGCAAACAAAAAAGGAATAGCGTGCTATTCCTTTTTTACTTTAGTAGATCTCAGAATTAATGCAGTGTGCGTGGACCAGCGTTATCACCACCTAATACTCCGCCTGGAAATTCTTCATCATCGTCATCATCATTTGGCATACCAAATGAAAAACTATCACCACCTTCTGGATGACGATTTTCGATCTCATCATCAGTGGCAACGCGAACATCTTCGACCTGCACCCAAAAACGCAATGCCATACCCGCCAAAGGATGATTGCCATCGAGCACTACTTGATTGTCGGCAACATCGGTAACGGTGTAGATTAAAGGCTCATCATCAGTATCCGCATCCTCAGCATTAGCACCTTCTTCGGTATCGGGGATGCCTTCAAACTGCATACCCACTTCCAGGGGCTCAGGAAAACGCGTGCGTGGCTCAATCTTCAATAGCTCAGGATCGTACTCACCAAACGCCTCATTTGGCTCAAGTTGAATCGTGGCCTCATAGCCAATATCTTGACCATCTAGCAAAGTTTCAATTTTGGGGAAAGTACCTTCATAACCACCATGCAGGTATACCATCGGAGAATCTGGTTCTTCGATGACATTATTTTGCGCATCGGTTAACTTATAGCGAAGGGATACGATAGTATTTTTTTCAATCTTCATGCGGAATTTGTCGAACATTTGTTTTTAATCAGTTTCTAAAAAGCATTTACCTTTTACTTTATGACCTCATTTTACTTGAGCAAACCCTACGAACCACCTCAGGCCCCTTTAAAGCTCCCTTTAAGTGAGCCCTGGGCCTTATTTGGGGGTATTAGCCCAAATCAGTTCATGGCTCGCTACTGGCATAAAAAGCCCTTACTCATCCGAGGAGCAATTCCGGCATTTGCCCTCTCAGCCCAGTCAGGCGAGCAACTGGATAGCCCTATACCCGCCCAAGAATTGCTCAAATTTGCTCTGCAAGATCAAGTGGAATCGCGTCTGGTGAAATCCAAGCCTTGGAGCTTTAGCAGTGGACCATTTGTCAAAAAATCGATTCCCTCGCTTGATAAACCCAATTGGACTTTGTTGCTCCAAGGAATGGAAGCGCGTCACCCTGCTGCGGCCAAAATCCTCTCTTGGTTTCGCTTTATTCCCGATGCTCGCCTGGATGACTTGATGGTCAGCATTGCTGGCATTGGCGGCGGCGTTGGCCCACACTTTGATTCTTACGATGTCTTCCTAATTCAAATGTCCGGAAGAAGGCAATGGCGAATTTCAGAACAAGAAGATTTAAGCCTTAACCCAAATCTGCCACTAAAAATTCTGCAGAACTTTAAGCTCGAGCAAGAATGGACTTTAGAGCCAGGCGACATGCTGTATTTGCCACCACATGTAGCACACGATGGAATCGCCCTAGATGCAGGCTGTCAAACATGGTCAGTAGGATTTCGTTCGCCTAGCTTTAAGGAATTATTACAAGAAGGTTTGTGGCGCCTTGCAGAGTCTTTGGAAGATATTCCTGCTTTAGAAAATAAGTTTGCAGACCCCAAACAAAATGCCACTCAACTTGCCGATCAGCTTCCTGATGAACTCATCAAACAGCTTGAATCGAAACTCAAGGGTTTGAAGTTAGATCAAATTGACGGCTTTCTACCAGGAATCACCGCCTATCTTTCAGAGCCTAAACAACAAGCCTTTTTTGACGGCCCAGAAGACCCCCTTAACCCAGGTAAATTTTTAAAGAAATTAGGTGCTACTAGCCTAATTCCCCACCCTCAAACCCGGATTTTAGCCCTTGGAAAGCAGATTTATTGCAATGGGGAAAATATGACCAAGGGGCAAGCTCCTGACATTATTTCCGCTTGGCAGGGGCTTTCTGCACAAAAGGGTCTTAAAACTAACAAACTCAAGCATCTCGATAAATCCAGTCTTTATGTGGCCTATTTGGCTGGATGGCTGGTTTTTCAGACATGAATTCCCAGATGGATATAATAATTGCTGGAAACTACTTAGGGATAATCCCTTGGTGAATCCAGAAAACAATTACCGGTAATTGTTGTTAATTTTTTTTAAAGGAATCTACAAATGAAGAAGTCACTCGTATTCGCTGCTATGTTAGCAATCGCCTTGGCCGCTTGCGGTAAAAAAGAAGAAGCAAAACCTGTTGAAGCTGCTCCTGCTGCTGCTCCTGCTGCTGAAGCTCCTGCTGCTGCTCCAGCTGCGCCAGCTGCTGACGCTAAGAAGTAATCTTCTTCATGAAGAAAAAAAGCCGCTGAAAAGCGGCTTTTTTATTAGCTATAAAAAACACTTACTTAGACAGCTGATCCGTTAACAAGGTTAACAACTGAAATCCTGCAGGCGTATTTTCTGGCTTGCCATCAGCATTCTGCACGTAGACATTTGCAGAATTCTCGCCAGTACTCTTCACAACCACCTGATATTTTTTAGCCTTCAAGCTTGAATCATCTTTACTGCTAAAGAGATTGGTGAAGAAACCTTTGGTATCACCCAAATCTTTTGGATTAACGTAGCGCACATAGTAAACACCACTAGAGCGATTGCGATCCTCAACAGTAAAGTTAGAGCGATCAAGCGCTAGGCCAACATCACGCCATGCGCGATCAAAACCAGCGCTTAACTGAATATAAGCCTGATTGCTACCTTCTTGCACAAACTTCGCCTTAGGGGTTTTAGGGCCCAGCGGAACGGCTACCATTGCCTTAGCTTGCTCTTGAGTCATACCCAAACGCTCCATCAAACGCGCCAAGAAAATGGCCTCTAGCTCAGGATCATTTGGACGAGGTGTCCATACAGTAGAAATACAGTTTCCAGTGGAATCAGAAGTACACTTTTCAATAGCGCCACGTTGTGTAATGTAGACCTCAGTCTCACCGGGTTTAGCAACCTCTAAGCGCGTCTTATATTTATCACGCTCACCTGTGTCATAGAGCGTATCTAAGGCGCCGCCAAGAGTTGAACGTATCCAATCTTGAGAAATCTTTGCGCGATTTTCTGCCCAGTCTGTTTCCATGATTCCAGTAGATGGAGAATCGACTACCAAAAGGAAGCCATTCTCTTGCCAGAAATCTTTCACTTGTGGATATAGTTCGGGCGCTGGCTTTTCAACCACCAACCAACGACGCTCGCCATCACGCGCAATACGCATACCAGGAATACCGGTCATCACATTACTGCGCATTTGTACCGACTTCTTAACGGCAGCGTTGTACTCAGACATTGTGGCTGTTCCATCTTGAACGATGTAACGGCGATCAGCTTGAGCGGTGATCAAGTCGGGAGGGTAAGATAAATTAGGACCACGGACAGCGCCAGAGCTCTTGTAGTCAACAGTATCGCTACTATTAACTGATTTACAGGCTGTTAGAACAATGGATGTAGTTAATAGTAGAGCCAATATCGATAAGTATCGACGCAATAGTTGGAGCAAATTCATCATAATAAGTTGGCCTGTTTTAATGCTGCCTTCAAAGGCTCGCGCAAGGAATTGCTTAAAGGTGTTAATGGCAAACGAATGCCAGCAGTAATCTTGCCCATTTCGTGTAATGCCCACTTCACTGGGATTGGGTTAGCTTCAGTGAACATCGCCTTATGAACTGCAATCAATTGGTATTGGATTTCACGAGTTCTCTTCACATCGTCCGACATGGCTGCAACACAAAGTTCGTGCATTAAACGTGGGGCAATATTTGCGGTTACAGAGATATTGCCCTTGCCACCCATCAGCATCAACATAGCTGCTGTGAGATCGTCACCAGAAAACACCGCAAAGTCTTCGTGCCCAGCACGCTTGAGATCATTAATCAATAAGGTTCCGCGCTCTAAGCTACCAGTTGCTTCTTTGATTCCAACAATGCCTGGAACATCCGCTAAACGAACCACAGTGTCACCAGCTAAGTCGGCGACCGTTCTACCAGGAACGTTATACAAAATTACTGGCAGATCAACTGACTCAGCAATCTTTTTAAAGTGAGCAAACATGCCATCTTGTGTCGGCTTGTTGTAATACGGCACTACTTGCAAGCTAGCATTAGCGCCAACTTGCTTAGCAAATTTGGTTAATTCAATTGCTTCAATCGTTGAGTTGCCACCAGTGCCTGCGATTACCGGAATGCGTCCAGCAATCTGCTCTACCGTCACGCGAATCAGTTCGCAATGCTCTTCGACTGAAACCGTTGGAGACTCGCCACTTGTCCCAACAATGACAATGCCATCCGTACCTTCGGATACATGCCAATCTAACAAAGAACGCAAGCTAACGTAATCCAAACTGCCATCCTCGAACATAGGAGTAACAATAGCCGGCATGCTACCGGTTATGGGCTTTTTGCTACCTTTGGAATGCGCTGTATTTGTCACCGAATATGCACCGATTTTTAGCTGTCTTAACCCTGAAATTGTAACGGAATGCGCTGTTTTGGCTCACCTTTTACAGCACATAGGCGCTGAACCATAGCTGGTTTGGGCTGATCCACGTAAATATCCTCATAAGCCGCCACATAAAGCCCATGGCGGGAGGCAAAAGCAAGCAATTCCCCTGGATTTAAGAGGAAATTGGGGTTTGATGGCCTTCCGAAATCTCCATTACCCACGGCAAAGGTTTCATAGATCAAAACACCCTCTTTTCCCAGCATTTTGGGAAGTTCATCGAGGTGGGGACGATAAAGATAGTTTGTCACCACAATGGCGCTGAACTCAGAACCTATTAGCGGCCATTCGACCTCTTCAAGATGAAAGCGCTTAGGGGTAATGAATGGATTGCCTAGCGCCTCTACAGCTTCAATGTCCTGATCAACTGCTAGCACCTGATAGCCCATACTAGCCAGCAACTCAGAGTGTCGGCCTGATCCACAGGCTAAATCTAGAACCACCCCATCCTTTGGAATAAGCGGTGCAAATCGCCTCACCCAAGGTGAAGCGCTCGCAATCACATCATGCATATTAGGCAAGGTCAATCCTCAATCGTAAGCAAGACCCATAGCTTCGCGAACCTCTCGCATGGTTTCTTGTGCAACCTTACGCGCTTTATCGCAGCCATCAGCAATGATGGAGCGCAGCAAACTTGGGTCATCTAGGTACTTCTGAGCACGCTCAAACATCGGCTGTTGTTCTGCCAGAATAGCGTCAATGACAGGCTGCTTACACTCTAAGCAGCCAATACCTGCCGATTTACACCCCTTATCAACCCATTGTTTTGTCTCATCATTCGAGTACACGGTATGCAGTTGCCATACAGGACAACGCGCTGGGTCACCCGCATCGGTTCTGCGGACACGAGCAGGATCAGTAGGCATAGTCCGGATCTTTTTAATCACGTCTTCTGGATTTTCACGAATGCTAATAGTATTTCCATAGGACTTAGACATCTTCTGTCCATCAATGCCAGGCATACGTGATGCAGTTGTTAGCAACGCTTGGGGTTCAGGAAGAATAATTTTGCGAGAACCTTCCAAGAAACCAAAGAGTCTCTCGCGATCAGCCATAGATAGACTTTGTGCTTCCTGCAACAGGGCCTTAGCTTGCTCCAAGGCCTCATCGTCACCACGCTCCTGAAAAGCAACGCGTAATTCGGCATACATCTTGGCACGTTTACTACCAAGCTTCTTGACAGCCTCTAAAGCTTTTTCTTCAAAGCCTGGCTCGCGGCCATACAGATAGTTAAAGCGTCGGGCCACTTCACGAGTCATTTCTACGTGCGGCACCTGATCTTCGCCTACGGGCACAAACTGTGCGCGATAAATCAAAATATCAGCAGCTTGCAACAATGGATAGCCCAAGAAACCATAAGTTTGAAGGTCTTTTTCCTTGAGTTTCTCGATTTGATCTTTATAGGTAGGCACCCTCTCCAGCCAGCCTAGAGGGGTTCCCATGGAGAGCAATAAAAAGAGTTCAGCGTGTTCTGGCACTTTGCTTTGAATAAACAAAGTTGCCTGATTTGGATCTACGCCAGTTGCCAACCAATCAATCACCATTTCCCATACGGATTGCTCGATGACATCCGGAGTCTCGTAATGGGTAGTTAATGCATGCCAATCGGCCACAAAAAAGAAACAAGGGTACTCGGACTGCAAGCGCACCCAGTTCTTTAAAACACCGTGGTAATGACCAAGGTGCAAGCTACCAGTTGGTCGCATGCCAGAGAGAACGCGTTCAGCAAACATCTGTATTCTTTTTCTAAATGGTTAAGTAATTAATAGATTAGTGAAAAGCAGACCAAACCGGAGTGAGATGGTCTGGTAAGTGAGGCAAGTTACCCAAATCAATATGACTCTCTTTCGGATCGTGAAAATCCGAACCACGAGAAGCCAAGAAGCCATATTGCTGCGCAATCTTTGCAAAAGTTTTGTATTGATCTGGACTATGACTTCCCGTAATCACTTCAATGGCCAAGCCTCCAATGTCCTTAAAGTGCTTATAGAGCTCATCCATTTGCATGTCATTCAACCTGCTGTAACGACCGGGGTGGGCAATCACAGCAACACCACCTGCAGACTTAATCCAATGGACAGCGTTATCTAGCGTAGCCCATTGATGGGGAACATATCCTGGCTTACCCTCAATCAAATAATTTTTAAATACGTGCTCAGTGTTACGGCAGACGCCCTGCTCCACCAAGAAGCGAGCAAAGTGAGTTCTGGAAATCAATTCATGATTGCCAGCAAAATGCAGTGCGCCCTCATAAGCGCCAGGAATACCTGCTTTTAATAATTGCTCGGCCATCAGTTGCGCACGATTTGCCCGACCATCACGCGTACGACGCAAGCCTTCAATAATTCCAATATGGTCCGCATCAATTCCAAGACCAACAATGTGAATGGTCTCACCCATCCAAGTAACCGAGATTTCTACGCCGGCAAGGTAATCCATGTTTAAAGTGCTTGCCGCTTCACGCGCACGCTTTTGCCCACCCAGCTCGTCATGATCGGTCAGCGCCCACAAATGGACGCCATTTGCCTTGGCGCGCTCAGCTAAATCCTCAGGCGTCAAAGTCCCGTCAGAAATCACTGAATGGCAATGTAAATCGGCATTGAGGGGTGAAAAGCTGCTCATGACCTTATTTTAGGTCAAGCTGGTATCAATTACCCGGCGCGGTGCATCGAGGTAGTCACGAGACTGCATCTCGATCAAACGGGATACGGTTCGGGAGAATTCCGCAGTAATTTGGCCCTCTGTGTACAAATCGGGGGCTGGAACCTCTGCAGAGATGATTAATTTGATCTTATGGTCGTATAAGACGTCGATTAACCATATAAAGCGACGGGCTTCATTAGTCATTCTGGGGGGCATATAGGGCACCCCCGACAGAATCACCGTATGAAATTGGTTTGCAATTTCAAGATAGTCATTTTGGGAACGCGGGCCGCAACAGAGGGTCTTGAAGTCAAACCACACTACGCCATCGGCCATGTGCAAGGGACGTAACTCACGAGACTCAATATTTAAGACGGGATTGCGGGCCTCTTTTTGATTGCCAATCAGGGTTTGAAACATTTGACCAAGGGTTGTTTGTGTTTCCGCATTAACCGGAGTGAGATAGGCTTCAACTTGCGCCATCTGTACACGGCGGTAATCATTACCTGCATCTACATTTAGAACATCGAGCTTTTCTTCCAGTAGCTTAATAGCAGGAATTAATCTATCGCGATGCAATCCATTTGGATAGAGTTGATCGGGGCGATAGTTTGATGTCATCACAAATTGCACACGATCCACAAAAAGTGCATCAAGTAGGCGATACAAAATCATCGCATCAGCGATATCATTAATGTGAAACTCATCAAAGCATATGAGACGATAACGATTAGAAATCCGCTTTGCTAATTCATCTAGCGGATCTGCCATTCCTGAAAGCTCATGCAACTCACGATGCACTTCCCGCATGAACTCATGAAAGTGAATACGGATTTTCTTTTCTAAAGGGGAGGCTGCATAGAAGCAGTCCATTAAGAAAGATTTGCCACGCCCTACCCCACCCCACAGATACAAGCCTCTGGGTAGTGTTGGTTTGAATATCTTCTTCTTTAAGGTATTGCTGCGGATTTCTTTGTAAGCAATCCATTCGTCTTCACACTCCTGAAGACGCTCAACAGCACGAAGCTGCGCGGGATCACTGTGATACCCACGCGCCTTTAACTCTTGTTGGTAAAACTCAATGGTTTTCAATTACATATTTAATGCACGTGAGTCTGTCGCCAATGCCGCTTCGCGCATCACTTCAGACAAACTTGGATGTGCATGACAGATACGAGCAATATCTTCTGCTGCTGCTTTAAATTCCATCGCAACCGCTGCCTCTGCAATTAAGTCAGATGCATTAGCGCCGATGATGTGTACGCCAAGAATCTCATCAGTCTTAGCATCAGCCAACACTTTGATGAAACCATCAGCACGACCCATACCTAAGGCACGGCCATTAGCAGCAAATGGGAACTGACCCGCTTTATAAGCAATGCCAGCCTCTTTGAGTGCTTGTTCAGTCTTACCAACCCATGCAATTTCAGGGTCAGTATAGATAACCCAAGGAATGCAGTTGTAATCAATATGGGGTTTTTGACCAGCAATCACTTCAGCAACCAAGACACCTTCGTCTTCTGCTTTGTGTGCCAACATTGGGCCACGCACTACGTCACCAACAGCGTAAACGCCTGGAGCTGCAGTAGCACAAGTGTGATCATCAATTGGAATGAAACCACGCTCATCCACTTTGAGGCCAATTTTGTCTAAACCTAATTTATCAGTATTGGGTACACGACCAACAGAAACAATTAAACGATCGCATTCCAACTTAGCAGCTTTACCAGCGCTATCGGTGTAATTTACTACTACACCTTTTTTATCTGCTTTAACATCGCCAATCTTCACGCCAGTATGAATATCTAAGCCTTGATTAGCGAAGAGCTTTTGGGCTTCTTTTGCAATACCAATATCGCAAGCACCCAAGAATGAAGGCATAGCTTCAAGTACAGTCACTTCAGCACCGAGACGGCGCCATACAGAACCCAACTCCAAGCCGATGACACCGGCACCGATGACACCCATTTTCTTGGGGGCGGAGTCAAACTTCAGAGCGCCTTCGTTATCGCAGATCAAGACATTGTCAACAGCAATCCCTGGGAGGTGACGGGCCTTAGAACCAGTAGCAATAATCACATTCTTTGCAGTAACTGTTTCTTTATCTTTGCCATCAATCTTCACTTGATAACCATCTGCACCCTTACCCTCAAATGAAGCGTAACCTTTTAACAAGGTGATTTTGTTCTTGCGGAACAAGTACTGAATACCACCAGTCATCTTGGTAACGATGTCATCTTTGCGGGCAATCATCTTGCCAGTGTCGATGCTAACTGCACCAACTTTAATTCCATGGTCGGCAGCGTGATGGTTAATCTTCTCAAACTCTTCAGAAGATGCCAGCAAGGCTTTAGAAGGAATACAGCCAACGTTTAAGCAAGTGCCGCCCAAGCGGGGCTCACCTTTAGGGTCATCATAGGATTGAGATTCAGCACAGGCAACCTTAAAGCCGAGTTGCGCTGCACGAATTGCGGCAATATAGCCACCAGGGCCACCACCAATTACTACTACGTCAAAAGCTTGGCTCATGATCTTCCCTTCTTACAAATCAAGGAGAAGACGTGAAGGATCTTCTAAAGCATCCTTCATAGCAACCAAACCGAGCACAGCCTCGCGACCGTCGATGATGCGGTGATCGTATGACAAAGCTAAGTAGTTAATTGGGCGAACAACCACTTGACCATTTTCAACTACAGCACGGTCTTTAGTTGCATGGATACCCAAGATTGCAGATTGTGGTGGGTTGATGATCGGAGTAGAAAGCATAGAGCCGAATACGCCACCGTTAGAGATGGAGAATGTACCGCCAGTCAACTCTTCAATAGACAATTTTCCATCGCGAGCCTTAGCGCCGAACTCAGCGATCTTCTTCTCGATATCAGCCAAATTCATTTGGTCAACATCACGCAAAATTGGAACTACCAAGCCGCGTGGTGAGCTCACTGCAATACCGATATCAAAGTAACCGTGGTAAACGATGTCATTGCCATCAACAGAAGCGTTCAAGAGTGGGAATTTCTTCAAAGCGTGAGTTGCTGCTTTAACGAAGAAAGACATAAAGCCTAACTTCACGCCATGAGTCTTCTCAAACTGATCTTTGTATTTATTACGCAATGCAATCACTGGACCCATATTGACTTCATTAAATGTAGTCAGGATAGCGTTATTTGCTTGGGACTCTAACAAACGCTCAGCAATACGAGCGCGCAAACGGCTCATTGGCACTCGCTCTTCTGGGCGATCACCCATTGGAATTGGTGCACTTGGCAATGCAGCAGACTTAGCGCCACCAGCAGAAGCATTTAATGCATCACCTTTAGTGATACGGCCATCACGACCAGAACCGGCAACTTGACCAGCATCGATATTTTTTTCTGCCAGAATTTTTGCTGCTGAAGGAGCGGCGGCTGCGCCAGCTTTAGCAGCAGGTGCTGCTGCTTTTGCTGGGGCTGCAGCTGCAGGAGCAGCTGCGGGTACCGGTGCGGCCGGAGCGGCGGTTGCGACAGCAGTGCTATCAATCTTTGCAATCAACTGCTCAGCAACTACAGTACCACCATCGGCAACGATGATTTCTGTCAAAACACCAGCTGAAGGAGCTGGGACTTCGAGAACCACTTTATCGGTTTCGATTTCGATCAAGATCTCGTCTTGACCTACGGCGTCGCCAACTTTCTTTTTCCATTGCAACAAAGTTGCTTCAGCAACTGACTCTGAGAGTTGTGGAACTTTAACTTCGAAAATAGCCATGATTAATCCTGTTTATATGTATGTTCAATTATGAAAACGATTATTTCGTGATCACGTAACCTTTGAGCTTGGCAAACGCCGCATTCAATAAAGACTTCTGCTGTTCTTGGTGGAGATGGGCGTAACCACAAGCTGGTGATGCTGATGCAGGACGGCCCGCATAGCCCAACTTCATACCATCAGACATGTTTTCCAAGATGTTGTGCTGTACAAAGAACCAAGCGCCTTGGTTTTGTGGCTCATCTTGACACCACACTACGTCTTCCAATTTTGGATATTTCTTCAACTCAGCAATCAATGCTTTGTGCGGGAATGGATACAGTTGCTCCAAGCGAATAATGGCAACATCACCAATCTTCTTCTCAGTGCGCTGCTTAACCAAGTCGTAATAGACCTTACCGGAGCACATTACCAAACGAGTTACTTGTTTAGCATCGATAGAATCATCACGCTCACCAATAATGGTTTGGAAACCACCTTTAGTAAATTCAGACAAAGGTGATGCAGCTTCTTTATTGCGCAACAATGATTTTGGAGTCATCAAGATCAGCGGTTTACGGAACTGACGAATCATCTGACGACGCAAGACATGGAAGATTTGCGCCGCTGTTGTTGGCTGAATTACTTGCATATTGGTATCAGCACATAGCTGCATAAAGCGCTCAAGACGTGCAGAGGAATGCTCTGGACCTTGGCCTTCATAGCCGTGCGGCAACATCATGACTAAACCATTGGCACGACCCCACTTCACTTCACCTGACGCGATGAACTGGTCAATAACCACTTGTGCACCGTTAGCGAAGTCGCCAAACTGAGCCTCCCAAATAGTTAGAGTATTTGGTTCTGCGGCGGCATAGCCATATTCAAAACCAAGCACAGCTTCTTCAGAAAGAATGGAGTCAATCACCACAAATGGCGCTTGATCTTTAGTCACATGCTGAAGAGCGATGTAAGTACCGGTATCCCACTTCTCACGGTTTTGCTCATGCAAGACCGCATGGCGGTGAGTAAAGGTACCGCGTCCGCTATCTTCGCCAGATAAACGAACTGGATAGCCACTAGCAACCAAGGATGCGAAAGCCATATGCTCACCCATACCCCAGTCAACATTAATTTCGCCACGACCCATAGCGGCACGGTCATTAAATACCTTAGCTACTAATGGATGCGCCTTGAAACCCTCTGGAATAGTAGAAATCTTTTCAGCTAGGCGCTTCCACTCAGTTAATGGAATCGCTGTATCGGATTCATCGGTCCACTTCTTATTAAGGAATGGAGACCAATCCACTGCAAATTTACCTTTGAAGTTACTCAAGACTGGATCTGAAGTCTGCTTGCCTTCGTCCATGGCAGCGCGATACTCTTTGACCATCAGATCGCCTGTGCCAGCAGGTAATACACCTTGAGCTTCTAATTTATCAGCATATAACTTACGGGTACCTGGGTGCGCAGCAATGATTTTGTACATCAATGGTTGAGTCATTGCTGGCGTATCTTGCTCGTTATGGCCAAGCTTACGGAAGCAGATGATGTCAATCGCAACATCCTTATGAAACTTCATGCGGAACTCAACAGCCAACTTCGTTGCCAATACCACCGCTTCAGGATCATCACCATTCACGTGCAACACAGGGGCATCCACAATCTTCATGATGTCTGTGCAATACAAGCTTGAGCGCAAATCACGTGGATCTGATGTTGTGAAACCAATTTGGTTGTTAATGACAATGTGAACCGTACCACCAGTGGAGTAGCCACGAACTTCCGACATCGCCAATGTTTCTTGCATCACACCCTGACCTGCAATCGCAGCATCACCGTGAACTAGGACTGGCATTACTTGCTCACCCAACATATCACCACGACGCTCCATACGAGCACGTGCAGAACCCTCAACTACCGGGTTAACGATTTCTAAATGAGATGGGTTAAATGCCAATGACAAGTGAACCGGACCACCAGGAGTCGAAATATCACTAGAGAAACCTTGATGGTATTTAACGTCGCCTGCAAGCAATGTTTCTGGACCCTTATGCTCAAACTCGGCAAATAAGTCTTTTGGCATCTTGCCTAATGTATTAATCAATACGTTAAGGCGACCCCGGTGGGCCATACCAATCACCATCTCTTGAATGCCTTTGTTGCCAGAGTCACGGATCAGCTCATCCATACAGGCAATAAAGCTTTCGCCACCCTCAAGGGAGAAGCGTTTTTGACCAACATATTTAGCCTGAAGATAACGCTCCAGACCTTCGGCAGCGGTTACGCGATCCAAGATTTGACGCTTCTCTTCCACATTAAATTGTGGGGTTGAGCGAATGGACTCTAATTTTTCTTGCCACCACTTCTTAATTTTCTGGTCAGCAATAAACATGAACTCGACACCAATCGTGCCGCAGTAAGTCTCGCGCAATGCTTGAAGCAAATCGCGCAAGGACATTTCGTTTCTACCGAAGAATGTATTACTAGTATTGAAGACGATATCCATATCGCCGTCAGTAAAACCATAGAAAGCGGGATCTAACTCAGGAATGTCCTGGCGCTCTGTCCGCTTCAATGGATCTAAATTTGCCCAGCGATTACCGACGTTACGATATGCGGCAATTAACTGCTGAACAGCAACGCGTTTGCGACCCATCTCTGAGTCAGCCGAATCAGAAATCGTTCTGATGGGGCCTTGCTTTGCGCGCTCAGCAAATGAAGCAACAATTGGTCCATGGGCAATGTCAGTTCGAGATGAACCGTCAACTGCTGGAACTTGTTTCACGTTATCGAAATAATCTCGCCAATGGTCAGCTACAGAAGCTGGATCGTGCAAGTAGGATTCGTAGAGTTCCTCTACGTAGGGTGCGTTTCCGCCGAAGAGATAGGAGTTATCTCTTTGATCCTGCATCATGATGCTCACCTTTCATCGGGTTTCCCGAATAAAAACTGTGGTTAAAACCATTCGTTACACGGCTCGACCGTTTGGCGAATTGATCTGTGCGAATACTGTTGCTACATCACTAATTTAACACGAATAGCCATGGATACATAAAGGGCTTTCCCTGATTTCATGGGAATTGGGGGTATTTCCCTAATAAACAGAATTAATAAGAACTTTCCTACTCTGCTTTAAGGGTTTACCGACAGATTCAAATGATTTTGATTTTTATTCTCTAAATCTTCAAACAATTAAATGAAATTAAGGGAAATATGAAATCGATTACCCCAGAAGCGGAATACCTCAGCACCCGTCAAAGCGCCAAGATTTTGCAGGTTTCCCTAGGCACCGTTCAGAAAATGGTGGAATTAGGCGAACTCATCGCTTGGAAAACCCGTGGCGGTCATAGACGCATATTGGCAAGCTCCTTAGAACAGCAATTACAACGCAGAAAAAGAGCTATGCGACAAAAAACTACCCAAAATTGTGTAGCTATGGGGATATTCAGAAGATCTGAAAATGGGCAGGAATTAATGGAATCCATTGCCGATTGGCAACTTAAAGTAGATATGGAAATTTCTGTGGATAGCCTAGAGGGCTTAATGATGGCTGTTTCCATAGCCCCGGACCTCATATTCTTGGACGCCCTCATACCACCAGTAGAGCAAGTTCATTTAATTCATTATCTTAGTAAAAACAAGGACATACAGAGGATACCTATTCTAGTAGATGAGGGTTTTATCAAGCTTCACCCCGGTGTTGTTGCGCTAGCGGATGAAAACTCTGGTGGCAAACACCCCTTAAGTGAAAGCATTAAGCAAGAGCTAGCTAATGGCTTAATTGACCTCAATCCACTCATTATTGGCTACCCTGCCACCGACCCAGAGGCCGAAGGCAACTGGTCCCATGAGTTATTGGAGCCTTTATTCGCGGAGGCATTAGCTAGGAAGTGCGCCTGATGATCCATCAAGAGCAACGGATTATGTAAAGATAAAGGCCGCTATAAGCGGCCTTTTGAATTAAAGCTTACTAAATACAATAACTTAGATCAAATAGCTACTACGATCTCTGCCTTCAATCCACTTAGGCGCTTTACCGCGACCAGTCCAAGTTTCACCTGTAGATGGGTTACGGTATTTAGGAGCTACCTTGCCTCCAGCACTCTTAGCGCCAGCTTTACGACTGAATAAGTCTGAAGCATTTAATCCATACTGCTCAATAATGAGCTTTGCCTTGGCAATACCATCCGCCTTTTCATGGGCAATTGCTTCTTTAATCTGTTTATCCAACTGTTCGCGTTGGGCTAAAAGCTCTTTATAAGAAGGCATATTGTTTTCTATCTCCGAATAATAAGTTGATTTATACAGCCTATATTGACTGTATTAAGATTTGATTATATAGAAACTAATCTAACTCGCAATATTTATTAGTCAGATATTAACCTATATTTATTAGCACTAAATCAATTAAGGTTAATAAAAGACATAATCTTTATAATTACCATATTTAATTAAGGTGTTTTGGATTTTCTCAACATAAAGGTACCGCTCGATTTAGCGGTTATCTCCCCTGCTTCATTCAACACAATCGCCTCGCAGTAATTAATCGTTTTACCTGGTTTAAGGATAGTGCCCTCAACTATGATTTTGCCGATGCTGGGACGCAAGAAACTAACCGTCATATCGATGGTCATCGCACCCAAAGGAACCTCGGAAATACTTCTGGCTGCCGCTCCCATCGCAAAATCCAACAGGGTCATGATGACGCCGCCATGGGCAATCCCAAAACTATTTTCATACTCAGGTTTCAATTGCAGGCTAATACGTGACTTGCCATCTTTGGCAAACTCAGGAACTACACCCAAGTGAGCTAAAAAAGGGATCTTGAGCCCAAAATATTCAATGGATTTATCAATGCTTGTCATGGAGAGAAATTGTTTTAGAAATAAGGGGATGAATTTGAATGGTCGGGGCGAGAGGATTTGAACCTCCGACCACATGCACCCCATGCATGTACGCTACCAGGCTGCGCTACGCCCCGACGAAAGACAAAATTGTATCAGTAACTATTTAGAGAGAATCTGCAGGACAGCTTGCAATTCTTCACGCAGACGCAGGTCGCCGCGAGCTTCTTCTAGGCGATTGCGCGCACCACTGATCGTAAAACCCTCTTCATAAAGTAGTGAGCGGATTTTTCTAATCAAGACTACCTCGTGGTGCTGGTAATACCGACGGTTACCACGACGCTTTTGGGGGCTAAGCTGTGAAAACTCTTGCTCCCAGTAACGTAGTACATGTGAGCGAACACCGCAAAGATCCGCCACTTCACCAATCGTGAAATAACGCTTAGCGGGTATCGGAAGAAGTTGAGAGCTCAGCAGTGCTGAGCTGGCATCAAACTCGGTTTTCTCGAGCATGTGACTCCACTACATCTTTAAGCTTTTGACTTGCGTGAAAAGTAACAACGCGTCTCGCAGCAATCGGAATCATTTGGCCTGTCTTTGGATTTCGGCCAGGACGAGCCGACTTATTGCGCAACTGGAAATTGCCAAAACCAGAGATCTTAACTTCAACGCCCGCCTCAAGGGATTGGCCAATACGATCAAAGAACGCATCAATCATATCTTTTGCTTCGCGTTTGTTTAGTCCGACTTGATCAAAAAGAGCTTCAGAAAGCTCATTCTTGGTAACGGTATCGTTCGAAATCAATTCAGTCATTGCTAGTCTCTTTGGTAACTAATTAATTATCTGGTTTATGCCTAATATTAAACCTAGCGCAAACGGGCTGCGCACTTTTTTTCTACTGCACCCAATAAAGCTGCCATCACTGCATCAATTTGGGGATCTTGCAATGTTTCATTAGGGTTTAACAGGGTGACGCGGAAAGCCAAACTCTTCTCATCATCCGCCATGCTGCTTGATCCTGCCTTAGGCTTAAACTCATCAAAGAGTTCAATGTTGCGTACGAAGTTTTGTTTGCTAGCAGCCATTGCATCCAGTAATGATTGCGCTGAGACGCTTTGCTTTACCACTAAGGCAAGGTCACGTTGCACTGCTGGAAATTTACTCAACTCTTCAGGCACAGGTAAGCCAAGTTCACGAATCGGATCTAAATCTAATTCAAATAAGACTGGTGCTTGAGGCAACTCATAGGCTTGTTGTAATCCAGGGTGCAATTCACCAATCCAACCAATTGCAATATTGGACTTACCTGCTTTTAATAAAACTTGAGCTGAGCGACCTGGATGCAAGGCGGGATGCTGTGCAGCTTCAGTTACAAAATGCAGCGGATCTAAAACGCGCTCAAGGTCGCCCTTCACATCAAAGAAGTCGACTGCACGGGTTGCATTAGCCCATTGCTCGGGCACAAATGACCCATAAGCAAGACCGCCAATTTTTTGTGGCTGATAAAAGCCGGCTACCTTGCCAGCCTCTTCTTGAACGTTAGCGTCACGCTTGAATACACGACCAGTCTCAAACAGGCGGACACGCCCTGCTCCGCGGTTCAAATTAGCCTTGAGATTGCCCAATAAACCACCCCATAGGGTGCTACGCATGAAACCATATTGATTGGCGATCGGATTAAGCACCTTAATAAGGTCTTGTTCTTGTGCGCCTGCAAGACGCTGTTCACTCTCGAGATCGGTGAATCCAAAGTTCACTGCCTCTTGGTAGCCTTGCAAAGCTAAGCGCTGACGTAGCAAGTGAATACCGCGCTTCGCTTCCGCTTTAGCACTCATTTTCAATGAAGCAACAGGCGGTTGATCAGGAATATTTTCAAAGCCGTACATGCGTGCGACTTCTTCGATTAAATCTTCTTCAATCTCAATATCAAAACGATAGCTTGGAGGGGTTACAACAAATGCATCACCCTCTTGCTTGAATTCAAAACCAAGACGCTTAAATACGTCAGCAACGACATCACTAGTAAGCGGAATACCAATTACCTTCACAGCCCTAGCCAAACGCATTTTGACTGGCTTGCGCTCAGGTACATTCAATATCTGGTCATCTACTGGGCCAGCTTGACCACCGCAGACCTCAATAATTAAGGCACTGAGATACTCTAAGCAATTCACCGTATTTTGCGGGTCTACGCCACGTTCAAAACGGTGAGCTGCATCGGTGCTGAAATTAAAGCGACGGGCACGACCCTGAATTGCTGAAGGCAGCCAATAGGCTGCTTCAACATAGATATTTTGAGTGCTATCAGATACAGCGCAATGGTTGCCGCCCATAATGCCGGCCAATGCAACTGGACCAGTCTGGTCAGCAACTATGCCTGCGTCTTGAATCTTGCCTGCAGAGTCAGGGCCCTGCAAGGTGACTGTCTGACCATTCAAAAGCTCAAGGGTTTCACCTGCCTTAGCCCAACGAACAGTGATATCGCCATTTAACTTATCGATATCAAATACGTGGGTAGGTTGACCCATTTCTAACATTACATAATTGGAGAGATCCACCAAAGCAGAAATGCTTCTTTGGCCGGCGCGCGATAAACGCTGCACAATCCAGTCGGGCGTTTTAGCTTGTGGATTGACACTGCGAATCACACGTCCTGCAAAACGACCACAAAGCTCTTTATTTTCTACTATTACTTTGCGCTTATCGTCGATGGATACTGCTGGCGGAGTCCACTTTGGCGCGCAGAGTGCAGCACCTGTAATAGCAGAAACTTCTCTTGCCATACCCATCAATGAGAGGCAATCAGCTTTATTGGGGGTTAACTTAATAACGAAGATTTGATCATCAAGATCCAGATACTCACGAATATCTTTGCCAACTGGCGCATCCACAGGTAACTCTAAGATGCCTTCGTGATCATCGCCTAATCCAAGTTCGCGACCAGAGCACAGCATGCCTTGGCTTTCTACGCCACGCAGCTTACCTACTTTGATCATGAATGGCTTGCCGCCGACTTCGGCAGGAGGCAATTCAGCGCCAACCATAGCGCACGGAATCTTAATACCAGCACGCGCATTAGGCGCACCACAAACAATTTGTAACTCTTGACCAGTACCGGCGTCTACTTTACAAACACGTAAACGGTCTGCATCAGGATGTTGCTCTGCAGACAATATCTGCGCAATGACGATCTTAGTAAATGCAGGTGCTACTGAATGTTGCTCTTCAACTTCTAAACCGGCCATTGTCATTGCATGTCCAAGCGCATCACTATCGAGTGATGGGTTTACATACTGACGAAGCCAAGATTCAGAAAATTGCATAGCGCGATCTAAGATTTAGTAATGCTGATTTGGTTATGCGGGGAACTGCGCCAAGAAACGCAGATCATTTTCAAAGAAGAGACGTAAATCATCCACTCCGTAACGCAACATCGTTAAGCGCTCAAGACCAGATCCAAAAGCAAAACCGGTGTAACGCTCTGGGTCAATACCCATATTGCGCAATACATTTGGATGAACCTGGCCTGCTCCAGATATCTCCAACCAACGGCCGGCAAGCTTGCCGCTACCAAAGGCCATATCAATCTCCGCGGAAGGCTCTGTAAATGGGAAATACGATGGGCGGAAACGCACTTGTAATTCGTTCGTTTCAAAGAAGGTTCTCAAGAAGTCGGTATAAACACCCTTGAGATCTGCAAAAGAAACCGTTTCTGCAATCCAAAGACCTTCCACCTGATGGAACATCGGCGAATGCGTTGCATCGCTGTCTACACGATAGGTTCTGCCTGGCGCAATCACTTTGATTGGTGGCATAACATCAGCGTTAGCGTATTTCTTAACGTGCTCACTTGCATAGCGAACTTGAATGGGGCTGGTATGCGTACGCAATAACAAAGGCTTCTCATTAGAATCCTTGCCATCGATATAAAACGTATCCTGCATCGAACGTGCAGGATGATTCTCAGGACTATTTAAAGCGGTGAAATTAAACCAATCGGTTTCAATTTCAGGGCCGTCTGCTACATCAAAACCAATTGAGCGAAAGATCTCTTCAACACGCTCCCAGGTGCGCATCACTGGATGCAAGCTACCTACTGCTTGGCCACGGCCAGGCAAGGAAACATCGATAGACTCGGCCGCAAGACGTTGCATCAACACAGCATCAGCCAAAGCTTGGCGACGCTCTTGTAATGCAGCTTCTACTTGAGTTTTGATTTGATTAATTTGGGCGCCAGCACTCTTGCGTTCATCAGGCGACATTCCACCAAGCGCTTTTAAACGCTCAGTGAGAACACCTGACTTACCGAGATACTTGGCTTTCGCGTCCTCTAGAGCTGCCGCATCGGCAGCTCCGAGGAAATCACGTTTAGCATCCTCGACAATGTGGTCGAGAGAAACCATTGCAGCTTAGTTTAGAAAACTAAGATTAAGCTGCAGCGTTTACTACGGATTTGATCCGAGTAACCAAAGCAGCAAAAGCCGCTTTGTCAGCAATGGCCATATCAGAAAGTACTTTGCGGTCGAGTTCGATCGCAGCTTTCTTCATGCCATTCATGAATACGCTATAGGTCATGTCATGCTGACGAACTGCCGCGTTAATACGGGCAATCCACAATGCGCGGAATACACGTTTCTTATTGCGACGGTCACGATATGCATATTGACCAGCACGCATAACCGCTTGCTTAGCAATACGGAATACGTTCTTACGACGGCCACGGTAACCTGTAGCAGCATCGGTGATTTTCTTATGACGGGCTCTTGCTGTAACCCCACGTTTGACTCTTGGCATTTAATTCTCCTAATCTAGTCTGAGGTTAAGCGTATGGAAGCATGGAGCGAATTGACTTAACGTCAGCTTTCGCAACTTCTGTGGAACCACGGAGGTGACGCTTATTCTTTGTGGTCTTCTTGGTGAGGATGTGGCGTTTGAAAGCCTGTCCTCGTTTAATCGTTCCGCCTGCGCGAACCGTGAAGCGCTTTTTAGCGCTACTCTTGCTCTTCATCTTGGGCATAAAGCACCCCTTCAATTACTTGTGCAACATAGGTGGTAACCGACGGTTACTCTTCCTGTACCCAGAAGCACTTCAAACTACCGGCATCCTTAGTTATTCACTAAGAACACCTCCCTACATAAGAACCAGGTAGAACCTAGTTACTTAGCCTTACGAATGGGGGCTAATACCATCACCATCTGGCGGCCTTCCATTTTTGGAAACTGTTCGACTTGACCAAACTCAACGAGGTCCAACTTCAAACGCTCCAACATTCTGACTCCGATTTCTTGGTGGGCCATTTCACGACCCCGAAACCGCAGCGTAATCTTTGTCTTATCGCCATCTTCCAAAAAGCGGATTAGATTTCGTAGCTTTACACCATAGTCGCCATCGTCAGTACCAGGGCGGAACTTCACTTCCTTCACCTGAATTACTTTTTGCTTCAGCTTAGCTTCATGCATCCGCTTGGCTTCTTGGTATTTGAATTTGCCGAAGTCCATGATGCGGACTACAGGTGGCACAGCCGTAGGAGCAATTTCAACCAAATCGGTTTCTTTCTCTTCTGCTAAAGCCAAGGCTTCACTCAACTTAACTACACCGATGGGCTCCCCATCGATTCCAATCAAACGCACTTCAGGAGCAGTAATTTCCCGGTTAATGCGTTGCAATTTTTCAGTAGCGATCTTCTTAATTCCTTTAAAAATTCAATAACAAACCGTACAAATATCCACCTGAGCCCTAGCTAGGCTCGGGTCCGACTTTCTGGGATATATCCTGCTGGAGTCGGGCAACGAAGGCATCAAGAGGCATTACACCTAAATCCACTCCGCCACGGGCACGAACGGCCACCGTATTACTTTCAGATTCTTTATCACCTACAACTAGCAAAAATGGGATCTTCTGTAATGCGTGCTCGCGTATTTTATACGTAATTTTCTCGTTCCGCAAATCGGATTCAACTCTAAACCCTTGTTTTTTCAGTAATTGCTGCACTTTTTGTGCATATGCAGCAGAATTTCCGGAGATATTGAGCACTACAGCCTGGGTTGGAGCTAGCCAAACCGGCATGTTTCCAGCGTGATTTTCAATCAAAATGCCGATAAAACGCTCTAAAGAGCCCACAATTGCCCTATGAAGCATGACAGGGGTCTTGCGACTGTTGTCTTCAGCCACATATTCAGAACCCAAACGGGCTGGCATCGAGAAATCCACCTGAATCGTGCCGCACTGCCAAGTACGTCCAATCGAGTCCTTAAGGTGGTATTCAATCTTAGGACCGTAAAAAGCGCCTTCGCCTGGCAATTCTTCCCATTCTTGACCCGAAGCCTTTAAGGCTCCACGGAGGGCTTCTTCTGCTTTATCCCAAATCGCATCATCACCAACGCGCTTTGCTGGACGCAAGGCTAACTTCACAGCCACTTCAGTAAATCCAAAATCTTGATACACGGCGCGTACTGCTTTATCAAAGTTGGCCACTTCAGACTGAATTTGATCTTCTGTACAGAAAATATGACCATCGTCTTGCGTGAAACCACGCACACGCATCAAACCATGCAATGCACCTGATGGTTCATTACGATGACATTGTCCAAACTCACCAAAACGTAATGGCAGTTCGCGATAGCTATGCAAACCAGAGTTATAAATTTGAACGTGACCTGGGCAGTTCATCGGCTTTAATGCATAAGCACGATTCTCCGACTCAGTCGTAAACATATTTTCTTTATAGTTTTCCCAGTGACCAGATTTCTCCCAAAGCGCACGATCCAAAATCTGTGGCGCCTTGACTTCTTGGTAGCCTTCTTGCTGATACACGCGACGCATGTATTGCTCAACCTCTTGCCAAATTGACCATCCCTTTGGATGCCAGAAAATTAAACCTGGTGCTTCTTCCTGGAAATGAAATAAATCAAGTTGCTTACCAAGGCGACGATGGTCGCGCTTCTCAGACTCTTCAAGCATATGTAAGTAAGCGTCTTGATCTTCTTTGCGAAGCCATGCTGTGCCGTAAATCCGCTGCAGCATCTCATTCTTGCTATCGCCACGCCAGTAAGCGCCTGCAAGCTTCATCAGCTTAAATACCTTGAGCTTCCCAGTAGATGGCACGTGCGGGCCGCGACATAAATCGGTGAACTTGCCTTCAGCGTACAAAGAAACATCTTCGCCCTGCGGAATGCTGGCAATCAATTCTGCTTTGTAGTTTTCCCCTTGCTTCTTGAAAAACTCAACTGCATCATCGCGCGGCATTACGGTACGAGTCACTGGCTCATCTTTTTTAGCGAGCTCAGTCATTTTCTTTTCTAAAGCGACTAAGTCATCTGGAGTAAATGTGCGGTGGTAAGAGAAGTCATAGTAAAAACCATTCTCGATTACTGGTCCAATTGTTACTTGCGCTTCTGGGAATAATTCTTTTACTGCGTAAGCCAATAAGTGTGCTGTGGAGTGACGCACAATCTCGAGCGCCTCTGGACTCTTGTCAGTGATGATAGCTAACTGACTATCTTTGTCGATTACAAAACTGGTATCGACCATCTTGCCGTCGACGATGCCACCTAAAGCAGCTTTTGCAAGACCACTACCAATGCTTTGCGCAACATCTGCAACACGAACTGGGGCCTCAAACTCACGTTTTGATCCATCGGGTAGAGTAACTACAAGCATGACGACTCCATCTTATTTACTAAACTTCCGTTTTACTTCGATGACCTAAAAATAAAGCGCGGTAGCTTTTGGGCAACCGCGCTTTGGGTCCTATTCGTTGGTAGGCTCGATTGGACTCGAACCAACGACCCCCACCATGTCAAGGTGGTGCTCTAACCAGCTGAGCTACGAGCCTATACAGCCATAGAGTTTATCACCGGCGGCGTACTTGGGTGACCCCTTTAACCTCTTCTAGGCTATTTTGAACCAGTCGAAGCACTTCTGAATCCTTTACCTCAATCGTTAAAAGGATCTGGGCAAGACCTTTTTTAGCCGATTTACGTAGATCGATGACATGGACGCCTTGACGGGTCAGAATCTCAAAGAGCTCCCTCATTAACTCAGGACGGTCTAAGCCTATCACCACTAAATCCGCTGGAAATACGCGTTTTTGCTCTTGATTAGCCACCGGATCTGCAGCCGAAGCTGTCCAGGCCGTTTGAATTACTCGCTCCGGCGCCCTTTCGAGAAGACCTCTAAATGTTTTGCAGGAGCGACGATGAATCGAAACGCCTCTACCTTGTGTCACAAATCCCGCAATGGCGTCAGGTGGAACGGGTCTGCAGCAACGCGCCAACTGCGTTAGCAACGAATCTACCCCAACCACTAAAACATCACCACCCCGCCCCGCTTTATGACTGCTATGACGTAAAACGATTTCTGGTGTCGCTGGTTTTATTTCTGGATTTGACTCAGCCTTGTTATCAACAACCTTAGCAGGCTGACCAGCTTCCTCGTCATCAAGGGCATTGAACCAGGCCCGCACTCGTTGACGTGCCCTTTGCGAGCGAACATAGTGTTTATCGGGGCTGATCCAATCTCGTGATGGTCCACCATGTTTGACAGCAATGATCTCGATGGTCTGGCCATTCTTCAATGCCGTCTCAAGAGGCACCATTGCACCATCTACCCGAGCACCCCTACAGCGATGACCCAGGTTGGTATGAACTGCATAAGCAAAATCAATTGGTGTAGAACCCTTTTCCAGAGAGATTACTTTTCCTAGGGGGGTGAGCACGTAAATATGATCATCTATCTCATGGTGCTTGAGCCGCTCCCAAGCGTCTTCTTTCCAGGAGATGAGCTGACGGGCCCAAGCAATTTGCCGCTCGTAGGCTTCCTCTGCGCTATGCGTGCCTTGTTGATGATTGACGTTAGGCTTATTCGTTTTTGCAGGATTAGGCGGAGTTGCTATACCAACATAAGCACCCTCTTTATATCGCCAATGGGCAGCTAAACCATACTCAGCCTGCTGATGCATTTCTTGTGTACGTACCTGAATTTCAAATGCCGTACCGTCATCATTCATCACTACAGTATGCAAAGATTGATATCCGTTAGGCTTAGGACGAGCGATGTAATCGTCAAACTCTCTTGGCACTGGTTGCCAAACGTTATGGACAATTCCTAATACGGCATAACAGGATTTGACATCATCAACCAATACCCGAAATGCTCGGACATCATAAAGATTTGCAAAGTCTAATGCTTTGCCTTCCATCTTTTTCCAAATACTGTAAATATGTTTTGGCCTACCAAGCACTTCACCCTCAATCTGCGCTGCTTTTAGTTCGCCCTGTAGCTGCAAGACAATTTGATCGATAAATGATTGACGCTCAATCCGTTTCGCATCCAACATTGTGGCAATGTCACGATAAGTCTGGGGAGATAAGGCTCGGAATGCCAAATCCTCCATCTCCCACTTCATTTGCCAAATACCCAACCGGTTGGCTAGTGAAGCATCAATATTTAGAATCTCTTGCGCCCACGGAGCGGGCATCTCTATCTTTTCCTGTGTAATCCAGCGCAAGGTCTGCAAGCGGGATGCGAGGTAAATGAGAACTACTCGCAGATCATCACCAAATGCCAATAGCATTTTTCGCAACATTTCTTCTTGGCCGGTGACACTTAAACCACCATCATCACGCACCAACTTACCTTGCGCTTGACGCAAGCCACGATAACCAATGAGTAATTTTGCAGATTCCTCACCAATCAGTTTAATGAGCGCCTCTTTACCATGCGTGCGAGCAATGTTACTTGCTGCAGTTAATGTAGCTTCATCTAAATTAAGGGTTTGCAGTATTTGCGAAACACCAGCCGAGTGCAGCTCAGCTGGCTCCCCATACCAGGCGTCTTGAAATAGCGCTACTTTTTCTGATTGAGGGGAAGCGTTTGCCATTGGCAACTAAAAATAATTAACCGAAGAACTCTTTTGCTAAAGCAATTTGCTCTGTCTTTACAAATGCAGGCGCATGACCCACATTAGGAATCTCAATACTGCGTGCATAAGGATTAACTTTGCACATCTCTGCAACAGTTGCTGCTGACAGCAGGTCTGAATCACCACCACGCACGATCAACATCGGAATATGGATTTGTTTAAAGGCGTGCCACATTGCCATCTCGCCGGCTTTTGCCATGATCGGATTAACAGAGGCAAATGGCACAGCGATATCAGGGTCGTAATGCATGATCCATTTACCATCCTTCTGAATCAACATGGGGCCGTTATAAGTCTCCCACTCCTCTGCAGTGTGGTCACCAAAAGTGGCACAGATTTCATTTAAGCGCTGGAGTGCGTGCGTGCGATCTGCAAAAGTAAATGGTTGCCCTACGTACGAACCTAGACGCTTAATTGCCTCCGGTTCAATCTTTGGACCCACATCATTGATGATCATTCTACGAATCGGAGAGTTAGACATTGCGGCATACACCATGCCAATTAATCCGCCCATAGAAGTGCCTAACCAATCAACTTGTGACACACCCAACTTCTTAACCAGCGCAGCAATATCGGCAACATACTGTGGGACCGCATATAGCATTGGGTTAGTTAAGCGATCTGATTTACCTCTTCCAACTATGTCTGGACAAACAACGTAATAGTCCTTGCACATCGCCTTTGCAAGAGTCTCAAAGTCACTGCCTCGTCTTGTTAGGCCATGAACACACAGCAATACCTTATTGCCGGGGTTTCCCCAAGCGTGATAAGCCATGCGGTGTTTTTCATCTCCGCTAGTGCAATCTACAAAGAAAGTGTCGCCATCATGAAATACATTTGCTGCCTGAGCTTCATTATGAATTTCATGGTCTGCATGACCATGCTCGTGATCATGCTCATCGCCAACCTCCTCTGGTTGTAGTGTCACATGATCAATGCCGTGCTCATTTAAGAGCATCGCATTAATTCTGGCCATAATTTCTGGCCACTCTTGCATCTCGGCGATTTCAATATGGCCGATCAAGGCTGGGAAACTAGGCGTCATCTCCCACACGTGCAGATCATGTACTGCTAGCACACCTGGAATATTCTTCAAATCAGTGCCTACTTGTAAGTAGTCAATGTGAAGCGGTACGCCTTCCATCAAGAAGTGATAAGACTCATGAAGAATAGAGATGGTGGATTTCAGAATAAGGAGTGAGACCAAAATAGAGAGGATGGCATCGATTGGCATCCAGCCTGTCAGCTGAATCACGACACCTGCAATCAATGCTGCCACAGAGCCCAATAGATCACCCATCACATGGACTAAGGCAGCACGAGTATTAACACTCTTCTTGTCTCGCGATAACACCCAAGCCACTACGATATTCATTAGCAAGCCAATAGCAGCTACAACCGTAACTGTAAAGCCATCTACTTTATGAGGATCATAGAAGCGACTAATTGCCTCAATAACAATCCACACTACTAAAGCAAGCATCGCAATACTATTTACAAAAGCAGCTAGCGCTTCAGCGCGTCCAAAACCAAAGGAATGTTTTGGAGATGGTGGACGACGAGAAATAATTTGCGCTAATAACGCCAATCCTAGAGCTGCTGCATCGGTCACCATGTGACCCGCATCTGATATCAAAGCTAGTGAATTGGCAAAATAGGCTGCAGCGCCCTCAACCCCTGAAAAACCTAAGGTCAATACTAAGGCAATTAATAGAAGGTTTTGATTGGAAACTTGCTTGCTGTGGGTATGCTGCGCATCGCCCTTTTTATGGGCATGTAAGGAAGGATCTGCCCCAGATTGATTCTGGGGCTTAGATGGCCTCGAGTGAAAATGATGGGAGCCCGACATGGTGAACCCATTATTCCATTAATTGATAAAACCTATTAAAAACCTGTTGTGTCAACAGGGGCTCCCGTTTTAGCAATGACTTCTTCCTTAGTCACGCCTGGAGCCAATTCAACTAACTTCAAACCTTTAGGAGTGATATCAAGAACACACAAATCGGTGATGATCTGGCTAATTACACCTACCCCGGTCAAAGGCAAGGTGCACTTCGGCAAAATCTTCAGCTCTTCCGTACCATCTTTTTTCTTAGCAACGTGCTCCATCAACACAACAACGTGCTTTACGCCTGCAACTAAATCCATTGCACCGCCCATACCCTTAACCATTTTTCCCGGAATCATCCAGTTAGCTAAGTCGCCATGTTCGCTTACCTGCATTGCACCCAAGATTGCGATGTTGATTTTGCCACCACGAATCATGCCGAATGAATCAGCAGAAGAAAAGATTGATGAGCCAGGCAAAGTCGTAATCGTTTGCTTGCCAGCATTGATTAAGTCAGCATCAATGGTTTCTTCGGTTGGAAATGGTCCAATACCTAATAACCCATTTTCAGATTGCAGCCACACTTCCATATCTTTTGGTACGTGATTGGCTACCAATGTAGGCATACCAATGCCCAAATTCACGTAATAACCGTCTTTTAATTCTTTAGCAGCACGTGCTGCCATCTCATCTCTAGTCCAAGGCATCTCAATCTTCCTAAATATTCTGTTCTATTGCTGTTCTATGGCTTTACTGTTAGGGGAATTACGCTTTTGCAGTCAAAGTACGCTGCTCGATACGCTTTTCTGGCGTCTTATGAAGCACCAAGCGATGCACATAGATACCAGGCGTATGAATCTCATCAGGATGCAGGTGGCCGTTCTCAACAATCTCCTCTACCTCTGCAACAGTAATCTTGCCAGCCATTGCAACTACTGGATTGAAGTTACGTGCTGTGTAGCGATAGACCAAGTTGCCAGACTTATCCGCCTTCCAAGCTTTTACTAAAGAGATATCGGAAATGATTGAACGCTCCATGATGTATTTCTCACCATCGAATTCTTTTTCCTCTTTGCCTTCAGCAACTAAAGTGCCCACACCAGTTTTTGTGTAGAAAGCAGGAATACCGCAACCACCGGCACGTAATTTTTCAGCCAAAGTACCTTGTGGCGTGAACTCCAACTCCAATTCACCAGCTAAGTACTGTCGCTCGAATTCTTTGTTCTCACCAACATAGGAGGCAACCATCTTTTTCACTTGACGTGAATTGAGCAACAAGCCCAAGCCAAAACCATCTACACCAGCATTGTTAGCAATTGCGGTGAGGTTCTGAGCGCCCAGATCCTTAACCGCTTGAATTAAAGCTTCTGGAATGCCACAAAGACCAAAACCGCCAACAGCCAATTTTTGTCCGTCTTTTAAGATATCCCGCAAGGCATCTACTGCCGATGGGTAAGTTTTATTCATTACTTTTGTCCTAATATTGCCAAAATGGGTAGAAAAGTAATCATAACGCTTCAGACCCAACGATCAAGGCCGTCTTGGCACTAAATTGGTTTTTGACAGTTAGAACTAAACTATTAGGGCTTAAATGCCCTATTTTTGAGAAATTTCGGAGAAATTGTATGAATGCAGCAGAGCTGGTTGAGCAATTTGGACCCAGAGATTCCATGGACTATGACCTAGTCATTGTTGGGGGTGGTCCTGCAGGTTTGTCGGCCGCCATTAAAGCCAAGCAATTGGCTAGCGCCTCCGGAAAAGAAATTAGCGTTTGCGTTCTAGAAAAGGGTTCTGAAATCGGAGCCCACATTCTTTCTGGCGCTGTTATGGATCCGAAAGCACTTACTGAGCTATTTCCAAACTGGAAAGAACTGGGTGCACCACTCGATACGCCGGTAACGCAAGATCAATTTCTATTTTTAACTAGCGATAACTCATACCAGGTTCCAAACTGGATTTTGCCGCACTGCTTTAAGAATGAAGGCAACTATATTGTCAGTCTTGCTAACGTGACCCGTTGGTTGGGGCAACAAGCTGAGAACCTTGGTGTAGAAATTTTCCCCGGCTTTCCGGCCGCAGAAATTCTTTATAACGAGCAAGGCGCAGTCTGTGGCGTGATTACCGGCTCAATGGGTTTGAATAAAGAAGGTAATCCAACCGATCAGTTTCAGCTTGGCATGGAATTACGTGGCAAGTACACCCTCTTTGCTGAAGGCGCACGTGGTCATCTTGGCAAGCAGCTCATTTCCAAATTTGCATTAGACAAAGATGCGGATCCACAGAGCTATGGCATTGGTATTAAAGAGCTCTGGGAAGTAGAGCCGTCTAAGAGCAATCCTGGTCTTGTTGTACACACTGCAGGCTGGCCATTAGAAAGCGATACCTATGGCGGTTCATTCCTCTACCACCTTGGTGACAATAAAGTTGCCGTTGGTTTGGTGGTTGGACTTTCCTATAAGAACCCTTACCTCTCCCCCTTTGAAGAATTCCAACGCTATAAGCTTCACCCAAGGATCCGTGAAACATTTGAAGGTGGCAAACGTATTTCTTATGGAGCTCGCGCCTTAACCGCTGGTGGATTAAATAGTCTCCCCAAAACAGTATTTCCTGGGGGCGCCCTGATTGGATGCGATGCGGGCTTCCTAAATGCCTCACGCATTAAGGGAAGCCATGCGGCGATTAAGACCGGCATGCTTGCTGCTGAAGCTGCGGTAGCTGCTATTAATGAAAACCGCTCTGGGGATGTTTTGTCTGCATACCCTACTGCATTCCAAAACAGTTGGTTGCATACCGAACTCAATCAAGCGCGCAACTTCAAGCCATGGATGTCTAAAGGCCTCTATCTCGGTACATTGATGGTGGGATTGGAGCAAAAGGTTTTGGGCGGCAATATGCCATGGACTGTGCATTTAAAACACGCCGATCATGAATGCTTAGAGCCAGCAGCACAGCACAAGCCAATTGACTATCCAAAGCCAGATGGCAAGATTACTTTTGATCGCCTATCCTCTGTATTTATCTCCAACACCAATCACGCTGAGAATCAACCGATTCACTTAACCCTGAAAAATGATTCTGTGCCGGTAGATATCAACCTCAAAACCTATGCAGGCCCAGAGCAACGCTACTGCCCTGCCGGAGTGTATGAGTATGTAGAAACGGATGGTAAGCCTCGTTTGCAAATTAATTCGCAAAACTGTGTGCATTGCAAAACTTGTGACATTAAAGACCCAACTCAAAATATTGTCTGGGTTACCCCTGAGGGTGGGGGTGGCCCTAACTACGCATCCATGTGAGGTAATGTCATACAGCAAACCTCGGTCATATACCGGGGTTTTTCATCTCAACACAAAAAAATAAATAGCGGTATATTGAAGTCATGATGATCCTACACACAATGCTGCGCGTCGGCGACCTTAATCGCTCCATTGATTTCTACACCAAAGTATTGGGTATGAACTTACTACGTACGACTGAGCGTCCCGAGCAAAAATACTCACTCGCCTTTGTTGGTTTTGGTAAAGGGAATGGTGATGGTCAGTCTGAGATTGAGCTTACCTACAACCATGGCGTTCAGTCCTATGACCTAGGTACAGCCTACGGACATATCGCAATAGAAGTTCCCGATGCCTATGCTGCTTGTGCTTCCATCAAGGCAGTTGGAGGCAATGTCACTCGTGAAGCTGGGCCCGTGGCTGGCGGAGATACCATCATTGCTTTTGTAACCGATCCTGATGGCTACAAAATAGAGCTCATTCAGCGCTAATCGTGGCAGGGCCCGATTCGTTTCGATTAGAAATAGTTGATCGCTTAAGCGATATCCCCTGTAGCGACTGGAACGCCTTGCTTCCTGCAGACGCAGGGCCATTTCTTCGCCATGAGTTTCTCAGTGCGCTAGAGGAAACTGGCTGCGTTGGAGCTAATACTGGTTGGCAAGTAGCTCACCTACTTCTAAAAGATAGCGGCCAGCTCATTGGCGCAATGCCCCTATATTTGAAGCAACACTCCTACGGAGAATTTGTCTTCGACTGGTCTTGGGCACAGGCCTATGAGCAACAAGGCATGCAGTATTTCCCGAAAGCGCTTTGCGCCATTCCGTTTACACCAGTTCAAGGCTCAAGGATTTTGAGCGCCAGAGATATAGATGCTGATTTAGTAAAGCAACAATTAATCATAGGCTTGAAGACTTTAGTTCTGCAAAATAATCTATCTTCAGCACATGTCTTATTTCCCCATGCTTCAGAAGCAAAGGGACTCGAGGATCAGGGGTTCATGTTGCGAGACTCGGTGCAATTTCATTGGCATAACCAAGGCTTTGAAAATTTCGAGCAATTTTTAGCAGTCCTCACTATGAAGCGCCGCAAGAATATTCGACGCGAACGAGAACAGGTAGCACGAGAGCGGATTACTTTTAGACATGTACCAGGGATATCTTCAACCAATGCCGATTGGGAATTCTTTTATCGCTGTTACGCAAACACTTACTTAGAGCATAGATCTAGTCCCTATCTTAATGAGACATTCTTGAAGTTATGGGCACAGCGTATGCCTGAAAACTTACATCTCATCATTGCAGAGCGCAATGAAAATCCGATTGCAGCATCTTTGCTAGTTGTTGACCCCACAAGCTCTAAGGCTTATGGCAGATATTGGGGTGCAATCGAACATATACTCTGCTTGCACTTTGAAACCGCCTACTACCAAGCAATTGAATATTGCATCTCTAATGAGATTCAAACCTTTGAAGGTGGCGCACAAGGCGAACACAAGATGGCGCGCGGCTTCTTGCCAACAACTATTCAATCCGCCCATTTTATTGCGGATCCTCAGTTTGCCAAAGCCGTACAACACTTTCTAGATCGCGAACACCAAGGAATCGGAGCTTATGTTGATGAGCTCGCCGAGCACAGTCCTTTGAAATCGTCTAAAGTACAGCCATGAATTCTGAAGACACCAAATCTATTGTGCAAGATGGCTCGCACTCCCTCTCAACCGGGGATGCAGACTCTGACTCACCGTGTATTGGTGTATGCACCACCCTTTACGACGAGATCTGCCAAGGCTGTGGAAGAACGCTTGGCGAGGTAAGTAATTGGGTATTCTTCTCGCAAGAAGAAAAAGATTCTGTATGGCAGCGCATTCGTGCAGAAGGTACTGCAACCAGATTTCAGAGGCAGGCAAAAAAACTCTAAATCCATTGACGGTTGAATGGCTCTTATCGACCTTGGATTCAACCGGTCAACGCAACAGATTGGGCAAAACGTTCTGCCGGTGTTTGATAGTTTAGTGTCTTTCTAGGGCGCTCATTCAGTTTCCTAGCTATGGCATTAAGCTTAGCCTGTGAGTAA
>NZ_JACVPJ010000011.1:31979-60805 GCF_018881975.1 Polynucleobacter sp. JS-Safj-400b-B2 | reverse complement strand
TGCCAGCGTTCCCACATTAAAGCCTTCTGGGTGGCCGTGTAATAGATTCGGGGCCGTTGTTTCATGAGCAACACTCCTTTTGCTTACGCAGTTTGTAGTGTGTTGCATCGATCAGTTGAATTCAAGATCGAAAGCAGTCGCTTATCTCATTAAAAAATACAATGAATCTAGGGTAAATTTAGGACAAATTACTCGACTAAATTTTATTTCTATTAAAAAATATAGTATGGATTGAGTTTTTAGTAATACATTTTCCTTTGTGCAAACATTTCTCTTGAGGGCCATAGAGATCAGGTTTTATTTAGCTTCCAGCCAAAACACACTAAAATATCAATAATAAATTATTGACAAAAAGTGCCTGTGGATACTAAAAATAAAAAGAGATTGGCCGTTGCTCCCATGATGGAGTGGACAGACCGCCATTGCCGCTCTTTTCATCGCACGCTTACCAAAGAGGCCGTTCTCTATACTGAGATGGTGACTACTGGTGCGCTGATGCATGGTGATGTCCCACGCCATTTAGATTACTCGCAAGAGCAGCATCCTGTTGTCCTTCAGCTTGGGGGTTCGGAGCCAACTGATTTGGCAAGATCTGCTGAATTAGCGCAGCAGTGGGGCTACGATGAGATTGACCTCAATTGCGGTTGTCCATCAGAACGCGTGCAGCGTGGTGCCTTTGGTGCTTGTTTGATGGCTGAACCAAATTTAGTTGCTGATTGTGTGAAGGCAATGAAGAAGGCGGTAGATGTTCCGATTTCTGTAAAGCATCGCTTAGGTTTAGACTCAATGGATGCTGCGAATTCAGAAGCTGATTACCAATTTGCGCTGAATTTTATTCTTGCAGTAGCAGATGCTGGTGCGAGTCAAGTAACAATCCATGCGCGCAATGCCGTGCTCAAAGGTTTATCGCCAAAAGAGAATCGCAGCAAACCACCATTGCGTTATGAAGTAGCCGCAAGGCTGAGGTTAGATGCACAAAAGCAATTTCCACACCTTAAGGTGCTACTCAATGGTGGACTAGAAACCAATGAGCAAATTGCAGGCCACTGGAATGACTTTGATGGCTTCATGGTTGGTAGGGCTGCATATCATTTTCCAGCACTGCTCTTAGGTTGGGATGACATGATTAATACCGATGGCGATGCCGCCGGGTATCTTTTTAGTGAGACTGAATGGCATCGTATTCAAATTGCCTTGGTGAAACAAGTGCAAGCTTGGTTTGATGAGTGCCAAGCCAAGGGCAAGCCTTTTTATATAGGCGCCTTTACAAGACATATCTTGGGGCTAGCTCATGGCAGGGCGGGATCGCGTTATTGGCGTCAGCGACTGTCTGATCACCATGCTTTAGCTAAAGTTCAGAGTAGGGTGGCGATATTGGATTTCTTTATTGATGCCAGCTTAACCTTAGGGGATTGGGCCGCTTTTGAGTTCGAAAGCGCCTAGGGGAGACTTTGAGGTAGTGTTTTTGACAGGTTTTAGGGCAAAAAGCTATAATCTAGGACTTCAGTGGCGGACGTAGCTCAGTTGGTAGAGTCCCAGATTGTGATTCTGGTTGTCGCGGGTTCGAGCCCCGTCGTTCGCCCCATCAAATATCTCAAAAGCTCCCTAGTGGAGCTTTTTCTATTACAGTGATCCAGATGAAAAAATTTGATATTGCTTCCATTCTTTTCTGCTTGCCGCTAAGTATTGTGGCTCTGTATTTCATGTTGAGATCTGCGCCTAGTTACAGCGCACCCAGTTCATCCATTGCTGCAGTTCAGATTGGCAATCTCCTATGGGATCAAACCGAGATGAATATCGCCGATGTCAAATCCTTTGCATCCTCTTCTGGTTTTGTCAGTGCTGCTGAAAAGAAGGGTGGCGGTCTATCTTATGAAGGTGGTTTTGTGCAAAAGCCAGGGTGGACTTGGAGAACTCCTTATGGTGTTCCTGCGAATGATGCTGAACCCGCTGTACACCTCAACCAAACAGAAGCGGAGAGTATTTGCCGCTACTTTGGCAAGCGTTTACCTACTGAATCTGAGTGGACTTCAGCCGCATTCTTAGAGCAACGATCCAATCCACCGGCTGGCTATATTAAAGGGCAACGTTATCCATTTCCTGGTGGCAGCAGCCCAACACCATCGCATTGTTTAAGTGGTTGCGGTGATTACAAAGGGCTTGCACCAGCGGGCGCCTTGAATCGCGGAACAGGGCACGTAGCGACAAAGATAACCAAGCCAGGAGTCAATGGCTTATATGACATGGGCGGTAATGTCTGGGAGTGGACGGCTACCGAGAGGAATGGCGGATATATCACCCGTGGCGCATCTTGGTGGTATGGCCCGGAAAGACAGCAAGAGTCAGATGTAGAAGCGAAGCCGGCCGATATTGCGGTCGTTTACATTGGGTTTCGTTGTGTAAAAGACCGATAAAACAAGAATATCTAGCTCATCATTGGCCTAACTCAGAGATATTTTTCAACCACGCTACAATTCTGACCTCACCTATTCAATATAACTTTAGTTAGTGATTTGATCATTTCCAATTTACTCCATTCGCATAATGGCTACACCAAAAAGGGTGTGTTTTATGCCGTATTGGCTGCAATTGCGCAGGCTGTTATCTCTACTCTTTTATTGAATCACTTTGCAGGAGTAGTGGGTGAGAGCGTGATCTGGATTCCTGCTGGAATCGGTCTAGGCGTTCTCTTAATTCTGGGTTTGCAATATTGGCCATTCCTATTTGTAGGGGCAACCATTGGCGAGATTGGGGGCGGTCATACGTTGATCATGGCAATGCTAGTCGCTGCTGGTGCCCTGATAGGTTATTTCATCGTTGTTATTTTGTTACGGCGTTACTTGAAGTTTGGCAAGGACGTTCAATCTTTAGGCGACTTTGGACGATTGTTTATCGCTAGCTGTATTGGCGCGTTTGTGAGCACTACGATCAATGTCAAGCTTTTAGTATGGGGAAACTTGCTGTCTCCCAAAATCGTTAACGATGTTTTTCAAAAATGGTTCATTGGCGACCTTTTTGGCTTTGTCTTTTTTACACCCATTCTGTTGGTTTTATCCACACGCTGGATTCAGGATTGGCCCAAGAGAAAACAACTCATATTTGCCCTCTGTTTACTGGCTTCATTGGTATTTGAGCAGGCAGTATTCTTTGGCTGGCTCAAGGAGTACATTGATTTAACTGGCAGAGGGTTTGCTGTCCTTTTTGTTATTGCTTTTTTTGGCTATCAATTTGGGCGTCAGGGCGCCATGCTGTATTTTTGCCTGCTTCTCATACAGTCTGTCTTGAGCGTCTTTCATGGCGAGGCATTTTTTGATCGCCAGTTAATGACGCATCATGCCCCAATGGTGATTTGGGCTTATTTGGGAATCGCTTGTTTCGTTGGTCTTGCCATCGGCTTAGTGGTAGAAAGTTTCGAGCGTAAAAGTCGAGATCTGATGCAAGCCACAAAAGATATTGTGAAGTCAGAGGAGCGTTTTCGAGATATTGTGGGTAATACCCCAGTGCTGATGTCTTCCTACGATCTCGAAACTTATGTGATGGATTATGTAAATCCTTATTTCACCAAAGCCTTAGGATATACAGCAAGTGATCTTCGTAAACCAAATGCGTGGTGGACCTTGGCGTATCCCGATCGGGATTATCGAAAAGAGGTAGAGCAAGAGTGGGGTAATCGTATTCGGGAAGCAGGTAAGACGGGTTCACCGTTTGTTCCTCTTGAAGCCTATACCACTCGTAAGGATGGGTCGGTCAGACTGATTTCTTGGGGCAGCTTTTTTGCATCGGACCGAATGATTATTTACGGTATTGATATCACCGAGCAAAAGAATGCAGAGGATTTGCTTAAAGTCACCTCAGCCGTATATCGAGCCATGGGTGAGGCGGTTGTTATTTGTGATGCCCAGAATCATATTCTTTTAGCAAATTATGCCTTTAGGGGATTAACTGGTTTTTCTGATGAAGAATTACTGGGTCACGGGTTTTCTGATTTCTTGGTCAAGCGTCATGGTGCAGGCTCTTATGCGGATATCTTCACGTCTGTTGATGCGGTCGGACGCTGGGAGGGTCAGACTTGGATAAAAGTGAAAAAAGGTGATGAGGCATTGCGCTTTTTATCGATCTATTCCACTTTTGACAAAGATGGCGTGCCTTTACAACGCGTTGCTTTGTTATCCGACGTCACCGATCAACGTAAAGCACGTGAGCTCATTAATCAGCAGGCTAATTTTGATGCTTTGACTAGCCTACCCAATAGACGTCTGTTATTAGATCGTCTTGAGCAATTAATGAAACAGTCCACGCGCTCAAAGACCAATCTAGCAGTGGTTTACTTTGATATTGATAACTTTAAAGAGATCAACGATAGTCGTGGGCATGATTTTGGGGATGAGCTTTTAAAGGCAGTCGCGCTGCGTTTGCGTTCTGAGGTGCGTGATACAGATACGATTGCTCGCATTGGTGGAGATGAGTTTGTTTTCTTATTGAGTCAGATTGATAAATTTGAGCAGGTGGATAACATCATTGAGCAGATTATTAAAAATCTGAGTGAGCCTTTTCATATCCAAAATGAGATGGTGTACATCACAGCGAGTTTTGGAATTTCTATTTTCCCTGAGGATGGCGATGACAGTAAGGTTCTATTGCTTGGCGCTGACCAGGCAATGTATGCTGCAAAAGCCAATGGCAAAAATGGCTCTCAGTATTTCACAAGCGCGATGCAAATCAAGGCAAATTACCGCGCTAACGTGATCTCCGAGCTTCGTGTAGCGCTGGAGAAAAAGCAGTTTAAATTGGAGTACCAGCCCATCTTTGATGTGCAAACAGGTGCTATTACCCACGCTGAAGCTTTGCTTCGATGGCATCGCGCCAACGGCGAAGTGGTGATGCCATTAGACTTTATTGATATCGCCGAAGAGTCCGGCTTAATTGTGCCTATCGGTAACTGGGTAATTCAAGAGGTTCTGTTATATCTCAGGGCGCTGGGCGTTGATAGGGCGCCAGCAATTGCCATTAATATTGCGGTCTCCCAATTTAGTTCAACCGATCACTCGGTGGTCCAATGGGTGGACTGGATCAAGGAGTGTGGCATCTCTCCCAATAAGATTATTTTTGAGATTACTGAACGAATGATGCTTATTCAATCTCAACGGGTCATGGATAAGATCGCTATCTTGCAGGAGGCGGGTTGTAAATTTAGCTTAGATGATTTTGGGACGGGTTATTCATCCATCGTTTCGCTTAAAAACTTTAATTTTGATTATTTAAAAATAGATGCACACTTCATTAAAACCTTAGCCCCAGAAAGCTTAGATGCTTCTTTGGTGGCTGCCATGATCTCGATGGCAAGGGGTTTGGGCATGGATTCGATTGCGGAAGGCGTGGAGACTGAAGCGCAGGCCCAAATACTTCGGGAGATGGGTTGTGATTATGTACAAGGTTTTCTGTATGCAAAGCCTTTAAGTGCGGAAGCCTTTAAAAAGATCCTTATCTAGTTTTATATCTGTCTAAATAATCAAATTAGACAATTAATTGGCATTAAAACCCCTCATTTGTTGCATTTAGACAACTAACTGTCTAGTAGCAATGTACTTTTATACACATAAGACTGTCTAAGAGCTCCGCATCTGTGTATAAATTACCTCCCGGCCACTACTTTTAATTGGACAGATAGACAAATGATCTCAAGCAAGACGCTGATAGACCAAACCGGAATATCGCGTGCCACCCTTAATAATTACATCCAGCTTGGCATATTGCCAAAGCCGGTTGTCCAGTCCTTATCTGCAGATACTGATGCAGAGGCGGGTGGCGCCAGGGTGCTTGGCTATTTTCCAGATGATTCTTTAGAGAGAGTGCAAGCTGTCCAAATTCTGAAGGGTCAAGGTTTATCGATGGCCCAAGTGGCTGAGCGTTTGGCTCAAACCGATGCTTTATTGGAGGTTCAAGAGATGCAACAGGAACTAGCGGGCTCACACAGCCCTGAGAAACAATTCACCAAAACAGGAAATGCTCGTGCAGGTAATGCCGGAAATTCTGGCAACTCCAGCAATCCAATGTCCGAGACATTAGGAAATCTTTCCTTGTCTTTGGACACCTTGACGCATCCTGCCTACATGCTCAATTACAACTTTGAGTTAACTTGGCTCAATGAGGCAGCGCGCAAAGAGGTATTTGGTTTTGTGGCACCACCCGCTAAAAGTGCGGAGCGTAATTTACTGACATTGCTGTCTAGGCCGGAAGTGTGCCTGGGTATGGAAGATCAGCGTGCCTTAGTGGGTTTACTGTTACAGCTAGCTAGTGCACGTATTAGTTATGAGTCTTTGGCTAAATTGGTTGCGAAGAGCGACCCTGAGTTGCTACCTTTATTAGATTCAGTGGCCTTGGGTAAATTGGTTGCAAAAAGTGAAACTGGTTCACCGTTCCTTGATACCCCAACACACCCACAGGCCGGTAAAGAAAAACCCGTCAATGAAGTAGAGTTCTTCCATAAAGATTCGCAGGGTAGATTTGTGTGCTATCGCGTCTTTGCAGTGTATTTCCGCGAAGGTATTTTGGTAGTTCACTCTCCTGGCGAGGAGGGCGGAGATGATTTACTGAACTTCCTCTCTCGTCGTGATCAAGTGATCCAGTCCTTATTAAATAAGCGTTTGCCAGTAATGACGCCATTGGCTGTATTAGTTGCAGATTTACAAAACTCCAATCGTATTTGTTCAGAGTTACCGCCTGATGAATACTTTGCATTAATTAATCAGATCTGGGGAACAATGAGCCCTATCCTGCGTAAATACACAGGTACTCATGGCAAGCATAGTAGCGATGGTATGGTCTATTACTTTTTTCCGCAGGTTGAAGGTAACTACCTCTTTAATGCCGTTGCGTGCGCTGAAGAATTAAGAATGGCGATGCGTAAGATTAGCGCTGAATGGCAACTCAAGAAAAATTGGTTTACAGAGTTGCAACTGAATATTGGCTTGCATGAAGGTCAGGAATGGCTAGGAAGTTTCCAATCGACCAACCACATCGAATTTGCTGTACTCGGAAATACCATTAATCAAGCCACTCGTATCAGTGAGTTTGCAAAACATGGCAGCATTTGGGCAACCAAAGACCTGATTAGCAAACTCAGTGCTGATGAGCGGAGTCGCATCGAATTTGGCGTGCTTAAGAAGAGTCAAGAAAATGGCGACCGCTTTGTAGCTTCTTCCTACGCGCAGATTGATTCTTTAGTGGATCTTGGGCAGGCGAATCACGAAAAATTGAGGGATATTTCTCAATTGGCGGTGACTGAGGTGCGTCGTATCAGTGCTACGCGGCTGTATTAATTTTTCTGTATTAAAAATGCCCGTACTTTATTTAATTCCTCATTGAGGGATTGCGGGTATTTTTTCAACTGCTGAATAGTTCGGAATGGGTTCCAGCGCGAACAAAATTGATGGACTTTTCCTCTGCTTGGTAGATTAGTAGAAAGTCTCCTCCAACATGACACTCTCGATGGTCAACCCACTCCCCGCTTAGGTCGTGATCTCTCCACTCCGAGCCAAGAGGAACATCATTTGCAATCAGTAGCAGCATCACTTCCTTCAGCCTAGTCATGTCGTATCGACCAGAGTGCGTCAAGCGCATCCAATCTTTTAGAAATGATTTTGTATAGTCTGAGGTGCGTGGTAATTTTGCGCGTTTATCGTGAGCTGTTTTTTTCAAGATCAGCAAACAGTTCAGTAGCAGAGTTAAAGCGCGCGTTGCGTTTTGCCATCATTTTGCGAGACTCTTTCATGGCAGCGACAGTTTCAGCATTAGGCACTTTGAGTTCAATCGGAAATGCCTGCTCGATCACTACACGACGCAAAAAAAGACGGACAGCATCTGATACAGATAAGCCCATGCTGTTTAAGGCTTCGGCGGCTTGCTCTTTAGTATCTTCATCTACTCGAATATGCAGCATGGAGGTTTGGGCGGTCATGATAATTTCTCCTGAATGGGATTAATTATGTATCTCAATTGAGATATTGTCAATTCTCCTATAGGGCACTAACTGATTGGTATGCCAGTTTAAGCCAAACCCAGCTGTAAATAGTATTTATCTACTATCTTCTTGTGGTTTAAATACTAAACAATTTCGTTCCTGCCTACCATAGGAAAAAAGTTATACCTTAGGTATTCTGATCCTCCTGTCATATAACTTAAGTTATTTCTGTGGCTGATATTCACCCCTCTAGTGCAGAGCGTCTGAAAAAGAAATGCTTACCCATTTATTGGGTATGTATTTGCATGGCTTTTACTGGATGCACAACGCCTATTGTGGAAAAAGGGGATGCACCAAACGGTCCTGAATATGTCAGTTGGATGACAAGTGCATTCAAAACAATACCAGTTGATGCGCAATTACCTCGCCCTAAGGAATTATGGTGGACGGACTTCGAGAGCGAAGAGCTCAATCAGTTGGTTGATACAGCATTAACTAATAATTATGACTTGCGCATTGCGGTGGCGCGAGTTTCTCAAACACGAGCGCAAGCCGATGTGGTTAAAGCCAATGAGTACCCCACGCTGGATGCTGGAGCTAGTTATAAAAATCAAGCGCCTGGGTTTGGCCCCGGTTATGCCGCCAATACCTCGCAGTGGGGCAGTCAACCAGTTTGGCAAGTAGGTTTACTAGCCAACTATGAAGTAGATCTCTGGGGTAAAAAAGGTTTCAATACTTCCTCTGCATTTTCTCAGGCTTTAGCTAGCGAATATAACCGTCAAGCCGTTGCCTTGAGTCTGGTGGGTGACACTGCTACGGTGTACTTTCAGGTGATTTCATTTGACGAGCGTATTTCAGTCAGCGAACGCAATTTAGAAACTATCCGTAAAGTGGGTAAAGGGCTTGAGCGGCGGGTTGAGCTGGGAGATGCCACTCTGATCGACTTGTCTCAGCAGTTAATCTTGCAGACTAATACAGATGCTTTGGTAACCAATCTCAAGTTACAGCGAGAAAGGGCGTTTAACCGTTTGGCTGCGCTAGTGGGGACAACGCCTGCAAATCTGAAGTTGAAAACCAAATCATTAAGAGACATTAAAGTTCCCGCTGTAGAACCTGGCCTGCCATCCGATTTGCTATGCCGGCGTCCAGATATTCGGAGAGCTGAAGCAGCCTTAGAGGCATCTAAGGCAGATCTTTATGCTGCGCGCGCTAACTTATTGCCTAGCTTTGCTTTGACTGCTGGCGGTGGTTACGGAAGTTTCTTGCTATCAACCTTGACTATGCCGCAAAGTGTTTTTTATAACGTCACAACGAATTTGGTGCAAAACGTATTTGACGGTGGTCGTCGTCGTGCAGAGATCCAAGTGGCTAGCGCTAAGAATGTGGAGTTATTGGAGACCTATGCTAATGCAGTGTTGGCCTCATTAAGAGATGTTGAGGATGGCTTGGCTGGTGTGAACCTCACTGCTAAGCAATATGGCGCCTTAAATGAATCTCGTAATCGAGCCCAACTCTTAGCCACCATGAGTACTAAGGTAGTGGAGCGTGGAGGTATGGACTATGTGCAGCTTTATGAGATTCAGCGCACGGTGTTGAACGCAGAAGACTCCGCTATCAATGCTCGCAATGACCAATTGGCTGCGTCGGTTAGCTTATTTAAGGCCGTCGGCGGCGGTACCAAGGTAGATAACGATCCTTGTCTAGGTGGCGGTAAGTTACCAGCAGCAGATGCCAGGTGGACTGAATTAGCTAATCAGACGGACTCAGTGTTTGGCAAGAAACCCGCTATTGGAGTTAATCAAGCTGGTCAACCAATGTTAGAGAACAGCGGTGGTAAGTCATTGAATCAAAATCCGCTGCAATCTCCAGAGCAGGCTTTGCCAAAGCCAGCCAATGAAGTTAATTCACAAAGCCCTGCAAGATGAACCAAGGTATGAACCCATTTAATCAATTGATGGCACGTCTAGTCCATTCCCTGAAAAAAGTATGGGGATTGTTCTTGGCTATGATGCGCCGTTTGCTGGGGGTAGCAATCTTCATAGGCGAGCTGCTCTATCAACAGTTGCGTTATGACTTTGAAATTCTTTGGATGAAGATCAAGGGATCTACTTCCAATTTACAAGGCACTCCCATTGATTCGTGGACAGATATTCAGCAACTCGCAATCTATTGGGGCAAGAAACTCAAGCCATCTTATTGGCTGCCGATAGTCATCGAGCATCAGCGCCAGTTAAAAGCAACTGTTATAGAGCAGTGGCAAGCATTTAGCACCGATATGCGTAATTTGCGTATCCGCATCGGACAATTCCGCAATCCCACTGAAGAGCAACGTGCTGTTGGGGATCTTTCTCCATTTGAAGGTGAAAAATCCACCATCATTGCCTCTAGTATTGTGATCAACATCCTTGCTTTAGCTTTCCCACTGCTAATGCTGCAAATCTATGATCGGATCTTGCCACATCAGTCTTTAGATACCTTAGGTCTGATTGCTGTTGGTGTGGGCATAGCAGTTGCCGTTGAATCTGTTATCCGCGCAGTGCGATCTTATGCCACCGCGTGGGTATCAGCGCGCTTTGAACATAAGGCAATGTTGGCAGTGACAGAGCGCGCGCTAGCTGAGCCTTTGCATGAGTTTGAGCGCAAGGGAACAGGCACGGTGATGGATGACTACAAATCGGTCTCCACACTCAAGTATCACTATTCTGGTCAGACCTTCCAGCAGTTAATGGATTTACCATTCACTGTCCTGTATGTGTTGATTGTGTTTATTTTGAGTCCCTGGATTGGTTTGCTGTTAACGGTTGGATACGCCGTTTTTGTCTTTATCACTTGGAAAAATGGTCACGATGATCCCATCTTGATTAAAGAGCAAAAGCAAACAGATTCCCGTCGCGCTAACTTTTTGAATGAAACCTTAAGTAACGTTCATACTCTCAAGTCCATGACGATGGAGTCGTTGATGTTGCGACGCTATGAGCGTTTGCAAGAGAGCTGTGCCCGTTTGATGGCGCGTGTGACTTATGCTTTAGATATGTCTGCGGGCATTGGTAATATTTTTTCCCCACTAATGACGATGCTGATCGTTGCTTTGGGTGCTTGGTTGGTGATTGGCAATCACCTGACGAATGGTGAATTAGCAGCTTGTATTTTGCTGGGCATGCGCTCCTTAGCGCCACTTCAGCGTTTAGGTGGCATGTGGGCTAAATACCAGCAAGATGAAATCTTGCGAGATAACTTGGCCAAAACTTTATTACAGCGAGGTCTTCCTACCAAGTCTATGGTTGATGAGGGCACTGATAACTTGGCGGATCGCCCAATGAAATCCGCTAAGTTGGCGTTGGAAAACGTGCACTACCGCTTTCCAGGATGCCAGACTGAGCTGTTTTCTGGCCTTTCATTAACGATTAAACCTGGTGAGTTTTTGTGCATCAAAGGTGATTCTGGTTCTGGTCGTAGCACTTTGCTACAACTAATGGCTGGGGTCTTATATCCCTCTGAAGGTCGGGTATTGATCGATGATGAGGATCTTGCCAATATCCCCCCAGGCAAAATCAGTGATCATGTAGCCTATCTGCCACAGAAAGCCCTGATGTTCGAGGGTTCACTGCTTGATAACGTGAGCGTATTTGATCCTGCTCGTGTGGATCGTGCACTGCTGACTGCAAAGATGCTAGGTCTGGGTGATTTTGTAGCAAAGATGCCGCGCGGCTGGGATTCACCAGTAGGGGATACTGCTGCTGATGCTATGCCACCGGGTTATCGTCAGCGGATTGCGATTGTTCGGGCTTTATCGAATCAACCCAATATTATTTTATTTGATGATGCTAGTTCTGTCATGGATTCAGATGGTGATGCTACTTTCTTGAAATTCATGGAGGCAGTGCGTGGCAAGGTCACGGTAGTGATGGTTTCGCAGCGTCCTTCTTTCTTGCGTTTAGCCGATCGCACACTCTATCTGCAGGATGGTCATCTGCATGAGGTAGAGCCCAACAAAGTCAGCGGCATTCTGGAGGCTAGCGGCGCTACTTCTGCCAAGTCGATTGAGCCAAGCTTTACTAGTGCAGCATCTGCCAATTATCGTGCAATACCTAACGGAGAGTACTTTGATTCTTCTTTCAAGGGCGGTTTTATCGACACCAACCGCTGGAATCATACTCACGAAACCGTTGCCAATAACTTTAAAGTGCAAACCGATTTTTCAGGCTGCTTGGCCTTACTCCTGAAATTAATCAATGCCCGAGGTACTGCCCGAGAAGTGGCTGAATCTCTACCGTATTACACCGACAGTCTGGATTTAACGGGCTTTCATAATGCGATGTCACAAATGGGTTACAAAACCAATGAGGTAATTTGCCCGCTGGGTATGTTGGAATCTCGTTCACTACCGTGTCTATTTGTGCCCGATGGAGGAATGGCCTTCATTGCGATGGGACGAGTAGGCAATCAAATGCGCATTGCTTATACCCCTAAGGATCAGCCCCGTTTTGAAACTAATTTAAGTATTACCGGCCGAGCCTTCTTTTATGAACTTGCCGATAAAGGAGTTGCCGATAGCCGTTCGTGGGTAGGGCGCGTCTTGATGCGTTTTAGTCCTCTCATTGGGCAAGCGACTTTATCTGCCGTGGTGTCGGGCTTGGTGATGATGTCAGGACCTATATTCCTATCCATTGTCTATAGTACCGTTATCCCATCTGGCGCTAAAGATACCTTACTCTATTTGACAGTCGGCGCCTGTATTGGCTTAGGCGCCGGGTATTACTTCATGCGCCATCGTGCGCGTATTTTGTCTTATATCTCCGGGCGTATTGAATATCTCTTTGGCGCAACGATTTTGCAGCAAGTATTGCAAATGTCGCCTGCCTATACCGAGAGAGCATCGGTTGGATCACAAACCTCACGCCTACAAAGTTTTGAAGCGATACGGGATTTATTTACCGGTCCATTAGCCTCGACGATCTTAGAGTCACCAGCCACTTTGGTCTTTTTGATTGCCCTGTCAATCATGAACCCGATTTCTTTAATCGTATTTGTTGTGATGGCAGTGACTTATGCCTTGCTGTATTGGATTTTCTCTGGACTCACGCATGATCGAGTGGTGGCCTTGAGTAGATCAGTGACTAAGCGTAATGAATTCATTGTTGAAATGATTGGCAAGATGCGTATTATTCGCGAGTGTGGAGCGCAGCAAGTTTGGTTGGAACGTTTTAGAGAAATTTCTGCCAATGCCACGATGGCTGCATATAAGGCAGAGCAGTTGTCCTCCTTGCTGGTAGCAATCTCATACTTTGTCATGATGCTCTCGGCTTTATTAATCGTTTCTGCCACCGTTCCAGCTGTGATTATGCAAACCGTTTCTGCTGGTGCATTGATTGCTTCTATGTTGCTGATGTGGCGTGTCCTCAGTCCTATTCAAACGGTCTTTACCAATATGACCCGCATTGAGCGTGTCAGAAGCGCTATCCGTCAGATCGATGGCTTAATGAAGATTCAAGGGGAACGTCAAGATACGGCAACTTCTTTGGTGTCTCGCGGCCTTGAGGGTTCAATCGAATTTGCACGGGTTTCATTCCGTTATTCAATGAATGTAGATCCCGCCCTCATTGGTGTGGAGTTCCGAGTGGCGCCAGGTGAGATGGTCGCTATTAGTGGCCCCAATGGTGGAGGTAAATCAACTTTATTCAAATTGATTTTGGGTATGTATCAACCTCAGGCAGGATCAATTTTGGTTGATAACGTCGATTTGCGTCAACTAGACCCAATGGAGCTACGTCGTTCGATTGGTTACGCACCCCAAGATATTCAATTATTCCATGCCACGATTGCGCAGAATTTACGTTTGGCTAGGCCAGATGCCAGTGATGATGAGGTTTATCAAGCGCTCGATATGGCTGGAGCACTCGAGCAAATTTTGGCTTTACCAAATGGTATTCAGTGTCGGGTAGGCGACAATACGAATGAACTGCCATCGAGCTTGAAACAAAAACTCTCGCTGGCTCGTGCCTATTTAACGCGCGCGCCGATTATGTTGTTTGATGAACCAGGCGCTGGATTAGATGACTATGGCGATCAGAAGTTTATGGAAACTTTAAGGGCCCTCAAAGGTAAAGCGACAGTGCTTTTTATTAGTCATCGCCCAAGCCATATTCGCTTAGCAGACACCTTATTGGTTATGGACAAGGGCTATCTGCGCGCCGCTGGAGCACCAGACGCCCTACTTAAACAAGCTACTGCAGCCTAATCCACTCTTTAATACATAAGCGTACTTACTATGAGCACACATAATAATTTGCCGCCAGAGGATCGGCTAAATGATCAAACTAAGGATCAAACTAAGGGTCTAACAATAGATCAGCCCCGGCTTGCCTTGGGAGATCGCACAGACAATTATGTTGCCAAGGCAATCTTGCTTGAAGAAGCCGCGCCACCTGCTTATATGAAAACCACAGTCAAGTTGGTTTGCTATGCTTTGGGCATATTTTTCTTGTGGGCCTTATTTGCTACTTTGGATGTAGTGGCTTTAGCACCAGGGCAAATCATGCCCATTCAAGCAGTGAAGGTAATTCAGCACGTGGATGGTGGTCGGATTGCTTCTATTGATGTAGTTGATGGTCAAACGGTTCGTGAAGGGCAGGTACTGATGCGCCTGAACTCTACCGAGGCAGGCACAGAATATCAAACCATTGTTGCTAAATATTGGGGTCTGTATACAAGGGTGGAGCGTCTACGCGCTTTGCTAGGCGATCGGCCTGCAGACTTTTCAAAAGTTCCAGAGCAATATAAGCGAGAGGTAGCAGAGCAGCAGTTCACCTTAAAGACTTCCAAGGATCAAATCGATCAACTCCAAAAAGAGATCAAGATCTTCACCGAGGTTAGTGCGATTCGAAGTGATTTAGAAAAAGAAAAACTGAACACCCGAGTTCAGGCCTTGGAAGCGCAGCGCAATCTTAATGGGGCGCAGGCAGAGTTATTGCGTTATCGCCGCACCAATATGGATGAGCTAAATGCTGCAGCGATTGAGCTTGCTCAAACAGAAGAGCAAATGAATAAATTGCAGGACCGCTTAAAACGGGTAGACATTGTTTCACCAGTTGATGGCGTTGTTCAAGATCTCAAATTCCGCACTGTTGGTGGCGTCATTCCTCCGGGTGCAATCTTGATGAATGTCATTCCTATGGATGGCAAGATTCATGCTGAAGTGCGGGTGTCCCCATCGGATATTGGTTTTGTCAAGGTAGGGCAAGACGCTCGTTTAAAAATCGGCACTTTTGACTTTATGCGTTATGGAACGATTGATGGCAAGGTCTCGATGGTTTCTTCATTTAGCACTCTAGATGAAAAGCAGCAGCCCTACTTTAAGGTGATCGTGACTCTGCCACAGAGCTATGTAGCCAATGACAAAGATAAGCGTATTGATCCAGGTATGACAGTCCAAGCAGACATCATGACCGATCGTCAATCCGTGCTGCGTTATTTACTACGTCCTATTTATGTCGCCTTTAAACAGGGCATGCGTGAGCGCTAAGCCAAGAAAGTTGATCAGACCATAAATCATCATGATTAAGCGTGAACCTGCCAGCGACATTTCGCTCTCGCCTCGACAAAGTCAGTTGCTTGAACTCTTAATTGAGGGTAAGAGCAATAAGGAGATTTCGTCTGAGCTCAAGATTGAGCCAGGCACAGTCAAGCAGCATTTGTTTGTACTGTTTCGCAAGCTAGGTGTCAATAGTCGCGCTAAGGCAGTCATCGCTGCAGCGCAGATTATGAAATCCAGTGCGGCAGACAGTGTTAAAACAAAGTCTTCTAGTGCTACAAATAATTCTGTAAATGCCGCTCCAAAACTCATTGCGAAAATGGAAGAGGTCTATTCTTGGCGCTTAGTAACTGCTGTGGCCGTTTCCATTGCGGAATTAAGCGACTTAAATCCTGCCATGATTTCAAGGCGAGATCAGTTTTTTAAGGCCCTGAGAACGACAGTGGAGCATTTGGTCGAAGCTTTAGATGGTCAGGTCAGCTTCTTACCGGGCGGTGGATCTTTGATTTGGTTTGGACATCCCAGGGCGCATTTAGATGATGCCGATCGGGCACTTTATGTTGCGCAATATTTGCAGAGCTGGTCTGATCAATACCAAAAGACTTATCTGAGCTCATCCGATAAAGGCAAGAGCAGCACCTCTTTAATTGGCATTGGTGTTGCTTCGCATACTGAGGTGGTGTCAGAAAAAGCGACTGACCTTTTTGGTGCAGAGTCTTTCCGAAAGGCCTCGATCTTAGGTAGGCATGCGAAGTCTTTAAATATGCCATTGTCAGATTTATTGACGAAAAAAATTGCTTCCATCAGCAGTCCTTGGATGGAAATTCAGTCTAAAGAGGGTAAAAAAGAGTTAGCAGTTAAAGACGTTGGCTCTATCGCGGTTATTGCCCCATCAACTGCAGTCTTGCCAGACATGAGCACGCGTTGGGGCGGCTTTCCATTCTTATCAAATGCTTTTGATGGCATTAATAGCGGCTTAGCTCAGTGGTTGGCAGTTGAGTCATGGCCAGCTGCAGGTGCTTGCTCTCTGATTGATGCTATCGGAAACTGCGCGGCCACTAAAAACTTTCAGATTCTGCGTTTGAGAACACCTGGGTCTTATCGTCGCGATCAAACCTTGACTGGTTTTGCTGCCCAAATTGAATTGCAGTTTGGAGACTTTGTCTCAAGCTCTGACAAAATTTACCCATCCCAAGGCGAGCGTATCGCTGGTTTGTTGGCAGAGATTTCTAAAGTTGGGCCATTGACGGTTTTGGTTTATGGCTTAAGGGCATTTGAGGCATTAAAGGCGGTGATTGGTGAAGCGGGTATTGATCGCTTGGCCTCTCGTCAGGTCTTCATCGTGGCGGCCCATTTGCAAGACACGGGCTCACCTCAAATTAGTGTGCGACTTTTAGGCCCTAAGCCAAATTCAGCACCATTCTCAAGGGTCTTTAATTTACAGATGCCTGCCGTAGATGCATTGCCTGAAGGTATTCGGGTTGACTTGCGTGCTTCCTTAGATAGCTTAAGCCCAGTAGCCAAAGAGCTGGTTTTGCGTGCCGCCAATCACTTGGAAACACCCATTTTGAGCATTTTAAGTTCCATGAAGGAGCCTCATCATAAAGAGCAGGCTTGTATACAGGAGCTCACGAACTCAGGGTTAATTGCCCCAAGCCCAGGTAAGGGCTTTGAATTCAGGGACCTGAGTACAGCTCTAGCCATTAAGCATTTGTGCGTTCCCCTTGGGGATGAGGTATCTAATACTGCTCAGATTTCAAGCTGAGACTTTTAAAGCACGCAATTTATTCAATAATCATATAACTATAGTTATATAACTAAATTCCGTGTTGTAGCTGGCCTAGGTATGACCTAAAGTCCTAATCTAATTCAGGATTTTTCCTCGTACACTCATTTTATTCAATAAAAAGTTATGGCTGACGCAAATACCTCATCATCTCAGCAAGCATTTGATGCTCAGCATCTGGATAACCTTACCTCCTTACAACAAAATGGTGCGGGGGCTGCAGGCCAGGCTGGTGCTGCTGGGACTGTTCAAGCAAGAGCCGATGTGCCTATTAGCACCAACAATGTGACGTCTCGAGATGCCCTTAGTTTTCTCAATAACCCCGACCCCAATACTCAGGCTAATCAGCAGGTTACCGCTACAAATTCAAGCTCCTCAACGGATTCAAACCAATTAGCGGCTAATTTTTCAACAACCGGCAATAACGCTCGTTTAATAGGTGTGGGTGGTGTCGACATCGGTGTATTAGGGGGTTTATTACCAGCTACTCAGGTCGAAACTGCTGTAGTTGCTGTAGTTGCCAACAATATTGAGCCAGGCACTTCTGCTACTGCAGCAAGAACTCCAGCCCTGAATGCCCTCAACGGAGCCTCTCGTGCTCAATCCTTGGCTGCTGCTAAGGCAGGTTCAGTCGAATCGGAAAATACAAATACTGATGCCAACAGTCTGCCGCGCTCTTCAGTGGAAGTGAAGTTTGTTGATCGTGCTGCTAGTTTGACCGACTTTAGTGCGACAAACCATATTAATAATGCCCCAACAGATTCTGGTGTAGAGCAACGTCCATCTGGTGCAGAGACCCCAACCACTTCACCACCTTCCGTTGGTAGTGGAGGGACGAGCGCTCCAGTAACAATTCCATCACCTAAAGTTACCACTGTTGAAACTAGCACTGCGCATATCGGCAATCGTGTTCAAGATGGATATATTGCTGGCGCTACTGTATTCGCGGATGCCAATAGTGATGGGGCCTTAAATGCTGGAGAGGTATTTACCATTAGCGATGCTACTGGTGGGTTTAACTTGGTGGGCGGAGTTGGCCGTATTGTGGCGATTGGCGGTACCGATATTACAACTGGCCTGCAAAATAAGATCACGCTCACTGCGGTAGCCGGCTCTACGATGGTAACGCCGTTAACGACCTTAGTTGCCAATATTGTTGCCAATAGTACGACGGGGATGACGGCTCAAGAAGCTACCGCTTTGGTGGCTAAACAACTGGGCTTATCCTCATCGATTAATTTTTCTACCTTTGATTCGGTGGCTGCCGCTTTATCGGGTGATTCTAATGCGGCAAAGGTATTTGCTGCGGGTGTGCAGGTTGCCAATACTGTAGTTCAGGCTGCTGCCTTTGTTGGGTCTGTCACGGGAGTGAGCACCTCTGCGACTGCCGCAGCACTCTTTTCTTCTTTGGCCAATCAGTTGGTAGCTGCACTTGCTCCTACAGATGCCAATAGCTCACTGCTTTCTAGTGCAAGTACCTTAGGTGAAGTGATGCGTAGCGCTGCTAGCACGCTCAATGCTTCTGCTTCAGCTGTAGCGACGATTTCAGCATCGGCTGCAAGCGTTTCTAACGTGATAGCTAGTGGTAATAATCTTGTTAACACTGCAATTAGTGGTTCTACATCTAATGCGAATATTTCTGATGTATTAAATAGCGTTATTAGTGTTGGTAGTGCAGCCCAAGGATCGATTGCTACGCAGATTAGTGCCGCAGTTATTAATAACAACTTAAGTACCGTGCTATCCGGCATCAACTTATCTAATGAGGTGCAATCTGCCATAGTAAATGTGCCTAGTCGCTTTAGCGCGATTGCTGGTGATAATGTGATTAATGCTGCAGAGGCTGCTGCTGGCGGTGTAGTGGTGGCTGGTGTTGCTTCACCCAACAGCGCGATAAACCTCACGATTGGTTCGATCACTAATCTGAAATTAGTAGCCGATGTAGATGGCAATTGGAAATACATATTAACTACAAATGATATTGATAAATTAGGCAGTGGTACTCAAATAGTTACTGGTACTGCAACCGTTCTTAATGCCGATGGTTCAGTTGCAAGGACCTCAAGTCTTGGTTCGGAAAGTTTCACGATAGATAAATTTGCGCCACCAAAAATTATTATTGGTAGCGAAAGTAGTAATAACGCCTTTGGTAACAACGTGGCAAAAGCCGGTGATATTGTTACGGCTTATTTCACGAGTACTGCCCCAGTTACTACTGCGACCATTGGTGGTCATAAAGCTACTGTAACTGCTGGGGCTAACAATACTTATACCGCTAGCTATCAAGTGCAAGCAGGCGATAGCATTGCAACCAATATCAGCATCGTATCGACTGACGCTACAGGTAATAGCACCACGCAAACTGCAGTCGGCAGAGTGATGATTGATACCTTAGCGCCAGTCATTGGCAGTATTGTTGAAAGTAGTAATAATACGACTCCAACAGTAGCAAAAGCAGGTGACATTATTACTGCAACCTTTACCAGTACTGATCCAGTGACCGCTGCAACGATTGGCGGGCATACTGCCACTCTGACAGCAGGCGCTAACAATGCTTATACCGCTAGTTATAAGGTACAAAGTAATGATGAGCTCTATGGCAGCAATGTCAGCATTACATCAACTGACGCTGCCGGCAATAGCACTACACAAACTGTAGTTGGTGCGGTGAGAATTGATACCTTGGCTCCTAGCGCACCATCTGCCCCCACCGTGATTGCCACTATCGCTAGTGGTATTAGCGCTAGTGAAGCCGCTGCTACCTTTACAGTCACTGCTTCTTTAGCCGGTACTAATGCCCTAGCAGGCGATACCCTTAATCTGATCATCAATGGCAGCAGCCCAGTTGCTCATGTGCTGACTAGTGGTGACATTGCTACTGGTAGCTATAACTACACCATTACTGCAAGCGCCATCAACGCAAACACGAACAATACCTTTGTTGCACAAATCACCGATGCAGTTGGCAACGTTGGCGCAAACTCATCTGCCTTAACCCTTAACTACGACACCATTGCCCCAGCAGTCACTAGCGTTACTGACAATACGGCCGCTGCCGTTACCAACACCGCGATTACCTATAACGTGGTCTTCGGTGAAGCCTTAGTAGGCGCGGTATCGACTAGCAACTTCACCGCCACTAATGGCACAGTCAGTAGTGTGACGGCTGTCGATAGCACCCATTACACCGTCGTCGTAGCGCCCACCGCCAATACCGCTTCAGGCACAGTGGGCTTAAGCTTAGTAGGTACTGGCTTAACCGATGCTGCTGGTAATACCGTGAGCAGTACTAGCCTTGCTAGCTTTGATACCCAAGCGATTGATACCTTAGCGCCTAGCGCACCAGCTGCCCCCACCGTGATTGCCACCATTGCTAGTGGTATTAGCGCTAGTGAAGCCGCTACTACCTTTACCGTTACTGCTTCTTTAGCCGGTACTAATGCCCTAGCAGGCGATACCCTTAATCTGATCATCAATGGTGGCAGCCCAGTTGCCCATGTTCTGACTAGTGGTGACATTACTACGGGTAGTTATAACTACACCGTAGCGGCAGGCGCCTTAAGCGCTAATACGAACAATACCTTTGTAGCGCAAGTGACCGATGCGGTCGGTAACGTTGGCGCAAGCTCATCTGCCTTAACAGTGAACTACGACACCATAGCACCAGTAGTGACTGGTGTTACTGATAACACCACTGCTACTGTTACCAACAGCGCAATTACCTATAACGTGGTCTTTGGTGAAGCTTTAGTCGGCGCGGTATCGACTAGCAACTTCACCGCCACTAATGGCACCGTCACCAGTGTGACTGCAATCGATAGCACCCATTACACCGTTGTTGTAGCACCAAGCTCTAATATTGCTTCAGGCACAGTTGGCTTAAGCTTAGTAGGTACAGGTCTGACTGATGCTGCCGGTAATGCAGTAGTCAATGCCAACCTAGCTAGCTTTGATGCTCAGGCGATTGATACTCAAGCGCCGAGTGCACCGGCTTCCTTAGCCGATAGTGCGATTGCTAATGGTTACGTCAATAGCGCAATCCAAACCATTACTGGCCTTGCTGAAGAGGGTTCTACAGTCAGAATCTACGATAGTAATGGCACCACTATCCTTGGCACCGGTACTGCCACTGGTGGCGCCTTCAGTATTACGCTAAGCTCAATGGTGGATGGCCCACATACCTTAACAGCTAAAGCTACTGATATTGCAGGCAACACCTCATTAGTCTCTGGAGGCTTAACCCTAACAGTAGACACCGTAGCACCAAACGCACCGACATCTGTGGAAGATGCTGCGATAAATGCCGTTGGTTATGTTAACAACGCCATCCAAACAATCACTGGCCTTGCTGAAGTTGGTTCTACAGTCAGTATCTACGATACCAATGGGACTAGCCTATTAGGCAGCGGAGTAGTTAACCAGAGCGGCACCTTTAGTATTACGCTAAGCTCAATGGGGGATGGCCCGCATACATTAACAGCTAAAGCTACTGATGCTGCAGGTAATACCTCATTAGTCTCTAGTGGCTTAACTCTAACAGTTGATACCGTAGCACCAACAGTAGGCATTAATTCAGAAAGCTCAAACAATGTTGTGGCGAACCAAGCCAGAGCAGGCCAGATTATTACGACATTCTTTACCAGTACTGATTCAATCACTGCAGCAACGATTGGTGGTCATGATGTATTGAGTAGCCTAGTGCAAACTTCACCCAGTCATTACACTGTCAGTTATCAGGTACCCCTAGGCGATATCGGTAATAGTGATGTCATCATTACCTCAGTAGACGCTGCTGATAATGTCACGACGCGAACAGCCACTGGTACAGTGACCATTGATACGGTAGCCCCGACAATTAGCAGCATAAGAGAATCTAGTAATAATACGATTACTCTTGGTCAAGCAAAAGCTGGCCAAATTATTACGGTTGGTTTTAATAGTAGCGATCCAGTTACTGCTATCACAATTGGTGGTCATGATGCATTAGGTACCTTGGTACAAACTTCACCCAATCGTTACTCCGCAAGCTACCTAGTAAAAAATAACGATGAGCTCAGTGGTAGTGCTATTAGCATCACCTCAACAGATGCAGCCGGTAATACAACTACCCAAACTGCAACTGGTACGGTGACGATTGATACTCTTGCCCCAACAGTCAGTATTACTAGTGAAACTAGTGACAATACGATTACCTCGAGTAAAGCAAAAGCAGGTAACACTATTACGGCATCCTTTACCAGTACTGATCCAGTGACTGCGGCAACAATTGGTGGTCATGATGTATTGAGTAGCCTAGTGCAAACTTCACCCAATCAGTACACCGTCGCCTACCAGGTGCCTCTAGGGGATACCGGCAATAGTGATGTCAGCATTACCTCAGTAGATGCTGCTGGTAACAGCACCACCCAAACGGCTGCCGGTACAGTCACGATTGACACCATTGCCCCCAATGCCCCAACATCTTTAGCCGATGCTGCCATCAGTAATGGTTATGTCAACAGTACCTCCCAAACCATTACCGGTATTGCGGAAGCCAATAGTAGTGTGAAACTTTACGATGGTGCAAACCTCATTGCAACTACCACTGCCAATGGCTCGGGTGCTTTTACTTTTAGCGCTGTCAGCCTTAGTGGCGCTACACACACCTTAAGCGCTACTGCGACTGATGCAGCAGGGAACACATCAACAGTCTCTAGTGGCTTAACACTGACAGTGGATACCATTGCCCCAACAGTAGCAATTACCGCAGAGAGCTCAAACAACTCTAATCCGACTCTAGCCAAAGCGGGTCAGATGATTACAGCATCTTTTACCAGTACTGATCCCGTGACTGCAGCAACCATTGGTGGTCATGATGTACTGGGTACTTTAGTGCAAACATCGCCCAATCACTACACCGTCAGTTACCAAGTGCAAGCTGGTGATAATGGGAATGGTGCCGTGAGCATCACCTCAACTGACGCTGCTGGTAATGTCACCATACAAAATGCAGCGAGTGCAGTCACGATTGATGCCGTGGCGCCTAGTGCACCAGTTGTAGCAAGCGTAATTCCCGCCATTGCTAGTGGTATTAGCGCAACTGAGGCAATCGCAGGCTTTGTCGTTACTATCTCTTTAGTGGGTACCCGTGCAGTATCAGGGGATACATTAACCCTTTTAGTTGGTGATGCTGTTAATCAGACCCATGTCTTAACAGATGCAGATATCAATAACCATGAATTTACCCTACATGACATTGATCTGAGTGCTGATGCAAATAATGCCATTACTGCTCGTGTTACCGATATTGCTGGCAACATTGGCCCAAGCTCAACGGCTTTAACCCTGAACTACGACACCATAGCGCCAACTGTTGCCATTGGACTAGAAAACTCTAATAACTTAAACGCTCCCTCTCTAGCAAAAGCAGGCGATACCATTACTGTTGTCATTAGCAGTAGCGACCCGGTAACTGCTGCGACCATTAGCGGCCATATTGCTAATGTAACTACTGTGGCTAGCAATACCTATACCGCTAGCTACCTTGTAAGACTGGGGGATAGCGTTAGCAGCGATGTGAGTATTACTTCTAGAGATGCTGCCGGTAATGTCACTACGCAAACTGCCACTGGTATCGTGACTATCGACACCCATGCCCCAAGTGCACCAAGCTTAGTTGATGCTGCAGTTGATCCAACAGATCCTGATGGTCATGTGGACGGCTCATCGCAAACCATTACTGGTACAGCTGAGGCTGGCTCATTTGTTGATATCTATGACGGCAATAGCAGTTATTCATTAGCTACAGTACAAGCCGATGCAAATGGTGCATTTTCGGCTGACCTGATCTTGTCTCCTGGCGTGCATACCTTAACAGCCACAGCAACAGATGACGCTGGTAATGTTTCTGGAGTTTCTAACTTGCGATTGACAGTGGATGGTGTAGCTACAAGTGCACCAAGTGACTTGGCAGATTTAGCTATTAGCACTGGTCATGTCAGCAGCGCAACACAATACATTACTGGTATAGCTCCAGCATGGTCATCAGTCGATATTTATGACAGTGATGGTGTCACTATATTAAATACTGGGATTGCGAATACTGACGGAAGCTTCAGTATTAAAGTGAAATTAAGCTTCGGAGAGCATACTTTAACAGCCACTGCGACAGATGCTGACACTGGAAACATATCCGTTGCTTCTAATCCTCTTGTTTTCACTGTGGATACAGAGCCAGCAATCAGTATTATTAGTCAAACTAGTAATAACTCGATAAATCATAGTCAAGCAAAAGTAGGCGACACTATCACAGTTGAATACACCAGTAGCGTTCGCAATAATTTTGCAACGATTGGTGGTAATACAGCAGCCGTGAACGTGATTTACAACCCTAATGATCAGACGCATTTTCTTGCTAATTACAGGGTTGCTGACGGCGACATCATGAGTAGCGATGTGGTGATTACAGCCTTCGACTCTACATACAAGAGCACCACCCAAACGGCTGCCGGTACAGTCACGATTGACACCATTGCCCCCAATGCCCCAACATCTTTAGCCGATGCTGCCATCAGTAATGGTTATGTCAACAGTACCTCCCAAACCATTACCGGTATTGCGGAAGCCAATAGTAGTGTGAAACTTTACGATGGTGCAAACCTCATTGCAACTACCACTGCCAATGGCTCGGGTGCTTTTACTTTTAGCGCTGTCAGCCTTAGTGGCGCTACACACACCTTAAGCGCTACTGCGACTGATGCAGCAGGGAACACATCAACAGTCTCTAGTGGCTTAACACTGACAGTGGATACCATTGCCCCAACAGTAGCAATTACCGCAGAGAGCTCAAACAACTCTAATCCGACTCTAGCCAAAGCGGGTCAGATGATTACAGCATCTTTTACCAGTACTGATCCCGTGACTGCAGCAACCATTGGTGGTCATGATGTACTGGGTACTTTAGTGCAAACATCGCCCAATCACTACACCGTCAGTTACCAAGTGCAAGCTGGTGATAATGGGAATGGTGCCGTGAGCATCACCTCAACTGACGCTGCTGGTAATGTCACCATACAAAATGCAGCGAGTGCAGTCACGATTGATGCCGTGGCGCCTAGTGCACCGACATCTTTAGCCGATGCTGCTAAGAATGTCGCTGGTTACGTTAACAATGCGATCCAAACAGTCACGGGTAGTGCAGAAGCAGGCTCTACTGTGACCATCTACGATACTAATGGCACTACTGTTTTAGGAACTGGTATTGCTACTGGTGGCACCTTCAGTATTGCGCTGAGCACTTTAATCGATGGTGCGCATACCTTAACCGCTAAAGCGACTGATGCAGCAGGGAACATATCAACAGTATCTAGTGGCTTAACTCTGACAGTCGACACCCAAACACCTGTAGTTTCTGGGGTGACTGCAGTAGGCACTGGTATTACATTAGGGTCTGGAACGATCAGCAATGGGTCTACTGTAAGTCTTACGCTGACAACATCTGAGGTAATCAATGTTACTGGCACTCCACAACTGACATTGAGCGATGGTGGTATTGCAAGTTACGTTAGTGGTAGCGGCACTAATACATTGGTTTTCTCGCACATTGTTGTGGCTGGACAAGCAGCATCCGATTTAGCAATTACCGGATTAAACTTAAACGGTGGATCCCTATTGAATGGAGCAGGTACTGCATTAACTGTTTCTTCAGTCATCCAAAATCCACCTGGCACGCTAATTGTTTCCCCGCCTCCAGTAGCCAATACTGAGACTATACAAATAAATTCAACCGCAAACACTGGGGTGACAATTCAAGATGCTTGGTTAACGGTAAACGATTCTGATTCATTGCAGCAAGCCTTGGTAATTACTGCGATAGCAGCAGGACCAAACTTGGCAGTTACTAATCATGTGGGCGGATCTTTCTTACTAACGCCAACTGCTTCTGGAAATCTTTCCTCTTCATTAAGCTATCAAGCGAGTAATTCATCATCACTGACATCGCCTACTCAAACGGATTCTATTGCTAAGGTAGATCAGGCGTCTATCACGACAGCGGCATCGGGTAGTCATATTTTGGTCGATACCGCTGGCGTGGTGTTAACCGGTGGATCTGGCTACGATATTTATGCAGTAGAAGGACATGTTGGCAATCAGCTTACAACCATTACTGGCTTAGGTGCTGGCGGAGATGCTTTATATGTTGCTCCCGGAAACTCGGTACAGGCAAGTATTAGTAGTAGCGGGTTTGTGGCAGATAGTTTGACTGTAAACAATGGCGGAACTGTTGTGCTCAATACCGCTGGATACACGGTGGATTTATCGGGAGCTAGCACTGGAACAGTTGGTTACACGGTGGTGGATACCAATACGAATGGCAGTGGCGCTACTTTGGTAGCGGGTGGCGGTAATGACACCTTTGTTGGTGGGTCAGGGGCAGACACGCTTAAATACACTACCTGGAGCCAGCTGTATTCAGGAAATACTGGCTATACCGACAACTTTGCTAATTTTCATGCTGGGCAGGGTGATCATGTTGATTTATCTGGAGTTCTCAGTGGTGCTGATAAATTAAGCGCCACCATCTCCATTGATGGCAATGGCGTGGCTGCCTCACAAACTATATTAAACATAGAACATGCTGGCTCTAGTTGGGCGGCAGTAGTAGCCGCTGGTCAAGAGGTCGGAATTCCGGACCTAATGTGGAATACTGCTAGCGGAGTGAGCTCAAGCACGGCATTGCATGGAGCGAGCTGGACAGACATTGTCGACGTTACTGGTGCTAGCAGCACTCATAGCGGTCCTAGTGGCGTCTCAGCCATAAACGGGGCATCTATTGCCAATTCATCTGTAGATGCAGCAGGTGATTGGACAATTCAAATTAAATCAGGGACAGCCACGATGGATGCTGCCAATAAGCAAATCACGTTCAGTTCTGCTCACACTGGTAATGAGGTCGTAATTACCGATCATGCCGGCAATACGCATGACATTACGAACGTAGACAAAATTACTTGGCATGGTTAAGGTTAGTAGGGCTAAGGCTTGTAGTTTTTCGTTGGGCCGACAATCTACCGCCTAAATATGCTGGTAGGCGCTACTGATGTATGAACTAAGGGCAAGTACTAGGTAGTCAGCTTAAGCGAATATTTATACTTTTTAGATACAAAATCTATCTTTAATTAACTGCCTAATTTAATGTAAGTCATTGTTTCATATAAAATTATTTCAATACCAAGGTTTTTACTGCCCCAAGGTTGTAGTAGTTTTGATACAAATTTTCTGGTAGGTAATTTGAGCGTTAAAGAGTAGCTCAGTACCAAGATTTTCAAGACTAGCCTTACTAATATGGTTACATAGCTAATACTGCACTCCGCAAGCCCGCGCTTAAGCGTTAGCGTTCATCTCAAGTGAAAAAACCTTCGCTTGTGAGAGACCGCGCACCGCGCATTCAAACCAGCTTACCGGTTTTGCTTGATGGAAAAGTCGGCGTCACCAAACACATTAGCTCAACTGGAATCTTATTTGAATTCGATGACGAGTATGTGACAGGCTCCCAAATTCGATTTGAGTTGGAAATGAATACCCCCGGAGGTCCTTTAAAAGTGATGTGTAGCGCAGAAGTGGTCAGAGTTACTAAAGAGTCTGGACGATCCTCCATCGCTGCAAAAATTACTCGTCAAACCCTCTTGGTTAACGAGCATTGACTGCCATTGGATTGATAAAAATTTACTCGAAAAGTACTTTTTTAGTAACCCTTTTTGTAAGGCGGAAGTAAGTAAAAAAATACTGAATTTACCCTTCTAAATAATGCTATTTTCGCTATGATTTCTGGGGTACGAATATGACATTTTTAAGACACAAAAAGTGATACTAAAAATAACTATTTACTATTACTATCACTAAAGTTACAGTTGTTTTTCTGCATTAAAGCTCAGTTAAAATTTTGGTCTCATAACAGTTTGTTGATTTTTAAGTAATTGATTTAAATGACTATTTTTGAATCTAATTTCACCAAAAAATGAAGCTGACATATACCTAGTTGATATCTACTAATTAGGTACACATAGCCCTACTAAATTTTAGGGTGAAATACAGTCGCTGACCACTATTCAATTCAGAAGTATTGAGCCATCCCATATATAGCGATTTTCTCTATTCTGAGGGAGTGAAAATTTGCGCCCAATTAACCCTCTAAGCCATGGCCAAGAACGAAGAACTAATTCTCGTGCCAGATGTCGACCTCAGCAATGCTGAAGTCGGTTCACGCCTAGAGGAAGGGGTTACTTTTACCGCTGATCATGCGGTCGTAGTTGATGCACACACTACGCACCTCTCAACCAGTCTCAAAGATCTCGAAAAATTACACATCAGCAACATGGGTGTTGGTGGTGTTGCAGGTGATGGAACTTTTGTTGGGCAAGGTGGGTTGCCAACAGTAGATCTCGGTGCTGGCATTAGCTTGCACGACGCTGCAACTTCAACTGATCTGCCACAGTTTGCTGCTGACCACTTCACCCTGGGCGCTGACATCAACGCCTTGTTAGGTGACACCTCTTTACACACCGATGCCT
>NZ_JACVPJ010000011.1:0-31887 GCF_018881975.1 Polynucleobacter sp. JS-Safj-400b-B2 | reverse complement strand
CACGTCAGTGATGTCCAAGCTCACCAAGCACTCGATGCGGGCTTGCAATTTGCTGAGCACGGTCAGATTACTGTGGATGCCCATAGCACCCACTTATCAAACAGCCTCAAAGATCTTGAGAAGTTACACGTAAGCAATATGGGTATTGGCGCAGGCGCAGCCGGTACCGATGGTATTGCTGGCGCAGCAGCAGGCTTAACCACTGTTGAACTCGGTGCTGGCATTAGCTTGCACGACGCTGCAACTTCAACTGATCTGCCACAGTTTGCTGCTGACCACTTCACCCTGGGCGCTGACATCAACGCCTTGTTAGGTGACACCTCTTTACACACCGATGCCAATGCCTTACATGGCCACGGTTTAAATGACATTACTGCTGATCTGAGCAGCTTGCTTGCCAATGCGCCAGAAGGCGGCTTTGCAACGGGTGATATCAGCCATATCGATGGACAACTGGCTGGTATGCAACACGCGCTAGCAGGCACCGGTGTTGAGTTGCACGTCAGTGATGTCCAAGCTCACCAAGCACTCGATGCGGGCTTGCAATTTGCTGAGCACGGTCAGATTACTGTGGATGCCCATAGCACCCACTTATCAAACAGCCTCAAAGATCTTGAGAAGTTACACGTTGATCACGTTAATGTCTATGGAACTGCAGATGGTGACTTGACACATTCCTACGATGCTCACATCAATTTATTTAGTAAAAATGATGTTGCAACTTTGTCAGAGGTGTTAAGTGCTAGCTTGCCGGACTTTAATGCTGCTGGACATGCTGCCAATGTCACACTAGATATTCTGAATGACAGCGCTAATTTAACTACCGATCTGAATGTTCTTAACAATGGTGGAAATTCTGCTGTAGTAAATAATTTGGTTGCTCATGGTATTGACCATATTGCCATTCATGAGGCATTAGGCTTAAGTCTTGATCCAAGCAATGATTGGATGCATTTAGATAGCTTGAAAGATATTCATGAGCTCAACTCCAAATTAGACTTTGAGATCAAGGTATCTGGTTCTAATGCATATGACCATATCAATATGCCAACCGAACAAGATCTGCTTGCCACGGCAACCAATTTTGATAGCGCCTTAGGTTTTGATGGTTTTGATATCAATAACCTTACAGATGCTCAGAAGTATGGTGAGTTAATTAAGGCGTTGACCGAATCTGGCGTACATGACTTTGTAGTAGAGAGCGGTAATGTTGAAGTAACCGACCATTTGGCTTCTGCTTTGATCGATTCTGGCATGCTCCACGCATTGCCGCAGGCTAACTTGATTTTGGATGCCTCAGCTGATCTCTATAGAGTAGCTAGCGATGCCGGTTTCTACCAAGATACAGAGATTGCTCGACTTTCTACCAGCTTGAAGTCTATGGCTGACCTAGGTGTTGATGGTGTGATGAGTGGTAATGCTCACCAGTTGTTTGTTGATCTTGGTTTGCCAACGAATGACGCACATGCAATGAGCGATATTCATGATCTGTTGTCTGCCTTAGATCCCGCCAATGCTGCTAAGCCGATCGCATTTGATGCTGATGGCAAGCAAGTGGGTATTTCATTGATTATTTCAGATGCAGAAGCGGCAACGATTAAGGCTGGACACGGCTTTACTGAAACAGATTTAGTGCATTTGAGTCACCTCGGAGTAACTGATGTGGTCGTTGGTGGTTCAGGCGATACCAGCGCTTCTAAGTCATTGCTTGAGGCTAATTTAACTACCCAAGCAGCACAAGATGCGGCGACAAGCGATTTGGCTGCTAAGTCAACCGCTCCAGCTGGCCCTCCATTATTACCAGAAGTCAAGGTAATTGGTCAAACCGACCCATTGCATGAGATACTTGACCCAACTAAGTTACACCATTGATTGAGTGGAGAACATGATGAATGATTCAACTCAAGACCCATTGAACCCAAGCTCCCCAGGCGCATCTGGTACGCTAGGGAATGGTCAAGGCGCTTTTTCAGCTGCAGAAGAGAAACATTCTTTTGGCTCGGCTAAAAAAGACGATATTCCTGAAGCCAAAAAGCGTGTTCGTGGTGAACTTGCCGATGATGGCCGCAAGCCAATTGAAGCAGTTTTATATGAATGCCGCCGTACCTTTTATTTGGCGATTGGTATAACTGCAATGGTCGACTTGCTATCGATTACACCAATGCTGTACATGTTGAATGTAATGGACAAGGCTATAAGCTCTCGCAGTGGTGTTACGCTGATCTCCTTAACGGTTTTGGTGATTGCTTTATACCTTTTTTGGTCTTCGATTGAATGGATTCGTAGTCGTTTACTTACTAGACTGTCATTACGAATTGATTGGGATTTATCAGCAGATATTTTTGATGCCTCATTTCGGCGTCACGTAGGCCGTAAGAACGTCGATGTTCACCAACTATTAGGTGATTTAACAAACTTGCGCCAATTCTTGACTGGTCAAGGAATACTGACCATTATTGATGCCCCATTTGCACTGGTCTTTATTGCCATTGGCGGGATATTCCACCCATTTTTGGCGCTGTTTGCCCTAGGTGCATCGTTAGTGATGTTGGCGGCAACGTATTTCACACAAAAAGTAACTAGCCCAATTTTGAAGGTTGCAAGTGATGCTCAGTCTGAGGCTGCCAGAGTAGCTTCTAATAGTCTGCGTCATGCTGAGTCCACTTTAGCCTTAGGGATGATGGGTGCCGTACGCCAGCAGTGGTATCGCCAGCACCATAAGTTTTTATTAAATCAGGTCAATGCCAGCGAAGCATCTGGACTGACCGGCGGCTTTTCAGGTTTCTTGAGTAAATCACTTCCTTCTTTACAGATGGGTTTAGGTGCATTCTTGGCAATGGAGGGATTGATCACTTCAGGTATGGTGATGGCCGCCAGTATGTTGATTTCTAAAGCAGTGAGCCCAATCCAAAAACTCTTAGGTGGTTGGAAAGATATTGTGGGTGCTCGTCAATCTTATGAACGTCTTAATGCGCTCCTGATTTCTGACTCTAAGCGCCAAACTCAAATGCAATTGCCTCCAGTGATGGGTAACCTGACAGTAAGCAAAACTGCAGTAGTGCCGCCAGGCCACAATAAAGCTGTTTTGTTTGACATCGATTTCAAGGTCAACCCAGGCCAAGTGGTTGCAGTAGTTGGCCCAAGCGCAGCTGGTAAAACTTGTCTTGCACGCCTATTGATTGGTGTCTGGAAACCTGCACGTGGTTCAGTACGTTTAGATGGCGTTGAAATCTCCGATTGGGATCACGATGAGTTTGGTCCGCAAATTGGTTATGTCCCACAAGAAATTGAATTCTTCGAAGGCACGGTAGCTGAAAACATTGCCCGTCTAGGTGAAATCGATGCCGATAAGGTGGTGCAGGCCGCTAAGTTGATTGGTATGCACGAAGTGATTTTGGCATTCCCGAAAGGTTATGACACGGAATTAGGTCAAAGCGGTTTTGCCTTATCCGGCGGTCAACGCCAGCGTTTGGCTATTTGCCGTGCAATTTACGGTATGCCTAAATTTATTGTGATGGATGAACCGAACGCTAACTTAGATGAGATTGGTGAGTCAGCCCTAGTGCATGCCATTAATTACCTCAAGTCACAAGGTAGCGCTGTGGTGATTACTACTCACCGCCCGCGTTTAGTAGGTGCAGCAGACAATCTATTGGTGCTGCGTAATGGTTCACAAGTTGGCTTTGGCCCTGCAGATGAAATGATTAATGCCGTACGCAACCTGCAAGTGGTTAGTAAGCCAAAAGAGGCGGATGATTCCTCTAACGTGGCCCTTAAAACAGGTACTAACGATCAAGCAATTACTGGCGCTGCCACTGGTTCTGGCCAGGAGGATGCTTCATAATTGCGGTCTTTCTGGTGCTCCTGATTTAAAATAATCCCCTATGGAAGAGTTGAATAAGGAACCAGGTCAAGATATTGCCTTACCTTCAGGTGAAGGGGATAAGGCATCTAAAAAAGAAAATGCACTGGTGGTGCAATTTCGTGAACTTGATAAGAAAACTGAGAGTTGGATTCAGTCTTGGAATCCTTACCATCCTGGCGCTATTCAAAATCGCGGTTTTGAACCGGTTGCGATTACTGAGTCAAAGCTGCGGAAAAAAACTGCCCGTGTCTTTTTAATCGCTTTTGGTCTTTTTTTGCTGTGGGCATTTTTTGCACCCATTAATGCTGGTGTCTCCACACAAGGCACTGTCATGGTGAGTGGCTATCGCAAGGTATTGCAGCATCCCACTGGCGGCGTTGTCCAAGAAATTTTGGTGAAAGAGGGCGACAGTGTAAATGAGGGTGATGTGCTCATTCGCATTAATCCTCTCAAGACACAAGCTGAACTCTCTGCAGCTGAATTGCAATATATCAACGCTCTAGTGACCGAAGCGCGCTTACAAGCGGAGCGTAAGGGCGACAAGCAAATCACTTGGCCAAAAGAGCTCAATACCTGGGGCAATGACCCTAAGGTATTAGAGGCTGAGCAGATTCAGCAAAAACTCTTTGATACCCGTCGTGCTGAATATAACCTTCAGCTATCAGGTAAACGCGCTCAGCTAGCTACATTGACCCAAGAGGCTAATAGCAATGCCCAGTTAGCTAAAGAAGGATATGTGTCGCAGGCGCAGGCTAATCAGGTGATGCGCATGAAGTTGGAGTCCGAGCTCGCTCTTAATACGATGCAATCGACCTACTTTAAAGATATTGACAATCAATTAGCCCAAATTCAGGCTACACGCGATGGTATGAAGGGGCGTTTTGAGGCTGTCTCCTTTGATCGCGATTTAACATCCATTAAGGCTCCGGTCACCGGCACGATTGTGGGTATGAAACTTAATACCGTTGGCGGCACAGTGCTTCCGAATCAGATCGTGGCTGAAGTCGTTCCAAAAGAGGCTGTGTTGATTGTCGATGCCAGGGTGCCACCTAATTTGATTGACCGCGTCAGAGTCGGCACACCAGTAGATATGCGCTTTGTGGCCTTTAATAGTGATACCACCCCAGTAATTGAGGGAACGGTAAAGCTGATTGGCGCTGATAAGATGCCAGCTCCAGAAGGCAGCGGGGGAGGAGAGTTTTATTTAGCTCAAGTAGAGGCCACGCAAGAAGGCTTAAAAGATTTGGGGAATGTCAAAATCCAACCCGGTATGCCGGTAGATACGATCATTAAGACGGGTGAGCGCACCTTTATGAGTCATCTATTGAAGCCGCTTACGGATAAGTTTGCCCGCGCCTTTCAGAGTCAGTAAAACTAATTTCCAATGGCGGATGTTTGCCAGTTTGCAACAGTGGTATGTAAAACAAGCATTAAAACTACTAGCAGAAAATATTGTTAGGTATCATATACTTACGTAGTTTTTCGTCATATCTTTTTAAGATTTTTAGTAAGATTTTTGTCAACGATTAATTCATTTATGCACACCACCTCTAAATCTGTTCTCACTATTGCATTAGCATTCTCAGGCCTCATTTATATCGCCAATGCACAGGCAGTCGATCTAACGGGTGCTTTTGAATTAGCGAAAAATAATGATCCCAAATATCAAGCAGCCAAAGCAGAAAAAGATGCCAATAAAGCCAATTCTGTTGCCAGTAGATCGGCATATCTACCGGGTTTAGTGTGGCAACAGTCTCAGCCTTCAACCATTAATTACTCGCAAAAGACGACTTCAGTCAATCAGCCGATTTTTGATGCGGCTAAAGGTGCCTCAGTAGCTCAAGGTGGCGCACAAAGTACTTTTGCCGATGCCAACTTTGCATCTCAGTCAATAGAATTGGCGCAGCGCACGATGGCTGCAGTTCAACAAATTGTGGTGGCTACCGAAGCGATTAAAGCCAATGACACCACTATCTCGGCGCTCGAATCCCAGTATCAAGGTGCTAAGCGTAAATATGAATTAGGCCAGGGCACTGTGACCGATTTATTGGATGTGCAGGTGAAGTTTGAGCAGGCTAAGGCCAATCACCTCACCCTCAAAGCGAACTTAAAGGCGGCGCAAGATCAGTTCAATGCGATTACGGGAGATTACCCCGCAACCAATGATTTTATTCTCCCTCATAAGCATGAGAATGCAAAGCTAAACCCGCTCGATGCCATTCTTGCAAAAGTGGACAGCGATAATCCAGCCATTATTGCAGCGATGGCCAATGAGAAAATTGCTAAATACGATATTGCCAAAGCATCTGCCGCAGTCTTGCCAACGGTAAGTTACACCTGGCAAAAAATTGCTGGTGGTGGCACTTATCCAGGCTCCACTAATAACGGTATGACGATTTCTATACCTATCAATGCCGCAGGGTATATCAATACATACGCATCCACCGCTAAAGCACGCCAGAGTACTGAAAATCGCATAGCCACTCAAGTGCAAACTAAGACCCAAGCACAAAATCTCTACGCTCAGGTAGAGGCGGGCTTTGAATCATTGAAAATTCGCAATCAAGCAGTTGACTCTGCCAGATTAAGCGTAACTGCCAACCAAAAGAGTTATGAGGCGGGTGTAAAAAGTACTACAGACGTATTGCTGAGTATTCAGAGTCTGGCGCAAACTAGAAATGATTACGCCCAAGCAGCTACACAGCTAGCCCTTAATTACATGACCTTGCTATTGATTGGGGCAGAAGAGCCTGATCAGGCTATGCAGCAAACGCAAGCGTTTTTGTTTCGTAAGTAACTTGAAAATAAAGAGACCTGTAGATGCTTTCTGATTGCTTCCATAGTCGCTAGTTATCTTCTTGTTTAATATTCCACCCGAAATCTAAAATGCACATTGTTTCAAAGCGAGACTCTGGACTGGGTGATATGTTGAGCCATTTATCCCATTCTATTTGGCTTGCAAAAAGTATTGGTGCAACGGTTTACCCTGATTGGCGAAATACTAGGTACCATGATCCAGAAAGTTTAGGGTTAAATTATTTCCTCGATTTTTTTTATCTAGAAGATGTTCCATATACGCAAACATTGCTCGATGTACCGAAAGACATCACCATTTTGCCTTATCGAGAAGCGCTTTCTATTGGGGGGTCATGCCCTCCATATTTCGAGCCCCCCATTTTTGAAACCTATGGTTTGACTGGCACAGTTCCAGCATTCGATATTTTTGTTTCTAGTAAGGTATTAGATTTTTTATCGCAACCTGTTCAATTTCAATACATGCGTAATATTAAAATTACCGAGACGATAAAAAAACAATGTAATGAAGTACTTCAAGATATGCGTCGATTTGATGGAAATATATTTGGAGTCCACATTCGTCATGGTAATGGTGAGCTCTATGCAGTCGGCAGCAAAGAAGAGACATTGCTATTTAACCGCTATGAAAAAATTCTAAATCAATTACTACAGCAGAATAAAAATTTAAAGTTTTTTTTATTTACCGATAGTCAGATTGTCATCAATTGGTTTGAGAAAAAATTTGGATCTGTTTTTAAAAATCCCAATGCTAGATTTCCAAAATCGATTGGTGAGCCAATGCACTTTAATGTCTATAAAGAGTTAGCTGGACACAACATCTTGCAGTGGTCCGTTCAAGATCTTTATCTTATGAGTCAACTTGACGGCCTAATTTGTGAATCTTGGAGCGCCTTTCCAAGGTGGGCAATAGCTAATAGCTCCCAAACCCTTCTCAATAACTTACTTATAATCAAATCAACTGATGCTATTGATGATGGTCAATAGCTCTATGGCTCATTAACATTGTATGGACCACTTGAATAAATCGCCTCTATTTTTTGGTTTGGAAAATTCTGCCTCTATTTCTTCTGAGGGTGACCTTTCTGAAAAGACGATAGAAAACTTGCGCTTACTCCAGGAGTTTATTGGGCAGCTAGAGAATCTAAATGCCAATACCATCGGCAATATCTCCAAGGATGATGGCGAATTCTTCCTTCAGAAATCAACGATGTCGATATTGCAGCGTGACGTTGTGAGCGCCTATCGCATTTTTCTTGGAAGAGAGCCTGAATCAGTAGATGTTATTAATCCTCGGGTTGGTGTTGAGCCTGCAAATCTTTTACTGGAATTTTTGAGCTCTCATGAGTTTTCCAGTCGACCAGAGGTGATTCAACTGCTTACCTTAATTGCAAAAAAGATCCTCGAAGCTAGATCTAAAACATAGGCGCTTAGTCTGTTAGACCCACTTAAATGGGGCGAAGACTATTTCTAATCTATAAATCGCTTAAAAAGGGCAAAAAACGGGCATTGGTGGAGGGGTAGGGGTCTAAGCCTATTTGTAGACCTTGCAATACAATGAAACATATTAATTTTAAGAAGTTATAGGTCGATCATACGTGTTAACCCCAGATGAAATTACTTTGGCCTACCAGCTACTGCTTGGTCGAAAACCTGAAAATCCAGAGTTAGCTCAGACTCTCCTGGCGGAGCATGGCTCCCTTGAGGACTTACGTCAACATATCATGGGGTTGTCTGAGTTTGCTAAATTGGCTAATAAATTCGCAGAACCTGCAAAACCTGCTTTGCGCCATCCTTTTGGTTTGCCCGCCATTCCAGTAGAGGTTGATTGCTCACAAAAACTCTTGGATCGAATGTTTCTCCGTATTGCTAAAGAATGGCAATTTTTGGGGGAAAGCAATCCATATTGGTCGGTAATTACTCAGCCAGCATACGACTTACTGGAATTTGAAAAAAATCGCGATCAATTTTATTCATCAGGAAAGCATACTGCGGATATTTTTCTTGCCAGTTTAAGGCGCTGCAGAATTAATCCCAATGAGTTGAAGAGTTGTATTGATTTTGGATGTGGCGTCGGTAGAGTGAGCGGCCACCTAGCTAGTATTTTTTCAAAAGTAATTGCTGTTGATATTTCGCAAGCGCATCTATCCTTGGCGGCTGAATATGCAAAGCAAAGCAACATTAACAATATTGAGTTTGTTCATGCTGATCGTATTGAGAGTGTTCTCACTTTACCAAAGGTAGATGCAATTTTATCGGTGATTACTTTGCAGCATAATCCTCCACCGGTAATTAATTGGTTGATTGAAAACTTACTGACCCTACTAAATCCAGGTGGTGTGGCTTATTTACAGCTTCCAAGCTATAGAAATGGATATTTATTTGAGGTTGAGCGTTACTTAAATACTCCTGAAACTAAGGGCTTGGAGATGCATTTTTTACCCCAAGACTATATCTTCAGGGCCATAACCAATTCAGGTTGTATTTGCCTAGAAGTTAGAGAGGATACTGCCGTGGGTGATGAATACAATATGCTGTCGAATAGCTTTGTCATCAAAAGGCCAGCTTAATTAAGCTTTTCGTAATCCTCTAAGTTCCACTTAAACAAAGACTCTTTGTTTTGTTCGCTATCTGAAGCCCTGTTAAGATGGTGATTGAGATCAAAATTCGGATAGCTTGGATTGACAACAAGATTGGGTTGGACAGCAAAGCTGAGCTCATTAAATACTCTGCCAGCATAATGAAGCGCCCCCAAACCAAAAGGCATTGATCTATAAGAAAGATATTTTAGAAACACTGGGATGACGTCCCGATGAAAGCCAAATGCAAATGCATTGCTGATTACTCCATTAGGCATATACAGATTTTCTGAGTAGGGCCGAGTTAAGTCCCAGTCAGATTGCATAGCTCCTAGTTGAAGCAATTTCCAATTCACCGGTAGTTGCTTAGCTGCTTTGTCCAATAAAGCTGCAAAATTTTTATGAAATAAGCAACCCTCCTCCAAAATGAGGAAATAGTCATGTTGAGAATTAAGACAGTCAATCAATACCTTTTCATAAGTAACTAAATCATTCCAAGAAGCTAGCGTTGGAATGGGTGGAGCCTTTGTGATTGTTTTAATGAAAATTGCTCTTTTTGCATCTGAAATATCATCAATGAAAAATTCTTTTGCACTCAATATCTTGTGATAATTTATTTTGGCATCAGACTCTAAGTAGGCGTTATAAGATTCATTTACTAGGGAAATTTGCTCTGGTGATGCGGATGAATTTAGGTAGGCAATATTCATTTGCTCCAAAGCCGCCCGAGTTTGGGGCTTAGCTTCCCCATGACCCCCAGAATCCATCAAAATGATCAAATCAAAGAGCCCTGCTAAGCCCTTTGACGCGGTTTTTCGATTATTAGGGCCCGAAACATCTTCAAGATGCTTTGTAGGGTTTTGGATGTAAATGCTCGATTTTTCGCTTTGTATTGGGGCATTATGATCAATATCGCCGGATCTTTGGTTAAGGAATTGCTCTGCCCCATCATGCGCTTGAACTTCAATAAACTGAGAAGAGTCGGCGATATCAAAAAAGCGCTGAGCCTCGTTAAATCCTACCTTACAGCATCGATTTGAAAAATCTACTATTGAGGGATAACTGGCAAAGGCATCGGTATCTAAAAAGCCTACTTTCCTAAAGGCTTGTGGTGTCAGGGTAAAAAGCAAATGAGAGCTATTTTTCACTCCGCCATATGCTGCGAGCGAATGCTCGAGGTGTAGTGAAGGTTCGCGAGCAGGGCTTGATTCATTGGAATCTGACTTGCTAGAGGTCGAGTGATTGTAAAAACTAAGGTGGTGGTAACCAGACAGCCTTGCATTTTGATAATACTTAGTGAGCCATCCCTTTTGTTTAAAGCAAATGATGTCACTACTCATCACCAGAAAATCAAAATTAATTTTTTGAGCAACATCTAGTAGCGCATTCAATTTAACAGCTTCGGACTCGCTATTGGAGGCTAGGATATGTAGCTCGAAAGGAATCCTGAGTTTTTGCAAGTAGGCATGAACTTCTTCAGAGGATTGATCTTCGGCAATCGCAATAACGATCTCAAATGGCTCTTCTTCGATAGAGGCTATAAGGCTTTCAACGAGTTTTTTTAATTGATGTAAGTGATTTGATGCTGTGATCCCAATGAGAACTTTGGGGTAAATTGATTTAAGTGTTGTTACCTTAGATGAAAACCGAGATAGTTCGGTTTCGAGAATCTTTTTTTGGATACTTTCTGTGCCTATATTTTTATAAAAAATGGAGTTTTCATGACTTCCAAGTGGCTCTAGCCAGCCAATTTTTCGTTTAATTGCTATTAGGGGTATTTCAATATCCGAACAATATTTAGAGAGCCAGATATCAGCCATATTGGGATAGTTAAAGTGGGGCAGTTTACTAATGATTCTTTTTGGTATGCATAAGGTGCCCGTTCCAATGATGTGTACCCGTCGGTTAACAAGGTTTTTATCCTTAAAGTGGTAAACGTAACGCGACTCTCTTGCATAGTAGCCCATGAAGGGATACTTTAAAACAGAGCCGTGGACGCCTACTGGTGCATTTACTTCGTTGGAGATTTTGACTAGCTGAGAAACATAGTTATTGGGATACTGGATATCGTCATCAAAGCTTATAAAGTAGTCAAATTCTTCCTTATCGTAAGCATAAAACTTGCCTGCATCACCACGGTTATCAAATTCATCAGATAGGAAGTATTTAAGCTTGGGATGCTCTTGGATCCACTGTGGAACAAAGTCAAAGTTATTTAAGTAGATACAGATAAGATCAACCTGATTAATAAGACTCATCAGAGCATTTTGAAGTTGTTCATCACGCTCTGGAATAGTGGCAACCCCTGCCACAATTCTAGGTTCATAAGTATTTTTTGATTTAGAGTGGTCAATATAAAATTTAATCGACTCAAACGAAAAACAGTCATCAATGATGGGATTTTTGAATGAAATTAGCAGTCGATTGCTACTTTTGTTGGACTCAAGAACGATAATGTGCCGATTCACATTCTTGATTGGGTCAATACTCTTTTGAAACAACTGTTGCCGATCTTCATCTATCGAGGCTATGGTTAGCTCGGTGTTTGAGATTAAGCCCGATATTTCTACGATTAATTTTTTATTTGCGTATTTTTCTGGCAAAGACATGACAAAGCCAGATTGCACGCCTGCAATTTTACAGACAAATTTTTGATTTTCAATTTTGCAGCCATCGGGATTAATGAGATCGCCGATATCTTTAAAAAGAAATTCATCATATTCATCCAGCTTGTATTTCGGCTGAAGAAGAGGTTTGATTGAATTATTCTTAGATTGAATTTTTCTTCCAAAAAATAGTGCAGTAGGATTCATATGAATGATCTATTTATGGATTTTGTTTAATTGCAGTTGATTGATTTTGACTGTTTTTTAAACGCCTTAAAAGGTTGCTCACTACCTCAAGAATCAGTGCTTCATTTTTTGGATTTTTGATAAATTCATCTGAAGATAGGAAGTGGGAGAGCAATTCAAAATCTGACAGTCCTACGCGTGCATTGACCACTTCTTCAGACTCGGGAATGCGGTTGAGGAAAAGCTTATAGGCACTAATCACGTCTCGTGAGGTCATGGGAATGCTACCAATTTGCTTTGGTGGTATTTTTGAGGCTGAAGAGGCAGATTGTCGAGCAATATTCTTGGCTAATGCAATTTTGGGGTGATCTAACTTGGGTACTCGGGGGGTAACTACAGATTCCTCAGTTGCTCTCGATGAACTTGTTGGTTTAATGGTGATCTTTTTCTCGGCTGGAATAGCAATTCTAGGCGGCCTGATCCCATGAAGATTTCGATTAAAAAGATTTGAGCCATTAGCCCTAGGCCAGCGAACAAAGCTACTCCAAGTATCGTAAATTAACCCATCTAGTTGACTCATTAGATACATATCTTCGACTGCCCATTTGAGGATGTTGTATCCATAGAGTTCAATATTCTGATTGTGGTGCATCGCTTTGCCAAAGTTCTTGGGAAATCGAACATTGGGGTTAATGAAAGGCTCTTCAATATTTTCACTAAACCAATCCACAACAGTTTGACTATCAGTAAAGAGAAAAAACCGCACATCCTTTTGTTTTTGGATTTCAGTGATTTGTGTTTTGTAAAGCTCAAAGAGTTTTTTTTCTGCATCGCTTCCGGCGGGATATAACTCCCCATTGCCATGCCGGATATGAACGGCATATATAGAATCACTCTTTTTTCTAGCATTGTTAAGAATTTTTTCGCAATCTTGCTGAATGCTATCGACAACCTGAATCATCTTCATGTATTCAAATTGGATGCTAGGAGCCAGCAAATCCTGAGGTCGAGTTGTAATGTAGGTATTAAATTTGGGAGCTAATCCTGTGAGCCCAAAGGTCTCTAGAAGTTGGGGCTCGATATGGTACTTTGCTTCGGGCTCATTAATAAGGCTACTACCATACGGAAGAACAATCCCTGACGACTCTATTTCTTCAAGTAAGCTTTTGGCATAAGGAAAATTTAACTGAAAAAATTCTGGGAAAAAATTGACACCCTTATTTTTAAGATCGTGATATTGCGTTACTCTCCAGTCAACAAATAGACTGGCTTCAAGGTGTTCTGACAACCACATGCAATGCGTGAGGTTGCTCAGCATATCACCCAAACCCGAATCTCTTTTTGAGATGATTTGCATACTATTTTTTTGGAATCTCTGCGTTTTCAAGATACAGATCGACAATCTTTTTTCGCAGAATATAGTTTTCTTCTGAATAGTAAATCAAAAGATTTTTTAATACCTGTGGATCATTCTCATGAGCAAGGTCTTCTGCGGTCAGTATTTGTGGCTCACTAGTCATTACTCTGGAGATGCGTAGCAATGAGTATTTTTCGTCTGCTGTAATCTCAATCATATTTTTTCCATTCTGACGCAGTTCATTAAGCGCCTTCAAATCCAGTAAATTGGATCCAAGGAATAGCCTTTTCAATATGTTGATTAAGGCTATTGGTGTTTATCATTTTTGGGTTTACAACTATTCTCCCCCCATTTTGCCGAACGGTCTCGTGGAAGGGAACATGTTCACTGATCATGCCATCCCTAAATAGGTTTTTTTCTGATTTGCCAATATAACTGGCATTTTTCAAAATCTGAGTTTTATAAATACCCAGCCCACCAAACGCAGAATCTACCTCTATGAGTGGGTGCAGGGGGTCAATTTCAATCATTCTTGAGTAGACAGCGGTAATTAAAGCTTTGTGATTATTGACTTTCAGTTTGCGTAAAAAGTCATAGCATTGCCAGCAATCATTGGGTGACCAAAATTCGTGCCGCAAGGCCCAAATATCATAATATGCCCCAATTTGGTTTGCAGTGCATACATCCCAGTCATCATTATCGAAGCAAGACAAGACCCCAGCTTCGCTGATTAGGGTTTGCATATTATCAAGGTCGGCAACAACGAGTAGTTCTACATCTTGGTATAGGGGATTGGTTCTTAATTCATGCAGATATTGATTTCGGCAATAAGCAATTCTCTCTGTTCTGGAGGGAATTGTGGGCTCTAAGTTACCTAAGCTCAAAAAATTAAACCATTGGCCATCTACCTCTTTTTTTGCTTCTAGTAGAGTTTTTGTATTGTCTGTGCTATCAGACTCCACTAAAAACCAATGTTGATTTTCAAATCGACTCAGCGCATTTTTTAGTTGCTCCATATTAGAAAGCAGGGCGCTCTCACAATTTCTAACTGTGCCAACAACTAAAATTTTTTTACTCAAAATATTGTTATAGCGCTCCAATTGATCTCCTTGAGCTTTATGACCTAACTCTGTGTATTATATGGAAATTATTAATCTAAATAACGCATTAAGTGAATCAATTGTAGGAATTAAATCGGTTCAGCAATAGCTTTAAACTTCAATAATTAGCCTCATTTGTGCGGGAGTAAAGTTTGCGATGCAATTAAAAAGAATATTGGTTACCGGGGGTGCTGGCTATATTGGCTCACACACCGTTTTGCAGCTCTTAGATGCCCAATATGAGGTCTCTATATTGGATAATCTTTGCAATAGTCAAATTGAGTCTATACGTCGTTTGGAGCAGATTTCTGGCCAAACTATCGATTTCATTGAGGGCGACATTAGAGATCGGGTTTTGCTCAAAGAGGTTTTTGGTCAGAAATCATTTGATGCTGTTATCCACTTTGCTGGATTAAAGGCTGTTGGGGAATCCGTCTCTCTTCCCTTAATGTATTACGAAAACAATATCGGCGGCAGCTTAATTCTTTTTGAGGAAATGCTGAGGGCTGGTGTAAAAACTTTGGTGTTTTCATCTTCAGCCACGGTCTATGGGATTCCACAGTTTTTGCCAATAACTGAAGAGCATCCTTTGTCAGCGACCAATGCTTATGGGCATACCAAGCTCATGATTGAGCAGATTCTGAGGGATTTGGCAGCAGCTGATCCCGATTTTAGGGTGGTTCTTTTGCGCTACTTTAATCCTGTTGGAGCCCATATATCCGGCTTGATAGGGGAGGATCCGGCAGGCATTCCTAATAACTTAATGCCTTTTGTGTCTCAGGTAGCAGTGGGAAAATTAAAAGAGCTGGCTGTATTTGGTGATGACTACAGCACTATAGATGGTACGGGGGTGCGTGACTATATCCACGTCGAGGATTTGGCTTCTGGGCATTTGGCTGCACTAAAGTACTTACAAAGTCATGACGGGATCTTAACAACTAATTTAGGTACTGGCCGGGGAACTTCAGTCCTTGAGATGATTCATGCATTCGAAAAAGTCAGTGGCAAAAAGATCCCATACAAAATCAAAGCAAGGCGCCCTGGGGATGTTGCTAGTTGTTATGCTGATGCAAATCATGCCGCTAGTGTCCTTGGTTGGAGATCTCAGTATTCAATTGAGCGAATGTGCGAGGATGGCTGGCGCTGGCAGTTACAAAATCCTCAGGGTTACCCAAGGTAAGTTCAGTAGATATACACAGAGCAGGAAAACGAGTGATTTTGAAATTTGGGGTTTTATTAGGCACCGTTTACAGCCCGCCCAATCGAGCTCTACTAGGTGTTGATAGTACTTATCTACCAGCGATATTTTCTCTTTACGAATTAGAATGATAGATGAATAAAGTTCACAAAAGTGAACGAGTAAATCTTACTAATTTGTCTGAAACCCATTAATGCTTAAAACTTTTAAAAATTGGCTTCAGCTAGACAAAACAGATCACGGGGCCCTTGATGGATCCTCTCAGGCAGTGATCATTGAGCAAAATCCAGCATATGTTTCTGTTGTTCAAAAAAAGAAAAATGCTCTGGATGAGCGAATTAAAAAATATAAATTAGAGATTCGTGCATTAAATACCGCGAGCCAAGATCTTCAAAAGGAAAACCAAGTTCTATTGGCTCAACTTTTATCAACACAAGAGAGTGTTGTTGAGGCAGAGGATCGGAATAAGAAATTAGAGCAAGAGCTTAAAAAAGTTCAGGATGCCAAGGCGAATGAGTTTCAATCAGCCAAGGCCTCCCTTGAGAAGTCTCAAAAGTCGCATTCAGAATCACTTGCTAAAGTAGAAGCACTTTTGGCTGCAAAAAACCAAGAGGTGGATAAGGTCAGCAAAACAACGTCTACTTTAAACTCTGAAATTGAGAAACTTAAGTCTTTGGCCTCTCAAGAAAAGGCCAGCGCAGCTAAGTATCTTCTTGAAAAAAATCAAGCGAGTGCTACGGTTGCGAAATTGCAATCTGAGATAGAGGTTTTAAAGGGATTCAGTGCCAAAGAGGGCGCCAAGACTCAGCAAGAGTTGGCACAAGCTAAAGCTGACTCTTCTAAGAAATTGCTTGAAATTGAAGCTCTGAATCAGCGCCTTGGTGAGCAAGAGGCGAACTTAGAAAAAGTAGGTTACGAAAATGAGTTGCTATTAAAGCAATTATTTCAGATCCAAGAGAGTCTGGAGCGATATGACAACGAGGTAAAAGGGTATAAGAGCAAGATCAGTGACTATGAGTTACGCTGGGGTAGATTGGTCAAGAACCAGCCAAATATCATTGACTTTGAATCACTAGAAATCCTTTCCGAAGATCCCGTTTCATCGCCGCCAAGTTTGACTTTTAGAATTGAAAATTTATCCTTAGGCCAGCATTATTTTTCAAAAATTGACTTTAGCCTCATCTTTGGGGTCAATGATGTTTCAATCTCCATTCTTGATGATGATGCAGAGACGGTCATCTTTAATCCAAAGCAGGTAGCATTAAATGCGGAAGGTCAAAAGCAGTATCGCGACCTGAGCTATTTAACCTGGAAGAAAATTGTTGCTGCTAGCAAAGTGTTGCAGGATTCCAAAGTCAACCAATGGAGCAATCTTTCTAAAAATAGCGTTGATATCGTTTTTTGGGAGTCAAAAATTGCGAATTTTTGTGATTCCGTTAATAGTCTACCGCCAGTATTGAGATTTGAAGAAGCGCAACTAAAGCGCGAGTTAATTAATCCAGATTATGAGCACCTCTGGATCAAGCTATCGAATGTTGATTTCGGCGTTTACAGCAAACCCGTCCTTGAGTTGAGGTTTAGTGCTGCATTAATTACTGATCCCAAGAGCTTTTCCCAGTTTCCAAAAATTGAGTTTCCTTTGATTAATGGAAAAGATAAGCCTTTTGAAAGTTGGTTTCCCGAATCTAGGGATGAGTTTGGCCCTAAATTTGAATTACGCTTCTCTCTTGAAAAGCAGGTATTTGATCTGGCTGCCATTCAAAAGCTAAGCGCTTCCGATAGCGTATTTGTTGTGGCTATGTGCAGGCAAATTCCCAATATCTTAGAGCGACTAGAGGGAAATAGAATCTCTATTTCAAGACCTTGGGCAAATTGGCAAGATATGGCAAGCTCATCAGTAGCTATCATCGATAAGTTGCTAAAGGGTGTTACTAAGGCCGCTCCGACCATGAAGCAAGCTTCAAGTGAGTCGATTGCTGCGACAAGTCCTGCTCGCGCTGAAAGTCCACCTGTTGAATCTGCGAAGCTTGGGAAGCCTGCAAAAACACCCAAGATGGTCGTGATCAAAAAAAAGACCTCTCGATAGGTCGGCTATAAATTAATCATGCTTGAAAATATTCATTGGAAGAGGGTCAAAAATCTGCTGGTATTTGATTACGGTTGGCAGGTGCCTGCAAAAACTGAGCTATGGGCTTATGAATCTTTTCAAAGCAGTTTTTGCGATAGTCCTTTTGTAGAGATGATTTGCTTTCCCTGGGCAACCTTAATTGATTTGCTCAGGCGAAATCAACACGATAAAGCGGAATTCTATTTGGAAGCTTTAAAGGGAATGCCTTCGAAAAGAACCTTAAAGAGAGCTACTGTTTGTCAGCATATCTATGCCAAAGATCTGTTTGACCTCTTTGATCGCGCTCAGATTACAGATTTGTTTTGGTCTCATTCTGTTCAGGATGAGCTAACAATTGGACCTATCAAAGTTCATCCGTTTCCTCTCTATCCCTATGCAGACGCCAGCGTAGATGGCAAAAGTCAGGCCCCTTTAACTGAGCGCCCCTATTTATATAGTTTTATTGGTGCCTATGATCCAACTTGCTATTTGACCGATATACGTAAAACAATCCTATCTTTGCCCAAAACTCCCAAATCATATTTGGTGGGTAGGGAAAGCTGGCATTTTGAACAAGTTGTCTATGATCAGCAGATATTGGGGGCGGCTCCCGATGACTCCGAAGTACAGCAATTTACATTAAAGGCCCAAGAGTACGCTGAGGTTTTAGCAAAGACAGTATTTAGTCTTTGCCCGTCTGGATCTGGCCCCAATTCAATTCGATTTTGGGAGTCCTTGAGACATGGATGTATTCCGGTTCTGTTATCAGACACCTGGAGAGCGCCACAATTTATCGATAACTTATCTATCTTGCATCTTGAAGAGTCCGAGACTAGCCTCCAAGCTTGGCTTGATGAGGTAAATGAGGCACCTTCGCTGGATGAATATTTGCGCACAAATAGTTTGCATCCAAACCTAATTAGCAGTAATGAATTATGTAGTATGGCTATGGAAAATGATTTTTACACCAAATTTGATTGAGTAAAAAATGAGTGATTTAAAGCAGGCAAATAAGTTATTTCTAGATGGTCAGGTTGAGGCTGCGATTGAGGCCTATAAGCAGGTGGCAATTAAAAGCCCAAACTTGAAAGATATTGCCAATTTCAATATTCAGTATCTGCAATCAAAGCTAAACAAAAAGTATCTACCTAGAAGCGCGACTGCTGAGCGTGTTCAAAAAATACAAGCATTGCCCGCTAAAACCCAAGAGGTGTTAATGGGCAAGACTACGCTTAGTGGCAATTTTTATGCGATAGGCTCAGATGGGTGGAAAAACTGGAAGACTGAATTTGGTCCCGGTCAGGTATCGTATCCGAGTGAAAAAAGTGTTTTGTTAAATTCAGCCGGTGAAAGACTGTTTTTAAGTAAAACTTTTAATTTTAAGAAAAATCACCGCTATACCTTCCAATTTACGATCGAGGACTATCAAGGCGATCTTGGTCTAGTTCTGATGCTTTTCTCAAGCTCAAAGGAAGCGCCGAAGGAGGTTGAGAAGATTCGTCTGCTCACGAAAGATATTAGCCTCAACCGTCAGCATTCCATTCAATGGATTCCATCGACGGATCTGACCCTTTCATTGAGATTTGGCATGGGCACTAGCTCCAAAATACCAGGCCCAGGAAAAATTCAGATTAAAGACTTTAATATTTTTGAGAGTAAGAATTTAGATCAAGCTGTTAAAAATGAGCATCTGACCAGCAAGATTACCCAAAAGTATATTGATCCCGAGTTCTTCTTGCCGCCAATCATTGGTGCAGGTAATGATTATTCTCATATTGATTTTGAGGCAAAAAAACTGATCGATGGTAGCAAGGCTTGGCAGAAAAAGAAAGTTTCCTTGATCATTACTGCTCATGAAAGAGCGCAGTTACTGCGTAACACATTAGCAGCATTAGTTCACCAAACTTACCCTAAAGAATTGCTTGAAGTGGTGGTGGTTGACGATGGTAGCCTTCAGGAAGATCTTGAAGCGGTATTCAAAGAGTTCTCAACTAAATTAAACATCTATTTCTCCAGGCAAAAAAAAGACAAATATGGTTTAAGTCGGGCGCGCAACTTAGGCGCTAAGGTTTCTACCGGCGAAATACTGTTATTTTTAGATAGCGATATTTTGCTGCCTAAAAACTTTGTCACAAAGCTGATGGCATACCATCATGTCTCAGACCAATGCTCGGTTTTAGGTATTCGGCATTTCATCGACGTATCTAAGGTCGCTACTGAGGATATCTTAAGTGGAAAGATTGCTCCTGAAGCCATAGAAAAAGCAAAATCAAGTAATCCTCACTTTAAGGATTTTGTTGATTCTTCAGGAAAAACGCAAGATTGGCGTCTTGCTGATTTTGAAGAGAGCGATTGGTTAAAAAAATCTACCAATCCATTTAGGTATTACGGAGGTGGCCACTCTAGTGTCAGTAGAGCAATTTTTGATCTAGTAGGGGGTTTTAGTGAATCCTTTACAGAATGGGGTAATGAAGATCAAGACTTTGCCTACCGCGTATGGATGAGAGGCGCCTATTTCATACCACTGAAAGAGGAGTTTGATTACCATCAAGAAGACTTGGCCCCTGTAAATCAGCAATACAAAATTGCTGAAAACGAGAGAACCAAGAAAATTCTGATCGACAATGTCCCCCATCTTTCAGTTCGTCCTTTGGATAAGGGTAATGCGCACCACATTCCTTTATTTTCAATCTACGTACCTGTTTTTGATACAGGCGAATACATTAAAGATTGTATCGAAAGCGCATTAAATCAAACTTATCAAGATTTTGAAATCGTTGTGGTCGATGATGGATCAACTGATAACAGCTGGAGCGAATTGCTTAAATTTGAAAAAAATAAAAAGGTTCGCCTCTATCAAAAGCCAAACTCTGGAATTGGCGCAACCACCAATTTTGCTCTAGATCGCTGCAGGGGTCTATATATTGTTCAGTTAGACTCCGATGACCTATTAAAGCCAGACGCACTAATGAGTCTGGCCAATTTCTATAATGAGAACCCAACTGTAGATTGTATCTACGCCAATCGAGAAATTATTGATGGCAAAGGGATATATCAGCGTGAAGGCTGGTCACCAGATGCGTTTGATCGTTACTATAACTTAGTGGGCATGTCAGTCATGCACTTAAGATCGTTTAATCGCCGTCTATTGTTTAGGGGCGCACGATTTAATGAGCACATTCTCAATGCCGTGGATTATGACTTTTACTTAAAGTTATCGCAATTATGCGACATTCATCACCTTGATAAAACCTTGTACAGTTATCGCATTCATGATTCGCAGACGAGTACAAAGGATGATGGCGCACAAAAAGTCAATCACGTTATTGTAGTCAATGGCTTTCTCAAAAGTCTCGGCTTAGATGACTTTTACGCAATTACTGCCGATCCATTTTTCCCCAGAAGGAACTACATCGTCAAAGCCGGATCTGACTTTGAATTTCAGCTTCTCTCAGAGCAGCACAAGCAGCCCAATGTACCAGATGTAGTGCTTCCTGAGCCGGCAATGCCTGGCAATAACTACAAGCAGATCAAAGATTATGTGACTGAGTATTACCAGAAAAATCCTAAAACCTATACCCAGTCAATTTCGATCATTGTTCCTGTCTACAACCGGGCCGAGCGATTATCACGTTGTCTTGCTGGCATCTTTCAGCAAACCTACCCTAGGGAATTAATCGAAGTGCTTGTTGTAGACGATGGTAGCTCCGATGAAGTCTTGGAAGTCGTTGATAAATATTCCAAGCTACTCAATTTAAAGTACGCCAAGCAAACTGATGATGGTTACCGCTTGGCCATGGCCCGTAACCTAGGCATACGATTAGCTAGCCATGAAAATATTTCTATTATTGATTGTGACTTGATTCCATTGCCAAATTTTATTGAGTCCTTTATGCAGTACTTGCACCACTTTGATAACGTAGTCTTATTGGGGCATCAGCGCTTTGTTGATCCTACTGGAATAAGTGATGACGATATCTTGAAGAATATTAAGTCGCTAGACTTGATGGAGGATATCAAGCCTGAGAATACCGCCATGAAAGAAGATGAAGACGGCGTTACTAGAGATTGGCGCTATCAGCTCTACGCAAAGACTGACTATCTGATGCATGATGAGTTTCCATTCAGAGCCTTCTCATCAGGGCACGTTGCTTATAAGAAGCAGGTGATTGTAGATGCTGATTTTTATGATGAGGATTTTAACGTCTGGGGTTGCGAAGATAATGAAGCAGGGTATCGCATTTATAAAAAAGGCTATTACTTCGTACCCGTTCTAGAGGCAATAGACCTCCACCAAGAGCCGCCATCTGGTAAGAATGAAACAGATCGTGAGTCAGCCAGGATTATTTCTAGAAAGCTCTTACAGGAGAAGGTTCCTGCAACACGCGGTTGGTTTGGCGAATTTGAATTAAACGACAAATGCGCACCACTAGTATCTATTTGTATACCAGTTCACAATACTGGCCACTATGCAAAATTAGCCGTAGAAAGCGCGCTCAATCAAACTCAAAAATCGATTGAGATCATTATTTACGACGACGCATCGGATGATGGTACTTTACAGATGTTGCAAGCAGAGTACAAAAATAACCCTTTAGTGCGCATTATTGCCAATGACGTGCATCAAAATGTGACCTTTGCTAGGAATGAATTAATTAAACACGCTAGAGGTGAGTTTGTCGGTTTCTTAGATTCGGACGATGTTCTTCTTCCTGAATGTGTTGATTTGTGCGTGAAGAAATTTAGATCTAATCCTAATGTCGGCATAGTGTGTACAGACTATGAGTACATTAACGAAGAGGGTGAGTATGTACGCGACGGCATGAAACGTCAAAACTTTGATCGCCAGCAAATCATGTACGGCAATATCTTTACCCACTTTAGGATGTTTAGATTAAGAGACTGGAATCGCTCACGTCAGTTTAATGAGCAAGAGCTCAAAAGTTATGACTATGGCGAGGATTGGGACCTGGGGCTCAAAATTGCAGAAGTTGCAGATTTTGCGAGAATAGATAAAGTGCTGTATCAATACCGTCTCAGAAAAGAGAGTGTGACCAATATTCTGGATATTGAAGATAAGGCTGAAAAAACCCTCAAAATCATTAACTCACACCTCAAACATCATGGTATTGCCAGAAAAGCTATACTGACAAATCCTGCTACAGACCCCCATTCTATTGGTTTTATTTAAAGATTAGAAATGACCTCTACACCAAAGCCCATCGTCATTATCAGTTTTGATCACACTTGTGATCGAAGAAGTAATGAGATTGTTTTTGATGCTCTGACTAAAGCGGATATCAGACCCACTTTTTATATTCAAACTGGTCTCATTGGATCAAGGCATTGGCGAGCAACAGTTGCAGATATTCAACCACTCTATGACCAAGGTTGGGATTTTGGTAGTCACTCTGTTACCCATCCTAGAATGAGTGAATTAACTCCTGAACAAATTGAATATGAGATTCGGACTGCTGATATGTTTTTGGCAGACAATAAATTTGTTAAAGGTCGAAGACATTTCTCGTACCCTCAAGCAAGAACGGATGACAAAGTTATTGGTATTCTCAAGAAATACTGCGATACCGGAAGAATCGTTACTGGTGAGCTTGGAAAAATTAACCCAACCGGTGATGATTGGTACAAGCTCGATTGCTTATCCATGAAGGCAGGCCAACCCACAACAAGGGCAACCGATTTAGTTGATCAAGCCATTGAAAAAGAACTTGTGGCTCATATTATGTTTGAAGCAATATTTCCCGAAGATCCCCCAGAACAAGCTTATCTTGAAAGTGACTTCAGGAAGATAGTCGACTACATCAAGAATAAAAGAGATCTTGGAGAAATACAAACGATGACGGTTTCAGAGTTTTTTGATTCTTCTAATATTAAATAATTATTTGCTGAGCACCATTTTTTTGTGCAACTGGCGGAGCTTAATCTAGAAGAAATGTATATTTAATGAATAATAAATTTGTAATTGGATTTGTTCGATTTAGTATTATTTTGGAGAAAGATAAGGGGGCTTGGTTTTCTTCAAGGGAGCGAGATTGGGATGGGCATGTAAAACAAATACTTGATTTAAACCGTTTGAAATTAAGACTAAAGCTTTTTCAATACTCTTTGACTCAGCTCAATTTGCAGACCCGTAAGCCTGATCCTAGTTGGTTTAGGCTAATTGTTTTTACATCGACAATGCTTAATGACGAGTTTAAAAAAGAGCTTTACGAAATACAAAAAGAATTTACATGGCTCACATTTATAGAGAGAAGCCCTCAAGAGGGTATGGGGGCTGATTTAAGTGCATTATCTTTATTAAAAGAAATTAAATTTGAGAATAAAAAAATTCCCGTGTTGACATTTAGGCTTGATGACGACGATTTCTTGTCAATTAATTATCTTCAAAAAATTATAGAATACTGTAATGAGGAATATATCGATAAGGTTGTTACATTTCCCCATGGTTATAAATGTCTATGGAATCCTTCACTAGAAAAGATAGTGCAGTTACAAGAAGTAAGGAGACCATTTATCGCTATAGGCTTATCTGCAATTAGTTGTTTTAATGCTGAAAAAGGTATATTTGAGTCAAGAATTTCCACTGTATTTACTGGGATAAATCATAAGCAGATTCCAGATCACTTTCAAACTATTATTGATGATAGTGAATGCATGTATGTATGGTCTCATCACTCTGACCAAGATACCTTCGGTAGATTTAAATCAGAAATTATGAATGAAGCCAATCATTTTGTTATTGAAAAAAACTTTCACACCAATTTTCCATCGCTTAATGGTAAGACTTTAGCGTAGTTAATAATTTCTACTGAGTTTTAATTTTAAAATTTATATTTTATTATATTGTTAAAAGAAGATTCAATCTCACAGTTTGAGGGCTAAAGAAATCTTAATAGGCCTGCCTCGAAATTTTCCCTGTCTATGGCTTAATGTAGTTAATGAAATACCATGATTTATAAATTGCATTTACTCTGTTATTGAAACTCAAGCTCAAATAAATATGGTCGATCATATTTGCTTATCTTTGCCAGTGAGTCACTTAGTTTTTTATAGATGGGATCAAGCGCTGACGCTAATGAGTAAAGTAGTAGGGCAGAGCTTCTTTCCCAAAGCCCTTGATATCCCGCAATTCCAGCCTTGGCCCTTTTTTTATCAAAAGGTACAGGTGAGTTTACGAATTCTTCATGTGTTAACTTGCCTTCTGCATAAGGAGTCAACCAGTTCACTGCGTCCCTAAGGCTCACTCCCTTGGTGGTTTTGAGGTCAAACATATTTTCACCATGTGCCTTAAAAGCAATGGCCGCCTCTAGAAGCGGTTCAAGATCATAGGTGGCATAGTGAAGGGCGTCTCTTTCATGGAAATCATAGGTGGATCCATCAGCATTTAGGTTTCGCTCCAGGTGATCAAGAAAGAGTATTTTTGACTTATTAATCAATTCTGTGTTGTTTGTTGCATATGCGGAAAGAGCTATGAGTTTGATTCTGTGACTTTGCCAATTTCCGATATCAATCTTGGACTGCTTTGAAATTCTCTCGATATAACCATTTGCCATGACATAGAAGAATCTGACTGCTTTCCGATTTAGCTCAGGCGATAGATCGGATTGAATGAGGTCGTGAGTCAAAATTAGTTTGTCAAAATTTGTTTCATCAATTGGATTAAAGCTGGGGTCATAAGTATCAATCCACTTGTCCAGGAATTCAGAGGCTTTATTTAGGTAAGTTTTATCTCCAGTAAGGCGATAGGTCATAGCGAATAAATTCATGATGTTGATATCCTGCATGGCAATAACACTTGCATCATAAATTCCCTCGTGAGGCAGCGTTCCCTCGGTATGAATTTTAGCTAGTGGACTAGGCGATTTGCTCAAACTATTTTTTGCGTAACTAATCACGTGGTTTGCCGAATCAGAGCCACGTTGATTAATGAGTGAATTTACTCTTTCCGGGCTGATGGCTGCATAACCTTGAGCATAGAGGGCAAGACTTAAGAATAGCCCGACCAGCGCGATGGTTGACTTTAGTAAATTACTGAATTTCATTTGTAATTTTAGTTTTTATATATTTCTCTAGCTTTGTTCATGTATCGAATTAATTTTCAAATTTGATGATAGAGCAGTTTCATTTTGGTGCGTTTAAGTGCTATTTCAGTACCAATTATTTTGAGATATTTCCATAGTTATATAACCGCCTATATATCTGGCATATATTTGGGTAAGTTAGTTAGAATTTAGATGTATTATTTAATTTTCACCCAAACTTGGGAGCATTGAGAATGTCTTGCGCACATCATTTAAGAGTTTTAAATTGACCATTTCTATTATCGTTCCCTCATACAATTCTTCAGCCTTTCTTCTTCCTTGCCTGAAGAGCATTCAGTCTCGCACTAATAGGGATATCAAGATTCATCTGATTGACAATTGCTCAACTGATGACACGCTTCAGGTTGCTCTTAGCCATCCATTTCCTGGTACATCTGTATTGGTTTCTTCGCAAAAAGATGGTGGTGCTGCAGAGGCAATTAATAAGGGCTTTAAGCTCGCTAATTCAGCAATTATTGGCTGGCTTAACTCTGATGATTGTTATGCGTCCGGCGCTATTGATCGTGCTTTAAAGGCTTTTCAAGAAAATCCTAAGTTAATGGTGGTGTATGGAAAAGGGTCTCATATAGATGAGGCGGGTAAAACTATTGGCCCATACCCAACCTTACCCCCTAAAACAAACATTAATAGATTTAAGGATGGTAGTTTTATCTGCCAGCCCACTGTTTTTTTTAGACGCCAAGTCTTCTCCGATATTGGCTACTTGGATGAGTCTTTAAAGACAGCATTTGATTTTGATTTTTGGTTACGTATATTCCAGCATTACTCTAAAAGTCAAATTGGCTTCATTGATTCTATTCAGGCTTACTCTCGTTTGCATCAGCAAACCCTAACCAGGCGTTTTCGTCAAACTGTTGCGCTCGAAAGCATGAAGGTTATCTCAGACCATTTGGGTGATGCACCTGCCCACTGGATGCTGACGTACTTTGATGAGTTGTGCGAAAGATATCCCTTTGTAGATGAGCGTGAATCACTTACTGAGTTGCTTAAGTCAACGCTAGCCAAGGCTAAAGCATTTATGAAGCCCACCAACTTTGAGCAGTTGATCAAAACACTCCAAAGTGACTATCGTTTGATATTAGCCAAACCACAAATCTTCATGAGTGTGCAGCCTGATGGATGGGTGAGTAAATCGGCGACTATTCGGTTTAGATATGGCCCTGATGTGCCCCGCACCTTGAAGCTTTCTTGTGTTGGAGGCTGGCCCGAAAATCGAAGACTCAACCTGAATTTTTTATCCTCTGATGGGGATCTTCAGAAAGCTGCGGTTGAGAGTCAAGAGGAGTTTGTTATTCAGTTGGAGGCTCCAGAGACAACTACAGAGTCTTACTATGTATGGAAAATCCAGACCCGCCAATCATTTGTTCCCGCTAAGGCGCTAAAAAAATCAAAAGATACCCGCTCGCTATCATTTAAGGTCCTCAATTTAACGATAGAGTAGGGTTAATTGTTTCCTGTTTAGGTGCATTCCTTCTTTTTTCTGAGCTCTATAATCAATTCTTATGAGCCAGATATCTCTGGTCATCTTCTGTCTTTTATTGAAGCGATGGTTTTTGAATTTAGGGATTTATGCGGGAACTTGCACTAGCAAAATACTTTGCCAGCTTATTGCATCCAAGTGATTGGATGAGTTTGCACAAGCAAGATATTGCCGATCCAAATCTTGCATCTAGCCTAAATGAACGATTCGAGTCCTGGTGGTTGGTTAAAGGCAGAGCCCAATACCCATACTGGTCTTACTTAAGCGAAGATGAAAAAGCATGGCTGTCTGAGTCTGTTGGTGAATTAAATCTCCATAAACACAGGATTCCTCTGTCTAGAGCATTGAGTTTAATCACATCCTTTAGGGCCGATGTCACTGCTAAATTTTCTGAGCGACAGGGTGGCAATAGCTATGATCCCAATGCAGTAGCAGGATGGTATTTTTCATCTGGGGTGTATGAACATCTATTTTCTGAATTAATTACCTTAGAGACGATTCGTGAACTAGATCGGCCGATTTTATTTGAGACTAAAGAAGAGACTGATCCAGTTGTTGGTGTTCCTCAAGTCTCTGTATTAATGTATTTGGTATGGTGCATGCTCGAGAAAAGTATGCAAGATCAAATGGATCTTCATCAAACTAAAGGTCGATATTATTTTCTGGCTTGGTTCTTTACAAATGCTTTGAAGGTATTTAAGTTAGATCGCTTGATTACTAGTCGGTGGAAGTTGTGGTTGCAAGAAAGACTCATTATTGGATCTTCTAAGGCTACAATTCCACGTTTTGCGATGTTGGCCTATTCTCTGAGTAAGCCTGCCGATAGACCGAACCTAGAAACTCCTCTTGGAGCAAAGCAGTTATTAGATTGGTCTGAATTACAGCTTGGTGCTAAGGGATCTTGGCATTGGCTGCTAGAGCCATCTCTGTTGCCAATTAAACTACCAAAAATATTTGATCCACTAAAGCACGATGAAGATGCAAATGTTGGGCAAGCAGCTCATTTAGAAACAAAATCAACTACAAAGCCAGCCTCAAAAATAGCCCCGAAAATAGTCCCCAGGCCTTTTGGTTTAAACCTCATTGGTTTTGCCTATGGTGAGCTGGGGATTGGTGAGGATATCCGTATGGCAGTAGCGGCTTGCGAGGCTGCCAAGATCCCATATCAAATCGTCAATATTAGCCCGGGTGATGATGTACGCCAAAATGACTTGACCCTGAAAGAGCGTATTGAGGGTGCAAAAGAGCAAACTCGCTATGCCATTAATGTTTTTATCATGCCTGGCTTTGATATGGTCTCACGCTTATTTTTGCGCCATGGTAATGAGGTATTTGATGGCTATTACAACATCGGCTGGTGGCCATGGGAGCTATCAGTTTGGCCAAAGGCTTGGGATAAGGCCTTTGATTTAGTAGATGAAGTCTGGGCTGGCAGTCAATTTAGTTTTGATATGTACCAAGCCAGCACAAAGAAGCCTAGTTGCCTAATGCCTTTGGCAGTGAGCGTTCAAAATGTGAAAACGCTAGACCGAAAACACTTCAAACTAGCTGAAGATAGCTATTTATTCTTATACATCTTTGACTTTAATTCTCACCTGAAGAGAAAGAATCCCGAGGCTGCGATAGAGGCTTTTCAGAAAGCCTTTCCTCTTAAGCCATCTAAGACAAAAGGTAAAGCATCTACCCCAGCCAAAGTAGGCTTAGTTCTCAAGATCATGAATGCTAAACCCAAGGATCCAGCATGGCTTGCCTTTGAGAAAAGATGCGCAGAAGACGGGCGCATACAAATCATCAACCAAACCCTAGATCGCGAAGAAATTTTAGGACTAATTCAGACTTGTGATGCCTACGTTTCGCCACACAGAGCCGAGGGCTTCGGCAGAACGTTGGCTGAAGCAATGCTATTAGGAAAGCCAGTAATTGCGACCAATTATTCCGGTAATGCCTTTTATATGGAGGCCAAACTTACGCTACCAGTTGACTATGAGTTAGTTCCGGTTAAAGAGGGTGATTATCACTTTGTGAAAGATGAAGATCAGGCAGTATGGGCAGAACCCTCAATTGATCACATGGCAAAACAAATGATTGCGGCGATCAAAAAAACTCAAGACAAAGTTTACGCAAAGAATCTAAAGGATTGGGCTCAAGAGCAGTTCGCACCAGCTCGCACCGGCAAGATTATTAAGAAGCGCCTGACTGCGATCAAGGTTATCTTACGCAAACAGGATGCCTTAAGTTAACTTTGCACCCATCTTAATGAACGTTTCGAGCCTTATTCAGTTCTTCAACTTTAATAGCTGCGCGCTGCACAAGCGTATCAGCTCCCGACCTTGCCAGGAATTCTGGGGAGCAAAGGAACACATCTAGTATTTGCTTTGATGTCATGTCCTTAAAGCGCCCAATATTGTCTTGTGTTGTCGGTGCTCTACCCAGAAACAGTTTATAAGCAGCAACAATATCGTTGTTAGTCATCAATAGGGTGCTGAGTTGACGCTCGTTCTCAACTGGATCTACTAGTGCTCTTGGGGTAGGGGCGGCAACAGTGGTTGCTGGCGCTGGAGCTGGGGCAGTTGGAGTTGCAGCAGCAGGCGCTGGCGCAGGGGTTGGGCTAGTAGCGGCTGCTACTGCCGCTGGTTTTGGAGTTGCCACCGCGTTCACTACGCTAGCTGGTGCCTCGTTTGTAACAGGTGGGCTAGTGCTTGCAGTAGGCGGATCTACTTTCTGGATACTCTCTACCTGGTTTGGAGGGGGAGCCTTTGCCTCATCTGCTTTAACTGCATTGGTTTGCTGTTCTTTAGTTAATGCAGTATTGCTATCTTCCTTGGGCCGATTCTTTTCTTGCTTTTCTTTGAGTAAGCTATTAGCAGCAATCAATAGCAAGATAGCTAATGGATCAAATACCACCATGATCATCATGATGACTAGGCGAACGGCCTTATCAACTGAACCAACTGAATCGTCGTAGAAGATTTCAGCAATGTAAACCAAGGGGCCTACATCGGCGATGAGTTTATTTTCCTCTTGAAGAAGAGGTGCTTTTGCCTTACTAATACGGGTTAATTCTTTTTGGGTATCTTGGATTTGTCTATCTAAATAAGGGCTTGCTGATGATGGATCTTTTGCTCTGGCAAGTAAGTAATCCAGTCTCGCTTTAGCAATACCCTCTTGTGTAGTGAGTGTAGCGATATCTGTAGCGTTGCTCTTATTGCCTTGTGTCGAATCAATATGGGATTTTGCTAAGAAGCCAAAAATGCCCATTGAGGTAATGAGCATGAGCATGATGACCGCAATGGTTAAATAGGTTTTTAGCAACCAAGAAGCTTTTTTCCAGTTTTGATATAGCCAAGAGGTTGTTACCAATTTAGCAAGCTCTAATCCCACGCCCATGATCAGGATGGGCCAAAACGCACCCATAAAGATGGTCGTTAAACCAACGATCGAGTAGTAGGCGGCAATCGTGGAAAGCATGAAAGCCGCTAGGAAGGTTAAGTACATCATATTGGGGCATCCCGTTGCAGTATTACCAAAATCATAACAATAATCTTGTTACAGGTGTATTTGAACGTATTTGGGGACTATTTCTGGGATTTGGTCAAATAACGGGTGTATTCTTTTGAAGGTATATTAGTAAGGTATTGAATTCATTAAGAACGGGTAATTGAGATGATCGCCACTAAAGAAGACATTATTGCGGCTTATAAGATATTTCTAAATCGCCATCCGGAATCCTCATTTGTTCTGCAAAATCGCATTGATAAAAGCATTGAAGAGAATCTGATTGCGTTTGCTCTCTCAGATGAATTTCTGAGCCGCCCTGATGTTGCCGAAATCATTCAAAAAGCAGCAAAAATTGTTGCCGAGAATCAAAAGCCAATAAACCCATCTAATTCTCAATAACGATTAGGCTAGCCAATCAGGGCAGACCTCATTGCCTGGTGATTCGCCAATCTATGTGATCAAACTTTAGTTGTTGCAGATTTCTTCTTAAGCTTGATCACTGAATCGTAGTTGTGGGCAAATATTCCGCATTATGGTTGCTTTAAACATCAGTAATAGCCCTTAGCTACCATGCCAAAATTCTCTTATTGTTCAATAATGTGCAATCAATTATTAATCATTTGGTCTTTATTCTCGCGGAGTTATTTTGAAAGTCACCATCATCGGTAGCGGTTACGTAGGTTTGGTTACTGGCGCATGCCTGGCTGAGCAGGGTAATAACGTCTTTTGTGTCGATGTCGATCCTAAAAAGATTGAGATCCTCAACTCTGGTGGCGTTCCTATTTATGAGCCTGGACTTAAAGAGATGATTGAGCGCAACAGAGCTGCAGGTCGTTTACAGTTTTCTACAGATATTGCTGCCTCAGTTGCTCATGGTGATATTCAGTTCATCGCGGTTGGTACACCTCCGGATGAAGATGGCTCAGCTGATTTGCAATACGTCGTAGCGGCAGCGCGCAATATTGGTCGTCATATGA
>NZ_JACVPJ010000010.1 GCF_018881975.1 Polynucleobacter sp. JS-Safj-400b-B2 | reverse complement strand
TGAGCAAAACTAAGTTGTGGATTGATTGCGCTGGTCATTACTGATCTCGATTGGAGTTGATCAGTAAATAACGTTTGATGGGATGCTTAGGTTGTCATGAGGGGTGAATAAATCTGTGTTTCCCTAACAATCTTGCCTACTGCTGGACACTCATCGAGCAACAAATCACAAGTGTATTTCAGGCTGGCATCATGTTCAGGAAGCGTCTTGGTATTAAGGGTTATTAGTTGCGAGAAAAAAAGATTTACAAGCACTTGCCCTTCGGATAATGCATTGGGTGTGATGCCGAAGTAAATTGTGATTTTCTGGCGACGTAAATTAGCTAAAATAAAATCACTCGCACTAGTTGCGGCATCGACTAAAGGGCTCTGCCAGATTGATAGGGGCGCATCAAAAGAGGATTTAATATTTCCTAGCGTTTCTGGAGAGTTCGATAAAAAACGGCTAGCAGATTCTAAAAATTCAGCAGACCAAAAATTGTAGGTTTTGATTAAATGCGCAAGGTAATCTGGAAGTGCTAACCCAGAACCACGGCCAGCAGACTGTCTAAGGGTTTCGCCAATAGTTAATGGGTATTCTGGCAATTCAGACTGCCCCTCTTTTTTGCGTTGATTGCTTATATCTGAAACCAACAGGCACAAAGTTAGAAAGAGATTGCGTGCTTGATCATTCCAAAAGCTTTCCTTGCCTCCAACCTTTGGCCAAAGAATGTAACCAACTGACAAAATATCTGTTACGCGGTATACGCCTCCTCGCACGATTGACAATGGGTTGTAGCGATGGGTCTGAGGTGTAGGATTTTCTACCTTAGTCTCGTCCTTATCTTCGGCAAATGGGCAAAATAGGTATACTTGATGACCAAGAACCTCCGCTCGATAGCCGCTTGTGATGTAGTGATTTTCGGTTTTTAAATCCAATACGACCGTCGAATTGTCTGAATTCAAAAGATTCGGGATAACGAGTCCAACCCCCTTACCAGATCGAGTTGGAGCAAAAAGCATAATAAAACTTGCCTTTGCAAATTTTAAGAACTGCCCGCTATACCGCCCTACTAAGAATCCGCTATCTGATAGCAGCCCAGCTTTCTCAATATCGACACGATTGGCCCAGTTGGCATCCCCGTGAAGTTTTCTAGCAAAGTATGCGCGGTAAATCCAGTAACCTATCGTTAATGCAACGCCATAAACTATTAACACCGAAACAACCAAAGCGTTGAACAATCTCCAGCCTTGGTTTTCTAGATGACCGTTTTGATAGTCGTAATAACCATCAATCCATCCAAATAATCCCGCGTTAAAAGGATTTAAATGATATGGGATATACCAAACAAACCCAGCAACTATTTCCACCAAGGGAAAGAGGGCCAATAGGCCAACACTAATCCAGAAAAAACGCCAGTGAGGCGATAAAGACTTCATTCATACTCCTGAATCCAATGATCATATGCCAACCCCTATTGCTCTAACAATAGAGGTGATCGAGAAATTAGCCCATAGAGTATCAGAATTTGGCAAAATCAATTTCAAAGCGTACTGATATTCAGATAAAATGAGCGAATAATAGACTGGGACCTTGTTAGAGCAAGGGGAAAAGAGTGAAGCTAACCTTTAAATTCAATGCGGGCTTATGTATATGCCTTTTATTCTTTGTTTCTGGCGCTCAGGCTATGGGTCCTCAAAACTTAGTTCAATGCCTTAAAACAGTAGAAATAAATAAAAGAAATCTAGGATGTCAGGAAGTAATAAGAAATTATTGGCTTGCTGAGCCCAATATACGAAAGGCGGCAAAAGAAGTTGGTATGGAGCCCGCACTTTTGCATGCAGTAGTTGCCATAGAATCGAATTACAACGCTAGCGCTCTTTCTAACAAGGGCGCTCGCGGTCTAACGCAGGTTCTACCCGGAACGGCGACTGAAGTGGGTGTGCATCCTGATTATTTATGGAATAGCGCCAGCAGTAGTACTGCAGGTGCACGCTATCTCGCGCAGCAATGGCGCACTTTTGGTGATTGGCGGCTAGCATTGGCTGCATATAATGCCGGCCCAGGAGCCGTGCGAAATTACCGCGGAATACCGCCCTATCCAGCCACTATCGAATACGTTAACAATGTTTTGTGGGTTTACAACGAAATGAAGGCTGGCGGACTTTAGGCAATACAATATTTAAAGGACAAGCTCTTTGGTTGATTTAATAGAGGGCTACCCTCTTCTGCTTAGTCAAGGAACGCATGACCGCTAAACTCAATATCTCCGAGCATCTAAAGTGTCAAATCAATCAAGAAAAAGTTGGCCATATCGTAATTGATGCCCTACATCAAATATTGCCCCATCTAGAGAGCGCCAATATGGCCGAATTGATGCTTGCGTTCATCATGATGATGAAGACAACAATTCATAGTCACCCAGAGTCTGTCGAGATGAGAATGGAGGCCAAGGCTCTATTTGATCTCTTATGGCCAACCGTTATGGTTGACCCCAATATTGCGACTCCAGTAAGTACTGCTATGCATTAATGAAAGAATGTAAGGCGCTCATCAGAGCTATCAATTGCGCTAAGACTCAAAGCTCTTCACCTGAAAAGCGCTATTGCACTTCCTGTCAATGTGACCGCACCATCGAGGGTGGCGTTTTTCAAGCCTATAAAAACAATGGCGTGACTAGACGACGCTGGAAATGTCTCTTGTGTGCCAGCAGAATCTCCATAAGTCGATTTTCTAAAAATGCGACCCTGAAATAAGAATGTGATCCCGTTTTTAATAATGAGACTATTCTATGGAAATGACTTCTCAATACGATAATTTAGCCGTAATTCACCATGATTGTGAATTGCTTTGGAGCCAGTTTTCTAAAGTATTATCAACGCCATTTCATCCTAAATATGGCGCAGAACCCAGCATTCTGGCCGCCTGCATTCGAATTAGCAGTTCCGAACAAAACCTAGAGTATCTAGGAGGCTATTTGCTGCAAAAAATTAATTCCGATAATCAGACGCGCCAATCTTTGCCGCCTCTAGTGGCAGAAGTGCTTCAGTCGGCACATGAATTAAAAGTAATTCGCATGCAGCTGGCCAGTTACGTACTGAAGAGTTGCAAGAATTATCGATTGCCGTTGGTTATTTGACGTCTGATTTCCATATAAAGTTTAATGCAATGAAAATTAATGTCTCATATTGGAGGGCCTCGCTTTCTGAGGTGGGTTTACTGCACCCTGAAGTTCCAGAAACCAGTAAGCCAATTGAAGTGGTCAGCCTTGGTGATGTATGGCAAATTAAGGTCCGAGATCAAAGCATTGAGGCGTGGACAAATGCACAATTTCTGCAAAGCAAGTATGTAAGGGAGCAAAGCAATACGATACCCTTTGTATTGATTGGCGGAAGGCTATCGGAAAAATCAAGTCACGGCATTAAGCATCGCGCTGAGGACGCGTCAAAAGGCTATAGCATATTGTGCATACCCTGCTTACTGGATCGCAGGGGCAAACTCATTCCCGACCCGGATCGTCACCCATGGATTCCTCGAGAGCTGCTAGAGCCTAGTCTGAAAACGCCCACCATTGGTCACCTTGATGACTATGATGGTTTTTACAGCAGCATACCCATAAAGCCTGTGTCGCTAAAAGACTCCCTTAATGCGGCCTCGAAATTATTTGGGGTAGTTACTAGCGCCACTTTACCCCTGCTCCCCATTGTTGACGAGGCATTTCCGATTTACTCATTGGAGGGCTATGAGCTGGTGTCGGAGTGGCATGGCGTGCCCTATGACCCGCCAGTGATAGCAAGGCACCTGATTAAGCTTTATGACGCAATCCATGATGATGATATTAAATTGCCGCTACTTGACAGTTTAATATCGCTAAAAAAGAAAGCTCGCCGAAGTCCTTTGTCGATTGAGAGCGCTAAAAGCGCATATACCAATTGCCTTGGGCACATCAACAAAGATTACCCGCTTTCACCGTCGCAGCGCGAGTCTATGGTTGAGCTGGTTACGCTGAAGCCAGGACAGATTCTTTCTGTAAATGGGCCCCCAGGAACTGGCAAAACAACTTTACTTCAAAGTGTAATTGCCCAAATGTGGATTGAGGCTGCATTAGGGGAAAAAGAATGCCCCCTTATTGTTGTTGCCTCAACAAATGTCAAGGCCGTTGAAAATGTTTTAGAAAGTTTTGCCAAAATATGCGATGAAATCGGTCATAAGCGGTGGCACCCTTACGGGGGTGGTTTTGGGCTTTTTTTGGCATCTGAAACGCGAGAAAGCCAGCACCCCAGCTGCACCCTTAATGGAAGTCAACCATTTAGTGAGCATGAAAGCGTTGAAGGACTTGAGGAGGCGGAAAAATATTACCTTAAAAGTGCCGGTGATTATTATGAGGTAACTCAACTCTCAATCGAAGAGGTTGTAGCAAATATTCACGATGAAATGCGTCTTAAGCAAAAAAATCTTAAGGCAATCATTAGTATTCGTTATGAAATTTATAATTCAACAGGTCAATCTTTGCAAGATGGAGCCGAATCCTCCTGCCATAAGCTTATAAACGAGCTAATTGAAATCCAAAAAGAACAGGCTTTAGTAATTGCATCTATGACTCAAAAGATACTTGAGCTTGATCAAGAAATGGCACAAGAAATTAAAAACCATGCTCTTTTAATGGATGAAATTAAGCATGCTGAATTGATGTGGAATGCCTACATCAGCAAATCATCTATATGGCTTGATTTATTTTTATTTATCCCGGTAGTTAGGCGAAAAAGAAATGCTAGAGATCGACAACAGCTGCTAGCCAATAGGCTTACCGAAAGTTTGAATGACCGAAGTGAAGTGGAGGCCGACCATTTTAAAAAGAATAGGATACATACCAACGAGAACCACAAAGTCATTGTGGGCAAACTGTCGGAGTCCCAAGAGTTCCATTTGCAGATTGGACTTGAAGCGGAGTCTAGAAAGAAGCGCGCTTTTGAAGAGCAAGTGAAAATTCATACCCTCTTAGTGCGCTGGGGCGCTGCCCTTGGGGAAAATTATTCTCAGCAAAAAAATATCTCACTAATTAATCTCAATGACTGGTTGGATTTAGCTGTAAGAGCGCCCATTTTTCGACTATGCGATCACTATTGGACGGGTAAATGGCTTTTAGAGGTTAGAACGAAAATCGTAAGCAATGAAAGCGATACAAAAGGTAGGGCAAAGTTAGAGAAGAAATATAGGCGTTTTGCGAAACTATCTCCTTGCCTCGTTTCAAACTTTCACATTGCGCCAGCTTTTTTTACAGCATGGCAAGGTGAAGATATGCCATTTTGGAATGCAATAGATTTATTAATTGTGGATGAGGCAGGACAGGTATCGCCTGATGTTGGGGCATCATTGTTTGCGCTGGCAAAAAAGGCCTTAGTGGTTGGCGATGTGAATCAGATTGAGCCGGTTTGGAATGTTGGAGAGTCAACTGACAGGGCAAATGCTACTAAATATGGAATCATTCCAAGTCCACATGACTCTACATACGATGAGATCGTTAGAGGCGGATATTCTGCTGCAAGTGGCAGCCTAATGCGGATTGCCAATGAATCCTGCCTAATTCAAAAGTATGAAGATGTTGCAGGCTTAATGTTAACCGAGCACCGCAGATGCGTTCCGGAAATAATTGCTTATTGCAACAAGCTAATCTACTCTGGTCGCTTGGAGCCCAAGCGACCGTCGATACCAAATGAGGATCGTATTTTGCCAGCCTTGGGAAATATGAATATTGCTGGGACAGATAGAAAATTAGGCTCTAGCCGTCAAAATTTAGTAGAGGCAAGGGCCATTGTGAGATGGCTGAAGGTTAATAGAAGCATCATTGAGCAACACTATCCCGATAAAGGCGGTATTCCAACGCCACTATGGAAGTTAGTCGGTGTTGTAACCCCTTTCGCATCTCAGGCCAGGGCAATTGAAAAAGTAATTAGAGAGGAAATTCCTGAATTTGCCAGAAAAGGCTCTAAGCTAACAATTGGTACGGTGCACGCTTTGCAGGGTGCTGAGCGTGAAATAGTTATCTTCTCCCCAACCTATGGCGCAACATATTCAGGGGGCATGATGTTTGATCGAGCACCAAACATGCTTAATGTTGCCGTCTCCCGCTCGAAGGATAGTTTTATTGTGATGGGTAATTGCGAATTATTTAATCCATTAAAACCGGGTCGCCCCTCTGGCTTACTGGGCAGATTCTTGCAATCCGGGTCTAGTGTTGCCCAAGATATTGGCCTTGGAGGATCGAATGCTTCTCTTTTGTGACCCCCCCAACAGAGCCAACGTAATTCCATTGCTGCCTGCTGACTATTACCCATACGGAATTCCCTAACTAGGCATCATTAGTCATGACAAGGCTGTCAACCTATCAAATCAAGATTATTGGGGCATCAACAACCAAGACTTAATTACTTTGCAAAACCGGGGTTAATCCAGTCCCAGCCAATACATGAGCATTTGAAGGGGAGCTTAAAAAGGTCAATAACTCTTTTGCCTGTGTTGGCACTTTAGATCTAGCAACAATAGCACCAAAAAGTGGCGTTACTAACTGCAACTCTTGAGGGAGCAGTCCGATAATTTCAATTCCCTTGATTTCCTTTAGCTCACTAAGTTGCTGGCAGCCAATTTCAGAGCCACCACTTGCGATAACCTCTCCAACGGGAATGGCTGTTAGCTTTAATTTGTTAGCCATCTGGTCTTTAATGCCTAATCTAGTCATTAAGCCATTTTTGATATATTCTCCGCTGGCGCCATTTGAGTAAGCCATTGTTTTTACCTCAATTAATGCGTCCTTGAGTTTGGCCGCAGTGCTGATATTGGGCTTGGGTTTTCCCTGCTTTACTGCGCAAGCAATCAAAGAGTTCGCCAACAGAACTTTGCTGCCAGCAAGTAGTTTTCCTTGAGTCATTAGATCATCAAGAGATCCCCCTGTCATAAGGACTACGTCGATATCCTCGCCACGCTCTAAGCGCATAGGAATGGCATCATTGCTAGTTCCATTTGAGAGTCCTCGGGTTAAGATTAATATATTGCCTGTTTGCTCTTGAAATTTGGGGGCCAATTCTTTGCAAGCCTGGGCAAAGCCACCGGAGCTGAGCACTTGAATCTCCACTGCATATATAGATGTGCAGACCAATGAGGCGAAAATAGTAAGTGCGTATCGCACAAGCGTTAAATTCATTATGTGTCCATTTTTATTATCAGAAATTTGCTGAGCTAAAGGCGCCATTTATGTGACCTATTAATCAGTGCTATTGAATTGTCGCACTGGCATGTCGCCACCAGTTAATCTACCGGGAACTATGGGCGCATCCGTTAGGCGGATTGCTTTGCTTCCCCCTTCCTTTTTTGGAGAGACCTACCTCAAATAAAGTCTTTTGAGCGGGTTAAGTCCGAGTTATCGAATGACGAGGTAATGGCAATTGACCTAATTGGCACTGCGGCTCATTGACTCCCAACCAAGACAAATTTAATTTGTAGCATACAAAATAACAATGTTTAGTGCAAATTTAAGCTCGAATTCACTAGTGCTTGCGTATCTTGGTAAATCATATTAAACTAGTCAAATAACTAGTTTTTAAAGGATTGTCAGAATGAAAAATACATGGCCAGTGCAAGATGCCAAAGCGAGGTTTAGTGAATTTCTTAATTCCTGCATGAGCGAAGGCCCTCAGGTTGTTACTCGTAGGGGTGCCGAGGAAGCCGTGCTAGTGCCCATCGGTGAATGGAGAAAACTCAAGGCCTCTAATAAACCAACGCTAAAGGCCCTACTCCTGACCGATGACTTCAAAGCAGAGCTTTCGATTCCACGGCGCGGACAAGCATCTCGCCGCAAGTCAGTTTCCTTCTAAGGGTGGCAATGTACTTACTGGATACCAACATTGTTTCCGAGTTACGCAAACCAAAACCACATGGCGGAGTTCTGGCTTGGTTGCAATCTATACCGGATGCCGATATAGCAATATCAGCAGTCACCATTGGTGAGATTGCCTCTGGGATTGAAAACACCAGGGCGCAAGACCCTGAAAAAGCTCATGCCATTGAGATGTGGCTTAACGAAATCTCTTTAACGATCAATGTCATTCCAATGGATGCTCAAGCATTTAGAGTTTGGGGGCAAATCATGCACAAGCAAAGCAACACCGTGATAGAAGATGCAATGATTGCTGCTACAGCCATTGCCCATAAGCTCACCGTAGTCACTAGAAATGAAAAAGATTTCAAGCGATTTAAAGTCGCGTTATTTAATCCATTTAAATCCGAAATGAATATGAGCTGACAACTTCTCGTAGTGTTTGATGAGCTGTAAAAAATGATTTAATATAGCATCAAATGATGCTATAATTAACATCACATTAAAGGAAAAGAAATGCGTACAACCATTACCATCGATGAGTCCCTACTCGAACAGGCTCAAGCCTTATGCCAATCTTATGGTAATAATGAGCTGATTCGCGAGGGGTTGAGGGCCTTGATACAGCGTGAGAGTGCAAAGCGCTTAGCTCTTTTGGGTGGTAGCGACCCCAAAGCAAGCGCTGCCCCGCGTCGTCAAAGTGTTAAAGCCAAATGATCTTGGTCGACACCTCCATTTGGATAGATCACCTAAGAGCGAAAAGCGATGATCTCTCCACTCTATTGGAAGAAAGCCGCATCTATACGCACCCTTTTATCTTAGGGGAACTATCTTGCGGACACCTAAAAAATAGAGCCACGACCCTTTCCTTGTTGGCGGCCTTACCCATGCTTAGGGTTGCAAGAAATGATGAGGTTCTACACCTTATTGAATCAAGAAAACTCATGGGAAAGGGCATTGGTTACGTTGATGCCCACCTACTTACATCATTGATTTTGACGCCAGGAGCAAACCTTTGGTCAGGCGATGTTCGCTTGCAGTCGGCAGCTTTAGACCTCAAAGTTGCAAGTAAAAAGAAGTTGCATTAAGAGCATGAAAATCACCGGCAATTGTCAACCCATAAAATCCGGTAAGCGTTAAAACAATATAGGAGGGGTAAATGACGCAAGCAAATAAAATATCAAACTCAATCAAGCGAATGCTATTGCTTAGCGGTTTACTTGCAACCATCCTCTTGACCGGCTGCGCCCTCACCCCTACCGTTGCGAATATTGATATTCCATCTGTGGCAAACCCTACAAATGGACCAGCAGTGAAAATTGTTAGCGTAGAGGATAGGCGTGATTTCGGACCTTTTGTTAGCGGTCAATGCGACCAACCTTCAGTGGACGGGGATTACCACGACAAGGCATTAACTAGCAGAGTATTTGCAAGGCAAGGCTGCAAATATGAGCGCGCTAATGTGATGCTGCCAGAGGGTCAAACTGTTGCCAGTAAATTTAAAGATGTCGTAACTAATGCCTTTCGCTTAGCAGGTTACCAGGTGGTTTCCGATAACTCCAATGTTGAAGCTACGCCGGTCAAGGTTGAAGTGTTGAAATCGTGGGTGGCATTTCACTTGGATGGAATGGGGATGAGGCTTCCAAGCGATCAATTGATAAATGTTGAATTCTCAAATAAGCCAAATATTCAGGTGGCTTATAGCTCAAACATATATCAAGTTTCAGGAATACTTGGAAAAGGTTTTGCCCAGGTCTATGGTGAGAACCTTGACGAGCTAGGCAAGGTTCTCAAAGCTCGACTTGAGCAAAAAGAGGCTGTACAAGCCTACCAATAATCAAATTTAGTTAAAAATGTAGTTGGTATATTTTGCATTAGTCAGTCGGCAACGAATAAGCCGGCTTAGTTCCATATGGTTGATTTGGCGCGTTCATGATCATATGAGAAATACATTGGTTAACCGCCCCACTCCCGCTTGGCTGAACGCCATTGGGTCCATATTGTGCATTACAAGCAGCAACCCTTGATGAGTCTCGCTGCATTTTTGCTGCATCGCCATTACGCCAACCATCAGCCCTAGGGATTGCGCCTGGCGTTAATCCTGCTGCCTGGCATTGTGCGTTGGTGTAGTTGGCCGGACAATTTCCTTGATAAAGTTGCTTATTAGCGCTGATGGAATTACTCATGCCACCTGGCGCCATCACCGTATTTTGAATTGCACTATTGATGCCGGCCTGCACCCCATTTGCAGGTGACGCGGCAACCCCGATCGGACCACTTACGCCTGCCCCAATTCCATTGGATATGTCAGTAATAGATTTGGCCCCAGGTGATGTGGCGAGAGTGCCCCCTGCGTAGGCTGCGCCAGCAGCTATGCCAACCCCAATAGCATCGACAGCACCTATTACACCCGGCATTTCAGCAAGAACTAGTGCGGCTCCCGCACCAGCGGTTACTGCAGTAGCAGCCACTGCAATGATGACCGTAAAGAATCCTAGCGTAAATCCGCTATTGGTCTGTGAATAGTTATAAATGAGGTCTTGTCCAGATGGCATATTGCCACCACTCCATTGTCTCCATGAGAGTCCTGAAAACACCACATGCCCCAAAGCATCGCAACTGGTCACATTGAAGACGCAATACGCAGGGTTGGTGCCGTTAACCTGTTGTGCAAGTGGCAGTCCAACAAACCAATTGGAGCCGGCATATGCTTGCACATGTTGCGTTACGCTTTGAGAGAAGAAGTTTCCGGAGGTGCTAGTCCACTGCTGTATGTTTAGGTTTGTAGTTGCCAAAATTGCCAAGGCTGGCCTGGAAGCATCAAAATAGGGTCTTGACGCCTGACCCATGATTACCTCGGCAGCAGCCAACGACCCTACGTTATAAAAAACTGGGTCGGTCGGCCCGCTACCAGGCGAGGGCGGCACTGACGATGTAAAGATTGCCGCCACAGAAGCTTTGGTACCGCCATCACTATTGCCCATGCCAATATAGGGATTATTTCCCCAGTCGCAGGCCGCATCGGTACTAGTCTTAAACTCTTGAGCGTAATCGTTATAGGCCGAAACCATATGTGCTACACCATTCCACGGAGTGTAGGGCCTTGTCTCAACATACACAAACCCATCATTCTTTCGAATAAGTTGAACTACATCTACGCGAAGTTGATTTAGGCTGTTGTCCCATCGCCCAAAGACATAATTAATCGGCGCGTTATCACGGATCTGGAAGACCTGCCCCATCGCCTCATCAGGAGTTCCTAGCATTGCTGCAATGGAGTTGTTGTAATTAATCCAGCCCTTGCCTGGATGCATCAACTGCATGGAAATGCCGGGCGTACGATTATCTAGCCTGGCTAATGTGGTCCATTTATAGCTAGGGTGATAAGACTTAATCCGACATGAGTTGCCGTCCGGGTTTCTGAACCAATTGCCAATACGAGTAAGGTCATTGCCCTTCGAGCTGGTGTCATAGACAATTTCTCCAGGAGCTGCGTTAGCCGTCTGAATGCCGGGAACCAAGACGGTTGCAAGTTGTGTAATTAATACTAGGCACCCTACTGCCCTTCTAAACATCCTGCGCAAAGTTGGTTCTGGAGTCAAGGATGCGGTCTGCTCAATCAAATTAAATTGACGAAAAGAAGTAAAAAATAATGGTTTAGTCAATTTAGACATGAGAGCCTTCATTTGCAAGGAAAGAGTGGTGATTAAGAGTTGACGAAAAAGGATAGGAAATGCGGCGACTTATAGAGAGTCAATCAAATAGATGAGCACTCCAAAAATTAAACTAGGGCCAAGGGCAAAAGGTGTTGTGAAAAAGGATGTGGGTTCCACCTGCGCGCTTTCATCAGCATGCTGCTTGGCCAACGCTTTTCTCAAAAACCAAACATCTAAAAAACTAAAGGAGGCAATAAGCAATAGTGCTTGATATGAAATGGAAGGCATGTAGCCTGCAAACGCCCAGCCACCAAACCATGCCGTAATGACACCTGCCAGCTTTGCGTCCCCCTGCCCCATTTGACCAAATTTACCAACAAGCCAAAAAAAGCCATAGACCATGAACGGGGCGATGAGCCACGTAAGCCAAAAAAGGAGGTGATCGACCGCATACCGACTAGAAGAAAATGGCTGGCCGTTAAACGCAGCTCCAAGACTGGAAATCTTAAAACTTTTCCATTGGCCCATATAAAAGTAGAGATAACCTAACAGCCATAAAGGCTTGGTTAGAATATCTGGCAGCAGATGAATTCGCCAATCGACGAGCGCTAATGTCAACAGTGAAAATAGCAGCCCAAGCAAAAGCATCAATCGAATAAACTCTAGAAAATAAACCAGCTGCAGTGTGCCGGAAAACATTCCGGCAGAAGCTTGCACCATAGATAGCGAGAGCACAATTAAAAGAACCCAGGTGAGCGTGGCCAATGTCAATGCCAAAGGACTTTTCGGATATATTTTGCAATCCGGGTAAGAGGCGGCAATTCTTTTGGCCAACCTATTTGCACCCAAAAAGGCGAATGCCTCAAATAATTGAATGATGGATGTTACGCGCGATCGACTGTTGGTGTAAGTCATTTAACCGCCTTTAAATTGGTTATCGGCTTTAGATTTACTACGATCGTGCGGGACTTATTGCGAATAGTCGCACCCATCCATTCAAAAATAAAATATTGAAGGCGGTCAAAGTATGGAGTCCGCCTCAAAACCCCAATCTCCAAAGACTCTATGGCATTGCCAAACATGGCAATCATTTTTAACCTACAGCGATCTTCTGCAACTCCAAAAAAATGCGACTTGATAACAACCCTCTTTACTCCTAACGAAATAAGTAGCGGAACGAGCCAAGTCCGTCTTGTATCGATTAAGCGTTGCTTGTAGGCTCGTACATACTTCAATCTATCTGCCCTTGAGAATGGAAATAGAAAATACGCTTTAATCCAATTTAATAGCGTATCTAGAAAACTCATATGAAACGTAGCAGACGTTGGCGAATTAAATTCGATTGAAGTGCCTTCATAAAAAAGCAGACTCATCCCCGTGACAGAAGTTAAAAACGCACCCAGCAATAAAACCCCGCATAACTCCACCATGGATGACGGACCTCCATCAAAATGCTGCCGCCAGTTAATTAAGGTATCCAAGCTAAATTGCCATGGTTCGGCGGAGATGTAGACTAAGTACGAAACACCGAAAACCAGGCCAAAGCCTACTACGCTAGCTAGAATACAAATTAACCAATATGCAATTGGTGCGAGGCGGAGAAAAACGTAAAGTAACGTTGTTTTTTTCATCTTTAACTTATCCATAACTCCATCAACCGCCGCCTCCACCTCCACCTCCTCCGTCATAGCATCCATAGACGGAGCAAGAATCGCCTAAATCTATTACTGTTGTGATTGGTTGACCGGTGGTGAGATTAAGTCCTAAGAGATAATGGGTGTAATACTCTGTACCTGTAGTGCAGCTGAAGGGGCCGTAATCATCCCAGCATGTTCCTGTAAGGGGGGCACCCCAAGGAGCTTCCAATGCGTAATCAGGCGCGAGCTGAGGATAGGCATAGTAAAGACTTGTATTAAAAGCGGCCTCTGCTGAATATGTCTCCCAGTGGCCGTTGAAGTCCCACCATGGATCGCCGTTTTTTGTGATCCACAGATTATTGCTTGCATCTAACCGTGCGATATATGGGGCTCCTCCAGACCAATAATGAGCAAACCCGACACCATTGATTAGATAGATAGGATAGTTTTGATCAATATTAGTAATGGCTGTGGTGACGCCGCCATCTACAAAGTGTTGGCCTTGCCCCCAATAAGCGCTCCAGTAAGTCCATAAGTTAATGGTTCCCGTCGAGAAATCACAAGAGACAGAAAAATTAACGGATGCATAGGTGCCCGTTCTGGTCGCCGAAGTCCAGTTTGCAAGTGATGCCCCGTTATAACCTGATTGCGTAATTGGGGCCAGATAGCCAATTTGAGGGATCTGGCTAGTTGCGACTAATGGATTTCCTGCAGTTAAGAAATCAATAACCTGTGAGGCTAGTGTTGCGGACTGACTACCGGTAATGGCTTTTGTTAAATCAAAGCTTTGTGTCGGCGATTGAGATGTGGAGCTGGTAGAGGAGATAAGACTATATTGCCCCGTTGGCAAATCAAAATAGCGATCGGTCTTTTGATTTAATGCGTATCCATAGGTTCCAATATTTTGATAGCTTCCGCTAGTGCAGCTTGCCACATGAAGAATTCGCTGGTTATAGTTAATCGACATGGTAGGCGACGAAGTCCCATTGCCATTTTGTGAATAAACCGGTGTTAATGCGCGCACATAATTAACAAAAGCATAACTAGCGCTTGCATTGCTAATTACAGTGGCAATGTCGATATAGCCCTGTACGCAGGCACCTGAACTTGCCTTATTCAGAAGGCACCTAAGTCCTGCGTCTGGATCGATGGCTGCACCACCAATAACTTGAGCTGGCGCATCATATGCGCCAGCTACATTAACGCTCTGCACGGTGCCAACAGGCTGGCCGTTGCTTATTTGGATTACCTGATATTGCAGTGTGCCAGCATTGGGATATTGCCAGCCTTGTGGCAGGCCTTGACCTACCGCTAATGGTGTGTAGGTTGCTGAAATATAAACAGGTGTACCTGGGATAACAATCGGATCACCATATAAGGCGTTGCCCATTGGGTCTATGTATAGCGTCCACACCAATTGACTGTTGCCAGCAATTCCAGTTACCTGGACGGTCTGCGAATACTGATAGCTTGCAGTTTTTGCAGTCGTTGATGCCAGCGCAGTTTTGAGATTGGAAATGATGTTTGGTGCACTGTAAACGAGATAATTTTTTGCGGCGGCGACAATGGCGCCTTGGGTTTGAGTTCCATAATTACTGGCTACCCACATTTGCAATGAGGATGCCACTGTAGAACTCACATTGTTTGGACCGATAACATCAATCTGCGTCCCCGTTGTTATGAGCTGACCTAAGTTTGCAATAATTGAGTTAGAAATTGCGCCGCCAGCGCCATAACTCACCGATTGTGAAACATTTAATGTTGTAAATTCATTGCCATAAATGGTTGTGTTCGGCAGGCTATGACCTGGCGTGATTGGCCCAGCACCCAGGCAGGTCAAGCAAGTTAACAAAAGAGCGCCGCCCAAGATGCGCAATATTGCACTACTGCTCCTATTTAGTTTCATATTGAGTAATTTCAGTTAACAAATTAATTGGCAGGGTTATTTGCACTTGGTGAGCTGGGGATATTGGCGCCAGAAATTGAGCCCGGAACTATTGAATTGCGAACGGGCGTCGTTGGCGCTGTGCTTACTTGTGGTGACCCTGTGTTGGCCATGGGGTTTGCTGAGCCTAGCGGGGCTGGCATCGGGCCGCTGTAATTTGGCGCGGCTCCTGCGCCCGTTGCGATGCGATTTTGGCCGCTTGTGCCGTCTGCGTTGATTGTTGAGCTGGTGCTAACACGCGCAATCGCACTTACCGCGGTAGTTCCGCTGGTGCCATTATTACCAGCGCCAGCGGAGGGAACCTTTTGCTCATCAACAGAAGTAAATCGTGTGGCTTCCAAGGCATTATTCAGTCCAATGCGCATTCCTGAAATAATTACACCGCGATCGTCAACAGCATCGATATGCCTGCCATAAACCATTTCGCCCTTGCCAACCACAACAGTTTCCCCTCCTAATGAAATCATGGCCATAGTTCGCCCGGATTGATTCATTAACCCAACAAGCTGCGGATATTGTGCTGGCGGAGGCATTGCCGCTTGAGCGCGTCGTTCCTTTTCCATTTTTTCGAGAGCAAGCTTTTCCTTTTTAGAGAGTGTCGGTATCTTTTGGGCTTGTGCTTGGGCCTGGATTGGGGCGGCGGGCGGACTGTTGCCCTGACTGGCGCCCTGAGTGTTTGCAACGCCTGGTATCGCTGGGGTAAGTTCGCGAATTCGTTTTTCCTGCTCGGCTATTAGGGCAAGTTTGGTGGTTTTAGCCAATCGCATATCCAAATCCTCAACGCTCATTGTCTTGCCAGTCATAGGGTTGATATGAGACTCGTCGTCGGCCTTCTGGGTGGCTGATTGAGAAGCTTTTTGAGTCGCCGAGCGATTGCTTGCCGCCCCATCCTTTGTGGTTGGCGCCGCACCAACTTCACTACCTCCAAATGGATTGGGCTTTTGCTCTTTTACGTCGACTTTTACATCCTCTTTGACAACATCTTTTGAGTCTTTTGGAGTTGCATTCGTCTTTGATTTACCCATCAACAAGGCATTTGGGTCAGATCTAAGAGGCTCTAACTTTGGCTTTTGGGTATTTTGCTTGATTTTGTTCTGATCAATGGGCCCCGAACCGCCTTCTAGCGCTTGCCCAGCAGCCACATCGGCAGAAAATGCATTGCTAGAAATGACAACTCCCGTTATGGCTAGTTGCACGGCCAAAAGGGTAAGGCGGGTTTGTAATTGATATTTCATAAAGTCTCCTGCTGTGAGATGGCGATGATGATTTGTGTTGACATTAATAGGACCCTAGGGCTGATAGACACAAAGATTGGCCGCCAGGTAAAGTGGTGCAAATTTGTGATGTGAAAGGCGCGTTTGTATAAGCAACGCCATTCAGGTTGCTAGGATTTCTAACTAGGCTAGAGCTGTTATCAAAGGTAAATACATTTCCCCAACCATCTTGCAATGCTTGGCCCGATAACCCTAAGGCTGCCAATAAATTGGCGTTAGTGGCTAGTATCGGCACTCCACCGGTATCGGGAATAATGCCAACTGTATCGGAGGCATTTGTGAAGTAGTCTAGGCTGGGATCGCGGTTACTGTTGCTTTGGTATCGACCATAGAAATAGCTCTGTAGCGCTGAAACCAATGCATTCATGCGCGCTAAAGTTATGGTCATTTGCCCACTATTAATGCTACTGCCATCGATTAATCGCCCTTGATCATCACCTCCGGTTACCAAGGCTCCGGATGCTGTCAATGCGGTTGATGGGGCAATTGAACCGTCACGACCGGCAGAAATAATCGCAATATTATGGTAATAAATTGTTTGACCGCTAGTTGTTGTCGAGAGTTGACTGGATATAAGAAAGCACATGGGTTTACCATATCCGTCCTTATAGACAATAGAAGTTGATAGGTTGGTGTAAGTTGCAAGCGGAGCTAAAGTTGCGCTATTGCTTAAGCACATGCGAGTCCCGCCAGAAAGCACTTGCGGAGCGACTGGAGACATTGTTCCTAGCGGCAATACCAATACAGCTCCAGTTTGCGACTCAACCAATTTGGTATTGGCCGTGTAGGCATTGGTAATTGCTCCAGCAATGTCAGATAGACGGTTTTGTGTTTCTAGTTTTGAGTAAAATGCCTGGGCGTTTGAGAATGCCTCACCAACAGGTAGCATAAATAGGGCAAATATAGTGATTGCAACCAGTAGCGAATACATTGCCGTTTGACCACGCTCCCGCCCATCTTGCTTTGGCCTTAAGCAATCTTTAATTGATATTAAAAATGACATTTTGAGCATGGCTTTAATGATTATTCTTAGACAATTAAATCGTGAGGATTGCGCGAAACCGATTTAGCCTGCTCTAAAGTAATGCGATCTTCTAGAACTAATTTTGCCAAACTGCTATTGAGCAATACATGGCCATGACTCGGATTTCCCATCATCTCTTGATAGATGGTGTTCATCTTGTTTTCTTTAATCGCATTACGAATCGCTGGCGTTGGAATCAAAATTTCGCAAGCAATTACCACTTTTTTATCCTTGTCGCGAAGTCGTACCTGAGACACCACAATATTGAGGAGTTCTGACAGACCCTGTAACGCGGCCTCTCTGTTGGCTCCCTCAAAAAATCCCGCAACTCTCGAAACAGTTTCCATGGCGCCATTGGTGTGAACGGTCGCCATGGATAATTGCCCGGTCCTGGCCGCCTCAATCATAAAAGCCATGGTTTGAGCATTTCGAATCTCGCCGCCCAATAGAACGTTAATGTCACTACGCAGGGCTGCTTCCAACCCCTTCTCAAAAGAAATGCAGTCCTTGCCCTCCCCCACCTCACGTTGAATGACGCGTGATTTAATGTCGACATGTTTTGGTTCAATTGGATCTTCAAGCGTCAGAATATTAAGCGCCTGTGTGCGATTGAGGTAATCGATAATCGAATGCAATGTGGTGGACTTGCCAGAATTTAAGCCGCCCGTAACGAGATTGATGCCAACTGGCCGCATTGCATATTCCAGTATCTGCGATGGCAATCCTAACTCCTCAAATTGCAAAATTCGCTTTGGGTGAACACGCAAAATGAGATTGAGAAGTCCCCCTGCAACATAAATTGTCGCGCGCATGCGGGTTTGACCGAGCACAATCCCGGCGTCATCCGATCCGCCTTTATGGGAAAGCGCTTCTTCTGGTTTGTTGCCGCCATATATTTGCGAGCTTAGAAATTCCTTTAAAACATTAAAAGCTAGGGGTTCAGCCCCCCAGCGTCCAAAGCCATTTTCATTTCGAATCCAAATTGAACTGAATTCCTGAAGCTCAATATCCGTGACAGATGGGTCCTTCAAAATATCTTGCAAAATTAGAGAAAGCGGATTTTCTAGATTGATGGTGGTCATGGCTAAATACAGAAATTGGTTAGGGTTGATCAATAGTGGTGGTTAATAGACGGGTATTGCCCGATCCAACTGCGCCATAGGGAATTTGAGCTGATATGGAAGCTGTAAAGGGTGCATTTCCGCTATTTGGATTCGCAAACTGCAGGGTGCCTCCCCAGCCATCCAATAGACCTTGGAAGTTGATGCCTGCACCATTAACCATTGAAGCAGTTAAGGTGGTGGGTGTATCAAGACAAGGCAATTCGACGGGAAGCGGGGTTCCACAGTTGGCGGCCCTATAAAAATTTTGGGCATCGTTTCCCGTGGCGAGGCGGCGAGTCACAAAATATCGCTGAAAAGATTGTCTTGCAGCAGTTAAGGCATCTTGAGTAGCCCCATAGGCGCTTGTTTGTAAGGCAACTCCATTGACCTGTGCTTGATATAACACGCTTGGATCGGCTGTAAAGACTCCGGTAACAGGATTAATTGAGCTGGTATCAACATGCCCTGTAGGGGGTATCCAGATTGCAATTATTCGCGCAACGGGAGCTTGATTAAAGCCAAGGGAAATCGAATTCGAACTCGCAACTTTAAGTCCGTAATGCGGCGATAACTCACCGATACCGTTCAAAATAGCGGCTCCGGAAACGGGTTGCGTATCGCCACCAGTAACCAGTGCCGATAAAGGTGCGCTAGCGATATTGGCGGTATTAAGTTGAGAAATGGTTATTGCGTACGCACTTTGAATGCGCGATGCAATACTGGCTACATACGCAGATTTAATCTTCGCATCAGAGGCAAGGGTCTTTTGTCGTACTTGAGTTCCAATTGCTTGTGCTAATGCAAGCATTGCAATCATGATCGCAATAGCCGAGAGCATTATCGCATTGCCCTTTTCCTTAGTCGGTATGTTAGTGTGCTCGCTCATTCTCAAGACCCAGCCAATTCCTTTCTTACTGCGTCATATTGATGTAGGTATAAAAGCTACCTGTCGATGCGCCAGCCGTATATCCGCAAGGCTGAGTCTGAAGTTGCGCAGCAATATTGCCGGCATTGGCATTAGTGGCTGAGTTTGAACACAATTTCATTGCCTGTTGTAGGACATCATTAGGAACATCGTTAACCTGGGTGTAATAAATCCAATTCATGTTATTTACCGTTGTTGCTACTCTGCCAATTGAGATGACGCTATCGGAGTTAACATTTGGCATTTTGATATTGCCGTTGCCATCTACTGGCTTAGCCTTTAGATAGGGTCCATTCCAACTCGTAGTGGCTGCTACACCACAATAGCTATTAGCTGCAGTCGCTTGAGTGCTATCAAAAAGGACATTTGGCGTCATAGGAAAGCAGCTAATATCTAGAACAGCAATTTCAAGCGCCTTATTCACGTTTTGCATAGATTCATACATGGCTGTGGCTTTAGATTTCGATGAGTTCCAATTAAGGCCGATTACCGTGCTCATAATCGCCACCAACGCCAGTACTGCAATCCACATATACATTTGGGTATTACCCTCTTGTGTTGATGCGGGTACTGTCGATTTGTGCACTGCTAACGAATGCTTAATATGTTGATAGATTTGTCTTAAGTGATTTGTGTATTTCATGGTTGACTCCTATTTAAGGTGTTATTTCATTCGGTTGATGTAAGTAAGCTGCAATTAACTGCCAGCCAGTGCGGTAATGGCTGGAATGACAGACACGTTGAAGGCAAAAATGCCTACAACGAGGGTTTGAGACAAAACATCAAGCATCTTGGCCCAAAATTTGAGAGCGGCTATTTGCCATGCAAGGTCCTCACGCCAAAGCATGACGCTGCGATTCATTTCCTCTTCAAAATCAGTTTGATAGGCAGCAATTAGCGCCGACTCAACCCAGCGTGGCCACATTGCTGCACGCACGGCAACAATATTGTCTCTACCGGCAAGATGTGCCCTTGCCATGCGGTCCAAGCATTGAGCTGTGTTTGGTAGAGATACTGTTTTACGCAGCAGCACACAAATACGCTGCGCAATTTCGCCGGCACCGTATAGCATTGCAAAAGACCCCCATAGAGCCGCATGCTCTCGAAGATCTAAAAATCGCTTAACCACACTAATCCGCTCTACTTGCTTTTGCACAAAGGATGACTTCAGCAGCGCGACTAAGCCCGCTGGAACGGCGAGATAAATAATTGTTGCAATAACAAGATGGTCGTTTAACCACGTAATTGCCGCGTAATATGCCGCAATCCATGAAGGTAATTTGATGTCAAATTGATTGCTAGTTGCGATCTGTACCGGCATGATCAAGAGCACTAAAAAAGGACCTCCAGCAAACCAAACAATAGCTGCTAGAACCTTTGGCATACGAAACAGGCCTTTTAAATCACGTCCCAACTGGAAGCGCTCCTGAGTTTCCCTGGCAAGATCGGCAAAAGCGCTCGCCTTTTGTGCTGAACGAGATTCAATGGCCATAATGACGCTGGCATCTCGTTCTGGTAGTCCCGCAGATAACATAGACTGCCCAAGGCTTACATTAGAGCGTCTTTGGGCATACATGATGGCTGCGGCTGAGCGCATGCGGCCATCAATTAAGTAGTCCTGTGCAGTGCGCAATATTTCCGCCTCATCCATACGCAAAAGCAATCGGCGCGACAATGTTTGATAAAAACGAGCCAGCTCGGGCGGCGAAACGCTACGGGTGCCGCTAATCAATGAATAGATTGCTTGCGATATATTGAGCTTGAGGGCTATTCGCTCTAATCCCATTTTTTTGACGGAATATATAGCGCTGGCGCGTGATTGAGCGTCAATGAGTCCGCTAATACGTTCACGCCTAGTCGGGTGGGTGGCCGTAAAGGTATAAACCAGCTTCATAGGGACACCACCTGCTCAAGATCCACTTCTCCTGCGCCAACCAAATTCAATCCATGGCCATACATTGAATCTTGTGGGGCAATGGCATGTTTTTCTATTTCGGAAAGAGGTGCTCCACCATGAATCATCTGCGCTACCGTCACATCGATATCAAGTAGCTCATAGGTTAGCTTGCGACCTCGGTAGCCAGTCATATGACAATGCGGGCAACCAGGACCGACCCGAAATGGTTTCGAGTCGTTTACCCAGGGGGCTTGCTTTAAGGCGCTCATTGTTGCGCTACGCTCATCAGAGATCTTGCACTGTGGGCATAAAATGCGCAGGAGCGCTAAAGCTAAGATGCCGCATACCGTATCGGCAATTTGGGCATACTCTATTCCCAAATCTTTAAGCCTCGCAATAGCAGAAACAGCTTTATTGTTGTGCATGGTTGTCATGCAAAACACCGCCATATTCGCCATTTGCATGACCAACTTCGCCATTGCTGGCGTACGTGTTTCGCCCGGCACCGCAACGTCGACAGCGTTTCTGAGTAGGCCGGTAGCAATATTAGTTGCGCCCTCCCCCTCGCTAGCATCAGATGGCTGCTGGTACTGCATCCATGTACCCATGGCAAATTCACGTGGGTTATCGATGGTTTGCACACTTCTGGCGATTGGATCTACAAAAGCGCGTAAACAAGCTGTTTGCAGAGTGGATTTACCTGAACCTACCGCCCCCGTGGTAAATAAAATTCCAGCGCGTCGCATCAAATAGGAGGCTAATTTTTCAAGGGTTTTACTATCAATCCCAAGTCTATGCAAGTCAACCTCTTCCGCTTGATTGTCAATAATTCTGGCAACCATGGTGGTGTAGGCCATATCAGTTTCTTCTGGCAAAGTACGAATCAGCTCGACCCGAAAGGCATAGCGATTTGCAAGATCCAAGTTTGCATTGCGTCTTGCTGAATATCTAGAGCCATCAAAATGCAATACCGTTTCAATTGGCCCACGGCGCAATTCTTCGCTTTTGCCTGATTCGTCGATTAAGACATTGATCAAGGCACGATAAACATCCCAGCGCAAAAACATTAAGTCACGATAAATACCATCAATGCGAAGTAAAACTTGCCCTCCTCGACCGGAGGCCATTGGTTGCATGCGTATATCAGAGGCCCCGGCATAGCAAGCATGACGTGCTAGAGCCATTAATACAGCCTCTTTGTGATTGCCAGCTTCGCCATCCTGATCTTTTGCGTCTAACGCTTTTTTATAGGACACATAAGAAATTTCTAGCGCTTGCTTTGTATTGCCAAAGACGCGTCGATATAAATTATTTATAACCCCCTCGCTAGCAACTCTAAATTGACACGTATGTCCTGAAAATGTATGCCTTGCTAAGCTGCGAGCTTGCGTGTCAGAAATCAATACTTCAATGTTCGAACGGCCACTAGAATGGTCGTCCATTACACACAGTGGCATAAAGGTGCTGGGGCCGTCACTGCGTAGCACAATTTGATGTTTTTCAAGGCTAGCCTCATCAAGCAATCTTGCCGCCTCAAACCCATCGATATACTCCATATCATTAAGCTGTGCAATTACTTGAGCTATCTGCTCCATGCTTAAAAAGCCATAATCTTCGGGCCGCATGATGTCCAGCAAACTCTCTCCAGTTTGCCTCGCTCTTGATATTGCCATCAAAATATGAGAATCGCGCAGGCCTTTATTACGCAGCAATTTAACAAGCTCAATTTCGTTTTGGTGAACTTGAGTTAGTAGCCAGTCTGCGACGCCTGCAGGCGGCTCCGGCTGTTTGTTGACCTCGTTATTTAATTCGTGATTCAGCTCAAGAGATTGTCCTTGGGTTAACTTTCCAGCGAAATCAGATGAAATCCTTAAGTCTGAGTTGATTGGGCTAACAACCGCATAAGCGGACTCGGAGTCCATAAGCTCCTCTGAAGACGTCGCATTACTTTCCAGGTCATTAGCGCCCTCTTTGTAAATGAGGTCAGACTGGTCAACAAGTTTGCGCAACGAAAATCGATTCACATTTAGCTCCCAAAAACATCTATTTGTGCATCAAAGTGATCCCCGGAGATCGATAGCTTTCCAACCCCAATGCCTGCTTGAATTAAATCTGCAAAGAACAGGCTTAAATCGTCAGCGCTTTTGTATTGCGCTTTGATATTAATGGTGATAGCACGGATGCCTTCAACGCCTGTTGGGCGGGCCGTAGCTGCCAGAGGGTTATTAATGCCTGGAGCAGCTTGTGCTGGATTTACCTGCGATAGCGTAATAAGATGGTTTGTTGCACTACTTTGTAGGGTTGCTAATGCAACAACCAGAGCAGTATCCAATGGTTCGAGCATCTTTTTGGAAGGCGCCGGGACGGCTTTAGCGCCGTCATCACGCAACATATTAGCGGCGGCCCACTCAATGATTAATGATTTCCATTGCCCCGTTTCTTGCGAAGCCCTGCTTACTTGAGCGTTCAATTGCTCTTGCTGGGCTTGCAAGTCATCGGCACGCTCCTTAAGTTGGGCAACGCCAAAACTAGCGGCGAGTGTAAAGAGGGCTAAGGCGACTAGTACGGGAAGTGGTTTGGTTTTGGCAATCATAATCAATCACAATGTCGGTAAAGGTTGTATCGGAATTTACGGAACGCTTAGTGCATCCGGTCGGAGGAGAACTTTGTAGAGCCGTTCGCGAACGCTCTGACATAAACTCCCCTGGCTTTAGTGGTCTGGGTAGGTAGCTATGCAACACCAGGTGCGCCCTATCAAGATCCATGCTCACATGGCCTCCGCTTTGATAAACTTGTTGAGCAAGGTCAATGGCTTGACCAACATCAATGCTTCCGCCGGAAATAAAGGCGCCAAGTTGCTCATGTACCGTCTGGCTTAACTCTTTGGGCAGTTGAGTTTGCGTCTCACGCAGCTTGCTCAAGTTCGATTCTGTGCTGATAATTCGATACTCGTACCAAGCCATCATCGAAATTAAAGCAAATAAGCAGGCCCCTAAAAAACTACTAGCTCTTTTTAATATGAGTGATATCGGAGCCCCAAAGACTAATTTTTCACTAGGGTATGCGATTGGTAATTTATTCGAAGATAAGGCTGTCATATCGAAAAGAACAACTTGAGCTTCATAATCAAATCCGCCGGCAGTGGTGGTTTGACTTGCATCGGCACGCCTTAGAAAATCTACCAACGTTTCTTGATAAGCGCTGGGCGTTACATTTGGAGTAACGAGAAATCGCATTGATTCAGGGCGATCTGGACGCGATCCAAGATAGTTATCCCCGTCTAGATAATACAAAATCAGGAGCAATTGCAAAGATTCGCTTCCATCTGGCGATGTAGTTGATTGCGGCAATGCAAAGCCAGTAATTAATGGCCTTGTAATTAAGCCGTGATTAAACTCATATTGGGAAAGCAAATGATCAATTAATGCCAAACCTGAAATAATCGGCATGGACGAGTCGATGACTCGATCTAATGCTGTTGCATAAAGTGTTTGTGATTTTTTACGGCTACCATCAACCCCATTGCTGGCAGACTTGTGCATCCAAAAGGATAGTTGGGTTCCATAATCTTCTATGGCACGCTCGCGCAAGTTTATGGCCCGATCTTGACCATCCGCAGCAATTCGATGGTCATCTGCAGAAAACGAGATCAATACACCTTCATTAGGTTCAAAATTGGCCGTTTGGGCTTCTACAGAGCCAGAAATCCCGGAAGACACACCATAAATCTGTGAGCGCTTATCAAAATCCGTTAAAAGCCAAAGCAATTGATTCTCATCGCTTTTACCTTTTGTATTGGGTGAACTTGATTTGTTTCGATTAAATCCATTTCCCTTATTGCGAAAGGCAGCCAACTTCATTGAAAAGAAGTTTTTACTATTGGTTATTTTCACAAAGCCTCTCCTACAAGAACATCAAATGCGGGTGCAGGCAAAACCTGCACATGAATCAAGGTGACATATTCATCAACAGCGCCGGCAATATCAGTGGCGGCAAATAAGGGCCCAATAATTGGTAGACGCGTTAATCCAGGGAGTCCAGTACGAGCGTCAGACGACTTCACGCTTCGGTTTCCGGAGAGAATTACAGTTTTCCCGGATTCGGTTAGGACATTCATTAATGAATGTTTCGTGTCCATTTGGTAAGCGCTAATACCCTGCCCCAGGTTTTGCAAAGCGCCAAGCGTATTGGTAATAGGCATGAGCTGCAACTGCACTAAATTGTTATTCATAATGTGCGGGGTAATTGCGATTGTCATTCCGTCCATCGCATATGCTGCCGAGGCAGATGTTTGTGAAGTTCCTGTAGTGCCCGTTACCGTAGTTGATATTGAGGGCAAATATGGCAACTGCTTAGCCACGGAAATAGTTCCAGTAATGTGGTTGGTGGTTACCACCTTGGGGTCGTTTATTACCCTGGTGCGGGTAAAGGTTTCTAAAGCGCTAACAACTGCAGCAATTGAAGCGGAAGTGTAGGTATATGCCGGCACTGCTGCACCCCCTGTGGCAGTAACAACACCCGTGTTATTAATGCTGATGCCTTTAGTTACGCCACCCGCTTCATTTAGAACTTTATTCCACTTTATCCCTAGCTGAAAATCATCGTTTATCGATACATCAATAATTGCCGTATCGATAATCACATTGCGCATGGCATCTGTTGAAAAATCCTGTAAAAAATCCTGTACCCGTTTTAATGCTTGACCATTACTTCTGACTGTAATTAATCCCTGCTCAGCCAGAACTGAAATCTGAGCGTTTGTACCGGCTATATTGCGTAGATAGCCCTCCAATTGCGTAGTGCTACTCTGCCCCGACTGAGCAGACCCTCCAACCCCACCAGATCCTGGGGACATACCCCCAATACCGCCCGTGGTAGCGCCTGACCCTCCGACTGAGAATGTTGCTGTACTTGGTGGCGCACTTGTGCCACCACCACTGCTAGATGAACCACCGCTGGAGCCTCCACCTCCCGAACTTGAACCGCCGCTATTGGCGGTCACGGAAAAGTTAGCTGCCAAAAGTTTCATTGCCGGCGGAGGGAGTTTAAATGTATATGTAGCCAGCGGAGCAATCGTTACCGAATGATCTTGATCACGAACTACAGCAACATAACCTGCAAGCATTGCCAGAGTGTGGATTGCCTCTTTTGTTGTAGAGCCTGTAATTGCAATATTCATTCGTCGACTGGTATCAACACCATCCAATGTACGAACTACAAACCCCTCTTTTTTTGCAATCCCTTGCAAAATTGAAAACCAACTCCCATTGGGCACTGAAATTGCCAAAGTCTCCTCTGCATCATCCGTAACAATTTCCTTGGTTGGTGAGCTGATGCGATCAACTTTGGTGATCACGGGCCTCTTCTGGGATTTTGCAAATTCAGAGACTTCTTCTTGTGTATTGTCTTTATTTTGCTTTGCGAGAGGCAGGAAGGTGCAGGCGCTTGACAAAAGTCCAGCAGATAGCATAGTTAAAATTAGCTTGCGTGACGATCTTTTAATTACGTGACTCATCTTTGAGCAACCTCCATCTTACGAACTTTTATAGTTATATTTTTGCGCTTACCGTAGTCGCCATCCGAGATGGTTACCTCATCATTAAGCGTTACATTGATAGTGGAGCTAATATTGGCCACATCAATTTCAGGTGTTTCAATAGCATGATCCCCAATCTGTATTTTTTTCATCGATAACAACTTGGATGAGTTGGCATCAAAATCCAAAATCAAGTGGCCTGGAATTGGGGGCGCTTGCTCTTTAAGGGAAATCACAACAGTATCGCCAACGATAATTTTCTGACTCGTCGCACCTTCATGAACAAATCCATCGGAATCAACGGTAGTGGTGATGGCACTTAAATAGTCAATTTGAGTGCCGAACTGCATAGACATAGGGCGTCCGTCAGCCTGGACGGTAAACTGGATCGTATGGTCAACCTTGTCATCGCCCATCAGCACTACGTCGACCACATATTTGTCTTGATTGATATACGGCGAGGACCCATTTGAATCGCCTGCTTGCATTTGAGGCCCAGCATTAACGGTGGAAGCTGCCCCTATAAAAACCAATATAGCTGCGCTAAATCGTAAAAAATGCATCATTATTTTTTTTATGAAAATATTGTTCATTTGGTTTCTTCTATTTATCTATTGTGGGTTGCTCAGCGGAAGCATTTGTAACCAGCACTTTATGATCGGCACTGGAAATCTGAACAGCCAACGCTTTGCCAGTCAGCACTTGACCTAATACTGTTTCAATATCCCCATACTGGGTTGTATCGTCAGAGACAACAAAATCCCGAAGTCTTCCACGTGTTCCCGCCTGCGGCTTCCAAAGTAGCGTCCAACCTTGATCAGAAAGCCAATGATTAAGAGAGCTCGACAGACGATCACCGGGGCGTAGAACAAGAGCTACATCGGGAGGCGAAGCCCTTCCAGATGGGTTGACCTCTGAATTGGCAGTCGTTAGCGGTGCAGGCAAGGTAAGTATTGCCTTGGGTTCTTTCGATGGCTGAGGTACAACAGCTTGTTGAAGGGGCTGAGGAATTACTTTTTCGGAGGCTGGGGGCACATCCAAGATGTCGCTAGGCGATATAGCAGCCACAGCAACTACAATCTCCTGGGTATTTATCGGGACGCGGGCACTCCCATCGGGCAGCATCAATGGTTTTGGACCGCTGGAACAAGCGATCAAATTCATCGTGATTGCCACGATGAAAACGTCACCTTTACGGGGATATGGGAAAGATATCATTTGAAACTCCTGTGTGACGCTCTAACGTCATTCCATAGTTTAGTCGTTTTCCAGAGCTGCGTTGCTAAATATAGGTAAAAAACAACAAGTATTAGATGGACATTGAAAGGGGTATGCAATTCAGAAAAAGGCATGTAGAAAAGAAATGGAGCCCCCAAAACTAGGCATGCCGTAGAAAATCTATTCGACAAGCGATCATCTTGGTAAATTCCAAGAATATAGCCCCCCAAAAGCCAAAAAATAGTGACAGCAATATAGAAATAATTCATAGCAGCATCAATGTTCAAAACTTAACCCCTCTTTCAAAATAGGATCCCAGTAAATTTCTGTCATAACTCGCTTTTTTCCGATCATTTCCCCAGTGGCGTTAAAAAGGGGCACCGCTTTAACGTGCGCGATTACATCAATTGACATCAAAAAAAGCTTTCTAAGAATTTCCATATCATAGGAAGCGGCCTCTTTACTCTCTTTAGCCATAAACACAAATCTAGGAATGGCGGAGGCGCAATTCACGGCATGGTATGAGGTAACTGAACCAGCATGCCCGGAAGTCATGAGTTTTAGAAAATCATAGCTTTCAGAACCGCGTAACTCCGCCAACAGGACCCTATCGGGCTTCATCCTCATGCAGTTGGCAATTAGGTCTGATACAGAGACATCCGCCTGCCCTTGCATTCCCTTTGAATACATCAGGTTGACAAAATTGTCGTGCGGAAGAAAAAGTTCTCGTACATCCTCGATTGATATCAAGCGTTCTTCAAGCGGAATGAGTGAGCATAGTGAACGCATTAAGGCCGTCTTACCGCTACCAGTGTCTCCCACCATAGCCATGGTGAACTTTTGCTTGATACCAAACATTAAAAAATCAGCAATTCTGCCGGTGGACAACAACTCATAAGCTTGACCAATCAATGGGTCATTTTTTGCTTTTAATTTAATTTTTTCAAGGCAATTTTTGCTGGGCGACCATTTAACGCCATTTAATTCGGTGCCAGCAACACCATCATCTTGAATTGCATCCTCAATAAATGCCTGATGGTCAGAGCCGAATCCATCACCAGTTTTCCAAGCCGTATTTTTAAAATAGCCTGATTCCACGTAAGAGGAAACAGGAAAATTATTTATCGACGGTCTACGCACAGAAATTGAAAATTGTTCAGATGCAACTGCCGGAGGCATGACTATTTGAATTCGCTCCCGATTGGGTAGCATGGCACTCATAATTGGGTTTTGCTCTGAAATGCTTTGATTCGTATTTTTTGCTATGGTCTTTGCGAGAGACTTAAGAGCGTTCATATCCAATGAGAACGGCACCTTTCTCCAACCCGTCCTTCCATCAACAAATGCGAGGTTTGGTCCAATAATTGCTAGATCAGTGCAATCATCTTTTAGGTGCTCTACTAAAGGCGAAATTGCGTGATTTATCCAAAGAGAGGCATCAAATCCTGATATCGATTCATTTTTTAGATTAGCAGTCACTGAACAGCCCCGGTAGTCGAATTGGTTTGAGTCGGCAAAGTAGGCTGATTATTTGGATTGGTATTACCGGAGGCTGAATTGTTAAATTGCGGAGTCGCTACACTTGGTGCTGAGGCTCTACTACAAGAGGGCCAACTTCCATGATGGGCTAGAACGTTATAAAGTCTTTGTATTGGGGCAACGCATTCGGAGAGAGCCATTGGCCCAGCTGGATTGGCCATGCACAATGCAACTTGGCATCCCCAATCATCCGCCATGGCCTGCTGGCATAAAAAAATTAGCAAGCTCGCTACTATTCGCTTAATCATGTGAATCTTCTCCTGAAATAATTGTGGGCTGACGAATCATGGGTTCTGGAATATCGGGCATTGCATGAGCGGCATCCCAAATCCAATAGTCCATCGGGTCTTTGATTAACATCTCATGAAGTTCTTGCGAAAAGTTTTCTGGTGGGCTTGCTGGTTGTATGAATAATGCGCAAGCATTTTCGGTGTCAGTAAGCAATACCGATGCCAATGGTTTTTTCTTTGGTAAATTAAAGCGTAAACCTTTAATGAAGTGACGTTTTTGATCATGCACTTTATTTACAAGCGTCCACTCCATAACCCCTTCAATTGGAATCCATCCGGGTGTAGTAAGCATCAGTGAAATTTCCTCGATTTCAGGTGTGAGCGCCTGATTAACGCCGAAAGTAGCTATAGCTATAAGGTGAGCTCCATCTTCAATATGGGCATCCCATAAATCCATACTCGGGGCGAAATGCTTTTGCAATGCCTTGTAAAGGCTTTCCTTCATTTGAAAACCAATATCAGCGTGCTTGATCTTCATCTCAACGCCTAAGCGCGAAGGAGAAAAGGATTTCACTTCGCCAATTAAAAGCATTAGAGAACGTTTTCCATGGATAGATTCTGATATCTTGCTAAATGCAATTCGCCTACTCTCGGCTATTCGCTCCTTCGCATCTTGCGACCAAGACTCTGGGCAATAGAGCAAAGCGCTTAAAGGTTTATTTTTTGCAAGCTTTTGCTCGCATGCCTTTAATAAATAATGGCGGATAAGGCCCCAGTTGCGTTTGCCATCCATTTTTGGAGACCACCGATGAAATTGCGCTTCAGACCAAAGATATTGCAAAGTGCTTAACATCGATAGCTCTGTACCCGGTGATTTGACGGTATCCTTAGACTCATCACTTGGTTCTGGAGGAAGTTTTCCTGGTACTTTGCTTAAAGCGAAACCAAGCTTTAGAGTTGTATTGCCGGTTTCAAGATCCTCTTGTATCGCAGTACCCATAACCTCGCCAATACCAGACAGAATGGCTGGAGCCTCATAGGAGCCGCATGTAATTCCATGGGCGGATCCAGAACCTGGCATGCGCTTAATAATGTAGCGAGCATTTACTCGAGATATATACATCGATGGTGCTGGCGTAATACACATGCAACTAGGTCGCACCTTTTTCTCGTATGCTTTTGCGAGAATATCTTGCCAGCGGGCATCTTCTGGTGAATATGAGGTACCTCCAAATTGATAATTTGGCATCACTTAGCCTTTAATTGATATACGCTAGAAAAATCGACGTCTCTAGCAACGTGGATGGTGATGATTTCGCCCTGGTTGAGGGTTAATCTTGGTGGTATTGAAATGCTGTCTTTAAGTACTTCAGTTGCCATCTGGTTACCAGCATTGGTGGTATTTTGGAAAACAGTTGGTGAAGTTGAATTTCCACCGCGTGTAGACGCGTATGCTATAGAGTCCTGCACCATTGAGAGTAAAAAGGCGGATCCAATGCGTTCGCCCCAGCGCTTATCGAGATCCCCCTCAAGACCACCCCGCCCCAAAGCATCAGCCCCAGGAGAATCTAGCTTGACAGTGACGCCCGTTGGAGTTTTTAGGCGCGACCACAGCACATACAAACGGCTTTGGCCATTTTTCATTGCTATTGCCCCTGACTCACCGTTAAAAGTAGTGCCAGCCTCAGCCAAAACAACTTTTCCATCATCGCTATAAATGTCTTTTGGAGCATGGCATCGTGGCATTGAAGGTAGATCAGAAGCAACTGCAGTATCTAATACGCAACGAATATCAACACCTTGCGCCAATATCAAACTACGATTACCTATCATTGATGCCGTGGCTCTTGGTGTTTGGGCCGAGGTAAGATTCCCACCATAACTACCGCCAGTCGATGGATTGGAGGTGGCACCAGTATTTGTTACATTTGCAACCGAAGATGCCAGGTTAACTCCTGGGGAGTTTGCGTTTGTAGATACAACGCTAGTGTTGGCATGGGTGGCGCCACCATTTGCAGGGCTTGCCCTTCCATCTTGCGCCCCCATGGGCGCATCAAAGCGATTAAGCGGTAACTCGGGTGCAATGGGACGGCCATATGCATCCAATGCGGGCTGGGGTGTTGCTATCGACTGTCCGGGTCCGGGCTGAGCCCCAATGGCCCCAGGACCCGATGCTGTCTTAGCCAAGGGAGCCGGCTGCCCAGCAGGTTGATTCGGACTTGCGGCAGCAGGGGTTGGATTATCTTTTTCAGACTCCACCCCAAGCAAGTGAGTTGAGTCTTTTTGATTGCTGGCACTGCCTACAGAGTTATTGTCGCCAACCACATGCACTGTGCTTGGTAATACGCCAATTTTTTTATTTAAATGCGACTTCCAAACGGTGAGAAAGTAAAACGCAAACCCTCCAACCAAAACTACTATCAAGAAAATAACAAGGCCAAAAGTTTTAGAACGCTTTAGGAAGGCTTTTTTCTTTAAATCTTTCAAGCTTGGGGTAGCTTGCACATGCTCTGCATTACTTATTGAATTCTCTTCGGTGACCGCTGTACTTTCATGCGAAGACAATGGCACGCTCGCATCTTCCAACAAGTCTGCTTCATTATAAAATTGCGAGAATTCAGATCTACCCCCAAGTTGAAAGTTTTCTCCTTTCGGGATCGCATTGAGCTCAGCGGTTGGTGAATCAGGATGCAATCCTCTATTCATAGTGGCTGCTCCTTAGTAATGCGTATTACGCCTGGAACAAGCGTGCCATCGACAGGTGGCAATCCTTCTGGGTCAAAAGCTTCGTTATATATAGCGATAACCTGAGAGCCGTAACGCATCACCCACTGGCGCGCAACTTCATGCAAGACAACGACGTCTCCTTCCATGTGAAAGTTTGTTGTCAGCTCTGATTTATCAGGCATCACCTTAAAGAAAGCGGGTTTTTCACGATTATTTGAAATACGAATATAGGTAAGCCTGCCATCATCCCAGGCCTCGCTTGGAATAATGTCGTCCGAACCTTCGATTTTTTGTAATGTATATCGACGATTACGCTTGTAGTGCAATGGATTATTCAGGCGATCATGCAGCATGCGAGCCTGCTTTTCCGGCGAGAATTCCGGCGAATCATTATGAGAGATTCTTACGCGCCACGTTCCTTTTGACTTTGAGTCATCTGGTAGCACCCTAAGATCTAATGAGTACGCATATAGGTTGGTGATAATCGAAATATTGGTATCAAATGCTGTTGATTTAGCTCTGATAGTTGCATTGTTATCGCCAGCATTCCCAGTCACATACCATCCACTGGAGTCACCTACGTCTATACAGTCATACTTACTGCCACCACAACGCTCAATATGCTCTCCAGGCGCGAACAAAAGAAGAGTGCTAAAACCACGTTTCGCATAGATGGTTACAGGCTCTTCAGCAGTCTCGCCATCGTAGGCTACTTTTAATATTGTTGGAATCTCAGGCTCCCTGAGAATTAGTTTTTTAATAGGCTTAGAAGTCTTAGCGGGAGAGTTTTTTGTCTGGTCAGCACTTTGAATGTCGCCCTCTTCCTTGGTTGATTTACTGGGGGCCGCTCCTGGTGCCTCAGTAACGCTTGGTGTTTTTGAGTTGGCTGCATTGGTGATGGCATACAACTTACTAACGGATTCTTTACGCGCATTAGTTCCATCAGGGTTATTTTGAGCATTAACCACAAAAGAACAAGAAAGCATCCAAGCAACGCCAAAATACATTAATGACCGTTTCATTTTGCAGCTCCGCTCGCATAGTCTGCGGAAACGGCATAACCAGTTACCTTATATCCAAAGGGGTTATCAATAACCCGTTTTTCTTTTACAAAAGTTTTGGGCTGCTCATAGATGTAGCTAAGCGTAGCGACGAAATTTTCAAGCGGCTTATCAATACCATTTTCACGAGTAGTTCTCTCAAAGCGCACTACCGCTTGACCGGGGGAGTCTGGCGGCAAGGTAACTGATTTTATAAAAATACGTTGACTGCTATTTGAACCAAGTCTTTTGGCGCGAGAATTATCGCCATCATATACAAGAGAAAATGTACGCCCTACCTGGTCAGATGAAGTATTTAGGACCCAATCGTAGTCATGCTGTAATAATGTCCATTCATATCGTTCACGGTGGTCAACATACTCCTGAGCCCAATGCTTATCCATCGCCTCCGATAAAACTTCACTCTTAATTCCTGATGGGTCGACCATCTGAGCTACGCCAGTATTTCGGTCAACTGTAAATACAACTGGATTAAATTCATGAAGAGGAGTTTGTACGGCCACGGCCAGCACACATAAGCATGAAAAACTCAATGAGAACCATGTAAATTTCCATGCCCGAGATTCTGACTTTGATAGTAATTCCATATGGTTGCGCTCCCATCCCGCAGCCTCATCGTGCATTGATGATATGGAAATGCGCTTGATTTTTTCCGACGTAATATTGGATTTATCCTGACCTAATGACACACTACACTCCTGTTATTTTTGCTCTAACAAAAAATTATTTAGCTCGCTGGCGACCATAAGCCGCAGCTCTTTGAAATGCATAAGATTTACCCGAAGCCCCTCCTGCTAAAGCTCCAGAGCCTCCTTGACCAATGCTTCCCCCGGGCTTTGGTTTATCTGGTTTAGGCGGCGCAAATACATGGCCAACAATCCCCTTGCCCATTGCATTACCAACCATTGCCCCAAAAAATCCACCACTTGATTGACAGCCCGAAAGACCGCCGGCTATAGAGGGGAGTTTGTATGCGATCGCAGCAAGAATTCCGAATGTAAATAGGATTGCAAAGGCAACCGCTGGAACAGTACCACCCGTTCTAATCAGAAAATCTGCCAAACTTTCTGTAGGAGCGGGCATTATTTTTCCAATAAGGGCTTGCATGAGCGCCATCGCCATCCCCAAAAATCCAAAAACAAAGACATTTGTTATGCCCAGTCTTACAATCGATGATTGCCAGCCATCAAAATATTTTTTTGTGGGCTCAAAAGCCCAGGCAAAGATAAAAAGTGGCCCTACTGCAAAAAATAATTGAAGTTCAATGCGGCAAAATATAACTTCGATTGCCATGATAATTTGAAACAAAACAAGCCCAACTCCAGCAACGAATGCATACAATATTATTGCTAAGGCACCAACCACATTGACCCATGACATTTGATCTAATTGATCTTGAAATCCCTGCATCATGTTGTCACCGGCGTCTGAAAAACAATCAAGCAGTTGATATGGTGAGGATGAGTTGCTCGAACAGAATTGAACCCCAGGCGCAACACTTAACATTACGCTGGAAACCTCTGTTATTGCTGCATTGACCAATGCCATAAGATCAGATTGATAGGCTGATGCGCTTGTTGCTAAGGATAGAATCAAGCCCATCTTGGTAAATCGCCATCCAAATGCCATAATTGGAGACTGCGTTTCCCCTCGCATGGTGGCATAGCCGTATAACGTAACCCACAACGTTGTTAGCGTTATGGAAAGCGGAGCTAAATAAGAGCAAAGAGCTGCCGAAGCAGAGGTCGCATAAGATACGGCCCCGGCTTCAATGGTAGATCCAATTACAGAAAATAATCCCATACTTATTTAGGCGAAACCAGCTGATTGATTCCTTTGGTTCCACCAAAAAATTGCTTAGTAGTGGCTACGCCAGAGAATAATGAGTGGTATGTCCAGGCTCCAGCTATGCCGCCAATCATTAACGCAATAATGATGACGATAATTAATTTTGTATTTTTCATTTATTAAACTTATTTAGTCCAAAATCTCTCGGGGTTTTTGCTGATGCATTAATTCGATGAACTGCTTGAAAGTAGCGGTTGAAAATATTCATTGTGTAACCAGTTGGCTCATACCTTTTTTGCCGCTAAAGAATTTCATGGTCGACTCCGTGCCCTGCTGTTGAATCAATTCAACTTGATTCTTTGCAAGTTGGGTAGCAAGCTGCGCTTGCAGCATAGTGTTTTGCTGGCTAAGAGCCTCGGTCTGGATGCGCGCTTGAAGCTCAGCAATTGCTTTGGGGTCTTGGGTCATATTGATTTGCGCCTGAAGTGCTGCTATTTGCTGACTTTGTAGTTGTGATGTCTGATATGCCTGATTGAACATATCTTGATTTTGATAGTTCACATTAAGACCTGCTTGGCAGTTGCTATAGGCCGTCCCAGTTAAATTTTGGCAGTTATATACCATGCTTTGGTTGCGAGCCATTTGAGCTGCAGGAGAAAGGTTGCCGCTTTTAAGGGCCATATATGTTTGCTGCAAATTGGCAGGGAGCGCATTTGAAAGCAATGGGTTGCTTAGCAAGTTACCAAAACCTCTTGCCCCGGTAAGGACTTGATATTGGCTTTGCAGTTGGTTGTATTGCATTTGCATGGCTTGAAGTTGCTGTTGCCATGCATTTAATTGCTGAATCATATTGGCAAAATTAGCGCCGTCATAAACGGGAATTCCCTGAGCCATCAAACCTGTTGAAAATAAAAATGCGGAAAATATGGGAATAAATTTGGCAACTATCTTTTTCATGCTGTTACTCCAATGCGCTGTTGTGTTAACTTCGATTGATTTTTACGATCTCTTAGGCTCGCTCTAAATACAGGTAGCCATTGGTCAGGGTTATCTCCCACTTCGGCTCGTATCACATCCAGGAGTGCGACATCATCCAAGGAGGCGGATAGGACATCCAGATAGGCATCTAATCCGCCCAGGTCCAAAGTTGCTACTGATGAGGATCCACCCTGCTTTATCAAAAACTGACGGGATGTTTCGCTTAAGGTTGAGATGATGTCAAATTCAGCTTGGGTGACCTTAAAACCATTGATGTAATCTGATCTGTCAGCCTTCGGGTTTGGCAAGTAAATTTGGGTGGGGGTTTGCTCCACAATTGCAGCGGTATGTGATGTTTTGAGAATTTGAGCTGGGCTTTGCGTATCAAAAACACCGAAACCATTTTTAGATCGAATTGTGTATTGCTTTGTGGTTGCAAAGTCAGCAAACCTAGGTAGACCGAGGCGAATCCAAAACTCAGCCATTACATAAATATATCGACGGCCATCAATTAGAGTATCTGCCATAAACAACAACGTATCGGTGATTGGACCCAAAACCTCTGGGTAATCTACTAAATCCGTATCGTCAAAACCATTCCAGCGGTCGCTATAAATGTCAATCTCATTTTGAGGGTTGTCGAGCACCCAGGCTAAATTGCCGCCTGCAGCATGGCACCATTTACGAAGATGCGCACTAATGGAGTCTTCTGAAGTTTCCAATAGCTGCTGATATACAGAAGACAGGCAGCGTAGCCGCATATCCTTGGAACGCATTACCTCGTTAACGGCGCGACTAATGTCGTCATGCTCGGTAGGGGTTATGGTTCTTGGCACAAGCGACTTAACTAAGTCAATTAGAAAGAGAATGGTAGAGGGATTGACGGGTAGATGAAAAGGATTTAACCCGGTTGAAACACCACGCTTGAATACTCTGTAGTTACCCCCATTTAAGCGAATCGCTATCTCAGCGCCACGCTTGTTATCAAAAAACATTACCGTTGGGTAATACTTATCTGCCATTAACAGTAAAAAAACTTCAGTAACCGTTTTTCCGGTACCGGTAGCTCCAATTAAAGTTGTATTGGCAGGCGCCTTCTTATCGTATGACAGCTCATTAAGTGGGGTATAGTGAAAATTGAAATACAACGGTGAGGCATTAGGGGTTTTTAATAATGTAACCGCCTCACCCCAAGGGTTGTTTTGACGCTTGCCAGTATAAAACCCATGAAAGCAACTAAGACCGCAAAAATTTCTATTTGACAGGCTGACGTTTCGAGGTCGAAATCTGAAGTTGCCTGGCATTTGAGAAAGCCATGCAAACTCAGCAGAAATATCAGCCAAAGCAGTTATGAAGCCCGAATCTTTGAGTATCGCATCGGCTTCGGCTATATTTTTTCGCGCCTCGACTGGTGAATTCCCAAAGATTGCTAGGGAGTAGTGATATTCGCCAAAGCTAATGCGACCTGAAATGAGGTCATCTAGTGCGGTTGTTAATTCTTCAATTTGTGAATGTGCGGCATCTTCACTTGAAATCATCCGCCCTTGTTGGGTTTCGATATATTTTTGCGCCGCCGGCTTTGACTTAGCAGTAAAGCTTTGGGTTTCGATAAACTCAAAGTCCGAGTACAGCAATGAGTTTAGCGTACCAGGCTCCGAGTTCATTGGATATTCAAGTAAATCAAGCATTGCCGCGTATCTTGTTTTGCCAGGGCCTTTCAACTCAATCAGCTCGGCATCGCTAGTTATTCGTGCGCTAGCTAAGTAGTTATAGGCCGCACTGCGAAGTACTCGGACCGGCTGCCATGTGCCATCTGTTAAAAATTTATAAAATGAAAAATTCTCAGAAAATAGCTCCCCAGATCTTTCGTAACTACTCAATACCTGGGGGCTATAAGATCGCATATTAGCGATAGTGCGCGACAGAAGGTCCTGCATTACCCGAAGATCCTCCGCCTCTTCTATTCCGATTTGTTCGCCGTCACGAAACGCATTGCCAAATCGTTTAATTTTGCTGCGCAAGCGTGCAGGCTTATAAACAATCGTTAAATAAAATTGATTACTCTTCATCCGGTAGCCGTTAAAGCTGCCGTAATAGGCTTCAGCCATTGACCGTACAAAGTGATTTTCATACTCAGTCGATAGACGGTCGCTAATTTTGCTGCGGATCCGGTGAGACCACAGCGCAACATCACCACCTAAACTTTTTACAAAGTTCGAAAAAGTATTGTGACGATGAAGTATTTCATCGGGATCTTGAGTCTCAAAGGCAATCCCAGCCAGCAACAATGTTGAACAATATGAGCCGTCTCTATTTTTAACAATGGTTGGTTCCACATGGCACGAAAACGGGACAAATTTGCCAATAAACGGATCGTTATTAATTGGATTGGTCATAAGTTTTCTCCAAGGGGAAGCATCCGACTTAGGTAAGCGCTTTTTCGATAATCTATTGGCGAGTATGAAAATAATCCATGGTGGTGGCTTAACTTATCGCGACTAATCCATAAATAAAATGTGGCCCAATATTGGCGACGATGCCACCACAACCGCATTAACTGTATTAAGCGCTGCTCATCTCTTTCCGAAACAATTCGCATCCATACCCAAACAGAGAAACATAGTACAAATGCCACCACTAGCGAGAGAGGGTGAAATGCAGATCCAATAATCCCGATCATAAAAATAGGCACGCAAAAATACATCAACGGCTCCATTGGCGCACCTTTGAGCATTGTGGGTCTAGTACAGCCTTTGAAAATTGGATCCATTTATATTTAGGAGCTCTGTACGTACAATCCAAATGCACCTGCACTTGCAGCAATAAGACCTCCGGCAGCAATGTGCCAAACATCCCCGAAAGTGGCTTTTTGGCCAAGCATTTTGTAACCAACCATCGATGCGGCACCAGTTCCAACGCCGAGACCTGCAGCTGAAATTGCGGTCACTAGTCCAGATGTGTAATTGCCAACCTTGTTAGCAATTACCGGAGATTGGGCATACGAATAAATTGGACTGCAAAGTATATAAATCGTAATTGCTGGAATGATGTCCCCAGTGCGGATTATTAGTTTTTTAAAAGCGTTCATAAAAAGCTCCTTGTGTTGAAGAAATAAAAGTGCGGCATTAAAACTCCTTATTAATAATTAGAGAATGATTTGCAGTCGCGTTCGTATTGCTCATAAGGCACCTGCTTATAAGCTAAGACGCGTAATTTGAATTGAGGAAATGGTTCACCTGGGTGAGGCTTACAGCCTATGCGATTGGCTTCATTTTCAATGCCAGCATCTGTGACATACCAGGGTGCGGCATTGATGTTGGAATCATGGATATTGGCTAGGGCGCTAGTGGGTTTCCCCGCCTTAGCTGATGAGGCGATGATCGAATCTAGGTACCCGATCGTGACCGCTGTTGGATCACCCTGTTTTTGACGTTGGGCGACAGCTGTGTCATAGGCTGCTTTCAGGGCACCAGAAGAAACGCAAACTTGAAGCCAGTAGGAAATCTTTGTGCGATCGCTGGCTGTGATTTTAACTGTCTTGCCCCTGCCCTGCTCCCAAGTTGAAATTAATTCAACGACTGCGTCCAAGTCATTTTGCTCGGCAGCATTTGTCTTTTGGTTTTCAGGGTTGTGGATAACATCATCTGTCGACGTCGACGATAAAGGATGGATCGAGGGATGGTTATGGGTGACAAATTGTCGGGGTGGTGGTGACAAATTGTCTAAATTACGACCGTTTGTCGGGGGTGACAAATTGTCGGGGGTCTCTACAGAATCTGGGTTTCCTGTCGGGGGTGACAAATTGTCGGGGTGAACCTTTGTCGGAGTGTCATTTTGACGGGGTGAACTTTTGTCGGGGTTGTGGATAACTTTTGCACCATCTTGGTGATCATCTTCGTCAACCTCCACCCACTCTTTTCGCTTTAACTCCACCAATCTAGAAAGAAAAATAGTGAAATAAGTTGACCGTCCATAACGTGCTTGGCGAGAAATTAAGCCATCTTCCTCAAGTTTTTTTAGACTTCTTTGTACGGATCTATCCGACAAATTGCACTTGGCAGCAAGGTAAGCAATACTTGGCCAACACTCTTTGCCAAAGTCGTTAGCCTGGTCAGCTAAGGCTATTAATACATACTTTTGGTTATGCTCAATATCGGCATCCCAAACCATTGATTGCACTTTTACACTCATAACGCACCCTCCTCGTGCAGAGCTTTGCGGAGCTCAGGAGTCCATTTCGGGAATCGATCAGGAAGAATTTGGTACCCATGACTCACTGTAGTTTGGCCATTGGGATTGCGAATTGATACGGATCGGTTTTCAATAATTCCTTTTTCTTCTAAGGACGTTAAATGCGCCCCAATCTCTTCGTCAGTGAGGCTTGTATCACTTGCAAGCCGGTCTAGCGGCAGCATTGCTAGGCCTCCATCAGTAGCGGTAAATGCTAAGCGCAGAAGCACAAATTTTTCCCTTGAAGGCAGAGCGCAATCAGAGACTTGTCGATATAGATGTAGACTCATGCGCATACTCCATTTCTTGATTTTTGCTTTACTGGAAGCTGATATAAAAGACTGCAATCGCCAGAGAATGGCTGCGCTACAGGGGTTCGCCCTTGTGGCCAACGATGCTCTATGTAGCAAGCCTTACACCAATTATTAAGACCATCAATGCGGGTAGCTGAGTAAAAGAATTCCAAATCTGATGGCCAATAGTCTCTACATTTGGCGCAACGTTTTTCAATGCACCCATTCGCATCTATGAGCATCTTTCCAGACTTAACGCGGCGTAGCAATACCGCATCCGATAGATATATGGGCGTAGTTTGGATGAAGTTAAATGAAGAGAAGTTACCCATTTAAACCCCCAATCACTCTGGAAGGGGTGGTGGACTCCCATGCTGTGCTAAAAGCACGGCAAGCCTCATTCACAGTTGACGCTGCATTAAATGAGGTTGATTGCCGTGGTCCACCCATGACACATAAGAAGGAGTCCACCATGGAGAAAAATGTACTATTAGCCGCGTTCATATATGCGCTAGCTACCTGCACTGTAACTTTCTGCATCAGCCGCAATTTCACTAAAACGCAGTTACTTAGATTGGCATTCCCAATTAACTTAGTTATCACTACGTTATTGGTAGCATTTGGCCCTGTCGCATACTCGCTTGAAGAATTTACAGCCCTGTATATAGCTGGCACTTTGATGGCGCTTGTATTCATTGATTTTTTACTCATGATTAGATGGCTCTCAGCACGTACTGCTGCTTAAATAAAAATCTAAAATTAGAAATAAAGTGATGCAGACGCAAATGCCAAGTGCGCCTAACGTTGCAGATCTGATGGCATATCGAAGATTTTGTAACATCATTTTTTTATCCATTTGAGCTGACATTCATTGTTAGGGCCAAATAGCCAAGTGGAGACCTGGGGCAGATGGTTCATGTAAATGAGCACCGGGGTTAGTAGCATTGCCAAGAAGAAGGCAAAAACGATTGCCATCTTGATTGTTTCGGCGAGGTTTAGTGTTGAACGATTAAACATGCTCTTCCTTTAGAAATGAGGTTGATTGCCATGTTCGCGCACAAACACTCGGAAGGGAGTCCGCCATGGAAAGTGCATTTGGAATTTGTCTAAAGTTTCCAAAAAATGGGGTGGTTGAGTTTCCTAGGTAGAATTTATTACTCACTTCTTTCCGTGCGACTGCAACCGCAATACGGGAACGGTGAGCAATTTTCAGAACCCTACCTTGATAAGGAAACTCAACCATGGATGGTGGGCATTGAGTTCGCCCTTTCAAGTCGCCATTTGTGGTGATCAGATCCCCTAGGTAGAATTGCTTAACCACTTCTTTCCGTGCGGCTAGAACCGCAATACGGGAACGGTGGCTAATTTCAACCAACACACCTTTGATAGGAGATCTGATCGTGGGCTTTTTTACTGGCATTAATATAGGATTCACATTTATCGGCATAGTCTTGCTTTGCACGACCCTAAGCCTTCTATTAGCTTTGGCCACTAGAGAAGGAATAAAACGATTTTTTCTATATGAATATGAGCCGTTACCTATTTGGGTCGATATTGCCCTTAGCCTCATATCAAGTGGATTCATACTTGGAATTGGCCACTGGTGTGCACCATCACCATGGGGTTGGGAGGTCGTAACAGCATCACCAGCAACTGGATGGCGCGTTTGGCTTGGCCATTTATGGTCAATTGCAATCCTTGTAGGTTTATTAAACATGATTGTGATCACCCTTCTCAATGGCACCATTCGATTGGCTATTGACTGGTTGAGCATCCGATTTTTTGATTAACTTGGTCGCCAATGCATCAGAGCCCGGAATGTCAATTCGGGACTTAGGAAAAAGCGATAAAGCCGCCAGCAAAGCGAGTAGGCAGATCTGAAATGTAACTGCGAAGTGCAAGAAGAGCCATGCAAGTAAGGCGGGTATATATATCCAAGCATTCTCGCTATAACGCATCTCAAGCAAATCCGATAGCCCATCATGCAACGGTATCGATCCCACTATTACAAAAAAGAGGTTGGCCAGCAACAGCAAACTAAAAGCCCGTGGAAATTTAAAAGCATTAGCAAACTGGCTATAGGCGGCCAGCAAAGGTTTTAAATGTTTATGCGCAAGATCTTCTCGCACAAGCTTAGGGGTAATTGCAATTTTGGTTGTCATTTTGAAAACCCCATTGGAATAAACATCGCCCAAAGAGGAAATGTGAAAATAAGTACGTATATATGTATAGGGCTAGTTGGAATATCGAGCAATTGAATCAATCTAAAGTTAATCAGCCACCAGATAGCAATACCTCCAATAAAGCTTAACCATTTCCAACAAAATTCAAGCAATGCATCCTCGGGCACATTGCTTGCATATTGCTTGATAAATCTCTGAGCCAATTCGACCAGCAGATTAAGTGGGACAACTGCGTAAAGCAGGAGAACTGTTATCAACAAAGGGTCTAACTTTGCAAAGAATTGAAGCGCGACCGCAAGCGCATAAAAGAGCATTTCTTCAACACAAAAGGTAATGGCCCAATACTGCCTTTTTGGATTAATGATCATTTCGAGCACCCCATGATGAATTTGGCGTTGCCAAGCCGTCTTTCACCTTCGAATGACACTGACGAATCACCATTTGTGGTGATCAGATCTCCTAGGTAGAATTGCTTAACCACTTCTTTCCGCGCGGCAGGAACCGCAATACGGGAACGGTGGCTAATTTCTCTCAACACTCCCTTTTTAGGAGATCTGATCGTGGACAGCACTACGGAATTTGCATTCGGAGTCATATTAGCCTCGGTACTCATGTATCTCACCCGAGAATCTATTAATCGCTGGAAAAATCGAAACATACCCATTTACCGTACGATTCACGGCGGAACTTTTGGGGGCTACCAAAGGGTTGCATTTCATATTCATCCAAAACGACGGGCCAATAAGTTCATACGATTGACCTGTCCTGGCTATTTGATGATTAGAGAACGTGATTTTGGTCATAGTGATTTCTCTCCAGAATTGGAGATTGACTGCTTAACGCTGGACTCATCAGATATTGATCGAATGTGGCCAGAAGAAGTGCTATTTAAATCAATTTCTTCTCCGCCGGCACCTTTAATTCCAGTATTTACATCACGTGAATCGTATTCACCAATGTAATGCGGCAGTCGCCTAAAGACTGCGAGAAGTTTGAGTACTGCAGCATCATCAAATTGGTCCTCACCAAGATCTTGATTTTTAGTCTGAAGGCCTAGGCCTCCAAGAGCAATCTGCGTAAGACTTAACTTGTGCGATATATCACACCGCTTTATATATCGCAGACAAAACACCCCGGCTCCCATAAGGGCAATCTCAAATAAAAAGATGATGGCCATACCATGGGATAAATAAAACACAATCCAATCCAAAATTGAGGCTGGTGACAGTGCTGCAGCAATCATGACTTGGCCTCCTCGTGAATTGGCTTCATAGCTTGGCAACAGGTTTGTCCAATGACAACGGTTGCACTACCTGATTTGAGCACTTCATTAGTTAAGCGAATAACTGGGCGATAAGTGTATGAAAAAAGAAGATTGATCCAGAAGTTGATTTGCAAGATGGCGCCAAGCTGCCATGCCAATGCCAGCACCGGGAGAATCATTGCTACAAGAATAATTTCAAGCGCAATCGCCTGGTTGCTAGAGAGCATCAGTTTGAGATCTTGATTCTTAAAAACGCATAGCAAAATTGAAAAGGACATTATCAAAATGCCGCAGATAGATGCCCAATTCATATACTTAGTTTTCCAGTAATCCATTGGCGACAATGCGTATCGATACGCAAATACTGCGGCTATTAAGCCAACAACAGCCATGCTTATGAGGGTATAAAAAACAATAATGGAAGGAATCATAAAAATACCCTCATCTCTCTATAAATGGCGGCGTAATCCCGTACTATGCTTTTGTCATGGCAAGCCTCATCCGCAGTAGACATCGCATTGAATGAGGTTGATTGCCATGCTTCGAAACAAACGCTCGGAAAGGAGTCGGCCGTGGACAGTACCTTTCGAATTTGGCTGGATTTCCCAAAAAATGGGGTGCAAGGTGGGCATTGAGTCCGCCCTTTCAAATCGCCATTTGTGGTGATCAGATCTCCTAGGTAGAATTGCTTACCCACTTCTTTCCGGGCGGCTACAACCGCACAGCGGGAACGGTGGGTAATTACACCAAAAACACCTTTGATAGGAGATCTGATCGTGGACAACTTTTTTGTACTTTGGCTATATTTATCCATTCCATCGGCGATAATTGCGGTATGGGCAGTGCTTGCGTATAGTGGATATTTTTTCGAGGTGCAATCCAATAGGTCATTGGAGCGTATTGCCGACCATCCGTTTCCAACAATAATTGCGCTCTTGGTTATCTCCCACTTCTTTTCATTTTTTGTCTTGTGCTTATTCAATACTCCATATTGGCGATCAGATAGCCCATATGGATGGCACGATCTATCCCCGGTGGTGATAGCAATGCATGACCAATTCGGATCGCTGCTCTTGTCCAGCTCCATAGCCGGTGCAGCATTTGCGATCCTAGGATTAGCGGTCTTGCTAAAGCGCGAATACGTCATTTGATTGGAAGTTACGCTGATAGAGCCTGGACGGGCGACCACTCTAACGGCCGCCCTCCTCTTAGCGCTACCCCTGTTCTCCAAATAAGATGTGTGACGATGGGAATTGGGCCCCACCATAAAAATAGGTGTATTTGATATACTGCGGGTAACCATCTCGGCCCATCTACCAGCTCCAGCCGCCCCACGGGCGGCGCTCCTGTTTGGTGGAATGGCGTCGGGGTGGCCAGGGCGGGCGGTTGCTCTAACAACCGCCCCAACCCGCTTTATACCCACACGGACAGCACTCCTGCGAAAGAAAAGCCAGCACCCAAATTCCATTGCTTGATTGTTCGGGCAAGTTTCTGTTTTTTGGAGCTGGACTAAAGCGTGATATCTCATGATTGACCTCCCGATAGTTCGGATGGAGTCTGCGCATCAATTTGTCGCGTCTGGGACTCTCTAAAGTCAGATTGAGATAATATGGACCATTCTTTTATTTGAATTTGGGTTTTATTTTTAATCTCGCCGCGAGATGAAAACTTCACAGTCTTTACGGCCCCACGAACCCAAACATAGGTACCCTTAATTACCAACTGGGCTATCTCTTCAGCCTTTTTACCCTGAGCAAAACAGTGGTGGTACTCGGCTATAGAAACCCAATCGTTAGCCTCATTGCGGAAACGTTCGTTAGTTACCACATCCAAATCAATTAATATGCGATCCTTAACTTTACGTATTTCTTCAATCTTGGAAACGGATCCAATGAGTTGGATTTCATTCAAGCTAAAGCGAGTGAGATTACGACTTAGTGCAATTGAGCTCATAGCATCCCCTCGAGTAACGCCTTCAAAGTCTTAGCTTCAGAATGGTTGAGAACAATATGTTTAGCCGCCTTATTACCAAGCTGGAGATCTAAGTTGCGAATAAATCCATTAATCGCAAGGCGGGTTTGCTTATTTGAGGTCGGTTTTTTGGATGGCTCACCAAGCTCTGTATCTATATGCGATTCTGATGAATTATCAGGACTGCTAGCCTCATTACCTTTGATAACGGGTTCATCACTATTGGTGGCCGATGCAATTTCTTTGCTGGCTTTAGTTTCCGAAACAGCGAAAGCAACTATTTTTGTTTTTGCATTATCAAGATGTGAGGCTGATTCCATGGCCACATCGTTGAAAATGATTTTGACGTCGCTAGCATTTTCCACAATAGCTTGCGCGCCTTCTGGAGAGATATTGGCGATCTGACTAAGTCCAGGGTTCTCGGAAATTAAGGCCGCTGTATTAACTGATTTGAGAGCACTCAGAATTTGAGCCTGTGTAAGTAATTCAGAATCCCGCACCAATTGAGTCGCTAGATCAGGTGACTTCTTGTAAATAGAGGTTAGGTTATATGCCGACAGGACTCCTCGTATAACGCCACTACGAAGGGCATCGTGAATGAACTCAGGCGCATCTAAAATGGCCAAATGTTTACCTACATAGTCTTTTGACTCATTTAACTGATCAGCGATATAAACATTGGATTCACCCTTGTCTTTACGGCTTTGGATAAAGCGCGCGATATCAAGAGGTGATAAATCTTCGCGTTGGGTATTCTCTGTTACTTGAGAGTAATCATCAAAAGTTACTACATTAACTCTGACAATCGCTGGAATTTGCGTGAGTCCTGCCAATACGCTCGCTCTATAGCGACGTGCTCCTTGGATGATTTGATATTGCGCAATGCCAGTGCCCAACGGTTTAACAGCAATGGGTTGCTGCACGCCACGACGCAAAATATCTTGTGAAAACTTCTCAAGATCAGCCTGGTCAAATTGTTTGCGTGGTTGATCCGGATCCTCGTGAATATCATTCAATGGAATGGATATGACAGAAGCAACTTGGTTATGAGGGTTGAGCGGAACATCAAATGCCCCCAGGTCAAATGTTTTGAGTGGTGCCGGCTTACTCATGAGCACCTCCATCAACAGAATCTAACTGCGCTACGAATGCGCTATCATCTGCCGCATCTGTTTCTGGCGAATATAGATTTGCAATCTTTAGGGTTTTCTTCGTGATTAAGTTTTGCTGCGCCCGAATAGTCGAAATGTAGTCAATTTGACCTTCTAACTGCATTAAGGAAAGCAAACGATCCAGTACATTTTTTAGTCTTGGCCATGTTTCCCTGGCTCCAGAATTACTTGTTGCCAGGGCCTGCAAGGAAACGCCTGCGCCCTGCGCCTGACGAATGGATTCACGCTCAGGAATCAACATAAGTCTGTCATCTTGGTCACGTAAAAAATATTGGCCATGTGATTTTCCCAGCTGCTGCAGCGCCTCTTTTTGCTTGGGAGATGATTTGGCTTGATTCGGCAAGAATCCTAAAAAATCTAATGAAGGATTCACAGACCCCTTGATACGCAAAACGCCTCTTGGTGAACTTAGGGTGTCGCGCATACCCTCTACGCTCTCTTGGGCTAACTGTATTGGCGATAGGACGTAATCGCATAACGCCAATGCCATCGTTACGCGTATATCTTGTGCTGGCGGCCCATCAATAATGCAAAGGTCGTAAGATTTTTCTACGGCCTTAAAAAATCGCTCTAGACTTTGATGCGACAGTGTGGCCAATTCGATGCGCTGTCCATCATGCTCGGATGTGGTCCTTGCCTTTTCAACCAGCTCCTGCGTGAGCTGTGTATCGGCTGGTACAAATGCAAATTCTGGTGTTGTTGAAGGGAATGCCTTATTGAACAAGACTTCTGAAATTGAAAAATCTAATTGCGTGGCAACTTTTCCTCGCAATAGGAAGTTTGTGGTGTTGCCCTGATCATCTAGATCAAGTACAAGAACACGAAGTCCGAGTGAATGCGCGTAAGTAGCAAGCTGGCAGGTAATGGTGCTTTTGCCAACCCCTCCTTTGCGGATAGATATAAAGAGTTTTTTCATTGGATGATGCATGTGTCCCTCCCTTGGGGTCGTTGAGAAATTTGCGGAGGGAGACTCAGCCAGCTCAGGCCAGACCTCCTTCCAGTCTGGTCGAAACCGAGTTTTGCTAATTTGAAAGAGGTCCTCTATGCGCTCGGCACAGATTGATGGCACTTCTACATCGCCAGCGGCCCATTGCGTAATGAGCCCTGAGCTAACTTGAAGAATGCAAGCCAGGCCATCTTGGCTACCTGCAGCAGAGATGGCTTCTGCCAAGGCATCTGATAAAATGCTCTTGGCAAGCTGTGGTGAATGTTGATTTGTCGCCACTACCATGAATTGGTAATGGCTTGATCCCTAGAGTGAGATCGCTAGAACGCTAGGCAAACTATCTTGTAAGTCCGATATTAATGATTATACGCAAATAGATATATTAGGACTTGGGCTGGACAACGCCTTTTGGTGCAATATAAGGTTTCTTATAAAGTTTTAACCAACGTGCGCTTAAGCCCTCAGCAATCCAGGGCTTCTCATAAATCAAAGCAATATCAATGGCTGATAGCCCAAGGGAATTACGCGTTTGAAGATCAGCGCCTTCATCTAGCAATAGCTTAACTAGCTGTTCATTTCCGGATTGAACCGCCATCATTAAAGGCGTTGTATTGCTTGGACTTAAGGAATCAATAATTGCACCATTAGAGATTAAGTATTGGGCTACCTCTAAATTTCCCTTAGCGCAGGCGTAATGCAATGGAGTCCAGCCTATATGGTCTATCTTGGCTTTCCTGCCTTGAACTAGCGCCTTGACAACCGGTAGATTGCCATCAATGGATGCAATCATGAGCGGGGTTTCCCCAAACTTATTTGAGATATCAACGTCAGTTGCGTTATTTGTCAGTAAAAATAAAATAACATCATTGGACTTATCTCTAATGGCCAGATTGAGCATTAATTCGCCTTTTGGATCCAGGATATTGGGGCTCACACCCTTGGAAACAAGCGCTTTAACGGTAGAAACATCATTAAATTTGGCCGCTTTAGCAAATTCTGCCACTTGCTCGTCAGATTGCGCCAAACCCAAACCATTGAAACCAAGGAGTATGACTAAGGCCAATACTTTTTTATTAAACATATTTATCATGAATATTTTCTATCTATATGAAAACATTCATAAAAATTATTTGTAGTTTGATTTGCTAGAGCCTCAACTGAAACTCCCTTGAGGTCGGCTACAAATTCGCCAACCTTAGAAACCCATGCGGGCTCATTTGTCTTGCCGCGATATGGAATTGGAGCCAAGTAAGGCGAATCAGTCTCAATCAGCATTCGACCCAAGGGCACCTGTCTGCAAGTTTCTTGGAGATCTTTAGCGCTCTTGAAGGTAACAATCCCCGAAAAGGAGATGAAAAACCCCATTTCCATGGCAGCTTTTGCAACTTCATAAGATTCTGTAAAACAATGCATCACCCCGCCTACTTGCTGAGCGCCCTCCTCTTTGAGGATTTTGATTGTGTCTTGCGATGCTGAGCGAGTGTGAATGATCAAAGGCTTCTTTGAGGCAATCGAAGCCCGAATATGGGTTCTAAAACGTTCTCGTTGCCACTCCATAGATTCATAGCTGCGATCACCCATGCGGTAATAATCAAGCCCCGTTTCGCCTATAGCGACGATTTTGGGGTGCTTCAGAGCCGTTTCTACTAAAAAATCAAATGTAGGCTCTGGGGTGTCTTCGTAGTCAGGATGGACGCCCACTGATGCAAACAGATTTGGATGGTCCTGGGCTAACTTCAATACATTTGGAAAGTCAGGTAAATCAACCGATACGCACAAAGCATGACTCACTTTGGCAGACCGCATATTACCTAAAACCTCTGGAAGCCGGGATTGAAATTCTGGGAAGTCGAGATGGCAATGGGAGTCTATGAACATGACTGGCTATTTTAGACTGCCTAAGCTGGTTTTATGCCCCAAAAATCTGTTGATATTGAGAAAGCAATGCCTCTAACTGGATTCTATTCGCTAAAGGGTGATTTTCATGACGTCGGGCCTGAATAAGTGACTTCCAATACTGAAGTAATTTTTGGACATTGGCCATTTTTGATAAGCCCTGAAGGGTTGATAAGTGCTTAGGGTAATAACGCGGATTGCCGCCCTGAGTTACTGACTGCAAATCAGAAATCCAGCGCTGCATGCTAGCCAATAAAAAGGAATACTGGGCTTTATGAGTCTTCTCGGCCGTTTCGAGCCAATTTATCCTAACGCCCTGAGCCATAGATTGGAGTAAATAACGCGAAGCTTGGATTGATATGGTCAGCTCGTCCTTATCGTCCTTGTTGTGTCTAGCAAGAAGGGAATCGAGAACCGAAAAAGGAGCCCCACCTTGTTCATCATAGACTGTCTCAATATCAGCATCGCTCGCTTTTAGTCCGCTGACTTGATTTAATTGGGCCTTCAACCAGCTTAGTCCTTGTTCGCGATCTGGGCGAGGAGCGGTCAGGAGGCGGCAGCGTGAGTGTATCGTTGGTAAGACACGATCTACTCGATCAGCTAGCAAAATAAAAATAGTATTTGCTGGAGGTTCTTCAAGGGATTTTAATAATGTATTCGCAGAGTCTGGGCGTAACATTTCTAATGGGTAAATCAGAATGACGCGATTACCACCGCGGTGAGATCCAATGGAAAGATTTTCAATGGCATGACGAGTTTCTTCTATCGAGATATTTTTCTTCTCTTTTTTTTCGCTTGATTCGCCGTCATCATCGCGCGCTGCTTTTCCTCTTTTGGGTGATTCGTCACCCTCATAGTCAGCATGGGGCAATAGTTTGCGATGCGTTTCAGGTACGAGGGATATGAAGTCAGGATGATTTCCGGTATCAAACCAGTGACACGCCTCACATTGATTGCATGGCTTTAGCGCAACGCTAGCTCTTTCACAAAGCAAGGCCTTTGCAAGCTCTACCGAAAAGGCAAATTTTCCGATCCCAGATTGGCCATGCAACAGAATGGCATTTGGAAAATTGGCAAAGTCCAACCCTTCCCATAGGGGTTTGAGCCATGGTGCTATTTGATGTTCCCGTTTCACTTAAGGAGCAATCTGAATCAATTTCAAGCCATTCCAAATGGCTTCAGGAGTCTGGGTGGCATCCACTAGATGAAAGCGTTCCGAATCATTCCGGGCTCGACGTAGGTATTCCTGGCGAACTCTTTCGAAAAAATCCAAATCCATCTTTTCAAATTTGTCTGGAGCGCGTACCTTCGAGCGTCGCGCTTCTGCAATCTCTCCCGGCAAATCGAACAAGATCGTTAAGTTGGGCTGTAAGAGTGAGCCATCGGGACGACCCTGTACCCATCGTTCTAAGTCATTCAATTTATCCAAACTTAAACCGCGACCACCGCCCTGATAAGCAAAGCTAGCATCTGTAAAGCGATCAGAGATCACAATTTTGCCTGCAGCAAGAGCGGGCTCAATTACCTGGGCAATATGCTCACGACGTGCAGCAAACATTAATAATGCCTCTGTCTCTAAATTCATGGGTGCTTCTAAAAGTAGATTACGCAGTTGCTCGCCAAGAGTAGTGCCTCCCGGCTCTCGGGTCATGACCACTTCTTTATCGGAATAGCGCTCTTGCATGAGCTTACGAAATGCATCCACATGTGTACTTTTGCCTGCACCATCGATACCTTCGAAGCTAATGAAATAACCGGTTTTTGTTGATGTCATATTTAAATGAATTTAGTTGGCACTATTTTTAGGTGCAATTTTGCGTTGATATCGATCTACCGCTGTTTCATGCTCTTTTAGGGTTTGAGAAAAGTGGCTGCTGCCATCTCCCTTAGCCACAAAGAATAAAGCATTGCTTTTAGCGGGGTGGGCAGCTGCCAAAATGGATTCTTTACTAGGCATTGCTATGGGGCTAGGAGGCAAACCTTTGTACATGTAGGTATTGTAGGGAGTGTCTTTACGTAAATCCGCTTTCCGTAAATTACCATCAAATTTAGGCCCAATCCCATAAATCACCGTAGGATCAGTTTGAAGTGGCATTCCTCTATCAAGACGGTTAACAAATACGGCTGCGACCAAATTTCTATCACTAGTACGCCCGGTTTCCTTTTCAACAATAGAGGCCAAGACTAATAATTCATAAGGTGTTTTGAGGGGAAGCCCCCCTTCTTTTTGATCCCATATTTGGGATAGTTGTTTTTGCATACCTTGCGCTGCCCTACGATAAATATTGATATCAGGTTCATCTGGATCAAATAAGTAGGTATCGGGTAGAAAAATTCCCTCGTCACTAGGGTAGCTCAGGTTCAGACTCTGCAACAATTCTTTATTGCTCATGCCTTTGGTTTGATGAATGAGTGCCGAGTGAGAATCAACAAGGCCTCGAAGCTGCCAAATAGTCATCCCTGGAATGATTGCGATACTTTCCCTTACTCGATCACCGCGAGCAATTTGCAGGAGAATCTTTCCAAGACTTCCCCCAGTCGGGAGTAGATAAGTTCCCGGCTTTAGTTTTGAGCCAATAAATAAGCTTCTAGCTGATAAATGCAAGACCAAGGAATTGATAGATAGGCCTTGCTCGCTCAGCTGATGGGCAATACTGGACAAGCTTGATTGCGGAAGAATCTTAACCTTGTATATGGCCGCATCTTCAACATTAGACTTATTGGGGACTGCAGGAAATAAAAAAATGCCCCCATACAGAAGACCCAGCAATACAAACAAAAGGACTAACCAATACTTCAGACCGCGATCCGAAGGCTTCCTCTTGTTAAATAATGATCTGCTCTGAATTTTTCTGCTCATCGGGCTATGATAAAAGGGTGATGACAAATAACCCGCAAATTCAGCAAAACTGGCTGAATACCCCTTCTTTCCTGCCCTGTAATCTGCCGCAATGGGGCTTAATCCTCATTGAGGGTCCTGATGCTGCCAGTTTTTTGCAAAATCAACTTACAAACTCTGTTCTAGGGCTCAATCGCATATTACCGGGAAGGATTGCCCAAGGTGAAAACGCAGTTCGTTTGGTAGGCTATTGCAGTCCTAAAGGTAGGCTATTGGCAAGTGCCTGGGCTGGGCTATTTCCAGCAAGCGCAGAAGGTGAAGAACGCTATGCTTTATTCATATCAAAGGATATTGCTGCCAGTATTGCTAAGCGTTTGTCGATGTATGTATTGCGTTCAAAAGTAAAGGTTCTTGATCTATCTTCGGAATGGGAAATTGCTGGACTTTACGGAACAGATAAACAAATTTCTGATTTTAAATTTAATGACAATTGCATTGCATTACGAATGCCAGATGTATTGGTGGGGAATCAAGCCGTTGCTCGACTGCTTGTAGCTAGCCCAAAAGATTATTTACTTGACTCGACCAATACACTTGAAGCACTTGGAGCATGGAATGTACTTGAGGTCTTAAGTGCAATTCCGAGAATTGTTCAAGCAACGCAGGAGCAGTTTGTACCGCAAATGATTAATTTTGAATCTGTTGCTGGTGTTGATTTTAAAAAAGGGTGCTACCCCGGTCAGGAAATAGTCGCTCGCAGCCAATACCGCGGTGCTATTAAGCGGCGATTGCAACTTGCTCACCTCAATACTAATGAATTAATCGATAGCTTGGCTGTTCCAGGGGTGGAGCTTTTTAACTCTAAAGATCCTAGCCAGCCTGCAGGAATGGTAGTTTTATCGGCAAGGAGCCTAAATGAGCCAGAACGAATTGATCTACAAATTGAATGCAAGCTAGAAGCGCTTGAAGATGGCGAAATTCATCTTGGTAGCGCCCAAGGACCTGTGTTAAAAATAGATTTATTACCCTACCCTTTAATTGAAATTTAATTACCTCTTATGTGTCTTGTCCTTTTCGCCTGGAATGCTCATCCAGACTACTCGCTGGTAGTGGCGGCGAATCGCGATGAGTTTTATGAGCGCAATACCGAAGGGGTTGCATGGTGGCCAGAGCATCCTCATGTATTGGCAGGTAGAGATAGGGCTGACGTTTTAGGCAGCCCTGGCACCTGGCTTGGATTCACAAAAACAGGGAAATTTGCGGCCTTAACAAATGTTCGGGCACCTAGTGAAAAAAATCCTGACTCCAGAACACGTGGTGAATTATCTTTACTGTATCTCACCGGCAAAGATGGACCCACTGATTTCATTCAAGACAATACAAAACGTTTTCAACAATACAACGGCTTTAATCTTTTGATGGCTGATCTGAGTAATCCAGAAAACGCTGAAATGCATTGGGTGAGCAACCGTATGATGATGGGCCAAAGCATCCGTCCACGTAAGGTCTTTCCAAAACAGGCCCTAGAGCCGGGTGTCTATGGGTTATCCAACGCCATGCTAGATACTCCATGGCCCAAAGTAAATCATCGCGTTGCCGCGTTTGCCCAAGCATTGGCAATGGATCAAGGCAGGCTCAAAAATGCAGATCAGTATTTAAAGCTATTGGCCGATAGTCATCATGCCAGTGATAATGAACTTCCTAATACCGGCGTTAGTAAGGAATGGGAGAAGGCGCTTTCTCCTGCTTTTATTAAAACCGCTGCTTATGGAACGCGCTCCAGCACCGTTCTCAGAGTTCGCAAAGACGGTCAATTTGAACTTGTGGAGCGGCGATTTGATGCTTCGGGAACCGTGGGCCATGATGTAGTGACTGGCGCCCTTAGTTCGGCATCTGGTTCCAATTTATCCGTTTAGCCTTAAACAGTTCGTCCGTCATCGTTTATGACGCGTTCACCATCAGCATTGCGAGTCGCCAAACGCTTCAAATACTTGAAAGTGCCAGTAGCCATGCAGCACACTTCACCCTGATCGTTATATAGCTTAGCCTCGCAAAACGCCATTGTTGCCGTTCTTCGTACGGTATCCGCTTTAACCCTTAATACACCAGTCGCAGCTTGCATGAAATTATTTTTCATTTCAATAGTGACAACGCTGCGGTCACCAGGATCGCCAGATCTAGCGGCTACAGCCATAGCTACATCCATCAGCGTTAATAAAACACCGCCATGCGCAACCTCCCAAGTGTTGTTATGTTCTGGCTTGAGGGCGAGCAAAATTTCACCTTTACCCATTTCGGCGCTTAGGCAGCGAACACCTAAAAGCTTTAAAAAAGGAACGTTTAATTCCTCGCCTAAATTAGCGAGTTGGGTTTGGGGATTCATTTGGACTTGTTTGTTCATAGGTCAATTTTAAAGGCATGAACGCAATTTGGGAAATCCCCCTAGAATAGCCCTCATGGCCTTTACTTTAAGCGGTGATGACGTCTGTCAAACCACCCTACCAACACCTGTACCTGATCCCTATTGGGTTGCATTTTCACCTTCGTCTGCAAAATTAGCAGGCATCCCTCTTGACGAAAACGAATGGCCAACTGACAAAGCTTGGCTGGAAGTTTTGTCTGGAAATCAATTAAATGCTGGCGGTCATCACTTTTCAAATCCCATTGCAACAGCCTACAGCGGCCATCAATTTGGTGTGTGGGCAGGACAATTGGGAGATGGTCGTGCAATTTTGCTTGGTGATATTGCAGGACAGGAGTTGCAACTTAAAGGAGCGGGCAAAACTCGCTTCTCTCGAATGGGTGATGGAAGAGCCGTTCTCCGCTCTTCCATCAGGGAGTTTTTATGTAGCGAGGCAATGCATGCACTAGGAATTCCTACAACGCGAGCATTATCAATTATTGGATCTGATTTACCGGTAAGAAGAGAAACCATGGAGACTGCGGCGGTTTGCGCGCGGTTGGCGCCAAGTTTTATCCGGGTTGGGCATTTTGAGCATTTTGCTTCGTTACAAAATCACGCGCGTTTAAAGGAGCTTGCCGATTCTTTAATCCAAGCCCACTACCCTGAATGTCTTCAAGCTGAAAACCCATATTTAGATTTATTCAAAAAAATCTGTGAACGTAATGCCAAACTTGTAGCGCAGTGGCAGGCGGTTGGCTTTTGCCATGGTGTTCTCAACAGTGACAATATTAGCGTTCTAGGCTTAACTATTGACTATGGCCCATTTGGATTTTTAGATCATTTTCAAATCGACCATATTTGTAATCATAGCGATCAGGGTGGGCGCTATGCCTATCATCGACAGCCTCAAATCATGCATTGGAATATGGCTTGCCTAGCTAGCGCGATGATTCCACTGGTTGAACTCGGGTGTGACGAAAAAGAGGCGCAAGATCAACTGCGTAAAGCGCTTGAAGAATTTCCAATAATCTACGCTCACACTTGGCAATCTTTGTTTCGAAAAAAACTTGGATTTACTGTCGAAGAGGATGGAGATATAACGCTAATAGAGCGACTATTGCAGGCCATGCATGACTCAAAAGTAGATTTCACTAGCTTTTTTCGACGTCTTGGTGAACTGAAGATAGATGCACTTATCAACCAAATTTCATTGCGGAATGACTTTGTTGACCGCGATGCTATTGAACAATGGTTTTCTGAATATCTAGCTCGCCTAAAGAGGGAAGGTAGCAACGATTTATCGCGTCAGATATCCATGAATCAAGTAAACCCAAAATATGTGTTGCGAAATCATCTGGCACAAGAGGCTATAGAACTGGCGCAGAAAAAAGATTTCTCCGAGGTGGCCAAACTTCTCAATATTTTGAGCAGGCCTTTTGATGAGCAACTAGAGCACGAAGCTTATGCCTTGGCACCGCCACCAAACATAGATTCTATTGAAGTAAGTTGTTCATCGTAAGTTAATGAACTGACAAATAATTTCCCTGGGATAAAGATGAAAAAAACAGATCAAGACTATCGACAATCATTGAGTGATATTGAATATCGTGTCACTCGTGAAGCTGCAACAGAGCGCCCTTTTACTGGAAAATATTGGGATCATTGGGATCAGGGTCGATATAAATGTATTTGCTGCGACACTCCACTCTTTCTCTCGGACACCAAGTTTGATGCTGGGTGTGGATGGCCTAGCTACAACGCACCGGAAGTTGAATCCTCCATCAAAGAGATTCGAGACACCACTCATGGCATGATTCGAACAGAGGTCCGTTGCGCTAATTGCGATGCCCATCTGGGGCATGTTTTTGAAGATGGTCCAATGCCTACTGGATTGCGCTATTGCATAAACTCTGCATCTCTGAATTTTGAGCCTGGTACCAACGCTATACCTACTAAAACAGAGAAATAAGCAAATAGCTGGATAATCCATTTATGAAATTCTTATTTGACCTATTCCCCATAATCCTTTTTTTCATCGCCTTTAAGTTTGGTGATATCTATACCGCTACTATCGTTGCCATGGTCGCTACCATCGGTCAGATCCTGTGGGTTTATTACCGCCATCGCAAAATTGACGCCATGCAATGGGTAAGCCTGGTGATGATTCTGGTTTTTGGCAGTCTCACCATATTCCTACATGACAAAACATTCATTCAATTAAAGCCTACTGCGCTTTATTGGCTTTTCTCTGGTGCTCTTTTTATCAGCGCTCAGTTTTTTCAAAAAAACTGGATACAAGTATTAATGGGCAAGCAGATAACACTCAAAGAAAAAAATGCCCATTCTGTTTGGCGAAGTCTTAATATGGCATGGGCAATATTCTTCTTCTTCATGGGCGCACTCAATCTTTATATAGCCTTTAAATATTCGGAAGAAACCTGGGTCAACTTTAAATTATTTGGCAGTACAGGCTTGTTATTAGTATTTGTTATTGCCCAAGGCATTTGGCTCTCTAAACATATGGAGCATCCAAGCGAATGAGTATTAATCAGCAACGTATAGCTGCATTTGAAGAAGATCTTCGCAAAGCTTTTCAGGTTGAGGTCTTAAACATTATTGATGAAAGTCATCTTCATGCTGGCCATGCTGGAGCGGCCAGCGGCGGTGGTCATTTTCGATTAGAAATTGTTGCTCCAGAATTTAAGGGTTTAAACCTAGTAGCTCGTCACCGAGCTGTCTATGCTGCATTAAATAGGCATATTCCAATTGAGATCCATGCCCTCACTATCAATGCCTTAGCCCCTGATGAAGTAATCAACTAAGCCTGTTTTAAAATAGCACTACTTTCTTTAATTAATACCTAAACTACCATGTTCAATACACGTCAAATATTCTCGATCAGCATACTTAGCGCTGCCCTTCTTTCTGCAAATGTGATGGCACAAAATGCAGTAATCGTTAATGGTAAATCCATACCTAAAGCGCAATTAGACAAATTAGTGCAACGCTCTGGTCAACCCGATAATCCACAAGTGCGTGATCAAGCTCGTGAAATGTTGGTAACGCGTGAATTGGTTTTACAAGAAGCTGACAAGCGTGGTGTAATTCAAAAAGAAGTGGTTCGCGAACAACTTGAACAAGCGCGTATAGGCGTTTTGATTGCTGCAGTCTTTGAAGACTATGTTGAAAAAGAAGGTGTTGCAGAAGCCGACTTAAAAGCAGCCTATGAATCCGTTAAAGCACAATATACCGGCAAGGAATATCACGTAGAGCATATCTTGGTGGAAAAAGAATCTGATGCTAAGGCTATTACCGCTCAGTTAAAAGCTGGTGCAAGCTTTGAAGAGATTGCAAAAGCCAAATCACTTGATCCTGGCTCAGCTAAAAATGGTGGTGATTTGGGCTGGGTTAGTGATAAAGCTTTAGTCCCCGAGTTCTCTAAGGCAATGGTTCAGCTCAAAAATGGTCAAATCACTGATAAGCCTGTGAAATCACAGTTTGGTTGGCACATCATCAAGATGATTGATACACGAGATGTTAAAGCCCCAAGCATGGAAGAGATGAAGGATCAATTAAAGCAAATGATCATGTCTGATAAAAACTGGCAAAAGGCCAAGTTCTCAGAGATGATGCAAAAACTGCGCTCTAAAGCAAAAATTCAATAGAAGGTAATAAAAGTATTATCTGGCGGGGTAACGTCGCGGTCTCAGTTTCTGGATTGCCATACCCGCTAGTCCGCATGCAAATGCGGACATCACAAAGACATCTCTTGGTTGGGATGCCTCCCATATCCAACCAGCACATAATCCACCAAGCGTGCCACCCAAGCCATAAGAAATGGTAGCCATTAAGGCCTGACCTCTGGCTTGTAAGGGCCCAGTGAACCAGCGCTGTAAAAGTTTTGTAGCGGCGCTATGGTGAGCGGCAAACGTTCCCGCATGCATCAGTTGCGCAATAATTAAGACGGAAGTGAATGGTAAAAAGGCAATCAATACAAAGCGAACCACTCCGATGCCAAAGGCGGCTTGCAATATCACCTCGGCATCAAGCTTACTCAAAACCTTACTTTGGAAGTAAAAGAAAATGACTTCCGCCATGACGCCCAAAGCCCAGAAAAGTCCAATCTGAAATTTATCGTAGCCTAGATCAGCAAGATATAAAGAGTAGAAAACGTACAAAGCAGCATGCGCAAAGATCATAAAGAATCCAGACACTAAGAACCACCGTACATCTGGATTAAAGAGCACAACCATAAGCTCGCCCTTGACCATTTTGCGACGCTCCATCTTTGGCTCATGCAGGCAAAAAGAAATTACAGCTAAAGCTAGCAAAACAATGGTGCCAACGATCGGATACATTTCAATGGACTTACGCTGAAATAACTCGCCTGCAGCAAGCACCATGATAATAAAGCCAATAGATCCCCAAAGACGTAAACGGCCATAGCGTTTATCAAATGAGTTGTCTTTATATAGCGCATGAATCGTAGCGGATTCACCCAGAGGCATTAAGCTGCTAAGGATAGTGTGCAGCACAAACATCCAGATGAAAAATCCAATGTAACTTTGCAAAAAGTAGATGCACAAGAACACAACTGCAGCAAGACAGGTACAGATTCGAATAATGCCAACCCGATTGGAAAGATAGTCAGATAGCCAGCCCCAGGAGAATGGACCAACAATTCTGGTTATCTGCAGCATAGACATTAACGCTGCAATCTCAATGACGCTAAAACCTCTGTCTAAAAAAAAGAGGCTGGCGTATGGAGATACCAGTCCAACATAGGCAAAATATAAAAAGAAAAAGGACCCGAAGGCCCAGCGAAGTGATGGCGTCATCTAATAAAACAGTTAATCGCGGTAAGCGCCGGGTTGAGCAGCCGGAATAGAGGCGATCTCAGGAACATCGGCGCACTGAGCGCGATGACGCAGAGCGTGATCCATTAAAACAAGAGCCAGCATCGCCTCCGCTATCGGAGTAGCGCGAATGCCAACACAAGGATCATGTCGACCCTTAGTTTGAACGGTAATTGACTTACCATTCAAGTCAACAGATTGCTTGGGACTCATAATGCTAGAAGTCGGCTTAATAGCAATTGAAACTCGCAAATCTTGGCCGCTACTAATTCCGCCAAGGGTGCCGCCTGAGTTATTGCTTGCGAAGCCATCAGGATGGAGCTCATCCCCATGTTCGCTACCACGTTGCGCTACAGATTTAAAGCCAGACCCAATTTCAACCCCTTTAACTGCATTAATGCCCATCATGGCATGTGCAATATCAGCATCCAACTTATCAAATAAAGGTTCACCTAGGCCAGCAGGAACATTGCGAGCGCGCACTTCTATACGTGCGCCACAAGAGTCCCCTGCTTTACGCAAAGCATCCATATAGCTCTCTAGCTGTGGAATGATTTCAGCGTTGGCGGCAAAGAAAGGGTTTTGCTCAATCTGAGATTCATCTTTAAAAGGAATTTCAAGCTCGCCCAATTGGCTCATGTAACCGTAAAACTCAGTGCCATATTTATCGTGTAACCATTTTTTGGCAATCGCTGCAGCAGCGACAACGGGAGCCGTTAAGCGAGCAGATGAACGGCCACCACCACGGGGATCACGAATTCCATATTTACTTTGGTATGCATAGTCTGCGTGACCAGGGCGGAAGGTTTGCAAAATATCGCCATAGTCTTGGCTGCGCTGATCCGTATTGCGAATCAATAATGCAATAGGCGTTCCAGTAGTCTTGCCTTCAAATACGCCGGACAGGATTTCAACCCTATCCTCTTCCTTACGTTGCGTGACATGCCGTGAGGTGCCGGGCTTTCGGCGATCCAAGTCTAACTGGATATCGGCTTCGGATAAATTCATACCCGGAGGGCAACCATCCACAACAGCCCCGATTGCGGGACCATGGGATTCACCAAAAGTGGTAACAGTAAAAAGAAGGCCTAAAGTATTTCCTGACATAACAACATTATGTCATTTGTCAGCAAATATTGGCTAGGAGAGCCTAGGGAGCTGCTTTTTCGGTATCTTCTGGCCAATCGCGGATATAGGCCTTGAGCATCGTATTTTCAAAGTCTTGGGCCTCCACTACCGACTTGGCTACGTCGTAGAAAGAAATAACACCCATCAGCATTTTTTGGTCTACTACCGGCAAATAGCGGGCATGGTCAACCAACATCATGCGACGGACTTCATCTATCTCGGTCTCCATATTGCATGTTAAAGGCTTTTGATTCATTACCGAGTTAACCTGAAGCCCTTCTAGCTTGCCGTGGTGTTTGGCTAAGGCAGCAATAACTTCACGGAATGTCAGAATACCGACCAGCTTGTCGTATTCCATAACAACCAAAGAACCAATATCGTGCTCGCTCATAACCAGTACCGCCGTTTGCAGCGCAGTATCAGGGGCTACTGTAAAAAGGGTACTTCCCTTAACGCGTAATATGTCGCGAACTTTCATTTGGTCTCCATAAAGCAATGCACTTATGACCCCAATATAGACTCAAGACCTCTTTGAATCAAGAGCTTAGGGGTAACTTTTAGTAACGAATAACCCTAATGACACCGCTGCGTATGTTCGGCAAGTTAGCCACCAGAACTGCTCCAGTCAAGGTAATCCACCAGGTTAAGTAAATCCACATCAGACCTAAAGGGAAGATAGCAAAAGCTCCATAAACCGTTTTGTAGAAGGCGGTATGACTTAGGAAGATGGCGAAACCGAATTTCATTAATTCAAAGGCTAGTGCAGCTACCAAGGCCCCAGCAAATGCATCTCGCCATAAAATCTTTGCATAGGGAAGGATTTTATAGACCACCGCATAAACAAGAATCGCTAGGCAAATTGGGGCAATTGTTGCGACCAGCTGAAAACCAAAAGATACAGCGCTAATCCATCCTTCCGAAGCACTAAACAAAACGCCACTTAAGTAGAGCCCAACGCCTAAGAGTATTGGGCCTAAAATTGTTGCTGCACTATAAATCACAATCTTTTTATACAAAGGTCGGCTAGCGGTAACTTTGAAGATTTGATTAAAGGCACCCTCAATCACGGCCAATGTCATGATCGTTGTAATGATGAGGCCAGCCAAACCTACGAAGGTTAATCCCCTTGCCTGTGATGAAAATTGATCTAAGTAGATAAATGCCTGCTGGTTTATGCCGCCAGGCATATAGGTATCTAAAAGCCAGGCCTTAAATGCATTTTTGACTTGGATAACGCTTGGGAGATAACCAATCATGATGGTAGCAATAGTCACCATAGGAACCATCGATAAAATGGTTGTAAAGGCTAGGCTGGCTGCAATTTGATTCAAATTTTGACCGCGATTGCGCTCCCAGATCTCTTTAGCCAGAGAGAGCCATAATCGGGGGTTACGAATAAGACGCATCGCCGTATCATAAGAGATCAATATGAACCAACACGATATTTTAGTTTTGTACTACTCCCGTTATGGTGCAACCAAGGACCTGGCACGGCTGATTGCCGAGGGAATAGAAAGCGTACCCGGAGCAAATGCCCGCTTAAGAACCGTACCCTCAATATCCACCGTTTGTGAAGCTACTGAGGCTGCGGTACCTCAAGATGGTGCTCCATATGCTGAATATTCGGACCTAAAGGAGTGCATAGGCCTTGCATTAGGCTCGCCTACCCGTTTTGGCAATATGGCTGCTCCCATGAAATATTTTTGGGATGGGAGCTCCTCCGAATGGCTCAATGGCGCTCTCATAGGAAAACCTGCCTGTGTATTTACGAGCACTGGCAGTATGCATGGAGGTCAAGAAAGTACTCTTTTAACAATGATGATTCCCCTTCTTCATCACGGCATGTTTCTTATGGGCATCCCTTATAGTGAGTCCGATCTCATGTCTTCGAATACAGGCGGCAGTCCCTATGGAGTGACACATCTTGCTCATGCGGATGGACGCGCGCCTATAAGCCCTGAAGAGCAGCGTCTAGCAAAAGCACAAGGAAAGCGTTTAGCTGAAACTGCATTAGCACTTCATCAAAATAAAAGGTAATGCACCAAGGATTCATCATGATTAAAAAGATTCTAAAAAAAAATCCTTACCAACTAATAGCTACAGCTGCATTTATTGATTTGTTTATTCTGTGTGTCTGCTGGGAGTGGTTCATTTCACCCTTACGTCCAGGCGGCTCCTGGTTGATTCTTAAAGGAATACCTTTGCTATTTGCCATTCCAGGAATATGGAAGGGTAAGGTTTACACCATGCAGTGGGCCTCCATGTTGATATTGCTTTACGCTCTTGAAGGCTTGGTTCGAATTCTAGAAACTGGCGCTAACTTTTGGCTTGCTGCCCTAGAAACCCTGCTCGCCATAATTGGTTTTGTTTGCCTGCTGATGTATTTAAAGCCAATTAAAAAAGAGGCCAAGGCACTAAAGAAGCTTTCAGCAAAGTAATCATGCAAAACTTGATTAATCAACTGTCTTTAGTTCTGGGGGAACAATTTATCCTCACTACAGATGAAGATAAAGCGCCCTACCTAACAGACTGGCGCAAACGCTATACCGGAAAGGCATTAGCAGTGCTGTTACCGAGCAATAGCTCAGAGGTATCAAGTATCGTCAGGCTCTGCGCTGAAAACCAAGTTGCTATAGTTCCTCAAGGCGGTCATACCGGCTTTTGTGGTGGCGCTACACCTGATAACAGTGGCAAACAAGTCATTCTCAATCTGAAGCGCATGAATCAAATTCGTGAGATCGATGTTGCCAATCAAACGATTACGCTTGAAGCGGGATGCATTCTACAAACGGTACAAGAAAAAGCTGCAGAGCAAGGCTTTTTATTTCCACTGAGTCTTGGTGCTGAAGGCAGTTGCATGATTGGTGGTAACTTAGCAACCAATGCCGGCGGCACAAATGTTCTGCGCTACGGCAATGCACGAGATCTCTGTTTGGGTTTAGAAGTTATAACAGCCAAGGGTGAAATCTGGAGTGGCCTTAAAGGATTACGCAAAGACAATGCTGGTTATGATTTACGCGATTTATTTGTTGGCTCTGAAGGTACGCTAGGTATCATCACTGCAGCAGTTATGAAGCTATATCCATTGCCAATTTCACAATGGACCACGCTGGTTGCCTGTGAAACTATTGCATCTTCAATTGCGCTCTTAAATTTATTTCAAAAACGTGCAACTTCTTTGCTAACTGGTTTTGAAATGATGACCCAAGAGTCTCTGGAGCTAAATGAAAAGCATTTTCCTCAAATGGCAAACCCTCTACAGGGAAAGCCGCCTTTTACGATTCTGATTGAACTCTCAGATCACGAAAGCGAGGACCATGTAAGACAACTACTTGAGGCTATCCTGGAAGAAGCTTTCGAGTCTCAGTTTATTAGCGATGCAGTCATTGCCAGTAATTTAAGTCAGGCAAATGCTTTTTGGCACATGCGTGAACACATTACACTTGCTCAGGCCGAAGAAGGCGCCAACCTGAAACACGACATCACCATTCCCTTATCGTCCTTGGATAGCTTTATTAAAGAAACAGATGCTTTAATGAGAAGCAGCTTCCCGGGCGTGAGAATCATTAATTTTGGTCACTTAGGCGATGGCAACCTCCACTACAACATCGCCCCTCCCCCAGGTGTCGATGCCAAGATCTTTAATGAAAACAACGAAAAGCCAATACATGAGCTTGTCTATGCACAAGTTGAGCGTTGTAATGGCTCCATATCCGCAGAACATGGGGTTGGGCAGCTTAAATTGGACGGCCTAAGGGCCCACAAGGGCGAAGTAGCCCATGACCTCATGAAGACGCTAAAAAGGGCCTTAGACCCTCAAAATATACTTAATCCCCATAAAGTTGTCTCTATTTAGAGAAAACAGCAGTTTTTTATTAAATATTTTGTAATTCATGTCATCTCGACCATATTTTCATGCGTTGTATGGTCATGGAGGTGACAAATATGTCAACAAGACTCAAACGTTGGGCCCGTGCAATTCAACAGATCGACTTGTCCAAAAGGACGCCTGAAGTAGCTATTGGCTATTTAGATAGCAAATATCGCGATATTGCATGGCGTTATATCCGAATCCTAGGCTTTGAGCGCACCATTAGCTTCATGGCTAGCAATAATTTTCACCCAGAGTGATATTTAAAAACCCTAAATAATTGATTTACTTAGGGTTTTTTGTTTTATCCGCAATAAACCAGCAGGTTTACCTAAAGAATTCCTTGGCTTCTGCTATCAGTAGCTCTGGAACCTCTTCGGGGATGTAATGTCCGCTTGGAACCGCCCTTCCCGAGACCTCGATGGCGACTTCCTTCCAGTCGTCTATTGGCTTAAAGCATTTATTCACTAAGCCATGTTCGCCCCAAAGTACTTTTAAGGGCATTTGCAGCCTCTGATTAGCAGCACGATCGGCACGATCATGAATCAGGTCAATGGTGGCCGCAGCGCGATAGTCTTCACACATTGCATGCATACTTTGTGAATTGGCGGCTCCAGCTAAGTATTCGGCCCATCGCTCTGGTGAAAATATGCCCGTTCCCGCATGCCGACCCATATGATTTTTGAGCCAAAACTCTGGATCGGCTCCAATCAATGTTTCAGGGACTGGCTCTGGTTGAATCAAGAAGAACCAATGCCAATAGCCTTTAGCAAACTCCATCGTGGTGTTGTCATACATCTTTAACGTAGGAGAAATATCCAACACCATTAATCGCAAAACACTTTCCGGGAAATCCATTGCCAGTCGATGAGAAACTCTTCCCCCTCTATCGTGTCCGAGTAAGAAGAATTGATCAAACCCTAAACTCTCCATCAATGCATGCTGATCTGCTGCCATTGATCGTTTTGAGTAGGTAGTGTGATCTGCCTCTCCATGGGGCTTAGATGAAGATCCATAACCCCTTAGGTCGGCAGCAACCACTGTGAAGTGTTTGGCCAATTCAGGGGCTACCAGGCTCCAGATTGCCTTAGTTTGGGGAAAGCCATGAAGCAGCAACAATGGAGGTCCACTACCGCCGATTAGGTAGGAGATTTCAATAGAACCATCTGGCGTGCTAGTAGAAAACTTTTTAGATTCAAAGCCAGGAAAAGAAACAGCCATCATTTACCCAATAAAGAAGAGCCCCCTAAGAGACTCTTGTAATTAAAAGACTATCTATTGGCCATAGCCTGAATTTCGGCCACAGTCACATATCCCTTATTTGTAGAGTCAATGTAACTAAAGTGGTCATAAATCCTAGGCATACATCCCTCGGCATCTTCTTTAGTCAACCTACCATCATGATTGGTGTCGCATTTAGCAAAACGCTCAGCAATCTCTTTATCACGTGAAGCATCATCTGCATGGGCGATGAGCGGAACAAATATGAATAAATTGAAGCCAAAGAGAACAATCAACTTAGAGAGTAATTTCATATTATTTTTTAATTACCAGTTGGTGTCGGCATCGCGGAAGTTTCCATTGCGGACCTAACAACCTTCTTGGCCATGGCTACAAATGAATCAGCAGATCCCGAATTGGTTCTAAATGACTCACCTTGGGGTCGGCACAGAAAACGGAAAAAATCGTACGCTAAGACTTCTCTAGCGGCCGTAAAGGTCGGTATTTATTGGGCCCTAGTTTGGCGCCCAGCCAAACGTAATCCCCGGTCAAGTTGACATGTTCCCAACCCAGAGGCGACAAGTATTGGAATAACTCTGCATCGCTTG